>NZ_JAJDFX010000002.1:0-1465817 GCF_024704385.1 Cellulomonas sp. P24
CGACCGAAGCCAGGACGGCATCTGGGCCGAGACCGGCACGTCTCGACAGGTGGCGCAACAAGCTCATCCAGCCCGCCGCCAATGGCGTACGCGCCATCTACCAGTTCGTGCGAGTACGTGCTTGAGGACGCCACCTCCGTGCAATACGACGTCATGATCCTCAGGACGCCCTACCCCCCTCAAGGCCCCGCTGAACTCGCGGCGCCGACACCCAGGCTTCGGCTGGCAACGGACAGTCGAAGGCGCCACCCAGCCGAGAAGGAGAACTGCCAGCCCAGCGAGAGGCAGATCGACGCCAGATGGAACGTCCGGTCGTACCGGTGCGTGTGAGGGGTATGAGCGTGCTTGAGCCGGATGTAGCAGGGCGGCAGTGGCTGCCGCCCGAGGCGGACGACGTCGAGGTCGTCCTCGAGCCGGCCCGCAGCCACGAGCAGGAGTTCGTGGACTTCGTGCGATCGGCGAAGGATCCGCTGTATCGGATGGCCTACCTGCTGTGCGGGGACCCGCACCGGGCCGAGGACCTCGTGCAGCAGACGTTCGAGCGGACGTGGCGGTCGTGGCGGTCTGCTCGCAACGGCGATCCGCTCGTGTGGTCGCGCCGGATCCTGGCGAACCTGCGCATCGACACCTGGCGCAGAACCCGTCGGGAGGTGCTCACCGGCACCGCGCTCGACCTGGCCGACGACGCCCGCGGCGAGCGGACGGTCGACAGCCGCGACGCCGTCGTCCGCGCGCTCCTCGCCCTCCCCGTCAAGCAGCGGCGCATCGTGGTGATGCGCCACCTGCTGGAGCTGAGCGAGGACGAGGTCGCCGCCGAGCTGGGCATCCCGGTCGGCACCGTCAAATCAACGGCGTCCCGGGCACTCGCCCGGCTGCGCGCAACGGTCGGCACGTCGGAGGGGATGGGGTCATGAGCACGGACACGGAACAGTTCGCCGGCAGGCTGCGAGCCGGTCTCGATCTCGACGGACTGCACTCGGGCCTCGAGCCCGTCGCGGTCTTGGCCGGCAGCCGCCGAGCGCGGCGTCGCCGCACCCTGGGACTGACTGCGGGGGCATTGCGGCCGGAGTCGCCGTGGCCGTCGCTGCCCTGGCGCTGCCGGGCGCCCTGATGTCGTCGCCCACGGTCGCACCCGCGGGGCCCACGGAGGCGCCCGCAGTGTCAGCGGAGAGCGTGGAGACTCTGGCCCCTGGTGTCACGGCGGTCGGTGCGGTCACGGGCGACGGCCCAGCATGGAGCACGGGCCTTGCCGTGCGCACACCGCAGGGCACCGACCCGTGACCCTCGCCGCCGGGACCGCCGCCGATCTGAGCGAGACGACCGCTGGGACGGGTGTGCAGGTCGATCACGCTCTCCGGATCGTCGTCGGCCCCGCGGACGCGCCCGCCGCCTCGTTCGTGGTCGCGTGGGCCGGTGTCCGCGAGTCACCCGCGCCGACGGCCCCAGCGTCCGGACGGGTCGTGGACCCGTCCGCCGTGACGCTGTACGACGTGGGCGATCCCGGCCTCGACGCTGGTGGGCTGCCCGTCGCCAACCGGGTCATGGCCGGCGTCGTCCCCGCTTGGCTGCCCGGCGCCCACGTCGTGTTCTTCACCTCCGGCGACCTGACTGACCCGTCGGGCACAAAGGTGCACGCCGTGGAGGGTGCCGACGTTCGCGGACCCCGGTGGCTCGGGGGCTCGCGTCTACCTCGCCGTCGCCGACGCCCAGGTGCCGGTCGGGCAGCGGGCGCGCGGGATCTTCTACGTGTCCGACGACGGGACGTTCATCGATGCGGACGGCACCTGCGCCGACGCGCGCCAGACGCCGGCATGCGACGGCGCGCGGCCCGACGGCCTCGACCTCAAAGCAGAGCTGCTGTCCGCGATCCGGTGACAACGGCCCTGGGGCACCCCTGGACACTTCTCTTCCGTGAGCGGCCTGGTTGTGTCCATTGATGTCGAGCTCGCGGAGGCCTGCGGGGCGAGGGGATGTCCTCGCTCACCTCAAGGTTCATGCGCGTCCGCGAGGGAGATGAGGCCCATGCCGGAGCCCGTCCTACATTCAGATGCTCGAATGAATGCCGTCAGCAGCGTCGACGCGATTCAGCGTTTGGACGTGGTCGAGGCGCCGTGTGCGTCGAGTGCGGCGACGGCGAGGATGACGCTGGCGGCCGTCCAGGCCAAGGGTGCGGGGGCGCCGGGAGTGCCGTCGGAGTTGACCTTCTCCGGGAGGCTGCCCCAGCTGGTCCGGTGCGCACTGAGCCAGTCGAGCCAGTGGCCGGCCACGAGTGGGTCGTTGTCGGATGCCGCGGCCAGGGCGACAAGGGCCGTCTCCGGGGTCCAGGAGAGGCCGTCCTGCTTCCAGCCCGCGCCGGGCGCGAGTCCACCGGCCGGCCGCATCGCGTCGACCTGGTAGCGCCGCCATGCGGTCACCACACCAGCCGAGGGCCGGTCTGTGAAGGGTGGCATGAGGAAGCAGATGGCCGCGTCGGTCCCACCGGAGGTCTCATAGCGCTGGTACCCGTTGGGCTGGAAGCCTTGTGCGATGAGGCGCTCGAGTCCGTCAGCTGCTTGATTGGACCGCGCCGCGGCAACGGGGTCGTCCAAAACTGCGTAGAGCCGCGCGCTCGCCCGTAAACCTGCCAGCAGCGGCGCCGCGGTGCCGAGCGTCAGGTTGGCTTCTCGCTGCTCCCAGTAGTCCGAGCTTGCCGGCGGTAGGCGGGATCCGTCGCTGACTTGGTCGAGCGCGAATCCAGTCGCAGACTCCAGGAGACCTTGGAACTGGGCGGCGGTCGCGCGAGGGTCGCTGCTCGACGCGGCGACCTGGTCGAGTGCCCACAGCGCCCAGCCCGCGCCGTCAGCCTGTTGGGAACGTCGATCGGGTGGGTCGTCACGGCCGAGGAGGTACCGGGCCTGGAACCCACCGTCGTCGCCCTGCACGCTCGCGAGGAAGCCCAGGATCTGCTCCGCCTCGTGAGCATGTCCGGTCTTCGCGAGGGCCGCCGCCGCGAACGCGTTGTCGCGCGGCCACGAGAACCCCCAGTTCTCGCCCGCACCTGCGGCGAGCAAACCGACGGGTTCGCTCAGCTGGTGCAGGTCGAGGAGGGCGTAGCGCACCATGTCGGCCCACGGGGTGCCGACACCCGGGATGGTGCCGCTGCTCAGCCAGCGCTGGTCAGCGGTCGGGCCGACCGTGTCGGAGAAGTCGGTGGTGATACGCCACGCCGACGTGGTGACCAGCTCGACGTGATGCGACACGCCGATCGATGTCCCGCCGCGCCGATCAACGATTGACCAGCCAGTAGCGACGCAAGCGGTCACAGCGACAGCCTCCAAGCCGGCAGTCAAACGCATGCGATGTCCCACCAGCGCGCCTCCTGGGTTGGTTCCGTCCGGTTGTCACGGGACTGTGATTCGCTGACGAACGCACCAATCGATCAGGCGCTGACGGGGCGGCTGGAGCCCCGCACCGATCGCGCGCCTCCTAGGCATTGCCGGACAGATTGCGCAGTTGCCGGCGGCCCCATTCCACGCGAGAACAGCAGGGACCGTCGGTCGGCGCGGCAAGCTCAATTGGCTGAGGCGACTACCCGCGGGGCCCGAGCCACCCGGACCGGCCCGGCGACGGCCGCCGGCTGCGCCGCCTGCCGCAGTCGCGCCGCCTCGCGCACGGTGAACAGGTCCGCGCCGCCGCACCACTCGACCGCCTCCGCCAGGGTCAGTCGCTCCTGCTCGGTCATCTGCACCAGCGCCGCCCCGGCGCGCGCCTCGCATGCCGTGACCACCGCGTCCCGCTCGGCCAGCGCCGAGACGACCACCACCCCGAGCGCGTCGCGCCGCCGCTCCTGCTCCACCCTCCGCGCCCGCATCCGCGCTTGCGCATCCAGCGCCGTCCGCCGCGCCCGCTGCCTCGCCGTCTGATCCGCCATCGGGACTCCCCTACTCGTGTGACCTCACCTCCGAAGGCCGACACGAGCCCGCACGCGCTCACCAGCACCAGCCCACGCACCGCCGACGACGTCCCCTCTACGTGACGACGACCGACGACCAGCGACCGCACCGCCCCGACACGACCCGAAGCCACCAAAGCGCTGCCCCACACCTCTTGCATTCCCGGGAGGAAGGCGGTCAGTCAACCCAGAGTTGACCGGCCATCTCTCGATCGCCGAGGCCACCCCGGACGCCTTCGGCGGATGTGACCATGTCGATCCACAAGCTGACGGCCGGGAGCGGGTACGACTACCTGACCCGCCAGGTCGCAGCCCAGGACGCGACCGAGAAGGGCCACACCAGCCTCGCGTCCTACTACTCGGCCAAAGGCGAGGCCCCCGGCACCTGGATCGGGTCCGGGGTGGCCGGCATCGACGGGCTCCACGAGGGCGACGAGGTCACCGCCGAGCAGATGCGCAATCTGTTCGGCGCCGGCAAGCACCCGCTGGCCGAGCAGCTGCGCGCCGCAGCCGCCGGGGCCGGGCTGAGCGAGCGCGAGCAGGAGACCGCCACGTGGCTGGGCAACCCATTCCGGGTCTACGCCAACGACACCTCCGCGTTCCGGATCCGCGTGGCAAGGGGAGGTCGCCGCCCTCAACGCCACCCGCGGAGTACGCTCCGCCGACCCGGTGCCGCTGGACGACAGGGCGCGCATTCGCACCCAAGTCGCGGCCCAGATGTTCCGTGAGGAGCACGGCCGCGAGCCCGCCGACGCCCGCGAGCTCGCGGCAACGATCGCCAAGCACTCCCGCCCACGCACCAACGCTGTCGCGGGCTACGACCTCACGTTCTCCCCGGTCAAGAGCGTCAGCACGCTGTGGGCGATCGCCGACCGACCGACCGCGGCCGCGATCGAACGGGCACACCAGGCGGCGGTCAGGGACGCGCTGACGTTCCTCGAGAGCACAGCCCTGTTCACCCGCGAGGGCACCGACGGCGTCCGACAGGTCGAGACCCGCGGCCTCGTCGCTGCCGCGTTCACGCACCGCGACAGCCGCGCCGGCGACCCCGACCTGCACAGCCACGTCGCCGTCGCCAACAAGGTCCAGACCCGCGAGGGCGGTCGGTGGCTGGCCATCGACGGGCGGCTCATGTTCGCCGCGACCGTCGCCGCGTCCGAGACCTACAACACTGCGCTCGAGCGGCACCTGACCGACACCCTCGGTGTGCGGTTCGAGGTCCGCGAGGGCGACGACCCGCGCAAGCGTCCGGTCCGCGAGATCGTCGGCGTCGACCCGGCGTTGGCTGCCCGGTGGTCGGACCGACGAGCCAGCATCGAAGAGCGACGAGCCGAACTGGCCAGCTCGTTCCAGGCCACCCACGGACGCCCGCCCTCCCCCGTGGAGTCCGTGCAGCTGGCACAGCAGGCGACCCTCGAGACCCGGCAGGGCAAGCACGGACCACGCAGTCTCGCCGAGCAGCGCGCCACCTGGGCGGACCAAGCACTGCAGGTCCTCGGCAGCGAGAGCGACGCGCAGGCGATGCTGCACCAAGCACTGCACCCGCCCGTGACGCCCACCCATCGCGTCGATGCCGCGTGGGTCCGCGAGACCGCCGCCACCATCCAGGAGACGCTCCAGGAACACCGCTCCTACTGGCAGCGCTGGCACGTCAGGCCGAAGCCCAACGCCGTGTCCGCGGCGTCGACGTTCCCACCCGCGACGTCGACCGCGTCATCGGCTTCTTGGTCGACGAGGTCCTGACCCGCCGATCGGTGCCGCTCACCCGCACCGAGCAGGACATCGACACCCCCGCCGCGCTGCGCCGCAGTGACGGCGCGAGCGTCTACACGGTCGCCGGGTCGACCCTCTACACCTCCCCCGCCCTGCTCGCTGCCGAAGCACGGATCGTCGCCCACGCCGGCGAGCGGGACGGCACCCGCGTCACATCCGCCGCGGTCGAACGGGCGCTCGCCCAGTCCGCCGCCGACGGCCTGCCGCTCAACGCCGGGCAGGCAGCCCTTGTCACCGAGATGGCCACTTCCGGTGCACGGGTCCAGCTCGCGATCGCCCCCGCCGGAGCGGGCAAGACGACCGCGATGCGCGCCCTGGCCGCCGCGTGGACGGCTGGCGGCGGGGACGTCGTCGGGCTCGCGCCGTCCGCCACTGCCGCGACGGTTCTGGGTGAGGCCATCGCCGCCCGCACCGACACCATGGCCAAGCTCCTGTGGCACCTGGACCACGATCCGGAGCACCTGCCCGGCTGGGCGCGGCGCATCGGCCGGGCGAGCCTGGTCGTCGTCGACGAAGCCGGCATGGCCGACACCCTCTCCCTGGACCGCCTGATCGAGTTCGTCACCGCACGCGGCGCGTCGGTGCGGCTCGTCGGCGACGACCAGCAGCTGTCCGCGATCGGCGCGGGCGGCGTCCTGCGCGACGTGCGCGCCACCTACGGCGCCCTGCACCTCACCGAGCTGATGCGATTCGCCGACCCCTCCGAGGGCGCCGCCTCCTTGGCCCTGCGCGACGGACTGCCCGAGTCCCTCGGCTTCTACCTCGACCAGCGCCGGGTTCACGTCGGGGACCTCACCACCCTCACCGACGACGTCTTCGACGCCTGGCGCACCGACCGCGAGAACGGCCGCGACGCCGTCATGCTCGCCCCGACCCGCGAACTCGTCGGTGAGCTCAACGACCGCGCCCGCACCCACCGCCTCGACGGTCAGACCCCGGAGCGCGCCGTGCCCCTCGCCGACGGGTCGACCGCCTCGGCCGGCGACACTGTCCTGACCCGGGCCAACGACCGGAAGCTGCGCGTGACCGGCACTGACTGGGTCAAGAACGGTGACCGGTGGCACGTCACCGCCGTGCACCCGACCGGGGCGCTGACCGTCCGGCACACCACCAGCCGATGTAGCGTCGACCTCCCCCCGGACTACGTGCGCACCTCGGTCGACCTCGGCTACGCCACGACGATCCACACCGCCCAGGGCGTCACGGCGGACACCAGCCACACGCTCCTGACCGGGCAGGAGTCCCGGCAGCTCGCCTACACCGCGGTGACGCGCGGCAAGACGGCCAACCACCTGTACCTCGAGGTCGTCGGCGACGGCGACGAGCACAACGTCATCCGCCCCGAGTACGTCCACCCACTCACCGCGACCGACCTCCTCGAACGCATCCTCGCCCGCGACGATTCAGCGCAGTCGGCCCACACCACACGCCGGGTCGCCGAGGACCCCGCCACCCTGCTGGGCCAAGCGGCGGCCCGGTACGTCGACTCCCTGCACGTCGGCGCCGAACAGCTGCTCGGCGCCGAGCAGGTCGCTCGCCTGGACAGCGCCGCGGACCTCGTCGTGCCCGAGCTGACCAAGGCCGCCGCGTGGCCGACTCTGCGCGCGCACCTGCTCCTGCTCGCGGCCCAGGGAGGCGACCCCGTCCTTCGCCTCCGCGCCACGGCCGGTGCACGCGAGCTGGACACCGCGGACGACGTCGCTGCCGTGCTCGACTGGCGGCTGGACGACACCGGCCTGCGCAACGCCGGCACCGGACCCCTGCCCTGGCTGCCCGGCATCCCCGCCTCCTTGTGCGAGGACCCACAGTGGGGCCCGTACCTCGCAGCCCGCGCCGCACAGGTGCGCGACCTCACCCAACAGGTCACCGAGCAGGCGCGATCGGACCAGTCGACGCCGCAGTGGGCCCGCACCGGGCAGCGTCGCCCCGACGACGAGCTCCTCGTCGACGTCGCCGTGTGGCGCGCGGCCACCGGGGTGCCTGACAGCGACCGGCGCCCCACCGGCGCTCCCCAACTCGGCAAGGCCGCCGCCCGGTACCAGCAGGCACTGGACTCCCGCCTGGCCACCCACCACACCCCGGCCCTCGCCGAGTGGCAGCCCCTGCTCGACCGCGCAATCACCGACACCACACGGGACCCGTTCATACCGGTCCTCGCCGAGCGACTCTCAGCCCTGTCCCGCGCCAGTCTCGACGCCCCGCAGGTCGTCCGCCGTGCCCTCGCCGACGGCCCCCTTCCCGACGACCACGCCGCAGGTGCCCTGTGGTGGCGCATCACCGGTCGCCTGTCTCCCGCGGTGGCCGCGCGAGCCGAGTCCGACCACCACCTGGCCGCGTCGTGGACCCCCGGCTCGCTGACCTCGTCGGCCAGGACACGGCCGACACGTTGCAGGCGAGCCCGTGGTGGCCTGCCCTGGTCACCGCCGTCGACCACGCGATCGCCCGCGGCAGCACCGTCGAGGACCTGCTCGTTGGTCGGATCGCCGACGACGACGTCGACCCGTGCCAGGCGCTCGTCTGGCGGATCTCCATCCTCATAGACCCCGTCATCGACGATCCCGACCGGTACGCGCCCACCCCCGCGCTCGGTGGCGACGACGTCGACCCGTTCGGGCAGGGACGAACCGCAACACGCGCTCGTCGCCCCCACCGACGACGAGTGGCAGCACCTGCTGCCCGCGGTTGACCAGACCTACGACGACCCGTTCGCGCCCGAACCGGACGAGTCCGCCTCGAGGGACCCCTTCGACGACCCTGCAATCGTCGAGGCCTACCTCACCCTCGCGGCGGCTGTGCGAGCCCACGCCACCACACTGCCGCCTACCGACCGGATGATTGACGCCCAGGCGTCCCGTGAGTTCGACGCCGCCATGGCACCGGTCAGCCCTGCCCGCATCCTCGAGCTCAACCGACTGGCCACCGACTACTACGTGCGCCAGTTCCCCGGTTCCTGGGCCCAGCCCTACCTGGCCGAACGGCTCCGTACCGACCTGACCGGCGACCCGTACGTGCTCCCCGGGTACGCCCCGGCCGGTTGGACCCGGCTCGTCGATCACCTGCGCCGCCAGGGCGTCACCGACCTGGAGCTCACCGAGTCCGGCCTGGCCAGCGTCGCGCGGACCGGTCGCCTCATCGACCGCTTCCGCGATCGCCTGATCTTCCCGATCACCCGCGTCGCCGCCGACGGCCAGCTCGAACCCCTCGGCTTCGTCGGCCGCCGTCACCCCGACGCGACCGACCAGACCGGCGGACCGAAGTACCTCAACACCCCCGACACCCCGCTGTTCCACAAAGGTGCGCAGCTCTTCGCCGTGCGCCGCGATCTCCTTGCCCAGGGAGCTGCGCCGGTCCTCGCTGAAGGCCCCATGGACGCCCTTGCCATCTCCCTCGCCGGCCAGGGCACCTACGTCGGAGTCGCCCCCCCTCGGGACATCGCTCACCGAGGAACAGGCCGCCGAACTTGCTGCCGCCACCCACCGCGTCGGTGTCACACCGCTCATCGCCACCGACGCCGACCTCGCAGGCCAGATCGCCGCCCAACGCGACTATTGGCTCCTCACCGCACACGGCATCAACCCCGCCGCCGTGGTGCTGCGCGCCGGCAGCGACCCCGCCGACCTGCTAGCCACCTCCGGCCCGGGCGACCTCCACGTGGCACTGAGTCGGGCGTTCCCTTTGGCCGACGCGCTCGTGCAGGAGCGCCTCCACACGCTCCATGGCACCGCGGGTCTGCGCGCAGCGGTGATCGTCCTCGCCGCCAGCTCACCCGAAGGCTGGGATCTCGGCGCGGTCCGCATCGCCACGGCGACTGGCGTACCGGACCACGTGGTTCGCCGCGAACTGGCTCGGGCGGCCAAGCGATGGACCCACGACCCTCGGACCGCCGCCGGCGCACAGATCGGCGGCCTGTCGTTGGTACGCGACCGCGCCATGTCCACCGCAGCGATCGCCGCTCCCGACGCGGAGCCGGTGCCGTCCGCTGATCGGCATGCGCTGCGCGCTCGCCAGACACCCCGTACACGCACACCACGGCGATGAGCCGTATCGACATCATCGCTCGCAAGGCTGACGACTCGCCTGCGAGCAGCGGGTTAACACGGGATCCGCGCCGCCGGCTGACGCCGTCTCCGTCGCTTGTTCGTCCAGCCCCTCCCAGAGCGGATCGGCTCAGGAGTGGTGTCGGTGCTGCTGTATAGCGTGCGCAGCATGAGAGGCGTGAGATGCCCCACGGCCCGCCCGGCTGTCGCTACCGAGGTCGAAGCTAGCGTGATCGCCTCTCGGGTTCGCAAGGGGCGAAGGCAGAGAGGTGTAGATACTGCGGATGGTGGCACGTCGTCGGACTCGGTCCGGCGCTCGAGCGGCCGTCGAAACATCGCTCACGTCACTAGCCACGTTCCGCGGATGGTCGAGTTGAGCGCGCCAGTAGGCGGCCGCTGGTGAAGACCACTGTGAGCAGCGCTAGCCGACGACGACGGGCCCCGAACCGAGTGTCGCCGCGGGCCATCGACTGCGACTTTGGAAGTACTCCAGCGCTTCGGGGGCATCCGTGAACTCAAGCAGGCCCCCGACCTTCGCGGCTAGGAGGTCTCGAACCTCGTCGGGTGTCGCGAAGAAGAACTCCCGACGTTCGTTTACGAAGTTCACCCGCCGGTCTTCGAACGCCCTATGCAGTTCGCCCTCGAGCGTGATGGCGTCTTCGGAGAAGAACAGCGCATGTACGTCGAAACGGAACGGCACGGACGCGTCGCCCAGTTCCCGGATCCGATCTCGCGGCTCGAGGCGCCGCGTCATGCCGATCTTCACCACGTTTGGGCCGAAGGCGCCGACGTTGGAGATCACGTAGACGTAGCCGGCGCGGATGTTGGCGATCCGGTAGTCGTTCGCCTCGATTGCCTCGTCGATCTGGGCGAGGCGGCCAGCCAACTCGTCCGCCGCCGCGTCGTCGCCGCTCGCACGCAGCGACGCCATGACAATGACGTAGTGGGACTTCTCCTTCTCGAGGCGTTCCCTCTCGGCCGCAAGTTCCTGCTCCGCTCGGCGCTGCTCGCGCAACTGTTCGCGCTCCTCGCGTGCGAGTTCCCGTTCCTCCTGCACCTTCATCTGGAAGTCCGCCGTCAGTTCCAGTTCGGCCAGGCGCAGGGCGTGGAAGGCCGGGTTCACCCGCATCTCCATGATCGTGCCCAGCTTCTCGATCGCCGCAACGGCGGCCTCGAGCCGCTTCTTCGCAGTGCTGATGTTCCCGGATCGCAGTGATCGAACGCAGTTGTCGGCCTCGGCGTTGTATGCGCGAAGCATCAACTTGGAGAGGTCGCCGACCATCTTGCGGCCTTTGGCCAGGGATCCGTCGAAGGTGAACCGGTCCGCTGCCAAGACAGGCTGGCCAACCCTCACGATCGAGTCGATCTGAGTTTCGAGGTCCCGGAGTCTGTCCTTATACGCGGCCGCGTCCTCAAGCGGATGGTGGTAGCGGTAGATGCCCACGTCCTGCAGCACCCGCTGATCACTCAACTCGATGGCCTCCCCCGCGGCTGGCCCGCGCAGCAGTCAAGGCCACCTCGAGCTCAGCGATGCGACTCAGAAGCGTAGCCGCGTCCGGCTGAGTCAGCAGGTCCTGGGCGGTCCCGGAGACGAGACTCGCTTCGATCGCTGTCGAAGGGACGACGCGCGACTCCCCGGCTGATGTTCCAGGCTCGTCGTCGAGCCCTGCAGCCGGTATCCAAAGCTGCCAACCGACGGGCAGGTCTGGCCAGGACGGGTCGGGCTTCCATCCCGGCGGCGGCGCCCAACCGGGCGGCGGGGTCGGCCAACCCGGAGGCGGGTTGTACCTCACTCGGCGCTCCGCGCTCGCACACCTCTGCTGGTGTCTGCTGGTGTGACGTCGAAAGGCGACTTCGACACCGCGGCCCCCAGATGCGCCAGGGTTGCCTGCGGCACGACCTTCTCCAGGTCGAAGTTGCTGAAGGACTCTCGGTCTGCCGACACGATCACCAGAGGGACGCTCTCCGGCCTTCCTGTGGCGGGCGCGATCCGGTCGACACCCACGGTCAGCGCAATGGAGTGGACCTTGCCCGCACGGTCGGCTTCGAAGACCTCATGCAGCGTGCGCACCGCGACCTGCCACACGGCGCCCGCGTAGCGGTCCTTCTGAGCCTTGACCGGCAAGGGAGTCGCCGCGATGAGGTCCTTGGCCTTCACATACTTGTACTCCTTCACTGCAGGGAGCGTTGGCGGCTCCGGCACAGTCACCGTCAGCGTGAGCTCGCGCGTGTCGAGCGTGAACTGATAGTCGTGGCGGACAGGGAACGCCTCCGGGTACACCGAGTTCGACAGCACAATCCCCACGTACTGCTGGATCGCGGACTCCACGTCGAATGCCAGCTCGTTGACGAACGTGTCCAGCTCCTGATTGCGGGCCTCGACTTCGGCTTCACGCTGTCGACAAGCCTCCGCATAAGCTGATTCCGCGGCTGCGAGGCTCGTGATCCGCCGCCGTTCGACGCCCTCACGCCGCGCTTGTGCCGCGACGTAGGCCGCGTGCAGGGCCGTCGCCTCCTCATGCCACTTCAGACGTGCGGCCTCGTAGCCGGACCGCGCACGCTCGACTGCTTCCTGATGCCGCTTCTTGCCACCGAAGGCTGCCCCTAGAGCGCTCGGACCCGACGGTTCCACGTAGGCGGGCTCCGTCGGGTAAACCAGTTCCGGCATGGCCGGCGTTGGGTTGGCAAGAACACCGGCGTCGAACGGCGGATGTTCCGCCGTGGACCTGAGACTCTCCAGGTCGATGTGGTCGTCAACCTCGAGAGTCCAGGCCAGCAAGCCGTCGATCTCTCCGTAGACCCTCGCCAGATCCGAATTCAGTGACGCAACCTTGGCGAGCTTGTACTCGGTGTAGAGGCGCGCGGCCTCGCGCTCAGCAGTCTTCTGATCCGCGAGCGAGGCACGACTGACCGCCAACCGCGCTCGCTCCGCGGCCTTTCGAGAGCGATCCAACTCACGCTCCGCGCTTGCACGCGCCCGGTCGTTAGCTACCTGCTGCGCCCTACTCCGCTTCTCAGCCTGCTGCGCCTGATAGTTCATCTCCGCGAAGAAGCCGCGCTTGGCCACAGATCCCCCTCGACACGTCTGACACCCCAGCAAGCGTGGACGCCTGCCCCCGAACACCGTATCCCTCGACGCCGACGGCGCCGGCGAATCCGAGCCAATCCCGTTCCTCAACGGAGCAGATCGCGTGGATTTAGCCCGCTGGGTCGATTGTCGCTTGGGTGGCATGCGTCCAGACGAGGACGCCATTCTGCGAGGAGCCCCATCCGTCGGCGAACTTTCAAGTCTCGAGATCAGGCCCCGGGCCATCGATGATCTGGAGTTGCGGCTGTGTCGACCGTCCGTGCCACACCGGCGTGGGTGACATTGCGGCGGGCGCGGTCAGAGTGCCGAGATCGGCGTGCTGCACGGCTGCTCGTTCTTGCACGGCCGCTTCAGCCGTGTGCCTCGCATGCCGACTCTTCGCGGGCCAGGCCTGATGGCCGGCTTCTTGGCAATGCTGGCTCATCCGCTGGCGCATCCGGTCGGCGAAGGCAGGCAGCGCGTACCTGTGCCACTCCTCAAGGCCGTCGGCGGTCAACCCGAGGCCAGCTCGGCGGCGCAGGTCGGCGAGGACAGCGAGCTCGTGCACCAAGTGGGGGTGGCTGGGCCAGCACGACGGAATCATCGCGTCGGCGTCCCACACATACTCATGGTTGAGCCAGGTGACGACCTGCTCGAGCCAGCGCCAGATCTCGGCCCGCAGTTGAGGGTCGACGCATGTCGCCGGATCCCAGGGGCGGGCCAGCAGGCGCGGGTCCCCCAGAGCGTTCTGCTGCTCGAGCATCCCGCCGCCCCCGGCCAGGTCGAGCTCGGCGTAGGCGTGCTCCACCCGACGGCCCGCTCGCGGGAAGGCACTCATCATCGCCCGGGCCGCCTGGCTCGGTGCAGGAGTGGGAGCCTCGTCGCTCACGGTCGAGTGTCCTCGCGATCATCGACGAGGCCGCGGCGTCGCGCCTCGGCGAGTGCCGCGACGGCACGAGCCTCAGGGCTGAGCTGGTCCCGGTGGCAGGCGGCTACCTCCACTCGCAGAGCGTCCTTGCCGGCCAGCAGTCGCTGGCCCGCCTTGCCGTCGATGCATCTATGCAACTTGGCAATGATCGGCGCACCGTTCTCCGCGAGGACCAGTGCGTGCCGCTCGGTCAGCTGGCGCACCTCGGCCGGGGTGAGGATCGCGATGTCCTCGCCAGACATCTGTCGACCAGCCATCTGCCCGCTCTGCCGGGAGGTGCGCGCTACGCGTACCTGACCGAGCAGGTCCGAGACCTCCTTGTTGAACGCGACGTCCTTCGATCCGCCGAACACGATCAGGGTGTTGGTCAGCCCGAGCAGGGTGCGGGTCTCCTGCTCACCGAAGATCGCTGTCAGCTGGGGCCATGCCTGGGCGGCCCAGATGAAGCTAATGCCCAGAGCGCGCTCGTTGGCCATGCGGGTGCGCAGGGTCGGCAGCGGCGCGGTCGAGGGCAGCTCGTCCAGCACGGCGTGGAACGGCGGGCACAGCCGTCCCCATGAGCTGGCGTTGGCGATCTCCAGTGCGGTATCGAGGACGTGCTCGGCGAAGGCAGTCATGAGCGGCGAGGCGGAGGCGTAGGGATCCTCACGGCCGAGCAGGTAGATGGTGCCGTGCGCCGCGATGACGTCCGCGATCGCTGTGGCTGGGTAACCCGGGCGGGGCACGCATCGGCGTCGGATGTCGTCTTGGAAGAACAGGGACATGGCCTGCTGGATGGTGGTCACGGTGTTACCGGCGGTGCGGTCGTCGCCGTGCAGGGCGCCGTGCAGCAGCCCGCCCCAGAACGACGCAGCGTGCGGGTGTTCGCGCAGGATCTCGCTTGGCTGGGTGGCGGCCAGCGGCCGGGCGACCCACCGCAGCACGTCCTCCAGGCTGCCGCCGGTCAGTGCGGCCGCGTGGAAGAAGCCCTGAAGCACCTTGGCGGCCTCGGCGGCGTAGAACCGCGCGGCGGTGTCGCCATGACCGCCGGCGACGGCGCCCTTGACCGTGCCTGCGGTGAACGCCTTCGCGCGGCGCTCGGCAACGAGCGGGTCGACGCAGCCGCGGATCGGGTCCCACACCACCTCCGGTAGGCCAGGCACGAGGCCGAACGGGTCGAGCACGACGCACGGGCGGCCGCCGGTGGACCGCGGGCCGAACGACAGCAGCAGGTCGTCCACCTTGGTGAGGGTCGCCATCGCGGCTCCGGGCGCGTCGAGGAGCGCGGGCACGAGCAGGTCCAGGGTCTTGCCCGAGCCCTGCGGGCCGATCACGCCCGCGGTGCGGTCCCACGGCACCCACAGCTCGCCCCCGCGAGGCTCGCTCGCCCTGCCGAGCCTCCAGCCGACGTCGGTGGGGTGCAGTCGTCGGTGACGGTGCGTCATCGGCGGCCGCCTCGCGGAGCGCCGTACAGGTCCGGACGGATCACCCGGGCGTGCCGACGCAGCCGGGTCCGGCCAAGCAGCGCCTCGGCCTCCGCCGCGGTGGCCATGCCACGCAGGCGGGCCGGTCCCCAGCGGTCGAGCCCGAGCTTCACCGCCCAGCCGATCACCAGGACGACGAGGAGTTCGACGACGGCGACGCATGCCCACAGCAGCCCGGACGTCGCGGGGTGACCTACGGCGGGCAGACCGGCACCGGCCTGCCCGCCCAGGAGCGGGGCGAGGGTGGTGAACAGCGCCAGGCGGTCGACGAACACCCATCCATTGCCGGCCACGAGGTTCGCGAGCGACCGTCCGGCTTGCAGGCCCAAGACAAGAGCCAGAAGCACAGTCAGCAAGGTCGCCACCGGGATCTCCCAGGTGAACGGGTACGGCGTCGTGCGACGTGATCGCTGCATGTGCCACCTCTGCCTCCCAAAGGCTGCACAGGCTCGGTCGGTGCTCACGGGGCGTCGGAGCGGGCGCCTCCTACTCTTCGCTCAGTCGCTCCAGTTCTGGATACGCAGGACCGGTTCATAGTCGCGGCCGCCGTAGAACCGCCCGCGAGGAGGCACGCGAACCCGACGGGTCAGCAGCCGCTGCCCGCCCGCAACGTCGGTGGCTCGCCGAACACGGCTCCGTCGCGCCGCGTCGAGCCTGCCGATGTCCTGCGGCGAGGTCAGGATGTGATCTCAACGACGGTGCCGACCACCTGTGCAACTGGCGTCCACAGGTCGACCTCGACCTCAGGCGACTCGATGCTCACGACGAGCGAGTAGTCGACCCCCAGGCTGCTCTGATCGTACGTTCCCCGGTTCTTCCACCAGCCGGCGACCGGATAGACGGCGATGGCTCCCTTGCTCGCCAGCGCGGCCGCTGTTCCTCGCCAGATGTCCGTGTGCAGGGAGCCTGGTGCCTGCTGCTGGTTGCTCCCGAATGTCCAGCCCTGTTCGGTGTCGAGGCCCGGCGGACGCTGGCCGTCTTGCCGTGCGCGCGTGTTGATGCGCTCACGGAATGACTCGACGCTCTCCTCAGGACGCCGGGTCGCGAATCGAAGCCCGTGCGAAGGGTAGATATACCGCCCGGTCCAGCCGCGGCTTGAGGGGTTGGGCTCCACGAAGTAGGACAGCGTGATGCGCAGCCGTACCTGGGTCTCGCCAAGATTCTCAAGTTCCTGCACCGGCCACGGCAGGTCATGCAGGTTCATCTCGCGGACCTTGCCGGCGTTGCTAGCGCCGTCTCGTTCGTACGGGTGAATACGCGCCTCGGCGATGAGCGTCAGTGCGTCGGCTGCGCTGCGCAGCGCCCGGCCAGCGTTGGGTACACCCATGCCGTAACGGCGTAGGAGGCTCACCCGGCGACCCATCGTGGTTGCAGCATCCAGGCGGACGCTCATAGCCGGTGTCCACTCGGCCGAGTGGACGATCAAGGCCCGGACGGTCTCAGGGCGGAGTGTCGGGTAGGCCGCCTGGATGTCCGCTGCGATAGCGGCGACCTGCGCTGTGGCGGCCGACGTGTCCCGGGTGGTGGTGAAGAACCCCTCCCCGGGGCGCTGGAGCCGCGTCGTGAGCAGCGCGAGGTTAGGAGGGGTGTCCACGCCGGTCTTGTCCGGTGAAGCGGCGACGTTGCCCCCGTCGGCGACCACCTCAGGCTTGAAGGGCCACTTCTTGCGATCAAAGACGACCGAGGTACGGCTGACCGGCGAGAGCTCGCCGCGCTGCGCGATTGGCGCGTAGCCGGCGAAGTCGGCTGGTGCACCGGACATGTCGTCCTGCTCGGAGTAGGCGCCGACGGTCAGCGCGTTCCACGCCTGCGCAGGGTCCTCGACCGGTTCGACATCGCTTCGATCAAGGTGATCGTCAGTCGCAGCGAGATCGCGGATGTTGCCGGCGGAGACCACAAACAGGCGCGGTCTGCGCGGCTCGTCGCGATCCAGGTAGGTGAACTTCGGGTCGGTGTCGTCGATCGCACGGCCGAACGACAGTGCGTCGATGGTTGCCGACCACGACGTCGGTCGTCCTGCGTCGGTGTGTTCGGCCGGATCCGCTTCGGCCGTCGATGAGACCGGGCGCGGCGCGGTGACTGCCAGCATGAACACTCGAGTGCGATCGGCGGACTGAATCTCGGGCAGGTCCACCGATCGCGCGATCATCGCGCCGTACAGGTCGCGGTCGTTGTCCCCGTGGTCGGGCAGGAACTTCACCGACTCGAGGCCGTGGCGCAGTCTGACTGGTTGGGTGCTGACGATCGCGCCGTGCAGGTCGCCGTACAGCGCCAGCCCGGCCATCTCGGTGCCGTGGGGGTGGAGGGGCTGCACCCGCCAGCGCGGGTCGGCCACATGCAGATCGCTCTCGTTGATCGAGTCGACGAGCAGAGGGTGTCCGGCCTGGATTCCGGTGTCCAGCAGGCATACCACTGGTGCGTTAGCGTCGGCTGCCCGCAAGCGGTTGCGTAGATCTTCGACCCAGTCGGCCTGCTCCATGGCAGGGAGCTCAGCCAGCAGGTTGGCGACGTCGTGCGGTCGCCTCAACTCGGCAATGTCGTCGAGCGCTTCGAACGCCGAGGCCAGTTGGTCGGCGGTCGCGTGCAGGAGCACGACGGTCCTGTCCCCGAAGCCCAGGTAGTGCTCGCTTGTTCGCAACTGAAATCGCGCAGTGAAAGCAGCGAATCGGTCACGCGAGTGCCCGTCGCGTCTGCGGAGCCACACTTCCCACCAGAACGTCTGCGACGCCTCGCTGGGGTAGAGGTCCTCCGGGTCTGTCCAGAGCTCTCGGGTGGTGGCTCGGCGGATCGACTGGATTCCATCGACGAGCGTGGCGTTGCGCGCTCCATCTGTGCTGGCCGTCTCGACGTACGCGGTCAGGCGCTTGGCGAAGTACTCCTTCTTGCCGTCCGGGATGTACACGGTCGCGACTTGAACGCTGCCGCTTTCCCTCTCGTCCTGTCGCACAGCTACAAGTTCGGGTTGGTCCCCCGCTCGTTGCGGGTCCAGGCTCTCCAGGGCCAGCTCAAGGCCCGGGAACGACTGGAATGTGACGTAGGTGCCTTCCGTCTCGGGCTCATCGGGCGGGGCGGTGAACGCTTGCTCGAGCTCGCGGGTGAGACGACTCCCGTGGCGTCGCCGGTCACCGGTGAAGCCCTCCTTCTCGCCGCCGCCTCCGGCGGCAGCAAGCGTGAACGGCTCGGGATGCGGCGGGGTCGGGACGAGGATGTGCGGGCGATCGCGTACAGCCATACTGCCTACGCGATCGGCTCGAGATGAGCACCAGCGCGCGGCCGCTCCGCCAGTGCTGCGACCAGATCTCCGGTCAGGATGCGGGTCCGCCCGTTGAGGACTGTGCGCTTGGCAGCGTTCTCGGTCGCCGTGGCGATCTCCGCGTGGCTAAGCCCGCGCGCCGCCGGGACCACCCGGGGCCAACTGACGTTGCCAGCATGGAAGGACGCCAGTCGGTTGCCGATGACCGCTCTGATGCTCTCGTCATCGGGAAGCGCGAAATCCATGATCGTGTCGAATCGCCGATACAGGGCGTTGTCCAGCAGCTGCGGGTGGTTGGTGGCGGCCACGATGACGCTCTCGGACGTGTCCTCTTCCAGGAACTGCAGGAACGAGTTCAGCACGCGGCGGATTTCGCCGACGTCGTTGGGGGCAGCTCGGTCGCCGGCGAGCGCGTCGACCTCGTCGAACAGGTACACCCCCGGGTCTCGACGAGGGCGTCGAATATCAGGCGCAGCTTCGCGGCTGTCTCGCCCATGTACTTCGTGATGATGGTGTCGAGCCGGATCGCGAACAGCGGAAGCCCGAGCTCGCCTGCGATGACTCGCGCCGTCGAGGTCTTCCCCGTGCCGGGCGGGCCGATCAACAGCAGCCTGCGTGCCGGGTGCAGCCCGTGCCGGGCGAGCATGTCCCGTTGACGTTGTTCGAGCAGGACGTGCCTCAGCCGCTCGGTCAACGCTGCGGACAGCACAAGGTCCGCCAAGCGTGCCTCGGGATAGCTGACAGTCAGCAGAGAGCCCAGCTCCCCGCGTGGGCGCGCGAAGGGCACCACGGCAGCAACCCGCGCCTGCGACGTTGTTCGCTTGCGTAGTTCGTCGACGAGGTCGCGCAGCTCCTGCGCAAACCTCGACTGCCCGGCGCGAGCAGCCTTGGCGGCCACCTGCATCGCGACCGCGTAGAACTGAGAGTCGTCACCATCGGCGTGGCTCTTCACCAGTGCTTTGAGCTGGTCATTGGTCGCCACGCCGTCACCTCCTCCGCAGCTTTCGGCGCCGTGACCAGGGTTGGTCGGCGTCACGTTCAGGATATCGGTTGCGGATCGCGGCCGGCCGTCGCCTCGCTGTCGGGCTCTGTCGTATGGACGCACCACCCGGACGAGGCCGACCGGTGTGCACGGCAACCGCCTCGCGCCGCGGGCGTGCCTGGGCGCGTGGCCTGGACGGGCAAGTACAACTTGTGGCCGACGTGGTCGACGCAGACCTTCCCGCCGCGGAGGACGCTCACCGAGATCGGAGTCGTTGTTAAAAGGCATCACGTCGCAGCCCCGACCCGCCAGATCGAGAACAGGTGATGGTCGGTCCAGTGGCCGTAGTCGTAGTGGCCGACGCGTGATCCGCCGGCCTCGATGGTGAGCTGCTCAGCGGGGTCGAAGACGATCATCACGTGGCCGACGCGGTTGGGGCCGAGGTAGCTGTCGGTGAAGATCAGGTCACCGGGCCGCTCCTGGCCGAGCGGCACCCGGTAGCCGTTGCCTTGCGCGACCCAGTTCTGCTGGGCAGCGGCAGTGCGCGGCAGGGTGATGCCGATCTGCGCGAACGCGGCCCGGGTGAACGCCGAGCAGTCCCATGCGGAGGGCCCGTTGGCGCCGTAGACGTACGGCTCGCCGAGCTGGGCGGTGGCGAACGCCAGGACGGTCGCGATCTGCTGGTTCGGCAGCTCGGGCAGGGCGGGGTTGCCGACGCCGCCGATGCCGCAGTCGGACGGGTCGCCCGCGACTACCCCTCCCCCGTACGCGGCGGCGTAGTACAGGACGTCGTTCACGTACCAGTCGGCGTGGTTGTACGCGAACAACGCTCGTCGCACGCCGTCGACGCCGGCGGTGACCCCCGACGCGGTCAGGTAGTTCGCCGCGCTCATCACCGAGTCGGCGTCGTTGCCGATGTTCGCGCGCCCGTCGCCGGATCCGTCGACGCCGTACCGGGCCCAGCTTTCGGGCATGAACTGCATGAGCCCCTGCGCGCCGGCTGAACTCGTCGCGCGGGTGCGCCCGTGGGCGGTCTCCTCCATGCCGACGCCCGCCAGCAGGGTCCAGGGCAGGTGGTACCGGTCGGAGGCAGCGAGGTAGAGCACCTTGACGGCGTCGGGGATGGTCGCGGCCGGGTTGCGCAGCGACGCCAGGCGAGGTGTGCCCGGTGCCGGCAGCTCGAAGCCGAGCCCACCCTCGCCGGCCGGATCACCGTCGGTGAGGACGACCGCCTTGGCCGAGGCTGCGTCGGAGACCGTGCAGGCCGCCTGGACGGCCCCGCCGGAGACGGTGGACACGATCGCCGCCGCGCCCATCAGAACCAGCGCGACCGGCATGACGAGGGCCACCACGATCCCGGTTGCGAGGACCTTCATGACCTACGCCGCCCCGGCGATGGCCTCGTTGGTCCACGTCAGCTGCTGCTCGACCGGGTGCAGCCGCGTCTCGACCTTGTACGGGTGCTCGCCGACCATCCACAGCGCCCGGCCCTTGCGCTGCATCGCCCACCCGGTGATCGCCGCGGTCGCCTGCGGGCCAAGGCCGAGCATCGCGTCCAGGTCGCGGGCGATCTCGGGCTTCTGGCCGTGCAGGATCTTGATGTCGGCGAGGTGCATGAGGTCCCGGGCGATGTTCGCGGCCTGGGAGCCGACGTCACCGACGGTGAGCATGTCGGACGGCTTGTGCGCGTTGGCCCACTGGATGTCACCGCCCTTGCCGGCCACGCCCCGCGACAGGCGGAAGTCCTCGTCCAGCGACTTCACGGCGTCCACGCCCAGGCGCATGATCTTCCACACCTCGTCGCGCACGACGACGCGCAGGTCCCCCGGCGGGGCGATCTCGCGCATGCCCCGGCCCCAGGAGTTCAGCGCGAGCAGGGCGATGCCGATCGCCTCGTCGCCCAGCGGGCTCAGCCGCGACAGCGACAGGGACTGGATGGGGGCGGTCCAGTCGACGGCGATGTTCGTGTGGTCGTCGAACAGGCCGGCCAGGGCCCCGGAGACGAGTTGGCCCAGGGCGTCGCGCAGCAGGCGGCTCTCGTCGAGGAACTGCTGGCGGGTGGCGAAGCGGCACTGGTCGACGAGGGTGTCGCTGGGCTCGTCGAGGTGGTGCCACAGCTGCGGGATCGTCGTCTCGGTGAGGGTCGATGAGGCGTGCGCGTAGCCGGTGAGGTCGCGCAGTGCGGTCTTGACGATCACCTCCTCGGAGGGGCCGAATGGGACGCGTTGCTCGCCGATCCGCTGGCTGCCGACGAGGCCGCGGACGAGCGTCAGCCAGCGGGAGAAGACGATTGCGGCGCGCTGCTGTGCCTGCCGGGCGTTCAGCCGGTCCCAGCCGTCGCCGAGGGGTCCGAACGCCAGCGGGTTCACCCGTGCCGGCATGCCGGGGCCGAGGGCGATGGGGTCGACGCCGAAGAATCGGCACAGCGGCTCGTACTCGTCCTTCGGGTCGCCGAGGATGAGGATGCGGTAGCCGAAGTCGGTCATGCGCAGGGCGAACGCCTTCGTGGTGGCGGACTTTCCGGTGCCGGGCTTGCCCATGGTGATGACGTTGGCGTTGGTGACGGGGATGTCGTCGCGCAGCACCCAGCCGATCGGGTCGGCGTAGAACGCGGTGCCCGACATCGTGTCGGCGCCCATCTGAGCCCCGGTCTGTGGCAGCCCGGGGCCGGCGACGAACGGCCAGAACGCCCCGGCCTGGTCGGAGGTCATCTGGTAGGACACCACCGGCGCCGACGCGGGTGCCCAGCCTAGGCCTCGTCGTCGGTCGCCGCGCGCCCGCACGTGCCGGAATAGCCTGTCGGGCGAGGCGGCGGGCGGCGTAGCGAGAGCGGCGGGCAGGTCGTGCCCGAAGTCGGCGAGGAGCCGGGAGACGTCCCTGCCCGTCGTTGCCGGCCGGGGGCTCACGCGTCCCCCGTCCGCGTCAGGCTCACGCCGAGCGGCACGACGGAGGCGGCGAACGCAATGTCGTGGCTGACGTCCAGGCGCAGCGGGGCGAACCCGGCGCGGCGGATCGCTGCGTCCAGGCGGCGCCCATACTCGGCGACGCGCACTGTCTTGGGCACGGTGACCGTACACACCGCGTACGGGCGGGTGACCGCGCTGCCGCGGGCCTGCTTGATCTCCAGGGATCGCACCTGCGCGGCCGCGTCGTGCATCTTCGTCGTCGAGCGCATCCGGGCCCGCTCCCGCAACCCCTGACCCATGTCGGCGGCCCACTCGCGCGACGCCGTCTGCCGAGCGGCCTTGGCCTGGCTCAGGATCGGGAAGGCGACGAGGAAGCTGCGCCGCTCCCCCGGCTCGGTCGGGGTCAGGACCGGAGCGAGCGCACCCAGGACGGCGCCCTTGACCGGGAGCTTGATGGTGGCGCTGATCGAGTTCCACGCGTCGTGGCTGTAGTGCCGGGCGACAACGTCGGCGCCCGATGGGCCGGCCATGGCCCACGGGACGTCCGCGGTGACGTCCTCGCCGTTTGCCGCAGCGAGGAGCGCGTCGACGATCCCGGCGCGGTCACCGGGGGCGAACCCGGTGCGGCACGCCACGGCGAGCTCGGGGCTCGTCAGCCAGGTCACGGCTACCGCGCCGAGGCCGCCCTTGAGCTGGGCCTCGACCTCGGCCATGAGCCCGTACATGACCTGGGCGCGTCCCTCGACCCCACGGCCGGCCTCTCGGGCCGCCTTCCCGATCCGGGTCTCGGGCACGACGATCGTCACGAACGCCTGAGTGCGGACCGACGCCTGCGTCAGGACGCGCTGCAGGTCGTCGTTGATCGCCCGGACCTGCGCCGGCCCGTCGGGGCGGCGGTGACGGCGGATCCACTCGTCGCGCTCGGCGCCGTCCTCGGGGACCGTGCGCACCAAGAGCAGGACCTCGTCGATCAGCTCGGTGCGTCCCGCCTGGTCGATCAGGTCGGCCAGGCCCTTGGCCATCCGCGCCCGGTCGTCGACCCCGCGCATGCCGATACCCGGGTGGACGATCGCCGCCGTCGCCGCCCAGGTGCGCGCGACGTGGTTCTGGATCAGGGCTACCCGCGCGGCGTTCAGGCCGACGGGCGGCCCCTCGTGGATCTCGACGCCGGTCAGCGACCCCGGCAGATCGACGCCTCCGAGGTCGTCGGCCTGCCCGCGCGAGGCCTGGGAGCGAAACCGGGTCCAACCGCCGAGCCCGCCGATCGCGACGGCCGTGCTGGCCAGCAGCCAGCCCAGGGCCGAGCGGCCCCGCACCGGGACGACAGTCACCACGGCGACCACGCCGGCGACCAGGAGAAGGACGGCCGCCGACGCCCACGCTCGTCGGCTCAACGCCCAGAGGACAGGCAGGACGCAGACGGCCAGCACGGCCGCCTGCCAGCCTGTGAGCCCGAACGGGAACCAGCCGATCCTGGCTCGGGAGTACTCGCTGTAGACCTGGCTCACGGGCAGTCTCCTCTCTCAGACGACGACCGCGGCGACGGCTGCCTCGGGCGCTGCGGCTGCGCCGCCTCCGGCACCGCCGGCGGCGCCGGCCGTCGGGGATCCGCCGACCGGGGGCTTCCCGGTGGCGCTCGGGCTGGGACCGAAGCCGGCATCGTCGTCGGGCCCCGAGCCATTGATGTCCGGGGTGTCCTCGTCGCGCGAGCGGCCCTGTTGACCGGGCCGGGAGCGGCTGCCGGAGAAGTCCGGGATGTAGGTGTTGTGGCCGACGCCCATCTGATTCGTCAGGTCCGCACCGAGGGCGGCACCCTGGCTCCCCAGGCCCTGCGCCATGCCCCAGCCCTGCGCCAGCACCTGACCGCCCGCGCCGAGGGCGCCGAGGAAGCCGCCCGCCGAGCGAGCAAACCGGTCGTTCGTGGCCGCCTCCGTGTCGGCCTCCCCTCCGGACTGCCCGGAGGCGTCGCTGCTGGAGGCTGCATCCGAGGTGTTGGCGCCGTCCGCCCGCCCGTTCAGGACTCCTTGCCAGCCGCCCTGGGCGGCCAGCCCGGCGCGCATGGCCGAGCCGGAGCTCGTCCCGGGGTCGACGAACGCGAGCAGCTTGAACAGCGCCAGCGGCGCGAAGCTGCCGACGAAGATCAGCACGACGCCCGGGACGGCAGTGCCGATCGCCGTCTGCAGGGAGTCGGTCATCGACAAGGCCACGCCGCTGGTCGCCTTCACGCCCAGACCAAGCATCAGGACCATCAGGACGGGCGTGAACGCGGCGGCCAGGAACCAGCGGAACGTCTTCCAGAACCAGGACCGTCCGCCGTCCCAGACGAGCCCGGCCGCGGACACCGGATTGGTGGCGGCCAGCACCATGAGCGCGGCCGCGCGGGCGAGCATGACCAGCAAGTGCGCCACGGCCGCGAACACGACGAAGATCCCCAGAACCCCGAGGACCGTCGCGACGGTGCCGTCCGTGAGGTCCGCGGTCGAGAACCCCGTCCACGGCTGCCACGCCGACATTGAGTCGACGCCGAGCAGCGACTGCGTCAGCGCCCTCGTGAGTCCCCCGGCGGCGGCGAGGATCGCGACGGCGAAGACGATCCACATCACCCACACCGCTCCGAACTGGCCTACCCCGAGCAGCACCCGGCCCACGCTCTGCCCGTCGCGGCGCACCCCGGCGATGCCGAGCTGCACCAGGAACAGCAACAGCACCACGGCGCCGGCGATCCAGAACGTCGCGCCGTAGAGGTCCCGCATCGGGCCGCCGGCGCTCAGGTCGGGCACGAGGAACGCGTCCTCGATGGTGAGGGCGAGCTTGAGCAGCCACAGCCCGGCATTCCAGATGCCCAGCATCGCGGCGGTCCACCCGTCGGCGACGACACTGGCGGCAGCGTTGCCCAGGGCAGCGAAGGGGTTGAGGTAGTCCGACCAGTTCATACCGACCTCACTTCGCCGCGCTCGTCGTCCAGGTGCGCCACCCGGCGGCGGCGGCGAGATCGGTCCCGGGCCAGGTCGATGGCGCGGGCGCCGGGGACGCACCGGGCGCGATGACCCAGCGGTCGGCGGCCCACTGCAGGCGTTCGCAGTACCCGTACGCCGCGCGAGCTTCCGTCACGACGGTGACCGTGACGTCGAGCAGCACGCAGGCCACCACCCAGTCATCCTCGTCGCTGCCCTTGATCTGCGCGGCCACGGGGACGGTGACCACCGAGGTGCCGGGTGCGTCGATGTGCCGCCCGGCCTCGCTGGCCAGGAGGGCCTGGACCGCGGCCATCAGCGCCCACTCCTCGACTCCCGGCGCCCCGGGCGCGGACCAGTGCTCGTGCGCGGCTCGCACCTGCGGGATCGACATGCTCTGCAGAACCGTCGTCGCTATCGCGGCGAGCTGGCCGACCGCACCCTCGGGGGTGCGATCGAACCCCGTCGGGACCTCCGCAGGGCCAAGACTCGTCGCCGCGGGCACCACGATCGTCGGCGCCGGGCTGGCGGCCGGGGTGCCGCCGCGGGAGTCGTGCGGGGTCACCCGCAGCATCGGCGCAGCGGCGATGGCGTCCCGGCGGGCTGGCCCGCTCGGCAGCGCGTCGACGACCACCGCGGCGCGATCGTCCCCGGTGCCCCTGGACGCGACGGCGCCGTGCACGGCGTAGACCAGCCCGACCAGGCCGCTCACGACGACGAGGACCAAAGTGACGACGATGGCGAGGAGCCTTCGCCTGCCCCACTGCGGGGTCTCGTCGGGAAGCGCCGACATCACACGCAGCCCGCGCCGGTGATACCCGCGACCATCGGCGGGACCACCATGTACGCGATTCCGGAGATGAACATCATGACCAGCGAGACGATGCCGGCCTTGCTGGCATGCGGCAGCGAGAACACCCGCCCGCCGACGATCGCCCCGAGCCCGACGATCACGCCGATGCCCAGCAGGATGAGCACCCCCCACATCACGTAGCCGGTCATCTGGTCCGCGTAGGCCTGGGCGCCGGGCGGCGCCACCGGGCAGACGGCGCGCATGGCGGTGCCGAGACTGTGCGCGGCGAGGATCCTCATGAGCTTCCCTTCTGTGGATGTCCGGCAGCGCTCACGTGGCGCAAGACGTCGCGCGCGGCCGTGACGAGCGCCGGTGGCAGCGGCGCGGAGTCGATACCGCGCAGGGCGAGCCGCTTGTCGTGCGGGACCGCGACCCACCGCCCGGTGCGGTGCTGGTCCCGCGTAGCGGTGCCCATCGCGGCTGTCAGCGCGGGTGGCCATCGGCGCGGGTCCGGGCCGCGCACCGCGACAACCGGTCGGATTGGATCGAGCAGGGTGAGGGCGATCTCCAGGCGACGGAGCCCCGGCACGGTGGCTGTGCCGACGAGTACGAGCTGCGGCGCTGCGTCCACGGTGGCAAGCAACCAGCCGTGAGTCGCGCGCAGCTGCCCCAGCTGCCAACCGACGTCCAGCACGCTCAGGACCGTGCCGGTGGCCGCGTCGTCGGGCAATGGCAGCTCGCCGGCGCTCACACGGAGAAAGCTCGGTCGGGCGAGATGGACCTGGTCGCGGCGTCCGACGATCCATCCCGAAGAGGTCGTCCCCAGCTCGGCGGTGGCCGCTCCCGCCAGGCCCGACGCGGAGGGCGAGCTGCACTCGATGACACGGGCCGGCGAGGCGTGGGTGGCGATCGCCAGCGCGAGGCTCGTCGCGCCGGCCTGGGGCAGGCAGCCGACCACGGGCAGAACACTCTCCCCCGGACGCCAGAAGTGGGCGTCTGTCACCGCAGGCTCGGTCGGCCTGGGCGCGGCCTTCGAGTCCGTGGGTCGCGGCGCGAGGAACTGCCCCTCCTGGACGGCGAGCCACGCCCGCCGCAGCTCGTCGACCCCGACTGCTCGGGTCGCGCTCGTCATCGTCGACCACCAGCCAGCGCGGTGCGGCGCATCCGCAGCGCCTCGCGCAACTGTTCGGCGGGCAGGCCGGCCAAGGCGGTCTGCGCGGCACGGGCCCGGCGCAAGCGCTCCAGGCTCTCCTCGAGGCCGGCCACGGCGGCGGCCTCGTCGTGGGCCTCGTGCAGCAGCCGCTGCAGCTCCAGGTCGTCGGTCACGGTCATCACCTCGCCACCGAAGGCACACCGCAGCGGTCGGGCGCTCACTGCGTCACGCCGAGAGCTGACGCGCGTAGGCATCAGCCAGCGCCCGGATGCTGCGCCGGGCTCGGCGGCGGACCGTCGCCTCCGAGACCCCGTGCCGCGCCGCGACCACGCTCGACCCGGACCGGGAGCACAACCCGCCGCGCCCCTCTCGGCTGCGGGTCACCTCCATCTGGCAAGCGGCTTCGGCCAGGCCGACGAGCAGCTCCCGATCGTGCTCGTCGATCACCCGGTGGGACGTCGCCCACGAGAGCAGCTCAGCCAGCTCCTCCTCTGGCTCGACCCCAGGGGGTTCTGCGGCCCGGGCGTCGAGAACCCGCCACAGGTCGGCCTCGGGCGCCAGGGGCATCGCATGCGCCCAAGTCGGGTCGACCGCCCGCAGATGTCCAACGGCGCCGAGCTCGCGCAGCACGCCGCGGCGCAGGTTCATGACGATGTTGCCCGCCACCTTCCGGCGTCGCTCCCAGGCAAAGCTGCGCACCTCGATCCACAGCTGCGCAGCGACGCACTCGTCGATCCGAGGCGTCATGTCACGCAGCCGATGAGCCACCTGGATCGCACCGGGGAGCAGCAGCCAGGCCAGCGCGCCGGCTGCCGCGATGTCGTCGCCTCCGGTCGGGCTGCCGAGGCGGGCGAGTCTGTGAAGGACGTCGTCGACGTCGTCGCGGTCCGCCGAGCGGATCCACTCGGGCAGGGCGAGCAGGTCGTTCACGACGGCCAGGCGTGGATCATGCCCGCGCCAGACGGGCCATTCCGTGCGGGCCTGGGCTAGCAGGCCCCCGGCCCGGTCGTCGAGTCCAAGTTGCGCCGAGACACTCATCGTGGGGTCCTTCCGCCGTAGGGATACGGCATGAAAGATCACGCTCGGACGTCCCCTGACTCGTCCCCCGATCGGCCCACGCCACCGATTCACGTCGACTCCGGCGCCGTCCCCCCCTCTCCGCGCGCATCGCCCCACCTGCGGAAACGTCAAGGGCCGCCGTGTCCCCCTTCGTCCCCCTGCTCGTGCTTCAGGAGCGCTGGCGCCACCCCGCGTGGACCGTTCGCCGACTGTCGGTGACCGCTGCCATGCTCGTGTTCGTGACCGACGGCGACAACGAAGAGCTGCCCCACCGGCAGTTGAGGCGGGCCCACCTACGACGGGTAACCGCGGCTGGCATCCCCGCCCGACGCGCTATTCGCCCTGATCGAGTCGGCACAGCTGTCAGTTCTCGAAGTCGCCTGCACGAGTCACCCATCGGGCACCGGACGGGGACGCGAGTGAGAGCTGGCGCGTTGGTGTGCACGGACCGTCCCAACGGTGCCTAACGACCGTCAAGCGGCGGCGCACGCGGACCCGGCTGGGCGCCCGATTCGGTGCACCTGACGGCAGCTCTGACTTCGACTGCCCCTGCGGGGCGATCTCCACGGCGTGGGCGACGGGGGTGGGGGCGTCCACGCTCAAGGTGCCTGCCGGCCACGCGCCCTCGGTGATCCATTTCCGGGCGGCGGTAGGGCCGACGACGACGGGGCATGGCGGCAGCGACTGAGCGCGTGGACACGCACCCGTGCCTGCGGAACCTTGCGCGCGTCAGGTGACCTCGTCCAAGTCATCTTGCCACTGTGTCAGCAGGCTGATCCCAGCGTGCAGGCGCCGGTCCCGGGCGGCGCGGACGGTGGCACGGGTCTCGAGTTCCGCGCGCATCGTGCGCCCGGCCGCGATCGCCTCCATCGCCGACCAGAACGCCTCGAAGGCCCGGAACCTCGACAGGTCAAGCACCGACTCCAGCACGGGCGTGGGCGAAGGTGTGCCGTGCATGATCCCGTTCCGGACCCGCAGGGCCCGGGCGGTCAACAGGTCCCGGGACCGGGTCAGCTCCCGCTCGAGCTCCATGTACAGCCGGGCGTCGCTGATGCTGTCCAACCAACGGGCGGCCGACCGGCGGGTCGTGGCGTCATCGCACCGGGCGAGCAGGTCCTCGCGGCGGTGCGCGGCCTTGACGAAGGAGTACGTCAATCCGCTCTCCCCGCCGGTCCGGACCGCGCGCTCGAGTTCGTCGCCCTCTATCCCACCGCCGGGCAGGCAGGCGGCGATCGCCCGCATCACCTCCTGGGCCCAGGTGGCGTATGGCCAGTCGCCCAGCACGTGTCGCTCAAGGTTCTCCGGGCTCATGCGCGCGTGGGTGGCCAGGTGGTAGTGGGCTGCGTCCTGCAACGCGAGGGCGGTGCGCTGGTCGATCACCCGGCGTCCTTCGACCCGGGACTCGCGGGACTCGCGGGAGTCGACCGCCGCCGCCTCGCCCAGCATCCGCAGAGCCTCGGCGAGGTCGGCCGACAACGGCACCGACAGCAACGTTGCCAGGTCCGGCCCGTGCCGGTTGATCCCGGTCGCCATGAGCCGCTGGCCGTAGTGGTCGACCTCCCCCGCCGGCTGGACGCGGTCGGCGGCGTACCAGCTCTCGGCATCCTGCCCATCGACCAGGAGGTGCGCAGGGCCCGAACGCTGCCACACGACACCGCCGCTGCGCAGCGCGACGGTGCTCAACAGCACCTGCACGGTCCGCTCGGCGTCTTCCAGGGCGAGATGGGTTTCGCGCTGGCCGAGGTCGACGCGGGCCAGTCCCAGGTACGGTCGTCGGCTGCGGTCCGGGACCCAGTTGACATCGTCGAACTGCCACCCAGTCGAATGGCCTTGCGCGAGCCGTCGCAGCTCGTCCCGGTGCGGAAAGGGTTGGCCGTCGTCGGCAAGCGCGTTCGGCAGGGCCCAATCCGCGTCGAAGAAGGTGACCGGCCCGAACGTCTCCTCCGAACCCATCAGGCGGGCCCGAGCGTAGGTGATCCACGCGATGCAGTGGTGCTTGGTGGGGGGTGCGGGTGAGGATCTCGTGCGCGGCGGCCAGACGCACCGCGATCGGCTGCCCGGCGGCGCGGGGATGCTCGGGCTGGGCCCACCGTCCAGGGTGCAGAGCCGACGCGGCGCCCAGGAGTGTGAAGTTGCTTCCTCGTCCGGAAGCGGCGAGCTGGCTGGTCAGATTGGTGAGCGACCACGCGAGAGGTTCGTCGTGACCGGACTGGCTGGCCTCGACGGCGTCCTGCCACGCAGCGCCAATCCCCCGAGCGGAGACCAGGGCAGCCCGCAGTCCAGCGGCCGGCGCGTCCATCGCGGCCACGTCGAGGGCGCCGATCTTTCCCTCCGTGAACCGGCCGTGCACCACGCGCGCGTACTGCGCGAGCCAAGGAGACAAGGCACGGCGCAGGTGCCGCTCGAGCCGGGCACTGCTGGCCGCGAACTCCGCACACAGGGCCCCGCGAGCATCCTTCCGTTGCCAGGTGTCCGGCCGGGCGTGGCGACGCCACTGTTCGATCTCCTCTAACGCGTCGAGCAGCGCCAGCTCGGCCGTGCGTGGCGCGGGCGGGGTGCGCAGGGCCTCAGCCAGCGCAGCAAGCCAGGCCAGGTCCGCGCCCTCGGGCGCTGAGGGGTGCGGCACCCGCACACCGTACGACAGGGGTGCAAAGGAGTCTGTCGGACCGCCGGAACTGGTGCGCGGCACGTCTCACGAAACTTCTTGACGTCCCTTATCGCCACGTAAGTGATCACCCCTCCCCGGAGGGGACAGTGCCGGTCATTCGCCCCCGTCCGGGAGTCACCTGACTGACCGACAGCATGCGCGAGTAGTTCGCGACCAGGTCCCGGTCCCGGGCGTCGAGTTCCATCGGCAGCCCTGGGTATGCAGCGATCAGATGAACCCGTGTGAGGTGCAGTAGGCCGGATCCTCGGTGCGCTGACGCTGCCAACGAGATGCGTACCGGCGGGCGCGCGTGGGTGACCCTCGGCCCAGCAATGAGCCGCCCCGGGTACAGCCCCGCGTCCACAACGAGGAATGCGGCCACGCTGCCGGCTCCGAGCCAGAAGGCCGGCGGCCACAGTACGAGGGAGACGCCCATCGCGGTGCCGATCACCAATGGAGCACCGAGCAGGTGCCAGGCGGGGACCGGCGAGTCCTCAGGAGCATGGATGGCGATCACGGCTCGCCGGTCGAGCCGCCACAGGTGCCGGCTGAGCAGGATCAGCAGCACGAGCCAGACCGGCCAACCGAGCACAGCCAGCGGCCAGCCGACGACGGCACCGAAGGGCCGGCGAGCCATCGCCCGAGCAGCCACCAGAGCCAGCGCCGGCAGGTCGTGGCCGCGGGCTCGCACCAGCATCCCGCTCACCTTTCGACGGCTTGGCTGCCCCGGACCAACGTCATCGCGCCATCGAGGGGCAGCTGTCACGACGCTCTGCTCCGCAGCCAGTCGGCCCGGCCCTGCAGAATCTCCTCGGTGCGGCCGACGAGCTCTGGTGGCGCACCCTCGTCGTCGGTTCGGTTGGCGATCTCGTCGCGGATGATGCGTCGCGCCTCGGCGTGGCGTCCTTCGGCGGTGGCCACCGCAGCCAGATCCAGCCGCGGGATCTCCTCGAACGGAGCCGCCATGGCCGCCGTCTCGGCGGCCATGCGAGCGGGGGCGAGGTCGCCGGCAGCGAGTGCGTGCGTGACGACGAGGTGGGCGACGTCGACGACGGCGACCACTGCGTGCTCGTCGAGCCGGTCGCCGTCGATGAGCCAGGTCCACCCGCCCCCGGCTCGTCGCTGAACCGGGGCGTCGAAGGGGCGGCCCTCGACGAGTCGCAGGGCGGTGCGCAGGTCCCCTATGCCATCGGCGCCGTGCGCCTGCCCCCGACCACGCAGGCGGCGGAACAGGTCGAGGTCGACGAGCAGGTCGACCACCTCGTACACCGCCGTCCCGCGGTGCAGCACCCCGTTCGCAAGGCGGGCGTCGGGCAGGTGCGGCTCCCCGGTGCGGGGGTTGGGGCCGAGCCACTCGCGCACGAGCCGGACGTACTCGCGGACCTTGGCCGGGGTGATCCCGAACGCGTCAGAGACCTCGCCCGGGGTGGCACCGTGCGGGTGCAGCGCGATGAAGGTAAGCAGCTCGGTCATGTAGGGCTTGCGCTTGACCAGGGGCTTGCCGCGAGTCGTGGCGCGCACCGGGCCGAGCAGGCGCAGCTTCGGCTGGCGGCTGGAGTCGGCGAACCACGCGGCGACGTCCTCGTCCAGACGAGGGTCGGCGTCCTCCACGTCGCGGCGCACCGTCGCCGCGACCCGGGGCGCGAGCGCCTGCAAGTCCGCGGGCGTCGTGGCGGACACATCCAGGTACAGCTCGTCGGGTTCGCTCAGGATGCTGCTCGCCTCCGGCTCAGCCGGTGCGCCCTCGCGCCGGCCGCGGTCGGGCTCGGGTTCCCGGGGCAGGGTGTGCTCGTCCCGCAGCGCGCCCGCCTGGTCGACGAAGGACCGCCAGCCCTCGGTGGCTTGGTCGTCGACGGGCACGGCGATGGCGTCAACCTGCTCGCTCTGGGCCAGGAGGGCCGCGCACCCCTGCGCCTCGTCGCTGGTCAGTCCGACGGCGACGAGGTCGAGGCCCGCACTGGCGAGGGTGAGCCGCCCGTCGGCGGTGACGTCCAGCACGATGCCGGGAGCGTCCCGTCGGGTGCCGCTGAGGACGACGCAGGTGCCCGTGTGGCCGGGGTGGTCGTGGACGAGATCGAGCAGCTCATCGAGAGCGGGGTGCGCCGTCGAGGCGTCGAGCAGGATCAGTCGGGCGGGCCACGCATCGGCCCCAGCCTGGGTGGCCCGCGCGGTGACGACGTCGACACCGACAGCGGCCGCGTTGTCGAGGGTGCGCACGGCCTCGGCCAGGGCGTCGTCGACCGGGTCGTCGCCGCCGTCCGCGGGGCCCTCGTGCACCCGGACCCGGTCGGGGTTCAGCGCCGCGAGCTCGTAGCCGACGCCGATGCACTCGACCCTGGCACCCGCCGACCACGGGTTGCACGCGACCTCTGCGACGAGGTAGCGCGCGAAGTCCAGTCCGTAGGTCGGGTCCCCCGTGATCGACACGTCGAGGTCTTCGACGTTGAGCAGCCACACCGCTTCGTCGTCCCCGACCCCGATGGTGGCCAGCAACGGGTAGGGCGCCGGCTGGTCGGTCACGTCGGGTCCGACCTCGTCCAGCGGCACGGCGGCCGGGACGCGCCAGTGATACCCGTCGGAGCTGCCGAGCCACGGCGCGCCCAGCGTGGTCGGCGTCCCCAGGTGCAGAATCACGTGAGTCGCCGTGAGTTCCACAGCCGCCAGGTCCGGCATCGTTGCGCCGCCTCGGGCGACCGTTGCGGCAAGGCGACGCAGGACAGCGTCCATGTGCTCGATGGTGGGGGCCGTGACCGCCCCCACGGCGGTGATCGTCTTCTCGACCGGAGCGAGCGCGCGGTCGGGGGGCGCCAGGGTGCGGCCGGGACGTCGGGCGCGGGACCGGGCGTGGCGTCGGCGAGCTTGCAGCAGGAAGAGGGAGCCCGCAAGTATCGCGCCTCCCCCGTCAGTCCGGCGAGCAGCCACGGCGCGGTGGTTGAGGTCTCTTCGTCGTCCTGCACCGGCACGTCGACCTGCGCGGCACCAGCGGGGACCGGCTCTGTTGCCGGGTAGGTGCTCGTCGGCGCCTCGCTCGGCTCGGGTACGACGACGGACGGAGCCGGCTTGGTCCCGGGCACGGGGGCCGCGGTGACGGACGCCGGGTCGGTCGTGGCGGGGACCGAGGACACAGTGCCGGGGATGGTCAGCAGCTGGCCGACGTCGATCACGTCCGGGTCGGTCACTCGCCGCCCGTCGGGCTGGACGGTGTTCTTGCTGGCTTCGAAGATCTCCGGGTACCTCCCTGCGTCGCCGAGCTCGCGGGCGGCGATGCGCGAGAGGGTGTCGCCCAGTCGCACGGTGTGGGTGTGGGGGCTCGTCACCGGTGCTGCAGGCGCGACAGGCGCGGGCAGCAGCAGCACAGTGCCCGCGTAGATCAGGTCCGGGTCGTCGGCCACCACCGGGTTGAGGTCGACGAGCTCCGGCCACCGATCGGCATCGCCGAGCTGGTCTCGGGCGATTGCCGACAGGCTGTCGCCGGGCCGGACCGTGTAGGTCGACCCCTCGAGCGCCGGCGGGGGTCCGGTGTCGACCTGTCGCGACTCGACCATCACTGGCGCGTCGACGACGTGGTGCGCCATAGCAGCGTGGGCCGGGGCGGCCCCAGCGACGGTCAGGCCCACGGAGGGGATGGCCACGAACAGCAGGCCCGCAGCGCTCACGAGCTGCCGCGCCGCGAGCTGCGGAACGCGCAGGCCCGGGATGCGCGGCGCACGCACCCCACGCAAGCGAGCGACCACCTCGAGCAAGATGGCCACGCTCAGGACCACCCACGCCAGCCATGCGACGAACGTGACGGCCTGAAGCACAAGGGTGCCGTCGTCGGGCGACCGCAGGGCGGTCCAGATCTGCCCGAGGGTGGGCACCTCGCTCGGGATCAGGTCGACGCCGACCCGAAGGAGGGCTGCCGGGACCGCGACCACGACGCCGATCAGCAGGACGCTGGCGACGAGGCCGACCAGGCGGGCGCGCAGTCTCATCGGACGACTCCCTCCACGGCGCGGACAGTCTGCGCCTCGGCATGGCCGGTGACAGTGAGCTCCTGGATCCCGATGATCGACAGAAACCGGGTTCGGTACGTCGTCGCCGTGTCCACCACGACGCGGGTCCCGACGACGCTGGCGGTGCCGGTGACCTCGGGGGTTCCCGCGATGTAGGTCGAGGCCGCCGCGACCGCCGCGGCCGGGTCGACCACCGCAGCTTGGCCGAGCACGGCTGCGGCGCCCTGGAGCTGCTGACCGCCGGCGCGCGCCGCCTCGAACGCGACCACCTGGGCGTGCTGCTTCGCGAGCACCTGGCCACCCAGGTCCACCGCGAGCCCGACCAGCAGCACCATCGTCAGCGCGGTCGTGATCATCCAGAGGGTCACCGAGCCACGCTCGGGATCGTCCTGCCCGAACCGACGACGCGTGGAGGTGGTGGGCATCGCAGTCACCTCTCGCGATAGGTATCGAGGGACGAGCGGACGGTGGCTTCGACGCCGAGCGAGCCGGGAAGGCCTGGCAGGGTGTCGGCGAGGGACACCTGGCACGTCACGGTCGCCCCGACCGACGCCGGTTTTCCGGCCGGTGCCGCGAAGCCGGCGACGTCAACGCTCACGTCACTGGCGACGCAGTTCAGTCCCTGAGCGGCCAGCGCGGAGGTGGCCGCTGATTGCGCCGCGGTCAGCGCCTCGTCCTGGGTGCGGGCGATGGACGCCGCTCGTGCGGCCTGGGCGGCTGCGGCCTCCACCGCCTGGTGGGCGACGGCGAGCCGCCCGCCGGCCATGATGAGCCCGAGGAACAGCGCAAGGACTGGGGCGAGGATGACGACCTCGATGACGGTCGACCCCTTGTCCGAGGGTCGGCCGCCTCGACGTCGTCGAGCGCGAGCGAGCGCGGCGATCATCTAGTCACCCGCTCGACGGGTGCCGACGCGCTCTGGGTGATCTGTGGTGTCCAGCCCGGGACAACGCTCATCGTCGCGCCTGTCACGACCACCGATGCGGTCGTGGCGTCTCGCGTCGCCGTGACCGTGACGCCACGCAGCACGTCCTCACCCCCCGCGGAGGCGACGAACTGCTCCGCAGCGACGTCTCCGGCCCCGGCCGACGAGTACTGCGCAGCGGCGGTGCGCGCACCCTCCTGCGCGGCCGCGATCGCCACCGTGCGGGCGTGGTAGATCAGCGCAGCCTGCATGCCCGCGAACATGAGCAGAAACAGCGCCGGCATCAGCACGACGATCTGCACGGTCGCCGAACCGCGGTCGATCGGCCGGCGCGCCGGCGCAGCGCGCTCCCGACTGCGTCCTAGGGCGGCTCGACGGTGGCGCACGGCACTCAGCTGATCCCTGGGATCTTGCTGTTCACGAATGCCAGGATTGCGGCGTAGACGAGCCCGGCGAGGGCTAGCAGACCGACAGCCCAGAACACGATCTCGATCGTGCTAGCCCCCTCGTCGTCGGCACGGGTCAGCGCGCTCCGGGCGCGGTCGCGCAGAGTGAGCCCGAAGGTCAGCAGGGTGGCGATCAGGTAGTGCGGCATCGTTCGTTCCTTCCTCGTGGCGGGCAGTGCCGTGCTCTACATGCCGAACAGACGAAGCAGGGAAGGGGCCATCAACAGGGCGAGGAACACCAGGCCGAGGAACGACGCAGGCACGTACATGCGCTCCTCGACGACGCTGGCCTCGGCCAGCTCCTCGGACAGCAGGCTGCTGCGCACAGCGGCGCTGCGGGCGCGCAGCGACCGGTAGACCTCTGAGTTCTCGTCGCCCGCCAGCCGCATGATGTGAGCGACGTCGGCCAGCTCGGGCAGGTCGAGGTTGTCCGACAGCTCCTTGAGCACGTCCCAGGGCGGTTGGCCGTTGTACCGGGCGCGGGCCAGCTCCTCGCGGATGCGGTTGAACACCCACGAGTCACCGATCTCGGCCGCGCTGGCCAGCGCGAGGGTCGCCCCGGCGCCGCTGTTGCGCTCCAGGGCGCACAGCTCGATGTAGGCGCTCAGCGCCCGGGCGCACTCGGTGCGCGCCCGCTTGGCCTCCTCGGCGATGTCCCGCGACGGCGCCATGAACATCAGCGCTCCGAGCAGCACCGTTCCGCCGACAGGCACGACGCCCGGCACCCGGATGCCCAGCAGGGCGAAGAACCCGGTGAGCAGGGACGGCAGCACGAGGCCGAGGAGTCCATAGGAGACCTTGCGGCCGTAGAACTCCGCGGAGGTACGGCGCAGGACTGCCAGGTCTCGGGCGGGTGCGGGCCCGAGCAGGCGGGTGGGCAGGGTCCGCTCGGCCCAGATTCCGAGACGTTCCTCCGTGTCGGGGACCGCGGACGACGTCGTGATGGCGCCGCGGCGTCGCGTGGCCGGGGACAGGCGAGCCAGGACGTGGCCGAGGTCCGGCTGGGCGGGCACCAGCGCGTACAGTGCCCCGGCCAGACCGGCGCCGACGACGACGCCGAGCACGAGCGCCAGCTGCAGGGCAGTCATCGGACACCCGCCCTCGCGGACGGACCCAAGAACCTGGGCAGGCCCTTGCCCTCGGTCATCTTCCGCATCCACAGGAGCCCGCCGGCGTAGGCGCCGAGCAGCACGAACAGCAGCACCTGACCCAGCGGAGTGCCGTAGGGCGCGACGTAGTCGCCCGTGAACGCCAGCCACACGAGAACACCGGCGGAGAACATCGTGACGAGCCGGGCGCTCCCCCGCGGCTTCGCGCGACCCGCCTCCACCTTGCGGCGGGAGGTCACGTCCTCAGTGACCGACTCGGCCACGCCCTGCAGGGCGTTCGCCAGGCCACGGTTGCGGCGCTGCGCCGCGAGGATGAGGTTGGCGACGATCAGGTCGCCGGTGACGTCGTCGAGGTCGTCGGCGAAAGCGCGCAGTGCCTGCTCGGTGTCCCACCGGGCACGGAGCCGGGCGACAAGCATGGTGACCTCATGCTTGATCGCGTCGGGCGTCGACCGCAGCGTCGCAGTCACGGCCTGCTCGAGGCCCACTCCCGAGCTCAGAACTCCCGCGAGGTTGCGCGTCCACTCCTCCATCGCCTCCAGCCTGCGAATGGTGGTGGCCGTGGGCGGGGCGGCCAGAAGGTAGGGCACGCCCAGTGCGGCGGCAGGCAGGACCACGACCGCGATCATCCAGCCAGTCGCCAAGGCGAGCAGCAGCCCGCTGCCGACCGAGACGGCCAGCACCAGCCGGGTCCGGCTGGACGTGCCCGCCAGCCGTCGCGCGAGGGCCGAGGGGCGACGCGCGACCGGTTCGCGGACCGTCTGCGGTCGAAGCGCGAGCACGGCCCCGATCAGCCCGGCGACGACCAGCGCACCAAACGCGGCCGACCACGCCCCGACGTTCACGCGCGCCACCCCCGACCGTCCGCCTCGGCCCGGAAGAGATCCAGGTCGAAGCCGTCGACAGTGAGGTCCCTACACCGCTCGCTCATCAGCCCGGTCGCCCGAGCCGGGCCCGCGCCGGAGGGGCCGAACAGGTGCGTCAAGGCGTAGCCCATCTCCCGTTCCCCGGGCTCCACCACGACGACCTCGCTGACCCAGCGCCGCAGCTGCTGACTGCCGTCCGGCATCGCGACGACCCTGCGGTTCAGCTGCACGATCACCTCGAGACACCCGGCGAGCTTCTCCAGGGCCAGGTCCCGCGTAACGTGCCCGCCGGACTCCATCGCGCACGTGACGAGCTTGCGAATGGCCGCCTCCGCGCTGGCGGCATGCGTGGTGGACAGCGACCCGGTACCGCTCTCCATCGCCTTGATCATCGTCCAGACCTCGCGCCCGCGGATCTCCCCGACGATCTGCCGGTCGAGGGCGAACCGGAAGCTGTCGTTGAGCGCCTCGTCGAGGTCAAAGGCACCGGCGGCCCGGCCATCCGCGCCGATCTCGCCCATGCCCGGTCGGGCCTCCCAGTCGACCACGATGTCGTGACGGCCCGTCTCGCGCAGGAACAGCTCGTACTCGGTCTCGAAGGTGCCCAGCACCTCCTCGCGCGGGATCTCCGCACACAACGCGCGCATCAGCGTCGTCTTCCCGGCGGACATCGGACCAGCCACGACGATGCTCCACTTGCCGCGCACCGCCGCAGCGAGGAAGTCCGCGCAGGCAGGACTCATGCAACCGCGGTCCACCCAGGCTGCGAGCGTGTCGACCTTGTGCCGGTGGCGGCGCACGACGACGGTCGGGCTGCTGGTCACCCATGCCGTCGCCGCGAGCCGTGCACCGCCGTCGAGCTTCAGATGCAGCCGCGGGGTGCTCTCGGAAAACGGGCGCGGGTTCGACTCGGAACGATTGGCCAGGAACCGCAGGAAGTCGATCAGCTCGTCGTCGCTGTCCGCCACCGGGTCGACCTGGATACGTGAGCCGTCCAGGAGCTGGAGCAACACCCGGTCGTGGCCGAGGATGAAGATGTTCTCGGCGCGGTCGTCGTCGATCAGCGGCTGAAGCCGACCCATGCGGAAGACGGCATCGAAGATCGCCTGTGCCATCTGCGTCCGTTCGGAAGCGGTCCACGCATCGCCGGTGCCGGCCTGGACGACGTCCGCGATGTGCTCCTTGAGCACGTCGTGGATGACCGCCCAGCCGTGCCGCTCCTGTTCGTCGCTGTCCATGTCGAAAGGTCGGCGGGGCGTGGCCGAGTCGTCGTCGGCCGATTCCCGGCGCCAGTCCCCGCCCAGGGCCGCGGTGAGGCGGCCGGCGACGACGGTGCGGAACGCCCGCACCAGCTCCCAGTCGATCGGCGTCGCGGCGGCGTCGCCCGTCGTCGCGGTGGTCGTCGGCTCTCGGCGCACCGCCGCCCGGCGGCGGCGTGCCTCCTCAAGCGCGGCAGGCCCGGTGACCGCGGGCCGCAGGGAGAAGTCACCACGGACGCGACCGGCCCGGGCCGGCGGGGCGGCGAAGATCGGCAGGGCGATCGGGTCCGTCGGCGGCACAGGTTCGGTGATCGGATCGCTGCTCATCGACGTCCCCCTCCCGTGGCGTCCAGTCGGGCGGCGGTGGCGCGGATCGTGCCAGTGATCGTGCTGCCCGTGGCGCGGATGCTGCGAAGGAGTGATGAGTCCTCCCAGCCCGACCGTCCAGCCAGCCGCTGCAGCGACCCGGGACGAGGCGGTCGCGAGCCGTGCGACAGCACGAGGGCGTGCTCTGGGTCCCAGGCGACGGCGGCCACCACCGGCAGCGACAGCACCCGGGACACCTCGCGAGCACCGAACGGGTCGCCTTCGCCGACCAGCAGCACGCCGAGTGAGCTGCCGGCCCCCGCCCGGTCAAACCGCTCGCGCAGCGTCTCCGCCCAAGACCTGGCTGCCGACAGGGCCACGAGGTCGGTCCGGATGACCAGCAGCGCGAGGTCGGCGGCCTCGATCAACGGCTCCGGACTGCCGAACAGCCCCAGTCGGCCGGCATCGACCACGACGTCCTGCCCAGTGTCCTCGAGCGAGCGCAACGCCGCCGCGAGCGGCTCCCACAGGCCGACGAGGCTGCGCGCCTGCTCATGGGACCGGGTGCCCGGCACGAACCGCATGCCCGAGCCCGGCAGCTCAAGGGAGACCTGCGCAAGGGTGTCGAGGAGTGGCCGGCCGTCCTGCTGAGCCAGGGCCAGCTCGATCATCGCCTCGGGCGGCATGATCGACCCCCGCAGGTACCCGGCGGCGACGGCGGACCCGCCAGTGGGGTCGGCCTCGACGAGCAGGCACGGCCGGTGCCACGTCAGGGCCAACCCGAGCGCCGTGGTCGTCACCCCGGGCGACCCGCTCGCGGAGCACAGGACGATGAGGCTCATGGGCTCACCGCTCTCGGGAGTCCAGAACGAGGGCGACGTTCCCTGTCGCGGCCATGCCTGCCAGGGCCGCGGAGTCGGCTGTGGGCACCTGAACCGTGACAATCGTCTCGGCGCCCGCACCCGTGGCGCTCGTGCCGGCCTGAGTCCCCACGACGACTGCTCCCACCGAGACGGGTGTCGCAGCTGGGTTGATCCCGGTGGCCTGGGCGGGCGTGGCAACGACACGGACCCGATCACCCGCCATGAGGGCGACCCCGGGCATCCGAGCCTGGGCCACCCCGATCCCCACCAGTGAGTTCCCGTCCGACGGAACGGTCGCCTTGGTCACCGACTCGGTCGTCACCAGCGAACCCGCCGCCACATCCAAGGCGGCGCGTTGACCGACAAGGCCGGCGAGGTCGCCACCGGCGACCGTGTGCAGGGACGGGTCCAGTTCGATGCGGACGGTCATGAGGTCCTCGCGAGCGATCACCGAGCCGCGCTCGATCGTCGAGCGCGCCGCGACGACCTCCTGCGCCGTCGTCGTAGAGGCCAGCAGCCAGACGTTGCCCAGCGCGCCCAACGCGACGACGAGCACCATCGCGGCGAACAACCCCCAGCGCCGGCGGGCGCGCGGCGGGTTGGGCACAGTGGCCGACGACGCCGAGCCGTTCGTGAGCCGGGTGTCGTCGGCTGTGCCCCGCCCCGTCTTGACCGGTGAAGTGACCGCGCTCGTCGTCATCGTCTGATTCCTTCCCCCGCGGCTCATTGGGTGAGCACCTGCGCTTCGCCGATCGTCACGCCCGTCGCCTGGGTCAGGTCGAGCGAGAGCGTCCCGGCCTGGCCGATGCCCGACCAGGTCACGACCCAGTGCGACGTGGCCCGCACCGTGTAGTCGCCCTGACGGGCGTATGTGTGCCCGCAGTCGGGCGACGACGCTTCGCCGTACGACACCGCGTAGGGAGTGCCCGGTCCTGCGCACGTCACGACCTGCCCGTCGCCCATGTCCCAGGACACCGAGGCGACCTTTGCCGTGGCCGAGACGCTCCAGCCGCCCGCCGAAGCCGTGCGCGTGATGGGCCCGAACGTCTGCGCGTCCGGGGCTGACACCCACATCCAGTTCGGCATCCCGACCAGTCCGACCGAACCAGCCCGCGCCTCCGGCACGATCCCGACCCGCACCGCCTGGAGCTGCATGGACGCGACCGCTTGCTGGGCGAGGGTCGCGGGGTCCGGCGGCGCAGCCGCCGCCGGCGCCGTCAACGACCAGTACTGGATCAGGAAGCCGACGACGAACATGCCCCCGTGACCTGCCGGCACCTCACACCGGTAGATCGCGCCGTCGGTGTGGCCCTCCCAGACCGGGTCGGTCTTGGGCGGCTGCGGGTCGGCGAGACCGGCCGGCAAGCAGTCTTGCCCGTTGATCTGGATGATCGGGACGGTGCCCGAGCCGCCTCCCGTGCCCGATCCCGATCCACCGCTGCCACCTCCGTCGCTCGGTGCCCCCGGAGCGGCGGACCACAGGACGCAGATGCCGAAGCTGTCGTATGAGACGCAGGTCGCGCCGTCAGCGAACGCCTCGGATACACCCGTGCCGACGACAGCCGCCGCCGTCAGCGTGACCGCCGCAAGGCACCGCCTCAGCCACCGCACGCCAGGTCCTTGGCCGGCTCGACGTATCCGACACGCCACGCTGTCGGATCAGGCAGCTCGTAGTTGTAGACGGAGATCTCCAGCGGGCTCGTCGCTGGACGGCCGGGCTGGACGATGGACTGACCGTCCTTGTCGACGGCGACGTAACGGCTCACGTCGACGCATGCGCCGAACATGACGGTCGGCACTACTGGTGGGGTCGCTTCCGGCATGGTCGTCAGGTCGACACTGCGCCGCTCAATCGAGTCCAGCACCAGGTCGCCCGACACTCTCGTCGCCATCGCTCGTGCAGTCGTCAATGCGTTCTTCCGATTGACCAACTCGGTCCCGATCGCGACCGCGTCGAAGCAGGTGTCGGGCGTGTTCGGCGGGTCAGAGAGGCACTCCGTCTGGGAACGCAGGTATGCCCGCACAACCTCCTCGGCGCGGGCCACCGCCTCGTCCTCCGGGCCTGGCGTAGGCGTGGATGTCTGCGTCGGCGACGTCATCGACGGGCTTGACGTCGCACTTGCTGTGGCAGAGGGCGGCTCAACGGAGCCGCCGGTGCAGCTTGCGATGAGTGCCGCGACGAGCGCGGTGAGCAGAACGCTCAGCGTCTGTCGGACGGATCTCGTCATCTGCGCTCCTCACGCTCTCGTCGCCCTCAGGCGGCGCAGGAAGCCGGCGTGCTCACCCTGAACTCAAGTCGATCCTTTAACGCTAGTGGCTATGGTGCGAATTGACTACTGCCCTCGGGCTCCGAAGAGCCGTGACACTGAGCGGAGGTCGCATCCATCGCGCTCGGACGAAGGTCGCTTCCACCTCAAATGCGGAGAAGTCGACCATCCTAGAGATGCCAGGGCGTTGAGTCACCCCCTGGAGTCACTCTGTGGACAGAGCCTCTGACTACGGGCGCAGTGCGCTCTCGACCTCAGTCGACAAGACGCCCAAAGTCTCCGCCATCGCGTTGAGAGTCGCCGCGGAGGGCAATCGACGGCATCCCTGCGCCTCCCACCGCTTCAGCGATGCGACAGACACGTGGGCGGCTCGGGCAACCTCGTCGACGCTGAGGCCTGCGGCGAACCGCAGCCAACGCAAGCTGGCAGCCCCCTCGGGCGGCAAGAGCAGCGCGGTGACGCGAACTTGAACGGCCCGCGCGACCGCATGTAGCAGTTGAGGGCTCCGTGGGCGCGCCTCGCCGCGCTCCCACATCGAGATGCGCTCCCCGCCGACGACGCCGACCTCGTGCGCGAGCTGGTGCTGCGTCAGTCCAGCACCTATTCGCGCGGCGCGAAGTGCAGCGCCGTCGATCGCCGGTGCGGTCTCCATGCGGCCACAACTTACGCGGTGGAGCCCCTCAGCTCGGAATCGAGTCCCTCGCGCCATTGTGTCCGCGGCGACCAAGGTCGCATCCGCTCCCGCTCGTGCGAGGTTGACTCCGAGCGCACATCGCACGTGGGGTTGGAGGTCAGCCACGCATCCCGCTCGTGGCGGCGGATGCCATCATGGTGGTTCGAAGACGCGGCGAGTCCCGACGTCAGCCGGGGGCATCACGCCTAAGGCGTCGCGCTTGTCGCGTCCGGCCCAACCGCCCTCTATCGCGATGCGCGACGACACGCGTCGCGACGAAGGTCACTCGTCCGGCTCGCTCGCCAACTTCGAGAGGGCATGGGCGAGCGCGTCGTCGCGAGCGGCCGTTGCGTGCTGGTATCGCATCACGGTGGAGGTCGTGGAGTGTCCCGCTCGGGCGCTCAGCTCGGCGAGCGTCGCGCCGGCCTGCGCCGCGAGGGTCAGGCCGGTGTGCCGCAACCAGTGGAACCTGAAGGTGGCCGGCAGGGACGTCTGCAGAACGGCACGCTTGAAGTGGTAGGCGAACGTCGTCTGGCGCATGTGCACTGTGGAGCCCGGCGCGGCCGGGAACAACAGCGCCTCGGGGCCGTCGGGCACGAAGGACTCCAGATGCGCCGCCAGCACTGGGCGGACGTGGGGTGGGATGCTCACCGTCCGCACGCCGGCGTCGGTCTTCGGCGGCCCGACGTGCGCACCCGTCTTGGTCCAGGTCACGCCTCGCTGAACGGAAATGAGTTCGGCCGTCATGTCCTTGCGTCGGAGTTCCAAGACCTCGCCGTTGCGCAGTTGGCACCACGCCCCGATCTGGACCGCCGCAGCCAGTGGCGCCGGCATCGCGGCGGCCAGCTCGTTGACCTGCGCCGGGCTGGCGACGACGGTCTGGGTCGCCGGTCTCGCGTTCGACGCACCGCGCACCCGGCACGGGTTCGCCGCTATCAACTCGTCTTCGATCGCCGTCGCAAGCACGCCCCGCAGCAGCGCGTAGGTCCGCGCCCGCAGCGTTGGCCTGTCCGGGACCAACCGCCGGTACCACCCGTTCACCAACGCCGGCGTCAACTCGGTCAGCAGCACCTCCCCCAACTCGGGATAGATGAGCTTGACCAGATAGTGCTCATACACGCGCCTCGTCGAGGGCCGAAGGGGCTGACCAGACGCGCTGCGCCGATCCCGCAGCCACACATCGGCGTACTCCTGCAGTGCCATCCGCCGAGCCAGAACCGCGGGACGCAGCACATGGTCCTCCAGGGCGGTGCGCTGACGCGCCAACCACGCGTCCGCATCCACCCGCCGGGCGAACGTCTCCGGCGCCTTCACCCACACCTGCGGGTCAGTGCCGGGCACCGTGTATCTGGCCCGGTAACGACCCGAGCCCAGCCGCTCGACACTGCCAAAACCTGAGCGCCTGCGCATGCCCCCCGCCCAGCGTCGTGGAATAACGTGGAATAGGCCACCATACGCGTCGTTCACTACCACGCCCCAAGGTTCCACCGTACAACCTGGTCAGAGGCACAATCTGCGAACACGGAGACGTCCGGTTCCGCACCCCTACAGCACTGAAAGACGGTTCGAATCCACTCGGGGCAGCATTTCAACGCTCTGACCTGGGGAGACGCAAGCAGCGCGAAGTGTCCGTGGAATAAGGCACGGTGCGGAGCCCCCCTGGACTGCGCTACACCGAGCCCCTTGATGCCTCGCGCGCTGGCGGGCCGACGCTGTCGAGGGGCCGTTGGCGAGGCTCACCACTCGGACCACGGACCCGCCACGGGCGACCCGGCGCGGTGCAATACCGGGCCGACACTGCCTCAGCGCGTACTCGCGCAGCACCGCGGTCCACACGATTCCCCACGGCGAGCTCGCGTTGCTCAGTGCGGGTGAGCGCAGCGCCAGAGGAACACCTCGGCGCGATATGGCGCGCGAGGCGCCTTGCGCAGATGGGTCAGGCAGAGGACCTGACCCGACGATCGCCCGCCAGCATTCATGCAGCTCGGCGGTGCCGCAAGCTCCGCGCGGCCCTCCCGGTGTCGTCAGGACCCCCACTCCATCTCGTACCCCCGATGGACATCGCCGGGCAGCACCATCACCCCGCCCAACTCGTGGGCGCGCAGGAGCTTGTCGACGTCATCTGATAGTTTGTTCAGATGTTCATTAGTGACGGGCAGGCGACAGAGGCGATGCATCAGTGCGCACCGGACTCCGATTCAGATCGGATTGCTGCGCTGACCAGTGCACTGCCACCTGAGGCGACCGTGGAGGACCTGGCGTCGGTCTTTGGGCTGTTGGGTGACCCCGCTCGGCTGCGGCTGCTGATCACGCTTCTAGAGGGCGGCGAGGTGTGCGTGCATGACCTGGCGACAGTGACCGGCCAAAGTGAGTCGGGGGTCAGTCACGCTCTGCGGCTGCTCCGTGCGCACCGGGTCGTGGTCGTGCGGCGCAGCGGGCGATCGGGCTTCTACCGGCTGGCGGATGGGCACGTCCGCATCCTGCTGGACGTCGCCTTGGCCCACCTCGGGCATGCGCCCGCGGCACGGGCCGTCCGGACCGACGAGCCCTCGTCGGCCGCCGCCGAGATCAGAGAGGCTCTCGCGTGACACGGGACCAGCAGCTGTCGATGACGCCGACTTGCCCGAGGTGCAGCACCCGATGACAACCGACCACACCACGGACAACGACCCGTGCGATGACACCACTTCGCCCACCAGCGGCGACGGACACGCGCACGGCCCGCGGATCGGCAGCGCAGGCTCCCGGCACCAGCGACCACTGGCCATCGCCTTCGCCCTGACCGCGAGCTATGCCATCGTGGAGGTCGTCGCCGGCCTCACCACGGGGTCGCTCGCCCTGATCAGCGACGCCGCGCACATGGGGACCGACGTCCTGGGCCTCGGGATGGCGTTGGCCGCGATCCAGCTGGCGAAGCGCCCAGCAGCCGGCGGGCGGACCTACGGCACCTACCGACTCGAGGTCCTTGCCGCCGTGATCAACGGGCTGCTGTTGTTCGGGGTCGGGTTCTACGTGCTCTACGAAGCTGTGCAGCGCTTCCGGAATCCACCCGAGGTCGCCGGGATGCCGATGCTCGTCGTCGCCTCGATCGGCCTGGTCGTCAACATCATCTCCTTCCGGCTGCTGACGGCCGGGTCCAAGGAGAGCCTGAACGTCAAGGGCGCCTACCTGGAGGTGCTCTCCGACATGCTTGGCTCCGTCGGGGTCATCGTCGGCGCGATCATCATCACCGTGACCGGGTTCCGCTACGTCGACACGATCGTCGCGGTGGGGATCGGGCTGCTCATCCTGCCCCGCACTTGGAACCTGATGCGCCAGGCCTTGCGGATCCTCATGGAGGTCGCGCCCCCCGGCATCGACATCAACGCCGCTACCGCCGAGCTCGCAGCCCTACCTGGGGTCCGGGAGGTCCACGACCTGCACATCTGGACCCTGACCAGCGGGATGGAGGCCGCAACCGTGCACATCGTGGTCGAAGACGACGCCACCTGGCACCGCGTGCTGGACGGGACACGTCGGATCCTCACCGAGAAGTACGCCGTCACCCACCCCACCATCCAGCTCGAGCCCGCAGACCACGTCGAAGCACCCGTCGGCTTCTGACCGGCGCGCGCCCGAGACCGTCCCCGACACGGAGCGCAGTGGCGCTACCAATCCGCACCAGGAACCGATCCGAGACTCGGCAGGGCCCTGCTCCCGGTCGAGGCCGGAGCCTCACGCACATGGGGCGCCGGTGGCCGCGCCGAGTCGAGAGGGACCAGCAGCCGGCCAGACCGACGCATTACATGAGTACGCTATTATCGCCGCATGTCGATGCCGGACGACGGATCCCCACCAAGTCCACCGACCCTTCCTGCGGGCGGAGTGCTGGCGCTGGCACCGGCCGCTGCGCTGTTCCATTCCTTGTCCGACCCGACGCGTCTGGCCGTCCTGCAGCATCTGACCCACGGTGAGCACCGGGTGCGGGACCTGACCGAGCATATCGGTCTCGCGCAGAGCACGGTGAGCGCGCACCTCGCATGCCTGAAGGAGTGTGGTCTGGTCGACTCGCGCCCGCAGGGTCGGGCGTCGATGTTCTTCCTGACAACAGCCCCGGAGCTTCTCGACGTCCTCGCGGCGGCCGAGCGGCTGCTGGACGCGACCGGGCACGCGGTCGAGCTGTGCCCCACCTACGGTCTGGGCCGAACCGGCGGCCAGACATCGATGGCCGCGGCCACGCACGAGGAGAGCGTCCGATGAGCGACGCCTGCTGCGCCGATCAGACCGCCGCCGCGGAGGTCGACGACAACGACGTCACCAGCATCTGGGGTGTCAGGGAGATCCGCGCCGGTCTCGTCGCGGGCACACTCCTGTTGGCCGCCTTCCTGCTCGGGCTGGGCGGTCAGGACGGGTGGGCGCTGGGACTGAACGTCGCCGCCCTGATGGTCGGGGCGAGCACCTTCGTACCAGAGACCATGCAGAAGCTGGCCCGGGGCAAGATCGGCGTCGGCACCCTGATGACGATCGCCGCCGTCGGAGCAGTGATCCTCGGTGAGTTCGCCGAAGCCGCCACGCTCGCCTTCCTGTACTCCCTGAGCGAGGGCCTGGAGGAGTACTCCCTGGCCAAGACCCGCGGCGGCCTGCGCGCCCTGCTGTCCCTGGTACCCGACAAGGCCACGGTTCGACGGGCCGGGATCGAGCGGGTCATCGACCCGGCCGACCTCGCTGTAGGCGACACGATGCTCGTCAAGCCCGGGGAACGGCTCGCCACCGACGGCGCCATCCGCGTCGGTCGCACCACCCTGGACGTCTCGGCCATCACCGGTGAGTCGATCCCCGTCGAGGCAGGACCCGGCACCCCGGTGTACGCGGGATCCATCAACGGCACCGGAGCTCTCGAGGTCGAGGTCACCACCACCTCCGAGAACAACTCCCTGGCCCGCATCGTGCACATCGTCGAGGCCGAGCAGTCGCGCAAGGGCGCCACCCAGCGCCTCGCCGACCGGGTCGCCAAGCCCCTCGTGCCCGCCATCATGATCGTCGCCACCCTCATCGCGGTCATCGGCTCCCTGCTCGGGGACCCGGGACTATGGATCCAACGGGCGCTGGTCGTGCTGGTAGCCGCGTCCCCGTGCGCCCTGGCCATCTCGGTGCCGGTCTCGGTCGTCTCCGCCATCGGGGCCGCCAGCCGATTCGGTGTGCTGATCAAGGGCGGCGCCGCCCTCGAGGCGCTCGGCGCCATCCGCATCATCGCCCTGGACAAGACCGGCACCCTGACAGCCAACACCCCCACCGTCGTCGCCGTCGCCACCACCGCGGGCCACACCCGCGAGCACGTCCTCGCCGTCGCGGCCGCCCTTGAGGCGCGCAGCGAGCACCCCCTTGCCCGGGCGATCCTCTCCGCTGTCGACACGGTGCCCGACGCCGCTGACGTCCAGGCGGTCCCCGGCGCCGGCCTGATCGGCAACGTCGAGGGCCGGCCGGTACGGCTGGGCCGACCCGGCTGGATCACCGCCGGGTACCTGGTCCACCAGGTGCAGCAGATGCAGGAAGCCGGGGCCACCGCCGTCCTCGTCGAGGAAGACGGGACGGTCGTCGGCGCGATCGCGGTCCGCGACGAGCTGCGTCCCGAAGCGCACGCGGTTGTCGCCGAGCTGCACCGCCAGGGCTACACCGTCACGATGCTCACCGGCGACAACGCCGCAACGGCCCACGCCGTGGCCGCCCAGGCCGGCATCACCGACGTCCACGCCGAACTGCGCCCAGAGGACAAGTCCACCCTGGTCGCCGCACTGCGCACGAAGACCCCCACAGCGATGGTCGGTGACGGCGTCAACGACGCCCCCGCCCTGGCCACCGCCGACCTCGGCATCGCGATGGGCGCCATGGGCTCCGACGTCGCACTGGAGACCGCAGACGTCGCCCTGATGGGCACGGACCTGCGCGCCCTGCCCCAAGCATTCGCCCACGCCCGGCGGGCCCGGCGCATCATGCTCCAGAACGTCGGGCTGTCGCTCACCCTGATCGCGATCCTGATCCCGCTGGCGGTGGCCGGGGTGCTCGGGCTGGCCGCCGTCGTCCTGATCCACGAACTCGCCGAGGTCGTCGTCATCGCCAACGGCGTGCGCGCAGGACGCACCACGAACCTGCACACCACCAGTCCCGCGACCAGCACGTCCAGTCCGCAGCAGGCCATGGCCCGATAGCTGCTGCTAGGTCACCGACGGCCTCCCGCGCCTAGGCTCTCGGCCATGCTGATCGCCAGGTCCGTCGCCCTGTTCATCCTGGCCGCGATCGCCGAGATCGGTGGCGCATGGCTCGTATGGCAGGGAGTGCGTGAACACCGCGGCCTGCTGTGGGTCGGCGCCGGGGTGATCGCGCTCGGTCTGTACGGCTTCGTCGCGACGCTGCAGGCCGACGCCAACTTCGGCCGCATCCTGGCCGCCTACGGCGGTGTGTTCGTGGCCGGTTCACTGACCTGGGGAATGGTGGTCGACGGATTTCGGCCCGACCGCTACGACATCATCGGCGCGGCTGTCTGCCTCGCTGGGGTCGCGGTCATCATGTACGCCCCCCGTGAGGCCTGACCGTCCTCCCCGCCGAGAGGCCGCTCGATCCCAGACGGCGCCGCCGTGCGCGGCGCCGGCGAGGTGCCCTACCGCATCGCGAAGGCTGACTTGCGGGCTGCGTCGTGACGACCCCGTGCCACGGCCAGGCTGGCACGCGCGCAGGCCTGCCCTCGGCGGCTTGACGCCCAAGGCCCGGCCGTCAGCGAGGCATTGACCTGCGGTGCTCGCGATTGCGGGCGGTTGAGGGCGCGGGGAAGTGAATCCGGAAGGTGGCGCCAGTTCCTGGGCCTTTGCTCGAGGCGGTCAGGGTTCCACCATGGGCTTGGACGATCGCGCGCGCGATCGTCAGGCCGATGCCGCTGCCCGCCGTGGTACGAGTTCGGGACGTGTCGGCCCGGTAGAACCTCTCGAAGAGCCGTTCGGCGTTCGAAGGGTCGAACCCTTCGCCCGTGTCGATGACCTTCAGCGTGGCGCCGGTGGGTTCTGCGTCGACGACCACGCGCACCGTGCCACCAGCGGGTGTGTGGCGAAGCGCGTTGTCGAGCAGGTTCGCGAGGGTTTCGCCGAGCCTTTGGCGGTCGACCTGGACGATCGGCGCGCGGCCGGCGGCCTCGATGTCCAGCCGCCTTCCAGCGGCGGTGTACCGGGCGCGGGCCGCTACTACTGCTTCTGTAGCGAGCCCCGCGAGGTCTACGGGCTGGGGGTGCAGGTCGAGCTGGCGTTCTTCGGCTCGTGAGACGGCGCCCATGTCGGCCACGAGGTGCTGGAGTCGCAGCGTCTGCTCTCTCAACGTGGCCATCGTGGCATCGTCGGCGGGCAGGACGCCGTCCACGACGGCCTCGACTGTCGCATCGAGCGACGCCAGGGGCGTGCGCAGCTCGTGGGCGAGGTCACCGATCAGGCGACGGCGCGTGGTCTCGGTCTCGGCAAGGCGGGCGGCCATCGCGTTGAAGGAGTCCGCGAGCTGGGTGAACTCAGGGCCGATCGCCGGCGCCTCGACACGGGCATCCAGGTTTCCTCGAGCGATCCGGTCGGCCGCCACCGCGACGGCGGCCACGGATCCTGCCAGGCGTCGGGCCACGATCCACGTGACCACGGCCGCGGTCAGAATGGCGACCGGCATGGCGACGCCCAGCGAGACGAAGACGGCATTGGCGAATGCCTCGTTGACGTGGGTCTGCACGCCCTGTTCGATCCCGGACCCCATGGCCATCCGCAGGTGGGACTGAAAGATCGCAGGCGCGATGACCAGCGCGACGCCCAGGAGGGTCGCGCCGCCAGAGAGCACAACGAGCCCGAGGGACGCCGCGAGGCGCCAGACGAAGCCGAGGGGGCGCGTCTGCGACGTGGGGTCTTCATCCGAGTCCGATCCGGTAGCCGACGCCACGCACCGTGCGGACGTACCGAGGTGCGGCGACGTCGTCGCCCAGCTTGTGGCGGACGTGTCCGAGGTGGATGTCCACAATTCGCTCGTCACCGAACCAGCTCGGCCCCCAGACCCGCTCGATCAGTCGGGCGCGACTGAACGCCATACCCGGACGTGAGGACAGGACCTCCAGGAGATCGAATTCGATCGGCGTCAGAGCGACCAGCTTGTCGCCGAGCCACACCTCGCGGGCCTCGGGGTCGATCGCCAGGTCTCCGAATCGGCGCAGCGGTTCAGCGTCTGCGGGCGCGGCTGTCCCTGCGACGGCGGGCGCGGTCCGGGGGCGGCGCATCATTGAACGGATCCGGGCGACGAGCACCCGCGCGGAGAAGGGTTTGGACATGTAGTCGTCGGCCCCGACGGACAGCCCGACGAGGGTGTCGATCTCCTCGGTGCGCGCGGTGAGCATGATGACGTACGCGTCACTGAACGTGCGCAGCTGACGGCAGACCTCGATCCCGTCGATCCCCGGCATCATCCAGTCGAGCACGACGACGTCGGGCGTGATTTCTCGCGCGAGGCGCAGGGCCTCGTGCCCTTCGGCGGCAGTCGTGACGTCGAAGCCTTCGCGCTCGAGATACGCCGCCACGACCCGGACCAACGCCGGCTCGTCATCGACCACCAACGCCCTGACACGTGGCACAGGCGAGGGGTCCGCGTCAGACGTGGACCCCTCACGTGTCGCCATGTTCCAGGCCTCTCCCGCTTCGTCGAATCCTTGGTAGCGAGCCTCGTGCTCCCGGGACCCCTCTCCTCGCCCATCGCCCATCGTCCGTGGGCGAGGAGGTCAGGACACCGTCAGCTCGGTAGACATCCCCGCGCCGTAGTGACCGGGAAGGTTGCAGACCAGCTCATATCGCCCGGGCGCCAGAGTCAGCGTGACCCACCCGGACGAACCGGGGCGGATACCGTCGCCAGCACCCTGGGCGCCGCTCGCGGACGCCTCTCCGAGGGTGCCCTCCTCGCTGATCTTGGAGTTGGCACCGATCGGACGCATGCCCGCCTTCTGGTTGTCTCCCAGCGGGAGCACGACCAACTCGTGATCGATGCTGCCGAAGTTGGTCGCCACGAAGGAAACGGTCCCCGCGGGCACGGTTGCGTGGTCAAGGCTCAGGCGCATGACACCGCCGCTCATGTGGTTGCGGCCGCCCATCATGGCGCCACCCATCATGGGTCCCCCCATGCTGGTCAGGGACACATTCACAACAGCTCCTGGCAGATCCGGAACTGCCTGAGATGCGCCGGGGAGAAACCCGGAACCGGCAGCGCCGAGCCGTGTCCTGGTGGTGGCCGCGACGCCTGGACCGAAGGCACCGGCCCACGCCGAGGCCGCCAGCACGGAGCCGAGCAAGACCGCGACCGCGACGGTCAGCGCCGCGATGAGCCAGCCCCGCCTGACCGTCGTCGCCATCATCGGCCACCACGGGCGGCGAACAGCGCCGCGCGCTGCGCCTGGTAGGTCTCGAGGTCAAGCTCACCCGACGCGAACCGACGGTCGAGAATGTCGAGCGCGGACTCCTGGCCTGCCACCTGGTGCGGCGCCGGCGTCGTCGCGCCGGAGTGTGAGCTCGACGGGAGCAGTCGGACCAGCAGCCAGATGATCGCTGCGATCAGGATGATCCAGAACAGCCCCATGAAGATCCACGCGCCGCCACCCATGCCGCCGCCATACCAACCCATCATGTCCGTCTCCTTCGCTCGTGTGCCTGACCTCGGTATGCCACCAGCGTCTCGCTGCGATACGAGGAAGCCCCCGAGGAACGATGAAGTTCCCGCAAAGATCACGAGGCTCTCGGGAGCCATCGTGACGATTCTCATGCCGTCGCCGGACAGCGGGACGTCGATGGGGACGGATCAACGACTCGCTACGGCGTCACGCACCTGAGCGCACCGGCGCAGGGTCAGTGAGGGTGGCGGTGCCGCAGGTCGGGGTAGTGCTCGTGGGTGTGCTCGATCGCGGGGTGGGTGTGCGCGTGGGAGTGCCAGGTTCCTGCCGGCACGGGCTGGGCGTGGGCGTGCTGGTGCTCGGCGTCGTGGGTGTGCGAGTGCTCATGGGTGATCGCGTCGTGGGTGTGCTCGTGCTCGTGGCGCTCGGTGAGGTGCAACCAGACTCCGGCGGCCATGAAAGCTCCCGCCGCGCCCATGGGCCACGTCAGGCTGTCGCCGAGCGCAATCGCCAGGAGGGCACCGAAGAACGGGGCGACGGAGAAGTACGCGGCGGCGCGAGCGGTGCCGACATGGCGCATCGCGACGATTAAGAGAACGAGGCTGACGCCGTAGGCGAAGAACCCCACGCCCAGGGCCGCGACGATGCTCTTGGCAGCGGGGAGCTGGGCACCGAGGGCGAACGCGAGGACAAGGTTCACTGGTCCGGCGACCGCGCCTTTGACCGTTGCGAGCCAGGTCGCGTCCGTGAGCGCGACCTTCCGGGTCAGGTTGTTGTCCAGGCCCCAGGACAGGCATGCGCCGAGGATCGCGAGCGACGGCCACGGGCTGCCGAAGCTCACGCCGGTGGGCACGGACAGAACGATGGCACCGCCGACGATCGCGAGCATTCCGAGCGCGACGCGGCGATCGACGTTCTCCTTGAACACGAACCATGCGAGGAGCGCGGTGAACACGCCCTCGGCGTTGAGCAGCAGCGACGCCCCCGACGCCGGCGTGTTCGACAGGCCCAGCATCAGCAGGACCGGCCCGAGGAGCCCTCCGAAGAAGACCGCACCTGCAAGTGGCAGCAGCTCGCCGCGCGCCAACCGCACCCGTGGTGAGCGACGGACCACGCGGATCAGGCCGAGCCCGAGCCCCGAGCCGCAGTAGAGCAACCCCGCCAGCAGCCATGGGCTGACGTCACCGAGAAGGACTTTTGCCAACGGCGTCCCGGCGCCGAACAGCGCCGCCGAGACCAGTGCGGCCTGCACGCCCCGGTTGCGAAGACTGGCCAGCATCACTCGCCATCACCCCACGCCCGGACGCCCGGCACGCGGGCTGCGCCGGCGAGCATGGCGACGACGTTGCCATGGCGGTGACTTGCTGACCGACGAGTTGGCTTGCTATCTGCGTGCATGCGCAGATACTTCCACGACTGCGCCTTCAGTTCCCTCGACGACGAAGAACCGAACGCAAACGTCCCCCGGCTCACCCCGGCGGGTCAGCTGGCGCCGACACCGCCAGAGCACGCAGCGCCGGGCTCAGGGGTCTGGGGACCGTTCGCGTACTTCGCGACGAACGCCGGCAACCGAGGGTCAGACGCGCTCGTCATGGTCAGCTGCAAGCCCCACGCGCTCGCGACCACCGGTGAGCTCAGCCCGGGGAACGGGCTCAGCAGGCCGTAAGGGTTCTTGCCAATCACGCCGGTAAGGATCGCCACCTGGTCCGCGGGAAGGTCGGGGCTGTAGGTCACCCAGACCGCACCATGCTCCAGAGAGTGCACCGCGTACTCGTTCTTCACAGGCGTCGTGTAGACCGCACAGTTCGTCAACGTCTCCGAGTGGTCACCGCCGACGGGCGGCGTCTCTGGGTACGTCACAGCCCCCTCCACGTGGTTGCGCGCCAGGTTCGGGTACTCCTTGACCCCGGCGATCGGGGTGCTAGCGGCTTCGGCGATCGTGGAGTTGCGTGCCTGCTGGCGAAGGAGCACAGCTGCCGTGATCCCGCCCAGGACCAGGACGAGGACGACAACGACGGCTGTGACCAGCAAGGTCCTGCGTCGCTCCTGACGCTTCTGTTCGGTACGCAGGGCAGCCAACACAGCCGCACGGTCGTTCGCCTGGTTCTCGCGCTTGCTCACGTGGCTCCTCAGATTCAGATGGCCTGTCTAGGCAAGACTCGCTGCACCCTTGCCCGACCCCGACACAGACGCGGGCATCCACCACCCTCTACCGACTATATGAAGTCTCGAGTCGAAGTCGATGAAGATTCCATCAAGTCCCCGTCGGCTCGGGCGCAGCAATGTCGGCCGATCCGCGTCAATCGATGACCCGCGCCTGGCGGTGTGGCGGTACGTCTACTCGCGGAGCCGTGACGATGGCGTGCGTCGACTGGGTCGAGCACCAACCGTCGCGGGCGATCTTCGTCCACCGCAGCGACGCGGCCGCCTCATGCGACGTGGGACAGGACCGTCATCATGCCGAGCGCAGCGTGGTACGTGTTGTGGCAGTGCAGGGCCGCCACCCCGGCCGCGCGATCTGTCGTCCGCGAGGCGCGCGTGCTCCTGTGAATCTCCCCAACACTCGGAACGGTTGCCTCGGGACGCATACCAGCGAGCCGGCCAGTGAGCGCCGCACACCGCAAGTGCACGATCGCACCTCGCCCCGCTGTCTTCCCCCGAGTCAGTGGCTCAGTATCGACTTCATCTCGGCGAGCTCGGCACCCTGGTCACTGGTGATCGTCGCCGCGAAGTGCCGAGCCAGAATGCTCTCGCCGCTCCTTGCTTCCACGTCGGCCCGATCGATCGAGCTGGTGTGGTGCTCGATCATCAGGGACAGGAACTGGCGATCGAACGCGAGACCCGAGGCGTCTTCGAGATCGGCCACCTGCTGGGCCGTGACCAGCCCTGGCATCGAGGCGTCGCGATCGCGCGCTGGTATCGAGCCGATCTCCGGAACCTCGGCGCCCCACGCTTGGAGCCAGGAGGTCATGGCGTCGAACTCCGCGGCGCGCGCCGTCAGGATCGACTCGGCTAGCCGCTGGGTGTCCGGGTCGCTTGATCGTTCCGCCGCAAGCCGCGCGATCGCCAGAGCGCCACTGTGAACGATGACCATCTGGGCGAATTCGACGTCGGCGTCATTGTGCGCCTCGAGCATGCTCGCCGATGCCGAAATCTCAGCCGGCTGCCCTGTGGGCGTCGCCTTGGGTTCCGATGCCGAGCAGGCAGTCAGGATCGCAAGAAGCGTCGCGGTCCCCAGGGCTGCGACATATCGCGTGCGGGTGGTGATCACCGTGCTCCATCCAATCGACGGTCAGAGACCGAGGTAGGCCCGTGGGTTGACGGTGCTCGCGTTGACATAGACCTGGAAGTCCAGGTGGCATCCGGTCGACACTCCACCAGTGTCGCCCGCGTATCCGATCAGCTCGCCCTGGACCACCTTCTGCCCGGGCACGACTGCGTACCGCGACAGGTGGTTGTACGCCGTAATGACGGAGTTCCCGTCGATGAACCCGTGGTCGAGCGTGATCCGGTTCCCGTCGCCGCCGAGAACCCGTGTGCTGAGAACGGTCCCGCCGCGGCCCGCGTAGATCGGCGTCTCGCAACGCGCGCGCAGGTCGATGCCTGCGTGCAGCCGCCAGATGCCGAGGACCGGTTGCAGCCGCATGCCGTACTCGCTGGTCACGGTGATGGGGCTGGTGGCCGTCGGGTTGCCGAACAACGCTCCGGAGACGGTTCCGGACGGCCGCTGGAGCGGCGGCGGGGCCTTCTTGCCCGCCGCAGCCGCAGCGGCGGCCGCTGCGGCCCGAGCGGCTTCCGCCGCGGCGCGCTGCTGGGCGATGATGCCCGCGAGCTCCGCGGCGATCGCGTTGCTCTCGGCCTCCGATGCGGCCTGCTCGACCTCGGCCTGCCCCTTCATCCGGACGAGGGTCTGCTCTTGCGCGCTCTGGTCGGCGATCAGCCTCCCGATCTCGGCTTCGCGAGCAGCTGCCGCCTCGCGCGCGGCTTCAGCCTCGACGACCTTCTGGTCCGCCTCGGCCTGAAGCACGGTGACCTTGTTCTCCACTGCGGACAACCGCGCCTTGTTGTTGCGGTTGGTCGCCTCCACCTGCCGCAGTGCGTCCAGGGTCTTCGTCTGCGTTCGGAGTGCAGTCGTCACGAGGCCGTACTGGCCGATGAAGTCCTGAGTGTTCGTCGCCCCCATCACGACGCCGAGGCGGGTCGGCCCCGTTTGACCCTTGTACGCCCGCCGAGCGACCTGCACAACGGCGGCGCGGATCCTCGTGCGCCGCGTCTCGTCGGCCGTCAGCGTCTCGGTGATGCTCGCCTGCTGCGACCGGGCGTCCTGGAGCCTGCTCGCGAGCAGAGCCGACTCGCGTTGCGAACGCTCGGACTCCACTCGGGCGGCAGCCAGCTCCGCCTGCGCGGCAGGCAGGCGAGCCTGAGTGGCCTCGACAGCGAGCACGGCTTGGCCGATCTCGACACTCAGCCCCTCGACCGAGTCCCGTGCTCTCGCTGCCCGCTGATCAGCAGCTGCGGCCCGGCGCTCCGCGTCGCGCCGCTGGTCGTCGTAGCTGCCCGCGAACGCCGGGGCAGAAAGGGCCGTCAGCCCAGACAGCAGCGCCACGAGGGAGCTCACCGCCACCAGTCGGCGACCTCGCACGCGCGCACCTGCCGTTCTTTGAGGATCGGACACGCTCACCGCGCGCCGTGGCCCGCGCAAATCCATGTTCGGAGTCGCGGACTAAGGACCCCTTCGGATTCGATGTGACTTCGGTGAAGGTCACGGGGGCGTCCGTCTGCGACCGTCGCGACCGAGACGGCACAATGACGGTGTGAGCGCGCCAGCCGTTGATGACTCCCGCCCGTTGCCATTCGACCTGACAGCCATCCAGGAACTTCTGGAGCGCTGGCGCGACGACCCGGGCGGCACGTACCGGACGTGGTTCCTGTGGGACCAGAGGCTCAAGAACTTCCGCTCGTTGCGCCGCGGGATCCAGCAGGTCAGTGCCGAGATCGAAGACGGTGTTTTCGGCACTGCGTACCACGGGTCGTCTCTCGAGACCGTCGTCCGCGGAGTGGCTGAGCAGCGGCAGATCTTTCGCGGCGCTGACCACGCCTTCCTGTGGAAGCCGAAGCTGCGGATCCCCGACATCTACGAGGACCGGACCAATCAGCTCGCGTTCGGACGGATGCTCGAGACTTGCCGATGCTGCACGACCGATGCACAGCTCGTGGCCGCCGTGCGCGCCTTCGCAGGTGTGGGTGTCAAGGGGATGGGGCCCGCGGCGGCGAATCTGTTGTATTTCCTGCACCCGACGCTGCTGCCACCCGTCAACACTGCGATTGTGAACGGCTACAACGCGCTGACTGGCGCCCGGATCAAGCTGGGCAAGTGGGACGAGTACCTCCGGATGCGCTCTGGACTGCTCGCCATCAACGAGCAGTTTCGAAACCTGCTCTCGAATGACCTCGGGGCGATCGCCGGGTTCCTGTTCGACCTGGGAAGCGGCCGCTATGTGGTGCCGCCAGCGGTTGAGTCGGACACAAGGACGAGCCGCGCTCAATGGCATGCCGAGCTTGACGAAAGACTTCGGCGAGCCGCGGCGACGCCCGGGCCCGCGGGCGCAGACGAGCAGGACCTGACGCACACTCAGATCCAGGGGTGGCTGCGCGATCTGGGTCTGGCCCTGGGTTTCGACGTGTGGATCGCGAGCAACGACCGCAATCGCCCATACGCCGGCGGGCGGCTCGCAGACGGGGCCCTCACCGACTTACCTCCGGTGGTGACCGCGAGTCGGGCGGCGGACGCCATCGGGCTGATCGACGTGCTGTGGTTGACCCGTGCAGAAAGCTCGGTGGCTGCCGCGTTCGAGGTCGAGCACACGACATCCATCTATTCGGGGATCGTCCGCATGCTTGATCTCGCCATGTCCACAGAGTCCGGCAGCGTCAGTGCGCTCTACCTGGTCGCGCCGGACTCGCGGCAGGAAGAGGTCCGTGCCCAGCTGCGCAGGCCGGCGTTTGCCCGGGTCGCCGACCTGAAGGTGAAGTACCTGCCCTACAGCGAGCTCGAACAGCACCGGCTCTCAGCGGCAAGATTCGGCCAGGGCCTGCGCCCCATCGAGACGATGGCACGCTCGCTGTGGTGAGTGCGGCCCGTCCGCAACTCTCCTGGGCTCATGCAACGTAGGACAGGACCGTCATCATGCCGAGCTCGGCGTGGTAGGTGTTGTGGCAGTGCAGAGCCCACTGACCTGGGTTGTCTGCCTGCAGGTCGACGGCGAGCTTGCCCATCGGCAACACGTTGACGGTGTCCTTGCGGATCCCCGGGCGACCGTTCGCGCCAACGAGCGCGAACGTGTGCCCGTGGAGATGCATGGGGTGGAACATCATGGAGGCGTTGGTCATGACCAGCCGGACGCGCTCGTCGGCCCGGACCTGCAGCGCATCGTGATCGCCGAACGGCGTGCCGTTGATGAACCACTGCCGCCCGCCGTTGACCATCTGCAGGTTGAGCTCGAGCTCGCGGTCGGGTGCCCGCGACTCGAGCGCCCCTGACGCTCTCGGCGTGAGATCGGCGTAGGCCAGGAGGCGACCGTGGAGCTCCGTCGGGAGGGCGTCCGCTGGCGGCGCAGGAGCGGAGGCGGTTCGCAGGATGGCCGCAGCCGGTGCGGCAGCTTTGCCCTCGGGGACCGCCACGATGGGGAAGGCTCCGTCGCCGGTTGTGATCACAATGTCGTAGCGCTCGCCCATGCCGAGGATCAGAGTGTCGACCTCGAGGGGGTCCACGGGGAAGCCATCGGTGTGGGTCACGGTGAGGCGGTGACCTCCAACGGCGAACCGGTAGGCGGTGTCGCTGCCCGCGTTGATGATCCGCAGCCGGATCCGCCGACCCGGAGTGGTGCTGATGACGAAGGGGTCTTGCGGGGGCCGGCCGTTGATGAGGTGCACCGGATAGGCGACGTCGCCGGTGTCTGCACCGAGTGGGCGATCTACGGAGGGCATGCTGTCCGACATGGACATCGAGCCGGTGTTCGTTCCTCCCATATCCATGCCGTCCATCGCCGTACCCGCCATCGACGAGCCCGACATCGTCATGCCATCTCGCTTCATCCGCGCGAGGATCTGGTCCGGCGAGTCGCCCCAGCCGTCGGTCCAGTCGTCCAGCACCAGGACGACTTCCTCGTCGTACTGTCCGGGCTCGTCGGGATCCTCGACGATGAGGGGAGCCTGGAGCCCTGTGTCGAGCTGGACGCCCACGTGGGGGTGGAACCAGTAGGTCCCTGGGTGCGGAGCGACGAACCTGTAGTCGAAGGTGCTGCCGGCTGCCACAGCGTCCTGGGTGATCCCCGGGACACCGTCCATGTCGTTGCGCAGGGCAATCCCGTGCCAGTGGACGCTGGTGGGGGCTGGCAGAGCATTGCTCAGGCGGATCCTGAGCTCGTCCCCGGCTTTCACTCGCAGCTCGGGGCCTGGCACTGTGCCGTCGAACGCCCACGTCTGCACGGTCCTGCCGGCGAGGTCGATCGTAGTCGGAGCAGCCCGGAGCTCACGCCGAACGATGTTCCCCGTGGAGTGCCGCGCTGCCTCGGTCGCCGCGACGATCGCGTTGGTGGGGCCGACGGGTTGCGGCCCGCCGAGGAGTCGCACACCAGCAAAGGCGCCGGCTCCCACGACGACGACGCCAGCCGCTCCGAGCTGCAGGAATCGGCGGCGATCGAGCCCCTTGGTGGGCTGGAGCGGGGACGGGCGGGGTGTCGAGGCCAAGTCGGACTCCAGAGAACGGAAGGAACGCATCGGAATGTCGCGCGCACCCGTGTGCTGGCGCTGTGCGGCTCCGTGAAACCTACGCAGCCGGGACTAAGGTCCTACGAAGCATCTATGAAGATTCGCTGAAGCCTGCGCTCATGAGTCGCTGATGTCCCCGACGGCCCGGTACCGGCGCTGTCTCCAGCGGAGCCATGCGGTGTTCGAGGTCTGGGTCCCTGCTAGCGGCACCTCTCAGAGAGTCGCCGCGAACTCACCTCGACAACCCTGCGAGCAGAACCAGTAGGTCACGCCATGGGATTCCAGGTGCGGTCCGGTGCGTTCGACGCTCATCCCGCAGACCGGGTCAACGGCCAGTGCGGCGATCTCACGCAGAGTGCCGTCCTCTAGCCAGAGCACCCGGTCGGCGACCTCCCGCAGCCTGGTGTCGTGGCTGACGATCACGACAGCACGGCCGTCCTCGTCGGCCAGGGCTCGCAGTAGCCGTGCCAGGTCGCGGCCGTGGGCAGCGTCCAGGTTGGCGGTCGGCTCGTCGGCGAGCAGGACGCGGGGGTCGTTCGCTAGCGCCCGGGCGACGGCAACCCTCTGCTGCTCGCCGCCGGACAGCTGGGCCGGCCGGAATCCCGCTCTACTTTCCAGGCCCACGCGGGTCAGCAGGCTCGAGGCCCGATCGGAGGCGGCACGTCCGACGACGCCGGCGAAGTTGCACGCAACAGCGATGTTCTCCGCGGCGCTGAGGGCGCCGATGAGAGCGTAGTCCTGGAAGACGAACCCGAAGGTGCGGGCGCGCAGCCCAGGGAGGTGTCGTTCGTCCGCGCTGGTGATGTCGATGCTGGTGCCGTCCCGAGCGGTCACGGCGATGGTCCCGGAGGTGGGGTGCAGGAGTGCGCCGAGCATGAGCAGCAGCGTCGTCTTGCCTGACCCGCTCGGGCCCATGATGAGCAGCACCTCCCCCGCACTCACCTCCAGGTCAACGGCACGCACGGCGTGCACGACGGTGGGGCCAGTCTGGTAGTCACGCGTCAGAGCACGCACCGACATCAGAGGCACCGCTCCGGTGCCGGGTCCTGTCGTGGGCACAGTGGTCATTGTCGCTCCCGGAAGGCGGTGGCGGCGTCGACGCGAGTCAGGCGCAGCAGCGGTAGCAGGGCGGCGATCAGACCCGCCGCGAGGGCACCGAGGCCCGTGGTCAGGACGCTCTCCGGCGTGACGGACAGCAGGACGGTGGGCGCGAGGACCGGGACCAGCCGCGCCAGCACCAGTGCGAGCCCGGTCGCCAGGACCAACGCGAGTCCGACGGTCCACAGCACCTGGCTGGCCACGGTGCCGACGAGCTCCCAGGTCCGTGCCCCGACGGCCTTGAGGACTGCGTAGTCGCGCAGCCTGGCCAGTGTGGAGGTCAGAAGCCCGAGGGCGACGACGGCCAGTGCGATGAGCAGGCCGATCAGGTTCATCAGGACGAGCACGTCGGCGCTCATGCTGCTGACGATGCTGGACTCGGCCGCCACGAACTGGGCGCGGGTCTGCACCGTAGTGCCGGGCAGAGCCGCGGCGACTTGCGCGGCGAGCTGCGTGGCCGAGGTCCCGTCGACGGCGCCGACCAGCACGTACGACACGGTCGCGCCGCGCATCTCGGCGAACTGGTCCAGTGAGACGAACACTGTCGTGTTGGTGATGCTCGTCCCGCTGCTGGTGAGGCCGGCGACCTTCAGAGGCGTTCCGAGCACGGTGGCGTCGGACCCGATCGGCAGGCCGAGGTCGTCGGCGACCAGCTCGTCGAGCACGGCTTCGCCGCGACCGGGCGGTACCCCCGCCTCCAAGGTCAGGGGTCCACCGCGGCCCGAAGACGTGTCGTACCCGACCAGATAGGTCAGCTGGCGTCCCGACGGGCTACCCAGGGCTCCGGAGGTGAACGCGATCGGGGCCGCCCACGCCGCGCCGCGCACGGCCGCCGCAAGGCGCGCGGTGTCGGCGGGCAACGTAGATGCGCTCATGTGCATGGTGCGCACGCCGCCCTGCGAGACGAAGACATCGGCCGGCGAGGTGCGCAAGTAGTACGTGACCCGCTCGAGAGCGCCGGCGAGCACGGCGTCGAGGACGAGGACGAGCAGCAGGGCTGCAGCGACGCCGGCGACAGTCAGCGCGCCTTGGCGCACGTCTCCGAACAGCACCCGCCGCCCCAGCGGCACACGACCCGGCCTCATCGACATCGGAGGGTGGATCATGTCTGACTCCGGAACGCAGCCGCAGCATCAAGCCGTGTGACCTGACGTGCCGGAACCCAGGCGGCAAGCGCGGCCATACCGACCGCGACCAGGGCGGCGCGGGTCAGGGACCCACCCGTGACCGAGACGGGGAACTCCGGCCGCCAGGCGCCGATGACGAGCCGGGCGACGAGGAGCAGCACCACTGCCGCGCCAGCCCCCAGGGCGGTCAGGGACATGGTCTGCATCAGGGCCAGCCGGCGCAACCGCCCCGGTGTGGCGCCCAGCGCCTTGAGCACGCCGAAGTCGCGACGATGCTCGGCCACCAGCGTGTAGGCCACCAGCGCGACGATCAGGACCCCGGCGGCGAACGCGACACCGACCATCAGCCGCACCGGTCCGCCGTAGATCCGGGTCGCAATCGCCAACGAGGCTTCGCGCAGGTCGGTGATCGTGCGCACGCTGTACCCCGCCGTCCGCAACCGATCCGCCACAGCGCCCGGATCCGGAGTAGCGACCAGGACCGCGCCCGTCGTGCCGGGTGCGCGCAGCAGCCCCGCAAGCGTGGCGTCGGTGGTGAACACCAGCGGCGTCATGAACATCGCGGTTCCCCCGGTCAGTCCGACGATCGGCAGGTCATCACCGAGGACGGGGAGCTCGCTGCCGACAACGAGGCCGTGCTTGTCCGCAAAGAGGCTGTCCACCACGACCTCCCCGTCACCTGGGAGCCGCCCGGCGGTCAGGTCCCAGGGGGCCCCGAGGCCGCCTGGCGTGAAGCCCACGAGCGCCACAGCCGCCTTGCCGGCATGCAGTTCGAGGATCGAGTAGGTCGTGCGAACCGCGCTCACCCTGGATACGCCGAGGATCGCCGCGACCTTGTCCACGACGGAGGTCGACATCACACTCGGTTCAGCAAACAGGCTCTGGACGCCCGGGGCGACGACGGCCAGCTGCGCTCCGGAGTGGTCTTCGAACGTCGTCACCCGCTCCCTGACACCCGTCCAGAGCCCGTCGAGCACGAGGATCATCATCAAGGCGAGCCCGATTCCCAAGGCACCCGCGAGCAGTCGGACCGGGCGCGCGATCAACAGTCGTCCGCCGACCTGGACCGACCGCCGCGCGGATGGCCGGCGACCGGCCTGATCTGTGATGACCACGATGACCACCGACTCTCAGGCTCGTCCTTGTCCCCGCGCGCGACACCCAGTCACGACCATCATCGTCTCCAACGCCCGACACCCAACACCCGACCCGGCATCTCCCGATAATCAGGATCTGCGTGCATGGGATCGATCCCGCGAATATGCGATGAAGATCTCCTGAAGACACCTTGCGGCCGAATTGCTCTGGCCGGTGGCGGCCGAATCCGTGCCGACATCCTCCGCGCTGCCCGACTGCTGAGCATCGCGGAGGATTGCGAGCACGGTCGGCGCCAGGGCATCCGCGATCCGCCCGTAGCCGGTGGCCGACGGATGAAAGGAGTCGGCACTCATCGTGCTCGGATCGTGGACGAACTCCCGACCGACGGCAGCGCTCACGTCGACAAGGCGCACAGACGGGCGCCGTGCAGCAGCGCGCCTCTGTGCACCGGTGATCAGCCTGCCGTAGCCGTGCACCGCACTCCGCAAGGGGTGGGGCAGGGCTCGCATCGCGCGGAACTCCGGCAGGCTCGACATCACCACCGGGGCCCCCAGACCCACGAGGGCGTCGAGGAGCTCACCCGAGTGACGCGCAAGGCGCGCGGGCTGAGTCAGGTGGATGACGTCATTGGTACCCACCACGAGCACCGAGACGGCCGTGGTGCGCGAGGCCAACGGCAGCTGACGATCGAGCACGTCACGCGTCAGGGCGCCCGAGCGCGCATGGCACACGACGTGCACCGGACGACCCGCGCCGTCGGCCACCCGCTGGGCGAGCTGCACCGGCAACGCATCTTCCACCTCGTCGACTCGGACGCCCGCCATCGCGGAGTCGCCGAACGCCGACATCTCCACCGGGGTAAGGCCACGGAGAGCTCCTCCGGTCGGCAGGACGGTCACGTCGATGTCAGGCACGCCCCGGGGCGACCGCCCGTAGCGCCGGCGCACACCCCTGGCCTGGCCACCCATGACTGTCACAAGGGCGACCATGAGTGCGAGCATGCCTCCCCACGACCCACGCCGCACCGCCATCCTCATTCCCTTCTTCAGTCATTCCCTCTTTGTGCCGGGCTCCGGCCACCGGCCGCCAAGCGGGGCGTCACCATGAACATTGCCGACGTCACGGAGCGCGATTGCCGACCCCTGAGGGGGATGCGTCAATGGTTGTGCCGACCCGGCATCGCGAACATCATCAGGGCCATCGCGCCGAGACAGATCAGGGCGAACAGGATGGCCCCAGATCCCGCCGCACCCGTTCCGACGAGGATGCCCACGATGACCAGCATCGGGATGCAGCACGCGATCATCATCAGCCGGTGCCCGCCATGTTCGCGGCGGCTCGTCTCGAGGCCCTCGTCCGAATCCGGTTCGCGACCATCATGCTGATGCAGCGGCGCGACCTTCGCCCGAGGCGAGGATGGCGGCTGAAGTCGGCCCTCCTGGCCCATGTCTGGCCGCCGTTCGCTCATGACTTCGCCGCCCTCAATGAGGCGGGCACGTGGCCCAACTTCTTGTACAGCGGGCAGTGTCCGGTGGCTCCCGTCACGACCAGATCGAGGCCGGCCAGAATGAGGAGCAGCTCAAGCACGACCGCGACCGCCGACCCGGCCCCGGACACCAGAAGAGTTCCCCCGGCGACTCCGAGCAGGCCGATCACGATGCGACCGACCCGCTCGATCGGGGCAATGTTGACTGTCAACATGGTGCTCATCACCTCTCGCTGGTGGACCCCGGCGCCGCCGTGGACCGCAGGTCGTCCTTCCCATTCAGCGTGGCCGACGCACGTGCAGACGCGCTTTCCCTTCGATGAAGATGCTCTGAAGCCCGAGGCGCATCGCGCCTCCGCACAGATCCGTCGGGACCTGCTCCGCACCGCAGATGCAGGTGAGTCTCAGATTCGTTCGGTGGGTCGCATCCGGACGAACAACGCGCCGCACGTCCGGCTCGCTGCGGCCGAGAGGCTTAGTCGGATCTTCGTCGTTCCTCCGGGCGATCCTCATGACGGTCGACGAGTGTTGAGGCTTGGCCCCGTGAGATCCAAGCCCAGGAGTGCGAGCAAGAATGCCCAGAGGAACCGGTGCGACGAGCGTGCCCCTCGTCACGGTCATCGTGGTGTCCGTGGTCGTGGCCGTCCTGGTCGCGCTCGTGTGGTCCTGGCGGCAGTCCGTCAGACGGCGTCGCGGTGCGGCATCCGCAGGAGCCTCCGGGCTCCCTGCGGATGAGTTCGCCGCGTTCACGACCGCGTCGCTCAACACGCGGGCAAGCGCGGCTCTGGTCGCGATCGACGACGCGGTGAAGACCTCGGAGCAGGAGCTGGGTTTCGCCGAGGCGCAGTTCGGGCTCGAGGCGACGGCCACCTTCGGGAAAGCCTTGGACGCCGCCAAGACGTCGGTGGCACGTGCCTTCGCGATCCGCCAACAGCTCGACGACGCCTTCCCCGAGACGGAGCCCCAGGCTCGCGCGATGGCCGCCGAGATCATCCGGACCTGCAAGCAGGTCGGTCTTGACCTTGACTCGCACACGCACGAGTTCGACGCGCTCCGTGACCTCCAGTCACGTGCACCCGAGCTCCTGGATGAGGTCGCCCAGCGTGCCGCAGACATCTCGCGGCGCATACCCGCGGCGCGCACGGCTCTGGAGGGCCTGTCGGCTTCCTATCCCGCGACGGCACTCGCGACGGTCAGCGGCAACCCCGATCAGGTCTACCGGCTGATGGCCGGAATCGCAGCGACCGTGGCCGCAGGTCGGTCCGCGATGGCGACCGGAGACCGCGAGGCCGCAGTTCGGGCCGCACGGTCCGGCGAGGCTGCGCTCGCGCAGGCGATCAGTCTGCTGGACGCCGTCGACCATGCCGAAGCCGCGCTCGCCGCTGCATGTCGGCAGCTCGGGGAGACCATCGCCTCCCTGAGCAGCGACGTGATCGAGGCTGCCCGGCTCGCGCCCTCAGATCCGGCCGTGAACGCGCAGGCTGCCGCCGTGACCGCAGCGATCCTGCGGGCCCAGCAGGAGCGCACCGGCGGGGACCCGCTCGGGACGCTTCGCACGCTGACCCAAACGCAGGCCGAGTTCGGCGCGAGCCTGGCACCCTTCCGAGCGCGCGCCGCGCACGATGAACACGTCCGCAAGCGGCTCGCCGAGATGATCGCTCACGCCAGCGCGCAGATCGATGCCGTCGGCGCCTACATCGACAGTCGTCGCGGAGCCGTCGGTCCAGAAGCCCGCACCCGCTTGTCCGAGGCCGCGCGGCACACCGAGCAGGCCCAGGAGCTCGCCACCACGGACCCCGATCGCGCTCTCGCCGAAGCCACCCAGGGCAGCCACCTCGTGGACTCAGCCCAGGTACTCGCGCAACAGGATGTCGCCGACTTCGAGCAGCGGCAACGCCAAGACACCGGCCGGCCCGCCGTCGACTCGCTCGGCAATCCCGTCGGGATGGTGCTCGGGGGGATTCTCATCGACCAGCTCCTGCGCGGGGGCGGTCGCGGGTTCGGCGGAGGTTTCGGGGGCGGCGGAGGGTGTTGACCTCCTCCGGCTCACCCACCGGCAACACATCACGTTCAGCTCAGCCCATCGACCGAAGAAGAGGAACGACAATGGCAGACAAGCAGACCGTTCTCGGACGCATCACCCAGCTCGCCAAGGCGAACATCAACGCGCTCGTCGATCGCGCCGAGGACCCGGGCAAGATGATCGACCAGCTCATCCGGGACTACACGAACAACATCGCTGAGGCAGAGGACGCCGTGGCTCAGACCATCGGCAACCTGCGACTCGCCGAGCAGGACCATGCTGCCGACCTCGCCGCAGCCACCGACTGGGGCCAGAAGGCGCAAACGGCGTCGTCCAAGGCCGAGCAGCTGCGCGCCGCGGGCAACGCGATCGACGCGGACAAGTTCGACAGCCTCGCCAAGCTGGCGATCGGCAAGCAGCTGACCGCCGAACGAGAGGCGGCAGACGCCGAACCACTCATCGCCTCGCAGACCATCGTCGTCCAGCGGCTCAAGGATGGCCTGGTCGCGATGAAGGACAAGCTCGGCGACCTCAAGACACGGCGCAACGCCCTCGTGGCCCGGCACAAGACCGCCGAAGCGCAGACCCGAGTTCAGGGGGCTCTGTCGACGATCAACGTCCTCGACCCGACAAGCGAGATCTCCCGTTTCGAGGAGACGGTGCGCCGCGAGGAGGCCAACGCCGCAGGCCAGGCCGAGGTGGCTGCGTCCTCGCTCGATGCGCAGTTCGACGAGCTCACGACCTCGAGCGAGCACAGCGAGATCGAGGCACGCCTGGCCGCGCTGAAGGCAGGTCAGGTCTGAACGGGATCCGTCCGTCCGTCCCGGTGTCGGCGAGCGAGCCTGCCCCCACCGGGTCGGATGGATCAAGCGCACCAGACTCACCCGTCGGTAGACCCAGGCGTGACGAGACCGTCGCGGCGAACACCCCGCAGGCCCGTCTACTCGTCGTCGACGACGAACCCCACGTCCATGAGCTGGTGCGCTCGCTCCGGCTGGTCGGGTTCGACGTGCACGTCGCCGCCAACGGGGAGGGCGCCCTGAGAGTTGCGCGAGACGTCGATCCGGACCTGGTGGTCCTCGATGTGATGCTCCCTGACACCGACGGTTTCGCCCTGTTCCAGCGACTGCGTGCGAGAGGCGAGCACGCCGCCGTGGTGTTCCTCACGTCACGAGACGCCACCCAGGACAAGATCACGGGCCTGACGATGGGCGCCGACGACTACATCACCAAGCCCTTTCGTGTCGACGAGGTCGTCGCTCGGATCCGCGCGGTCCTGCGGCGCACGCAGGCGAGTGAACAGACTGTCTCGAGCATCCTCACGCACGCCGATGTTCGCCTCGACGAACACAGCCACGGCGTGACGCGCTCGGGGCATCCCGTGGATCTGACGCCCACCGAGTTCAACCTGCTGCGATATCTCATGCTCAACCCAGGACGCGTGCTGACCAAGACGCAAATCCTCAACCACGTCTGGCAGAGCGACTGGGGTCGCGACGCGAACATCGTGGAGACCTACATCTCGTACCTCCGGCGCAAGCTCGACGCCAGCCCAGACGGGCCAGCGTCGGCCACCACGCTGATCCAGACCCGGCGCGGCGTCGGGTACACACTGCGAGAGGTGCCGTCGCAGCGGACCTGAGACCGGCACGAGGGGCCGTCGGCTAGCCCTGGACTGCTTCGCCGAATCTTCATGCGTTCTCAAGCGGTTGGGCACGACCCCGCGACCACCATTCGAGCATGACGACTGACGACACGACGGCACACCCGGCTCTGGACGCCGCGCTCGCAGATGACGAGCAGCGCGAGGCCCCCCTGCCCCCACGACGCCGCACGGCCTGGACCGTCTTCACAGGAGCCGTCGGCGGTGTCGTCGGGCTGGCCCCGCACGTCCTTCACCACATCGGACCGCTCGTGGGAACCGCACTGGTCGCGGGCGCAGGAGGCACGGCGCTTTTCGGCTTCCTCGGTCTCCTCGCGTCCGTGCCGATGCTCATCAAGCTGAGGCGACGGTTCGCCAACTGGTGGGCCCCTGCGATCGCTCTGGCCGTCTTCACGGCGATGTTCCTGCTCTCCGCCTTCGTGATCGGTCCCCTCATCAGCTCGCCGCCAGGCGCGGGATCGGACGTCACTCCGGTCGACCACGCCTCGCATCACGCGCCCTGAGGACGTCGGCCCCGTTCCAGGAAGCAGTGTTCGACGCAGGATGGAGAAGCGACATGGCGATCACAACCCGGGACTGCCCCGGGTCTGGTTGACACCTGATCTGTGAGGATCTGGTCCTCGCTGGAAGGATGTCCCCGTGGCAAAGCCCTATCCTCAGGAGTTCCGCAACGACGTCGTGGCCGTGGCCCGCAAGGGCCAGGCACCGCTGTCTCAGATCGCGAAGGACTTCGGCGTCTCCGAAGGCTCGCTGGCGAACTGGATGAAGCAGGCCGATGTCGAGGACGGCAAGCGTCCCGGTCTGAGCGAAGACGAGCGCAAGCAGTTGCGTGAGGCGAACAAGAGGATCCGCCTGCTCGAGCAGGAGAACGAGGTCCTACGGCGCGCTGCTGCCTACCTGTCGCAGGCCAACTTGCCGGGAAAATAGTCTTCCCTCTCGTCCGTGAGATGGCCGCGGCCGGCGCCCGCATCAGGGTGCCGGTCGCGGTGGCGTGCAGGGTCCTGGGTCTGACGACGCAGGGGTACTACAAGTGGCTCAAGAACCCCGTGTCCCAACGGGACTGGGACGACGCCCACCTCATCGACGTCCTTTACGAGATCCATCAGGACGATGCGACGCTGGGCTACAGGTTCCTCACCGACGAGCTGGCCGACGAGCACGGCATCGTCGTGGGCGAGAACCGCGTGCACCGGCTGTGTGGCATCGCCGGCATCTACGCCTCTCATGCGAAGAAGAAGACCAGCAAGCCAGGTGCCACCGGCCCCGCTCCGCATGACGACCTCCTCGCGGTGGTTGACGAGCACGGCGTGGTCCGTCACGAGTTCGTCGCCGAGGCTCCCAACAAGGTCTGGTTGTGGGATATCTCCGAGCACCCCACGCGCGAGGGCAAGCTCTACATCTGCGCGATCAAGGACCTGTACTCCAACAAGATCGTGGGCTACTCCATCGACTCGCGGATGAAGGCGTCGCTGGCGGTCTCAGCGATGCGGAACGCGATCGCCCTGCGCTCACCGGTGAGAACGATCTGTCACTCGGACAGGGGCGGTCAATTTCGCGCCAAGAAGACCCAGCGCCTGCTCGCGAACAACGGCCTGGTCGGTTCGATGGGCCGCTCATACGGAGCCGGCGACAACGCCAGCATGGAGAGCTTCTTCTCCCTGCTCCAGAAGAACGTCCTGGACACCCGCCGCTGGGACACCCGCCAGGAGCTCCGGCTGGCGATGGTGACCTGGATCGAGACCAAGTACAACCGTCGCCGCCGACAGCGCGCCCTGGGCAAGCTCACCCCCGTCGAGTTTGAGATGATCTACGCAGCCGCAGACGCGGCCTGAGAACCATCAACCCCGAGTGTCAACCAGACCGGGGGCAGTCCCAAGAGGCTGACCTGACGCGCTGCGCCGATCCCGCAGCCACACATCGGCGTACTCCTGCAGTGCCATCCGCCGAGCCAGAACCGCGGGACGCAGCACATGGTCCTCCAGGGCGGTGCGCTGACGCGCCAACCACGCGTCCGCATCCACCCGCCGGGCGAACGTCTCCGGCGCCTTCACCCACACCTGCGGGTCAGTGCCGGGCACCGTGTATCTGGCCCGGTAACGACCCGAGCCCAGCCGCTCGACACTGCCAAAACCTGAGCGCCTGCGCATGCCCCCCGCCCAGCGTCGTGGAATAACGTGGAATAGGCCACCATACGCGTCGTTCACTACCACGCCCCAAGGTTCCACCGTACAACCTGGTCAGAGGCACAATCTGCGAACACGGAGACGTCCGGTTCCGCACCCCTGCAGCACTGAAAGACGGTTCGAATCCCACTCGGGGCACCCTTCTGACCTGCGCAAACGCAAGTCTTGTCCCCACGTGGGGACAAATGTGTCCCCATGAGATGCACCATGGGGAGGTGGCGAGCATCGAGAAGCGCGTTCGCGGGGACGGCACCGTGGCCTTCCGGGTGGTGTGGCGCGACCCCACACAGCCGGGTCGGCAGTCGATGACGTTCGATGATCGACGCCAGGCCGAGCAGACGATCAAGCTGCTCGATTCGAACGGGCAGCGGCTCACGCTCGCCATCGAAGTGGCCAACGCGATCCGCCAGGGCGGCCCGACGGTCGAGGACGTGGTGCGCGAGCACATCGATCTGCTCAACCGCGTCGGGGAGGACACGCGGTCCGGGTACCGGGGCCGGGCGCGGGACCACATCACTCCGCATCTCGGCGCCCTGCCGGTCAAGGCGCTCACGTGGCAGCAGGTGACGCTGTGGATCCGCGAGCTGCAGACCAAGGGGCTCTCACACAAGTCGATCGCCAACATCCACGGGCTGCTGTCGGCGTCGATGAACACCGCGGTCCGCCTCGGGTACCGGGCGGACAACCCGTGCGCGGCCGTGCGACTCCCCCGCAGCCAGCGGGCCGGCGACGACATGGTGGTCCTCGAGCCCGAGGAGCTCGACCTCATCCTGGACAACCTGGTCGAGCACTACCGGCCGTTCATCATCACGCTCGTCGGGACCGGCATGCGCTTCGGCGAGGCGACCGCGCTGCACGTCGAGGACCTCTCCCTGGACGCCCACCCGCCGACCATCCGCATCAACAAGGCCTGGAAGCAGGACGGGGACCGCCAGCCGTACATCGGAGCACCGAAGTCCGCCCGGTCACGGCGGACGATCTCGCTCTCACCCGACCTCACCGAGATGCTGCGCGACCTCACGGCGAGCAAGCGCGGGACAGACCTGGTGTTCGTCAACCTCGCGGGACGCCCGATCCGCAACAACACCTTCTGGGCGACCAACTGGACGCCAGCGATCCTCCGGGCGCAGAACCCCGTCGACGAGAACGGTGCGCCCGACCTCGACGCGAGGCGTCTGACGAAACGGCCGCGGATCCACGACCTGCGGCACACCCACGCGAGCTGGATGCTTGCCGAGGGGATGGACATGTTCACCCTGTCCCGGCGGCTGGGGCACGAGACCTACGCCACGACGGACTCGCGGTACAGCCACATGATGCCGGCGCAGCAGTTGGTGGCGGCGCACGTAGCGGCGGCGGCGCTGGCGAGGCTCCGAACGCGCACGCCCGAGTGACAGCACCACGCCGCCGGGCCAGAACAAGGTGCGCAAACTCGAATCAATCCCGGGTCCTAGAACTCACAGGGCTCTTGGACCCGACTCCCGCTCCAAGACCTACGAGCCTGGCGGGCCCAAGTCCTGGCCTACTTCGACACCGCCGGCCTGAGCAACGGCGGGACCGAAGCCATCAACCTCATCATCGAGAAGACCCAGCGCCTAGCCGACGGCTTCCGCACCTTCGACCACTACCGACTACGCATCCCGCTCGCCGCCTCCGGCACCCGCCCCTGGAGGGTCAACCACGCTTGAGTCCGAAGAACCCTGTATTCGGGTAGGTGCAGACGCCTACAACTCCGGGGTGTCAACCCCGCTGCGATCCAGCTCCTCTGTGGCGTTCCCCTCGTCCGCTGGCTCGTCAGCCTCTCCGCCGACCGCAGGCAATGAGAGAAGCTTCTCCTGAAGCAGGTCGGCCACCTCATCCAGGGAGCGGTTGCCTAGGCTGATGTGGCCCACAGTGTCCGGAAGCCCAACCATGGCGGGACGAGCGCTGCCAACAACGAGCGGGAGCAAGTAGTCGTCGGTTCGCTTGACCGCGGCACCCTTTCCTACCTCGAACTCGAAGACAGCCCAATCCTTCTCAGGGTAGTGCTCTGAAAGGCAGACAATCATGAACTGCGCATCCTGGCTATACACCCGCCCCAACTCCTTGCGCAGATCTTTTCCCCAAAGATGGGCCTGCTGGTCGAAGTCATAGTACACTTCGAGGCCCCGCGACTCGAGCGCCTTTACGAGTTCGACTACAATCGGTCTGTCTTCGCCAGCAAATGACACAGCAACGTCATATTCGTAGCCGACGCGACGAATGTTCACCTGCGACCTAACTCGCGCGAAGTCGAGGTGATCAAGGTAGAAGCGAAAAACGGGGTCATCAATTGTCAGAGTGTCGTTCTCATAGAGCAGAATGTCTGACAGGCTATTCTCCTCGATCACCGCGGGTAGATTGTTCATCGCACGATAGAAACTGTTCCGCTGTCGAGACTTCTGCCGCGCATCCTGGCTCCCGACGATGCTGTGATAGAGCTCATCTTTCGAGATCTGCTGCTTCCCCGTCCGCGCGACGCGCTCGACGATGCGGAAGTACGTATCATGGACCGATCGAGCCTGACGTCGCCCGCGGGCGAGGTTCACGACCTTGGATAGATACCGCCCGTCGTACTGCCGTACCACGGCCTCCCTGATTAACGGCAGTTCAATTGCGACCTCGACTTCGGGCTCGACCGTGTGGAGAACGTCGGCAGAGATGCACGCAATTCTGCAGATTGCCTGGAGAATCGAGGGCGACCCCTGGGCCGCCCCAACGGCGGTCTGAACGCTCTCGGCGCTCATGCGGATATTGAGCGCTTCGCACCCTTTTGCAATCAGAGCCTCCATGAAGGACCCGTCTTGCGATCCGAGCCGCCAAACGTCGTTCCGGATTGCCAACTCTGGATCTAGTCCCAGGATTTCCTCACCGGTCTTGGCAATACCGATCATGAAGAAGCGGATACCTAACTCGTGCCAGAGCTTCAAGAGGCCGGCAAGTTCAGTCCTGGCGTTGAGCGTCAAGTGGTGAACGTCGTCGATTGCGATGATCTCGTACGCCTTAAGCCACGGCTCGATCTCGCCAAGATCGGCTTCGACATCAAACTCCATCGCCAGCACGTCGAGGATGCTCGGCGAGTTGCTGTAGCGCCGTCCGCTGAACATGTGAACGCGAGAGCCGTCGAGGCCGAGAGCTCCCAGGGCCCGGTGTGCGACCGTTGACTTCCCGATACCCGAAGGGCCGACCAGAGTGACGTGCTTCCCCGCCGTGGCCAACGAGCCCTTCAGTTGCTGCGCCTCTCGCGGGGGCACGTATGTGACCTCTGGCAATCCGGCCTCGTTGAAGACAGCATCGAGACGGTATGAAGGCCTGGTCGGCGGTGGCGGGATGGTCATGCAAGCAACTTACTGAATGTGAACGCGTCCCGTGGGCGAACTCCCCGGCGCGTTGGCCCCGGACTCGCACCCCCCTTCGGGCGAGGACAGATCGCAACCGAGGCCGTGCGCACTCAGCGGTGCAAGAAGAGTCTGAACCGATGAGGCTGAACCGATGAGTCTGCTCTCCGTGTCCGGGCTCCTACGCTGAGCGAAGGCGCGCTGGCGGTCGGGGAGTTCGTCGGGCAGACGCGGCCGGGCCCTCTGCAGGCACTCCGCCGTTACGCTCGATGCGTGATCGTCACCGCTGCGGAGCAGGCCAACGCCTCGTCATGGACCTGGCTGGAGGTATACGGGCCGACGATCGGCTTCATAGGGGTGCTCCTGGCGGGCTGGCTCGGGAGCCGGTGGAGAACCAAGGCGGATCACCGGCTGGAAATCCGTCAGAAGTCGCTCAGCCGCTTCGAGGAGTCCGTCGAACTGATCACGCGCGTTCAGGTGGACTTCCGCGAGTTCACTTCGAACGCACCGCGCGGCGGCGATGACCCGAAGGCCGACAGCCTGGCTGGCGATGCAGTCGACCGGATCCTCAAGGGCACCAACGAAATCCGCCTCATCGGCGTCTTCCTGCGACTCGTTGCCTCGCCAGCGGTCGTGACGGCGTATGAGAAGTTCAACCCGCGCATCGACGAGTACCTCCGGGAGGTGACTCGGCAACTCAAGTCGGACGGGGTGTTCCGCGGCAAGCCTGCCCAGGAGTTCGAAGATGACCTTGACGACCTGATCCAGCACTACGTTGACACCCTCCGTGCCGACCTTGGGTTGAGGGCTGTGGCGTGGCGGCTTCAGCCCACGCCTCCCATCCCACCGGCTGCGTCGGTGCCTATCGCTCACGATTTCACTGCCCCGGATGCAACTGCGACGGACGTCACATTGCCAGATCCTCCGCCGTCCCCTCCGCGGCGTGAGGACGTTGGCGGCGACTGGCCAGGCCCTCAGGACTCATAGTGGTACCGACAGGCGGCGATGCGGATCTCGTCGCCGGCCACCTTGTAGATCAGGCGGTGCTCGTCGGTGATGCGCCGTGACCAGTACCCGTGCAGGCCGTGCTTGAGGGCCTCGGGCTTGCCGATTCCCTCGTGCGGGGTCCCGCTGGCGGCGCCGCGGGCGATGTCCTTGATGAGGTCGTTGATGCGCTTGACGACGCGGCGGTCCTGGGTCTGCCAGTACAGGTAGTCGGCCCAGGCGTCGGAGTCCCAGACGTACCTCATTCGGCCAGCTCGTGCTCCGCCCCGGCGCCGGACTCCAGTCGCTCGATCGAGGCGAGCAGGCGGCGGGCGTTGGCCGGGTTCTGCAGCAGGTAGGCCGTCTCCTTGAGGGACTCGTAGTCCGCCAGGGACAAGATCACGACCGGTTCGTGGCCGGCGCGGGTGATCACGACCTCCTCGCGATCGGCCAGCACTCCGTCGAGCACCTCGGCATACCGGGCCCGCGACTGCGAGTACGTCATGGTCTTCACCGCACACCTCCGATGGCTGTACAAGAAACTGTACGTCGACCGTGTCGGTTCGCCAAGTCACCCCTCGCGATGACGAGGCGCCCCGCGGCGTCATCGCGCCCTCGCGCGGCGGCCGATAGCAGAACCGATGACGAACGCACGGAGGGCCCGCCGCCTGTGCCCGTCATCGTCTCGCTGACCTGCGCCTTCACGGCCGTCATCGCCGTGACTATCGCCCCTGAGCAGCCTTGCCTCGCATGTTGCAGGTGAATCCGCATACCTGCTCGTAGGAACCCATCGCGCATCCGGCGCCCGGGGACCCGATCTTCTGCCCGTTCGCTGCACACCTGCTGGTAGAGGCGCTCACACCGGTCCGGGTGGCGGCGCGCGGTGGCGTGGGGTCGGTGAGGGGAGGTGAGTCGCGGTGATGTCGATGCACAAGCTCACGGCCGGTGACGGGTACAAGTACCTGACCCGTCACGTCGCCGCCGGTGACGTGGGCCTGGGTGCGGGCGACTCGTTGACCGGGTACTACGAGCAGTCCGGCAACCCGCCCGGCCGCTGGTACGGCCACGGCCTGGCCGGCCTGGGCACCGACAGGGTGGGGGTCGAGGGGTCAGGGGTCGCCGGCATCGCGCGGCTGGTCCCGGGAGACCTGGTGAGCGAGGAGGCGATGGGCGCGGTCTTCGGCCACGGGGCCGACCCGCTGACCGGTGCGCCGCTCGGGCGCCCCTTCCCCCAATACTGGACAACCCTCGACCCCGCACCCGGGACTCCCGGGCGTCATGCGGTGGTGGGGTATGACCTGACGTTCACGGCCCCCAAGTCCGTCTCGGTCCTGTGGGCGTTGGGCGATGACGCGACCCGCGCACAAGTCCACGGAGCCCACCGGGCCGCAGTGGCCAGCGCGCTGGAGTTCGTCGAGGCGACGGTGGTGCGCACGAGGGTCGGGGCCGCCGGGTGCCGGCAGGTCCGAACCAAGGGGATGATCGCCGCGGGGTTCGAGCACTGGGACACCCGCACCACCGACCCGAACCTGCACACCCACGTCGTGCTCGCCAACAAGGTCCAAGGACCCGACGGGGCCTGGCGGGCCCTGGACGGCAAGACGGTCCATGCCGCCGTGGTGACCGTCTCCGAGCTGTACGACGTGCTGATGGCCGACGAGCTCGCCCGCCGGTTGCCTGTCTCGTGGGGCATGCGCGAGCGAGGCCCGCGGCGCAACCCCGCGTTCGAGGTCGACGGCATCGGAGACGACCTGCTCACGGCGTTCTCCACCCGGGCGGATCAGATCCACTGCGCCGAACAGGACTGGGCCACCGCGTTCGCGGCCGCTCACGGTAGGGCGCCGTCGCGGGTGGAGACGACCAGGGCCCGCCAGCATCTGGCGAGGGTGACCCGGCCACCGAAGACCATCCACCGGTTGAGTGACCTGTTCGCCGACTGGGCGAACCGGGCCCGGGCTCTGACCGGCCTCGAACCGCACGACCTCGCGGCCCGGGCCCTGCAGGGCACCTACGGTCGGGCGCTGCACGCCCACGACGTCGGACCCGAGGTCCGCGACGCCCTCACCACCCAGACCGTCGCAGCAGTCTCGACCAGGCGCTCGGTGTGGACGACATGGAACCTGGGCGCCGAAGCCCTGCGCGCCTCCAAGCTCCTGCGCATGGCATCCCCCACCGAACGACTCGCGCTGCTCAACGCGGTAACCACCGACGCCGCTCGGTTGTGCGTGCACCTGGACGACACCCGAGACCCCGACCGGCGCCGCGTCGGAGAGTCGCTGTTCACCACCACCGAGCTCCTCGCTGCCGAGAAGACCCTGATCGACGCAACTGCCGACGACGCGCGCCTTCCGTATCGGATTGCGGATATGCGTAGCCCTCACGTCCGGCTTCGCCAGTGTCTGGACACCCTGGCGAGCGACCAACGGGCCGCCGTCGAAGCCATCCTGACGTCATCGCATCTGCTCGACGCGATGGTCGGACCAGCAGGCTCGGGCAAGACCACGACGCTCGCGGCACTGGCGACGGCCTGGCGCGCGAACTGCGGCACCGTGCTCGGCCTGGCTCCCTCCGCCACCGCCGCACACGCACTGTCCCAAGCGCTCGGCGTTCCATGCCAGACCACCGTGAAATGGCTGTACGAGTCCGTCGGCCCCGGGGCCCACACCCGCGCCGAGACCTACGCGCAGGGGCTGCGCGCCGAGGCGGCGAGCTCGGACTACTTCGCGATCCGCGACGCCCGCGAGACCCAATGGAAGGCCCGCGCCGAACAGGACGCCTGGCGCGTGACTCCCGGCCAGCTCGTCATCATCGACGAGGCGACCCTGGCGGACACCCGCACCTTGGCAACCCTCACCGAGCAGGCTCGCGACGCGGGCGCCAAGGTCCTCCTGGTCGGGGACCACCTGCAACGCGGGTCGGTCGACGCCGGCGGGTCGTTCGCGATGCTCGCCCGGCGCGGCCCGACCGCCGAGCTCACGTCCCTGTGGCGGTTCAGCGAACCCTGGGAGGCCCGTGCGAGCCTCGAGCTTCGCCGCGCCCACCCTCAGGCCCTGGACACCTACGAGGCCCACGACGCCTTCAGCGACGGCACCCGCGACCAGATGCTCGACGCCGCCCTCGCCGCATGGACCGAGGCCGGCGAGCACGGTCACGTCGCCGTGCTGCAGGCCGCAGACAACCGCACCGTCCGTGACCTCAACGACGCCGCCCGCGCTGCCGGCATCCGCGCCGGGACCGTCAGCCCCGAAGGCGTCGACCTGCACGACGGGCTCACCGCCGGGATCGGCGACCGGATCGTCACCCGACACAACCATCGCCGCCTGCACACCGCCGACGGGTTCGTCCGCAACGGCGACCTGTGGGACGTCGTCGCCATCAGACGCGACGGGTCCCTGCGTGTCCGACCCGCCAGCACGGCCGATCCCCGCGACGGCGACGGCGCCACCGTTCGCCTGCCGGCGACCTACGTCGCCGAGCACGTCGAGCTCGGCTACGCCACGACCACCGCCCGCACCCAAGGCATCACCGTCGACGAGACCCACACTATCGCTGCGCCCGGCATGGCCCGCGAGGACCTGTACGTCGCCATGTCCCGCGGCCGCCACCGGAACCACACCTACGTCATCACCGAACCCACCGGCGACGACTGCCTCCCCGGCCAGACCCAGCAGGCATCGGCCCGCGACGTCCTGGACGCCATCCTCGCGACTTCCCACGCCGAGCAGACCGCTACCGAGACCTGGGACGCGTTCCACCCCGACCAGGCTCCGCCGATCCCGCCTGTTCACCCCCGAGACGACCCGAGCAGCAGCCGCAGTAGCGGCGCGCTTCGGGCCGCACCGCTGGCTCCCCCGGTGCCGAGCTCGTACGACGGCCCGGTCATCGAGAGGAGCTGGCCGTGACCACTCGCTGCGCCCCACCACCGCCGGCATGTCAACAACGCCGAGAGGACTGAACGATGACCGACCCGATGCCCGTCCATGTCCCCGAGCAAACCTTCAGCCCCGAGGAGGTGGCCGAGACCCTCGGCACCTCCGCCTGGTGGGTCCGCGAACAGGCCCGCTCCGGCCGGGCCGCGCACCTGCGCCTCGGAAAGAGCCGCATCCGGTTCACCGCAGCTCAGGTCGCGGATCTCGTCAACCGCGCGACCGTCGTCGCAGACACCTCCCGCACGGAGCGCCAGCCCGAGCAGGTCGATGCATCCGTGCTCGGTGCGACCGTGCGCTCCATCGGCGCTCACCGCATCCGTCGCTCCCCCGCCGCGCCGTCCCGGGAGGCCACCTGACGGCCCGAAAGCCCGTCCCCATTGGGGACGCGACCGCCCGCGCGGTCGCAAGGTGTCCACACGGGTTCACGTGTTTGCGCAGGTCAGCGACCCGTGGCGATCGCTCGCGAGACACCGTCTCACTATTTGGACGGTTTCGAATCCCACTCGGGGCACCCTTCTGACCTGCAGGAACGCGCCGGTTAGCTCCGCCCGAGGCGTCACCTCCCCGACGAGGGCGCCTCTCCGAGCGGCCGGGACTGCACGCCGGGCTCTCCCCAGCGGCGCTCTCGCCGCCGTCCGGCCGGACGCGCGGGCCAATAGTCACGGTCTGAACACGATCGCGCACCGAAACCCCCTCCCGCGTTGACGAACCAGTCCCGGTCGGTATCTACTTTCGGTCGAAGCGCTTCGTCGAAGCGCTTCGATGGACACCATCCGGCTCAGTGAGGAGCATCCGTGGCAGCGACCATGCAGGACGTGGCAGACCTCGCCCAGGTCTCCCTGTCGACGGTGTCCTACACGCTGAGCGGCAAGCGGCCGGTGTCCGCCGAGACGCGCGCCCGGATCGAGAGCGCGATGGCCGAGCTCGGCTTCCGCCGGCACGCAGCGGCCCGCGCCTTGGCCTCCCGTCGCACACACGTGCTTGCCGTCGCTTACCCCGTCTACGGCGTCGCGCTGGGTGCGACCCTGAACGAGATCGTGTCCGGTGCCGCCGCAGCCGCCCGCGCCGCCGAGTACGAGCTCGTGCTGTGGCCGGTCAGCAGCGCGGAACCGGAGCTGCTCCACGAGCTCGCCGGCCAACGCACGGCCGACGGCGTGGTCCTCATGGAGGTCGCCCTCGACGATCCCCGTATCGAGGTCGTCGAAGCCGCCGGGCTGGCCTGCGCCCTCATCGGCCGCACTGAGGACCCCGGCGAGCGCGTCTGGGTGGACATCGACTTCGAGGACGCGCTCGAGCAGGCCGTCACACACCTCGCCGACCTCGGGCATCGGGAGATCGCGTTCATCAGCCGGTCCCAGGCCAGCGTCGACGCCCACTACGGCCCGGTCGTCCGTGCCCAGCGCGGCTACGAACGCGCGATGGCGGCCCGCGGGATGCGCGCCCTCTCGGTGACCTGCGACGTGACGCCACCCGCCGGCCGTCGCGCCATGAAGCGTCTCCTCGCGGACGTCCCCGACCTCACCGGGGTGATCGTCATGAACGAGCTCGCCCTGTTCGGCGTCTCCAGCGCCCTGCGGGAGGCCGGCCGCAGCGTCCCCGACGACGTGTCCGTCCTCGCCATTGCCGTCGCCGACGAGATCAGCGAGATGTACGAGCGCCCCCTGACCTACCTCGGGACCACCTGGAAGGAGCAGGGCGCACGCGCCGTCCGCGGACTCCTCGAGGTTCTCGACGGCCGCCCGGCGCCCGCCGGGGTGAACCTTCCCTGCGAGCTCCACCTCCGCGAGACCACCGGCCCTGCCCCGCGCCCCTGAGCTGCCCGACCGCCCGCACCACCCGCCCGACCGGCTCACCGACGAGTCGCCCGATGGAAGGAACCCCGATGAAGAGACCCACCCGCGCGCTGATCGGTCTGATCGGTGCCGCAACCGCGCTGTCCCTGGCCGCCTGCTCGTCAGGCGGATCCGGCGGCACCAGCACCAGTGCCGGTCCCACGACGCTCGTGTTCTGGCACTACGAGGGCGCCGACTCGGCGATGAACCAGTCGTGGCAGACCGCCATCACCCAGTTCGAGGCCGACAACCCCGGCGTCACGGTCAAGGTCGAGAACCAGACCTTCGAGCAGCTGCAGAAGAACGCCAAGATCGTGCTCGCCGGCAAGGACGTGCCGGACGTCATGGAGTACAACAAGGGCAACGGCACCGCCGGCCAGCTCGCCTCCCAGGGCCTGCTCACGGACCTGACTGCTGACGCCAAGACCTACGGGTGGGACACCACGCTGCCGTCGTCGCTGCAGACCACGGCCAAGTACGACGCGAACGGGCTCATGGGCTCGGGCAACTGGTACGGCGTCCCGACCTACGGCGAGTACGTGACCGTCTACTACAACAAGGACATGTTCGAGCAGAACGGCATCACCGTTCCGACGACCATGGCCGAGCTCAAGACCGCGATGGACGCGTTCGTCGCCAAGGGCATCACCCCGATCGCCACCGCAGGCGCCGAGTACCCGGCCAGCCAGCTCTGGTACGAGCTCGTGCTCTCGCACGCCGACCGGACGTTCGTGGACAACTTCCAGCTGTTCAAGAACGACGTCTCGTGGACCTCCGGGCCGCTGATGGAGGGCACCCAGGACTTCGCCGACTGGGTCGCCAAGGGCTACGTCGCCAAGGACTCCTCGGGCCTCAAGGCGGAGGACATGGGCACCGCGTTCATCGCCGGCAAGTACCCGATCATGGTCTCCGGCTCGTGGTGGTTCGGCCGTCTGAACACCGAGGTCAAGTTCAACATGGGCCAGATGCTGTTCCCGGGCAACAAGCTCAACGCGGGCTCGTCGGGCAACCTCCTGGTCATCCCGACCAACTCGACGCACAAGGAGCTGGCCGCGAAGTTCATCAACACGGCCCTCGGCGCGAAGGCGCAGGCCGTGATGGCAGACAAGGGTGGCCTCCCGGTCGCAGCCGACACCAGCTCGATCACCGACCCGCAGACCAAGCTGCTCACGGACAACTGGAACCAGGTCGTGAAGGACGACGGTCTCTCCTTCTACCCGGACTGGCCGGTCGCCGGCTTCTACGACCAGGTCGTGTCGTTCGGACAGACGATCATCAACGGCTCCAAGTCGCCGGCCGACGCTCTGGCGGCGCTCGGCACGTACTACGAGTCCGGCAAGAAGGACATCACCGGTAAGTGACACCCCCTCGTGCGGGGTCCCGGCTCCGGTCGGGACCCCGCACGGCCCCTCACCCACCCACAACTGACGAGCAGGTGATCGACATGGCGGTGCAGACCGTCGCGCCCCACCGCCGCCGATCTCGGCGCGTGTACTGGCTCTATCTCATCCCCGGCGCCGTGGCGCTCACCGTCATCATCCTCATCCCGTTCGGCCTGAACCTCTGGTACTCGCTGCACAAGTGGAAGGGCGGCCTGGCACCGCAGATCTGGATTGGGCTCGACAACTACAAGGCTCTCCTGCACGACACCGCGTTCTGGAGCTCGTTCCAGAACTCGCTGTGGATGATCCTCGCGATGGTGGTGCTCCCGACGCTGATCGGTCTGGTGCTCGCCGCCGTCCTGTTCGACTACATCGGCAAGAACGTCGGGGCCCGCACCGCGAGCTTCCTGCGGGCCACCTACTACCTGCCGCAGATCCTGCCCGTCGCCGTCGCCGGCATCGTCTGGAACTGGATCTTCAACGCCGAGACCGGTGCCCTGAACGAGATCCTGCGCGGCCTCGGCGTGACCGACCCGCCGAACTGGCTGGGCGACCCCCACCTCGCGCTGCCCGCCGTCATGCTCGTCCTGGTCTGGATCCAGATCGGCTACCCGACGGTGATCTTCATGTCCGCGCTCCAGCGCGTCGACCCCGAGCTGTACGAGGCCGCCGAGCTCGACGGCGCCGGCTGGTTCCGCCGGTTCCGGGCGATCACCATCCCGCAGATCAAGCCCGAGACCTTCGTCATCACGCTGACCTGCACGATCGCCGCGCTGAAGGTGTTCGCGCCGATCTACGTGCTGACCCGTGGCGGCCCCGAGAGCTCGACGCTGGTGCCGTCGTACTACTCGTTCCTCAACTTCTTCGACAAGTCCAAGGTCGGCTACGGCGCCGCGGTGGCGACGGTGCTCACCCTCGTGATCGTCGCGGTGGCCCTGATCATCCAGCTGCTGCAGGCGCGCTCCGAACGGCGCGACGAGGAAGGCGTCTGACATGACGACGACACTCACCCGCACGGTCGCCACCCCGACCGTCACGCACAAGAACGACCGGCACCACCGGGGCACGCTCCGCTGGTTCATCCTCGCCGGCGCGGTCGTCGTCGCGGTGCTCATGCTCGCGCCGTTCGTCCTCATGGTGATGAACGCCTTCAAGGACCCCGCGCAGTACTCGACCGGTGGCCCCCTCGCGCTGCCGACCTCGCTGTACACCGACGGCCTCGTCAAGTTCTGGAACGCCGTCGACTTCCCGGTGAAGCTGTGGAACTCGATCTGGACCTCGGCCGCCGTCGCCGTCGCCGGCACCGCGCTGTCCCTGCTCACCGCGTTCGCGATCGGCATCGGCCGGGTACGCGGGCGGATGTGGATCGTCATGATCTTCCTGCTGGCGAACATGCTGCCCCAGGAGGTCCTGCTCTACCCGCTCTACACGATGGCTCAGAAGGTCGGCCTCAACAACTCCGGCTGGTCGATCGTCATCATCTTCACCGTCATCCAGTCCGCGTTCGGCACCTACCTCCTCGCCTCGGTGCTCGGCACGTTCCCACGCGCCCTGCTCGAAGCCGCCGCGCTCGACGGCGCGAACTCCTGGACGGTGCTCTGGAAGGTCGTGTTCCCGATCGTGCGACCGACGCTGTCGGTGCTGATGATCTTCTTCTTCATCTGGACGTGGAACGAGTTCTTCATCCCGCTGGTCATGCTGACGACCCCGGAGTCGCAGACCGTGCCGATCGCCCTCGCCTCCCTCCAGGGCGACCGGATGCTCGACGTCCCCACCCTCAACGCCGGAGCGCTCGTCTCCCTCGTCCCCACCCTCATCTTCTTCCTCATCTTCCAGCGCACGCTCACCCGCGGGGTGACCGCGGGCGCCGTGAAATAGCCTGCTCGTCCCTCAGAAAGGCGCTCGCACCATGAAGTTCTCCGACGGCTACTGGCAGCTACCCGACGGCTACACCGTCCTGCGTGCCACCGAGGTCCGCGACATCGTGGCGGACCCCCGAGCCGGAACCCTCACCGTGTTCGCGACGACCCACCGGATCCGCGGACGCGGCGACACCCTCAACGCCCCGCTGCTCACCGTGACGTACTCCTCCCCCGCCCCTGGCGTCGTGCGGACGCGGATCTCCCACCACGACGGCGGCCTCCCGCCGCACCCGCAGTTCGCACTGATCGGAGACACCGGCTTCACCCCGACCGTGCAGGCCACCGACGAGGGCGGGAGACTCACGACCGGCGACCTCGAGGTGAGCGTCCGGCGCGGGTTCGGCTGGCACGTGGAGTACCGGTCCGCGGGGCGGTTGCTCACCGCGAGCACGTCGCGGTCCGTCGCGGCCGTCACCGACGACGCCGGGCACGCGTACGTGCACGAGCAGTTGACCATCACCCCCGGCGAGCTCGTCTACGGTCTCGGCGAGCGGTTCGGCCCCGTGGTCAAGAACGGCCAGAGCGTCGACATCTGGAACCTGGACGGCGGGACATCCAGCGAGCAGGCGTACAAGAACGTGCCGTTCTTCCTCAGCTCGCGCGGGTACGGCGTCCTCGTGGACCACCCCGGCAAGGTGTCCTTCGAGATCGGTTCGGAGGCCGTCGAGCGGACCCAGTTCTCCGTCCCCGGAGAGGTCCTCGAGTACCTGGTGTTCGACGGCCCGACCGCGAAGGACGTCCTGCGCCGCTACACAGCCCTCACCGGTCGCGCTCCCCGCGTTCCCGCGTGGTCGTTCGGCCTGTGGCTGACCACGTCGTTCACGACGTCCTACGACGAGGCGACGGTCACGTCGTTCGTCGACGGCATGGCGGAGCGGGACCTGCCCCTCTCGGTGTTCCACTTCGACTGCTTCTGGATGCGGGAGTTCCACTGGACCGACTTCGTCTGGGATCCCGCGACCTTCCCCGAGCCGCAGGCCATGCTCACGCGACTCAAGGCGAAGGGTCTCCACATCTCGGTGTGGATCAACCCGTACATCGCTCAGCGCTCGCGTCTGTTCACCGAGGGCAAGGAGCGCGGGTACCTGCTCCGTCGCACCGACGGCTCGATCTGGCAGACCGACCTCTGGCAGGCGGGCATGGCACTCGTCGACTTCACGAACCCCGACGCGTGCGACTGGTACACCGGTTACCTGCGCGAGCTCCTCGCTACCGGCGTCGACTGCTTCAAGACCGACTTCGGTGAGCGCATCCCCTCCGAGGGCGTCGTCTACCACGACGGCTCCGACCCGGAACGGATGCACAACTACTACACGCACCTGTACAACCAGTCCGTCTTCGACACCCTCGTCGACGTGCGCGGCGAAGGTGAGGCCGTGCTGTTCGCCCGGTCGGCGACGGCCGGCGGGCAGACGATGCCGGTGCACTGGGGCGGCGACAACGACTCGACGTTCGCCTCCATGGCGGAGACCCTCCGTGGCGGACTGTCGCTCGGGCTCTCAGGGTTCGGCTTCTGGAGCCACGACATCGGCGGCTTCGAGGGCACTCCGGACCCGTTGGTGTTCAAGCGGTGGCTGGCGTTCGGGCTGCTCTCGTCGCACTCGCGTCTGCACGGCTCCGGCTCGGTCCGCGTCCCCTGGGCGTTCGACGACGAGGCGGTGGAGATCACACGCCGGTTCACCCACCTGAAGTACCGCCTCATGCCGTACCTCGCCGCCACCGCAGAGGCCGCGCACACCGACGGCCTGCCCGTCCTGCGACACCTGCTCCTCGAGTTCGGCGACGACCGCTCGGCGCTCAACGCCGACACCCAGTACATGCTCGGCGACAGCGTGCTCGTGGCTCCCGTGCTCGACGCCGACGGGCACGTCGACGTGTACGTCCCCGACGGGGTGTGGACGTCGCTGCTCGACGGCTCGACGGTCACCGGCCCGCGGTGGGTGCACCAGGTCCACTCCACCGGTTCGCTGCCCGTCCTGGTCCGCCCCGGAAGCGTGCTCCCCTGGGGCAACCAGACCTCACGTCCGGACTACGACTGGGCCGACGGGGTCACGCTGCGTGCCTTCGAGCTCGCGGACGGCGACCGGCGCGAGGTCGTCGTGCCCGCGGCCGACGGCGGCGACGGGACCCGGTTCGTCGTCGAGCGCGCCGGCGAGCGGCTCGTCGCCACCGGGCCGGCCAGCACTTGGCGCCTGCAGAGCGGAGACGTCGTGGTCGACGCCGTCGACGGGCACGCGGAGCTCACCCTGGCCTGACGGCGGCACGTCCCTCACGGAGGTCGGGGCGGCACCGGACGAACCGGTGCTGCCCCGACTCGTCTCTCGTCCAGGTCCCGGCCCCGGCCCCGGCCCCGGTACGACCGGATCACACCGCCCGGTCCGCCTGTCCCGGCTCCGGCCCGGGAACACGCGCCTCGAGCCAGCGCGTCACCGTCTCGAGGTACAGCGCCCGCGGTGCAGGGGCCGAGAGGCTGAGGTCGTGCACCCCGTCCGGGATCCGCACGAGGGTCACGTCAGGTCCGAGGAGCGCGGAGCGCGTCGCGATCTGGCGTACGTCCAGGATCGTGTCCTGGCGGTCGAGGTCGGGGTTCGCCGCGGTGTTCGGACCGCTGCTCGCCGATGAGCAGACCAGGACGGGAACGCCGATGTCCAGACCGCGGGCCAGCCGGGCCTGGCCTCGTCGGACCGCGCGCAACCACCCCGCCCGAACCGGGAAGCCTTCCGGCGGTTTGAGCGTGAGGTCGTAGTCCCAGACACCGCCGTGGGCGACGTGCAGCCGGTACGAGTACTCGGAGGGACCGTCCGCGAGGACGCGCTTCGGGTCGAGAGGCCCCGCGACGTCGAGCACCCGGGTCGCCACCACCCGCTGGAACCACCGGGCGTTGAGGTCGAACCACGGGCTGTTGAGCACCAGCGCATCCAGGACGTCCGTCTCCCGCAGGCTGTGCGCCCACAGGCTCGCGAGGAGCCCGCCCGTCGAGTGCCCCATGAGGACCAGGCGACGATGCCCGAGCTCACCGCGGACAAGTGCCGCCGCTGCTGTCAGCTCCGGGACGTAGTCCAGGAGGTCCGTGCACGAGTGCGGCGTCTGCCACGGGCGCAGCGAACGGCCGCACTTGCGCAGGTCGAGCGCGTAGAGCTCGTACCCGTGGGCCCGCAGGGCCTCACCCAGGTGGGTCTGGAAGAAGTAGTCGTTGAACCCGTGCACGTAGAGCACCGCCGGGCGGTCGGCCACCGCGGTGCCGTCCGGGACGGCCCGCACGACGGTCGCCACGACCGCCCCTTCGTCGTCCGCACCGAGGTCGAGAGTCGTCTGCTGCCAGTGGGCGCCGAGCGGGTCCGGTTCCCACCGGGTCACGCAGGCACGTCCGTGCCGCGACGACCTCCCGAGCGCACCGGGAGGACCAGCACCAGCCCCAGCAGGATCACAACCATGATCCCGATGATGCCCCAGTACTGCGCGCCGGACAGGGCGATGGCGGTCGAGAACGCCAACGGAGCCATGAACGCCGCGGCGCGTCCGGTCGTCGCGTACATGCCGAACACCTCGCTCTCACGACCGGCCGGGATGGTCCGGGCGAGCAGCGTGCGACTCGAGGACTGCGCCGGGCCGACGAACAGGCACAGGAGGAGTCCGAAGACCCAGAAGACCCGCTGCCCGCCGTCGTGCAGCACGAACACGCACACCCCGGAGACCACCAGCCCCACCAGTGACGTCACGATGATCGCCTTCGGACCGACCTTGTCGTCCAGGTACCCGGCGACGAACGTCGCGAGCCCAGCGACGACGTTGGCGGCGATCGCGAACATGATGACCCCGGACGCGCTGAACCCGAATGTCCCCGACGCGATCACGGCTCCGAACGTGAAGACGCCGGCGAGACCGTCGCGGTACACGGCGCTCGCCACCAGGAACCGCAGCGTGTCCCGCTGCCCGCGCCACAGCGCAGCCACGTCATGACCCAGCCGCCGGTACGACCCGACCAGTCCGAGCCGGGTCCCTCTGCCGGACGGCGTCACCTCGGGCACTGCGATCAGCACCGGCAACGCGAAGAGACCGAACCACACGGCGGCAACCAGGACCGCGACCCTGATGTCCAGACCGTGCGCACCGGTCACACCGAACCAGCCCACCGTCGGGTTGATGAACCCGACGAACAGCACCAGGAGCAGGACGATCCCCCCGATGTACCCCGCGCCCCAGCCGAGGCCGCTGATCCGCCCGACCGTGCGTGGGGTCGAGACCTGGGCGAGCATCGCGTTGTAGTTGACCGCTGCGAGCTCGTAGAAGATCGTGCCGGCGGCCAGCAGGAAGATGCCCAGCAGCAGGTTCTGGGTCAGGCTCGTCGGGTCCGGGGTGACGAGGAACATCGCCGCGCAGATGAGGACCGTGATCGCGGTGTGGACCCCGAGCCAGCGCTTGCGCCGGCCGGTGTCGTCGGCGCGGGCACCCGTCACGGGGGCGAGCACCGCAATGAGGACACCGGACGCCGTCAGCCCCCAGCCGAGCCACGCCGAGTGCTGCGCGAGAACGGCATCGAGCGCCGTCGTGGCCGCGCCGTGCCCGGTGACGTCGAGGGCCGCGGCGTCCACCGTGCCCTGGTCGACGAACGCCTTGCTGGTGAGCCACCGGGTGAACACGAAGGTCGTGATGACCGCGTTGAACGCCGCCGAGCCCCAGTCCCACAGCGCCCACGCGAGCACTCGGGAACGGGGGACGTCACCCGTCGCGGTCGGCCGTGTCGTCGCGAGGGGCTCGATGGCGGTCACGCGCGAAGTATGGCGTGACCACGCCACTGCAGGGTGAACCCCGGATGAACACGCCGCGCGAGTCGCCCGCTCGGCCCCGGTCCGTCGACGCCCGGCGGCGGCGCAACCAGCGTGCAACCTGCATCCGCACACCGACCGCGGAGCGAGCGGTCAGTCCGTGGCGGCGCCTGACGCCGCAGCCACGAGGTCGCCGTACTCGTCGTGTGCCGCGATCCAGCCGCGCACGAACGGGCACAGTGGGACGACGCGACGCGCGCCTCCTGCCCGCACGTCGTCGAGGGCACCGCGGACGAGCGCCGAGCCGACGCCCTTCCCGCCCGCGCGCGGCTCCACCTCGGTGTGGGTGAACACGACCAGCTCCCCGGACCGCTCGTACTCTGCGAAGCCGACGACCTCGCCGTCGATCCGCGCCTCGTAGCGACTCCGTCCGGGCACGTCACGAACCTCGATGCTCACCATGCCGACACCCAAGCACAGGGGACGATCGAGTGGAACTCCCCCAGGTGTGTCGGCGATCCGGTGTTGGATGGCACCCATGCGCACCCGAACCATCGTCGCCGCGACCGCTGCCGCCGCCCTGGTCATCGCGGGGGCGGCAGGGGGATACGTGTACGTCGGGCACCGCCACGAGGCCGAGCTCGACAGCAAGGCGCACGCGCTGTTCACCTCCTACGCCACCGCCTGGACCGACGGAGGTCTGGATGCGATCGCCTACTCCGGCGCCGAGCCGACCGCGGTCGCCGCGGGCTTCCATGCCACGACCGCGGCACTGGGCGACGTCCACCCGACCGTCTCGGTCACGTCCATGACCCGCCACGGCACGTCCGCCTCCGCCGAGCTCGCGGTGTCGTGGCCCGTCACCGCAGGGTCCACCTGGAGCTACTCGATGCCCGTGGAGGCCACGGACGCCACCGGCACCTGGGCCATCGTGACCACACCGACAGCTTCCATGTGGGTTCCCGGCATCGGGCCCGACGCAACGCTCGTGAAGACCCGGACCTGGGGCACCCGTGGCGAGGTCCTCGACCGCAACGGCGCACCGATCCTCGCGAACGGCACCGTGTACGACGTCGAGATCGACCCGACCCGGGCGTCCGACTCGACGGTCTCCGCGCTCGAGACCCTCGTCGGCTCGTCGCCCGGGTCTCTCGTGGCCCAGCTCGACGCGGCCAAGACGTCCGGCTCGAAGGCGCCGATTCCGGTCATCGCCTATCGAGAGTCCGACTTCCTCGCCCGGAAGGCCCAGCTCGACTCCCTCATCGGGGTGATCTACCCGAAGCGGACCCAACCGCTCGCACCGACCTCGGCCTTCGCGCGCCCGCTGCTCGGCTCCTACGGACCCGTGACCGCCGACATCGTGGAGAAGAGCGGCGGACGGTACGTCGCCGGTGACTACGCCGGGCTCAGCGGACTTCAGGCGCAGTACGACGAGGTGCTCGCGGGGACACCAGGCATCAGGATCGCCACGAGCTTCGCGCCGACGACCGCTCTGTTCGAGAAGCCACCCGTGAACGGCACCTCGGTCACGCTCACCCTCGATCTCGCGACCCAGACGGCAGCCGAGAACGCTCTTGCCGGCAGCGGCAGCGTCCCGTCGGCCCTGGTGGCCGTGGACGTCAAGACGGGCGACCTGCTGGCCGTCGCCAACTCGCCGTCGTACGGCATCGACCGAGCGCTCTCCGGGACGTACCCCCCAGGCTCGACGCTCAAGGTCGGCACGACGTATTCGCTGCTCAGCAAGGGTCTCTCCCCCACCACGACGGTCACCTGCCCGCCCTCGGTGACGGTCGGAGGACTCAAGGTCTCCAACTACGCCGGAGAGTCGTTCGGCTCCGTGCCGTTCTCCGTCGACTTCGCGCAGTCCTGCAACACGGCGTTCGTCCAGCTCTCGGAGAAGATGGGCAACTCGGACGTCCACGACGCCGCGCTCGCCCTGGGCATCGGCGCCGGATGGGACAAGCACCTCGGCGTGCCCGACGTCGCGGCCGGGTCGGTCCCGGTGGCCACGTCGACCAGCGAACGCGCCGCCACCGCCTTCGGCCAGGCCAAGACGCTCGTCTCGCCGGCGGACCTCGCCGTGATGGTCGGCTCGGTGGCCCGCGGCAGCTACGTCGAGCCGGCCCTCGTCTCCTCCCCCGCAGTCGCTGGTGCCGACCGGACCCCGCACCCCCTCGACCCGGCCGTGATCGCGCAGCTCCACGACCTGATGCGACTCGTGGTGACCGACGGGACCGGTCAGGTCATGAAGTCGACGCCCGGTGCCCCGGTGTACGGCAAGACCGGGACGGCGGAGTACGGGACCGACACGCCGCCCAAGACCCGCGCGTGGTTCGTCGGGTGGCAGGGCGACGTCGCGTTCTGCGTGCTCGTCGAGGACGGCGAGAGCGGTGGTGCGGTGGCCGCTCCGATCGCCAAGGCCTTCCTCACGACCCTCAACGGCTGACCCCGAGGCGCAGATGACGTCACCCGCGACCACCGACTGGGCCATGGCGGTCTGGCGTGCCCTCGGCACGGATGAGGAGTCGTTCGATCCTGTCGACCCACCGACCATCATCGGTCCGGCGACGGTGCTCCCCGCCACCTTCGACGTCACCGGGTTCGCCGCCGCCACGACCGCCACGGAGCTGCTCGCCGCCGCACAGCTCCTCGCCACGCGCCGTGCGGAGACGGCACGGCCGGTCACGGTCAGTACCCGCAGCGCGGCGGCGGCGTTCCTCGCCGAGCGTCTCTTCACCCCGCTCGGCTGGGACCTCCCTCCGGCCTGGGACCCGATCGCAGGCGACTACCGGACGCAGGACGGCTGGATCCGGCTGCACACGAACTACCCCCACCACCGAGCGGTCGTCCATCGCGTCCTCGGTGCCGCGACCCGCGAGGACGTCACCCGAGCAGTCGCCTCGTGGGAGGGGACGGCACTCGAGGACGCGATCGTCTCCGCTGGCGGGTGCGCGGCCGTCATGCACACCCGAGCGCAGTGGCTCGGCTCCGCGGCCGGCCGCTCGACGCGTGACGAACCGCTCGCCCGCACCGACGTCGGGACACCCACCGGTTCTGCTCCTCGGTGGGTAGCCCGCTCACCGGTGCCGGTCCGGCCGTTCGACGGGGTCCGGGTCCTCGACCTCACACGGGTGCTCGCCGGCCCGATGTGCACCCGCTTCCTCGCCGCATACGGAGCAGACGTGCTGCGCATCGACCCGGTCGGTGTCGACGAGGTGGCGGCGCTCGTCCCGGAGACGACCGCAGGCAAGCACTCGACGCGGCTGGACCTGACCTGCTCGCCTGACCGGACGACCTTCGCCGAGCTCGTGCGCACCGCCGATGTGCTGGTCAGCGGCTACCGGCCCGGTGCCTTCGACGCCCTCGGCTACGACGCCAGCGCGCTTCGCTCCCTCAACCCGGAGCTCATCACCGCCTCCCTCGACGCCTATGGCTGGACCGGGCCGTGGCGGGAGCGACGCGGGTTCGACAGCCTCGTCCAGATGAGTGTCGGCATCGCATCCGCCGGCGCCTCGGAGGACGGCACGGACGCCCCTCGCCCCCTCCCGGCGCAGGCCCTCGATCATGGGACCGGAGCCGTCCTCGCCGCAGCCATCGGCCGCGCCCTGCTCCGACAGCTGCGCCACGGCGCACCGACGTCGGTCCGGTGCTCACTCATCGGCACCGCCACCGCGCTCCTCGGCCACCCGTCGCCGTCCGGTCGCACGACCCCGGACCCGCAGTGGTCGGACACGGACCTCGTGACGACCAGGACGGCGTGGGGCTCCGCCCGGCAGGTGCCGCTGCCGGGAGAGATCGCCGGCACGCCACCGCACTGGTCAGTCGACGCCGGGCCGATCGGCAGCCATGCGCCGGTCTGGTCGAGCTGAAACCACGGCCTCACGCGGCGCACGCCGGGAGCGCTGCTAGCCCGGAACCGCAGCCGTGTGCAACAACGAGGTGAGGTTCGCGTCCCACTCGAGCATCCAGAAGTACCACGGCGTGCTGCGGAACCCGATCGCCTCCAGACCGGCACGCGGTTCCGTCCGCGTGTACGCGTTGATCGCCGCGTGGACCGCAGCCGAGTCGACAGGGGTGAGCGCCTGAAAGCGCACCAGGTCACCGGCCGGCACGTTGTACCGGAACTCGGGCTTGATCCAGAAGAGCGCATCGGTGATCAGCCCCTCGTCGAGGAGGCTCTTGATCACCCGTCCGTTGCCGCGATGGAGCCGGTTGTTGTCGAGCACGTACGAGTGAGCGACGTGCGTGACGGTCCTCCCTGCCGCAGCGGCCGCGCGCTCGAACCTGAGCGCCGTGCGCCGCATCTCCGCGAAGTTGTCATCCGGCCCCGGTGCCGAGTCCTGCAGCACGACCACGTTGCGGCTCTCGACCCCGAGGGCAGCCATCGCCGCACGGAACTCGTCCTCACGGAGCGTGCCTCGCTGCACGCTCGAGAGGGCGTTGAAGTGCGCCGGCTTGAGGAACGGTGTGGCCCCGAGCCCGCGGGACACCAGGACGACGTACACGTTGTCCGCACCCTTGGTGTCGATGGCCGCCCGGACAGCACTACCGCCCCACAGCACCTCGTCGTCGGGGTGCTCGGGGTAGAACACGACGACGTCGCCCGCGAACACCGGGTTGTGGGCCAGGCGCGGCTCGTGCACGATCTCGCCGACGCACACGGCAAGGACGAGGATCACCGCGGCAACGGCACGTACCGACCGCCACTGCGCCACCCTCGCGGCCCACCGCAGCACCGTCATGCCTTCATCGCCCCCGGACCACGTCACCGGCAACCGCCTGCCGCTCGCCGACTCCTCGGCCGCCACCGCACGGCCCCGGCCGCGGGGCCGGAAGTGGGGTCGTCAGACGATACCGCCGACCACCGCCTGGGTCAGTCCGCGACGAGCGCGTGGAGCTCAGCGGCCTTCGCGGTGACGAAGTCGGCAGACCGTCGGAGCTCACCGACCGCGTTGGCCGAGACGGATGCCGCGTCGGCGACCGCCGCCACGCTCGCGCTCATCTCGCTCGCCACCGCCGTCTGCTCCTCGACCGCACCGGCGACCGTGGTCTGCTGTGCCCCGATCTCGTCGATCAGCCGCAGGATGTCGCTGATCGCCCGTGCCGCGTCCGCACTGTCCGTCTGGATCGCCGCGATCATCTCGGTGATCTCCGCCGTGGCGCTGCGCGTGCGACCCGCGAGGTCCTTGACCTCGCCGGCGACGACCGCGAAGCCCTTGCCGGCTTCGCCCGCACGTGCGGCCTCGATCGTCGCGTTGAGCGCGAGGAGGTTGGTCTGCTCGGCGATCGCGGTGATCAGCTTGCTGACAGTGCCGATCCGCGTGCTCGACTCGCCGAGCTTGGCCAGCCGCTCGCTCGCCACGCCCGCCGCGCCGACTGCCGTGCTCGTCCCACTAGCGGCCGCGGCAGCGCTCACCGCGATCTCGCGGATGCTGGCCGACATCTGCTCCGAGCCGGCCGCGACGGCGCCCGCCCTGTTGGACACCTCGCCCGCGCCGGCGGCGATCTGGTCACCGAGGGCGGTCAGCGAGGCAGATGACGCCTCCAGCTCCCCGGCCACCGACTTCGTGGTCCGTGCGACGTCGTGCGCGGCCGTCACGTCGCGCCACACGACGGTGAAGCCGCCGTCGAACCGGTCCACGACCACCTCGGCGTCGGCGTGCTGCCCACCCTCGTTGGCGTGAACCGTCCGGGTCACCGGGAACGACCGCTCGATCCGGACGATCTGCGCGAGCTGGTCGCGGAGCGCGGCCAGCACGGCCGCGCCACGCTCTGCGCCGACCTTCTCGCCGAGGGCGAGACCTGCGCGGTTGCGGTGCACGATCGTGCCGTCGGTGTCGAGCACCATCAGCGCGGCGGGAGTCGCCTCGAGGATCTCGAACGCGCCGACGCGGGAGATCAGCGGGTCGACATCGGACGGCGCGCGCGAGCTCAGGCGGAACATCGAGAGCTTCTCCTTCGTACGTGGGCGCGACGCCGGATCGGTCGCGCTCACGCATGACATCGGCAGTCGCACCCCTGCCATGAGCAACCTCAGCGCGCGGATTCGTCCCGGTTGGACCGTGACGCGTCGGCCGGGCTCACCCGGGAACGAGCCGCCGGGATCGTGAACCCGCCACCGTGGGCGGTGCGTCCGTGCCCACGTGCAAGGCGGTGCTCGGCCGTCCAGCGACGGGTCCACGCGGAGACGTCGTCCGCCGGCATCGGGCGCGCGACGCAGTAGCCCTGGAACACGTCGACGCCGAGCGGCAGAAGGGCTGCGGCCACCTCGGGGCTCTCGACGCCCTCCGCCACGAGCCGGAGTCCGAGCGCTCGCGCCATCTCGCTCGTCGTCCGGACAATCATCCGGCTGCGCTCGTCGTGGACGACGGGAGCGATGAACGATCGGTCGAGCTTGAGCTCCTGCACCGGCAGGTCGCGTAGGTACGCGAGCGATGAGAACCCCGTGCCGTAGTCGTCGACCGACACCTGCACGTGATGGGAGTGGAGCTCGTGCAGCGCGTCGCGAGTCCGTTCAGGATCGGCGAGGAACGAGTCCTCAGTCACCTCGACGAGGATCGAGTCCGCAGGCAGGTCCGCCGCGGCGAGTGCCGCGAACAGCTGCGGGAGCAGCTCGCCCGAGACGAGCTCAGGCGGCGCGCAGTTCATCGCGACCCGGAAGGTCAGCCCCTCGCTCCGCCATCGACGCGCGTCGTCGACGACCCGACGCATGACCAGCTCGGTGAGCGCCGGCATCAGCCCCGCACGACGGACGTCCGCGAGGAACGCGACCGGCGCGAGCAACCCCTCCGTGGGATGCCACCACCGGATCAACGCCTCCATCGCCACGACGGCGCGCGTCCGCGCATCGATCTGCGGCTGGTACCACACCACGAGCTGGCCCTCGGCGAGAGCCTCCCGGAGCTCCTCCTGACGACGAAGCCGTTGACGCGAGAAGCCGTCCTGTGCCGGGTCGAAGAACACCACCCCGGCATGCGCGCTCTTGGCCGCGTACATCGCGATGTCCGCGCGACGCAGCAGCTCGGTGGACGACGTCTCGCTCTGCTCACGCATCGTGATGCCGACCGAGGCATCGATCGACAGGTCGAAGCTCTCGACGCGGAGAAGCTCCCGCAGGGCAGCGCGCACCCGTTGCGCGGTCTCGAGGAGGTGCTCCCGGTTCACGCTGGAGATGAGCAGCGCGAACTCGTCGCCGCCGAGCCGAGCGACCATCACGCGGTGATCCGTCGCCGCACGCATCCGCTGCGCGAGCGCGACCAGCACCTCGTCCCCGATGGTGTGACCGAGGCTGTCGTTGACGTCCTTGAAACCGTCCAGATCCAGCAGGAGGACACCGATCGGTGACGTCGTGCGCAGCGCGTCGTCAGCGGCAGCAAGCAGCGCCCGCCGGTTCGGCAGGCCGGTCAGATCGTCGGTCAGCGACAGACGGGTCGCCTCCGCCGCTCCCTGCGCGTCCCGGAGCGCGAGGGTGAGGCGCGCCCCCGTCGCGACCAACGTCACGAGAGCGAGGAGTCGCATCGTCCAACCGGGGGCGCCGGTCGGGTCACCCACGAGCGCGACGACCGCGACTGCCGCGGCCACCGGTACGGCGCGAGGGGTCTGACGCGGGAGCGGTGTCGCCGCAGCGGGTGGCGGCGTCGCACACGCCGCACCGACGATCGCCGCAAGGCCGGCGCCGCCGATCAGGACGACCAGCAGCCCAACGGTCGACGGAGTACGTGACGACCCCGTCACGATGTCGCTGTCAGCCACCATCAGCGCCACGAAACCCAGGAGCAGAACACCCGTCCGCACCGACCGGTCGCGTTGACGCAGCACCGCCCGACTGAGGACGAGCGAGACGAGCGCGACGTCGCCCAGGTGGGAGAGAACGTCGGTGACCCGCGCATCTCCCGCAGGGATGAAGCCCCCTGGCACGGCCGTCGTCGCGGCGAACACGACCAGGCAGACGCCTACCCACACGACGATCACCTCGAGCCGAACCGCTGGTGACGTGATCAGCCGGCGCGATGCGTCGGTGAGCACGAACGCCGCGAGCACGGCGGCTCCCGCTGCCCGGACTCCCACGTCGAGCCCCGCCGGCAGATCGACGTCCAGGGTCCGAGCCACCCCGGTGAGGACGTCGGCCCCCGACCACAGCGTGAGGCCTGCAGCCAGCAGGGTGAGTGGGCGCCGGCGCTCGGTGGTGCGTGCTCCGACGCGCACCAGTCGCCAGACGAGAAGCAGCACGAGGGCGACCGCCGCACCGAGCTGGAAGCGGCCCGCGGAGGCCACGTCGGTGGCGGCGACGGCGAGAACCGCGACGACGAGCAGGACGAGCCACGGGGCCAGCCCGAGCGTTCGGCTCACGCGCGCACCGGACGGGTCGACCCGGTCGAGAGTCATCATCGACGCATCCCATCCTCGGTGTCGGGAGGAGTCCTGGCGGCGACGCCCGGGTGACCTCGGTCTGTCCACCCTTCGCTGTGGATATCGGCTCGACGACGAGGCGACTTGACGGTAAGTGTCCGGCGTCGCGTGCACCACCCGCTCGGGACGCTGCACAAGAACGGCGTGAAGAGACGGAAGCTATTCGCGTCTCACCCGCCAGGACATTGCCTCCTCACCCGCCCGTCGCCGCGCGATCGGGCGTCGACCTCACCCGCCGCACACCCGTGAGCGCCCTGCCGCGCCTCACCCGCTCCGCCGATCCGCAGGGCGTGACCTGGCTCATCCGCGCACCTCGTCCAAGGCCCACGCGTCGACCCGGCTCATGGCGGTCTGTGATCGCCCGCTCACGCAGACCCGTCGGGCACGGAGTTTCAGATTCCGCGCACCTGCTCGCGCGTCGGCTTCCGCGCCGCAGATGGACGTCTCGCGCTCCTCACCGGCACGCACCCGCGAAGGCCCTCCGCAACGCGTCAGTACCATTGCCAATTCCCACGCGCAAGGCGATCGGCATCACCCGCAGCCGACGGGCGGAAGGCGGACCGAGTCAGCGTCGGACCGAACCATCTCCACGTACACGACGACCCGAACCGATGCCGGGCATCTTCACTGCCCGACGAGGCCGAACCGCTCGTGACCAGGTCTGATCGTAGGCAACCGACCGAGCTGGCCGCGTCCGACCAACGGGGTCGACGACGTCGTCTGCCACATCGCGAGATCAAAAGAATCTAACTTTCAACCAATTGCGGGTGGCGCCGGAGTAAACGCGAGCGGAATTGGGCACGCTCCAAGAACCGACTTGTCTGCGGTCGGTCATCACCATTACTGCGATGTCGAAAAGGACATTTACCCCAGTCGGCTCCACATTCTCGGTGTCATCCCCTATGCTGTTCGCATACGGCGACTCGCCTTGACCCTGGAGGACTGAACAATGCACAGAAGGTGGACATGAACCGCGTCGGTACTCCTGTTGCCGCAACACTTGCCTTGGCGCTCGCCGCAACAGTCACCGTGACAGGCACCAGTTACGGAGTCGAACCCCACCCGAACGCTACCGCGACAACGGCGCCCGCGTCATTGCTCGACAGCACCTGGGGCGACAACAAGGGGTCCTCCGAAGCAGATAAGGCCGTCGCGACCTCCGGCACGTGGGACGCGACGACCGATCTCGGATCGATGTACAACCTCACCAAGGCGATCGGCGCGCAGGACGCGTGGGACATGACCGATGCCCAAGGCCGGCCGATCACTGGCAAGGGCGTCACGGTCGCGCTGGTCGACACGGGCATCGCACCAGTCGAAGGCCTCGACACGGCAGGCAAGGTCATCAACGGTCCCGACCTGTCGTTCGACGGTCAGTCCGACTCCTTGCGGTACCTCGACGCCTACGGTCACGGCACGCACATGGCGGGGATCATCGCCGGCCGGGACGACTCCGTGACGACGGCCACGCTCGACAACCCGAAGCAGTTCGTGGGCGTCGCCCCCGGCGCGAGCCTGCTGAACATGAAGGTGTCCTCCTCCGAGGGGACGACCGACGTCTCTCAGGTGATCGCCGCGATCGACTGGATCGTGCAGCACCGCAACGACAACGGCATGAACGTCCGCGTCATCAACCTCTCCTATGGGACCAACACCAAGCAGCCGTACGAGATCGACCCCCTGGCGAAGGCTGTCGAGAACGCCTGGGAAGCCGGGATCGTCGTCGTGGCCGCAGCGGGCAACGACGGGGTCTCGAAGCCGCTCACGATGCCGGCCGCTGATCCGTTCGTCCTCGCGATCGGGTCGAGCGACAACCACGGCACTGCCACCACCGCCGACGACACGCTGTCGACGTTCACCAACACCGGCGACGCCTCGCGGCACCCGGACCTGCTCGCTCCGGGCAAGTCCCTCGTCTCGCTGCGCGTGCCAGGTTCCAACGTCGATCAGCAGCACCCGGAAGGGCTCGTCGCAGGTGACACCTCCGGACGCCTCTTCCGCGGAAGCGGAACGTCCCAGGCTGCTGCCGTCGTCTCAGGTGCTGTCGCGCTCCTGCTGCAGGCTCACCCGACGCTCACCCCGGACCAGGTGAAGGCGCTGCTCGAACGCTCGGCAGACCCGATGCCGGCCGAGTCGAACGTGGCCCGCGGCGCTGGCGAGCTCAACATCGCCCGTGCGATCGAGTCGCCTGTTCCCGCCGCTGCGACGGTGGCCCAGACGTACCCGACGTCCAACGGGCTCGGCTCGCTCGAGCTCTCGCGCGGTGACACCCACGTCGTGGACAAGGCGACAGGATCTGTCCTCGCCGGTGAGGTCGACGCATACGGGGCCCCGTGGGACGGCAGTCGCTGGGCTGCGGCGTCCACGCGCGGCGCTGCGTGGACCGGTGGCGAGTGGAACAGCACCCGCTGGTCCGGTGACACCTGGACGTCGCTCGGTTGGGCGAGCCCCTGCTGGGCCTCCACCCGCTGGTCGGGTGCCGACTGGTCGTCCACCCGGTGGTCCTCGACTCGCTGGTCGAACGCCGACTGGTCCTCGACCCGGTGGTCGTCCACCCGGTGGTCGGACGCCGACTGGGCCTCCACCCGCTGGTCCTCGACCCGCTGGTCCTCCACCCGCTGGTCGTCCACCCGGTGGTCGGACGCCGACTGGGCCTCCACCCGCTGGTCCTCGACCCGCTGGTCCTCCACCCGCTGGTCGTCCACCCGGTGGTCGGACGCCGACTGGGCCTCCACCCGCTGGTCGTCCACCCGCTGGTCCTCGACCCGGTGGTCGTCCACCCGCTGGTCCTCGACCCGGTGGTCCTCGACCCGGTGGTCGGACGCCGACTGGGCCTCCACCCGCTGGTCGTCGACCCGGTGGTCGGACGCCGACTGGTCCTCGACCCGCTGGTCCTCGACCCGCTGGTCGTCCACCCGGTGGTCGGACGCCGACTGGGCCTCCACCCGCTGGTCCTCGACCCGGTGGTCGGACGCCGACTGGTCCTCCACCCGGTGGTCGGACGCCGACTGGTCCTCCACCCGCTGGTCGTCCACCCGCTGGTCAGCGAGCAGTTGGGGCATCTAGCACGGCGCGCGACGGGGGCTCCAGGATCGCCTGGAGCCCCCGTCGCGTTGCGAGGAAGATGGGCCGAATGGCTTGACTCGCTGGGCCGGTGTGCCGATGGGCTATACGATCGATAAGAACCGCGCCGCGACGGCAAGGGGTAGACGGATGTCACCGGACTCACGCACGCTGCGGCGCGCCTTGACGCCGGTGAACGCCCTGATCGTCGTCCTGGCGGTCGGCACCGCGGCACTCTTCCTCGGTCCAGTCCGCCCGTTCACCTCGAGCCCGACGTCACTCCTCGTCCCGTGGTGGGCCGTTGCGGTCGGATTCGGCCTCGCGGAGATCTTCGTCGTCCACCTGCCGATGGCGCGTAGCGCACGGACCTTCGCCTTCCGTGAGATCCCGTCAGTCGTCGCACTGGTGTACCTGTCCCCGAACGACTACCTCGCCGCGGCACTGGTCGGAAGCGGTCTCGCCCTTGTGCTCTTCGAGCGCCAGCGAGGCAGCAAGCTGGCGTTCAACGTGGCGATGTTCGGGGTCGAGGCAGGGGTCGCGATTCTCGTCTATCGCGCCGTGCTCGGCACCGCCCTCGCCACCGATCCTCGCGGCTGGATCGCGGCACTGACGGCGATGATCGCGACCGGCCTCCTCAGCTGCGTCCTCGTCACCTTGGTCATCTACCTCGCGGGCGACGGGTGGACGTCGGACATCCTGCGTGAGGCGACCCGGAGCGGGATCATCGCCAGCGCCGCCAACACGAGCCTCGCGTTGTTGAGCGTCGTCCTCCTCATGGTCGAGCCCGCGGCTCTGTCGCTGCTCGGTGTCGTCGTCGCTGTGGTGTTCCTCTCCTACCGCGGCTACGTCGCCTTCGCCGCTCGCTACTCGCAGCTCGAGCTCCTCTACCGGTTCGTCGGAACGGTCGGGGCCTCGGTCGACCTCGACCGTACGATCCGGTCCGTGCTCAGCGAGGCGCGCGACGTGCTCGCCTCTTCCCGAGGCGAGCTGATCGTGCTCGCCGCCGAAGGTTCGCCCGGGCAGCACGTCGTCCTGGTCGACGACGTCCTCACCCAAGGCGCGCCACCTGGACGCGAGGGGGCGTCCGAGTGGTGGAGCCCCGCCGCGAGCGGCACGAGTGTGCTCGTTCAGCGCGGCGACGACCGGACGCGCACCCGGTTGCCCTCCGGGCTCGCCGATGCCATGGCGGTCCCGATCGGCATCGACGGTATGACCGCCGTCCTCATCGTTGCGGACCGCCTGTTCACCGGGCGGAGCTTCAGCGAGCAGGACCTGCACCTCTTCGAAGCCCTCGCCGGCCACGCCTCCATCACGCTGCAGAACGCGCGCCTCGTCGACATCATGCGCAAGGACGCCGCGACCCGTGATCACGAGGCCCGCCACGACCCGCTGACGGGCCTGCCGAACCGCCGCGAGCTCCACACCCGGTTCGAGGACGTCGCCCGGCACGGCGAGCTGGCGATGCTCATGCTCGACCTCGACGACTTCAAGGAGATCAACGACACGCTCGGTCACGACGCAGGCGACCACGTCCTCCGGGAGATCGGCCGTCGACTTCAGGAGACGACGACCGGCGTCGTGGCACGGCTCGGAGGCGACGAGTTCGCCATCCTCCTCCCTGGCGTCGGGGACCCCGGAGACGCCCTGGAGCAAGGAGTCTCGCTCCTGGACGCGATCCGGAAGCCTGTCGCGCTCAACGACGTGAATCTCGTGGTCGGCGGAAGCATCGGCGTGGCGCTCTACCCGGCGCACGGTGAGACGAGCGACGTCCTGCTCACTCACGCCGACGTCGCGATGTACTCGGCGAAGGTGGCCGGCACCGGGATCGAGACCTACACGCCCGACCCGGAGACCGGCCGCCACCGCCGCCTCGCCCTCGCAGCGCAGATGGAGGCGGCGATCGAGAGCGGCGGCATCACGCTCTGGTACCAGCCGAAGCTCGACACGACCACCGGCGAGCTGGTGGGCGTCGAAGGTCTCGTCCGCTGGATCCACCCGGTGTACGGACTTGTCTCCCCCGCCGAGATCATCCCCGTCGCCGAGCGCACCGGCCTCGTCCGACGACTCACCGACCACCTGCTCGAGACGGCGCTGCGTCAGCAGGCCGTGTGGCGCGTCGCCGGCCTCGACGTCACCGTCGCCGTCAACATCACCACGCGCGACCTCGTCGACGACAAGCTGCCCCTGATGGTCGAGCGCCTCGTGGCCGAGTCGGGTGGGCGCCCCGATCGGCTCACGCTCGAGATCACCGAGAGCGGGATCATGCGCGACCTCGATCGCAGCCTCGAGATCCTCGACGGGCTCGCAGCGATCGGCGTCAAGCTCTCGATCGACGACTTCGGCACCGGCTACTCGTCGCTCGCCTACCTCGAGCGACTGCCGGTCAGCGAGGTCAAGATCGACCGCAGCTTCGTCCAGTGGTTGTCCGACCCCAACCACAACTCCACGGTCCTCCAGTCGACGATCCAGATGAGCCACGCCCTCGGGCTGTCCGTCGTCGCCGAGGGTGTCGAGTCCCAGCCGGTCTGGGACATCCTGGCCACCCTGGGTGCCGACATCATCCAGGGCTACCACGTGGCCTACCCGATGCCTGCATCGGCCGTCGCCGCCTGGTGTCGGCCGACCGGGTCCTCGGTACCCGAGGCCCGCACCCCGCCGCGGCTCTCCCGTCTCGCCTAGTCGTTCACCGCAACCCGCGACCGTCACCGCCGCGGCATGATGGCACTCGGGTTCAGGACAGCACGTCCTTCGTGACGAACCGCCCGTAGGCGAGAGCCCCGAAGACGGCCACGTAGCCCGCCTGGAGCAACCCGTTGTCGACGAACGACGTCCAGGAGATCGGCGAGCGAAGCAGATCGCCGAGGTCGAGCCAGTAGCGCGTGAACAGCCACGGGTGGAGCCACGAGAGCTGCGGGAGCGACCCGAGCACCTGAGCCGTCACCGACAGCACGATGGTCGCCGCCATCGCACCGACAGGGACCTCGGTCAAGGTGGAGATGAACAGGCCGACCGCCGACAACCCCAGGAGCGAGACGGTGACGAACGCAGCGACCAGCAACGCCCGCACGATCGACGGGCCCACCCCGATCGTGTCCCCGGAGAGCAGCGTCACCGGGCCGACCGGGAACAGCGCCGCCCCGACGAGCGCTCCCGTGAGGACGACGGCGAGCGTCGCTGTCAGCGCGAACACGGCCGCCCCGATGTACTTCACGACGAGCAGCCGCACCCGACCCACCGGCGCGACCAGCAGGTAGCGCAAGGTCCCGAGCCCCGCCTCGCCGGCGATCGTGTCACCGGCCACCACTCCGATCGTCAACGGAAGGAACAGCGGGATCGAGACGACAAGGCCGGTGACCCCCACGAACAGCCCGTTCTGCGTCACCCGGTCGAGGAACGGCGGTCCGTGACCGGGTGCCGGCGGCGAGGACGAGAGGCGCACCGCGACAGCGATGAGGACGGGGATCGCCGCCAGGGCCAGGAGCATCGCCCAGGTGCGCCGCCGCCGGTACAGCACGCCCAGCTCGGAGGCGAGCAGTCCCGCCGTCACCGACGCCCGCAGACCCCGCTGCACGCGCGGCTGCGGCGCGCTCGCGTCCACCGGTCGGTCCTCCTCACTGGGCAACCTCGAACCCCTCCCCGGTGAGCGCGACGAACCGGTCCTCGAGCGTCGCGCCGTCGACCCCGAACCCTCGCAGACGTACCCCGGCGGTGACCAGAGCGGCAGAGATCGCCTCCGCCGGGACCCCCGGGTCGCTCTGGGGCGCCGTGAGCAGGACATCCTCGCCGTCGGGAACAGGTCCGGCGCCGACGCTCGCAGGTGCGGCAGGATCGAGACCGAGGTCCCTCAGGACACGAGCAGCGACGTCGACGTCGGGGGTACGCACCGTCACGCGTGGGCGTCCGACGGCACGGAGCTCGTCGAGGGTGCCCTGGGCGACCAGTCGTCCTGCACTCATCACCGCCGCGTGCGTGCACATCTGCTCGACCTCGGCGAGGAGGTGGCTCGAGACGAACACCGTGGCGCCGTCGGCCGCGAGCGAACGGACGAGTGCGCGGACCTCGCGGGTGCCCTGCGGGTCCAGCCCGTTGGTCGGCTCGTCGAGGACCAGCAGCTCGCGCGGGGACAGCAGCGCATGCGCGATGCCGAGGCGCTGCTTCATCCCGAGCGAGTACGCCCGCACCTTCTTGCCTGCGGCGTGCGTGAGCCCGACCCGGTCGAGGGCGTCCGCGACGCGAGCAGCCCGGGTCGCGGGACTGGCATCCCGGTCGGCCGAGTCGAGCCGGCGCAGGTTGGCCGCACCGGACAGGAACGGGTAGAACGCCGGTCCCTCGACCAACGCTCCCACGCGCGGGAGGACGTCACGCCCCCGGTCCGGCATCGATCGGCCGAGGATCGACACCGTTCCGCTCGTCGCCGCCGCAAGACCCAGCATCACCCGGATCGTCGTGGTCTTGCCCGACCCGTTCGGCCCGAGGAACCCGTACACGGCTCCCCGCGGCACCGCCAGGTCGATGCCGTCGACGGCCGCCTGATGACCGAATCGTTTGGTCAGTCCGCTCGTCTCGATCGCGAGCCCGACCGACGACGGCGACGTCACCGACCTTCCGCCAGGGCCTCGAGCCGCTCGACCGGGACGGCGCTGACGAGCACGGAGCCCTCCGGCGTGATCAGCACGCTGACGAGCGAGGTCGTCAGTGCCCGCCCACCCGGCACTGCGTGGGTCAGCTGACCGATCAACGGCTCCGCGGTCGTCCCGGCCTGCAGGGTTCCCGCAGGGAGACGGAGGACGGTCGCCCATCCGCTGCCGCTGATCGTCGGGATCGTCGCGGCGGTTCCCGCACCGGCCACGCGGGGACCGGTCGGCGCCGCAGCGCTCCCCCGATCTGGGAGGGCGCCCGTCGCGGGAAGGGACCGCTCGTGCACGACGGCCCCCGCCGGCGGGACGAAGTCGAACACCTCAGGTGCAGGCGCCGCGAACGACACCGACGTGAACCCGACGCTGAAGGCCGGAGCCTCCTGGCCGCGCGCGAACACCTGGACCCGCAGCGGCACGCCCGTCCCCGAGTCGACGGCGATCGCCACGGAACCGACGAGCGTGTCCGCGGTGCGCGGGGTCAGGACGAGGTCGTACACCGACCGACCGGCGACCCGGGTGTCTCGCCCCACGGTGATCTGCGAGCTGGGGTCGAGCGCGGCCAGCAGCCGACCCGCGAGCTCACCAGGGGTCGGGACCTCACCGGCGGTCGGGGCATCGCTCGGGGTGGCGACGCGCGCAGCCGACGAGCCTGTGGGGATCGTCAGGTGCGCGACGGTGCCCGTGGACGAGTCGTAGGTCCACACGTCCGAGCCGTGGCGGACGACGTCCCGCTCCGCGAGCTGCTCGAGCACCTGGACCCGGACGTTCGTCGGACCGTCGACGTAGACGCGCGCCGTGTGCGAGCCGGTCAGCAGCCCGAGGACGGTCGCCGCGTCGGTCGACCCCACCGTGAGACCCGACGGCAGGGCCGGCAGCCCGAGCGACGACGACTGCGCGACGGTCCCCGACAACGCACGGGTCGTGCTGCCGGCGACCATCGCGAGCACCTGCTCCGGAGATCTCTCCGGGAGCTGTGCGGTCGCACCGGCTGTCAGGGTTCCGACCAGGCCGCTGACCCCCACCAGCGCCGGAACCACAGCAGCCGGGAGCCAGTGCACCCAGCGACGTGTCATGTCGACCCTTCTCGCACCACCAGTCCGATGAGACGACGCTACGTCCACCGACCGCGCCCAGCACGGTGTGCCGGGTGAAGAGATGGTGCACGATCCGTCACGATCCGCACTGCCGCCTCGAACCGCTCGGACCTGCTGCGGTCCGTCACGACAGCAGCGTGCCGGCGTGGTCCGGGACGTAGTTCTGGGTGTCCCGCGGCGGCCGGATGTAGCCGGTCGAGGGCGGGCGCGGCGGGAGCTCGATCGGCAGCCGCTGCACCTCGCGGTAGTCCACCGTCGAGAGCAGGTGACTGATCATGTTGAGCCGGGCGCGGCGCTTGTCGTCGCTCTCGACGACCCACCACGGCGCCTCGGGGATGTCGGTGTGGACCATCATCTGATCCTTGGCACGCGAGTACTCCTCCCACCGCGTGATGGACTCCAGGTCCATCGGCGAGAGCTTCCAGCGGCGCATCGGGTCACCCAGGCGCGACCGGAACCGCGCTTCCTGCTCGGCATCGCTCACCGAGAACCAGTACTTCCGCAGCAGGACGCCGTCCTCGACGAGCATGCGCTCGAAGATCGGGCACTGGTGGAGGAAACGGTGGTACTCGTCATTGGTGGCGAACCCCATCACCCGCTCGACGCCGGCCCGGTTGTACCACGAGCGGTCGAACAGGACCATCTCTCCTGCAGCCGGCAGCTGGGCGACGTAACGCTGGAAGTACCACTGGGTCCGCTCGCGGTCGCTCGGGGCGGGAAGGGCCGCGATCCGCGCCACACGAGGGTTCAGGTACTGCGTGACCCGCTTGATCGTGCTGCCCTTGCCAGCCGCGTCCCGACCCTCGAAGATCACCACGAGGCGCTGGCCCGTGGACCGGACCCACTCCTGGAGGGTCACGAGCTCGGCCTGGAGCCGGAACAGCTCCGCCTCGTAGACCTTCGCGGGGATCCGCTCGCGCACTGTCGTCTTGGGGACCTTCTCGACCTTCCGGCTCTTCGCCATGGTCGGCATGCTACGACTGCACGGCTCTCGCGGCAGGGTGTGGCGACGACGCACCGAGCGGCAGGTCCGGGCGCCACGCGAGGGGCACCCGCTGCGCCCCGCCCGACGGGGCCCACCAGCGGGCCTGCAGGTTGCCCTGTCACGACCGCGCCCGCAGACTCTGGCCATGACGTTCGTCGGCTCCCCCGCGGTCGAGATCGTCTGGTCCTGGGCGGTCCCCCACCTCGAGCGCCACCTGACCGCCGACGAACGCGCTCGGTACCAGCGGCTACGTCGACAGTCCGACCGGGACATGTTCGCGAGCGGTCGCGCACTCCTGCGGGAGGTCGCCGGGACCTGGATGGGCGTTCCGTGGCGCGAGGTCGTCCTGCGAACCACGTGCGCCCGCTGCGGCGCGACCGATCACGGGGCACCAGTCGTCGAGCAGGTCGCGGGAGCACACCCCGCTCCCCACGTCAGCCTGACACACGCGCGGGGCCTGGTCATGGTCGCCGCAGGAGACTTCGGAGCCCTCGGCGTCGACTGCGAGCCGCTCGACGGTGCGCTCGTCGCCGGGTTCGACGACGTGGCACTCGCACCGTCCGAGCAGGCCGCCCTCGCCGGCGAGGAGGCTCGCCTCGCAGGCCCGGCGATCCCCGACGGCGACCGGTCGATGCTGCGCGAGGCTCGGCTCCGGACCTGGGTGCGGAAGGAAGCCGTGCTCAAGGCCACCGGTCAGGGCCTGGCCACCGATCCGCGCGAGGTCGTGCTCGGACGGTGGTCCGACCCGCCGCAGGTCGTGGCGGCACCGGGCCCGGTCCCAGCGACCAGGTGGTGGATGGTGGATGTCGACCCCGTGCCCGGTTTCCTCGGAGCCGTCGCGTCGGCAGCACCCGGTATCGAGAGGGCTCGGCTCGACGTGCGGCAGGTGGAGCTCGACCGGACCGACGTCACGGGAGCGACGGCAACGAGGCACGCATGAGCCAGGCGTCGAACAGCGGCCCGAGGTCCTGGCGCGCACGTCGCTCGGCACAGTCGATGAACTGCGCAGTCGTCGCCGAGCCGTGCCGGTAGGTGCCGGTCCAGGAGTGCAGCGACTCGACGAACGCGTCGTCACCGATCGTCCGGCGCAGGGCGTGCAGGGTCAGCGCGCCGCGCTGGTAGACCCTGTCGTCGAACATGAGCTCCGGACCCGGGTCGCCGATGACGATGTCCTGCGGGAGATCCGCGAGCCGCTCCCACGACCGCGTGGCGATCTCGTCCGCGGTGGGTCCCCCGGACCGCTCCGACCACAGCCACTCGGCGTAGCACGCGAAGCCCTCGTGCAACCAGATGTGCCGCCAGTGGGCCGCGGTCACGCTGTTGCCGAACCACTGGTGCGCCAGCTCGTGCGCGATCAGGCGCTCGGACCCGCGCCTCCCGTCGACGTGGTTCGCACCGAACACCGACATCCCCTGGGCCTCGAGGGGGATCTCGAGGTCGTCGTCGGTGACCACGACGTCGTACCGTGCGAACGGGTACGGACCGAACAGGTCCTCGAACACGTCCATCATCGTCGACTGTCGCGCGAAGTCGTGCCGGAACGCCGCCTCGAGGCGGGCCGGGAGAGCGGCCACCTGCGGCACGCGGCCGGTCGCCGTCATGAGCGTCGTGTACCTCCCGATCTGCACGGTCGCGAGGTAGGGCGACATGGGCTCGGTCTGCTCGTACACCCACCGGGTCCGACTCGCCCGGGTCGATCGGCTGACGAGAGCGCCGTTCGCGACGACGTGGTACGGGGACTCCGTGGTGATCGCGATCTGGAAGCTCGCCTTGTCGCCGGGGTCGTCGTTGCACGGGAACCAGGACGGTGCGCCGTCGGGCTGACCGGCGACGATCACCCCGTCGGCCAGCTCCTCCCAGCCGACCTCGCCCCATGGTCCGGCGGTCGGCCGCGGGTGCCCGCCGTACTCGATCTCGACGACCACGCTGCTCCCGACCGCGAGCGGCAGCTCGGGCACGATCGACAGGGCGCCGGCGCGATGGCTCCACCGCGTCGCACGCCGACCGTTCACGACCACCCGGGAGACCCGGAGCCCCACGAGGTCCAGCGTGAACCGTGACGCGGCCCGGGTGGCGGTCGCGTGCACCCGGGCGTGCGCGCTCAACCGGTTGCTCGCGACCCGGTAGTCCAGGTCCAGCTCGTACCGAGTCACGTGGAGGTCCGCATGACCGTGCCGAGGCAGGTACGGGTCGGTGCCGTCGGGCTGCCGTCCACCTGGTCGTGTCGCCGTCATGAGCTCCTCGCGGTGTCGCCTGCCGGTGAGATCGGGTTGCCCCGCCAGCGGGTACCGCCCGGGATGGCATCCCCTCGCAGCACCAGCGACGAGGCTCCCACACTGGCGCCCGCCCCGACCGATGCCGCAGGGAGGACGACGCCGTGCGGACCGATGCTCGCCCCGTCCTCGAGCACGACGGTGTCCAGGCTCATGACCCGGTCGTGGAACAGGTGCGTCTGGAGGACGCATCCGCGGTTGACCGTCACCGCGTCCCCGAGCGACACCAGGTCGGCCTCGGGGAGCCAGTACGTCTCGCACCAGACCCCGGCGCCGACGCGTGCCCCGAGAGAGCGCAGCCACAGGTTCAGCGCGGGGGTCCCGTACGACGAGAGCACGAACCAGGGCACCGCCACCAGCTCCACGAACGTGTCCGCGAGCTCGTTGCGCCACACGAACGTGCTCCAGAGCGGGTGCTCCCCTGCTGTCACACGTCCGACCAGGAGCCACTTCGCGGCTGAGGCGATCAGGGCCGCGACCGCACCGGCTGCGAGGATCGCCAGCGGTGCGACGACCAGCACCAGGGCACCGTGGTCGGCGATCACGACCTCGAGCACCACGGCGACACCGAGGGCGAGGAGGACGGTGACGATCACGGGAACCAGGCGGAACGCCTCGACCAGCGCCCGCGCGAACCGCACCCGCCGTGGTGGCGCGAAGGTCCCGGCCGCGTCGGAGACGACGACCGATCGCCGTAGTCGGACCGGCGGCGACCCGAGCCACGACGTCCCCGCCTTGGCGCGCTCCGGGGTCGCCGACAGCACGGCGACGAGTCCGCGCTTGGGGACCTTGCGACCGGGCGCCGTCATCCCCGAGTTCCCGAGGAACGCGCGCTTGCCGACCTTCGCGGGCTCGATCCGCAGCCAGCCACGGCCGAGCTCGTACGACCCGACAAGAGTGTCGTCCGCGAGGAACGCGCCGTCGCCGACGGTGGTCATCCCAGGGAGGAGCAGCACGGTCGAGGCTTCGACGTCACGACCGACCCGGGCACCGAGGAGCCGCAGCCACACCGGGGTCATGAGGCTCGAGTAGAGCGGGAAGAGCGCCGTGCGAGCCTCGTCCATCAGTCGCAGCGTGGCCCACACCTGCCAGCCGACGCGGCTGCGCACCGGGTGGTGCCCCGGGCGGACCCCGATGCCGAGCAGTCTCACGCACACGACCGTGAGGGTTGCGAGAACCACCAGTGCGGTCACGGTCGCCAACGGCACCCACCCGAGCGCCGCGCGGGTGGCCGCTGCCGCCGACACGCTGTCGCGCACCGCGGGCCACAGGACGAGGAGCCCCGCGACGCCGGCGACGAGAGGGAGCCCCGCGAGCAGGACCGCCGTGACCCCGTAGACCGCGACCCAGTGGGACGCACGCGGTGCGCGCTCGAGCGGCCAGTCCCGCGGGGCCGGGCCGATGAACACGGCGGGTGAACCGCCCCACTTCTCGCCGGGCGGGATGTGCTCGAGCACCGCCGAGCCCGGAGCGACCTCGGACCCCTGCCCGACCCGGGCGCCCGGTGCGAGGACGCTCCGCGTCCCCACGGTCGCCCGCGCACCCACCCGCACCCGCCCGACGTGCACGACGTCCCCGTCGACCCAGTGACCGCTCAGGTCGACCTCGGGCTCGATCGACGCCTCGGCCCCGAGCGTGAGCATGCCGGTGAGTGGCGGGAGCGAGTGCAGGTCGACGCCCTGACCGATCGTGGCCCCGAGAGCGCGCGCGTAGTAGGTCACCCACGGTGCGCCCGCCAGGTTCGCCGCACCCGCGACGGTCGCGAACGACTCGACGAACCACAGGCGGAGGTGGACCGATCCGCCACGGGGGTACGTCCCTGGCCGCACGTGACGGAGCAGCAGGCGAGCCACGAGAACGGTCGACAGCATGCGCCCGATCGGCGTGATCAGCAGCACCCACCCCGCGAGCACCCACCACCACGACACGGTCGGCACCCACGGCACCCGACCCGTCGCGTGGACGACGTTCCCGAGCGCCGCGACCCACGTCGACCACCGCAGCCCGGTGACCGCGCTGAGCGGCACCGAGAGAAGGGTCTGGACGACCTGGGCGGTCCGTGGGACCGGGCTGACCACCCGCCCCTCCCGCACGACGGCCGGAGCGAGCTCGTCCAGGCGCTGGGCCAGGTCCGTGACCCGCGGGTTCTCGTAGACGTCTGCCACGGTGACCGTCGGGAACTGCTCGCGGAGCACCGCGACGAGCTGCGCCGCGACGAGGCTCCCGCCGCCGCTGTCGAAGAAGTCGTCGTCGGGACCGGTGACGGCGGTGCCGAGCACGCGTGTCCACTGCTCTGCCAGCCATGCCACCGTCCCCGAGAGGACCTGCGTCGTCTCGGTCGCGGCCTCGTCGACCCGTTCCAGTGGCCACGGGAGCGCATCGCGGTCGACCTTGCCCGAGCCTCGCGTCGGCAGGGCGTCGACGACGGCGACCAGCGGGACGAGCGGCGCCGGGAGCCGTTGCAGGAGGTCCCGCCGTGCAGCGGCGACGTCGACCACCACACCCTCGCGCGCGACGACGTACCCGACCAGGACCTGGCTGCCCCCGGCGGTCCGGCGGACGGCGGCTGCCGCCCCGGCCACCCCGGCCAGCTGCTGCAGCGCCGCGTCGATCTCCCCGAGCTCGATCCGGCGACCGCCGAGCTTGACCTGGTCGTCGCCGCGCCCGACGAACACGAGCCCGGCCGGCTCGTAGCGGACGAGGTCGCCGCTGCGGTAGGCACGGTCCCACCCGAGCGACTCGACGGGCGCGAACCTCTCGCGGTCGCGCTCCTCGTCCAGGTACCGCGCCATGCCGACGCCACCGATCACGAGCTCACCGACCTCACCGGGGGCGACCCGTGCTCCCGTGTCGTCCAGGACGGCGAGGTCCCAGCCGTCGAGGGCGTGCCCGATGCGCACCGGTCCGTCCCCGGTCATCAGCGCGGCGCAGGCGACCACCGTCGTCTCGGTGGGCCCGTACGTGTTCCAGACCTCGCGACCGGGGACCACGAGACGGCCGGCGAGCTCGGCCGGGCAGGCCTCCCCTCCGAAGATCAGCAGACGGACCCCTGCGAGCTCCTCCGGGCGCCACAGGCCGGCCAGGGTCGGCACGGTGGAGATCACGGTGATCTCCCGCGCCACGAGCCACGGTCCGAGGTCCATCCCGGAACGCACCAGTGCGCGCGGTGCCGGGACCAGGCAGGCGCCATGCGCCCAGGCGAGCCACATCTCCTCGCACGATGCGTCGAACGCGACCGACAGCCCGGCGAGCACCCGGTCGCCGGGTGCGATCGGTGCGTCGGTGAGGAAGAGTCGCGACTCGGCGTCGACCAGGGCGGCAGCGGACCGATGGCTGACCGCCACACCCTTCGGCGTGCCCGTCGAGCCGGAGGTGAAGATTACCCACGCGTCGTCTTCCGGCAGCGGTCGGCGCGCACTCCCGCCCACCCCGAGGGAGGGGCGACGGAGCTCGATGCCGCCGTCCTCCACGAGGACGGCGACGACGTCGGCCTCGGCGAAGACGGTCGCGGCCCGCTCCGGGGGGTCGTCGACGTCCACCGGGACGTATGCGGCCCCCGCCCGCAGCACGGCGAGGATCGCCACGTAGAGCTCGTCGGTGCCGGACGGGATGCGGACGCCGACGCGGTCCCCCGGACGCACGCCTGCTCGTTCCAGCTCCCGGGCCCGCGCGTCGACCGCCTCCACCAGTACCGCGTAGGTGAGCGTCGCATGGCCGTCGTCGACCGCCGGCGCTTCCGGGTGGCGGGCCGCGGTCTCCTCGAGGATGTCGATCAGCGTCCGGCTCGGTGCGGCGTGCGCGCCGCGCAGGAAGCCCTCGGTGACTGGAGGTCCCTGCTCGTCCAGCTCAGCCATGACGGCTGTGCCGCTCGACGGGCCGGTGGCCGACCGTGGTTCGTGTGGTGCTCCGCACTGCTCAGCCCCTGTGCTCGGACGATGGTCGTTCAGCCGGGTCGGCGCCTCGTCGCCGCCCCCGCAGCCGCCGTGCCCAGGATAGGTGCCCGGCGGGGTCAGAACCGGCCACGCCCCCGCTGGCACCACCCGGAGATCGGCCCGCTCACAGCTCCCGCTTGGCCTGGAGGTACCCTCGTGGGCGTGGACGAGGCGATGCGCACCGGCGTTCGGGTCGTCCGTGCGACGATGACCGCCGCCACCGTCCTCGCCCTCGCAGCCGGAGCGCACCGGCTCGGCGGCGGCACACTCCCCCCGCTTGCCGTCCTCGCCGCCCTCGGCAGCCTCGTCCTCCTGGTCACGACGGTCCTCTCACGGTGGCACCTGTCCTTCACGGTGCTGCTTCCGGTGCTCGGGGCCGCGCAGTACGCGCTGCACCACGCGCTCGGTGCGCTCGCCGTCCCGGGTGACGCCTCGCTGCCCACCCTCGGGATGCACGCTGCGATGTCCGCCGGTGGTCTCCCGTCCGCCGCGACACCGGGCATGGGGGCCATGGCCGGCATGGCCGGGCCCATGCCGCTCTCGATGACGGTGGCACATGCCGCCGCGACGGTCGTCGCCGCACTCGTGCTCGTCGGGGGCGACCGTGCCGCCCGGATGGCACTGCACTGGTGGTCGACGGTGCTCCCGCTCATCCACGACCGCCGCCCCTCGCCCGTCGTCCGGATCCACCCGCTCGTCCCGGTCCCCGTCGTCCACCCGGCACGTCCGTGCGCTGCGCTGCGGCGCTCCGACCCTCGGCGGGGCCCGCCGCTGCGCCCGGTCTTCGCCTGACGTCGACGGACCTCATGGTCCGTGTCCCCGCCGCGGTGCCGCTCCGGCCACCTGGCGCTCGTCCTCCGACGCTCGTCGTCGCGTGAGCACGCCCTCACGTGGACGAGACCGGGTTCGGGGCCCCGCGGTCGCGATCTCGTGCCTCGACGGTGGCATTCCTTGCGCGTACCGGGCCTCAGCGCCCGCGCGCGGGCCGGATGCCGTCGTCACCCGCATGCCCGACCACTCACGTCACATGGTTCACGACCATGCCCACGAAGGGCTCTCCCATGACTTCCGTCCGCTTCCGCCCCACCCCGCGCACGTGGCTCACGCCCGCGCTCGTCCTCACCCTCGGTCTCACGCTCGGCGCGTGCGGCACCGCCACCTCCTCGACGCCCGCGACGACGGGCGCCGCCGCGGTCGCGACGACCGCTGCCGACCTCACGGTGACCGACCCCTGGGTCAAGGCCGCCGACACCGGCATGACCGCCGTCTTCGGCACGATCACGAACGCCCGCGACACCGACGTCCGGCTCACGTCGGGCACCTCGGCCGCAGCGACGAAGGTCGAGCTGCACGAGATGGCCGCCGACGCGTCCGGAACGATGGTCATGCGTCCCAAGGAGGGTGGGTTCGTCATCCCCGCGCACGGCTCTCTCACCCTCCAGCCCGGCGGTCTGCACGTGATGCTGATGGGGCTCACCGCAGCGGTGAAGCCCGGTGACGAGGTCACCGTCACGCTGCAGGCCGACGACGGCACGACGCTGACGATCGCCGCTCCGGCGCGATCGTTCGCCGGTGCCAACGAGAGCTACACCGGGACGGCGTCACCCATGGCGTCGACCATGCCGTGAGCGGGGACGGTCTCGACCGTCGAGCATTCCTCCAGGGAGGCGCCGCCGCACTCGGCGGCGCCGCCCTGGCGCTCGGCGGTCGCGCGGCGTGGGACGCCGCCACGGCGTCGGAACCGGCGGTCGGTCCGGCGGACGCCGTGGGTCGCGCGTTCGTGGCGGCGCGCGGGGTGCGGCAGGCCGGCGTCGGGACTCCCCCTCAGTCCTTCGCGTCGTTCGTGTCGCTCGACCTCGTCGACGGCGTCGATCGCGCCGCGCTGGTGCGCCTGATGCGGATCTGGACGGACGACATCGACCGGCTGACAGGTGGCCGACCGGGTCTAGCCGACACCGAGCCCGAGCTGGCCGTCGTCCCGGCCCGGCTGACGGTCACGGTCGGGTACGGGCCCGGGGTGTTCTCCGCCGCGGGCCTCGACGACCGACGACCCACGTGGCTCGCGCCGCTGCCCCCGTTCGCGGTCGACCGGCTGGAGGACGCCTGGACCGGGGGGGACCTCATGCTGCAGGTGTGCGCGGACGACGAGGTCACGATCTCCCACGCCATCCGGCTGATGGTCAAGGACGCTCGGACGTTCACCTCGGTGAGATGGGTCCAGCGCGGGTTCCGTCGTTCGCCCGGCGCGACGCCCCCGGGAACCACCATGCGCAACCTCATGGGTCAGGTCGACGGCACCCGCAACCCCTCGCCCGACGCGGACGGCTCGCTGATCTGGCACGAGAGCGGACCGTCCTGGCTCGTCGGCGGGACGTCGATGGTGATCCGCCGGATCGCGATGGACCTCGAGACCTGGGATGCCGTCGACCGCACCGGCAGGGAGTTCGCCCTGGGGCGTCGTCTCTCCGACGGCTCTCCGCTGACCGGGACCAGCGAGCACGACGCGCCTGATCTCGACGCGGTGGACTCGCTCGGGTTCCCGGTGATCGACACCTCGGCGCACATCCGGCGGGCGCGGTCCGCGAACCCGGCCGAGAGGTTCCTCCGACGTCCGTACAACTACGACGACCCGCCGGCCCCCGGCACCCTCTCACGGTCCGGGTTGGTGTTCGTCACCTTCCAGCGTGACCCCGTCACCCAGTTCGTGCCGATCCAGCGTCAGCTCGACAAGGCCGACATGCTCAACCGGTGGACCACACCGATCGGGTCGGCGGTGTTCGCCGTCCCCGGTGGGTTCCAGGCCGGGGAGTACCTCGGACAGCGGCTCCTGGAAGTCTGACCGCCTGCGTCAGACCGCGGCGTCGGCGGCATACACATCCGGTGTGCCGTCGGCGTCGCTGTCGGTCTCCTCGGCCTCCGAGAGCTGGCGGTACACGCGGTTGCGTAGACGCAAGATTCCCGTGGCGAGCAGCGCGGCGGCGAGGGAGCCGAGGACCACCGCCACCTTGACGTGGTCGTCCCGCGTGCTGCCCGTCCCGAACGCGAGCTCTCCGACGAGGAGGGACACCGTGAACCCGATCCCGGCCAGGATCGCCAGCCCCAGCACATCGACCCAGGCCAGCCCCTCGGCGAGCTGCGCTCGGGTGAACCGCGCCATGAGCCAGGTCGCGCCGAAGATGCCGATCGGCTTGCCCACCACGAGGCCGACGACGATGCCGAGGGCGACGGGGTCGGTCAGCGCCGTCGTGAGCCCGCCCCACCCGCCGACCGAGACCCCCGCCGAGAGCAGGGCGAAGATCGGCACCGCCACCCCCGCCGAGAGCGGGCGGAACCGGTGCTCGAAGTGCTCGGCGAGCCCCGGCCCGGCGTCCGGACCCCCGGCGGCGTCGCTGCGGACGACCGGTACCGCGAAGCCGAGCAGGACCCCGGCGACCGTCGCGTGCACGCCCGACGCGTGGACGAGGGCCCACACCGCGGCGGCGAGCGGGAGGAGGAGCCACCAGGACCGCACGCGCCGCTGGACGAGGAACGTGAACAGGGCGAACGGCACGACCGCGATCAGCAACGGCGTGACGGTGAACTCGGCCGTGTAGAAGATCGCGATGATCGTGATGGCGATGAGGTCGTCGACGACGGCCAGGGTGAGCAGGAACGTCCGCAGCGCGGGCGGCAGGTGACGCCCGATCACCGCCAGCACGGCGAGCGCGAACGCGATGTCGGTCGCGGTCGGGATCGCCCAGCCCTGGACCTCACCCGTCGCTGCGGTCGCGTTCACGACGCTGTACAGGACCGCGGGCACGATCACACCACCGATGGCAGCCGCGACCGGCACGGCCGCCCGCCGCGGGTCGCGCAGGTCCCCCGCGACGAACTCGCGCTTGAGCTCGAGGCCCGCCACGAAGAAGAAGATCGCGAGCAGGCCGTCGGCCGCCCAGGCAGAGGCGCTGAGCTCGAGGTGGAGCGCTGCCGGACCGAACGTGGCGTCGCGCACCGTCGCGTACCCGTCCGCCCACGGCGAGTTCGACCACACCAGGGCGACCACGGCACCTGCCATCAGCAGAGCGCCACCGATGGTCTCCTGACGCAGGATGTCGGCGATGCGGACGACCTCGGGCCACGACCCGCGGCCGAACACACGGGGAACGCGGCGGGAGGTATCAGTCATGGAGGCTCCAAGTCGTGGGGTCGCATCAGATGCTGCCGACCAGACTTCCCGGCTCACCGGTCACCAGCCTACGTGACCTCGTAGCGCGTCCGCCGGACGGCGATCAGCCGAGGTCGCGCACCGCCCGCGCCTCGACGTCCTGCATCACGGTGTCCGCGACCTCGGCACTCACCTCTCCGTGCCTCCGTGCCTGCAGCACCACGGTGCGCTCGGCCTCGCTCGCGCGATGCAGCAGCTGCTCGAGCTCACCCGGGTAGTCCACGGCGTCGTCGGCACCCGCACGCGCGCTGCCGAGCGCCGTCTGCGCCGCGAGGAACCCCTCGTACTGCAGGATCACCGCTGCACGGACCGACGGCGGCACCTGATCGGTCGGTGCGACGGCGCGCACCGCCTCGAGCGCGGCCTCGGTGGCCCGACGACGAAGCGAGGCGACCTCCCGCGGCACGTCGGACTCGCTTCCCACCGCGAGTGCCTTGACCAGCGGTGCGAGCGTCAGCCCCTGCACCACGAGCGTCACCAGGACCGTCACGAGCGCCATGAAGACGATCTGGTCCCGGACCGGGAACGGAGCCCCGGCGTCCGTCGTCGTGGGGAGCGCGAGCGCCGTCGCGACCGTCACGACTCCGCGCATCCCGGCCCAGGCCGCCACGACCGTCTCGCGCGGACCGTACGGGGACGCCGTCCGCTGGCGGCCGCGTCGCAGCCGCGCGAGAGCCGTCGCCGGGAACATCCAGCCGAACCGCACCGCCACGAGGACCGCGACGACCAGCGCCGCGACCTGCACCGTCCGCGTGGCGACGTGGCTGCCCTTCAGGACCTCCGTGAGCTCGAACCCGATGAGGACGAACACGAGGCTCGTGATGACGTAGTCGGCGTACCGCCAGACGGCTCGGCCGAGCAGCCACCCGCCGGAGGTGACCGCGGTGTGCGAGTACGTCCTGAGGAACAGGCCGACGGTGAGCACCGCGAGCACCCCTGAACCGTGCAGCTCCTCCGCCACGAGGTAGACCACGAACGGCACCGCCACGGTCACGGTCGTCTCGGCGGTCGCGTCGTGCAGCGCGGCCAGGGCGAACCGGCTCAGGACACCGGCCACCAGCCCGATCGCGATACCGCCGACCACCGCCAGGACGAGGCCCCCGCCGATGTCCACGAGGGACACCCCACCGGTCACGACGGCGGCGACGGCCAGCTTGTAGAGCACCAGAGCGGTGGCGTCGTTGAACATGCCCTCACCCTCGAGGACCGTCACGAGCCGGTCGGGAAGCCGGAGCCGGCGAGCCACCGCGGTAGCGGCCACCGGGTCCGGAGGTGCCACGACCGCACCGAGGACGACGGCAGTCGGCCAGTCGAAGCCGGCCAGCCGCACCGCGCCCGCGACAGCCGCGGTGCTCGCGACGGTCAGCCCGACGGCGAGGAGCAGGATCGGTCGCGCGTCCTGCCGGAACTCGTTGGCGGTCGCGCGCTGGGTGGCGGCGAACAGCAGCGGAGGGAGGACCACCGGGAGGATGATCGACGGCTCGATCGTCAGCGGCGGCACGCCCGGCACCAGGGGCATCGCGAGACCGAAGACTGTGAGCAGCACCGGCAACGGCACCCGGAGACGATCCGCCAGCGGGGTGAGCACGACGACCCCGGTGAGGAGAACCGCCCACAGCACGACGCTCGACATGTCCCCCTCCTCGGCTGTCCGGGTTCGGCACCGCAGCACCCCACCCTCCGGGTGCGCGCGGACAGCGCCCCGGTCCAGGCGTCAGTCTGTCGGACCGCTGCCCGCGGCGCGAGCCTCGCCCGGGCTGCCCGGGCCGCGGCCGGACCGCCGGAGCAGCACGCGGGCCCCGGGACAGCTCGTGTCCCGGGGCCCGCGTGGATCAGATCTGCTCAGTCCTTCTCGCGCACCACGGTGCCGAGCTCTTCACCGATCTTGTGCACGAGGATCGAGTTGGTCGTCCCCGCCTGCCCGACCGGGGCACCCGAGACGACGACCACCAGGTCGCCTTCCTCCGCGAGCCCGTGGGCGCGGAGGGTCGCGTCGACCTGCGCCACCATCGCGTCCGTGTTCGGGACGGGCGGGACCTGGTAGCTCTGGACGCCCCAGCTCAGCGAGAGAACCGAGCGAACCGCGGCGATCGGGGTGAAGGCGAGCAGCGGGATGCCCGACCGCAGGCGCGACATCCGCCGTGCCGAGTCCCCGGTCTGCGTGAACGTCACGAGGTACTTCACGCCCAGCGTCTCGCCGACCTCGGCAGCTGCCCGCGTGATCGCCCCACCGCGCGTCTGCGGCGACGACCCGAGGGGAGCCATCCGCTCACGACCGAGCTCCTCGGTGTTCTCGATGATCCGCGCCATGGTCCGCACGGCCTCGATCGGGTACTCGCCGACACTCGTCTCACCGGAGAGCATCACGGCATCTGCACCGTCGAGCACCGCGTTGGCGCAGTCCGACGCCTCGGCCCGGGTCGGACGCGGCGCCGAGATCATCGACTCGAGAACCTGCGTGGCGACGATGACCGGCTTCGCGCTCCGGCGGGCGAGCTCGACGGCACGCTTCTGGACGAGCGGGACCTGCTCGAGGGGCATCTCGACGCCGAGGTCACCGCGGGCGACCATGATGCCGTCGAAGGCGTCGATGATCTCCGCGAGGTTCTCGACCGCCTGCGGCTTCTCGACCTTGGCGATGACCGGGATTACGCGGCCCTCTTCCTCCATGATCCGGCGCACGTCGTCGTAGTCGGACGCGTTCCGCACGAACGACAGCGCGATCAGGTCGGCACCGATGTTCAGGGCCCACCGGAGGTCGGCCTCGTCCTTGTCGGACATCGCCGGGACGGACACCGCGACGCCCGGCAGGTTCAGGCCCTTGTTGTTCGAGACGGGTCCGCCGACCTCGACGCGGGTCACGACGCGCGGGCCTGTGACCTCGATGATCCGGACCTGGACCCGGCCGTCGTCGATCAGGATCGGGTCACCCACACGGGCGTCGCCGGGAAGACCCTTGTGCGTGGTCGAGGCCAGCTCCTTGGTGCCCTGGACGTCCTCGGTCGTGATCGTGAAGATGTCACCCTCGGCGAGCTCGACCTTCTCGTCGATGAAGCGTCCGAGGCGGATCTTCGGGCCCTGGAGGTCGACGAGCACGGCCACCGATCGACCCGAGGCGTTCGCGGCGGCACGCACGTTGTTGTAGACCCGCTCGTGAACCTCGGTGTCACCGTGGCTGCGGTTGAGTCGGGCCACGTCCATGCCCGCATCGACCAGGGCCTGGATCTGCTCGGCGGACTCGGTGACCGGTCCGATGGTGCATACAATCTTCGCTCTGCGCATGGAATGAAGCCTAGGCCTTTCGTGGAGTACGAGTTCCGGGTCCTCGGTCCTGAGGCTCGTGGTGACGCTCCAGGTATGGGAGGTGTAGGGGGAAGCGGGGGCTCAGGGTCGCAGAGCCACCGTGGCAGCGGTGATCGGTGCAGGGAGCTCGCTGCCTCCGGACAGGTAGGCGTCCACCGCGGCGGCCGCAGCGCGACCCTCGGCGATCGCCCAGACGATCAGCGACTGTCCGCGGCCGGCGTCGCCGGCGACGAACACCCCGGGGACCGAGGTGGCGAAGTCCTCTCGGCGGGCGACGAGACCACGCGCGGTGAGCTCGACGTCGGTCTGCTCGACGAGGGTGCTGGTCTCCGGACCGGTGAACCCCATCGAGATCAGGACCAGATCGGCCGGGATGTCCCGCTCCGTGCCTGTGGTGGGCACCCGTCGACCGTCCGGAAGGTACTCGGTCGTCGCGAGGCGCAGGTGGCGGACGTGCCCGTCCTCGTCGCCGAGGAACGCGACCGTCGAGGCCAGGTAATCACGCTCCCCGCCCTCCTCGTGGGAGCTCGAGACCTCGAAGACGACCGGGTCCATCGGCCACGGCTGCGTCGCCGGCCGCTCCGTCGGAGGCCGCTTCCCGATCGCCAGGGTCGTGACCGACGCGGCCTGCTGCCGGAGAGCGGTACCGAGGCAGTCCGACCCGGTGTCGCCACCGCCGATGATGACGACGTGCTTGCCCGCGGCGGTGATCTGGTCCGGGACCTCGACGCCGGCCGCGGCCTGGTTCGCCTGGTGCAGGTACTCCATCGCGACGTGGACACCCTCGAGCTCGCGCCCTGGCAGGGACAGCTCGCGCGGGACCGTTGCACCCGTGGTGATGACGACCGCGTCGAACCGCGCACGCAGCTGCTGCCAGGTGATGTCGCGACCGACCTCCACCCCCGGCCGGAAGCGGGTGCCCTCGGCTTCCATCTGCGCGATCCGACGATCGATGTGATGCTTCTCGAGCTTGAAGTCCGGCACGCCGTACCGCAGCAGCCCGCCGATCGCGTCGTCCCGCTCGTACACCGCGACGGTGTGGCCGACCCGCGTGAGCTGCTGTGCCGCGGCGAGTCCGGCCGGGCCCGACCCGACGACGGCCACCGTCGAACCGGTGAGTCGTTGGGGCACCTGCGGCTGGACGAGACCGCGAGCGAACGCCTCGTCGATGATCGCGACCTCGACGCTCTTGATCGTCACGGGCGGCTGGTTGATCCCCAGCACGCACGACGACTCGCACGGTGCGGGGCAGATGCGCCCGGTGAACTCCGGGAAGTTGTTGGTCGCGTGCAGACGCTCGATCGCATCCGCCCACTGCCCCCGGCGCACGAGGTCGTTCCACTCGGGGATCAGGTTGCCGAGCGGGCAGCCGTTGTGGCAGAACGGGATCCCGCAGTCCATGCACCGCGACGCCTGGCGACCGAGGAGGGCCCGGTCGTCCGGTTTGCCGACCCGGTACTCGTGCACCTCCTTCCAGTCCAGCAGGCGGACCGGGACCGGCCGGTCCGCAGGCAGCTCGCGGCTGCGGTACGTGAGGAAGCCTCGCGGGTCAGCCACGTGCCACCTCCAGGATCTGGTCCCATGCCCCCGGAGTCGCCGGGTCGAGCCCGTCGGCCTTCGCCTTCTGCAGCGCGAGTGTCATCCGCGCGAACTCGTGCGGCAGGACGCGCGTGAACCGCGCCCGCACCGCGGCCTCGTCGGCGAGGAGCTCGGCCGCGCGCGGCGAGCCGGTCTCCTCGTGGTGGCGAGCGAGCAGCGCCATGACGGTGGCGGTGTCGGCGTCGTCGAGCGGCGTGATGCTGAGCTCACCGTTCGCGACGGCCGACGCGTTGAGCGCGCTGGTCCGCAGGTCGAGGACGTACGCCGTCCCGCCTGACATGCCCGCGGCGAAGTTCCGCCCGGTGGAACCGATGATCACCACGGTCCCGCCCGTCATGTACTCGCACGCATGGTCCCCGACGCCCTCGACCACGAGCGTCGCGCCGGAGTTCCGCACCGCGAACCGCTCACCGACCGTGCCCCGCAGGAAGATCTCCCCCGAGGTCGCGCCGTACCCGATGACGTTCCCCGCGATCACGTCCCGGTCCCCCACGAGGACGGCGCTCCGGTCGGGACGCACCGCGATGGTGCCGCCCGAGAGCCCCTTGCCGACGTAGTCGTTCGCGTCGCCGAACAGCCGCAGCACGATCCCCTGCGGCACGAACGCACCGAAGGACTGACCGGCCGAGCCGTTCAGCGTGATGTCGATCGTGCCGGGTGCGAGCCCGTCGTTCCCGTAGCGCAGCGCGACCTCGTGACCGAGCATCGTCCCGACCGTGCGGTTGACGTTGCGGATCGGCAGCGCGATCCGCACCGGCTCGCGTCGCTCCAGCGCGTCCGTCGCCAGGGCGATCAGCTGGTTGTCGAGCGCCTTGGCCAGCCCGTGGTCCTGCTCGGAGGTGTGATGCAGCGCCGCCCCCGGGGCGACCTGCGGCGGGGACAGGACCGGGCCGAGGTCCAGGCCGTCCGCCTTCCAGTGGTGCACCGCCGCGCGGGTGTCGAGCGCCTGGACCTGCCCGACGGCCTCCTCGATGCTCCGGAAGCCCAGCTCGGCCAGGAGCTCGCGGACCTCCTGCGCGATGAACTCGAAGAACGTCACGACGAACTCGGGCTTGCCGGAGAACCGCGCGCGCAGCTCAGGGTTCTGCGTGGCCACGCCCACCGGGCACGTGTCGAGGTGGCACACACGCATCATGACGCAGCCGGACACGACGAGCGGGGCGGTCGCAAAACCGAACTCCTCCGCCCCGAGCAGGGCGGCGACCACCACGTCGCGACCCGTCTTGAGCTGACCGTCGACCTGCACGACGATCCGCTCGCGAAGGCCGTTGAGCACCAGCGTCTGCTGGGTGTCGGCGAGCCCGATCTCCCAGGGCCCGCCTGCGTGCTTGAGGGACGTGAGCGGACTCGCTCCGGTGCCGCCGTCGTGACCGGAGATCAGGACGACGTCGGCGTGCGCCTTCGAGACCCCGGTCGCGACGGTACCGACCCCGACCTGGCTCACGAGCTTCACGTGGACCCGGGCGTCCGGGTTCGCGTTCTTGAGGTCGTGGATGAGCTGGGCGAGGTCCTCGATCGAGTAGATGTCGTGGTGCGGCGGCGGTGAGATCAGGCCCACCCCTGGCGTCGAGTGCCGGGTCGCGGCGATCCGCGGCGACACCTTGTGCCCGGGGAGCTGACCGCCCTCGCCGGGCTTCGCGCCCTGGGCCATCTTGATCTGCAGGTCGTCGGCATGCGTCAGGTAGTCCGCGGTCACCCCGAACCGGCCGGAGGCCACCTGCTTGATCGCGCTGCGTCGTTCCGGGTCGCGGAGCCGGTCCGGCTCCTCGCCGCCCTCGCCGGTGTTCGACTTGCCGCCGAGCCGGTTCATCGCGATCGCCAGGGTCTCGTGCGCCTCGGGAGAGATCGACCCGAACGACATCGCCCCGGTGCTGAAGCGCTTGACGATCTCGCTGATCGGCTCGACCTCGTCGATCGGCACCGGTGGGCGCTCGCCCTCCTTGAACGTCAGCAGGCCGCGCAACGTCATGAGGCGCGACGACTGGTCGTTGACGCGCTGCGTGTAGGAGCGGAAGACGTCGAACTGCCGGGTCCGGGTCGAGTGCTGCAACCGGAAGACCGTCTCCGGGTCGAAGAGGTGGTCCTCGCCGTCCCGACGCCACTGGTACTCGCCACCGACGGCGAGGCGCTGGTGCGCACGGCGGTTGCCGCTCGCCGGGTAGGCGTCGGCGTGCCGCGCGGACACCTCGGCGGCGATGACGTCGAGCCCGATACCGCCGAGCCGGCTCGTCACCCCGGTGAAGTAGCGGTCCACGAGCGCCTCGGAGAGCCCGATGGCCTCGAACACCTGGGCGCCGCGGTACGACGCGATCGTCGAGATGCCCATCTTGCTCATGACCTTGAGCACACCCTTGCCCAGGGCCTTGATGAGGTTCGCGACCGCCTTCTCCGGGCCGACCGGCAGGTAGCCGGAGATCGCGAGGTCCTCGACGGACTCCATGGCCAGGTACGGGTTCACGGCGGCAGCCCCGAAACCGATCAGCAGCGCGACGTGGTGCACCTCGCGCACGTCACCCGCCTCGACGACCAGCGACACCCGGGTCCGCGTGTGACGGCGCAGGAGGTGGTGGTGGACCGCGCTCGACAGGAGCAACGACGGGATGGGCGCGAGGTCGGCGTCGGAGTCACGGTCGGACAGGACGATGAAGCTCACGCCCTCCTCAACGGCCTGGTCGACCTCGGCGAAGATCTTCTCGAGTCGGGCCTGGAGCGCCTGACCGCCGCCCTCGGCGCGGTAGAGGCCGCGGATCGTGACGGACCGGAAGATCCCCGCGAGCGCCGGGTCGCGGTCGATGCGCACGATCTTCGCAAGCTCGTCGTTGTCGATCACAGGGAACGGCAGGATGAGCTTGCGCGCGTGCTCGGGCGTGTCCTCGAGGAGGTTCGGCTCCGGCCCGATCGCCCCGCCGATCGACGTCACGAGCTCCTCGCGGATCGCGTCCAGCGGCGGGTTGGTGACCTGGGCGAACAGCTGGGTGAAGTAGTCGAAGAGGAGCCGCGGCCTGCTCGACAGGACGGCCAACGGGGTGTCGGACCCCATCGCCCCCAGCGGCTCGGCACCGTTCGACGCGAGGGGCTGGAGGATGACCCGCAGCTCCTCCTCCGTGTAGCCGAACGCCCGCTGACGCCGGCGCACGGAAGCCGCCGAGTGTGCGACGTGCTCGCGCTCGGGAAGCTGTTCGAGGCGCACCGACCGCTCGGCGACCCACTGCGCGTACGGCCGCTGGGACGCGAGCTGCGACTTGATCTCGTCGTCCTCGACGATCCGGCCCTGGGCCGTGTCGACGAGGAACATGCGGCCCGGCTCGAGACGTCCCTTGCGCACCACGGTCGACGGGTCGAGGTCCAGCACCCCAGCCTCGGAGGCCAGCACGACGAAGCCGTCCTCGGTCACCCAGTAGCGCCCGGGACGCAGCCCGTTGCGGTCGAGGACCGCGCCGATCAGGGCGCCGTCGGTGAAGGCCAGGGCCGCCGGCCCGTCCCACGGCTCCATGAGCGTCGAGTGGTACTCGTAGAACGCCCGCCGGGCCGGGTCCATCTCGGTGTGGTTCTCCCACGCCTCCGGGATCATCATGAGGACCGCGTGCGGGAGCGAACGCCCGGCGAGGTGCAGCAGCTCCAGGACCTCGTCGAAGCTCGCGGAGTCGCTGGACTCCTCCGAGCACACGGGAAGCAACGGTGTGAGGTCGCCGAGCATCTCGCTCGCCAACGTGCCCTGACGCGCCGCCAGCCAGTTGCGGTTGCCGCGCACCGTGTTGATCTCACCGTTGTGCGCGATCAGTCGGAACGGCTGCGCGAGGGGCCACGACGGGAACGTGTTCGTCGAGAACCGCGAGTGCACGAGCGCGAGCTCGCTCGCGTAGCGCGCGTCGGACAGGTCCGGGAAGAAGGGCTCGAGCTGCGCCGTCGTCAGCATGCCCTTGTACGTGAGCGTGCGAGCGGACAGGGACGCGAAGTAGACGCCGAGCTCGTGCTCGGCCCTCTTGCGGAGCCGGAACGCGCGTCGGTCCAGGTCGATGCCCGCGAGCTCGCGCGACGGGTCGGCGACCACGAGGTGCCGGAAGGCGGGCATCGCCGCGCGGGCGGTCGGGCCGACGAGGTCCGCGGTGACCGGGACGTCGCGCCAGGCCAGGACCTCGAGCTTCTCCTCGACCGCGATCGCCTCGAGCGCCGCCACCGCGGCGCGCTGCTCGTCGGCGTCGACCGGCAGGAACGCCATGCCGATCGCGTAGGCACCCGGAGGCGGCAGCTCGGCGTCGACGACGTCGCGCAGGAACGCGTCGGGGATCTGCGTGAGGATCCCGGCACCGTCACCGCTGTCCGGCTCCGAGCCGACCGCACCCCGGTGGTCGAGGTTGAGCAGCGCGGTGAGACCCGCGTCGACGATGTCCCGGCCGGGCGTCCCGCGCAGGGTCGCGACGAACGCGACGCCGCACGCGTCGTGCTCGAACGCAGGATCGTACAGACCCGTGGACGAGGTCGCCTCGGGCACGACCGACCGCTGCAACGACGAGGGCATCGACACCGTCCTCCATGACCCCGGCACTGAGCCGGGATGCGACAAGACTTCAGGGGGTTGCGGGACGTCATTGGCCCAGGCGTGACGCACGATACCCCGCGTACGGACCACCGGGCATCGACGCCACGACAAGAGGAGAGGCCACGACCGCCTTACGCGATCGACCGGTCCTCGGCATCCTCGTCCTGCACCACGATCGGTGTGCGTCTGAGGTCGGTGTCACGTCCGGGGTGCCGACGTCCCACCACGACAAAGGCTACCAGCGCACCCAGACCGACCAGGATCGACGTCCAGACGTTGAGGCGCAGCCCGAGCACCTGGTGCGCCGTGTCGATCCTGAGCATCTCGATCCAGCCACGACCCGCGGTGTAGAGCAGCACGTAGAGCCAGAAGACCCGACCGTGCCCGAGGCGCCACCGGCGGTCCAGGTAGACGAGCAGAGCGGCAGCCGTGAGGTTCCACACCAGCTCGTACAGGAAGGTCGGGTGGTACAGCGTTCCCACGGCCGCGCCGGCAGGCAGGTGCGCGGCATCGATCTCGAGACCCCACGGAAGGGTCGTCGGACCACCGAAGATCTCCTGGTTGAACCAGTTGCCGAGCCGACCGATCGCCTGGGCCACGAGGAGCGCGGGAGCGAGCGCGTCCGCGAACGGAGGCATGCGCACCCCCTGGCGACGGCACCCGATCCACGCACCCAACCCACCGAGGGCGATCGCCCCCCAGATGCCGAGACCGCCCTCCCAGATGGCGAAGGCCCGCCACGGGTCCCCGCCTCGGCCGAAGTACGCGTCCGGCGACGAGACGACGTGGTACAGCCGTCCGCCGACGATCCCGAAGGGCACCGCCCAGAAGCTGACCTCGAGGACCGTGTCGGCGTCGCCGCCTCGTTCGACCCAGCGGCGCCTGGCGATCCACAGCGCGACGCCGATGCCCGTGAGGATCGCCAGCGCGTACGCGCGCAGCGGGACGACGCCGATCGTCCACACGCCCTGGGACGGGCTCGGGATCGAGCCCGCAGCGCCCTGGACGAGGGTCATGATCACCGGGTCGACCTGCGGATCCCTGCCGCCAGGTCCGTGACCACCGTGCGCAGCGCGCGGATCCCGTCGGCACGGTCCGGTGCCTCGGCGAGCGGGCGGACGAGGGCCGAACCGACGATCACCCCGTCCGCGTAGCGGGCGACCTCGGCGGCCTGGTCCGCACGCGAGACGCCGAGCCCGACGCAGACGAGGTCCGCACCTGCGTCCCGGGTGTCCCGCGCGAGGCGCTCGGCCTGCGAGCCGACCGTCGCCCGCTCACCGGTCACCCCCATGGTCGATGCGACGTACACGAAGCCGCGGGACGCGGCAGCAGCAGCAGCGAGCCGCTCGGGTGACGAGCTCGGGGCCACCAGGAACACCCGGTCCAGCCCATGCGCGTCCGATGCCGCGATCCACTCGGCGGCCTCGTCGGGGATCAGGTCCGGTGTGATGAGCCCGGCACCACCCGCGGCGCCGAGATCGCGCGCGAACGCCTCCACGCCGTAGCGGACCACCGGGTTCCAGTACGTCATGACGAGCACCGGCGCCCCCGATGCCGCGATCTGCTCGACGGCACCGAACAGGTCGCGCACCCGCGTCCCGCCCGCGAGGGCCTGCTCGACCGCACGCTGGATCTGCGGGCCGTCCATCACGGGGTCGGAGTACGGGATGCCGAGCTCGACGACGTCGACCCCGGCGTCGACCATCGCGCGCGCCGCCTCGATCGACCCGGCCAGGTCCGGGAACCCGAGCGGCAGGTACCCGACCAGCGCGGCCCTGCCCTCGTCCCGCAGCGTGAGCAGGCGAGACGCCGTGACGCTGGTGGTTCCTGTGGTGCTCATCGGTCGCCCCCGTCGGTGGCGTCGTGCGCCGAGTAGCCGGACGCCGAGTCCTCGTCGAGCAGCCCGAACCACCGGGCAGCGGTCTCGACGTCCTTGTCCCCCCGACCGGACAGGTTGACGAGGATCAGCCCGTCCGGGCCGAGCTCCTTGCCGACCTCGAGCGCCCCCGCCAGGGCGTGCGCCGACTCGATCGCCGGGATGATCCCCTCGGTACGGCACAGCAGGCGGAAGGCGTCCATCGCCTGCGTGTCCGTCACGGGCCGGTACTCCGCGCGATGGATGCTCGCGAGCCAGGAGTGCTCGGGCCCGACACCCGGGTAGTCGAGACCGGCGGAGATCGAGTGGCTCTCGATCGTCTGCCCGTCCTCGTCCTGGAGGAGGAAGGATCGTGCCCCGTGCAGCACCCCGGGGACGCCGGCCGTGATCGTCGCCGCGTGCCGACCGGTCTCGACGCCGTCGCCACCTGCCTCGAACCCGAGCAGGCGCACCCCACGGTCGTCGAGGAACGCATGGAAGATGCCGATCGCGTTGCTGCCCCCGCCGACGCACGCGGCCACCACGTCAGGGAGCCGCCCGGTCAGGTCGAGGACCTGCTGACGCGCCTCCTCACCGATGATCTTCTGCAGGTCGCGCACCATGGCGGGGAACGGGTGCGGCCCGGCCACCGTCCCGAAGACGTAGTTGGTGGTCCCGACGTTGGTCACCCAGTCGCGCAGCGCCTCGTTGATCGCGTCCTTGAGCGTGCGCGACCCGGTCGTCACCGGGACGACCTCGGCACCGAGCAGGCGCATCCGCGCGACGTTCAGCGCCTGCCTGCGGGTGTCCTCCTCGCCCATGTAGATCGTGCAGTCGAGGTCGAACAGGGCAGCGGCCGTCGCCGTCGCGACACCGTGCTGACCGGCGCCCGTCTCGGCGATCACGCGCGTCTTGCCGATCCGCTTGGTCAGCAGCGCCTGCCCGAGGACGTTGTTGATCTTGTGGGAGCCGGTGTGGTTGAGGTCCTCGCGCTTGAGGATGATCCGGGCCCCACCGGCATGGGCGGCGAACTTCGGGACCTCGGTGATGATGCTCGGCCGCCCGGTGTAGGTCCGGTGCAGCCGCATGAGCTCCTCGCCGAAGCCGGGGTCGACCTTCGCCTTCTGGTACTCGGTGTCGAGCTCGTCCAGAGCCGCGATCAGCGCCTCCGGGACGAACCTGCCCCCGAACTCCCCGAAGTACGGCCCCTGGCCCGTCGCGAGCGAGTCGGCGATCGATCCCGACCCGGCCGGGGTGCCGGTGTCGCCCGGCACCCGGTCCGGACCCTGTCCCTCAGCTGAAGTACTCACTGCCCTGCTCTCGTGATGGGGTTCGGTCGGTCTCGTCAGGTCGACGAGCCCGGGCGACGACGAGGATCGGCGGTGCGGCCGATCCCGCACACCCCTCCCCTGCCGCCGGCGTGGTCGGCGTCGCGCAGCACGTCAGTGACGGACCGCACGGAGCGACGGGTGCGAGCCCGCGGCGACGAGGTCCGCGACCGAGTCCCGCGGCGCGTCGTCGGTCACGAGCGCCTCGCCGACGAGGACGGCGTCGGCCCCGGCGCGCGCGTAGTCCATGACGTCGTGCGGTCCCCTCACACCCGACTCGGCGATGCGGACGATCCCGCTCGGGATCAGCGGGGCCAACCGCGAGAACGTGTCCCGGTCGACGTCAAGGGTCTTGAGGTCACGCGCGTTCACGCCGATCACCCGAGCACCGGCATCGGCCGCCCGCGCGACCTCCTCACCGGTGTGCACCTCCACGAGCGCGGTCATCCCGAGCGAGTGGACCCGCTCGATGAACGACGTCAGGACCGTCTGCTCGAGCGCCGCGACGATCAGCAGGACGAGGTCGGCGCCGTGGGCCCGAGCCTCCCAGATCTGGTACGGGGAGACGACGAAGTCCTTGCGCAGGACGGGGATGTCCACCGCGGCCCGGACCGCGTCGAGGTCGGCGAGGCTGCCCTTGAAGCGACGCTGCTCGGTCAGCACCGAGATCGCGGCGGCACCGCCCTTCTCGTACTCCGCCGCGAGGGCCGCCGGATCGGTGATCGGTGCGAGCGAGCCCTTGCTCGGGCTCGACCGCTTGACCTCGGCGATCACCCCGACGGCGTCCTCGGCACGCAGTCTGCTCAGGCACTCCTTCGCCTCGGTGACCCGCGCAGCCCGCTCCTTGAGCGCGCTCAGCGGCGTGCGGCTCTCCCGCTCGGCGAGGTCCTCCTTGACCCCCACGATGATGTCGTCGAGCACGGTCATGGACCGTCACCTCCCAGTCGCCTGGCAGGCCCCGCCCCACCGTCGGGTGCCTGCATGCTGACAGCCATCGTAGAGGGGTCCCCGGACTCGGCCGACCAGAGTGATCAGCACCTGGACCTCACCGTCCGGCAGTGGTTCCGGCGCTACGGCGCCAACCACGGCGCCAGCACGGGGATGTTGCGCAGGATCCCGAACGCGAGCAGCACCGCGAGCCCGACCAGCGCCCGGCGCGGCGACAGCGGCCGGAACACCGCCTCACCCCGCCATGCCCGCACGCTCATCCGGAGCCACCCGAGGACGAGGAACGGCACGACGAGCACGAACAGCGGGTTCATGCCCCAGGCTGCGGCAACGTCGGCGTGCGCGAGGTCGTAGACCGCGCGGGTGGAGCCGCACAACGGGCAGTACAGACCCGTGAGCAGGTAGAGCGGGCACCCGAGGTACGAGCCCGCCTGGTAGGGGTCGTGCCAGGCGACGAGGGCCGTGAGGCCGATCGCCAGGGACCCGACCGCCGCCGGAGCACGAAGACCCGCGAGCCGGGCGGCCACGGGCCGATCCGCCTCGCAGAGCTCGGTGATGGCCATGGTCCCCGTCACCCGCCGCGATCCGGTCAGTGCCCGCCGGAGGCGGCCTGACGCGCCAGGGTGTTCGCGCCACCCTGGCCGTAGCCGAGGACCTGGAGGACCTTCCCGGCGAGGCCACCGGCGACCATCACGACGATCCCGACCCAGAAGAGCCAGACGGTCGAGAAGACGACGGCCAGGGCCGACACGAGCCCGCCGAGCACCACGACGATCGTGGTCGTCCACGCCGCGACGGTGTGCCCGTGGTTGCTCGGAGGTGCGCTCGGGGGGAGCCAGGCGGTGGTGCCCGTCGACTCGGCGTTCTCCGTGGACTGCTCGGCCATCTGCCAGTGCCTTTCGCTCGGTTCAGGTGCACCTTATCCGATGGGCCTGCGCCCCTCGTCGATCAGGTCGGGTCGTCGCCGCGGGTCAGGGCGTCCCAGGCACTGTGGTCGTCGTCCGGCACGGTGGTGGTCCGCACGTCATGGCGTGACGAGGTCGACCAGGCGCCGGAGACGCGCGCGACGAAGGCCCCGACCACCACGACCGCCACCCCGACCACGGCCGCGACGTACGGGAACGCGGTGAGCCGCACCGGACCTGACAGGGCACCCGCACCGGTCTGCTCGGCCGCGACGGCGGTCGCGACCGGAACCGGGTCCGCGATCACACCGAGCGCCGTCGCCGTCACGAGGATCCCGGCGGCGACCACGACAGCCACGACGACCCACCGCCCCACGCGACCGACCAGCGAGAGCGCACCGCCGGCGGCGAGCAGCACCAGAGCCGCGGCACCGATCGCCGTCGACGCCCGCGTGCCCGAGATCGCGATCGCGACGTGCGCGTCCAGCGCCGTCGAGCCCTCGGTCCGCACCCAGGCCGGTGCCGCGGCGGCGAACACGATCCCTGCGGTGAGGAGCACGACGAGGATCGCACGTCCCCTGCTCACGGGTCGGCGGCCACGCGCCTCGGTCACGTCGCTCATCGGAGGGCCTGGCGCAACCGGCTCGCGACCTGCACCGCACGCACCGCCGCGGCCGCCTTGTTCCGGGACTCCAGGTACTCGGCCTCCGGCACGGAGTCCGCGACGATGCCACCACCCGCCTGGACGCTGGCCCGGCCGTCGCGGATGAGCGCCGTCCGGATCGCGATCGCCATGTCCATGTCCCCGGCGAAGTCGAAGTACCCCACCGTGCCGCCGTAGATCCCGCGCCGCGCCGGTTCGAGCTCATCGATGAGCGCCACCGCGCGCGGCTTCGGCGCACCGGAGAGCGTCCCGGCCGGGAAGGTCGCGGCGAGGACACCGAGCGCCGTCGCACCCTCACGCATGTGCCCGACGACGGTCGAGCAGATGTGCATGATGTGGCTGAAGCGGCGCACCTCCATGAAGTCCACCACCTCGACGCTCGCGGGCTCGCAGACCTTCGCGAGGTCGTTGCGCGACAGGTCGACGAGCATGACGTGCTCGGCACGTTCCTTGGGGTCGGCGAGCAGCTCGTCGACGAGGCTCCGGTCCTCCTCCGGGCTGGCACCACGCGGCCGCGAGCCGGCGATCGGGAACGTCACGACGCGCCGGTCGGTGACCTTGACGAGCGTCTCCGGGCTCGACCCGACCACAGCGAAGTCGTGACCGTCGGCGTCCTGGAGCTGCAGGTAGTACATGTAAGGGCTCGGGTTGATCGTGCGCAGCACCCGGTAGACGTCGAGCGGCGAGGCGGGGCAGTCCAGGTCGAGACGCTGGGACAGCACCACCTGGAAGACCTCACCGTCGCGGATCGCCTCCTTGCCCGCCAGGATCGACGCCACGAAGTCCTCCTTGGCGGAGCGGAACTCCAGCGCCGGCTCCGGGGCGTCGACGAGCACCGCCGCCGCGGCCGGAGCCGGGTGCAGCAGGTCACGCTGCATCGCGTCCAGACGGTCGACCGCGTCGGCATAGGCCTCGTCGACCCGCTCGTCGGTCGCATCGAAGTTGATCGCGTTCGCGATCAGCCACACCGACCCCTCGGCGTGGTCGATCACCGCCAGGTCGCTCGCGAGGCACAACGTCATCTCCGGGACGCCCAGCTCGTCAGGCGCAGCTGCAGGGAGCGTCGGCTCCCACCGCCGCACCACGTCCCACCCGAGCGCCCCGACGAGCCCTCCGGTCAACGGTGGGAGACCCGGCACCGCTGGCGTGCGGAGCACCTCGAGAGCCTGCGCGAGCACGTCCATCGGCGCACCCGTCGTCGGGACCCCGGTCGGGACGTCACCGGTCCACACGGCCTCGTCGTCGCGGACCGTGAGCGTGGCACGGGACCGCACCCCGACGAACGAGTACCGGGACCAGGTCCCGTCGCTGCCGGCCGACTCGAGCACGAACGTCCCCGGCCGGGCCTGCGCGAGCGTGCGGTACAGGCCCACCGGGGTCACGTCGTCCGCGAGCAACCGCCGCACCACCGGGATCACCCGACGGTCGGACGCCATCGTGCGGAACGTCTCGAGCGACGGCCACACCGCGCCCCAGCGGACGTCGGCCGCCTCGACGACGACACCGCGGCCGGGCTCGCCGACAACGGGCACCCCGCTCACGACCGTTCCCCGGGCACGCCCGCGCCCGCCAGCCCGTCCACGGCCGGGAGGAACCCGCCGGCGTCGAAGCAGGTGCGCGCGCCGGTGTGGCAGGCCGCGCCGACCTGCTCGACCTTGACCAGCAGGGCGTCGCCGTCGCAGTCGAGCTGCACGGACCGGACGAGCTGAAGGTGACCGGACGTGTCGCCCTTGCGCCAGTACTCCTGCCGCGACCTGCTCCAGAACGTCACCCGCCCGCTCGTCAGCGTCCGCCGAAGCGCCTCGTCGTCCATCCAGCCGAGCATGAGCACCTCGCCCGAGTCGTGCTGCTGGATCACCGCAGCCACCAGGCCGTGAGGATCCCGGGTCAGCCGTGCGGCGATGTCGGGGTCGAGCGAGGGCTGCGACGCTCCGTCGGACGAGAGGGGGAAGTCGGTGCGGACACGATCCGATCTTCCCACGTCCCGACCGCACCCCCTCGACCGGTCCCGCACCCGTCGAGGAGAGCAGCGTCGCCCGGCGCTGCCCGGCGCCGAACCCTCCCGTCGACCGCCGCAGCGCCCCCACCTGGCACTGGCCCTCAGCGACCCGTGCCACGATGGCGCCATGAGCTGGCACCTGCACGAGCGGATGGCCCTGGTGGATGCACTCCGGGAGGCGGGTCCGACCGCGCCGACCCTCTGCGCCGGTTGGGAGGCGCGTCACGTCGCCGCCCACGTGCTGCTCCGCGAACGGTCACCGCGTGTCGGTGTCGGGCTCGCGATCCCGGCCCTGACACCACAGTCCGACCGACTCACGGCCGCGCTCGCGGACACCGCGCGGGAGCCCGCCGACTTCGCCGAGCTCGTCGACCGGGTGGCTCGACCGGTATCGCGCTGGACGCCTGTCGCCTGGGCCGGGGACGCGGCGAACCTCGTCGAGTTCCACGTGCACACCGAGGACGTGCGGCGCGGCGCGGGCCCGGTGCCCCCTCGGGTCCTCGAGCCCGAGCTCGTCGCCGCGTTGTGGGAGCACCTCGTGCGGGCCGCGCGGCTCGCCTACCGCCGTTCCCCTGCCGGCGTCGTGCTGGTCGTGCCCGGCGGCCCGCGCAAGGCCGTCCACCGGCCGCACGACGGCCACGGGACCGTCGCAGTGCGCGGGGAGGTGGGTGAGCTCACCCTGCACGCGCTCGGACGTGGCGCTGCCGCCGCCGTCGAGGTCGTGGGCGCCCCGGAGGACGTCGCCGCGCTTCAGCAGGTGCTGCCGGGCGGCTGAGCCCGGTCGGCACCGGCTCGGTGCACGCCGAGGTCGCTCCCGTGCCTCACCGGCTCGCGCGCTGCGCGGCCCCGGGCTCGGGCGCCTGCGCCCGCTCAGCGCACCGTGACCCCGCCCGCGCGCAGGTGCGCCTTCACCTGCTCGATCGTCAGCACGCCGAAGTGGAACACGCTCGCCGCCAGGACGGCGTCCGCACCGGCACGGGCCGCGGCGAGGAAGTGCTCCGGCGTGCCCGCACCACCGCTCGCGATCACCGGCACCCGGACCTCTCGACGCACCGCGGCGATCATCTCGAGGTCGAAGCCCGCGGTCGTGCCGTCGGCGTCCATCGAGTTGAGCAGAATCTCCCCCGCTCCCCGCTCCGCGGCCTCGACGGCCCAGGCGACGGCGTCGATGCCGGTGCCGCGCCGTCCGCCGTGCGTCGTGACCTCGAACCCGGACTCCGTCCTCGTGTCGCCCGTGACGCGGCGGGCGTCCACGGACAGGACCAGTACCTGGCTCCCGAACCGCTCCGCGATCTCCGCGACCAGCTCCGGTCGCGCGATGGCGGCGGTGTTGACACCGACCTTGTCCGCACCCGCGCGGAGCAGCCTGTCGACGTCGTCGGCGGACCGCACCCCACCCCCGACAGTCAACGGGACGAAGACCTGCTCCGCAGTCCTGCGGACGACGTCGTACGTCGTCTCACGATCGCTCGAGGACGCCGACACGTCGAGGAACGTGATCTCGTCCGCGCCCTCGGCGTCGTAGCGGCGCGCCAGCTCGACCGGGTCGCCCGCGTCACGGAGGTTCTCGAAGTTGACCCCCTTGACGACACGACCGGCATCGACGTCGAGGCACGGGATCACACGAAGCGCAAGGGACACGACCTTCTTCTCCTCAGCTGGTGGGTGAGGACGACGGCGCCGTCGACGGCGCGATCGTCACGGGCGGTGAGACCGGCGCCGTGGGCTTGGTGGCAGCAAGGATGTCGACCACGAACACCAAGGTCGCACTCTGCAGCTCGCTGCCCGCCGGGCCGCCGAGCCCGAACGACGGCGGGACGACGACCATCACCTGACTCCCCACGGTCTGCTCGACGAGCCCCTGCGACCAGGCACCGAGCCCCGCGAGGCTGAACGACACCGGCAGACCCGTCGACCAGGTCGAGTCCACGACGGCACCGGTCGCCCAGTCGACCTCGGTGTACTGGATCGTCACCTCGGCGCCGGTGGGCACCTGGTCCCCGGTCCCCTTGATCAGCGGCACGACCGTGAGGTCGGTCGGCGGCGTGGTGGTCGTCGGCGTGATGGTGGGCGCCCCGTCCGCCGCGAGGGTCACGATCGGCATCCCGGGTCGGGCCGGGACCGGGTCACCCTCGGCGCGGGTCGCGAGGACGTCCATCACGATCACCGTCGGGAATGTCATCCCGCGGGCGGCGGACGCCGGGCTCACCTCGACGATGCGGGCCCCGACCCGCTGCCCCCGGAGCGCGGCGAAGAGGTCCGTGCCGAGGCTCTCCTTCGTGAGGAGGTAGGGCTTCGGGCTCGTCGTGTAGCTCTCGGCCACGACCGCACCTGTCTCGGCGTTCTCGAGCCAGTAGTCGATCAGCACCGGCTTCCCCTCGACGAGTGCGCTCCCGGTGCCGGCCCAGACCACGGTCGAGCTGGGCTCCGTCACCGTGAGCGGCGCCCGGAACCGCAGCGTCGGAGAGGCACCCGGGTCCCCGCCGACCTGCACGTCCGCCGCACCGTCGCTGTTGCGGGTGCACCCCGCCACGAGGAGCACGACAGCGAGAGCCACGGCGATCAGTCGGCGCACGGACTTCCTCTTCAGTCGTGGTGGAGATCGGGCAGACCTGCCCGGGGACGTCGATTCTACGGGGCGCCCCGCCCCGGGCCGGGTCCCACCGGCTCGGCTGCATCGGCCCGGCTACATCGACTACATCGACTCGATGAGCCGCTCGACCCTCTCGTCCACGCTGCGGAACGGGTCCTTGCACAGCACCGTCCGCTGCGCCTGGTCGTTCAGCTTGAGGTGCACCCAGTCGACCGTGTAGTCGCGCTTCGCCTCCTGAGCACGCCGTACGAAGTCCCCCCGGAGCTTCGCGCGGGTCGTCTGCGGCGGGAGCGCGGTCGCCTCGAACACCTCGAGGTCGGTCGTCACCCGCTCGACGAGCCCGCGGGCAGCGAGCAGGTTGTACAGCCCCTCGGTGCGCGAGATGTCGTGGTACGCGAGGTCGAGCCGTGCGACCCGGACGTCCGACAGCTCGAGACCGTGCTTGGCGCGGTACCTCTCGATCAGCCGCAGCTTGATGACCCAGTCCAGCTCCCGCTCGACGAGGGTGAGGTCCCCGGTCCGCATCGCCCGGAGCCCTCGCTCCCAGAGGTCGATCACGCGCGCGGTCATGGCGCTCGGCTCGCCCTCGTGCTGCACGAACTCCACGACCCGCGCGAGGTACTCCTCCTGGAGGTCCAGGGCGGTGGCCGTGCGCCCGTTCGCGAGCTGCACCGGGTGCATCCCCGTCATGTCGTGGCTGATGTCACGGATGGCCCGGATCGGGTTCTCGAGGGCCATGTCCCGCATGGGGACCCCGGCCTCGATCATCCGCAGGATCAGATCCGTCGCACCGACCTTGAGCATCGTCGTGGTCTCGGCCATCGAGGAGTCACCCACGATCACGTGCAGCCGTCGGTAGTGCTCGGCGTCCGCGTGCGGCTCGTCGCGCGTGTTGATGATCGGCCTCGACCGCGTGGTCGCGCTCGACACCGCCTCCCAGATGTGGTCCGCACGCTGCGAGAGGCAGTACACGGCGCCGCGCGGCGTGGTGAGCACCTTCCCCGCGCCCGTGAGGACCTGGCGGGTGATCAGGAACGGGACCAGGACGTCCGAGAGCCGGCTGAAGTCGCCCTGGCGTCGCACGAGGTAGTTCTCGTGGCACCCGTAGGAGTTCCCGGCGGAGTCGGTGTTGTTCTTGAAGAGGTGGACGCGGCCGTTGATCCCCTCGTGCTCGAGGCGCTGCTGCGCGTCGGCGACGAGCCCCTCGAGGATCCGCTCCCCGGCGCGGTCGTGGGTGATGAGCTGTCGCACGTCGTCGCACTCGGCCGTGGCGTACTCGGGGTGCGAGCCGACGTCGAGGTACAGGCGTGACCCGTTGCGCAGGAACACGTTCGAGGACCTGCCCCACGCCACGACCTTCCGGAACAGGTAGCGCGCGACCTCGTCGGCGGACAGGCCGCGGCCCTCGGTCGAGGCGCACGTGACCCCGTACTCGGTCTCGAGCCCGAAGATGCGGCGGTCCATCTGTTCCTCCTGCAGGGTGTCGCGGGGCCGGCTGCCCGGGTCGATCGAGGACGTGACGAGGGCCGGTCCGCGCGGCAGGTCCTCACGCACCTGCCGGGGCGCCCGGCCCCGACGTCACCCGGCCGAGCCCGCCACGAGATCCTCGAGCAGCGCCCCGGTGAGACGGCGGAACGCCCGGCGCGGACGCGTCCGGTCGAGCACGGCGACCTCGAGCTGGCTCCCGGGGATCACCCGCGGCTCGGCATCGGCCGCCGGTTCCTGCACGGAGCCGAGGACGGTCACGGCAAGGGCCAGCACCTGGGCGAGCGGCATCCCTGGCTCCCACCGCTCACCGAGCAACGCCCCGAGCCGTTCGGCCTGGCCTCCCATCACCACGTACCCGTGCTCGTCGGCGACCGAGCCGTCGTACGAGAGCCGGTAGATCTGGTCCTCGTCGGCCGTGGCACCGACCTCCGCGACGACGAGCTCGACCTCGAGCGGCTTGGCCTCTGTCGTGAAGACCGTGCCGAGCGTCTGCGCGTACGCGTTGGCGAGACCCCGTGCGTTCACGTCGGTGCGGTCGTAGGAGTATCCGCGCAGGTCCGCGTAGCGCACCCCGGCGACCCGCAGGTTCTCGAACTCGTTGTACTTGCCGACCGCGGCGAACGCGATCCGGTCGTAGATCTCCGAGACCTTGTGCAGCGCCCGCGACGGGTTCTCGGTCGCGAACGCGATGCCGTCGTCGTACGCGAGCACGACGACCGAACGCCCGCGCGCGATGCCCTTGCGCGCGTAGTCCGCCCGGTCCTTCATCAGCTGCTCGGGCGAGACGTAGAACGGCATGCTCATGCGCGGTCACCCCTCTCGTGCCCCTCGCGCCGCTGCGCCGCGAGGTCGGCCACCAACGCGCCGATCCGCTCGTCGGGCACCCGCTGGTAGCCGCTCGCGGTGACGGTCGCGACGACCGGCCAGATCCGTCGTGCGAGGTCCGGGCCGCCGGTCGCCGAGTCGTCGTCGGCCGCGTCGACCAGCGCCTCGAGCGCCACCTGGACGCCGTCGGCCGGCTCGAGGCCGGGCCGCCACCGCTTCTTCAACGAGCCGCGGGCGAACACCGAGCCGGAGCCGACGCTGTGGTGCTCGTGCTCCTCGTAGCGACCACCGGTCACGTCGTAGGAGAAGATCCGTCCGACGAGGCGGTCGAGGTCGTAGCCGGCGAACAGCGGCACCACGGCGAGCCCCTGCATCGCGAGCGGCAGGCTGCCGCGGAGGAGCGTCGAGAGCCGGTTGGCCTTCCCCACGAGCGAGAGGGTGGTGCCCTCGATCTTCTCGTAGTGCTCGAGCTCGAGCTGGAACAGCCGAACCATCTCCACCGCGAGGCCGGCGGTCCCCGCGATGCCGACCGCCGAGAAGTCGTCGGCCGGGAAGACCTTCTCGATCTCCCGGCTGGCGATCATCGACCCCATCGTGGCGCGACGGTCGCCGGCCATCACGACACCGCCGTCGACCGTCAACGCGACGATCGTCGTGCCGTGGGGTGCGAGGGACCCCGCGAGGTCGCTGCCCGGCAGGGCAGGGCGCCCGGACGGCAGGAGCTCGGGGGCGTGCGCGGCAAGGAACTCGACGAAGGACGAGCTGCCCGGTGTCGTGAACGCGCGCGGGAGCCGCCCGCTCGGATCAGTGCCGTTCAAGCGTCACTGACCGCCCTTCTGGACGAACCCCCGCACGAACTGCTCCGCGTTCGACTCGAGCACCTCGTCGATCTCCTCGAGCAGCGCGTCGACCTCCGCGTCCTGCTTCTGCACGGCCGGTGCGACCGGTGCCGGCGCCTCGTCCGGCTGGTCGTCGTCCCGACGCGCGTGCTCACGTTCCTGACCAGTCATGACGACCTCCGGCACATGGTGGGCGGTGCTGCTGCTTCCTACCCTAGGCCCTGCTCCGGCGGGACCCGCGGACGTCCGGTGCGACGGCGCTCATCCACCGCCGAGCTCGGTCAGCAGGGCGGCGGCGTCGGGGCAGCGGTCCAGCAACGCGCCGACGTGCAGGCGCGTCCCGCGCCACGGGTCGCGCATCGGCACCCGCTGCAGGGTCGGTGCACCCGGGACGTCGAACACCACCGAGTCCCAGCTCATCGCCGAGACGTGGCGCCCGTACCGCGCCATCGTCTCTCCCCGGAAGAACGCCCGCGTGTCGTCGGGCGGGTGACCCACCGCGCGCTCGACCTCGGCCTCGTCGACCAGGACGTCGACCGCCCCGGCCGCCCGAAGCCGCTGGTAGAGGCCGCGCTCGGGTCGGACGTCCGACCACTGGAGGTCGACCGCCGCCAGCTGCGGGTGGTCCCATGCGAGCCGGTCCCGTCGGCGCATGCGGTCCAGCAGCCGCAGCTTCGCCAACCACTCGACCTCACGCACGCACGTCGTCAGGTCCGTCGACAGCCGGTCGAGCAGGGATCCCCACCGCGCGACGACGTCCGCGGTCTGCCGGGCCGCCTCGGGGTCGTCCTGCGGGTCGACCACGGCCAGCGCCTCACGCACCACGTCGAGGTATGTCTGCTGGATCTCGAGCGCGGTCAGCAGACGGCCGTCCGCCAGGGCGAGCCGGGTCGTGAGCGCGAGGTCGTGACTCACGACGTGCACCGCCTCGACCGGATCCGCGAGGGCAAGACGGTCCAGTCGGGAGACGAGCCCCGGGACCTCGGCCGCGTGCTCGATCACCCAGAGCACGAGAGAGGTCGTCCCGAGCTTGAGGTAGGTCGCGACCTCGAGCAGGTTCGCGTCCCCGATGATGAGGTGCAGCCGCCGCCACCGCTCCGGGTCGGCGTGCGGCTCGTCCCGCGTGTTGACGATCGGCCGCCGCAGCGTCGTCTCGAGCCCGACCTCCGCCTCGATGTAGTCGGCACGCTGGGAGAGCTGGAACCCCGCCCCTTGGCCGTGCTGCCCGAGCCCCACCCGCCCCGCACCCGTGAAGACCTGGCGCGTCACGAGGAACGGTGTCACGCGCTCGGCGAGCACCGTGAAGGGCACCGCACGGTCGACCATGTAGTTCTCGTGCGTCCCGTACGTCGCACCCTTGCCGTCCACGTTGTTCTTGTAGAGCGCGACGTCCGGCAGGACGGGGTTCTGCGCGAGTGCTCGCACCGAGGCGAGCATCACGAGCTCGCCGGCCCGGTCCCAGCGGACGGCGTCGAGCGGGGTCGTGACCTCCGGGGAGGAGTACTCCGGGTGCGCGTGGTCGACGTAGAGGCGCGCGCCGTTCGTCAGGATCACGTTGGCCGCGCCGGGGTCCTCGTACTCCTCGACGGTCGGGCGCGCCAGCGCCTGCGGGGCGTCGCCCGACGGAGCCGGCTGCGCGGGGTCGTCGGTCAGCAGCGACGGGTGGGCGGAGGCCCGCTGCAGACGGAACCCGCGGGCGTCGTGCAACGGGTCCTCGTCGTCGTAGTCCCAGCGCGCGCGCGTCCGCCGGTGCACGCCGGGCGCAGCCGCGTCCGCCGGGTCGTCGACGGTGGCATGGGCCGCCACGACGTGGCTCGACAGCAGCATCGGGTTGGCCATCGGGTGCCCGGGCTGCAGGACCCCGTACTCGGTCTCGATCCCCATCACGCGGCGCGTCGTCACGGCGACACCCTAGGACGCGGTGCACGTCCCGTGGTGCGGACGCCACGTCGCAGGCGAGCCACGCGTGCGGACGTCACAGGTAGGGGCCGGTACCGGCGATCGTCTCGATCGTCCGTTGCGCGTCGGTGCCCCTCTTGTCCTGGATGATCGTCCGGATGAAGACGATCCGTTCGCCCTTCTTGCCGGAGATGCGGGCCCAGTCGTCGGGGTTGGTCGTGTTCGGCAGGTCTTCGTTCTCCTTGAACTCGTCGACGCAGGCCGTGAGCAGGTGCTCGACACGGATGCCGCGCTGACCGGTGGCGAGCAGGTCCTTGATCGCGCTCTTCTTGGCGCGGTCGACGACGTTCTGGATCATCGCGCCCGAGTTGAAGTCCTTGAAGTGCAGGATCTCCTTGTCCCCCGAGGCGTACGTCACCTCGAGGAACCGGTTCTCCTCGCTCTCCGAGTACATGCGCTCCACGACGCGTTCGATCATCGCCTCGACCGCCGAGCCGACGTCCTCGCCGTGCTCCGCCAGGTCGTCCGGGTGGATCGGCAGGTTCGGGGTGAGGTACTTCGCGAAGATCTCCTTCGCTCCCTCGACGTCCGGCCGCTCGATCTTGATCTTCACGTCCAGCCGACCCGGGCGCAGGATCGCCGGGTCGATCATGTCCTCGCGGTTCGACGCCCCGATGACGATGACGTTGTCGAGGCGCTCGACGCCGTCGATCTCCGCGAGGAGCTGCGGCACGACGGTCGTCTCCACGTCGCTCGAGACTCCGGTCCCCCGCGTGCGGAAGAGCGACTCCATCTCGTCGAAGAAGACGACGACCGGTGAGCCCTGCGAGGCCTTCTCGCGCGCTCGCGCGAAGATCAGCCGGATGTGGCGCTCGGTCTCGCCGACGTACTTGTTGAGCAGCTCCGGGCCCTTGATGTTGAGGAAGTAGCTCTTGGCGTGGGCGACGTCCTCGCCCCGCGCGGTGGCCGCCGTCTCGGCGAGCGAGTGCGCCACCGCCTTCGCGATCAAGGTCTTGCCGCACCCCGGGGGCCCGTACAGCAGCACCCCCTTGGGCGGCTTGAGGCCGTGCTCGCGGAACAGCTCCGGGTGCAGGAACGGCAGCTCGACGGCGTCGCGGATCTGCTCGATCTGCGGGCCGAGCCCTCCGATGTCCTCGTAACGGATGTCGGGCACCTCCTCGAGCACGAGGTCCTCGACCTCCGCACGTGGGATCCGCTCGAACACGAACCCGCTCCGCTGGTCGATCGTCAGGGCGTCCCCGATCCGCACGTGCGCGTCCTCGACCTGCCCCGAGAAGCGCACCACCCGCTCCTCGTCGCTCCGGCCGACGACGAGGGCCCGGCCGTCACCGAGGAGCTCCTTGACGGACACGAGCTCACCGACGAGCTCGTACCCGCCCGCCTCGACCACGGTCATCGCCTCGTTCAGGCGGACCTCCTGGCCCGGGCGCAGCGTCGCCGCGTCGAGGGACGGGCTCGCCACCACGTGCATCTTGCGGCCCGCCGAGATGATGTCGACGGTGCCGTCACCGTGGTCGCGGACGAACAGCCCGTACGTGCCGGGTGGCTTGCCGAGGGCGTCGATCTGCGCCTTCATGTCCGAGAGCTGCGCGCGCGCAGCCTCGAGCATCGTGACCAGCCGCTCGTTCTTCGCGATCAGCAGCTCGATCTGACGGGTCAGCTCGGCGGGAGACGTGCTCCCGGCAGGGGTGGTGGTCATCGGACCTCCCTACGTCTCTCATCAGGCTCCATGTTCGACCCTAACGAGTCCTGTCAATCACGCGCGGCGGCGCACCAGCACGTGAGACCCCGGTCAGTCGACGACCGGCCCCTGGCCGACGTCCCGCCGTACCCGACGGACCTTCTTGTCCGAGACCGCGCGCTCGCCGAGCTCCTCCGCGGTCCACTCGCCCGTGGGGGGCGCCGGTGCCGTCGGTCGGGTAGGCACCCTTCGAAGGTCGACGCCGGCGCACCGGGGCCTCGACGCCGTCCGCCAGCCGACGCGTGGTGAGCAGGAACCCGGTATGGCCGATCATCCGGTGCTCCGGCCGCACGGCGAGGCCCTCGAGGTGCCAGCCGCGCACCATCGACTCCCAGGCCTGCGGCTCGGTGTAGCGTCCGTCGACGCGGATGTCCTCGGCGAGCCGCGACAGCTGGGTGGTGGTCGCGACGTAGGCGATGAACACCCCGCCGGGGGCGAGCGCGGTTGCGGCGGCGTCGAGGTTCTCCCACGGCGCGAGCATGTCCAGCACCACACGGTCGACGCTTCCCGGTGCCGCGACGACCGGCAGCACGTCGGCAAGGTCGCCGATCGAGAGCGACCAGGCCGGGTGCGGCCCACCGAAGAAGGCCTCGACGTTGCCCCGGGCGATCGCCGCGAAGTCCTCCCGACGTTCGATCGAGTGCAGGCTGCCCTCGTCGCCGACGGCCCGCAGCAGCGACATCGTCAGCGCCCCGGAACCGACCCCGGCCTCGATCACCCGGGCACCCGGGAAGATGTCCGCCATGCCGACGATCTGCGCGGCGTCCTTCGGGTACACGACAGCCGCACCACGAGGCATCGACAGGACGTAGTCGCTCAGGAGCGGTCGCATCGCCAGGTACTCCACGCCGGCCGTGTTCCGGACGACGCTGCCCTCGGGCAGACCCACGAGCTCGGCATACGGGAGATACCCCCGATGGGTATGGAACGCGTCCCCGCTCGTCAGCGTGATCGTGCTCAGGCGTCCGCGCTGATCCGTCAGCTGGACGCGCTCGCCCTCGCGGAACGGTCCGCGACGCAGCCCGGCTCCGGTCGGGGCGGTACGGGCGGTCGGGCTCGGGGCCGGCGTCAGGGCCGTCTGGTCATCCACGGGAGCCGAGTCTAGGTGCGCGCAGCGCGGCGACGACGTCCTGCACCCGCACCAGCCCGTGGACGAGCAGCCCGTCGGGACCCGGCGTGACGGCGACCAGCACCGGCGAGACCTGCGACTTCACCCCGACGGCGCGGACCAGATCGTCTCCCGTGAGCCGGGCGTCGATCAGGGCGTCCGCGGGGATCGCGACGGTGACGGCGTCGAGGGCCGTCGTGGCGCGCCGGTCCACCGGGACCGTGGCCGCGGCCGCCTGATCCACGTAGCCACGCGGCCGACCGTCGTGGTCGAGCACGACGATCGCGTCCGCCCCGGCCCGGACGGCCTCCTGGATCGCCGCGGCGACGGTGCCGACGTCACGCAGGCCGACCGCCCGCACCCCGAGGTCGCCGAGCCCGAGCCCCCTGACCCTCAGCTGTGCACGTGCGGCGCCGATCGACTGCCCCGCGCCGCTCCACAGGAACGCGCCGATCAGCGCACCCCACCCGACCATCACGAGGTCGGGGGCACGACCGGACAGCAGCGACGGCACGAGGATCCACGCCGCGACGAGCACGACGACGCCACGTCCGAACCAGCCGGCGGCGAGCGTGCCGCGGCTGCGGTCGCCGCTGAGCCGCCACACGAGAGCCTCGAGGATGTAGCCGCCGTCCATCGGCAGCCCGGGAAGCATGTTGAAGACCGCGACGAACACGTTGCTCACGAGCCCGGCGTAGAGCACCAGGGTGACCACGGTGCCCGGCTCGGTGGCCTGGACGAGGCCCCAGCACAGGGCCGCGACGAGGCCGTTCGCCACGGGTCCGACCACCGCGACGAGCGCGCTGGTCCCCGGCGTCGGTGCCGCGGCGTCGAACGACGTCCGCCCACCCCAGACCGTGATCGCGAGCTCCTTGACCTGCTGCCCGCGTGCCCGTGCCACGAGCGCGTGCGCGAGCTCGTGCAGGAACACCGACAGGAGCAGCAGCAGGGCGAACGCGGCAGCCACCAGGTAGCTGACCGTCCCGAGCTCGGGGGCGTAGGTGCGGACCGTCGGCGCGAACAGCAACGTGATGACCACCGGGGCGATGAGCCACGACGGCGTGAGGATCACCGGGGCCCGGCCGACGTGACCGATCACCCACCCGGAGGTCGTGTCGGGGTCGCGGCGCTCGCTGGTCACGCGGCAAGCCTAGGCGGTGCAGCGACCGGGTCCTGCGTCAGCCCCTGGGCCTACGCTCGCCAGATGACCTCGACCTCACCGGCAGCCGACGCGAACCCTCCTGCGGGAGCGACGACGCGCGCCCGACGACCCGGCTTGTCGCCGTCGCGCGCGAACGACTTCGCCCAGTGCCCGCTGCTGTTCCGCCTGCGGGTGGTCGACCGCCTGCCGGAGCCGCCGAGCGAGGCCGCGACGCGCGGGACGCTCGTCCACGCGGTGCTCGAACGCCTCTTCGACGCCCCGGCCGGCGACCGGACCCTGGAGCACGCGCAGACGTTGCTGCCGACCGAGTGGGCGTCGCTCCGGGCGGCTCACCCCGAGTACGCCGACCTGTTCGGGACGGACGACGACTCCGCGTGGCTCGCGACCGCCGCGAACCTGCTCCGCACCTACTTCTCGCTCGAGGACCCGAACCGGCTCCAACCGGCGGCCCGCGAGCTGTTCGTGGAGACCCAGCTCGAGGACGGCCCGCTCCTGCGCGGGATCGTCGATCGGCTCGACGAGGCACCGGACGGTTCGTTGCGCGTCGTCGACTACAAGACCGGGAAGTCGCCCCGGCAGGGGTACGAGGCCTCGGCGCTGTTCCAGATGCGCTTCTACGGTCTGGTGATCTGGCGCACCCGGGGCGTCGTCCCCCGCATGCTCCAGCTCGTCTACCTCGGGGACGGGCAGATCGTCCGGCACGAGCCGCACGAGCCGGAGCTGCGCACGGTCGAGTCGCGCGTACGCGCGACGTGGGACCAGATCCAGGCGACGGCGGCCTCGGGCGACTGGCAGCCACGCACGTCGGCACTGTGCGGCTGGTGCGCGCACAAGCCGGTCTGCCCGGCCTTCGGCGGTCGTGCGCCACAGGTGCCCGACGGCGCGGTGGAGCTGACGTTGGGCGTGGCACCTCGCGCCTGAGGCGCGAGGCGCGGCCCGACCGCCCTCACGCGTCGAGCAGGTCCACGACCTCGCCGCCCGCGACACGGTGGAGCAGCTCGAGATCCAGGTCCGCCAGGCTGGCGATCCTGCTCAGCCCGGGCCGGGGCTCGATCGGGACCATCACCCGCACGCCGATCGTGCGAGCGCCCGACGCGAGCGCCGACGCCACCCCCGCAGGAGAGTCCTCCACCGCGACGCACCGCGTGACGTCGACGCCGAGGGCGGACGCGGCCCGGAGGTACGGCTCGGGGTCGGGCTTGCCGTGCACGACCTCGTCCCCGCACACCACCGCGGCGAAGGCGTTCGCCGGCGCACCGGACACGACGGCGTCGGCAAGGCGCCGGAACGACATCGTGACCAGCGCGGACGGGATCCCGGCGGTCACCAGGTCACCGAGCAGCGCGTAGGCGCCGGTCTGCCACGGGACCCGACCGAGCACCTGGGACGTGACCTGCTCGACCAGGAGGTCGACGATCTCGTCGATGCCGAGGTTCACGCCCGCGGACCGCAGGACGCCCGCCGAGACGTCGAGCGCGTTCCCGACCAGCCCGAGCCCGTCCTCGTGGCTCCAGCGACCGCCGTGGGCCTCGACCAGCTCGGTCTCGGCCGCCATCCAGTACGGCTCGGAGTTGATGAGGGTCCCGTCCATGTCCCACAGGACCGCGGCCGGCCGGACCGGCCTCACCGCACCGTTCGAAGGCGCCGGTGTGCCGGCGGGGCTCGTCGACAAGGTCATCGGACGATCGTAGGTGTCGCGGGACGCTCCTCCTGCCACACCGGATCTGTCAGCTCCCGCGTGGTTGCCCGTCGCGCCGCCCGCCGACGACCTAGGCTGGCCGGATGAGCGAGCAGAACGAGTGGCTGGCCCGTGTGGACCCTGCAGGCCCGGTGCTGCTGGCTGCGTTCGAGGGGTGGAACGACGCCGGGAGCGCCGCGAGCCAGGCCCTCACCCATCTCCACGAGGTCTGGGGTGCCGAGCAGGTCGACGAGCTCGATGCCGAGGAGTACCACGACTTCCAGGTCAACCGGCCGACCGTGGGCATCGACGCGGACGGGGCCCGTCGCATCTCCTGGCCCACGACGTCGATCGCGGTCGCCCAAGCCCCGCAGTCGGGACGCACCGTCGTGCTGGTGCACGGCATCGAGCCGTCGATGCGGTGGCGCCGGTACTGCGCCGAGATCCTCGACATCGCCGCCGGCCTCGGGGTCACGACCGTCGTGACGATCGGCGCCCTGCTCGCGGACGTCCCGCACTCCCGACCCATCCCGGTCACCACGACGAGCGACGACCCGGACATCCAGCTCGCCCTCGAGATCGAGGCGAACTCGTACGAGGGCCCGACCGGCATCGTCGGCGTCCTCCACCAGGCAGCAGCCGACAGAGGTCTCCGGTCGCTCTCGCTGTGGGCCGCAGTCCCCCACTACGTCGCCCACCCGCCGTCGCCGAAGGCCGCGATGGCGATCCTCACGAAGCTCGAGAGCCTCCTCGGTGAGCCGATCTCGCTCGGCCACCTGCCGGAGGACGCCGCGGCGTGGCAGCTCGGGGTGGACGAGCTCGCGAGCGAGGACACCGAGATCGCCGAGTACGTCCACCAGCTCGAGGAGGCGAAGGACACCGCCGAGCTGCCCGAGGCCTCGGGCGAGGCGATCGCGCAGGAGTTCGAGCGGTACCTCCGGCGCCGAGACAAGGGCACCGGGGCCTGACGCGCAGGACCTGACCGGATCGCACCCGACCGGGTCAGGTCACATCCGGATCCCGAGGAGCGCATCGATCGCCCGTGCGACGATGCCGGGCGCCCCGACCTCCCACGAACCGTCATCGGGATCGCCGGCGGCCACCGCGTCGCACCAGTGATCGACCGCGCGCAGGGCGCGTGGCGCGTCGAGGTCGGTCGCGACGGCCGCACGGAGCTCGGCGAGCGTGGCCGCCGCATCGGGGCCACCGTTGCCCGAGACCGCGTCCCGCCACCGGGCGAGGCGCGCCTCCCCGGCCGTGACGTCGGCCGCGGACCACTCCCAGTCCTCCCGGTAGTGGTGGGCGAGGATCGCCAGTCGCACCGCCATCGGGTCGACACCCGTGGCGCGCAGGCGCGAGACGAGCTCGAGGTTCCCGCGGGACTTGCTCATCTTGTGACCGTCGAGCGCGACCATGCCAGCGTGCACGTGGGCGTGGGCGCAGCCCGCGGCACCGGTCCCGGCCGCGGACGCGAGCGACCGCACGTGCGACGCGCTCATCTCGTGGTGCGGGAAGAGCAGGTCCGTCCCTCCGCCCTGGACGTCGAACGAGACCCCCAGCGCGTCCCGGGCGATCACGGCGCACTCGATGTGCCAGCCCGGTCGACCCGTCCCGAGGGCTCCCCCGTCCCACGCCGGTTCACCGACCCGCTCGCGACGCCACAGCACCGGGTCGAGAGGATCGCGCTTTCCGGGTGCGTCCGGGTCTCCCCCACGCTCGGCGAAGAGCGCGAGCATCTGCGACCGGTCCAGTCGCGACACCGTGCCGAACGCGCTGTCGGCGGACAGGTCGGCGTACACGTCACCGAGGTCGGGCTGCGTCCCGCCTGCCCCGGCGTCGCGGAGCGGGACACGATAGGCGGTCCCTGCGTCAAGCATCTGCTCGACGGCCGCGACGACGCGCGGGATGCTCTCGACGGCGCCGTCCCACACGTCGGGCGGCACCACCCCGAGGGCCGTCATGTCCTCACGGAACAGGGCGGTCTGCTCGAGTGCGAGCTCACGCCAGTCCATCCCGGTGTCGGCGGCGCGCTCGAGCAGCGGGTCGTCGACGTCGGTCACGTTCGAGACGTACGTGACGGCCTTCCCGGCGTCCCGCCACGCCCGGAGCAGCAGGTCGAAGGCGAGGTAGGTGGCGGCGTGACCGATGTGCGTCGCGTCGTACGGCGTGATCCCGCAGACGTACATCCCCGCGTCACGTCCAGGAGCCGCTTCGACGAGGGCGCCTGTCGTCGAGTCGTGCACCCGGACCGTGCCTCCGTGACCAGGAAGGACGGGGATCTCTGGGGCGGGCCAGGTGAGCACCACGGAAGCGTAACGCCCGGCGACGACCGGCGGGTTCGCCGTCGACGGGGGCGTGACCGCCGGAGCGTCGCGAGGTGGCCGGTGCGTGCCGGTAACTTGTGGGGCATGGAACTTCGCCAGCTCGGACGCAGTGGCCTGCGGGTGTCCCGTCTCGGACTGGGAACCATGACCTGGAGCCGCGACACCGACGCGCACGAGGCCGGCGAGCAGCTCAAGGACTTCCTCGACGCGGGTGGCACCCTGCTCGACACCGCGGCGTCCTACGCGAACGGTGCGTCCGAGGAGCTGATCGGCCAGCTCCTGGAGACGGTGGCGCGGCGCGACGACGTCGTGCTGTGCACCAAGGCCGGCGTGCGACGCACCGCGACGGGCGGGGTCGTCGACGCCTCCCGGGGCGCGCTCCTGTCGTCTCTCGACGCGTCGCTCGCCCGCCTGCGGACCGACTCGGTCGACCTCTGGCTCGTCCAGACCCCCGATCCACGCACGTCGATCGAGGAGACCGTCTCGGCGATGCGGCTCGCCGTGACGAGCGGGCGCGCGCGGTACGTCGGGCTCTCGAACCACCCCGGGTGGCAGACCGCCCGTGCGGCGACGCTGCTCGGCACCGAGGTCGGGCTCACCGCGGTCGAGGTCGAGTACTCGCTCCTCCAGCGTGGGGTCGAGCGCGAGGTGCTCCCGGCCGCCGCCGCCCTCGGGATCGGGGTGCTCGCCTGGTCGCCTCTCGGCCGCGGCGTCCTGACCGGCAAGTACCGGCGGACGATCCCCGCCGACTCGCGCGCGGCATCGGCGCACCTCGCCGGCTTCGTGGAGCCGTACCTGGGAGGGGCGTCGGCGCCGGTGGTCGACGCGGTGTGCACGGCGGCCGAAGGACTCGGCCGGCACCCGCTCGAGGTCGCGCTCGCGTGGCTGACCGACGGGACGCCGGTCGCGTCGGCGATCATCGGCGCGAGGACACCTGCCCAGCTACGCGCGTCGCTCGACGCCCTCGACCTGAGTCTTCCGCCGGAGATCCGGCTCGCCCTGGACGAGATCAGCGCCCCGGCCCTCGGCTATCCCGAGCGGCGCTGATCCGCCGCCGGCCTCAGCCGTCGACGACCGAGGAGCCGTTCAGTGCTCGACGCACGTCGTCCTCGGCGTCGTCGCCGACCTCGAGCTCGACCTCCAGGTCGTCGTCCTGATCGTCCTCCTGGTCGTCGTCGTCATCGCCGTCGTCCAGGTCGTCGTCATCGCCGTCGTCCTCTGCGAGGTAGAACGGCATCGCCTCGCCGTGCACCGTCCCGAGCGCGTCGTCGTACACCTCGAACGCGTCCGCGAGGACGTCGTAGGCGTCGTCCACCGCCGGGTCGTCGTCTCCCCGGCGGCTCTCGATCGCGTGGTAGTGCGCCTCGAGGGCGGCAAGGAAGCGGTCCAGGGCGGCGCGCGGGTCGACGGTCATGACCTGACCGTATCTCCGTGACAGGCACAATGACACTGCGTAAGGTCCAACGATGACGCCGGGCGAGCGGAGGGGATGGATGGGCGACACGATGACCCGCCGGGCAGACGGCGAGTGGGGTGCGCACGGACGCCAGTACGAGTACCGCGTCCTCACGTTCTCCGCGTCGACCTCACGCGGCGACGCGTGCCGGGTGCTGACCGACGAGGCCGAGTACGGGCGCTGGGAGCTCGCACGGACACGGCTCTACGCGGGCGGAGTGAGCAAGGTCTGGCTCCGCCGGAAGATCATCCGGGTGCGGAGCACGCTCGACCTCGTCGGGATCTGACCACTCGGGTCGCACCTGCCCGCCGGAACCCTCAGCAGGTTCGCAGCAGACGGTCGAGCACCTGGGTGCCGAAGACCAGGGCGTCGACCGGGACCCGTTCGTCCACGCCGTGGAACATCGCCGGGAAGTCCAGGTCCGCCGGGAGCCGGAGCGGGGCGAAGCCGTAACCCGCGATGCCGAGCCGGGACAGCGACTTGTTGTCGGTGCCCGCGGACAACGCGTACGGGAGCACGGTCGCTCCGGGGTCCTCGTGATGGAGCGCCGCGACCATCGCGTCCACCAGGTCGCCGTCGAACGGCACCTCGAGGGCGATGTCGCGATGGATGTCCTCGATCCGGACGCCGGGGCCGGCGAGCTCGCGCAGCGTGCGCATCGCCTCGGCCTCGTGACCCGGGACGAACCTCGCGTCGAGCGCACCCTCGGCACGGCCGGGGATGACGTTCGCCTTGTAGCCGGCGCCGAGCTGCGTCGGGTTCGCGGTGTTCCGCACGGTCGCACCGACGAACCGCGCCGCCGACCCGAGCGCGTCGATCAGCCGATCGATGGTGTCGGGGTCCTCCGGGTCGAAGGCAAGGCCGGTGAGGTCGGCCACACCGGTCAGGAGCTGGCGAACCGTCGGTGACAGGGCCAACGGCCAGTCGTGCTCCCCGATGCGTGCGACGGCCCCGGCCAGCAGGGTGACGGCGTTGTCGCGATTGACCTGGCTCCCGTGGCCGGCTCGTCCCTCGGCGACCAGCCGGAGCCAGGCGAGACCCTTCTCCGCCGTCTGCAGCAGGTACGCACGGTGACCGGCGATCTCGACCGAGAACCCACCGACCTCGCTGATCGCCTCAGTCGCCCCCTCGAAGAGGTCGGGGCGGTGGTCGACGGACCATCGCGCACCCATCACCCCACCGGCCTCCTCGTCGGCGAACATCGCGACGACGACGTCACGTGCCGGACGGCGCCCCTCGCGGGCCATCTGGCGCACGACCGCCAGGATCATCGCGTCCATGTCCTTCATGTCGACCGCACCACGACCCCAGATCAGGCCGTCGCGCTCCTCCCCCGCGAACGGGTCGACCGACCAGTCCGCCGCCTGCGCGGGGACGACGTCCAGGTGCCCGTGCAGCACGAGAGCGGGGCGCGTGGGGTCGACGCCCGGCAGCCGTACGACCACGTTCGCACGCCCCGGGGCGGACTCGTACAGCTCGGGGTCGAGACCGACCTCGGTCAGGAGCCCCATCACGTGCTCGGCCGCGGCCCGCTCACCAGGGCCCGACCCGTCGCCGAAGTTGGAGGTGTCGAACCGGATCAGGTCCTGACAGATGCGTGCGACCTCGTCCTGTGCCGTCGGGACGGCGGCGGGCCCGTCGGAGCCGTCGGACGTCACCAGGACGGGAGGGCGAGGCATGGGTTCACGGTAGCAACTGGGCGTCGGCGTCCGTCAGGAGCCTGTCAGCCCCTTGCGGGCGAGGAGCGGACCGATGTCCGGGTCGCGTCCGTGGAGCTCGCGGAACGCCTGCATCGGGTCGACCGACCCTCCTCGTGACAGGACGGTCCGCCGGAACGTCTCACCGTTCTCGCGGGTGCGTCCCCCGTTCCGGCGGAACCACTCCGCGGTGTCGGCGTCGAGGATCTCCGACCACAGGTACGAGTAGTACGCCGCGGCGTACCCGCCGGCGAACACGTGGGTGAAGTAGGTCGATCGGTACCGCGGGGGGATCGTGGCCAGGGCGACGCCGGCACGGGCGAGGGCCTCGTCCTCGAAGGCCGTCACGGCGTCGGGCTCGGACGGTACCTCGTCGGGTCCGAGCCGGTGCCAGGCCTGGTCCAGGTGGACGGCGGCGAGGTGCTCGGTGGTGAGGAAGCCCGAGTCGTGCACCTGGGAGGCCACGAGCGCCGTCGCCAGGGGGTCCGGGATCGGCTCGCCGGTGACGTGGTGCACGGCGTACTCGCGCAGCAACGTGGGATCCCAGACCCACATCTCGTTGACCTGCGACGGGTACTCGACCGTGTCGCGCGGCACGTTCGTGCCCGACTGCGACGGGTATCGCACGTCGGACAGCAGGCCGTGCAGCGCATGGCCGAACTCGTGGAACAGGGTCACGACCTCGTCGACCGTCAGCAGCGTCACCTCACCGTCGCGCGGCCGACCGATGTTGAGCGTGGTGATCACCACAGGTCGGGTACCCAGCAGGTGGCTCTGGTCCACGAGGCTGTTCATCCACGCACCCCCGCGCTTGGAGTCGCGTGCGTACAGGTCGGCGAGGTACAGCCCGACGCCGGTGCCGTCCGCGGACCGGGCCTCGTAGACGCGCACGTCCGGGTGGTAGCCGACGAGGTCGCTGCGGCGATGGAACGTCAAGCCGTACAGGTCGCCCGCCGCGCGGAACACCCCCTCGTGCAGGACACGGTCGAGCTCGAGGTAGGGCCGGAGCCGCGAGTCGTCGACGTCGAGCGCCGTCGACCGCGCCTGCTCGGCGTAGTACGTCCAGTCCCACGCCTCGAGCGTTGCCCCCGGCACGTCCGCCATCAGGGCGTCGGCGCGGTCCGTCTCGTCGAGGCGTGCGCGGGCGACCGCAGGGCCCGTCACGCGCTCCAGCACGTCCTGCACCGCCTCGACCGATCCGGCGGTCCCGTCGTCGGCGACGTAGGCGGCATGGTGCGGGAAGCCGAGCAGGCGGGCACGCTCGGCGCGCGCCCGCACGAGCGCGAGCAGCGTCGCACGCGTGTCGTGGTCGGTCTCGGTCTCGGTCTCGGTCTCGGCCCGGGCAGCGTCCGGCGCCGTCGAACCGCGTGACACCGAGGCCCGATGCACTCGTTCACGGACGGCTCGGTCCGTGAGGAGGGCGAGGACCGGCTGCTGGGTCGGGAGGTGCAGGTCGAGCAGGTACGCCCCGCCGTGCCCGCGCTCTGCCGCTGCTCTCGACGCCGACTCGATCATGTCGGCCGGGAGGCCGGCGAGCTCGGCACGGTCGCGGACGAGCACCGCGCCGGCGTTGCTTGCCGCCAGGACCGTGCGACCGAACGTCGCCTCGAGCACGGAGATCTGCTGGTTCAGGGCGCGGAGACGCTCCTGCGCCGCGGGTGCGAGTCTCGCCCCGGCGCGCACCGCATCGCGACGTCGGGTACGGAGCAGCCACGCGGCGTCCGGAGCGAGCTCGACGGTCCCGAGGTCGGCGGCCTCCTGAAGCGCGTCCAACCGGTCGAGCAGGCGAGGGTCCAGCTGGATCGCGTCCTCGTGCGCGGCGAGGAGCGGCGCGACCTCGTCCTCGATCGCGTCGAGGCCCGGTGTCGTGTCGGCGCTGTGCCGGGTGAAGAAGTCGGTCGCTGCTCGCGCCAGGAGAAGACCGGCCCGCTCGAGGGCGTCGAGCGTGTTCTCGACCGTGGGCGGGGCCGGATCGGCGAGGATCGCCTCGACCTCCGCGCGCTCCTGCGCCATCCCGGCAACGAAGGCGGGGCGGTAGTGCTCCTCGCGGACCGCGGCGAAGTCGGGCAGGCCGTAGGGCAGGGTCGAGGGCGTCGCGAAGGGGTTGCGCGGGTCGAGGGTCGTGTCGTCGCTCACGCCGCCATCATGCCCGCATGCTGTGCCCCTGACGGTCCCCCACGGTCCCCGAAAGACGGCGACAGACGCGACAGACGCCGAGCGGGGCCGGACCTCGAGAGGTCCGGCCCCGCTACAGGACGATCAGGCGCCACCCGCATGCGGCGCCGGTTCCCGTTCTCAGGCGAGCGCGACCGCGACCGGCACGTAGTCGTAGCCGTGCGCGGCGGCGACCGCCTCGTTGTGCAGCGTGCCCGCATGCGTCGTCAGGCCACCGGCGAGTGACGCGTCGGCCCGGAGTGCGGCCTCCCACCCGAGATCGGCCAGAGCGGTCAGGTACGGCAGCGTGGCGTTGGTCAGCGCCCACGTCGAGGTCACCGGAACAGCGCCCGGCATGTTCGCGACGCAGTAGAAGACCGAGTTGTGCACGCGGAACGTCGGGTCGGCGTGCGTCGTGGGGTGCGTCGACTCGAAGCAGCCGCCCTGGTCGACCGCGATGTCGACGAGCACCGAGCCCGGCTTCATGCGCGCGACGAGGGTGTCCGGCACCAGCGTGGGCGCCTTGGCCCCGGGCACCAGGACGGCTCCGATCACCAGATCGGCCTCGAGGAGCGCCTGCTCGATCGCGTACGCGCTGGAGGCGATCGTGCGGACGCGGCCACCGAAGGCGGCGTCGAGCTCACGCAGCCGCGGGATGCTGACGTCGAGCACCGTGACGTCGGCGCGCATGCCGACGGCGATCTCGATCGCGTGGCGGCCCGCGACGCCTCCGCCGAGGACGACAACCTTCGCCGGGGTGACGCCGGGGACCCCGCCGAGGATCACGCCGCGTCCGCCCTCGTTCTTCATGAGGTGGTAGGCACCGACCTGAACGGCGAGCCGCCCGGCGACCTCGCTCATCGGGGCGAGCAGGGGAAGCGTGCGGTCCGGGGTCTGGACCGTCTCGTAGGCGATACCGGTGGTCCCGGCGGCGACGAGCGCATCGGTGCACGCCTTGTCCGCCGCAAGGTGGAGGTAGGTGAACAGCACGAGGTCCTTGCGGAGCAGCGGGTACTCCGCGGCGATCGGCTCCTTGACCTTGCACAGCAGCTCGGCGCTGCCCCAGACCTCCTCGGCACTGGCACCGAGCGTGGCACCGGCGGCGACGTAGTCCTCGTCGGCGATGGCGGAGCCCTCGCCGGCGCCGCGCTGCACCATGACCTCGTGACCGGCGGCGACCAGCTGGTGCACTCCTGCCGGGGTGATGGCGACGCGGTACTCGTGGTTCTTGATCTCGGTGGGGATACCGATCTTCATGACGGGGCTCCTCGTGGCGGACTCGCGCGGACCCTCACCGGCCGCGGTCAGTTCCAGTGTGATGGACAAGACGTCAGTAGTGTGAAGATCATTTGTTTCAGTTCCATGAACGGAACGATAGATTCTGTACAATGCGGCCATGAGCGAAGAATCTTCGAAGGCGGGTCCCGGATCGTCGGTCGCCTCGCATGATGTTCGGCCGGTCTCCCTGGACGACGTCGACCGGCAGATCCTGCACCTCCTCCAACAGGATGCGCGCATGCCCAACAACGCGCTCGCCGCCGCCGTCGGGATCGCGCCGTCGACGTGCCTGACCCGCGTCCGCGCCCTGCGGAACGCCGGCGTGATCCGCGGCTTCCACGCCGAGGTCGACCCCGCCGCTCTCGGTCGCGGACTCCAGGCGATGGTCGCGGTCCGCATGCAGTCGGGGGCGCGGAACCGGCTGGCCGCTTTCGCACAACGCCTCGCCGCACGGTCCGAGGTCCTCGACCTGTACTTCGTCGCCGGTGCCGACGACTTCCTCGTCCACGTCGCCGTCGAGGACAGCGACGCCCTGCGCGAGTTCGTCCTCGAGCAGCTCAGCGCCTTCACCGAGGTCGCTCTGACCGAGACGAGCCTGATCTTCGAGCACGTCCGCACCTCGAGCTCCCGGCATGGTTGACGGCTCGGCACGGCAGAGACCGACGTTCCGCAAGAGCCGCGCGGACGCCCCCCGCGGGGTACTTCGCCTACGAGGCGGCGGGGCTGGCGTGGCTCGGCGCAGCGCCTGGAGCGGCGATCGTCGAGGTCGTCGAGGTCGGACCGACGTACCTGGACCTGCGACGCCTGGTCACCGCAGCGCCCGATGCCGTCCGGGCCCGCACGCTCGGGCGCGGTCTTGCTCGGACCCACGACGCGGGCGCGTCCGCATTCGGCTCCGGCCCGGACGGTTGGACCGGCGACCTGTTCTTCGGGCCGCTCGACGACCCGCTCACGCTCCCGGCCGGTACGCACGCACGATGGGGCGAGCACTACGCGGCGCAACGCCTGGAACCCCTCGTCGCCGTCGCTGCCGCGCGTCACCGGCCTCTCGACGACGGGACCACGCGGCTCCTCGCGGCCCTGTGCGAGCGCTTGCGGCGCGGCGAGCTCGACGACGACGACACCCCCGCACGGCTCCACGGCGACCTCTGGGCAGGGAACGTGCTCTGGACACCGGACGGGGCCGTCCTGATCGACCCCGCGGCGCACGGCGGGCACCGGGAGACCGACCTCGCGATGCTGGCGCTGTTCGGGTTCCCGTACCTCGCGGACGTCATCGCCGGCTACCAGGAGGTGCACCCTCTGCGGTGCGGCTGGGAGGGACGGACCGGTCTGCATCAGGTCTTCCCCGTCGCGGTCCACGCGATCCTGTTCGGAGGGCACTACCAGAGCGCGCTCACCCGGCTCCTGCGCCGCTGGGCCGCGTGACGTCGTGCGGACGACCGGCGTCGCGTCCTCTGTGCGACAGTCACGCCGCACCCGAGCCCGCACGCAACGGCGGCCCGCACCGTCGAGGTGCGGGCCGCCGTTCGCCCGTGACCAGCATCTGTTGCGTCACCGTCCACCACACCCGTTTGTCATGCTCACGCGCGGCTTGAACCGTCCCCGGCATCGTTTGGGGACTGTCAATGACGAGCCACCCGATCCGTGTCCGTCCACTCCTCACAAGGAGCGCGTCTCCACGATCGAGCCGGTCCATTCGCGGCGGGATGCTGGCACCACCGCGCAGACCGAGAACTGCAGATCCGCCGACCACCGGTGAGGGTGGCGTCGACCCGAAGGTCCGGGGCGGATCGGTCGCACCGGCTTCCCGGCACGTCCTACAGTCTGCAGTCTACAGCACTACCGGTCCACGGATTATTCCGGGAGGCCCCGCTCGGGGTCGGGCGGAGGCAACGACCCTGGTCAACGCCACGCGGACCGTTGGTCACCGCGCGTCACGAAGGAGAACACCCATGCCCGAACGGACCATCGTCATCACCGGTGCGAGCGACGGTATCGGTGCCGCCGCGGCACGGGCACTCGCCGCGACGGGCGACCAGGTCGTCATCGTCGGACGGTCGCTCCAGAAGACGGCAGCCGTCGCCGCGGAGCTCGGCGTCGCGTCGTACGTCGCCGACTTCGCGCGGCTCGACGAGGTGCGCGAGCTCGCCGCCACGCTCCTTGCCGAGTACCCGCGCATCGACGTGCTCGCGAACAACGCCGGCGGGATCATGGGCGACCGCACGGAGACGGTCGACGGCCACGAGAAGACGTTCCAGGTCAACCACCTCGGGCCGTTCCTGCTGACGACGTTGCTGCTCGATCGCCTCGTCGACAGCCACGCGCGCGTGATCACCACGTCGAGCGCCGCGAACCGCTTCTTCGGCCACCTCGAGATCGACGACCTCGACGCCCGTACCGGGTACCGCCCGAACAAGGCGTACGGGGACGCCAAGCTCGCGAACATCCTGTTCACCCGCGAGCTGCATCGCCGCTACTCCTCGGCCGGGATCAGCGCGGCGTCCTTCCACCCGGGCGGTGTCGCGACCAACTTCGCCGCCGAGTCGACGAGCCCGATGCGGGTCGTCTACACGAGCGTCCTCAAGCGCCTGCTCATCTCGCCGGAGAAGGGCGCGGACACGCTCGTGTGGCTCGCCACGACGGAACCCGGCTCGCAGTGGGTCTCGGGCGAGTACTACGAGAAGCGCAAGATCGCGAAGGCGAACGCACAGGCGTCCGACGCCGACCTGGCGCGTGAGCTGTGGGACCGCAGCGCTGCGATGGTCGCCATGGCCTCCTGAACCCACGGCCCGTCCGACCCCGCCCGGTGAGCCGGTCGGCGCCACCGCCCGTCACCACCCGCAGGCGCGGCCGATGTAGTCGTGGAGCTCCCCGCGGGTCGCATCGTCGACGCCCAGGTAGAACACGTGCTGCGGGATGCCACCGACCGTGGCATGGACCCCGACGAACGTCCCACGCTTGTCCTCGGCCACCGCGTGCGGGTCGCAGCGGGCGGGCACGAAGGCGAGAGGCACCGTCACCGGTGCTGTGCGTGGGGCCGCCAGCTCGGCCGGCGCCCATGCGGCGGTCGGCGCACCGGCGACCAGCGGGGAGAGCAGAACCGTCCCGTCGATCTGCGTGATCACAACCGTCGGGCCACCGGCGACCGGGGTCATCGTCAGATCGAGGGAGCCGACGAGCGTCCCGGCCTGGTCCGTGGCCTCGACGCCCGTTCCCCAGGCGAGCGTCGCGCCGCGCGCGACCGCGGCGGCAGCGCAGTCCTCCGCACGTATCCGCGCCAGGTGCCCCTGCGGGTCCTCGGCGACCAGAGCGAGCTCGGCGGTGGCCCCGGCGGCGTCGGCGAGCGAGATCACGACGTGCGCCGCACCGTCGTCACCGCCGCACGCCGGCGCGCGGAGGGCCACGGACACGTCCCGGTCGTCGCCGGGGTCGACCGTGGGAGGGTTCCGGGGCCGGCCGTGCGACACGCCGTCGACGCCCGGTGTCGTCAGCGCCACACCCGAGACGACGACCGGCTCGGTGCCGTCGTCGTACACGCGGACCTGGACGACCCGGGCGGCCCAGTCGGACCGGCTCTGGCGGATCTCCGCGCGGATCCCGACGAGCGCCGAGGCAGAGATCGTGGCGCGCTCGGCTGTGGTCGCCGACCCGCTCGGCTGCGCGCCGCTGCACCCGACGAGAGGCGACACGAGGAGGAGAGCCAGAGCGGCTCGTACGGCGCGCATCGTGCCATGCTCCCCTGGTGCAGTCCTGACCGCCAGGGGTATCTCACGTCCCTCGTCGTCCAGGCGATCAGGTCCCTGCGGGTCGGTTGCGTCGGGCGACGGCGTCGATGGTGACGGCGACGAGGAGCACGAGGGCGGTCACGACGTACTTCGCCGCGGCGGAGAACCCCAGCAGACCCATGCCGTTGTCGATCGCCGCGATCACGACTCCACCGAGAACCCCGTGCAGGGCCTTGCCGCGGCCACCGAACAGGCTCGTGCCGCCGATCACGGCAGCCGCGACCGAGTACAGGACCAGGGTGCCGCCGTCCAGGGCGGTCGAGATCGAGCGCAGGCGCGAGGCGTAGACCACCCCGCCGATGCCGGCCGTCAGCGAGGCGCACATGAACGCCAACGTGCGCACTCGTGGCAGGTTGATCCCCGCGCGCCGGGCCGCCTCGGCGTTTCCGCCGATCGCGTACACGTACAAGCCGAACCGACGCCGCCCGAGCACGTACGTCCACACCGCCAGCACCGCGAAGACCAGCAGCACCACCCAGGGCATCCCGTAGACGGGGACCAGGACCCCGCGGTCGGCGTTCGTCAGCACCACCAGCACCACCCCACCCACCAAGCCGCCGCCGATCTTCGCCACCGTCAGCGCGGGAGGCGGCGCCACCAGCCCCGAGTCTCGACGGTGCGCGTCCCGCCGCCAGGTCAGCACCGCGAACACGGTCACCACGACGAGCATCACGACCCACCCGGCGAGCTTCGTCAGCACCCCGGAGCTGAGGTCGTTGATCGTGCTGTCCTGGATCAGGACCGATCCGCCGCTCCCGAGGATCCAGAGCATCACGCCCTGCCAGAACAACAGACCGGCCAGCGTGACGACGAACGACGGCAGACCGATGCGTGTGATCAACGTGCCCTGGACCAGCCCGATCAGCGCGCTGACCACCAACGCCGCCGCGATCGCCGCCCACCACGGCCACCCCACGGTCGGCCGGGCCAGCTCGGCCATCACCACCGCGGCCAGCCCCGCGACGAACCCGATCGACAGGTCGATCTCCCCCAGCAGGAGCGCGAACACCTCCCCCCATCGCCAGCAGGCTGAACACCGCCGCCTGGACCAGCAGGTTCACCAGGTTTCCCGCCGTCAGGAAGTGACTGTTCAACGACTGGAACAGCACCGAGACCAGGACCAGCCCGGCTACGACCGGCAGCACCCCGGTCTCACCGCCGCGGATCTTCACCACCGACGCACGCAGATACCCACCGACCGTGTCGACCGTCGCCTCGTTCCCAGACGCAGGTGCGTCCGCAACGGAGCCGGCTGCCGGCGTCGGAGCAGCTACATGACTCCTGGTCATCGTCCAGCCCCGCTCTCCTGTGTCCCCACGGTCCGCGTCGACACGCCCGACGTCATGAGATCCACCACGATCTGCCTGTCGCTCTCGGCGACGGGCCGCACGTCCACCATCCGCCCGTGCCGGAGAACGGCGATCCGGTCGGCCACCTCGAACACATCGTTCAGGTTGTGGGACACGATCATCACGGCATGTCCCCGATCGGCCAGGCGCCGCACGAGGTCCAGCACCATGGTCGTCTGAGCGACCCCAAGAGCCGCGGTGGGCTCGTCCATGATCACGAGCTTGGAGTTCCACAGCACCGCCTTGGCGATCGCCACGGACTGGCGCTGCCCGCCGGACAACGAGGCGACCTGCTGGCGAACCGACTGCACGGTCGTGACCGCCAGGCTCGTCAGGGTCTCGCGGGCGGCGTTCTCCATCGACACCTCGTCCAGCCCGGTACGGCGCAGGCGTTCGCGCCCCAGGAACATGTTCTGGACGATGTCCAGGTTGTCGCACAGCGCGAGGTCCTGGTAGACGGTCTGGATCCCCAACGCCGCCGCCTCCGACGGCGTGCGGACCTGCACCGGGTTCCCCCCTCCCACCACATCTCCCCGTGGTCGGGAACGTGTATCCCCGAGATGCACTTGATGAACGACGACTTCCCGGCTCCGTTGTCCCCGACCAGAGCCGTGACCACGCCGGAGGGGAGATCCAGGTCGACATCCGTGAGTGCTTCCACCGGGCCGAAGTGCTTGCTGATCCCCCTCAACCGGAGAAGTGGTGGAGCGTCGACGCCCTTCCGGGGCGCCACGTCGTCGTGGTCCGTCGCTGTCTGCATGGGTTCCGTCGTGCCTTCCGCGAGTTCAGGGGGTCGTGCACGTCGTGGGGGCACGGCGATCCGCGCCCCCACGACGTCCCGAGATCGGCGCTACTTGATGCCCGCCGCGGCGCACGCGCTGGCAACATTCCCCGCGCAGAGCTGGGCCACGGTGACGGCACCGTCCTTGACCACCGTCGCGGCCATGTTCGCCGAGGTGACCCAGACCGGCGTGGTGTAGACCGACTTGATCGGCTTGTTGATCACCGAGTCGGTGGTCGTGGAGTTGACCAACGTCGTCGGCGGGGTCTGGCCGGCGCGCAGGTACAGCGCCAGAGCCGCGGCGGCCTGCGCTTCGAGGTAGATCGGCTTGTAGACCGTGCCGCACTGGTACCCGGTCAGAATATTCTGCAACCCGGGCAGCGACGCGTCCTGGCCCGTCGTGGGGAATGTCTTGGCCGGAATGTTGTCCTTCTTCAGGACGGCGATCACCGCATTCGCGTTGTCATCGTTCGGCGTCACGACCGCATTGATGTTCGGGTGCGCGGTGTACTGCTGCTCGAACGTCGTCGCGGCCACCGACGGCGTCCACGTCCCCGCCGGCTCACCGACCTTCACATAGGTCTTGTTGTCGAAGTAGGGCTGCAGCACCCCGTTGTATCCCTGGGCGAACAGCTTGGCGTTGTTGTCCGTCGGGTCCCCGTCCATGATCAAGATGTTCGGCTTGGCGACCTTCCAGTCCGTCAGGCACTGCACCTCACCCTTCCCGATCAGCTTGCCGACCTCCACGTTGTCGAAGCTCACGTAGTACCGGTCCGCCGGCCCACCGGTCACCAACCGGTCGTAGTCGATGACCTTCACCCCCGCTGCCTCAGCCTTCGCCTCGATCGCCGCACCACTGCCCGCATCCAGCGGGTCCACCAGCAGCACCGAGGCACCCGCGTTGATGTCGGCCTCGGCCTGCGTCTGCATCGTCGACGCACTGCCGTTCGCGTTGTCGATCTTGAACTGGCTCGACGAGAGCCCCGCCGCCTCGAACGCCTTCTTCAGGTACGGCGCGTCGTACTGCACGTACCGCGTCGAGGTCGTCGTGTCCGGCAGGAGAACCCCGATCATCCCCTTACCTTGGGCCGCCAGACCCGTCAGCTGCTTCATGAGCGCGAAGTCCGACGTGAAGTCCGCAGCATTGATCTGCGGCACGGACGCCGGCGTCGTCGCCGACGCAGACGGTGTGGTGGCCGGCGTCGGCGAGGAGCTGCAGGCAGTGAGCACCAGCCCCAACGAGACCACTGCACCCGTGAGTGCGACGGATCTGCGGACGGTTCCCATGATTACGCCTCCTTTGGCGAGAATGCATCGGTGTGTCCTTCGCATCGTGCCACCAGAATGCCTCGATGTCGAACTATGGCATTTCCAAAGAATCCTCACCGTGGATTCATAGGAATGAATTGTGAATATGATGTGGAGGCGTCGCAGATATCCCCGTCACCGTCGACAGGGACGGCGCGCACCCGACCGCCTCGTCGATGTGCGGTAATGGCGCCCGATCCCCGGCGAAGGTGAGGAAACCGCACAGGGCGCGCTTCACCGCCGCGCTTCCGCACCTCGGAGCACCCGGACAGCGTCACCTCCGACGTCGTCCCCATCTGCGTAGGCTGAGCTCGACCCGTTCAGCTCCTGAGACGGGACCGGCTCTGAGACGGGAGGGCCTCGCACCCCGATGGACGTGGACTCCTCCGCGCGCGCCCCACGGGCCACGCTCACACCCCGCGGTCCCCGACGGCGGACCTCGACGCCGTCACGCCGAGAGGTGACACGCTGGTGTGTGACCGCCGCCGCACTGCTCGGCCTCACAGCGTGCAGCGCGCCGGCGACCGGACCGGGGAGCCCGACCAGGGCGGAGACGACACCCGCGTCGACGATCGCCGCCACCGCGCCTCCGACGACGACCTCCCTCCCACCCGGCGGAGCACCGACGGCCATCACCAAGGTCCTCACGATCGTCCTGGAGAACCACGGCGTCGCGGCGGTGAACCGCGACATGCCCCGTCTCGTGGCACTCGCGCACCAGTTCGGGCGGACGTCGAACGACCGCGCGGTGACGCACCCGTCGCTCCCGAACTACCTCGCCCTCGCCGGTGGATCCACGTTCGGCGTCCATGACGATGCGGGCCCGTCCGCCCACCCGCTCACAGGTCCGTCGGTGTTCGACCTCGCGATCAGCCACGGCCGGTCGGCACGAACCTATGCCGAGGCGATGCCGACGAGCTGTGCCCTCGAGAGCCACGGTCGCTACGCCGTCAAGCACAACCCGTGGACGTACTTCAGCGACCCCGAGTCACGCCGCAGCTGTGCCGTCGACGACGTGCCGCTGGGCACCACGACGTCAGGTCGGTTGGCATCCGACATCGCCAGCGGCTCACTCCCGACCGTCGGCCTGGCGATCCCGGACCTGTGCAACGACGCGCACGACTGCGGTCTGGCGACGGCCGACGCCTGGGTCGCGGACTGGGTCTCGCGCATCCAGCAAGGGACCGACTGGGCATCCGGTCACCTGGCCGTTGTCGTCACGTTCGACGAGGCCGAGACGGGCAGCGACAACACCGTGATGACCGTCGTGATCGCGCCGACGCTCCACGGGGCCGTTGTCGACCAGCCGCTGACCCACCTGTCGTGGACCCGCTGGATGAGCGACCTGGTCAACTCCCCCGCGCCTCGTGACGCGGCCGACGCTCCGTCGCTCGGAGCCGCCTTCGGCCTCTGACGTCCTGGCGCTCCGCAATCGCGGAGCGGGCGTCACAACATCGCCGACACGCGTCGACGGGCCCTCCTGCTGCGCACCGGAGGCCCCGTCGACGTGGACACCTGACGATCAACGGGCCACCGGTGACCCGACTGTCGCCACGGCTTGTTCGCGATTCCCATGATGCCACGCCTCGGCAAAGACGTCACCACATCTTCATCATGAGAATCTCACACGCACCGTTTGCCCGGGTTCGCCAGCGAGGATGCGCCATGTGGACCCGGCACTCGAGCCTCCGACCGGTGAACCGCCCCCTGCACGGCTCTCATGCCGCCACGCCGACGCCGGTCCCCGCCTTGTCCTGCGCCCCGGCCCTCGCCAGACTGGCCGCGCACTGCCGACAAGAATCGAGGCGCCCCATGTCCACGCACAAGCGAATCGGCATCCTCACCGCCGGCGGTGACAGCCCCGGGCTCAACGCCGCGATCCGCGGGTTCGGCAAGACCGCGATCGGCCACTACGGCTGGGAGCTGATCGGCTACCGGGACGGGATCACCGGCCTCGTCAACAACCGGCACATCCCCCTCGACGGCGCGGCCCTGTCCGGGATCCTCACCGTCGGCGGCACGATCCTGGGCACCAGCAGGGACAAGGTCCACAAGTTCCCCGTCGACGGCGAACCCGTCGACATGGTGCCGACCGTCGTGGAGAACTACCACAAGGAAGGTCTGGACGCCCTGATCCTCCTGGGCGGTGGCGGCACCGCGAAGAACGCCAAGCGCCTGGTCGACGCCGGCCTCAACGTCCTGCACCTGCCCAAGACCATCGACAACGACATCGCGATGACCGACACCAGCTTCGGCTTCGCCACCGCGCTCGAGATCGCCACCGACGCCATCGACCGTGTGCACTCCACGGCGCACAGCCACCACCGGATCATCCTCACCGAGCTCATGGGACACCGTGCAGGCTGGCTCACCCTGGGCGCAGGGTTGGCCGGCGGCGCTGACGTGATCCTGATCCCGGAGATCCCCTACACCGTCGAGAAGATCGTCGAGACGATTCAGGCCCGCACCGCGCGCGGCAGCTCGTTCAGCGTCATCGCGATCGCCGAGGGCGCACGCGACGTCGACGACACCGCCGACTTCGAGGCGGCCCGACTGCTCGCCAAGTCAGCGAGGACACCCGAGGCGGCACGTGCAGCGAAGTCGCACCTCGCGAACGTCGAGGACTCCCAGCGGGAGCACACGTTCCGCCTGGCTCGCGAGCTCGAGGCGGCAACCGGCCTCGAGTCACGAGTCACGATCCTCGGCTACGTCCAGCGCGGCGGCACACCGTGCGCTGCGGACCGCCTCCTGGCGACCAGGATCGGCGCCGCGGCAGCCGACCTCGTCGCGGCCGGGGAGTTCGGTTTCATGGTCGCGGCGCGCGGCGAGGGCACCGAGCCGGTGCCCCTCTCCGAGGTCGCCGGCAAGGTCAAGACCGTGCCGGTCGACCACGAGTGGGTCACAGCCGCACGCAAGGTCGGCACCGGCCTGGGCGACTGATCCACCTCGAACACGCGCCCGAGCCGACAGCCGGCAGGCACCTGATCGCACCGACGTACAGGAGGCACCACCATGCACGCACGCACTCTCGGCCAAGGCTTGCAGGTCTCAGCCATCGGCCTCGGGGCCATGGGCATGTCCACGGGCTACGGCCCCAACCCCGGCGACCGCGACGACATGATCGCCGTGCTGCGCGGCGCCGTCGAGCGCGGCGTCACGTTCATCGACACCGCCGAGGTCTACGGGCCGTACGTCAACGAGGAGCTCGTCGGCGAGGCCCTCGCACCGGTGCGCGACCAGGTCGTGATCGCAACCAAGTTCGGCTGGGACATCATCGACGGACGCTCCCAGGGCACCGACTCCCGACCCGAGCAGATCCGCCGCGTGGCCGATGCCTCCCTGCGCCGGCTGCGCACCGACGTCATCGACCTCTTCTACCAGCACCGCGTCGACCCGGACGTTCCCATCGAGGACGTCGCCGGCACCGTCAAGGAGCTCATCGACGCGGGGAAGGTGCGCCACTTCGGCCTCTCGGAGGCGGGTGCCGCGACCATCCGCCGTGCCCACGCCGTGCAACCGGTGACCGCCGTGCAGTCGGAGTACTCGCTGTGGACCCGCGACCCCGAGCCCGCGGTGCTGCCGACATGCGCCGAGCTCGGCATCGGGTTCGTGCCGTTCAGCCCGCTGGGCAGGGGCTTCCTCACCGGCACGATGGACCTCACCACAACCTTCACCGAGGGTGACATTCGCACCCGGGTGCCCCGGTTCGCCGCGGAGAACCGCGCCGCCAACGCGGCGATCGTCGATCACGTCCGCGCCCTTGCATCCGCCCGGAACGCCACCCCGGGTCAGGTCGCCCTCGCGTGGCTGCTCGCGCAGCAGCCGTGGATCGTGCCGATCCCCGGGACCCGTCACCTCGCGCGTGTCGACGAGAACGCGGCGGCAACGACCGTGCCGCTGTCCGCCGACGAGGTCGCGTTCCTCGACGCCCTCGCCACTCGCGTCGGCGTCCAGGGCAACCGGTACGACGACGCGGGCCTGGCGATGGTCGGCCTCTGAGTCCCGGGACATCTCCGCGTCCTTCTCCGGTGCAGCGGTCACCTCGACGTGTCCGACGGCAGGATCTGTGGGGGTCGTGGCCCGAAGATCGGTTCCCGCCGAGAGCGTCAGACGGCACCGTTCACACCGTGCTCGTCGCACCAGAGGTCCACGCTCGTTGTGGTCCCGAGGACAGCCGGGCACGACGCCCGCCCTCCGACGCTCCACCACACCCCAGGGGAACCTCATCAGTCCAGACCATGCGCGCGCAGGTGCTCACCGGGTTCGGTGCACCACTGACCCTCCGGGACGTGCCACGACCACACCCCAGCCCCGGTGAGGTGCTGGTCCGCATCACCTCGAGCGGCGTGAACCCGCTGGACGTGAAGATCGCTGCGGGCGCCGCCGACCATGCCCAGCCGACGCTGCCCACCATCCTCGGACTCGACCTGGCTGGTGTCGTCGTCCAGGTCGGTGCCGACGTCCACGACCTTCGGCCCGGCGACGAGGTGTACGGCATGACCGGGGGCGTCGGGGGCATCCCCGGCAGCCTCGCCGAGTACGCCGCAGTCGACGCCACCTTGTTGGCCCGCACGCCGGCGACCCTCACGGCGATCCAGGCTGCCGCTCTTCCGCTGGTGTTCATCACCGCCTGGGAAGGGCTGGTCGATCGGGCGGACGTCCGCGAGGGACAGCGGGTCCTGGTGCACGGTGGCGCGGGCGGCGTCGGGCACGTCGCGATCCAGATCGCCCGAGCCCGGGGCGCACGGGTCTACGCGACCGGAAGTGCCGGACAGCTCGAGGTCATCGACGCGCTCGGTGCCGCCCCGATCGACTACCGGAGGACGCCGGTGGCCGACTACGTCGCGGCACACACCGGCGGCGAGGGCTTCGACGTCGTCTACGACACCGTCGGCGGGGCGACGCTGGACGCCTCGTTCACCGCGGTGCGCCGATACGCGGGGCACGTCGTGAGCAGCCTGGGCTGGGGAACCCACAGCCTCGCCCCGTTGTCCTTCCGCGGTGCCACCTACTCCGGCGTGTTCACCCTCGCGCCGCTGCTGACCGGTCGGGGCCGCGCTCACCACGGCGAGATCCTCCGCGAGGCCACGGCCCTTGCCGAGGCAGGCGACCTCACCCCAATTGTCGACGCACGAGTCTTCTTGCTCGACGACGCCCCCGAGGCCCACCGGCTCATCGAGACCGGCGGAGGCGCAGGGAAGCTGGTCGTCCGCGTCCGGAGCTGACCCGGCAGCGGCCGCGACCGCCGTCGGGGCCAGCCGACACGCCGCACCGGGGCCTCGTCGGTGGATGATGAGCGCGGGCCGTCGACGAGCCCCGGACCGGAGGTCGCACCGCGTGAGCGCGCCGCACACGGGAGTACCAGCACGGAGCCATCGCGTCGGGATCCTGGTCCACGACGGCGTCACGATGATCGACGTCGCCGGACCTGTCGACGTCTTCGGCCACGCGAACGCGCTCGGCGGTCGCTACGAGGTCGCGATCGTCTCTCCGGACGGCACCGATGCGACGACCTCGGCCGGGATGCGGCTGGCAGTGAGCGGGAGGGCCGTCGACGCCGGTCCCTTCGACACGGTGCTGATCCCCGGCGCCTACAACATGATCGACACCCCGTTCGATCCGCTGCTGCTCGAGGCGACCAGGCACCTGGTCACCCATGCGGGACGGGTGACGTCGGTCTGCACGGGATCGTTCCTCCTGGCCGAGGTGGGGTTGCTGGACGGTCGTCGTGCGACCACGCACTGGCGACAGGTGGCGACGTTCGCGCGCCGCTACCCGACGGTCGACGTCCAGCTCGATGCGCTGTACGTACGGGACGGCTCCATCCTCACCTCGGCAGGGGTCAGCTCGGGGATCGACCTGTCATTGGCGTTGGTGGAGGACGACCTCGGGGTGAAGGTCGCCCGCGACGTCGCCCAGGCCATGGTCGTGTTCATGCAACGGTCCGGCGGGCAGTCGCAGTTCTCCGCCCCCTCGCGCAACCATGTCGGTCGCGACCGCCCCCTGCGCCCGCTGCTCGACGCGATCGCCGCAGATCCCGCCGAGGAGTACACGGTGGCGAGGATGTCGAGGATCGCGGCGGTGAGCCCGCGACAGCTCACCAGGTTCTTCCACGACGAGATCGGCACGACGCCGGCGCGCTACGTCGAGCTGGTCCGCCTCTAGAGCGCACAGGCGCTGCTCGCCGCCGGGTACACCGTGTCCTCGGCTGCCGTCCGGAGCGGGTTCGGCAGTGCAGAGGCCCTCCGACGCGTCTTCACCCACCGCCTCGGCATGTCTCCCAGCGCCTACCGCGCCCAGGCACGCGCCTGACGTCGGCCCGCGCCTCACTCCGGAGCGCATGTCCGCGGCCCCGGGACACGTCCTCGGCGCTACCACGGCTCTCGTCCTCTTGGCGATCGCGAGCCTCTGTCGACTCGACACGGAACCCCCGGAGGTGCGTCAGGTGGCTTGCCGCGTCGAAGTCGTGGGGGTCAGTAGGTGAAGGTGGCCATGCGGGTGCGTAGGTCGGTGGACAACCGGGCCAGCTCGGTCACCGCGTCACCCATCTGCCCCAGCACCTGCGCACTGGAATCGGCAGCCGAGGCCACCCCGGTGATGTTCACCGCGATCTCCCCCGACCCCGCCGCCGCCTCCGCCACCCCACGACTCATCTCGTTCGTCGTGGCCGTCTGCTCCTCCACCGCGCTCGCGATCGTCAGCTGGAAGTCATTGATGCTCGCGATGATCGAACTGATCTCCCCGATCGCCCGCACCGCACCGGCCGTATCAGACTGGATCGCCGCCACCCGACGCGCAATGTCCTCCGTAGCCCGCGCCGTCTCCTGCGCCAACTCCTTGACCTCACCAGCCACCACCGCAAACCCCTTACCCGCCTCACCCGCACGAGCCGCCTCGATCGTCGCATTCAGCGCCAACAGATTCGTCTGCTCCGCAATGCTCGTGATCACCTTCACCACGTTCCCGATCTCCTGCGAACTCACCCCCAACTTCACCACCGTCTCATTGGTCGCAGCCGCCACCCCCGTGGCCTGACCCGCCACCCGCGCCGCCTCATTCGCATTCTGCGCAATCTCCCGGATCGACGCCCCCATCTGCTCCGCCCCCGCCGCCACCGCCTGCACATTCCTACTCACCTGCTCCGCCGCAGCCGCCACCACCCCCGCCTGCACACTCGTCTCCACCGACCCCGCCGACACCTGAGACGAACTCACCGACAACTCCTCCGCCGCCGACGCCACCGTCCCCGCCGTCTCCACCACCCCCGACACCACACCCCGCAACGCATCCTGCGCCACCACCAACGCCTGAGCCATCTGCCCCACCTCGTCACCCGACGACACATGCGGGCGAGCCGTCAGATCACCCCGCGCCAGTGCTTCGAGGGGACTCCTTCACGCGGGCGACGCCGCGCGTGATGGCGTTGGTCGTCAGCAGCGCCAGAGTGATCACGACCATCAGCGCGATCGCGAGTCCGCTGATGAGGATGACTTTCGCCTTGGCGAAGTTGGAGTCCGAGTTGGCGTTGACGCTGTCGGAGATCGCCTTCACCTCGCCCTGCAGGGCGTCGATGTCACCCTTCAGGGCGTCGACTATCGGCTGGCTGACGTTCGAGACGACCGAGTCGTAGGTCGTGAGGTCATTCGACATTGCCGCTGGGACCAGCTGGCCATCACGGGCGGCGAGCCACTTGTCCCGATCCGAGATGTACGTCGTCCAGCTCGGCAGCGTCGCACCCTCTGTCGCCCCGAAGGCGGCGATGGCGTCCTGGATCACCTTGTCGTTCTCGGCCATCTTCTGCTTCCAGGCGGCCTTGGAAGCGGACGATCCCGCCGCCGCCAGCTGGGCGACATAAGCCTGCGCAAGCCCCTGATGCGCGTCAATTGTCTCCATCGGCACCATGAGGTCGGACTGGACAGCCATGAGGTGGTCGGTGTCCCTCATCATGCCCGACATCTCTACGATTCCCAGGATGCCGGCCCCGACCGCTACCAGCGCCAGCAGCCCGATCACCAGGAGAAGCTTGATGCGGATCCCCAGGTCGGTGAACCGTCGATGCGACGACCGACCCCTGCTGGCCTCAGATTCGACTGACAGACTCTGTGCGTGCTGCGTGCTCATGTTCTGGTGCCCCCCGAGGCGATCTCCGCGTGTATGTGCCAGTCATTCTTTCGACACGGTCGTCGTTGTATTGAGGAGAACGAGTTGAATGACTCGTCTTGCATGACATCGCCTATTGCAGATAAGGCACGCCTCACCTAAATATCACTACCATCTGCCCGGATTTGCGGCGCATTCTTCCATGCCGACCCGTCACGATGCCGCGAGGTCGGAGAGCTCGCGCGCTGCCCCACCAGCGCCTACGGCGTGGTCGCGCGCGTGATCCCGTCCGTCGTGCTGCCCTACGCCTTCATGAGCTACTTCCCGGCCACGGCAGTGCTGTCCCCCGGCCGCACGTCCTGGCTCGGCCGCTCACCCGGGTCGCCGCACCGTCCCTCGGACGCCTGGCGCCCCGCGCACCAGTCCCCTCGAACCAGGTCCGGGCAGCGGACGCCGCCGGTCAGATCGCCGCGCCGAGTGCACGCCCCCCGTAGGTGCGGACAAGCTCCTGCACGACCGCGCGAGCATTCGCGTCGCGGACGTCCACCGGTACCGGCGGCAGGTAGTCGTCCCAGACCGCCATCATGGTGCCGCGCAGCTGGGGCATCCGGGTCGGCCGGGCGTAGAAGAAGACGTGCGCATGCGCTCCCCCGTCGCCCCACCTGCTGACGTGGGCGCGGGCGACGCTTGGCAGGGCTTCGATCGCTGCACCAAGAGCCACCATGATCTGCCCCATCTCGGCAGCACGGTCTATCGGCAACGTCGTGAAGTCGAAGTGGGCGTGCGGCGAGAGGATGAGAACCAGCGGTGCGCCGCTGGAGTCGGCTACCGAGAGGTGCCAGTGGTCATCACGCCAGATCTCTCCGTCGACAGGGCCGTCGTCGTGATCGCACGCGTCGCAAGGCGACCCACCTTCGCCACGGCGCGGCGCCTCGGTCGGGGCGAGCGGGCCGATCGGCTTGAGTCGCAGGCCGTCCGACTCGAACGGGAAGATCTCCCAGGCCTGGATCTCGGCATTACCCGCCAAGCGGCCGTCGGCATCGGTGGCCGCCTCGACGCGCGCGTAGTAGTCCTCGATCTGCTCCGGCATGCGATCAACCTAGCGGTGCGCGGCGGTTGCCCTCCACCAGTGCCGCCGCCCGAGGGTGATGCCCCGAGGCGGGACCTCGACGACGAGTGCGGCCGGGGGTGCACAGACGCCCGGCGCGAACCGGGCCCCGGATGACATGGCACAGCCGCTGGCCCCGTCGTGCGCCCGGCCGAGCACGCTGCGCAGGCTCCCGCTACTGGACGAGAATCAGGGAATCTCCGACGAAGACGTTCGTGTCGTTAGCCGTGTAGGGATTCCGCTGCACCAGCTGCCACTGGGCGTTGCCGCACGCCGCGAGCCCGAATCGCTCCGCGATCTGGCTGAGGGTGTCGCCCGTGGCGACCGTGTACGAGGCAGGCGCGCCGAGTGCATCGATCGTGACCGCTCCTTCCGCACCTGTTGACGGACCCGTATCGACCGCAGCGAGAAGCGTGCCGGGCGCGCACTGTGCTGTGCCCGTCCGACTCTCGACAACGGGGTACTGGGCCAAGCAGGTGTAGAACGCAAGATCCACCACTCTCGACCTCGGATCGGACCGTGCCACGTTCCGGATCCCGCTGACCTGCCAGGCGTCGACACCCGCGTCCAACCGGCACACGGTCTGGACTTCACGGAACTCGGACGCGGCGATGTAGCGCACGACATCGACCTGGGGCGGGTCAGCGATGCCGGCCTGCGCTGCATAGGCTCGAAGAAGGTCCGCGCGATGCCGTTCGGCCTCACGCGTCGCCACGACGGGTTCAGCCGTGGTCGCGGTCGACGCCCGGGGGAAGGCTCGGCGGGCAGCGGCGCCGCATCCCGACGGGAGTCCAGCGAGGCGATGCCGCCAACGATGAGGACGGTGGCCGCGACTCCGGCGGACACACGCACTGCCATCACCAGACGGCGATGGCGTCGGGCGGATCGCAGGACCTGCTCACGGTCCACGCGAATGTCTGGCGCCGCGTCGGCAACGGCGCGGCGCTCTCGAATGAAGTCCTCGTCGTCCATCGTGTCGACTCCCTCAACGACCTGCGGTCGGCATGTTCGGCTCGATCGGCTCGCGATAGCTCGTGTCGGTGTCCCCCATGAGGGTCCGGAGCTGGGCCAGACCACGCGAGGCCGTCGACTTCACCGTGCCGACTGAGATCCTCAGGTCCCTGGCGACGTCCTCCTCGGGGAGGTCCATGAGATAACGCAGGACGACCACGCGCCGACGCTGCGGGCTGAGCTCTCTGAGCGCCCGCACGAGCATGTCGCGGTCCGCATGCTGGTCGGCCCCGGAGCGCGCGAACCCGTCAGGCATCTCGTCAGGTGACGTGAGCACCTCTCGGCGGTGTTTGCGCCAGCTGTCGATCCGAAGGTTCGCCAAGACCCGCCGTGAGTAGGCCAACGGGTCCGTCTCGCGGGCGCGGGGCCACGCCATGTAGGTACGGATCAGCGCCTGCTGAACGAGCTCCTCCGCGCGATGCACGTCGCCGCACAGAAGCCACGCGGTACGCCCGAGGTGGGCTCCGGCGTGCTCGACGAACGCCGAGAACTCCGCATCCCGGTCTGCCCCGACGATGGCTACGTGGACATCACTCTCCTCGGGGGTCTCGCCAGTCACTGCCCCACCCCCCGGAAGCGACGTCTCTCTACGCTCTTCACGGATGAGAGGGTCCCCAGGTTGCTCGCCCACGAGACTTGGTCGACTGACTTCGTGTCACCCGGCCGCACGGCCGCTACCGAACGGCGTCACTCACCGTCAGCACACCGAACCAGCAAGACGAAGGGCCTCACCTGCCGGCACCGGGACGCACTGTACGCAGGCTCCCAGGTGACTGTGGCCCGCATCGAGAAGAGGGCATGTCCGGGAGCGTCACAACGACCGGCGCTGTCTCGTCTCAAGGGACGCCAACAGCGGTGATCGACTGAGAGTGTGGAGGTCTTGTGATGCGTGTATTCGTGGCTGGAGGGACAGGTGCCATCGGCCGGAGGCTGGTTCCTCAGCTGGTCGCACACGGCCACCAGGTGACTGCCTCAACCCGGAGCGCGGCCAAGCTGGACGAGCTCAGGGCGTTGGGTGCTGATCCGGTGGTCATGGACGGGTTGGACGCTTCGTCGGTCGGGGAGATGGTCGCGCGTGCGGAACCCGACGTGGTCGTGCACCAGATGACCGCTCTGGCCGGGAACCCGGACCTGCGCAGGTTCGACCGGTGGTTCGCGACCACGAACCGGCTGCGGATCGAAGGCACGGAGCACCTGCTGGCGGCAGCCGAGGCAGCGGGGGTGACCCGGTTCGTCGCGCAGAGCTACACCGGCTGGTCGAACACCCGCACCGGTGGCCCGATCAAGACCGAGGACGACCCCTACGACGCGGACCCGGCCGAGCACCAGAGGGAGTCGATCAAGGGGCTCCAGTTCCTCGACCGGGTGGTGCCCTCGGCCTCGATGGAGGGTGTCGTGCTGCGCTACGGCAACTTCTACGGCCCCGGCGCGACCGAGGCGGTGGTTGAGCTGATCCGCAAGCGGCAGATGCCGATCATTGGCGACGGCGCCGGTGTCTGGTCCTTCATCCACCTCGACGACGCCGCCGCTGCGACGGTGGCAGCCGTGGAGCACGGTCGACGCGGGATCTACAACCTCACCGACGACGACCCCGCCCCGGTCGCCACCTGGCTTCCCTATCTCGCCGAGCAGGTCGGGGCGAAGAAGCCGATGCGGGTGCCGGTCTGGCTGGGCCGGTTGGCTGCGGGCGACGTTGCGGTCCGTTGGATGACCGAAGGCCGCGGCTCGTCCAACGCGAAGGCCAAGCGCAAGCTCAACTGGCAGCCGCGGTGGAGCAGCTGGCGCGACGGCTTCCGCCACGGTCTCACCGACCCGGCGACCGGCGGCACGGCCCCCAGTTCCGCCCCCGGGTCGGTTGGCCGCGGGGAGGCGGCCAGGTGACTCACCCCGCGGGAGGACGCGGGGGCTCGGGGATCTCCGGCACGGAGACCTTCGAGTCGCTGCGTCCACTGCTGTTCTCGATCGCCTACCGGATGCTGTCGAGCGTCACTGACGCCGAAGACGTGGTCCAGGAGGCGTTCGTCCGCTTCCAGCAGGCACAGGCAGACGGTGTCACGATCGCCTCCCCCAAGGCCTATCTCTCGTCGGTCGTGACGCGGCTGTCCATCGACCAGCTCCGTTCGGCACGCCACCGGCGAGAGGCCTACGTCGGACAGTGGCTGCCAGCACCGCTGCTGACCGACGAGGCGCACGACCCCGCCGACCTGGTCGAGCAGGTCGATACGCTTTCCATGGCCTTCCTTCTCGTTCTCGAGCGGCTCAACCCGGTCGAGCGCGCCGTCTTCCTGCTACACGACGTCTTCGCCTATCCCTACGACGAGATCTCCGAGATCGTCGGCAAGACCGAGGCCAACAGCAGGCAGTTGGCGGCACGCGCCAGGCAGCACGTCCGTGCCGAGAAGCCCCGCTTCGAGGCCTCCGCGGAGCAGCGCGACGCCTTGGCCAGCCAGTTCTTCGACGCGCTCAGAGACGGGGACGTCGACGGCCTGGTCTCGATGCTCGCCGCGAACGTGGTCACCTACGGCGACGGCGGTGGCAAGGCACCGCAGTGGGCCCGGCCCGTCGTAGGGGCAGGGCGCGTCGGTCGGCTGTTCGCCGCGTTGAGCGACGAGATCCGACGACACCGGATCCGGATCGAGCCGCACGCGGTCAACGGCCAGCCGGGCGCGATCATGCGTACTCCCGCAGGGGAGATCGTCAACGTCTTCGTCCTCGACATCACCGACGGCAAGGTGCAGACGATCCGATCGGTCATCAACCCCGACAAGCTGGGCCACCTCGGTCCCGTCGCCGACGTCCGCGCCCTTCGCGCCCAGGACCGGCAACACACGGACACAACCGAAGACCGCAAGGAGCACGCATGAGCGACGCGCGGCGAGAGCGCCGTCGACACCGGTGTTTCGAAAGATCGCACGGGCAATCGCGATGGTCTCTCCGCACAGGTGGCCACCTGTCTCACTCCTGACCCACGCGACCCTGGCCGACCAGGTCGCGACGACCATCACCCAGTCGGGCGACGACGCGGCCCTCATTCGCACCGACCAGTGCGCCTCGGCCGCCCGCCTGGGCCGGAGGTGCGTGCGGTCGGTGTTCGGGAGAGGCTGGCCAGATCGATCGGAAGGAGAACAACCTTGAGCACCTCGACACCACCGATGGATCCGGGGACCTCGGAGGCCACGGCCCGCCAGCTCGAGCTGGCCCGGGCGCAGGGCCGGGCGTATCGCGCCGCCCTGGACCACATGACGAGCGATGTCGCCCACGACGGTGGGCACACCACCGTGGCGGACTACCTGGTCGGGTACGCGATCGAAGAGGCCGAGGGGATGTACGCCCTGGAGGACGGCAACCTCCTCTGGCGTAACCCGGGCGAGGCGAACACGCACGTCGAGGTTGTCGTGTGCGACGCCGCGGACGGCCGATTCGTGCCCGGCCTGGACGTGACGGTGACCTTGGTGACGCCCGACGGGCGCGAGCTGGGACCTCACACCCAGGACATGGTGTGGCACCCGATGATGTATCACTACGCCCGCAACTGGACTCTGCCCGCAGACGGCGAGTACATCCTGCGTGTGCATATCGAGCCGCCGACGTTCATGCGTCACGACGAGGTCAACGGGCGCCGCTTCACCGCCGCCGTGGACGTCGAGTTCACCGGTGTCAGCATCACGCGCGGCGCCGAGCCCGTCGACCCGCCGGCGTGAGGGTCGGCATCGGCGCGGCGACGGACGTGGGACGACCCCGTGCACTGGCCTTCGGCAGTTGCCGTGCTGGTGTCCGCGCGTTGGCGTCGGGTCGGACCCTGCTTCCCGATCCGCTCGTCCACCTCTGACCGGAGCGCCACAGCACCGACCTTCGACACCCTGCTCGCCGCGACGAGACCGTACTCCGTCTGTCGACTCGAGCGCTGCGGAGCGGTCTGCGTCAGCCACCGCCGGGCAACCCGTACCTCGCGAGAGATCCGCTCCCGCCCCTCTCGTCATGAGTCTTCCTCCGCCTCCGAGTGTCTGTTGATCTGTGCTCCGTCGCGCGGGGTCGGGGTTCGTCGAGGACGCGGTCGTACGGGCAATCCCGCGTCGGCCTGGCAGCCCGGTGAGCCGCCCTGCTACGCGTGGCATTTGTCATGGATGACGGACAACGGGCGCGGCGAGAGTGTCGATGTCGAAGTTGCGGGTATCGCGGAAGTCATGCAGGATGGATTTGAACCTGTCGCGCCCGGGAACAATCTCGCAGGTCTCGAGCACGAGGCGCCGCGCCGTTGATCGCGTTGGAAGGAGCCTGACATGAAACCGACCGTGAACGCCAGGAACATCCCTCTCCACGTCGTGGCGGGCTAGAAGAAGCAGGCAATCTGCGCGACGAAAAAGGACGGCCATCTCGGCGTCTGAGCGCAGGTCGCGGACCCGGCGAGTGGCTGATCATGGCCGGCGAGAACGCCAGTTCCGCCGAGCTCGAACGACAAGATCCCGTTGAGTGCGCTTTCTGCCACGAGCGCGCGCGCCAAAGGAGGAAGAGCATGATTGTTCTGGGTATCGTATTGATCGTCCTGGGCCTGGTCGTAGCCACGCTGCACATCCTGGTCACGATCGGCATCGTCTTGTTGGCAGTCGGCCTCGTGCTCGCGGTGCTTGGTGGCACGGGACGCGCGATCGCCGGTCGCAGCCACTGGTGGTGAGGCCCCCTCGCCGGCCCGGTCACACGCCGATCGGGAGCAACCGTCCGGAGTCCTCAGGAGTCGTTGGCCGATCGCGACGCGGATTCGCCTCGTCTCTGGGCTCGTCGGCGCCACCGGTGAGCGCCGCAAAGCTCCGGTCGCGTCGCGGCTTCCTTCCGCACGTGGCCTTCGCTCCCTGCCTGCGTGAGGAGGCAGGGCAGATCCCGTGCGGTTCACGTGGGCCGCGCGGGACGAGGCTTGGCGTGGGACGGGCCGTCAAGCCTCGACCGTCGTCGCACACGTTGATCCAGTGGTCAGTGAGCTGAGGAGGCCTTCGTGACCGAGATCTCACGTCTGCCCGGGCCGCAGTGGGAAATCTGGGAGTGGCAGTACCAGGGAGCGTGTCGGGAGGCCGATCCCGCCCTGTTCTTTCACCCGCAGAGCGAGCGTGGGGCACAGCGCCGTCGACGGGATACGGCTGCGAAGGCAATCTGCGCAGAGTGTCCGGTGATCGATGAGTGCCGAGAGCATTCGTTCGCGGTTCGTGAGCCGTACGGGGTCTGGGGCGGACTGACCGAGGATGAACGTGCCGAGGTCCTCGCCCGTTCTGTCCGAAAGTCGGCTTGACTGGTCCACGCACCGAAATAGGCGCGGCCCATTTCTGGCGTATGGCACCGCATGGCTGTTCACATGGATGCCGTTCACGGCGGGGCATGCCGATGTCGACTGTGAGGTCCTCGAGCGAGCGACCACGACACCCGCGGCTAGCGGTCTCTTGGTGCGGGGTCGGACGGGCAGACATCCGTTGGCGACTCTCTGCGTCGAGTGGCCTGCTGCGTCGAGTGACGTGCTCGTTTACATCGCTTCCTTGATCCCGATCTTGATCAACCACCAGTTGACCGGGTAGGCGGTGGCGAATCCGGCGAGCATGGCGAGCTGCATCACCCACCAGAACTCCGGTGTGAGCACGGCCGCCCGTCCGCCGGTGGTGGCGGGCAGCACCACGAGCTGGGCCAGGGCCATCAGCCCGTACATCCCCACCTGCCAGGACGTGATCGACAGCGTGTCCGCCTTGATCGCCTGCCACAGGCTGCGCCGGGCGGACTGGTGGGCCATCGGGGCGATCGCGGCGTACTGGAAGGCGATGCCGATCAGGTAGGCGGCGACGAAGTCGAGCACCCAGCGGGCGTACATCTCGTCGGAGAACACCGTGCCCAGCCCGGCGACCGCAGCCAGACCGGGGACCGCCACCAGGCCCAGCTCCGCGACGAGATCGCCGAGGGTGCACCCCGCACCACAGTGGCTGGCGCCGGTGGCGACCGAGATCCGCAGCGGCACCTCCGTTTGCGCGTCGTGGGCCCCACGGGGCGCCGCGCGTCCCCACCGCAGGTACAGGCGCAGCCACAGCAACCCGCCGAAGAGCATCGTCACCGGCCACACCACCGACATCACCCCCATGGACTGGGGTCGCCGCGCGACGTCCACGGCCGTCCACCCGGCGACGGCGACAGCCACAGCGAGTGAGGCGACGCTCAGCACGGTCAGCCAGGCCGGGAAGTCGGCCGTGTGCAAGATGACCAGGTCGGCGCGGATCAGACCACCCGCCACTGCTCGGCGTCCGGGCGAAGCCTCATCCCGTGCCCCGTGTCCGCGTTCGGTGCCACCACGCCATCGGTGACGACGGGCACGCCGTCGAAGAGCATCGCCTCGAGCCTGGTGTGATCGTGGAACCACTCCAGGTGCGCAAGTGTCGGCGCGCAGCCGGCGACGTGGACCGACAGCGCCGGCGCGCAATGGGTGGAGATCGGCCGTTCGAAGGTCTGGGCGAGAGCGGCGACTCGTCGCCAGCCGGTGAACCCGCCGCAGCGGGTGACATCTGCCTGCAGGGTGTCGACGGCGCCGGCGATGAGCAGGTCGCGGAAGTCGGCGGGAGTTGAGCCGTACTCCCCGGCCGCGATGTCGGCCTCGGCGTGACGGCGCACGTGCGCCAGGCCCGGCAGGTCACGAGAAGAGACGGGCTCCTCGAACCACACGACACCGTGCTCACGCATCGCGCGCTCGACCCGGACGGCCTGTCCGACGCTGTACCCGCCATTCGCGTCCACCATCAGGTCGACGCCGGCTCCGACAAGCTCACGGACCTCGGCAACCCGACCGAGGTCTCGCTGGACCGCCGTTCCCCACGACTCACCGATCTTGATCTTGACCGCGCGGGCGCCCAGCCCGTCGACCCAGCCGAGCACCTGCTCGGCGGTGCGGTGCGAGTCGTAGGTGGTGAAGCCACCACTTCCGTAGATCCGCAGCTGCTCGCGCACAGAGCCGAGAAGGCTGCAGACCGGCATCTCGAGCAGACGCCCTGCGAGGTCCCACATCGCGATGTCGATGGCAGACACCGCTGCCGCGCCGAGCCCGGGCACACCGACGTTGCGCAGCAGGCGCAGCGTCGCGTCGTGCACCGCGACGGGGTTGAGCGCGTCGCGGCCGATCACCTCCGGTGCGAGTACCCGGTGCACGAGGTCGCCGGCGGCCCGGTCGGTGTAGGTCCAGCCCACGCCCGTCGCGTCGCCCGCGGCGACCTGGACGACCACGACCGTGGTGGCGTCCCAGGCGAGGGTGCCGTCCCCCTCCGGTCCATCGGTCGGCACCGTGTACGCGGCAACCCGGACGTCTCGGACCGGGGCCGTCAGACGGGCCACGACGGCCCCCCGTTCGCGCGGTCGGGCGCGGCAGGTGCGTGTGCTGAGCGGTTCCGCACGAGCTGCGGCGGCCCCGGCCGAGTCCCGATCGCGTCCTCTGGCCGAGTCGCCGGCAGCCTGTTCTGCAACGCGCCGGCCAGCAGCTCGGCCAGGTGCACGGCCTGTCGACCGGTCCCGGTCTGCTCGATCTGGGTCCGGCAGCTGAACCCGTCGGCCAGGACGACGGCGTCGTCGGGGGTCGTGCGCAGGGCCGGAAGGAGCTCGTGCTCGGCGACCGCGACCGATACGTCGAGGTGGCCCGCCTCGAAGCCGAAGTTCCCCGCCAGGCCGCAGCACCCGCTGACGGTCGTGGCGTCGACCCCCGCCCTCCGCATGAGCTCCGCGTCGGGGTCCGAGCCGAGCACGGCGTGCTGGTGGCAGTGCGGCTGGACCAGGGCGGCCCGGTCGACGTGCGGTGGCTGCCACCCGTCGGTCGAGGTCAGCAGCTCGGCAAGGGTCCTGGTCTGGTCCCGCAGGCGCACCATGTCGTGGTCGTGCGGAAAGAGCTCCGGACCGTCGGACCTGAAGACGGCTGTGCAGCTCGGTTCGAGCCCGACCACCAGCCCGCCCGCCCTGAGGTGCGGTGCCAGGTGACGCAGCGTGCGGCGCAGGACACGCTCGGCGATGTCGAGCTGGCCGGTGGAGATCCAGGTCAGCCCGCAGCACAAGGTGCCGTCCGGGATCACGACCCGGTACCCGGCGTCCTCGAGGACCTCGACCGCCGCCTGGCCGACGTGGGGGTGCAGGTTGTTCGTGAAGGTGTCCGGCCAGAGCATCACGTCACCGCGTTCGCCGGAGCCGCGGGGTCCACGACTCCGGTAGGAGTCGGTGAACCGGTGGTCGGCGAAGTAGGGCACCGGCCGGTCCGGCTCGATGCCGCCGGCCTGCTGGGCGAGCCGAGTGAGCGGGCCGGCGTGCGAGATCGCGTTGACGGCGCGCGGCGCGAGAGCGGCGAGCCGAGCCCACAAGGGCAACCAGCCCATCGCGTAGTGCGATGCGGGTCTCAACCGGTGCGCGTAGTGGTGCGACAGGAACTCCGCCTTGTACGTGGCCATGTCGACGTCGACCGGGCAGTCGCTCTTGCAGCCCTTGCAGGCCAGGCACAGGTCGAGGGCGTCACGGACTGCTGTCGAGCGCCAGCCGTCGGTGATGGGGCTGTCCGGGTGGTTGCTGAGCATCTCGAACAGCAGACGCGACCTGCCGCGGGTGGAGTGCTCCTCGTCGCCGGTCGCCCGGTAGGAGGGACACATGACTCCCCCGGAGTGGCTGCGGCACTGTCCGACACCGACGCAGCGCAGCACTGAACGGTCGAAGCTCCCGTCGTCACTCGGATAACGGAAGTGCAGGTCGCGGGCTTCGTGCGGGGCGTAGTCCGGTCCGAGTCTCAGGTTCTCGTCCAGGCGGTTCGGGTGGACCACCTTGCCGGGGTTCATCCGGTCGTCCGGGTCGATCAGGGCTTTGAGCTGGGTGAACGCCTCGATCACCCGGTCGCCGAACATGATCGGCAGCAGCTCGCCGCGCTGCTGGCCGTCTCCGTGCTCCCCGGAGAGGGATCCGCCGTAGCTGCGCACGAGGTGAGCCGCTCGGTGCAGGAACCGGCGGTAGTGCGCGACGCCCGGGGCGGTGGTCAGGTCGAAGGGGATCCGGATGTGCAGGCAGCCGTGACCGAAGTGGCCGTAGCGAGACGCCTTGCCGTAGCCGAACTCGTCGAGCAGGTCGCCGAAGTCCCGCAGGTAGTCTCCCAGGCGTTCTGGCGGGACTGCCGAGTCTTCCCAGCCTGGCCACGTGTCTGCCATGTCCGGTACCCGGGCGGTCGCGCCGAGTCCTGACTCGCGAACGTCCCACAGGTCCTGGCGGTGCGCCGGGTCGGTGTACTCCTGGCTGGTTGCTCCGGCGTCCTCGGCTTCGGTCACCAAGGCGTCCATCCGTTCTCGAAGGGTCGCCTCGTCGTCGGCGCCGAGCTGGACCATCAGCCAGCCTTCGCCGGGTGGGAGCAGTCCAAGAGCCCCGGCGTTGAGGCGCTTCTCGCGCTCGAAGTGGATGAGGCGCTCGTCCATGCCTTCGACCACGAGCGGGTCGTGGCGGTTGACCATCACCACGGCGTCCGCAGCCTGCTCGATCGAGGGATAGCCGAGCACGACGAGTGCCTTGTGCGCCACGAGGGGAACCAGCTGCAGCTCGGCGTGCAGCAGGGTGACGAGCGTGCCTTCTGACCCGGCCAGCGCCTTCCCCACATCGAACCCGTTCTCGGGCAGCAGCGAGTCCAGGTCGTAGCCGGAGACGCGGCGGGGTATCTGCGGATACCGGTCGCGCACCGCGTCACCGAATTCCTCGACGATGTGCCGCAGGCCCTGGTAGATCTCGGCGCGGCGACCGCCTGCGGCGACGATCTCGTCGTACTGCTCCTCGCTGGTCGCACCGATCCACATCCGGGTGCCGTCATAGGTGAGCACCTCGGCGCGCACGAGGTTGTCGACGGTCTTGCCGTAGGCCTGGGCGGTCGATCCGCAGGAGTTGTTCCCGATCATCCCGCCCAGCGTGCAGCGCGAGTGGGTCGAGGGTTGGGGGCCGAACTGCAGCCCGTGCTCGGCGAGGGCAGCGTTGAGCTCGTCCAGGACGATGCCCGGTTCGACGATCGCGGTGCGTCGTGCGGTGTCGACCGATACCAGCCGGTGGCAGTACTTGGACCAGTCGAGCACCACGGCGACGTTGCAGGCCTGGCCGGCGAGGCTGGTGCCGCCTCCTCGGGACACGAGGGGTGCGCCCATCTGCGCGCACACCGCGACCGCGGCGACTCCGGCCGCCACGGTCCGAGGCAGGACCACGCCGAGGGGGACCTGACGGAAGTTGGATGCGTCGGTTGCGTACGTGCCGCGGGAGCCGACGTCGAACCTGACCTCTCCGTCCACCGCCTCGGTGAGTCGGCGCTCGAGCTCGCGCAGGTCCAGGCCCGCCAGGTCCGCGTGACGGCGTACCGGAGTGGGGAGCTGTGTGGTCACGCTCAGCTCCCGAGCTGGGAGATCTTGTCCTTGAGCAGCGTGGTCCCTATCGCCACCTTGTGCGGCTGGCCGTGCAGGAACGCAGTTGCGAACTTCTTCGCCTGCTCGTAGGAGACCTTGCCCGGCAACGGCGGCTCGTTCGGTTCGACGTCGACGTCCAGCAGGGCGGGCCCGTCGAACGCGAGCATGTCGGCGACCGCGTCGCGAAGCTCCCAGGGCTCTGTCACCTTGCGGCCGAACCCGCCGCACGACCTCGCCCAGCCGGAGAAGTCCGACGTCGGCTCGGGGAAGCGCACGCCGTGCTCGGGGTAGCCGAGCACCATCTGCTCCCACAGGATCTGTCCGAGCGAGCTGTTGTTGTTGATCACGACCTTGATCGGGAGCTTCTGCTCGGCGGCGGTGAGGAACTCGGCCATCAGCATCGCGAACCCGCCGTCGCCGACGAATGCGATGACCTGCCGGTCGGGGAAGGCGTGCTGGACACCGTTCGCATAGGGCAGGCCGGGGGCCATCGTCGCGAGGTTGCCCGACAGGTAGAACTCGCGCGAGCCGCGGATCGTCCAGTGCCGGGCCGCCCAGGTGGCGATCGTGCCTGAGTCGCAGGTCAGGACGGCGTCGTCGGCGGCGAGGTCGTCGATCACGCTCATGAGGTACTGCGGTGCGATCGGTGAGCGCTCCGGGTTCTCCAGCGCCGCCATGTTCACCCGCCAGTCCGTCATCGCCTTCTGGTACTTCTCCAGGTGCGTGCGGTCGTCCCGGCGTGTCAGCAGAGGCAACAGGGCCGTGAGCCCCTCCTTGGCGTCGCCGATCATCGGCACGTCCGTCGCGATTCGTGTACCGGCGCGCGCAGGGTCGGCCTCGAGCTGGACCACCGTGGCCTGTCCGGGCGCCGGAAGGTGCTGGCTGTAGGGGAAGTTCGTGCCGATCATGAACAGGGCGTCGCAGTCCTCGGCCAGCTCCTCCCCTGGCTTGGTGCCCAGCAACCCGATGCCTCCGACGGCCAGCTCGTGGTCGTCGGGGATGACGGCCTTGCCGGACAAGGTCTTGATCACCGGGGCACCCAGGGCCTCGGCGACGGCGAGCACCTCGTCACGCGCGTGCAGCGCGCCCGCACCGGCCAAGATCGCTGGACGCTGCGCGGCGTTGAGCACCTCCGCGGCGCGAGCGAGATCCTGCTCGCGCGGGCGGCCAGGTGCCGGCAGGTACACCGGTGCGGTGTGCGGCGGGGTGGCGGGCGCGACATGGGCGAACGGGTCGGCGTCGGCGTCGGCGACCTGGATGTCGTTCGGGACGGTCAGGTGCGCCACGCCGCGCCGGGCGTAGGCGGTGCGGATCGCGATGTCGACGACGCCGGGCAGCTGAACGGGGTTGGTGACCAGCAGGTCGTACTCGGCGACGTCGGCGAACACCTTGTCCAGGGCGACCTCCTGCTGGTACCCGGTGCCCAGCACGCTGGTCTCCTGCATGCCGGTGATCGCCAGGACCGGCTGGTGGTCGAGCTTCGCGTCGTACAGGCCGTTGAGGAGGTGGATCCCGCCCGGGCCGGACGTCGCGAGGCACACGCCGATGCGTCCGGTGGCCTTCGCGTGGGCCGCGGCCATGAAGGCCGCTGCCTCTTCGTGGTGCACCAGGACGAAGCGCACCTTGTCTTGATGCCGGCGCAGGCCCTCCATGATCCCGTTGATCCCGTCACCGGGAATCCCGAAGACGGTGTCTACTCCCCAATCGGCTAGTCGCTCGATCAGGGCTTCCGAGGTGATCCGAGTCATCAATTCACGTTAAACACGTTTGTCACGGTCCGCATCTGGAGCGGGGTGACCGCCTCGAACGTGGTCGCGCGGACGACCGGATTGCGCGGACTACTGGTCCGCCCGCCCGGTCACAGGGGTGCGTGCGTGGTGCTGTGTCGCCCCGCCGAGGGTCGTCGAGGTCTCCAGGAGCAGGGCGTGGACGAAGGCCTGCGGCAGGTTGCCTCGGAGCTGGCGTTGTGTCACGTCGAACTCTTCGGAGAGCAGTCCCGGTGGCCCGGGGACGCTGCGGTTGCGTTCGAAGATGCGGATGGCCTCGGTGTGGTGGCCTTGCTGCCACTCCGCCAGTGCGAGGGTGAACCCGCACAGCAAGAAGGCTCCCTCTGCAGTGCCGAGGGGCTCGCCGCCGACGTCGTACCGGTAGACGTACCCGTCGACGAGAAGCGTCTTGCGGACCTGTTCCAGGGTGGCGACCGTGCGGGGGTCCGACGCGGGGAGAGCTCCGCGGACGGCCGGGAGCAGCAGAGCGGCATCGACGTCGCGCAGGCCCGGGCTGCGTTGCCAGTACCCCTGCGGGTTCAGGCATCGTCGCGAGGTCTCGTGCAGGATCTCCGCGGCGAGCCGTGTGGCGCGGTGCGGGTCGCCGAAGGCACGGACGGTCGCGGACGCCCGGAGACCGGCCACGCACGCCAGGCGGGAGTGGGTCCACCAGTCGTCGTCGAGCTCCCAGATCCCGGCATCCGGCCGGCGCCAGCGCGCCTCGATCACGTCGACGGCCACGTGTACCGCCGCGACCACGTCCGGGTCGAGGACGTCGTGCCGGGCGGCTGCGGTGAAGAGCTGGAGGGCTTCGCCGGGTGCGTCGAGCTGGAACTGGTCGTTGACCCAGTTGCCTCGGACGTCGGCCCCGCCGGGGTACCCGGCCAGGGCGAGGCGCGACTCGTCGGGGACGCGTCCGCCGTCGACGGTGTAGGCAGGTGTGAGGTCGGTGCCGTCCGCGAGCAGGGCACCGGCGACGAAGCTCGTCGCAGACCGCAGGAGCGGGTGGGCCCCGTCGGCGGCGACGGCGATCCCTGCGTAGCACTGGTCACGGATCCAGACGTAGCGGTAGTCGTAGTTGCGTCCCTGCTCGGCGCGCTCCGGAAGTGACATCGTGGCCGCCGCAACCATGCCACCGCCGCTGGAGGTCAGACCGCGCAGCACCGCGTAGGACTGCCGCGCGTCCGAGGGCGCCGCACCGCCCGCGAACGACGGGACCGCGCCGGACCACTCACGGGCGGTGCGGACCCACGCGTCCTCGGGATCGACCGGTGCGGGCAGCGGCACGTCGGAGACCTCGAGGACGAGATCCCTCGCACTGTGCGGTGCGAGCTCGAGGTCGAACACGAGCTCGCCCGACGCGGAACGTGACGCCTCAGGCGCACCCGACCAGCGCATCGTGAGGCCGCCGCTGCGGGCCGTCCACCGACCGTCGGCGTCGCGGTGCAGGTCGGTCATCGTCGCGTCGCCGAAGCCGGCTCGGACATCGAGCAGGACGCGAAGCCGGGCCGGGCCGTCGCGGGACTCGATCCGTCGCAGGATCACGGCGCGGTGCGGGTCCGCAGGCATCGCCAGGGCGTCGCGACACTCGATCACCGTGCTCGTGGTCACCCACCTGTTGCGCCAGATCAGCGACCCGGGCTCGTAGGACCCTCCCCACACGTGCGTATCGGACGGCGTGACCGCGTAGCCCCCTTCCCCACCCACCAGGAGCGAGAACACGGCGTCGTCATGCCACCTCGGCGCGCACATCCAGGCGAGGTCTCCGTGCGGTCCGCACAGGGCGCCCCGCTCCCCGTCGGCGATCAGCGCGTAGTCGCGCAGGACGTGCGGGGCGTAGCCGGCGAGCGACTCGGCGATCACGGCGCGTGCTCCGCGCGTGCAGCGATCGCCGCCGAGGCGAGCGCTGCCACCGTCGCCAGCGCGCCGCTCGCCGCCGCTGCCCGGCGGCGCTGCGAGGAGCACGCCGCGAGCGCGACCATGCTCACGGCGTGCACGGCATCGACCAGGGCGGACAGCTGGTGCACCCCTACCCGTCGGGTGGTGGCCACCACGGCCCCCTGCCCGATGAGCCGGGCACCGAGGACCCGTGCCCCGATGCGCGTCGCGGCGTCGTGGTCGGCTCCGATGAGAGCGACGACACGCCGGGGCGAGGAGACCAGCGCGACCCCGAGCCCGAGCTGTACTGCGCCGAGCACGCAGGCGCCGGCAGGTGCCCCCCTCACCGTCGCCCCGCGAGGTAGACGCCGAGACCCACTGCGGCAGCGCCGATGGCAGCGAGCGTCCCGTGGTGGTGGGACGCCCACTGCTGGGGGTCGCTGGAGTGGGACTGCTGCGTGAACACCCCCCGCATCCCGTAGTCGTGGCCGTCACGGCCGTCCGCGGGCTCCCACAAGTTGCTGCGCGCCTCGGGGTCGGTCTGGTCACCGGTCTGCTGGGAGTCGAACCCGGTCCGCGCCAGGTAGCGGTCCAGCAGCCCCGGCGCCAGTGCGTTCGCGGCCAGCGTCGCCGCGGTGCTGGACCCGACCCAGTACTCGCGCCGACGCGGGTGCTCGGCCGCGAACAGCACGGCGCGCCCGGCGAGCTCGGGGTCATAGATCGGCGGGACCGGTTGGGCGTGCCGCGGGAGCTTGTTCAGCAGCCAGGAGAACTGCGGGGTGTTGACCGCGGGCATCTGCACCATCGTCACGCTCACGCCGCTGGCCTCGTGCAGGAGCTCGCACCGCAGCGACTCATGGAACCCCTGGATCGCGTGCTTGGCGCCGCAGTACGCGGTCTGCAGCGGGATCCCCCGGTAGGCCAAGGCCGATCCGACCTGGACGATCGTGCCGCAGTCGCGTGCTCGCATGCGCTTCAGGGCGGCCATCGTGGCGTAGACGTAGCCGAGATAGCTCACCTCGGTCGCACGCCGGTACTCCTCGGGCGTGATGTCGTCGAACCGCGAGAAGACGGACGAGAACGCGACGTTCACCCAGACAGCGATGGGACCGAGCGTCGACTCGACCGTGCCGGCTGCGACCTCGACCGCGTGCGCGTCGGCCACGTCCACCGGGACCACGAGCGCCTCACCGCCGGCCCGTTCGACCTCGGCCGCGACGCCCGCCAGTCCCGCCTCACCACGCGCCAGCAGCGCCACGCGTGCGCCTCGTCGTGCGAAGGCGACCGCGGCGGCGCGCCCGATCCCTCCGCTCGCGCCGGTGACGACCACGACCTCACCGCGTCCTATCGGTGTCCCTCTCATGCATCCGCCCTCTCTGTCGGCCACGTGCCGATGGACTCGAGCACAAGCCATCGACGGTACGAAGGATCAGGCCGACCCGCATCTGGAAAGACCGCCGGCTGTCGGCGCCTGGACGGATCACAGTTGCCGTGTCGGTCCTCACCTTGCGTCTTGGCCGAGGCACGATCTCGGGCTGTGGCGCGCGTCGCGTGCGCGCTTCTCACGCCGGTCGCGAGGTCGTCAGTGGGGGCGGGGCGCGCGGATCCGCGCCGCCTTCAGGAGAGGAGTCCCCTCGTGTCTGTGCGCCCTCGGGGACCCGACCCCCGAACCCGCTGCGCGGTCGAGCCGCCATCGTGGGGGCACGCGAGCAGTTCGCTGCGACGTGGTCATGGACGCCCGCGGACGCCTGGCGCAGGCTCACGGCCGCTCGTCCGCACGGGCGATGTGCCCACGGATTCTCGGAGGTGAAACACGAGAGCCCCCGATCGGCGTTTCCGCTGGTCAGGGGCCACGTGTTCGCTGTCTCTACGAGTGACCGGAGGGGGAGGACAACCGTCCTCCAGGGCAACCGCACTCCAGGGGAGGTTTCCCCCACGGAGGCCGGCTCCCCCGATTCTTGTCGACGTCGGCTGAAGACTGACCCCCTGGCGTCGTTTGAAAGTGAACCCCCTGCACGACGCTGTGGAGGGTGATGAGCGTGGAGGACTGGGCGGAGATCCGTCGGTTGCACCGGGTCGAGGGGATGGCGATCAAGGCGATCGCGCGTCGGCTGGGTGTCTCGAGGAACGCGGTGCGCCGGGCGTTGGCCCATGACGCCCCGCCGAAGTATGTCCGAGAGCCCAGGGGCTCGATCGTCGACGCGGTCGAGCCCAAGGTTCGCGAGCTGCTGCGGGCGGTCCCGGACATGCCGGCGACGGTGATCGCCGAGCGGATCGGGTGGGACCGGTCGATCACGGTCCTCAAGGACCGGATCCGTGAGCTGCGTCCGTACTACCTGCCCCCGGACCCGGCGACGCGGACCTCCTACGACCCGGGTCAGCGGGTCCAGTGCGACCTGTGGTTCCCGCCGGCGCCGATCCCGGTCGGGTTCGGGCACGTCGCCTGTCCGCCGGTGCTGGTGATGGTCGCGGGCTACTCGCGGATGATCTTCGCGGTCATGGTCCCGACCCGTCAGGCCGAGGACCTGATCGCCGGGCACTGGTCGGTGCTGCAGGCGATGGGCGGGGTTCCGGCTCAGCTGGTCTGGGACAACGAGCCCGCGGTGGGGGCCTGGCGGGCCGGCAAGCCCAAGCTCGCCGATCAGTTCGAGGCGTTCCGCGGGACGTTGGGCATCTCGGTGCACCAGTGCCGCCCGCGGGACCCGGAGGCCAAGGGTCTGGTCGAGCGGGTCAACGGCTACTTCGAGACCTCGTTCCTGCCCGGGCGGACCTTCACCGGCCCGGGTGACTTCAACACCCAGCTGACCGACTGGCTGGTGCAGGCGAACGGGCGCCATCACCGGTCGCTGGGTGCTCGTCCGGCTGACCGGTGGGCCGCCGACGCCGCCGCGATGCTCGCCTTGCCGCCCGTGGCCCCGCAGCTCGGCTGGTCGGCGACCGTCCGCCTGCCCCGGGACCACTACGTCCGGTTGGACTCCAACGACTACTCCGTGGACCCGGTCGCGGTCGGCCGCAAGGTCGTGGTGACCGCTGACCTGGCCACCGTGACCGTCCGCCTGGGCACCAAGGTCGTCGCGGCCCATGAGCGGTGCTGGGCCCGTCAGCAGACCATCACCGATCCCGCCCACCGGGCCGCTGCCCTGGCGTTGTCGTTCGCGGCGGCCCACCGGCCGGCGGCCCCACGGATGCAAGAGGTCGAGCAACGGAACCTGGGCGACTACGACCAGGTGTTCGGGCTGGCCGAGGTGATGGCCCGATGAGCGCGACCCAGACCCGCGACGTCACCGCCGAGCTCGCGTTCTTGACCCGCGCGTTGAAGGCGCCCACGTTGCGTGACGCGGTCGACCGCCTCGCCGAACGGGCCCGCGCGGAGTCCTGGACCCACGAGGAGTTCCTCGCGGCGTGTCTGGGCCGCGAGGTCGCCGCCCGTGAGACCCACGGCGGGGAAGGGCGCATCCGCGCCGCCCGGTTCCCCGGACGCAAGTCCCTGGAGGACTTCGACTTCGACCACGCCCGCGGCCTCAAACGCGACCTGATCGCCCACCTGGGGACCTTGGACTTCGTCGCCGCCCGGGAGAACGTCGTGTTCCTCGGCCCGCCCGGGACCGGCAAGACCCACCTGGCCACCGGCATCGCGATCCGCGCCTGCCAAGCCGGCCACCGCGTCCTGTTCGCGACCGCCTCGGAATGGGTCGACCGCCTCGCGACCGCCCACCACGACGGGCGCCTGCAAGACGAGCTCCGCCGCCTGGGCCGCTACCCCCTGCTGGTCATCGACGAGGTCGGCTACATCCCCTTCGAACCCGAAGCCGCGAACCTGTTCTTCCAGCTCGTCTCAGCCCGCTACGAACGAGCCTCCCTGATCGTCACGTCCAACAAGCCCTTCGGCCGCTGGGGCGAGGTCTTCGGCGACGACACCGTCGCCGCCGCCATGATCGACCGCCTCGTCCACCACGCCGAAGTCATCGCCCTCAAAGGCGACTCCTACCGCCTGAAGAACCGCGACCTCGGCCGGGCACCAGGCCCGACCGACGACTGAGCACGACCACCGCAGAGGGGTTCACTTTCAACCGACGACACGGGGTTCACTTTCGGGCGACGTTGACAATTCTCGCCACGTGGAGTCATGGATCGATTGTGCTCCTGTCCGCTGACACGGCACTGATCGCCTTGTCGTGGTGTCCTTGGCAAACCCGATGGCGCGCGGCGAAGCTGGCCGTGTCGACGAGAGGGGCCTCGAGACTCGCGTGAGCGGATTCACGTCCGCGTCCAAGGGCAGTGCTTGCACGCGAGGCAGCGGCGTCACTCGGTAGTGCTCCGGGGGGTCTCGACGGCGTCACGCCGTCACACGCTCGGAGCTCACGGGAACACCACCCAGGGACACCAACGCCCCCCGGGTCCATACCGAGGGGCGTGGTGCCTGCTGTCTCAACAGCCTTAGTCCGGGGGCTCCCGGAGAACGAGGTCAGTCTACCCGGGCCCACCGCGGTCGGATCCGGGTGGGGCGAACCGCGCAGGTCCACCGAGCGGCGTGTCAGTGCGTCACGCGGCGCCAGCGGGTCGGTGCGCACAGCTCGGGTCTTCGGCGAACGGGTCGCCGGTCACGGCGTAGGCATGAGAGCGGGACCCACCACAGACGTTGCGGAACTCGCAGCGTCCACATCGGCCACCGAAACCATCGGGGTGCCGCAGCGCTTGAGCAGCTCCGACTCCCGGTAGATCCGGGGGAACGGCTTGTCGCGCACCGACCCTGCGGCGACAGGCAGGAATCCGCTCGGGTAGACGACTCCGACGTGGTCGACGAAGGCGAAACCTCGCCCGGAGTTAACGTCGAGCGGCGCGCGCGGGTGCCGGCGGACGGGTTCACGCCCGTCGAAGAGCTCGGCGGTGGCGGCCCTGAGCCTCGAGCGCAGCGGGCCGACCGGGAACGCGTCGTCGAGCTCGGGCACACCGGCACGCTGCATCGCCACGCGGCGGAAGTGCGGCGCCTCGGTCGTCTTGATCGCGACGAGCGCCGACACGTCGTGCAGCCAGTGCAGGACCTCTTCCGCTTCGTCGGCGTCCAGCGCCTCGAGGTTCTTGCCCCGACCGGTGGGGACCAGGAAGAACACGCTCCACAGGGAGGCGCCGAGAGTGAGGACGGACTGCAGGATCTGGGGCAGCTCATGCACGTTGCCGCGCGTGACCGTCGTGTTGATCTGCAGGCGGAAACCGATGTCACGCACGGTGCGTGCCGCGTCCAGGGTGGCGCCGAACACGCCGTCGATGCCCCGGAACGCGTCGTGAGTGTGCGCGGTGGCTCCATCCAGGGACAGCGAGACGGCCTTCGCGCCGGCGTCGTGCAGCTCGACGAGGACAGCCCGAGTGAGACGCGCGGTCACCGATGGGGACAGCGCCATGCTCAGGCCGAGGCTTGTGCCGTGCGCGACGAGCTCGGGGAGGTCCGGTCTTTCGAAGGGGTCACCTCCGGTCAGGACGACGAGGGGTCGGGGTGCGCCGAAGGACGCCAGGTCGTCGAGGAGAGCCCGGCCCTCGCGGGTCGAGAGCTCGAGGGGGCTGCGGGTGCGGATCGCGTCGGCCCGGCAGTGGGTGCAGACGAGCTGGCAGGCGCGCGTGACCTCCCAGATGACGATGAACGGCCGCTCGGACGTGTCGTGGCGCAGGTGGCGTATGGACCGATCGGTGACCTCGACGGCCGTCATCCGATCCCGTGGCCGTTCCGCGCGCTCCAGCGGCTCAGGACGGTGACGACGGGTAGGGCGAGTATGACCAGCGCGGCGAACGGCAAGAACCCGCGGGCGTAGCCCGCTGTGCCGCCGACCATTCCGGTGACGACACCCATGACGGGCGGGATGACGAAGCCTCCGAGAGCACCGAGACCGCCGATCCATCCGGATGCTCCTCCGACGGCGTCCGGGACGTAGCGGGGCAGGAGCTTGAAGACGATGGCGTTCTGCAGGCCCATCCCCGCAGCGACCGCCAGCGTCGCGACCAGCGAGACAGCGAACGTCTCGGAGAACGAGAGCACGAGGCTCCCGGCGAGCATCAGCAGGAAGTTCCCGGGCAGGGCGTACCGGATGGAGATCCGATCGGAGAGCAGCCCTCCGGGCACCCGGATGAGCGCGGACAGCAGCGAGAACGTCGCGGTCAGGACACCGGCCTGCGCCAGCGAGGTGCCGTACATCGATGACCAGAACGTCGGGAGCCAGGAGGTGAAGGCGAGGAACCCGCCGAAGGACAGGAAGTAGAAGAACACGAGCATCCACGTCGCGGGGATGCGCGCCGCGAGCTTGAGCCCGGACCAGGCGCCGCCCGTGGGTGCGAACTCCCCCCCTCCGAGGTCCGCGATCTGGTCGGCGGGGACGGCCAGCCCTTGACTCTTGAGCTGGAACCACGGCGCGTCCTTGATGAACACCCAGTAGACGAGAGTCACCGTCAGGAGGATCGCGAACCACACGCTGTAGGCACCGAGCATTCCCATGGCGCCGACAGCCATCGGAAGGAGAAGGCTGGACAGTCCGGGGCTCGTGTTGCCGAGTCCGGCGTAGACGCCGAGCGCACCGCCTTGGTTCTTCCGCGGGAACCAGTAGGACACCTGACCGATCCCGACCGAGAAGGTGGCGATGCCGCACCCGATCAACGCGCCGAGCAGCAGCAGCAGCGGGTAGGTGCCGGTCATCGAGTCCGGGTAGGCGGTGGCCAGCAGGACGAGCAGCCCGATCATCCCTAGGTTGGTGACCAGGAGCAGGGCGACGAAGGGCTTGCGTCCCCCGGCACGTTCGACCGCTGCACCGAACGGGATGCGCAGAAGCGAGCCGGTCAGGGCGGGGATCGCGGCGAGCATGCCCGCAGCGAAGGGGCTGAGGTCGAGCAGATCCTTGAACTTGGGGACCAGGGGGCCGAATACCGAGACCCCAGCGAAGCCGCCGAAGAAGCCGAGAGTCGCGAGCCACATCGCCTGATCGCGAGTGCCTCTGACGCGCGCTCGGAGCCCGAGCGCATCACGTGTCTGCGGGAGTGCCGTCATGGTCGTCCTTCTTCGGTCGGTGCCGCTCAGTCATCGGATCGTTCGGACTCGCACCCGGTCAGCCGACCGGTCCACCGCGCGAGCCTCGAGCGTCCAGCTCCGTGGCCCGACACGGACCAGCATCAGACCGCACGGCGACTCACGCATGCGCTAGTTTATACGACATGTCTCGGATAAACGGCGATTTCGCACGTCGCGTCTCACGCTCGCGGACGTTCGCGCTGGGTCGTCGGCAGGGCGACTCGCGCGGAGCTGCCGTACCTGCGCCGTCGCGAAGCCGGTGTTACGGTCGCAAGGCAGTGGCCTCAGGGGCACATCCGTGGAGTCTCGACGCAGGGAGTCGGCAATGAGGCCGAGTCATCGACGTGCCGTTCCGCCTCCGGACGATCGATCCCGCCGGTGCGGGAACGCGCCCGTTCCGACACGCTCCGCTCTCCGGCCGTGGCAGTCGCCGTGGCCGCACCGCTTGCTCCCCGCCGAACCACCGAGAGGCCTCTGCTCGTGACGACTTCCCCCAGGCCGACCGCACACCCGGCGAAGATGGACGACGAGGTCACCGAAGCGCTGCTCAAGACGCGCCGGTACTTCCAGAAGGCGGAGGTGTCCGACGACCTGCGGACCCTTCATCAGATCGGCGGCCGGGACGCGGACACCTTCTACCGCGACCGCTGGAGCCACGACAAGGTCGTCCGCTCGACGCACGGGGTCAACTGCACCGGGTCATGCTCATGGAAGGTGTACGTCAAGGACGGCATCATCACCTGGGAGACCCAGCAGACCGACTACCCCTCCACCGGCCCTGACCGTCCCGAGTACGAGCCGCGAGGCTGCCCCCGAGGCGCCGCGTTCTCCTGGTACACCTACTCCCCCACCCGGGTGCGCTACCCGTACGTCCGCGGCGTGCTGCTCGAGATGTACCGCGAGGCGAGGGCACGCACCGGGGAGCCGGTGGCGGCATGGGCCGACATCATGACTGACCCTGAGCGCTCCCGCCGCTACAAGGCGGCCCGCGGAAAGGGTGGGCTGGTGCGCGCCACCTGGGACGAGGCGGTCGAGATGATCGCGGCGGCCCACGTGCACACGATCAAGGAGCACGGTCCCGACCGGATCGCCGGCTTCTCCCCGATCCCTGCGATGTCGATGGTCTCGCACGGGGTCGGCTCGCGGTTCTACTCGCTGATCGGCGGCGCGATGCTGTCGTTCTACGACTGGTACGCGGACCTCCCGGTCGCCTCGCCGCAGGTGTTCGGCGACCAGACCGACGTCCCGGAGTCGGGTGACTGGTGGGACGCCGGGTACCTGATCATGTGGGGCTCGAACGTCCCGGTGACCCGCACCCCGGACGCGCACTGGATGGTCGAGGCGCGCTACCGCGGGCAGAAGGTCATCGCGGTGTCGCCCGACTACGCCGACAACGTCAAGTTCGCCGACGAGTGGCTCGCCCCGGCGCCGGGGACCGACGGTGCGCTCGCGATGGCCATGGGGCACGTCGTCCTGAAGGAGTTCTTCGTCGACCGGACGACCCCGTACTTCCAGGACTACGTCCGGTCGTTCAGCGACCTGCCGTTCCTGGTGACTCTCGAGAAGGCCGGCGACACCTACGTCCCCGCCAAGTTTCTCACCGCCGCGGACCTCGGCGAGACGTCCGAGAACGCCCAGTTCAAGACCGTCCTGATCGACGACGCGACCGGCGAGGCCGTCGTGCCCAACGGCTCGCTCGGGTTCCGGTACGGCGACGAGGGTGAGGGCCGGTGGAACCTCGAGCTCGGTGACACCGTCCCGCGCCTGAGTGCCGACGGCGCGGGGTCGGGGGTCGCCGCGATCGACCTCCCCCGCTTCGACGCGGTCGACGGCTCCGCCGGGGCTATCACCCGGGGGGTACCCACGCGCCTCGTCGCCGGGAAGCTCGTCACCACCGTCTACGACCTGCTGCTCGCGCAGTACGGCGTCGGACGCGAGGGCCTGCCGGGGACGTGGCCCACCGGGTACGACGACGCGTCGTCGCCGTGCACGCCCGCCTGGCAGGAGACGATCACCGGTGTCCCGGCCGCGAAGGCCGAGAAGATCGGGCGGGAGTTCGCCGCGAATGCCGAGGAGTCGCGCGGGCGCTCGATGATCATCATGGGCGCCGGCGTCAACCACTGGTTCCACGCCGACACGATCTACCGCGCCTTCCTGACGCTGACGACGCTGTGCGGCACCCAGGGCGTCAACGGTGGCGGGTGGGCGCACTACGTCGGCCAGGAGAAGGTCCGCCCGCTCACCGGGTTCACCCAGTACGCGAACGCGCTCGACTGGTCGCGCCCGCCGCGCCACATGATCCAGACCGCGTACTGGTACCTGCACACCGACCAGTTCCGCTACGACACGTTCAGCGCCGACGCGCTGTCCTCGAACCACCGGGCCGGCGAGAAGCCCGGCGCGTTCGGCGGGATGTCCACCGTCGACGTGCTCGCGCAGTCGGCGCGCCTGGGTTGGATGCCGTCGTACCCGACGTTCGACCGCAGCTCGCTAGCGCTGGCCGACGACGCCGAAGCCGCCGGCGTTCCGGTGGACCAGTACGTGCCGTCCGCGCTCAAGGACGGCAGCCTGAAGTTCGCCGGCGAGGACCCGGACGCCCCGGAGAACTACCCGAGGCTCCTGACGGTCTGGCGCTCGAACCTGCTGGGCAGCTCGGGGAAGGGCAACGAGTACTTCCTCAAGCACCTGCTCGGGACCGACCATGCCGTGCGCGCGACCGAGGCGGAGGTCGTCGACCGACCGCGGGATGTCACCTGGCGCGAGGACGCCCCGGTGGGCAAGCTCGACCTGCTGCTCACGCTCGACTTCCGGATGACGAGCACGACGCTGTTCTCGGACATCGTGCTCCCAGCAGCGACCTGGTACGAGAAGTACGACCTCTCCAGCACCGACATGCACCCGTTCGTGCACTCGTTCAACCCGGCGATCTCCCCGCCGTGGCAGACCCGTACTGATTTCGATGCCTTCCATACGATCGCGCGGGCCTTCTCGACGATGGCGGCCGAGCACCTCGGGGTCCGCAAGGACGTCGTCGCGATGCCGCTCCTGCACGACACCCCGGACGCGATGGCGACCCCGTCGGGCCGGGTGCTGGACTGGAAGTTCGGCGAGTGCGAGCCGATCCCCGGCAAGACGATGCCGAAGCTGATCGTCGTCGAGCGCGACTACGGTGCGATCGCCGACAAGCTGGGCGCGCTCGGGCCACTGGCCGACACGCTCGGGGCGACCACCAAGGGGATCACCTACGACCTGACCAAGCCGATCGAGTATCTCGGGCACAAGAACGGTCGGGTGCGCGGCGGCGTCGCCGACGGCCGGCCGTCGCTCCAGCGCGACATCCACGTGTGCGAGGCGATCCTCGCGCAGTCCGGAACCACGAACGGTCACCTCGCCACGGCCGGGTTCCGCACGCTCGAGAAGCGCACGGGTCGCCGGCTGGCCGACCTCGCGTCGGAGAACGAGGGCAAGCAGGTCACCTTCGCCGACACCCAGGCCGCGCCCACCCCGGTGCTGACGTCCCCCGAGTGGTCTGGCTCGGAGACGGGCGGCCGGCGCTACTCGCCGTTCACGATCAACGTCGAACGCCTCAAGCCGTGGCACACCCTGACGGGCCGGATGCACTTCTTCCTCGACCACGACTGGATGACCGAGCTCGGCGAGCAGCTCCCGGTCTTCCGGCCGCCGCTCAACATGACGGCGCTGTTCCACGAGCCCGAGCTCGGCGACACCGGTGAGCTCGGCATCACCGTGCGGTACCTGACCCCGCACAGCAAGTGGTCCATCCACTCGGAGTACCAGGACAACCTGCTGATGCTGAGCCTGTCCCGCGGCGGTCCCGGCATCTGGATGAGCGAGAAGGACGCCGCGAAGATCGGCGTGAAGGACAACGACTGGATCGAGGCGGTCAACCGCAACGGTGTCGTGGTGGCCCGCGCGATCGTCTCGCACCGGATGCCCGAGGGCACCGTGTACATGTACCACGCGCAGGACCGCCTGATCGATGTCCCCAAGACGGAGACCTCCGGCAAACGCGGCGGGATCCACAACTCGCTGACCAGGATCCTCATGAAGCCGAGCCACCTGATCGGCGGGTACGCGCAGCTGACCTTCGCGTTCAACTACCTCGGACCGACCGGCAACCAGCGCGATGAGGTGACGGTTATTCGCCGTCGCGCCCAGGAGGTGGCGTACTGATGCGCATCATGGCCCAGATGTCGATGGTGATGAACCTCGACAAGTGCATCGGTTGCCACACCTGCTCGGTCACGTGCAAGCAGGCGTGGACCAACCGCACCGGGACCGAGTACGTGTGGTTCAACAACGTCGAGACCCGACCCGGGCAGGGTTACCCGCGCACCTACGAGGACCAGGAGAAGTGGGAGGGCGGCTGGACGCTGACCAAGCACGGGCGGCTCCGGCTCAAGGCCGGTGGCCGGCTGAAGAACCTCGCGACGATCTTCTCCAGCCCGAAGATGCCGTCGATCCAGGACTACTACGAGCCCTGGACGTACGACTACGAGACTCTGACGAACGCGCCGTTGCAGGAGCACAGCCCGGTCGCGCGCCCGATGTCGCTGATCAGCGGCAAGGACATGAACATCGCCTGGAGTGCCAACTGGGACGACGACCTCGGCGGCTCCGAGCTGCTGGCCGCGGACCCGGTGCTGGCCAAGGTCTCGGACAAGGTCAAGCTCGCCTACGAGCAGACGTTCATGTTCTACCTGCCGCGGATCTGCGAGCACTGCCTCAACCCGTCCTGCGCCGCGTCGTGCCCGTCCGGTGCGATCTACAAGCGGGCCGAGGACGGCATCGTCCTCGTGGACCAGGACAAGTGCCGCGGGTGGCGCAAGTGCGTGACCGGGTGCCCGTACAAGAAGGTCTACTTCAACCACAAGACCGGCAAGGCCGAGAAGTGCACGTTCTGCTTCCCGCGCATCGAGGTCGGCCTGCCGACGGTGTGCGCGGAGACGTGCGTGGGCCGGTTGCGGTACATCGGGCTGGTGCTCTACGACGCCGACAAGGTGCTCGAGGCGGCCACCGTCACGGACCCGCACGACCTGCTCGAGTCGCAGCGGGGCGTGTTCCTCGACCCGTTCGACCCGGTCGTCGTGCGGGAGGCGGAGGCGGCGGGCATCCCGCGCGACTGGGTCCTCGCGGCGCAGCGGTCGCCGATCTGGGCGCTGATCAGCACCTTCAAGGTCGCCCTCCCGTTGCACCCCGAGTACCGCACGATGCCGATGGTCTGGTACATCCCGCCGCTGTCGCCGGTGGTCGACGTCGTGGCGGAGACCGGCGAGGACGCCGAGGCGGCCGGGAACCTCTTTGCTGCGATCGACACGCTGCGGATCCCGGTGGAGTACCTGGCCGAGTTGTTCACCGCCGGAGACACCGCACCGGTCACGGGTGTCCTGAAGAAGCTTGCCGCGATGCGGTCCTACATGCGAGACATCAACATGGGCCGGTCCGGTGACCCCTCGATTCCGGCGGCCGTTGGCATGACCACCGCCGAGATGGAGGCCATGTTCCGCCTGCTCGCGATCGCCAAGTACGACGAGCGGTATGTGATCCCGCCGGCGCACGCCGAGCAGGCCCACAATCTCGAGGAGCTCGCCACCGAGTGCAGCCTGGACTACGACGGCGGCCCGGGGATGGGCGGCTCGGGACCGTTCGGGGAGGGGTCCGGGGCTGGGACGCCGCTTGCGGTCGAGAACTTCCGGGCGCTGAAGGAGCGGCAGACCGCTGACAGCACCTCCGGCGCACCGGGGGGAGCACTCGCGTGAATCTCCTGAACTGGGACGGGCGGGGCGCACCTCCCGGGTTGTTCCCCGGACGCGAGAGCTCCGGTGCGGGTCAGGGCGATGAACCACAGGACGGTTCGGCATCAGATGAGGAGACGAGGCGATGAGCCCGCTGGCAGGAAGGCGCGCCGACAAGCGCACGCGTGCCCACGCCCTCGACCTCCGGCAGCGCGCCGTCGTGCATCGGGTGGCGGGACTCGTGCTCGAGTACCCCACCGACGAGCTGATCGCGCGCCTCGGGGACCTTCGCGCTGCTGTCGCCGGGCTTCCGGACCCGGCCCGGTCGGCGCTGTCCGGCGTCCTTGACCACCTGGGGAGCACGTCCGTCCCTCAGCTCGCTGTCGGCTACGTCGAGTCGTTCGACATGCGTCGGCGCGCCTGCCTGTATCTCACGTACTACGGGCACGGCGATACCCGCCAACGTGGGGTCGCCCTGCTCGGCTTCAAGCAGGCCTATCGCGCCGCCGGTCTGGAGCTGACCGAGGAGGAGCTGCCCGACCACCTGTGCGTGCTCCTGGAGTTCTCCGCCACGCATGACGTCGAGGTCGGCACGCGACTGCTCCTTGACCACCGTGCCGGTCTGGAGGTGCTGCGCCTCGCGCTCATCGACGCCGGCTCCCCGTATGCCGGTGCACTGGTTGCCGTCTGCTCGACGTTGCCACCGCTCGTCGGCGAGGAGCGCGAGGCCGTCGCCCGCCTGGCAGCGGAGGGACCGCCGGACGAGTCGGTCGGTCTCGAGCCGTATGGGATGCCCGGTCTCGCGGAGGCCCGCTCATGACGTCGACCCGGGACATCGTGCTGTGGGTCGTCCTGCCCTACGTGTGCCTTGCCGTGTTCGTCGGCGGCCACGCGTGGCGGTACCGCTACGACAAGTTCGGCTGGACGACGCGATCGTCCCAGCTCTATGAGAGCCGTCTGCTGCGCTGGGGTAGCCCGCTGTTCCACTTCGGGATCCTCGCGGTCTTCGCCGGGCACGTGATGGGACTCGGTGTCCCGGAGACCTGGACCTCGGCGGTCGGGATCTCGGAGGGGATGTATCACTTCATGGCCATCAGCATCGGCGCGGTGGCCGGACTGGCCACCGTCGTCGGCATGGCGTTGCTGATCTACCGTCGGCGGACCAACGGCCCGGTCTTCGGTGCGACGACCCGGATGGACAAGCTGATGTACCTGATGCTCGGCCTCGTCGTGGCGCTGGGGATGTGGAACACGATCGCCGGCTCGATGCTGCACACGTACGGGGCGTACGACTACCGCCTCGGGGTATCGGTGTGGTTCCGCGGCATCTTCACCTTCCAGCTCCACCCGGAGCTGATGGCGGCCGCACCGTTCAGCTTCCAGGCTCATGGGACGGTCGCGATGCTGCTGTTCGCGCTGTGGCCGTTCACCCGGCTCGTGCACGTGTTCAGCGTGCCGTTCTTCTACCTGTGGCGTCCCTACGTCGTCTACCGCAGCAAGCCTGAGCGATTCGGCGCACGCGCACCCCGACGGGGCTGGGAGCGGAGCGAACGCTCGCTCCGGTGAGGCAGCGGGTTCCCGACGCTCAGGGACCGTTCAGCTGACCGGAAGTGCGGTGGCCAGCAGCACGACTACGAAGGAGCCGACGAGGGAGGCGAGGGCCAGCGCCCGCGCGAGCGTGGCGCGGCCGGCGGCGTTGGCCCAGCCGTGCAGTCCTGCGGCGAGCATGACCAGCGCGAACGCGACGAGCTTGCCCGCGAGCGTCCGCCCGTAGCCGGGTTGGGCGAGGGAGGCGAGGGTGACGCCCTTGTGCCACGCGAGCGCGAGACCTGTGGCCACCTGCAACGGGATCAGCGCCACCACGGTCGCGATGCCGAACCGCATCCCCAGGGTCCGCATCAGGTCGGCGCGGTCCTGGCGGGTGAGCCTGCGCCGCGCCGCCGGTAGGACCAGCGCGGAGAGCGTGAGTTGACCACCGAGCCAGACCACGGCGCCGACCACGTGCACGAACCGCACGAGCGACCAGAGGCCGAGCACCTAGTACGCCTCGAAGATGCCGTGGGCGCCCCGTTCGCCGTCGACCATCGCGTGGTCGATGAAGGCGTAGTGACCCGCGGCGGGAAGCACGAACTCGACGAATCCGCCCTGCGCGGGGGCGAGGTCGAGGACCTGGGAGGCGCCGTGCTCGGCGTTACCGGGTCGGAGCAGGTAGGCGCCTTCTTTGAACACGGTGTCGAACTGTGTGCCGACGACGTGGAACGCCGCTGATCTTTGGGGTCCGGCGTCCACGACCCAGACCCGGACCCTGTCCCCGGCCTTGATGCGGATCGGTGCGTGGTCGTACTGGTTGACGTACCCGTTGAAGACGATCGCGTCAGGCTTCTCCGCGTCGACCTTGGCCTCGTCTGCGGTGCCGTCCTGCGGTCCGAGGTACAGCTCGGAGTGGATGAGCACGAGCTCGTCGGCGACGGGCGCGAGGTCCGGCGGGTCGATGATGACGGCGCCGAACATGCCGTTGGCGATGTGCAGGGACATGGGCATGGTGCTGCAGTGGTAGAGCCACGCCCCGGAATGGTCGGCGACGAACTGGTAGGTCAGGGACTGCCCGGGAGCGATCGTGCGCATCGCCTGGTCGGGTGAGACGGATCCGGCGTGGAAGTCGATCCCGTGGCCCATGCTCGCCTGGTTCACCAAGGTGATGGTGAACAGGTCACCGACCTTGCCGTGCAGGGTCGGGCCCGGGGCGGTGCCGTTGAAGGTCCACAGCGTCTGGCGCACGCCGGGGGCGACCTCGACCAGGGTGTCGCGCACGGTGAAGGTCACGCGATGCTCGGTGGCTCCGGGGGCGGGCTGCAGTGTCGGGTCGTACGCGTGCCAGCCCGCCGCGGGGGTCGCCTGGAAGTCGATGACCGGGGACGCCTGCGCGGGGGTGCTGGAACCCGCGGCGGACGTACCTCGCGTGGAATTCATCCCGGGCATCGCTGCGGCGGACGGTGCGGCGATCGTCGCGCCGGAGGTGGGGACGATGCTCATCGTCATCCCGGCCGCACGGTGACCGGGGACGCTGCACCAGCCTGAGATCCGGGCACCGACGATCCCGACGTCGAGCGTGGCCGACTGGCCCGCGTCGAGCAGCGGGGTGTGCTGACCGGAGTCCAGGACGAGGTCGTGGCGCATCGCGTCGGTGTTCGTCACGTGCAGCACGAGTCGGGTCCCCGCGGGCACGTCGATGGTTGAAGGGGTGATGCGCATGTCGGCGAGAGTGACCTCGACGGTTCGCGTGCCTCCGGGGCTCACCACGGCGTGGGCGTCACGTGCCCGTGACGGGCCGCCGGTCAGGGCTACCACCAGGGCGATCGTGAGCATGGCCAGTCCCAGGCCCAGACCGCCGATCAGGCTGATGCGGTCCTGGCGGGAGCCGGCTTCGGTCGACGCGGAGGCGTCGTCCACCCCCGGTGCGTGCGTCTGTGGCGGCGTCACGCGGGCCGTCCTTGGCGTCGTGAACGCACGACGGCTGATGCCGACGCGGCGAGGAACGCGAGGACGGCGAGCTCGGTGCCCACGCCACCGATCCGCCACCAGAGATCGAGCCGGGCCGCGTCGCCCAGGACCACGCGGATCAGCAACGAGACGTGCAGCAGGGCGACGTGGCCGTAGAACCAGCGCGCGAACGGCAACCGCACGCGCAGGACGGCCGGGACGATCACGGGCGCGTGCCCGAAGATCATGGACATCACGAATCCGAGGAACACCGCGTGCAGGGCCGCGTCGTAGGTCCCGATCCCGTCACCGAGGTTCCCGGCGACCAACCAGATCGTCCCGCCGATGAAGAGCCAGACGTATCCGGCGAGCAGGCACACCGCCATGAACCGTGTCACACCGGGGATCTTGACCGTGCGACGCGCGACGTCATGCGCTGCACCCCACAGGGCGAGGGCGACCATCCCGGCTCCCGCCGTCCGCACCCCGACCGTCCCGAGGGCCCCCGGTAGCGCGCACAGGACGAGCCCGACCCCGAGGAGCACGGCGCCGACCTGGAACCTGCGGACCGAGGTGCGGGTGAGCATCGCCACGCGCGCGAGCTCGAGGCGTTCACCGATGATCGTCAGGACGAGGAAGCCGGAGATCCAGGGAACCAGACGTGGCAGGGTCAGCCCCGCCAACCAGAGCACGGTGGCGATGTACCAGCACAGTGCTCCTGCTGCCATCACGGTCAGGTGCAGCGCGGGCTGGATCCGGTGGACGACGAGGTAGACGACGACCAGCACGATCGCTGCCGCGCACAGCAGGAGCCTGCCGATGACGGGTGGCAGGCTCACCAGGAGCGCGAGGCTGCCCGCGCCGGCGAGCGCGGGTGCGGCGAAGGCCCATCCGTGTCCGAGGGCGACGGCCCTCTCCAGCGAGATCACGGTGCCGAGGAATCCGAGGGCCATCAGTGGCCCGTGGTCGGCGGCCGTGGTGGCGGCAAGGGTGGGCACGGGCAGCCCCAGCAGCAGCAGCCCGCCCCACAGGCCTGCGAGCAGGCTCACCAGGGCGGCGACGAACAGGGCCAGGCTGCGACGCGGGACGACGGGTGACTGTCGCTTCGGTGCGTCGACAGCCAGTCCTGTCACCATCCGAAGGCCCGCTTGGTCTCCTCGGTGATCATGTCGGGTGACCAGGCGGGAACGTGGGTGATCTCGACGTCGACGTGGTCGACGGCTCCTCCACCGAGCAGGACCCGGCGAACCTCGTCGCTCAGGTACTCACCCAGGGGGCATGCGGGCGTCGTGGTGGTCAGCAGGACCGAGGCTGCCCGTTCGGAGACCTCCAGCCCGTACACCAGCCCCAGGGAGATGATGTCGACACCGAGCTCGGGGTCGATCACCTCCCGCAGCGCGTCTCGCAGCTGGTCGGCCTCGGTCCCCGGGCCGAGGAGCCGGGTCACCGAGAGCGGTTCGCGGGTCATGCGACACCGGCGGTGCGATCGGGGCGGTCGCCTCCGTCGGTCGCCGTCGGCGCGAGGTACGCCAGGCACAGTCGTGGGCTGACGAACGGTTCGAGCCGCACCGAGACGGGCGTTGTGAGCATCTGGTCCAGCGCGCCCTGGATGAGTCCGAGGTGAACCCCGCACACGACGTCGCTGTGGTCGACCGCGACATCGCGGAAGGGGCACTCGTGCAGCTCGATCACCGTGGCGGTGACGGACCCGGGAGCGGGATCCTGCGACTCGGCGGTTGCGGTTGAAGGCTCTCGGAGTCGTGGTGCGAAGCCCACCTCGTCGAGCAGTGCGACGATCCGGCCCACGGCGTCGAGGTGATCGCCGGAGTCCTGGTCGGCTTCCGACCGCGCGGTGCTGTCGACGTCGACCTCGACCGACTGGTGCCCCCACCGTCGTCCCGCCTCGGCGGCGACCGATCCTGGAGCTGCGTCGTCGGTTCGCCGGGTCTGGCCGTCGATGCTGCTCGCCAGGACTCGCGCGAGCATGCGATAGGCGCCTTCGGACTCGACGTCCGTCGATGGCGGGACCGCGCGGAACAGCAGCCGAGGCCGTCCTGGGGTGGTGCGCAGCTGTGCGGCCCTGACGGCGAGCCCGGCGTCCACGAGCTGGTCCAGGTGCGAGCGGACCGTGTTCGGGTGCAGGCCGACCGCGTCGGCGATGGCCTGCACATCCAGAGGTTCGGCGCTGGTGCGCAGGGCCTCCAGGACGGCCACCCGGCTCACGCCGGAGAGCACGCGGTGGGTCTGGGCGTCGATCGGTTCACGGGGCACGGGTACATTTTTCACCGAAAGTGTAGTAAAAACAACTCGAGGTCGACGCGATCGCGACGACGAACCCCTGGGAGAGACCATGCCGGCAGAGACGTATCAGATCTCCTCGACTCCTCCGCCGGGCGTACCCGGGCGGCCCACCACGGCGAACGAGCACGTCATCGCCGCGATCGAGCGCCATCACGCGACGTTGGCCGACGAGCTCGGCGGCCTAACCGCGCGAGTCCTCGACCACGCCAGGGCGGGCGACTACGAGGCCTCCCGCGCGGCCCTGGTGACGTGGTTCACCCTCGACCTGCTCCCCCATGCGCAGGCCGAGGAGGTCGCTCTCTACAGCGCTGGCGCCGAGCTCGAGGCGACCCGGCTTCTGGTGGCGGGCATGGTCGCCGAGCACCGCGCGCTCGCCGCGCTCGTCGCCGCGCTCGATGCCGCGGCCGACCCGGTGTCGGTCACGGCGGCGGCGGCGGCCGCGCAGGCGTTGTTCTCGGTGCACCTGGCCAAAGAGAACGAGCTTCTCCTGCCTGCACTCGACTCAGCCGGCGTCGACCTGGGCGCCGCGCTGGACGGGATGCGCGCGATCCTCGGCGACGACCACGAGCCGGACGAGCTCGACGTCCGCACACTCCCGCACGGTGGTCGCCACGAGGTGATCTTCGGTCGGCTCGACTCGCTCGCCCCTGGCGCGTCGTTCACGATCGTCAACGACCACGATCCGCTCCCCTTGCGGTACCAGACCGAAGCCATGTGGCCCGACCGGTTCGTCTGGACGTACAGGCAGAGCGGGCCGGAGATCTGGCGGGTGGAGATCACCTGTGCCGCATGAGTCCGACGCTCTCGTCGACGGCCTGACCCGCACCCTGGCCCGTGCCTGCCGGGCGCTCGCCGAGGCCGGTCACCCGCACCAGGCTGGACGACTCGCGGCCGATGCGTGGGTGCTGCTCCGCTCGACCCACCCCACCCAGGCCGGGCGCCTCGACGGCACCATGCATCACACCGCACGCCTCGAGACGCAGCGTGCGACCGCCGTTCCACCCAGCTCACCGAGACCGGAGACCGCCATGCCCCTGGACGACCGCATCGTCGATGTTCGCGCCGAGATCCCCCGCACCCGTCACGCCCTCATCTTCGAGACCTTCGCCGAGCTGCCGGCCGGGACCGCGTTCGTCCTGGTCAACGACCATGATCCGAAGCCGTTGTACTACCAGCTCGCGGCGGAGAACACCGACCAGTTCACATGGGACTACCTCGAGGAGGGACCGGAGGTCTGGAGGGTGCGCATCGGCAGGCTCGACGTGGCCTGAGCGCGTCGCGCCATGGCACCGCTGGGCTCGGCTTCGGGCTCCGGCGGGTCGGTGCTCTTGGCGAGCCACTCGAGCAGGCCGCAGACGGCGTCGGTGCATCCGCCGCAGCCCGTCGTCGCGCGGGTGGTGAGCGCAATCTCCTCGACCGTCCTCGCGCCCTGGGTCCAGCGTGCGGAGACCTCGCCCTTCGTGACCCCGTTGCACCGACAGATCGTTGCGCGGTCCGGCATGAGCGTCACCGACGGCTCGACCTCGGTGCCGGCGCCGCGAACGGGCCGGAGCAGCAGCTGGGCGGGGTCGGACGGCACGGGCGTCTGCAGCGTGTAGGCGGCGGTCAGGTCGGCGGCGACAGTGCTGGCACCCACGCACGTGGCGCCGACGACGACGCCTGCGGCGACGACGACCTCGACGTGTCGACCGGTCGCCGGGTCGCTCAGCCGCACGGCCCGGTGGGCTCCGGGGGATGCCACCGCGGACCCGCTGATCCCCATGGTCACGACCTCGAGCCCGTGAGCCTTGAGCCGTACGACGTCCGTGCCGACCTGGTTCGGGGTGAGGCCGGGGAGGCTGCTGGGATCGGCGAGCATCGCGGCGAGTCGTCGCGCCTGGTCCCACCCCTGGGCGATGAGGCCGGTTCCACCTTCCGGCGGTTGGGCGCAGTCGCCGATCGCGAACACGGCCGGGTCTGACGTCGCACCGTCGGGTCCGACGACGATCCCGCGCCCGACCGCGAGTCCCGCGCGCGCGGCGAGGTCCGTCTCCGGGACCGTCCCCGTCGAGAGGACCAGGAGGTCGGTCGCCAGGTGCTCGCCGTCCGGCAGGAGCACGCCGCTCACGCCGTCCGCGGAGGCGACGACCTCTCGAGGCCGTTGCCCGACGCGCACCGCGATGCCGAGATGCTGCAGGCCGTGCTCGACGGCCCTCGCGGCGTCGGCGTCGAGCTGGCGGTCCATGAGGTGCGGACCGCCGTGCACGAGGGTGACCTCGAGGCCGCGCTCGGCCAGCCCGCAGGCGACCTCGAGACCGAGCACCCCGGCTCCGATGACCACGGCTCGGGTGCCGGTCCGGGCGGCTGCGACGATGGCGTGCGCGTCGTCCACGGTCCTGAGCGGATGCACGTGGGCCGGCAACGGGTCGAGACCGGTGATGTCGGGGATGCGCGCACGCGCGCCGGTCGCAAGGACGAGGACGTCGTACGCCAGGACACGCGCGTCGGACGCGGTGACGGTGCGGGCGTGGCGGTCCACCTCGACGCCGGCGACGCCGCGATGAACGGTGACCTGCCGGTTTGCTGGAGCGGGCAGCGTGAGGGAGGTGGCGCCGATGCGTCCTGCGACGAGCTCGCTGAGCAGCACCCTGTTGTACGGCTCGTGGTGCTCGGCACCGAGGACCGTCACCGAGGCGTCCTCGGTGCGCGAGACGAGCTCGTCGACGAATCGCGACCCGACCATCCCGTGACCGATCACGACTACGTGCATCGGCGGACCACCTGACCGTCGGGTGCGGCGCGACGGACGTCGACGGCACACACCTTGAACTCCGGCATCCCGGAGATCGGGTCCGTCGCGTCGGTGGTCAGCCGGTTCGCGCTTCCCGACCCGGACCAGTGGAAGGGCATGAACACGACGTCCTGTCGGGTGCGTGCCGTCACGTGCGCCACCACGACGGCGGTGCCCCGCGCCGACGTGACCTCGACGAGGGCGCCGTCCTCCACGTCGATCCGGTCCGCGAGGAGCGGGTGGAGCTCGACGTACGGGTCGGGCTGTGCCGCCGCGAGGGCCGGCACGCGGCGGGTCTGCGCGCCCGACTGGTAGTGCTGGAGCACGCGTCCGGTGACCAGGTACACCGGGGCGTCGGCCCGCAGGTCGTCGGCCGGACCGTGATGGTCGACGGCGACCATCCGGGCGCGACCGTCCGGCGTCGGGAACCTCTCGAGGAACAGGCGAGGCGTCCCTGGGTGGGGCGGTTCGCCCGTACGTGGTGCGGGGCACGGCCAGAAGAGCCCGTCGGTGTCGGCGTCCAGGCGCTCGTGGCTCAGCCCGCCGTAGTCCGCCACGCCGCCTGCGCTGGCCCGTGCGAGCTCGTCGAAGACCTCTGCCGGGTCGGTGGGGAATCCGCGGGTCACGCCGAGCCGTGCGGCCAGGGCGTTGAGCACCTCGAGCTCGGAGCGGACCCCGTCCGGAGGTTCGAGCGCCTTCCGACGTCGCAGTACACGCCCTTCGAGCGACGTGGTCGTGCCGTCCTCCTCGGCCCACTGGGTGACCGGGAGCACGACGTCGGCGAGCATCGCCGTCTCGGAGGGCACGATGTCGCAGACCACGAGGAGGTCGAGAGCGGCGAGGCGTGCGCGGACGCTGTCGGAGTTCGGTGCGCTGACGACCAGGTTGCTGCCGTGCACGAGCAGGGCTCGGGGACCGTCCGGGGTGCCGCAGCGGTGGAGCAGCTCGACCGCCGGCAGGCCAGGCCGGGAAGCGAGTCGGGGTCGATGCCCCAGACGCGCGCGACGTGCGCGCGTGCCGCGGGGTCGTCGATCCGTCGGTAGCCCGGTAGCTGGTCCGACTTCTGGCCGTGCTCTCGTCCGCCCTGCCCGTTGCCCTGGCCGGTGACGGCTCCGTAGCCGCTCCCCCGGCGCCCCGGTAGTCCGAGGGCGAGGGCGAGGTTGATCGCGGCGGTGACGGTCGCCGTGCCCTGGGTGCTCTGCTCCACCCCGCGCCCGGTGAGCACGTAGGCGCCGCAGCCGCCGTGCGTCGGGGAGGCCGCGGCGAGCAGCCGGGCGGTTCCCCGCATCGCGTCGGCGGGGACGCCGGTCACCTGCTCGGCCCGCTCGGGCCACCAGGCCGCGACGCTCCGGCGGACCTCGTCCGCGCCGTGTGTGCGCGCGGCGAGGTAGGACGCGTCGATGAGGTCCTCTGCCCACAGGACGTGCAGCAGCGCGAGGAGGACGACGAGGTCGGTGCCGGGAATCGGTTGCAGGTGCACACCGGCGCCGCCGTCGGTGAGCGCCGCGGTCGGGCTGTGCCGCGGGTCGACGACGACGAGGCCCCCGGCCGCGCGGGCGCCTGCGAGGTGCACCGAGGAGGGTGGCATGGTTTCGGCGAGGTTGCTGCCGAGGAGGAGGACGGCCTGTGCGCTGCCGAGGTCCGCGAGCGGGAAGGGTAGTCCGCGGTCGATGCCGAAGGCCCGGTTCGCGCCCGCGGCGGCGCTGGCCATGCAGAACCGTCCGTTGTAGTCGATGTTCGGTGTGCGCAGCACGACCCGCGCGAACTTGCCCAACGCGTAGGCCTTCTCGTTGGTCAGGCCGCCGCCGCCGAACACCGCCACCGCTGCGGGACCGTGGGCCTCGCGTAGCGCGATCAGTCGCGTCGCGACGAGGTCGAGCGCCTCGTCCCAGGTGGCCGGGTGGAGGTCGCCGTCGGTTCCGCGGAGCAGTGGGGTCGTGAGCCGGTCCGGTGTACGCAGGACCTGGGCGCTCGTCCAGCCCTTCTGGCACAGACCGCCGCGGCTGGTGGGGAAGTCGCGTCCCGAGACGGTTACCGGCGCGCCGACCTTCTCGGCGGAGGCGTCGGGCGCGGTCAGCTCCATCGCGCACTGGAGGGCGCAGTACGGGCAGTGGGTCGCGGTGGGCAGCATTCAGATCACGGCCGCGCTCATCGGGGCGCTGCGGCGCTGGTAGACGGCCCAGGTCGTGACGCCCAGGACGACGTACACCCCGACGAACACCCACAGCGCCGGTTGGAGGTTGCCGGCGAGCGTGTGGGAGATGGCGAACCCGCGCGGGATGAGGAATCCGCCGAACGCACCTGCGGCGCCTGCGATGCCGATGCAGCCTGCGGCGGCCTTGCGTGCGGCGGCGATGCCTTCTCCGGTCGTCGCGCTGTGCCGGAACACGGCCGGGATCATCCGGTAGTTCGCGCCGTTGCCCGCACCGCTCGCGACGAACAGCACCAGGAACGAGCCGAGGAAGAGCGCGAAGCTGGCCGTGCGCAGTGCCATGACGGCGCTGGAGGCGGCGACCGCCATGACCGCGAATGAGGCGATCGTCACGCGTGCCCCGCCCCACCGGTCGGCGAGGATCCCGCCGACGGGCCGCGAGACCGAGCCGACGAGTGCTCCGAGGAACGCGATGCTGACGGTGATCCGCGGGAACTGTGTTGCCAGCAGCGTCGGGAACACGCCGGCGTAGCCGATGAACGAGCCGAAGGTGCCGATGTAGAGCAGGGAGATGATCCAGGTGTGGCGGTTGCGGACCGCTGAGCCGAACGCCCGGTAGTCCGCCTTGGCCACGGTGAGGTTGTTCATCAGCCGCGCGGCGAGAACGGCTGCGAGCAGGATCAGCGGGAGGAGCATCAGGCCCGCGCGTTCGAGCCGCAGCCCGGCTGAGGAGACGATCACCAGTGGGACGGCGAGCTGCACGGCCGCCGTCCCGATGTTGCCGCCCGCGGCGTTGAGCCCGAGCGCTCTGCCCTTCTCCGCCTCGGGGTAGAAGAACGAGATGTTGGCCATCGAGGAGGCGAAGTTCCCGCCGCCGAGACCGGCGAGCGCTGCGACGACGAGAAGCATCCAGAAGGGCGTGGTCGCGGGGCGGGAGACGACGAATGCGAGGCCGCTTGCGGGCAGCAGCAGGAGCAGTGCCGAGGTGATCGTCCAGTTGCAGCCACCGAATCGCGGGACTGCGAAGGTGTAGGGCACCCGGAGCGTTGCTCCGACGAGGCTCGGGATCGCGATCAGCCAGAACTGCTGGTCGACGGTGAGGGTGAAGCCGGCGGCCGCGAGCTGCGGCACCACGATGCTCCAGGAGGCCCAGACGCTGAACCCGAGGAACTCCGCGAAGATCGACGGGTAGAGGTTGCGTCGGGCGATGCGTCGGCCGATGGTGCTCCAGAAGGTGGGGTCCTCGGGTTCCCAGTGGTCGATCCAGTGGTTCGGTCGGGTGGCCGCGGTCCGGACCGTGTCGGAGCCGGGGCGGTGCAGGTCGGCGCGGGCGGGGGCGTTCACGGTGGTCCGTGCAGCGCGGACGTCGGAGTCGGCGAGGGCTTCGGGTGTCGTCATGAGTTCTCCTGCGTGAGGTCGTCGGGGACCAGCGGTGGCGGTGACGCTACGAACCTGGTGTTTCCGACGCGGTGGTTCGCTGTTACCTCTGCGGAACCACAAACGCACGGTCCCGGAGTGGCCGCGGTGAGATCTCCGGGCCGGTGTCCGCGGACGCCATGCGTCTCACAGGAGCGGCGAGCGCGCTGTGCGCGAAAGGTTGCGTGCGGGAAACCCACGGGCGACACCGTCGGAAACATGAGGTCCGTACGGTCGGCGCCAGTGGCCCGTCGGGCCGTACCGCCTGGAGGTCACGATGTCCCCGCTCCCCCAGCAGCTTGTCGTCGTCGGTGGCGGCATGGTCGCCCAACGGCTCGTCGAGGCGCTGCGTGCGCGCGACGAGGCCGGCCGGTGGCACGTGACCGTCCTCGCCGAGGAGCCCCGCGCGCCCTACGACCGCGTCGCGCTGACGTCCTACTTCTCCGGGAGAGACCCGGAGAGCCTGTCCCTCGGGTCTCCCGACCTGTGGGGCGACCCGTGCGTCACCCTCGTGCGCGGCCGGTCGGTGATCGCCCTCGATCTGGCCGCGCGCACTGTCCGGAGCGACGACGGCACGGTCCGCGGCTACGACCGGCTCGTGCTGGCGACCGGGTCGCGCCCGACCGTGCCACCGATCGTCGGGGCGGACCTTCCCGGCGTCTTCGTGTACCGGACGATCGACGACGTCGCGGCGCTGCGCGGGTGGGTCGAGGAGAGGTCGGCCGGGCTCGACCGGCCGGTGCGCGGCGCCGTGATCGGCGGCGGGCTGCTTGGGCTCGAGGCTGCGGGAGCGCTGCAGGCGCTCGGCACCCGGACCACCGTCGTGCAGGTCGGCTCTCACCTGATGTCTGCGCAGATCGACCTGGGCGGCGGCCATGTGCTGCGGCGTCTGATCACCCGGCTTGGCGTCGACGTCCGGGTGGACGCGGCCACCGCGCGGATCAGGGCGAACGATCGCGGCCAGGTGGGGCGCCTCGAGCTCGCGGATGGTGAGCGGATCGATGTCGATGTCGTCGTCTTGGCGACCGGGGTGACGCCGCGCGACGAGCTCGCCCGGGCGGCGGGCCTTGCGGTTGGTCCGCGCGGGGGCGTCGTCGTCGATGAGGCGTGCCGCACCGCGGATCCGCGGGTGTGGGCCGCGGGCGAGGTCGCGTGCATCGACGGTGCGTGCCTTGGCCTGGTTGCTCCGGGGTATGCGATGGCCGAGGTTGTGGTGGACCGGCTGCTCGGGGGAGCGCGGTGTTCCCGGGCGCTGACACCGCGACGAAGCTCAAGCTTTCTGGTGTGGACGTCGCGAGCTTCGGCGACGCGTTTGCCCGTACTCCGGGCGCGCTCGAGCTCGTGCACTCGGACCCGGCTGCCGGGGTGTACAAGAAGTTGGTCTTGTCCGACGATGCGCGGACGCTTCTGGGCGGCGTCCTCGTCGGGGATGCGTCGGCGTATGCGGGTCTGCGTCCGATGGTCGGGCGTCCGCTCGCGGGTGACCCCTCGGCCCATCTGCTCCCGGCGGGCAGCGGCGCCGGCGCGCCCGGCGGGGACCTGCCGGATGACGCGACGGTGTGCTCGTGCAACAACGTCACTGCCGGGACGGTGCGGGCGGCCGTGACCGAGCACGGGTGCATCGACGTGGCGGGTGTCAAGGCGTGCACGCGCGCCGGGACGAGCTGTGGGTCGTGCGTGCCGCTCGTCAAGCGGCTTGTCGGTGACGAGCTGCTCCGCGCGGGGGTCGCTGTCAACGCCGGCCTGTGCGAGCACGTCGCGCTCTCGCGCGCGCAGCTGTTCGACGCGGTGCGGGTGACCGGGTTGCGCACCTTCAGCGAGATCATGCGCCGGCACGGGACCGCGGTCGCGGGTCGGGGCTGCGACATCTGCAAGCCCGTCGTCGCGTCGATCCTCGCATCCCTGGACGACGGGCACGTGCTGGACGACGAGCGGGCGGCCCTGCAGGACACGAACGATCATGTGATGGCCAACCTGCAGAAGGACGGCTCGTACTCGGTCGTGCCCCGTATCCCCGGTGGGGAGGTCACTCCGGAGGGGTTGCTCGCGATCGGGCAGGTGGCGCTCGACTACGGGTTGTACACGAAGATCACGGGTGGTCAGCGGATCGACCTGTTCGGCGCCCGGTTGGAGCAGCTCCCCGAGATCTGGCGTCGGCTCGTCGACGCGGGGTTCGAGTCCGGGCACGCTTACGGCAAGTCGCTGCGGACCGTGAAGTCCTGCGTCGGCTCGACGTGGTGCCGGTACGGCGTGCAGGATGCGGTCGCCCTCGCGGTCCGCCTCGAGCTGCGGTACCGGGGGCTGCGGTCACCGCACAAGCTCAAGCTCGGGGTGTCGGGCTGCGCGCGGGAGTGTGCCGAGGCCCGGGCCAAGGACGTCGGCGTCGTGGCGACCGATCGCGGCTGGAACCTGTACGTGGGTGGGAACGGGGGTTCACGCCCCGGCACGCACGACTGCTCGCCGAGGATCTCGACACCGAGAGCCTGGTGCGGACGATCGACCGGTTCCTCATGTACTACGTCCGCACGGCGGACCGCCTGCAGCGGACCGCTCCGTGGATCGACGAGGTCGAGGGGGGTCTGGACGGGGTCCGCGCGGTGGTCCTCGAGGACAGCCTCGGGATCGCGGCGGACCTCGACGCGGCGATGGCACGCCACGTGGAGGTGTACGAGGACGAGTGGAAGGCCACGCTGGACGACCCGGTGAAGCTGCGCCGGTTCGCGTCGTTCGTGAACGCGCCGTCGACGGCCGATCCGTCGCTGGCGTACGTCGCCGAGCGCGGTCAGGTGCGACCTGCGACACCGACCGAGCGCGCCGACCCGGCCGTGCTGGTCGCCGGCACGACGCTGGCGGTCCGGTCGTGACCGGCCCTCAGCCCAGGTGGCGCGAGGTGTGCGGGCTCGACGATCTCGTGCTGGAGAGGGGTGCGGCGGCCTTGGTCGACGGGGAGCAGATCGCCCTGTTCCGGGTCGGCGAGCGGGAGGTCCTCGCGGTGCAGCAGCTCGACCCGTACAGCGGTGCCCAGGTGATCTCGCGTGGGATCGTCGGGTCGCGGGCCGGTGCCGTCACGGTCGCCTCGCCGATGTACAAGCAGGTGTTCGACCTGCGGACCGGCCGGTGCCTGGATGCTCTCGGCCGCGAGCCGCAGGACCTGCGGACGTGGTCGGTGCGGGTGGAGAGCGACGTCGTGATGGTCGCCGCGGACGACCTCGAGGCTGCAGCGGTGCCGGGTACTGACGGCACCGACCGCACCGACGGCACCGACGGCTGTGCCGGTTCTGCCGGCTCTGCCGGCACGGTCAGGGCGGCGGCACGATGACCACGCTCCTGGGCGTCGACCTGACGGACCGCCGCGTGCTGGTCGTCGGTGGTGGGCCGGTGGCGGCTCGCCGCACGGCCCAGCTGCTCGGGAACCGCGCGCTGGTCACGCTCGTGGCACCCGAGGTGTGCGAGGACCTCGTGATGCGTCTCGACGACGACCGGCTCGCGTGGCGGCCGCGTGAGGTCCGCGAGGATGATCTCGACGAGGCGTGGCTCGTGCACACGTGCACGGGGAGCCGCGACGCGGACGCCGCGGTGGCCCGGTGGGCGCAGGAGCGCCGCATCTGGTGCGTCGTCGCCGGGGACGCGGAGCGGGGCTCGGCGCGTACCCCGGCGTTGACGTCCTGCGGCGACGTCGTGGTCGGCGTCGTGTCCGCGGGCGTGCCGGACCCGGGCCGGACGGTGGCCGTGCGCGACGCGCTCGCCGAGGTCCTGCGCACGGGGTCCATCGACGTGCGCCGTCGGCGCCGGGCCGCACCGCATGCGGGGCGGGTCGTCCTGGTCGGCGGCGGTCCGGGAGCGGTGGACCTCGTGACGCTGCGCGGACGGCGCGCGCTCGCCGAGGCCGACGTCGTGGTCGCCGACCGGATCGGGCCGACCGACGTCCTGGCGGAGCTCGCGGCCGACGTCGAGGTGATCGACGTCGGCAAGACGCCGGGGCATCACGCCGTCCCGCAGCACGAGATCAACCGGATCCTCGTGGAGCGGGCACAGCGCGGCCAGGTCGTCGTCAGGCTGAAGGGCGGCGACCCGTTCGTGTTCGGGCGCGGGGGCGAGGAGGTGGTGGCGTGCCGTGCGGCCGGCGTGCCCGTCGAGGTGGTGCCGGGGGTGAGCAGCGCGTTCGCGGTGCCGTCCGCTGCGGGCATCCCGGTGACCCATCGCGGCACCACGGCGGCCTGTCACGTGATCAACGGGCACGCCGGGCTGGACGCCTCGGCCCGGAGCGTGCTCCGGGACGGGTCGGCCACCCTCGTCGTGCTGATGGGGGTGTCGGTGCTCTCGGGCCTGGTCGATGACGCGCTCGCCGAGGGCGCGGACCCCGCGACCCCGGTCGCGATCATCGAGAAGGGCACGACCGACCGGCAGCGGGTGACCCGCGACCGTCTCGACGCGATCGTCGACCGCGCGAGCGTCGTCGGCGTCGCGGCTCCGGCGGTGATCGTGATCGGTGGGGTTGCCGCACCGGGCCTGCTCGATCCGCCGCCGTTCCGAGGCGTGGGGCACGACGTGACAATGGGCACGTGACCGACCACATCGACCCGACGCTGGCGGGCTGCACCATGCTGGTGACGGCCGACCGACGCGCGGCCGAGCTGGGCGCGGCGTTGCAGCGCCGTGGTGCCGTCGTCCGCTACGCACCGGCGCTCAGCATGGTGCCGAACGAGAGCGACACCCTCCTGATCGCCGGGACCCGCGCGCTGCTGGCTGACCCGCCGGACATCGCGGTCGTGACGACCGGGATCGGGTTCCGCGCCTGGATCGAGGCGGCCGATGCCGTCGGGCTCGCCGACGAGCTGGTCGCTGCCCTCGGTCGTGCGCGCTTGGTCGCGCGCGGTCCCAAGGCGCGTGGCGCGATCCAGGCTGCGGGCTTGCAGGCGGACTGGGTGGCCGAGTCCGAGACGTCCGCCGAGATCGCGGAGGTGCTGCTGGACGAGGGGGTCGCCGGTCGACGGATCACGGTGCAGCACCACGGCTCCGGGGCGGACGGTTTGGACGAGGCGTTCACGGCGGCGGGGGCGCGGGTGCAGAGCCTGGTCGTCTATCGGTGGGGTCCGCCGCCCGATCCGGCTGCGCTCGAGGCGTCCGTGCGCTCGACGGCGGCCGGAGAGATCGACACGGTCGTGTTCACGTCGGCGCCCGGGTGTGCTGCGTGGCTCGCGGCGGTCGATGCGGCCGGGGTGGACGGGCAGGTCAGGTCGCTGTTCCGCGCCGGTTCGGTCGTCGCGGCGGCCGTGGGGCCGATCACGGCGCAGCCCCTGATCGATCGCGGCATCCTCCCGTTGGTCCCGGCACGGGGGCGCCTTGGGGCTTTGGTGCGCACGATTGTCGACCACTACGGCGGACTGCGAACTGTGGAAACGGTCGCGGGACGGCTCCGGGTGCACCGACGTGCCGCGGTGCTCGACGGGCGGGTGCTCGCGCTGTCGCCCACCGGCATCGAGGTGCTGCGGCTGCTGGCCGAGGCGCACGGTGAGGTCGTCACACCGGCGCAGGTCCTTGCGGCGCTCCCCGGGGATTCGACGGACGCGCATGCCGCCGAGGTCGCCATCGCGCGGTTGCGCCAGGCGGCCGGGAGCCGCGACCTCGTGCGCACGGTCGTCAAACGCGGGTATCGGCTCGCGACCGTGGACCGCGAGCCCGACCGGAGCACGCCGTGAGACACGCGCCGGAGACCGACTTGGCGAGTGCCGCCCGTCCCCCGGTCCTGATCGGGTGCTCCCACGGCACCGACAGCCAGGCCGGCCGAGCCACGGTGCGCGCGATCCTCGCGGACGTGCGCCGGACGCGCCCGGACCTCGATGTCCGCGAGGCGTTCGTCGACCTTCAGCAGCCGGCGGTCGGTGACGCCGTGCGGGAGGCGACGCGGGGTCCCGGTTCCGCGGTCGTCGTGCCGCTGCTGATGTCCACGGGCTTTCACGTGGGTGTCGACATCGCCGCTGCCGTGGCGGGTCGACGGGCGACGAGCGCGGACACCCTCGGACCGGACGACCGGCTCGTCCGGATCCTCGTTGACCGGCTCGAGGCCGCGGGCGCGCACCCGGGGGACGCGATCGTGTGCGCGGCGGCGGGGTCGACCGACCCTCGCGCGGCGGCGGCGGTCGAGCGGGTTGTCGAGGGACTTCGCGCGGCGTGGCCGGTGGGTCCGGTGACGGTTGGTTACGGGTCCGCCGCGGTGCCACGGGTCGCGGACGCGGTGAGCGAGGCTCGCCGCGCGGGCGCCGAGCGCGTCGTCGTGGCGTCCTACCTGCTCGCACCCGGGTTCTTCCACGACCGGCTGCGTGAGTCCGGGGCCGACGTCGTCACGGAACCCCTCGCGCCGGACCCGCTCCTCGTCGCGATCGTCCTCGATCGGTACGCCGAGGCCGCGGCGCTGATCGCGACGGTGTGAGGAGGGCGGGCGTGCGGACCGCCGGTCCGACGACTCGCGGTTCGCGCGCGCCGGGCGGTCAGCCGCCGATGTAGGACATCTCGATCCGATGTCCGCCTGCGCCGAGCGGTTCGGCCGCTCCTCGCGCTTCGGAGTACCGGTCGGTGCGGCTGTGCCAGATCGTGCTCATCGCGTCGGCGAGGTCCTCGTCCGACGCTCCCCCGCGGATCAGTGCGCGCAGGTCGTGGCCGCCGGTGGCGAACAGGCAGGTGAAGAGCTTGCCGTCGGTGGAGATCCGGACCCGCGTGCAGGTGTGGCAGAAGGCCTGGGTCACCGAGGAGATCACGCCGATCTCGCCGCTGCCGTCGCGGTAGCGCCACCGCGTGGAGGTCGCTGCGGGGTACTGCGCCGGGACGGCCTCCAGGGGGAGCTCGGCGTCGATCCGGGCGACCACCTCGGCGGAGGGGACGACGTGCTCCAGGCGCCAGCCGTTGGTGGTCCCGACGTCCATGTACTCGATGAATCTCAGGATGACGCCGGTCCCCGCGAAATGGCGTGCCATCGGGACGATGTCCTGGTCGTTGTGCCCGCGCTTGACGACCATGTTGACCTTGACGGGCCCGAGGCCGGCCTCCAGGGCCGCATCGATGCCGTGGAGGACCTTGGCGACCGGGAAGCCCACGTCGTTCATCGCCATGAAGGTGGCGTCGTCGAGCGAGTCGAGGGAGACGGTCACGCGCCGTAGCCCGGCTGCCCGCAGGCGCTCGGCTTGTTGGGCGAGCAGGGCGCCGTTCGTGGTGAGGGCCAGGTCGACCAGCTGCCCCGACGGGGTGGTCAGGGTGCTCAGCTGCGCGACGAGTACGGGTAGGTCCTTGCGCAGCAGCGGTTCGCCTCCGGTGAGCCGGATCTTCTCGATTCCGTGGTCCACCGCGATGCGGGCGAGGCGGGTGATCTCCTCGAACGAGAGCACGTCCGACCTGGGCAGGAAGGCGTGGTCGCGCCCGTAGACGTCCTTGGGCATGCAGTACACGCAGCGGAACGTGCACCGGTCGGTCACCGAGATCCGCAGGTCACGCATCGCGCGCCCACGGGTGTCGATGACGCTCGGGGCGCCGACGGCGGGGTCGCCTGGTGGCACCGGATCTACGCGCATCCGACCCATTCGTCCGTCCCGTCCGTGAAGACCTGCCGCTTCCAGACCGGAAGCAGGCGTTTGACCTCGTCGACCAGCAGCGCGGCCGCGGCGAAGGCCTGGCCGCGGTGCGCAGCGGAGACTGCAACGGCCAGCGCGCAGTCGCCGACTGCGAGCTCTCCGACCCGATGGGACACCGCGAGCGACTCGACCTCGGTCCGGGCGGCGACGTCCTCGGCGATGCGCCTCAGGATGTCTGCCGCGTCCGGGTGGGCCACGTAGGCGATGCGGTTCACCGAGCGGCCGTCGTCGTGGTCGCGCACGACTCCCGCGAACGTCACGACGGCTCCCGCCTCCGGGCGCTCGACCTCGGTCGCATGTCCTGCTGGGTCGATCGGTTCCGTGGTGACCTGGGCTCGGACGACGGCCCGGGCCGGCAGGTGACCAGTGACCTCGGGGACGGAGTCTCCTGGTGCTGGCGTCCTCATCGCGACAGCCTAGTTCGGCGGGGCGTGACGGCCGCGGCGGTCCCGGGGGGTGGACGGTGCCCCGGGGTCGCGTCGCGGCGCCGCTCACCACAGGTGTGCATGGGAGACCATCACCTCGATGTCGTCACCGGTGGCCATGCGGGTCACGTGCTCGGGCACGATCGCCAGGGCGTTCGCTCGCGCCAACGCACCGACCAGGTGCGAGCCGGAGCCGCCGACGGGTGTCGCGACGCGCTCACCGGCCTCTGTCGCGAGGTCGACCCGGACGAACTGGCGGCGGCCATCGGGTGAGGTCAGCGGCGCACCAAGCCGCGCGCGCACGGTCGGGCCGATGACGTCGCGGTGGCCGTGCAGCCGACGGAGCACCGGGGCGACGAACACGTGGAACGAGACGAACGCGCTCACCGGGTTGCCGGGCATTGTCAGGACCGGGACGCGCCGGTGACCGAGCACGCCGTGGCCTTGCGGCTTTCCGGGCTGCATGGCGACCCGCTCGAACGTGACGGTGCCGAGCGTGCTGAGCGCTTCCTTGACGACGTCGTACGCCCCGACGCTGATCCCGCCGGTCGTCAGGACCAGGTCGACGCCGTCGAGCTCGGAGAGCAGCAGGTGGAGCAGTGCGTCGGCATCGTCGGGGGCGGCGCTCAGCTGACGGAACGTGGCGCCGAGCTGACGGACGGCCGCCGCGAGCATGACCGAGTTCGAGTCGAAGATCTGCGCGGGTCCGAGCGTCGAGCCCGGGGCGACGAGCTCGGAACCCGTGGACAGGACCAGGACGTGCGCCCGGCGGTGCACCGTGACGTGGCTCGCACCGATCGACGCGATCAGGGCGATGGCCGCGGGGTCGATGATCGCGCCCTCACGAAGCACGACCGACCCCCGAGGCACGTCCTCCCCGTGCGTGCGGATGTTCGCCCACGGTGCGGGTTCGCGCGAGATCGTGACCACGGCGACCCCGGCGTCCGTCCATTCGACGGGGACGACGGCGTCGGCGCCGGCCGGCAGCGGTGCGCCCGTCATCACACGGACCGCCGATCCGGGCACGACCGCCGGGGCGACCGTGCCGGCGCCGACGTCGCCGGTGACCGTCATGGTCACCGGGCTCGACTCGGTGGCTCCGGCCAGGTCGCTGCGGCGGACGGCGTACCCGTCCATGGCCGAGTTGGTGAATACGGGCAGGTCGATCTCCGAGCGCAGGTCCTGGGCCAGGACTGCACCGAGGGCATCGATCAGCGGTGCCGTGACAGTCGGGAGGGGGACGTACGCCGTCCAGGACGTCGGCGAGATGCGCGTCAACAGTCTTCACGGGTGCGTCCTGACTCCTCGGGAGGTGCGGTGTCACGATGGTCGCCATGGAACCCGATGTCGCTCGCGAGGTGCCGCCTGCGGCGGATGGCCCTGTGCTCCGCCAGTCCCCGGTTGTGGGGGTCGTGATCCCGGCCGGTGGCACGGCGCGGCGCCTGGGAGGTGTGCCCAAGCCTGCTCTGCGGGTCGGCGACCGCTCGATCGTCGCCCGCCTGGTCGCCGACCTGCGCGCGTTCCCGCTCGTGGTCGTCGGTCCGCGACCCGATGACGTCGTGAGCGACGGGATCGAGGTGACGTGGTGCACCGAGGACCCGCCCGGCGGTGGTCCGGCGGCTGCCCTCGCTGCGGGACTCGTGCACCTGACGCATGTCGATGTCGTCGTCGCGATCGCCGGTGACCAGCCGTTCGCCGCGAGCGCGGTCCCCCGGCTGATCGAGGCGCTCGTCGCCGATCCGGGCGCCGACGTCGCGTGGGGGGTGGACGCGGAGGATCGGGACCAGCCGTTGCTCGCGGCGTACCGGGCAGACGTGCTCCGCTCGCGACTGTGCGGACCGGCTGGCGGGCGCTCGATGCGTCAGGTCACGTCGGGGCTCCGGGCGGTGCGCGTCACGTTGAGCACGGTCGAGGGGATCGACGTCGACGACCCGGCGGACCTTGCCGCCGCGCGGGACGAGGCGCGCAGGGTCTGACGTCGGTGTGCTCACTGCTCGGTCGCCGTCTCCCACACCTGGACGAGGTGCGTGACCTGGTCCAGGCGCATCTGGACCTCGACGTCGATCTGCGTGCCGCTGGCGTTCGCGGCACGCCCGGCCGCGAGCCCGACCAGGAACGCCGTCAACGGCGCTGATGGCCGGTTCACCCCGTGGGCGACGTCGCGCACCATGTCGAGCACGGACCGACTGAGCCTCGCGAGGTCGTCGCTTGCGATGTCGAGCTCGGCAGTCACGAGCGTCGCCCAGCGCACTGCGTCGTCCGCGGGGGCAGGGGTGGCCTCGCGCGCGTCGTTCTCGTTCATGTCTCCAGCCTTCCGTCGTTCGGATCTGGGGTTCGGGGCGTGCGTCGCCCATCCTCGAGGTGGCGCGCGCTGCTAGGCCTTCACCTGAACCGGGAGTGCTGCGACCAGCGGGGTGTCGACGGTGAGAGCTCCGAGCCGGGCGGCGCCGCCCGGTGAGCCGAGCGGTACCTCACGTCCGGGGAGGGTCTGGGTGAAGAAGGTCGCGTTGTCGTCCAGGTACGGTGCCCAGTGGTCGGGTAGGTCGTCCTCGTAGTAGATCGCCTCCACCGGGCACACCGGCTCGCACGCCCCGCAGTCGACGCATTCGTCGGGGTGGATGTAGAGCGTGCGTTCGCCTTCGTAGATGCAGTCCACGGGGCACTCCTGGACACACGCGCGGTCCTTGACGTCGACGCACGGCTGGGCGATCACGTAGGTCATGGCGGTGCTTCCTCAGGCTTGTCGGGTGGCGTTCATGCTGCGACGACCGGTCGCAGGCGGGCGAGACACACGTCTGGTGTCACGAACGGGTTCAGGCTCTCGATCTCCAGGTGCCCCTCCAGGTTGGCGGCGGCGCCTTGCAGGATCCCGAGGTGGATCGCGCACACCACCTCGGGGTGGCGACGTGCGACCTCGCGGTAGGGGCAGTGCCGCAGGTGCAGACTCGTCCCGTCCGGGTCGGTGCGTTCGTGCGGCTCGAAGCCCATCGCGTCGAGCATCCGCACCAGCGGAGCGATCGCGGTCTCGGCGTCGCGTGGTTCGGGAGGTGCGGGCCGATGGACGAGGTGCCGCCCCCAGGTGCGGCCTGTCTCGAGCGGGGACGACGCTGGAACGCCTGCCGTCGCGACGAGGCCGGCCAGCATCTCGGCCAGGAGTCCGTAGCCGAGTGGACCCGAGAGGTCGGTGCGCGTCGCGTAGAGGATCCGCCTGCGACCGGGTGTCGAGCGCTCTTCGGTGGTGCGGTCGACGAGCCCGTCGGCGGCGAGCGCGTCGAGGTGGAACCGTGCCGTGCTGAGCGGCAACCCCGTCCGACGGGCGACCTCGGCTGCGGGAAGCGGCTGGGCGGCTCCGTGCAGGCAGTCCAGCGTCTCTCGGCGGCGTCCGGCCACGTGCGGGGGCGGCGCATCGAGCAGACTCACCTCGTTCACTCCGCCATTGTCCGTCGCGCTCATCGTTGAAACAAGTCTTGTTGTATCAATTGGTCGCACCGTCCGATGCGCCTCTCCTGGCGAGGATGTGCGCGCGTAGCGCCACGGCGCTGTTGTGGTCGCGGTCCTGGGCGCTGTACAGGAGGGTGACGTCACCGGCGGCGGTCAGAAGGAGCTGCCACGCCTGCGGGTTCGCGTCGAGCTCGGCGGCGTACCGGCGGCGGAACTCGGGCCATTTCACCCGGTCGTGGGCGAACCATCGGCGCAGCTCCGTGGAGGGCGCCGCGTCCTTGAGCCACCCGTCCATGGCGATCTGGTCGCGCCGAAGCCCGCGCGGCCACAGCCGCTCGACCAGGTAGACCTGACCCGGGGCCGCAGGAGCCCCGTCGTAGACCCGGTGCACGCGTACAGCAGGCTCGGCGGTCACCTCGCCCCTCCCTCTGTCGTCGAGCCTCACGGCCTCACCTCTTCAGCTCGCCGTCAGCGCGCGGCGGGCGCCGCTGTGCTGAAGAGCTGCGCCATGGCCGTGCTGAAGAGGTCGATCCCCTTCATCTCACTGGTCTCGCGCGCCCCGAGAACCTCGCGCGCGCCGTCGGGACGAAGCACCTGCGACGCTCCTGCGTCGGGGCCGAGCGGGAGCACGACGAGCTCGGCAGCCGGTTCGTGGGTGGCGCTGGGCTCCCTGCCGTCGATCAGGGCCCGGATGTTGGCCGCCGCGACGTGCGCATGGGCGATCGCCGCCGATGCTCGCTTGGTCTCCGGGATGTCCGTGATGTCACCGATCGCAAAGACCGTCGGGAAGCCGGGGATGCTGAGCGTGGGAGCGACAGCGATGTGACCGTCGGCCCGGCGCGCACCGGCGAGGTCGCCGACGAGGAAGTCGGTGACGGGGGTGTTCCCGTAGCACCGGAACCACACGTCCGCGTCGATCCTGCGGCCCGCTCGCGTGTGCACCGTGAACGGCGCGAGAACACCGACGTCGACCGGAGGGAGGTAGCCCAATGGCGAACCCAGCTCGAAGGCCACGCCCCGGTCGTCGAGCTGGGAGCGGATCGCGCTGCACAGCTCAGGGAGGTAGTCGCCCGTGGTGAGGACGTCCCGGGCTCGATCCACGATGGTCAGCTTGAGCGCAGGGAATGCGGCGGACAGCTCCCCGGCCAGCTCGAGGCCGACCGGTCCGGCACCGACGATCATGACGGCCCGGGCCTCCCGTAGCGCCTCGCGAAGGCGTGCCAGACGCGCCTTGGCCACCAGCACGTCGGATTCGATGAACTTCGCCGGGAAGGGGTAGGCGGTCCCGGTGGCGAGCACCAGGTAGTCGGCGTCGACGACTCGGCCGGCTGACACGCGGACCTGCGTCGACGTGACGGCCTGTGCGTACTCGTGCACGACCCGACCGCGCGTCAGCAGGCGGTTGTACGGGAAGAAGACCCGGTCCTCCCAGGACGCGTCGACGGCTGCCCGCAGCGCACCGGTTGCATGAACGAAGCTGTCCTTGGGTTCGATCAGTGTCACGTCGGCCACCGCGTCGAGCGAGGTGGCGATCGTGGCGCCTGCGTAGCCGCCCCCGACGATGACGACGCGCGGATCACCCATGACATCCACCCTTCACCGATCTCGCGAGCAGCTGCGGGTCGAGCCGCCGAGGTGCCCGTGTCCGCAAGCGCGGCCGTCGGGTCGACCGACGCCCGAGCAGCGTCTCGTCTCGACGTTACTACAACACTTTCCGTAAATACTGCTGCGGGCGCATCAGTGCATGTGGCACGCGCCACGTTCCCGAGTCAGATCGATGCCGCGCACGTTCCGCCTCACGCCGTCGCCGGAGCGCGAGTGACGCCATGGCCGCACGCCCCGGCCGAGGTGCCCTGACGCCGACCATCCAGGACCGCCGCGGGGGCACGAGATGTGCCCGACGTGGCGAGATCGACGAGCGGTGGGCGATCAGTACCGTGGAAGTTCGGGGGCGACGCGGTCGACCCACGCCAGGATCCCGCCATCGAGGTGGCTGACGTTGGTGTAGCCGGTGGCGAGGAGCGCCCGCGCCGCCTGCTCCGAGCGAGCTCCGCTGCGGCAGTAGAGCACGACAGGCAGTTCGGTCGGGATGTCCCCGAGCGCGCTCCCGTCCAGGATCGCGCCGAGAGGAACCCCGTGCGCTCCGGGGATCGTGACGATCGACCGCTCAGCGGGCTGGCGCACATCGACGAGAGCGAAGTCCTCGAGACCACTCGCTCGCCGCTCCAGGCGTTCGTGGAGCTCGTGCGGGGTGCACGTCTCGACGCGCCAGCCGGCAGAACGGGCGTCGCCGGTCTCGCACGAGTCGTCGATGTCGACCTCGGCGGGTGCGGGCGTCGGGCGCGAGTCGTGTGCGACCAACGGAATCGCGGTCCAGCGTCCATCGAGGCCGTCCAGGACGAGGACCTGCCCGAGGAGCACGCGCCCTGCCCCCGTGATGAGCTTGACGGCCTCTGCCGCCATCACCGAGCCGACCTGTCCGCACAAGGCTCCGAGCACTCCGCCTTCGGCGCACGAGGGCACGCTTCCGGCGGGCGGGGGTGCGGGAAAAAGGTCGCGCAGCTGCACGGCGCGGGCGCCGCTGCCCTGCGGCGGGCGCCCCCAGAAGACCGCGACCTGGGCATCGAACTGGAACATGGATCCCCAGACGAGAGGCACGCCAAGACGAACGCAGGCGTCGTTGACCAGGTAGCGCGTCGGGAAGTTGTCGGTGCCGTCGATCACCAGGTCGTATCCGGCGAGCACGTCGTCGACGTTCGCCGCCGTCAGCCGCACAGGGTGCAGCGTGACGTCGACGCTCGGGTCGAGCCGGTGGACGGCGTCACGGGCGCTGTCGACCTTGAGCCGGTCGACGTCGTCCGTGCCGTGGATCACCTGGCGCTGCAGGTTCGACAGGTCCACCTGGTCGTCGTCGACGATCCCGAGGTGTCCGACTCCCGCGGCGGCAAGGTAGAGCAGCACCGGCGAGCCGAGACCGCCGGCGCCCACCACGCACACCCTGGCGTTCCGAAGACGGCGTTGACCCGTCTCACCGATCTGTGGCAGGAGCAGGTGACGGGAGTAGCGGTGGATCTCGTCGCGCGTCAGCGGAGGGCCGATCTCGACCAACGGTGCCAGGGAGGTCGTCGTCAGGACCATCGCGCCATGCTATCCGGGGAGCCGGTGTCCACCGGATCCGACCGGGGGCCCGGGACGTATCGCACCGCACGCGCACGTCGAGCCGCGCCGTGCCTGCAGATCAGGCCACCGAGCAGCGGCGAGCCGCCCGTCCGAGGCCTTGGCACGAGGCACGTGATCGCGCTCGGCTCAGTGCGGTCAGACCGCGAGGACGGTACGTGTCAACCGGACGTGGCACTCACTGGGCTCCTCGGCGAGGTACTGGATCGCGAGCGCGCCGTTCGCGTCAGCATCCAGCTCCGCGAGCAGCGGCATCGGTCGGTGCGGTGCGACGAGCACGAGGCTGCCGCCCACAGGGATCGCGGAGAACGCGCCTCGGACAGCAGCGTGACGGACGGCGTGCGGGATCGTCCGCACATCGAGGACGATGTCGCTGTCGTCGTGCTCACAACCGCACACGTGCCCATCGGCCGCACCCGCAGTGGCCGTCGCGCTCTGCTCGGTCTCGATCTTCTCGCCGTTCATCTGGCACTCCCCAAGTCTCGTTGCACCGCGTCGCGGGTACTCCTCGGAGTATCTACGACTCTTTCCGTAAAAACAAATGATGAGGGCCGGCGGTGGACCGAGAGTCCCGCGAGGGATGCGATGCACGCACCCTCGCCGCGGGGTCGTGCGGCTCAGCTGACGGGGCTCCGGAAGTCGCGTCAGACGGTCTCGAGCCGGGAACCTCGAAGGTCGCCTACGACGCGGGTGAGCGCGACGAGTGTTTCGCGGCTGGCGACGTCCGCACACGTGATCGAGCTGACCGACAGCCGTTCCCACCACTCTCGGCATGCTCACCGCGAAGGAGCAGAAGCCGCGCACCACGCTGCAACCACCGCCCTCCAGAAGGAAGCTGCAGTCGCAGCCAGGACAAGAACGGCACCCAGCACGTGACGCTTCACTCGGTTAGCTGAGCTGCCATCGGGTCGGCCCGCGAGCAGGGCTCGAAGATCGACGTGGGACCGGTCGGTCTTCGACACGGTTCGGCGCCGGAGGCGCCTGGGCCGGTCGAAGCGCTGCCCGTTGCTCACGGCGGAGTGCTCAGCCAGGACCAGCGGGGGTGCCGCCGGGCAGGTTGCTCGTTGTGGTCGACGACCCGTTGGTGGATCCGTGCCCGCGTCGGGGTGCTGGGCACGACGTCACCGGCTCGCGGACGTGCCGGTCGGGTCGAGCTCAGCCTCGAATGGGTCCAGCTGCGGCGGCTCGACATGGATCTGGGGAAGCAGCCTGTCGAGCCACCGGGGAACCCACCAGGCCCGCCGCCCGGCGATCGCCATCGCGGCAGGGACGAGGACGAGCCGGACCAGGGTGGCGTCGATGGCGATCGCGACGGCCAGGCCGAAGCCGAACAGGTTGACGACCCGCTGGTCGTTGAGCAGGAAGCTGGCGAAGACCACCACCATGACGGAAGCGGCGGCAGTGATCACCCGGGCGGTAGCGGCGATCCCGTTGGCGACCGCCGGTCCGGCGTCGTCGGTGCGCTGGTACTCCTCGCGTACCCGACTGAGCAGGAACACCTCGTAGTCCATGGACAACCCGAACAGCACAGCAAAGAGCATCATGGGCGCAAACGACTCGATCGGCCCCGGCCGAACGCCGAGCGGTCCGGACAACCAGCCCCACTGAAACACCGCGACGACTACGCCGTACGCGGCACCGACCGACAGCAGGTTCATCAGTGCGGCCTTGACCGGGATGAAGACCGAGCGGAACTCGACCAGCAGGAGCAGGACGCCCAGCCCGATCACCAGTGCGATGAACCACGGCAGTCGCTGTCCGAGCCGGTCCGCCAGGTCGATGGCGGTAGCGGTCTGACCGCCGACGTGCGTCGCTCCCTCGGCCTGTGGCAGCACCTGGGAGCGCAGCCGGTGCACCAGGTCCTCGGTCGATCGGTCCTGGGGCGCTCCGGTAGGCACGACGGAGAGCACCGCTGCGTTGCCTGGGGCGTTCAGGGTGGCACTGGGAACCGCTGCGACGCCAGGGGTAGTGGCCAGGTCCGAGCGCAGGGCGTCAAGCCACGACTGCGTCTGCGCCCGGGAGGCTGTGGCGTCGTACTGGGCCGTGACCAGCAGCGGGCCGGTCCAGCCCGGGCCGAACTCCGAGGCCACCAGATCGTAAGAGGTTCTGGCGGTGGAGCCCACCGGGGCTGAGCCGCCATCGGCGGTGCCGAGCCGAATGGACAGCAACGGGACGGCCAGCACCAGCAGGACGACGGAGGATGCCACCAGGTACGGCCAGGGCCGTCGCTGGATGCGCCGGGTCCACCGGTGCCAGCCGCTCTCCCTCCCGGCGCCGTGGTCCAGACGCAGTGGCCGGACCCGAATCCGGTCGAGGTTCCCCCCGAACACGGCCAGGAGCGCGGGCAGCAGGGTCACCGCAGCCAGCAACGTCGCACCAACCGTGATAGCGCTGGCCAGTCCCAGTGCGGAGACGAAAGGAATCCCGATGAGGAACAGACTGAGCAGTGCCACGATGACCGTGGAACCGGCGACCAAGACCGAACGGCCCGCCGTACCCAGGGCGATCGGGATCGATTCTGCCGCGTCATGTCCGGCGAGTAGCCCTTCGCGGTGCCGGGTGACGATCAGCAGCGCGTAGTCGATCCCCACGCCGAGACCGATCATCGCCGCGACGACTGGCCCCGCAGTACCGATCGAGACCCATGCTGAGGCGATCCCGACGATGGAGATGCCCAACCCGAGAGCGAACAGTGCTGTCACCAAGGGCACCACCATCGCGAACAGCGAGCCGAACACGACAAGCAGCACGACGATCGCCGCGAGGAGCCCGACGACCTCGCTGCCACTCGGCCCGGTCTCGGTCGCCGCGGCCGGGCCGCCGTACTCCACCTGGACACCAGCATCTCGGATCCCTGTCGCGGCGGTCTCGACCGCCTGCACCGATGCTGGGGGAATGTCCTTGGCCCGCTGGGCAAACACCACCGTGATGATCGCGGTGCTGCCGTCCGCGGAGACGGCCGCACCGGGCCCGTAGGGCGACTGGACGGCGGCGACGTCCGGGCTGGTGCGGATCCTCGCCAGCGTGTCCTGCACTGCCGTCCGCACCGCCGGGTCGCCCACCCCTTGCTCGGCTCGGATCACGATCTGAAGGGGGTCCCCGGATAGTTGGGGGAACTGCGTGCGCATCGCGTCGTATGCCGCCTGGGAGTCGGTGCCCGACACGGACAGGTCGTTGACGAACGACCCGCCGACCGCGCGGTTACCCGCTATCCCGACAGCTAGCAGCAGGATCCACCCGGTGATCACGAGCCAGCGGTGCGCGACGGAGAACCTGGCTACCGCGCGCAGTGGGGACCGGTGGGTTGTCGTGCTGTCCAGGGGTTGTGCGGTACTCATCCAGTTCGCTCCCTCGAGCAACGGGCCAATGGTCGCCCTGCTATGGTCGACACGTGTCAACACAGGAGTACAACACATGTCTATCCACGCGTCTAGTACGGCGGTGGTGAGGTGATGGTGAGAACTGCGGGGCTGGGTCCGGCTTCACGATCGACGGGACAGCGACGTCAGACCAGGGACCTGGTGCTCGACGCCGCACTGCGGTTGTTCACCGAGCACGGCTACCTCGGGGTCCGGGTGGAGGACATCGCGAAGGAGGCAGGGGTATCCCGGGCCACCTTCTACAAGCACTTCACCGAGCGAGAGCAGGTGCTCGCCGAGCTGTTCGAGCGACTGCTCGGAGCAGAGGCGGGCCCCGAGCCGGTGCTCGCGTCACCCGGGTCCGGGTCGACCGAGCAGCAGGTCACCGTGCTGATCGAGGACGCCGTGCGTCGGATGGTGGGACAGGAGCAGCTCGCCCGGTTCGTGTACAGCCTCCCGGTGCGCCACAGCGCGTTGCTGCGCCCGGGTGCCCACAGTGTGCCGCCGGTGTTCGCCCACGTCAGCACCCTCCTCGAACGCGGCGTGGTGCGTGGCGAGATCCGCCACGATGTGCCCCTCCCGTTGCTCACCCGCCAGGTCCTGGATGCACTGGAGACAGCGATGCGGGACTGGGCCGAAGAGCACGTCCAGGACCCCCTTGACCACGTCCGCGTGATGCTGGGGCTCACCTTCGGCGGAGTCACGCCTCGATAGCGACTCATCGGTTCCGCTGCCGCGAGAGAAGCGGCGACTGGCGCTGATTGCCGCCCCAGGCCAGCCCGCCCACGAGCTGAGCAGGGCCCTGCCAAGACCAATCGTCGTCGGGGACGGGTGGACGCCCCGGGCCGCGGCGCGCCCTCGGTGTTCGCCGGCCACTGGGGCGGTGGAGTGGGCGGCGCAGTACCGGACCGTTGACCGACCGATCCTCAAGGCCCGCGAGGTCGTCGCGTCATTGCCCGCGACGACGCGTGAGCGGCGGATTGTGGCGTTGCGGTTCACCCGAAGGCGGGGCCCGTACTGAGTCGGTTACCACCTCGGGTCGCCACGCTCGACCGTCGGGCACCGTTAACATCGAGCGGTGCCCCCTGCCAACCTCGCGAAACCTCGCCGGCGACGTCTCGGTGCTGGTTGGGTGCCTAACCAGCACGGGGCCTGGGCGATGCTCGTCGTGCCGTTCGCCGTCGGCGCGCTCGACGCGGGTCCGAGCTGGCGGCACGTGCCGCTGCTGCTGACGTGGCTGGCCGGCTACTTCGCGTTCTTCGCCACCGGTCTTTGGCTCCGGTCGCGGCGCAAGGCGCGCTACTGGCCACCGGTGCGCGCCTACGCGGTGCTGACCGCAGCCCTGGGTCTGATCGTCGTGGTGATCGAACCCGACCTGCTGCGCTGGGCCGTCGTCTTCGCGCCGCTGGCAACCGTCAGCCTGTGGTGCTCCTGGCGACGCGCGGACCGCTCGCTGCTCAACGATGCCGTGACCGTGCTGGCCGCGTGTCTCATGACGGTGGTGGTCGCCGCGGTCGGGACCCACGGCGGGGCGAGGAGCACACCGGGCCTCCCGGGACTGACGTGGCTGCCCGGGGCCGACCAGGTGCGCCCGTGGGTGCTCACCGCGCTGCTCCTGGCGTACTTCGCGGGCACCGTGCTCTACGTCAAGACGATGATCCGCGACCGCGGTGACCGTCGTCGCTACATCCTGTCGGTGGCCTACCACGTCGTGGTCTGCCTACCGGCCGCGGCCGTGAACCCCTGGCTCGGGCTCCTGTTCGTCGCGCTCGCCCTGAGGTCCGCCGTCGTGCCCAAGCGGTGGCCTGGCCTCACCCCGGCAGCACTCGGCGCCGGCGAGATCGTCGCGAGCATCACCCTGGGCGCACTTCTTCTGCTCACCTGAACCTCGAACCACCGATCAACTGCCCGCCACTTCACCCAGGCGTGCGCGGTTCTACGCCACGGCCTGTGCGGACACAGCGGCATAGACCGCCGGATCATGGCGGGACGCAACCGAAACGACGACCTCGTCCAGCCCCACGTAGACGGCACGCCCGGCACATCCTCGGGCCGAATGCCACGCCACACCACCTGACCCAACGCCCGATCGACCCCACGCCGCGACGAATGAACCAGGCTGACCGGTCACGGTGACCAGGCCCTTCGTACCCCAGTCGGCCGCAGACCGGTCCCGGTGCCCTTTCCTTGTCGACAGCGCCGGCCCCGACTCTGGACTTCGCTACCTGCGGGGGAACCGTACTCGGTCGGGGCGACCGGACTGGGCGGGCGTCAGCGTGTCGAGGGCGCGGCGCGCCACTACCTGCTGACGGGTGATGGCACGCTCCGCGCGCCCACCGCCGACGAAGCTGATCGTCCAGTGCAGCAGCGTGGTGACGCGCTGCTTGAAACCGATCAGGTAGAGAAGGTGGATCACCAGCCACATCAGCCAGGCGATGAATCCGGAGAACCGGAACCGGCCAACGCTCGCCACAGCGGCGAACCGCGAGATCGTCGCCATGCTGCCCTTGTCGACGTACTTGAACGGCAAGTGCACGTCCCGGCCGGCAGCCCGAGCCGCGATGATCTTGGCTACGTGCTTGCCCGATTGCATGGCCACCTGCGCTACACCGGGTACGCCCGCATCCATCATGTCGCCAATGACGAAGACTTCAGGGAAACTCGGCAGTGAGCAGTCATCCTCGACGGGCACGCGGCCCAGTCGGTCAACGTCCAGACCGGCCTGGTTGGCGAGGTGTTTGGCCAGTGGAGAGGCGGCAACGCCGGCCGCCCACACCTTGGTGCGGCTCTCGATGCGCCGGACACTGCCGTCAGGGTCCTTGATCTCGATGCCGTGTTCGTCGATGTGAACGACCATCGCGCCAAGCTGGACGTCGACCCCAAGCTGCTTCAGCCTCTTGGTGGCCTTAGCTGCGAGGCGGTCGCCGAACGTGGCGAGCACCGTTGAGGCGCCGTCGAGCAGCACGACCCGTGCCTGTTCAGGGTCGATTCGGCGGTAGTCCTCGCGCAACGTGCGGTGGGCGAGTTCGGCGATCTGCCCGGCCATCTCCACCCCGGTCGGGCCCGCGCCGACCACGACGAAGGTCAGCCACGGCTCCACAGCGTCGGGCTCGGTCTCGATCTCGGCGAACTCGAACGCGCTGAGGATACGGCCGCGCAACTCGAGCGCATCGTCAATCGATTTCAGGCCGGGTGCGTGCTCGGCGAAGTAGTTGTTGCCAAAGTATGACTGAGTAGAGCCGGCGGCCACGATCAGGCTGTCGTAGGGATCGTTCAGCGTTCCACTCGGAGTCCAAGACGTCACAGTCTTGGATTTTATGTCGATGTCGATCACCTCACCGAGGTGCACCTCGGCATTGATTTGACCACGGAGGATCTCCCGTGTCGGCGGGGCAATCGAACCTTCGGAGAGGATTCCGGTGGCCACTTGGTAGAGCAGCGGTTGGAACAGGTGATGGTTGGTCTTCGCGATAATCGTGACATCCACCGGTGCATCCTTCAACGCCTTGGTTGCGAAGAGGCCACCGAAACCCGATCCGATGACCACCACACGGTGGCGTTGCTTCATGCTCTCATTCATGGCCATCGCCCTCGATTCAGATTGTTCATCTCACCCGTCCGGGTTACTCGCCTTCCACGTTATGAGCACTCTGGCGGGACCAGTATGGCGCGTATCAATCGACTAAATAGACGGCTCTGCCGAACTACATTCGGGGGTCCTCCTACTTGTCGCGCTGAGTCCTGACGAAACCCCATCACCGCAGGCCAGATGGACATTCTTTTGTCACGGCACGCTCAGACGAACACATCCACCGGCGTATCCAGGCTCAGGCGTGCTGGGCAAGGGCTGGGACTCGGGTAGGTGCCCGGGTGGGTGTTGCCCGCATGTCGGGACTGCATTTTCGGCGCAGTAGGCGCATGGCGTTGACAATGACGACCAGGACGGAAATCTCGTGGGCGAGCATCCCAATGGCCATCGTGACGCCACCCAGGAGCACACCGAGCAGGAGCATGGAAACGGTGGTCAGGGCGATGGCGATGTTCTGGCGCATGTTGGCCACCGTGCTTTTGGCCAGGGCGATGGCCTCGGGGAGCTTGAGCAGGTTGTCCCCCATCAGGGCGATGTCTGAGGTCTCCACGGCCACGGCCGATCCGGCTGCGCCCATCGCCACGCCGATGTGTGCGGCGGCCAGGGCGGGTGCATCGTTGACGCCGTCACCGACCATTGCCACGATGTGGCCTTGTCGCTGGAGCTCCTGAACGACGAGGAGTTTGTCCTCGGGGAGCAGCCCGGCGTGGACCTCGTCGACCCCGACGGCCGCACCGATGGCCTTCGCGACAAGCGGGGTGTCGCCGGTGAGCATGATGACCTTTCTCACCCCGGCCCAGTGCAGTTCGGCGACCATCTGGGCGGCGTCCTCGCGCACCTCGTCCGCCACGGCGACCACGCCGGCAACCATGTCATCGACGGCCACGATCATCGAGGTACGCCCGGCCGCGGCCAGTCGTTCGACGGCGCCCGCGGCGTCCACGGTGTCCGCGACGCCATACTGCTCGAGCAGGGTCAGGTTGCCGACCAGGACCAGGTGGCCGTAGGTGGTGGCAGCAATGCCCTTGCCGGGGACGGGCGCCGTGTGCTCGGGAAGCCCGACAGTAGTCAGTTTCTGCGCGGCAGCAGCGGTCAGGATCGGACGGGCCAGCGGGTGTTCGGAGCCTGCCTCGGCCCGGGCGGCCCAGGTGAGGACCTGGGCCCGGTCCACCCTCGGGTCGAGCACGACGACATCGGTCAGGTGCGGACGTCCTGTGGTCAGGGTGCCGGTCTTGTCTACCGCCACCGCGGTGATCCTCGCCGAGGTCTCCAGGAACTCCCCACCCTTGATCAGGATGCCGTCCTTGGCGGCTCGGCCGATACCGGCCACGATCGAGACCGGGATGGAGATGACCAACGCCCCGGGACAACCGATGACCAGCAGGGTCAGTGCCAGGACCACGTCGCCACTGATCAGGCCGACGGCCAGAGCCAGGACCATGATGGCCGGGGTGTACCAGGAGGAGAACCGGTCCATGAACTGCTGGGTCCTGGCCTTGGCGTCTTGGGCCTCCTCTACGCGACGGATGATCCTGGCCAGGGTCGTGTCCGCCCCGACACCGGTGGCCTTTGCCTGCAGGAACCCGCCCTTGGAGACGGTTCCGGCGAAGACCCTGTCCCCTGCACTTTTCTCGACCGGCATCGACTCGCCCGTAATGGATGCCTCGTCCAGCGCACCGGTGCCCGCAATGACCTCGCCGTCGACGGGAACCTTGGCCCCGTTTTTTACGAGCACTGTCTCGCCCATAACGACACTTGCCGCGGGGACCTCGACCTGCTCGCCCTCTCGCATGACCACCGCAACATTCGGGGCGATGGAAACCAGCTCCGCCAGAGCCGACCGGGTCCTATTCAGGGTGGCCACCTCCAGGTCGCGGCCGAGACCGAACAGGAATGTGACCGCCGCACCCTCCCAGTACTGGCCGATGATCAGCGCGCCGATGACGGCCACACTCACCAGCAGGTCGATGCCGATCACCCTCAACCTCAGCGCCCGGGCAGCGGTGATCACGATCGGGGTACCAGTCGCCGCCGCCGCCACCATGAAGACGTTGCCTACCTCGTCCGCGCCGAACGCCTTGGCCACGACGAATGAGGCGATGATCAGCGGCCCGGAGACCATCGGGATCGTCCAGCGAACTGCCCCCCACCTGTGCAGCTTGCCCATTTCCGAGTCCCTCCTCAACGTTCCTCAACCCAACTTCTGGGGCGTTGATGAGGACGCTACGAGGGTCAGTCGGTCCTCACCATGACACGCATCAATCGACGGAACAACAGTCTTGGAGGCCCTGACGACGGCACTGCCGTCGACTCGCTCAGAGATGCCCGCCGAGGGGCGGTTCCGTTCACTCGCGCGACGGTTCCGGCCAGCGCAGGGCGGCGCAGTGGCAGACCGTCGAGGCGTGCTCCGCCGCTGGGGTCAGGAGGCCACGGCGATGGCGCTTGTCGTACAGCCACAATCGGTGAACCGTCAGAGGGCGGCCGGGCGCGTGGTGTAGCCGGCCTTGGCGACCGCCGCGACCAGCGCGTCGACGCTGGCCAGGGTCGGGTCGTGGTCGATCTCGATGCGGGCGGAGGCGAACCGCACCTTCACGGTGGCCACACCGTCAAGGCGTCCGACCTGCTTCTCGATCTTCGCGGCGCAGGACGGGCAGGAGAAGCCCTCGGCGCGCAGGATCGTGCGAGTGGTGGTGGCAGCGGTGGTGCTCACGGTATTTGTCCCTTCAGGTCATGCCTCACCCCTCCTGGGGTGACAGCTTCGACGCTAAACGGGCCGCGACACGGGAACCATGATCTGCATCAATCAACCGCGGCACGGGCTCTCGGACGAACCTGGCCCGCTACAAAGGCAGTTCGACTCGCGCTGGCCCGTCGTGGCCTTCAGCCGTCCCTCTCGGCGGTGGCCGCGAGGCGATCGCGGTCGAGCACCGCTGTCCAGCGGCGCCCGGAGTCGATGATGCCCGCTTTCCGCAGCCGGCTCATGACCCGAGATACCGACTCCTCGGTGGAGCCGACCATGCCCGCCAGGTCGGCCCGGGACAGGGGCAGCTGGAGCAGGGTGCCGCGGTTGCCGGAACGCTCTTGACCGAGTTTGTCGACCAGGCGCAGCAGCGCGGCTGCCACGCGTTGGGTGACGGTACCCGTGGATTGTCGGCCGATGTCGGAGCGGGCTTGGGCGAGTCGGCCGGCGACGTCGTCGAGCACCCGCAGCGCCACCTGAGGGTGCTCGACGAGGATCTCGCGGAAGGACTGCGCGGCGATCCTCAGCGCGCATGTGGTGGTCAGCGCCCACGCCGTCTCGGGGTAGACCGGTTGACCGAGCATGCTCAGCGCCCCGAAGAGGTCCCCAGGGGTGAGCAGGTCGACGACGACTTCCTGTCCGCTGGGCGTGGGCTGGGAGAGCTTGGCGCGGCCTGCGGCCAGGACGTAGAGGTGGTCGGCCGACTCACCCGCGGTGAACAGCGGGTCTCCCGCTGCCCAGGAAAGGGAGACCATGCGCTTGTCGATCCCCTCGAGCTCGTGTGGGGACAGGCCTGAGAAGAAGGGGACTGCTCCCAGCACCTGCATTCGCACGGGTCGAGAACAGGGATGAGGTCGGGCACAGGTGGTGGCCAGTGGGACTCTGCGCCGACCCGGTGGTGGGCTGGCCGGCGCCGGTGCGACTGGCTGCGCGTGGGCCTGGGGTGAGCTGCTCATCTTTCCTCCGGTTGCGGCCTGGATCGGTCACCGAGATGACCTACCCGCCGCGGCGTGGCGGTCGCACAGCGCTTCGGAAGCATGACCGTGCGTGGACCAGGCTCAGGCAGGCGCAGGAGACACCAGGGGTACGTCAGCATGGTCCTCGTCGGACCACACTCCGGTCCAGTGGCGTCGAACCTCGCTGTAGGTCGGCGGTCCCCCTGAATGGGCCGCGGCACACCGCTCACGCTCCTCAACCGAAGATCGGGGCACCCCGGGTGGGCACGACGGGATCCCCGCACGTGTTCCGCGCACGGGCCTGCAGGCCGGTCTCCGACACCATGTGCTGAGCACTCGTCGACGTGAGCGCCGGCGTGCTCGCCGGTCCTGACACCCGCTCGCTGGCGACCCACGCTGACTGCGCGCACGGTCTGCGGCGGCTGGGACCTTCGGCCCAGGTATCAGGACCTTCGACCCATTGTCACGGAAATTGCCGGGCGTAGACCGGAGGGCACGGGCGGACAACGCTGTTGGCCCACGCGACAGGATTCCGGGAGAACTCATGAAGGCGCTTGTCTACCACGGTCCGGGCAGCATGAGCTGGGATGAGGTCCCCGACCCCGTCCTGATCCATCCGACCGACGCGATCGTGCAGGTTGACACCACCACGATCTGCGGGACCGACCTGCACATCCTCAAGGGCGACGTCCCTGCTGTCACGCCCGGAAGGATCCTCGGCCACGAGGCCGTGGGAACGGTGCTCGAGGTCGGTGGGTCGGTCACCAACGTGGCTGTCGGTGACCGGGTCATCGTGTCCTGCATCAGCTCGTGCGGCACGTGCAGCTACTGCCGCAGCGGCAACCCGTCGCACTGCCTCGCTGACGAGGGCGCCTCAGGGATCGGGTGGATCCTGGGGCATCTGATCGACGGGACGCAGGCCGAGAAGGTCCGCATCCCGTTCGCGGACACCTCGCTCTACACCCTTCCCGACGGCGTCCCCGATGCTGCGGCGATCCTGCTGTCCGACATCCTCCCGACAGGCTTCGAGATCGGCGTCCAGTACGGGCGGGTCAAGCCCGGGGACACGGTTGCCGTCGTCGGTGCCGGACCGGTGGGGCTTGCGGCCATGGCCACGGCGGGGCTCTACGGCGCCGCCCAGATCATCGCGATCGACCTGGACCCGAGCCGCCTCGAGCTGGCGAGACAGGTCGGGGCCACGCACGGGGTCAACTCGGGTGACGCGGACTGGAAGGAGCAGGTCCTCGCCCTGACGGACGGGTACGGGGTCGACGTGGCGATCGAGGCCGTCGGCGTCCCTGTCACGTTCGACATGTGCACCCGGCTCGTCCGACCCGGTGGCTCGATCGCGAACGTCGGCGTGCACGGCCGGTCGGTCGAGGTCGAGCTGGACCGGCTGTGGATCCAGAACATCACGATCAGCATGGGCCTGGTGAACACGACCACACTCGGCATGCTGCTCAAGCTCGTGGTTCAGGGCAAGCTGCCGGTCGAGACGTTCGTCACGCATCGCTTCGGGCTCGACGACATGATGTCGGCGTACGAGACGTTCGGGAACGCGGCGCAGACCAAGGCACTGAAGGTCCTCCTCAGCCGCTGATCGGCTGCGCGTCCCCGGCCCGGCGGTCACGGACCGGGGACGCGCCACGCCGTCGGGCCGACTCCCGCACCAGGAGCGCGGTCGTCGAACGCGTCGAGGAACTCGGCCGTGATGACGGCGCGCCTGATCGTGCCGCCTGGGGTGTCCATGGCCCGGTGGTCGTCGCGACCCCGAGGTCGGCACGCGACCTCGGGGCTGCGGCACCTTGGCGAGGATGGCGAAGACGATCGTGGCGGCAGGGATGACGATCACCACGAGTGCGGCGGTGCCGATCGCGAACCCGTAGGCGACCCCTGTCCAGCCCGGCGTGACACGGCCCGCCGGGGTCCCGACGTTCGGCAGGCGGTCACGAGCCCACGTCCGGGCGGTGAGACCCCCCGGCAGGAGGTGGCGCGACCGCAGGCCTGGGTCCGTGACCTCGAGGACGGTTCACTCGCCTCGCCGTGGGAACAGTCGGTGGCGGGCTGCTGGTGGTCCTCGGCCCACGTGAGCGCCTCACGCGGAGCCGCTCACACCTTGGCCAGCAGAGCCGCCAGCTGCTGGGGCGCTGTGAGCATCGGCCAGTGTCCGGCCTCGAGCTCGAGCCACGTCCAGTCGGCGGCGAGCAGGTCGGTGAGCATCGGGTTGCCGGGCTCGGACCGTGCGAGAGCCAGGATCTGCCACGCGTCGCGGCAGCCAATGCCGACCCGCCGGTGGCGGCGCTCGTTCCCGCTGTAGGTCACCGGCTGCGTGTACGAGGCGAAAGGGTGCGGCGTGGCGAACCGCTGCAGGCGTTCCCAGGTGTCGTCGTCCATGTCGCCGGCCGCGCCTGGCAGTGCGTCGCGAGCAGGAAGTGGCAGTTTCCAGCCGTCGTTGACCTGCGCACGCATCGCTGCCCGGGCTTCCGGCGGCGCGGAGTCGATCGTCGAGAAGCCCCTGGCAGTGCAGCCATGTCGACATAGACCACGGTGCCGGCAAGCTCCGGCGCCCGATCCGCTGCGGCCGCGACCACCGTGCCGGCGTAGCCGTGCCCGACCAGGACGATGTCCGTCGCCTCCGCGAAGCGCAGGGCCTGGACGACGTCCGTCACGTGGGTGTCCAGATCGGCGCCTGGCCCGCCCAGGTGCGACCTGTCGGCGAGCCCGGTCAGGCTGACCGCGTGCACAGCGTGGCCTCCGTCCGCGCGCAGCCGCTCTTCGACGGTGCGCCACGCCCATCTACGGCGAACGGCGCACCGGGGGCGGCTATCGGCTCGTGGCCGTACCCCCTGCCATGCGCGACGCGGCGACCCACGCGGAGCAGCGCTTCCACCTCGACCCCGACAGCTGGGCGAACGGTGACGATCCCACCGCCCCGCACTTCGCAAGATCGCAGCGACCGTGCGGGACGACCGCCGGCTCCGCATCGAGTACCGGCGCCCGGACCGGTCGCCGTCGACCAGCGACATCGATCCCCTTGGACTGGTGCACAAGACCGGGACCTGGTACCTCGTGGCAGCTCGGGGCACCACCCGACGCGTGTTCCGCGTCGACCGGGTCATCACCGCGACCACTCTCGACGCCCCGGCCCAGCGCCCCGCCGGTTTCGAGCTCACGACGTTCTGGCAGGACTGGAAGCAGTCCTACGTGCGGACCCTGCCGACGTTCGAGGCCCATGCCCGACTCGGCCCGACCGCGATGCGGTTCCGCAACCGGATCGGACCATTGGCGCCGCGAGAGGTCACCGACAAGCGCGTCGACGACGACTGGACCGAGCTGCGGTTGACGTTCGACGACACGCACGTCGCCACCGCCGCGCTGCTCGCACTCTCCCCGGAGGTCGAGGTGCTCGGCCCGCCACGCCTCCGTACCTCCATCGCAACCGCTGACCACGAGAGCCTTCCTCAGACCCGGGGCGAGAGACAAGCCCCTGCTGGGACTACTCGACAGACCCCACGCGAAGCGCCTCGGGAAGGCCGGTGACCGCAGGGAGGTCGGTCTGCGCAGCCTCGAGACGGTGTCGACGACGCGATGGGCGAGTCGTTCAACGGCGCCCTCGAGCACGAGACCCTCGCCGGCACTCACGGCTGGACCGACGTCGCCCACGCCCGCAGAGCCATGCTCGCGGGGATCACCAGCCAGAGTCCCCGCCGCCACTGCCCCTGCGACCGACTCAGCCCCGCGACCTACGAGAACGCCCGCGACGCAGCTACGCTGGCGACCGCCGCGTGAAACCCACCGCGTGTCCACGGTCGGGGGTCAAGCCCCGTTTTCCCAGAACATGTCCATACCGAGCAAGGACGAGCCGACCCAGTACACAGCGCGTGGGTACGTCACTGTCTGCGACCACGGTCGCAGACAGGCGGGAAGCGGGAGCCGTGGACACCGTGCGGCGGTGACGATCAAGGAGAGCGATGACCGAGACCCATCCGTCCGACTGGGACCCGCGATCCTCGGCAGTGCTCGAGAACCAGATCGCCGCCTACGACCAGCTGCGCGGACGCTGCCCGGTCGCCCACAGCGAGTTCCTCGGCTGGTCGGTCCTTCAGCACGCCGACGTCGTGCAGGCCCTCGAAGATCCACAGACGTTCAGCAACGCCGTGCCGCACAGACTGACGGTCCCCAACGGGATGGACCCGCCTGAGCACACCGAGTTCAGGCGCGTCAACGACCGGTACTTCACCCCGGACCTCATGGATGCCTTCGCGCCGTCCTGCCGACGGATCGCCGCAGACCTCGTCGACGACCTGCCGCGTGACGTTCCGACCGACCTCATGCCTGCGCTCGCGGAGGTCTTCGCACTCCGGGTGCAGAGCGCTTTCCTCGGATGGCCGACCGAGCTCGAGGAGCCGCTTCGGCGCTGGACGGCCAAGAATCGTGCGGCCACGCTCGCGCAGGATCGGCAGGCGATGGCCGCGATCGCAGTCGAGTTCGACGGCTTCATCCGTGACCTCCTCGCCGCGCGCCGCCAGGCGGGCGACGCCGCGCCGGACGACCTGACCACCCGCCTGCTCGGCGAACGGGTCTGGGACCGCGCGATGGCCGACGACGAGCTCGTCAGCCTCCTGCGCAACTGGACCGTGGGTGAGCTGAGCACGATCTCGGCGGGCATCGGGATCCTGGCGCACTACCTGGCGGTACACCCCACGACCCAACAGCTGCTCCGCGACGACGCCGCGTTGATCGGCGCGGCCAACGAGGAGATCCTGCGCATCCACGCGCCGCTGATCGCCAACCGTCGCGTGACGACGCAGCAGGTCGAGGTCGGCGGTCAGCTCATCGGCGCCGGCGAGCGGGTCACCGTGCTCTGGGCGTCAGCCAACCGCGATGAGGCCGTCTTCGGCGACCCCGACGAGTTCCGGCTCGACCGCGACCCGGCTGACAACCTCCTGTACGGCCGGGGCATCCACGTGTGCCCCGGCGCCCCGCTGGCCCGCCTCGAGCTTCGGGTCCTCGTCGAGGAGCTGCTGGCGCGCACCACGGAGCTCGCACCGGCAACGGACGTCGCACCGGTGCGCGCCCACTACCCCGGAAGCGGCTTCGCGACACTCCCCCTCGTGCTGCACTGACCGCTGTCCCCGTGCCGACGGCTTGCGCGGGGCGTGAGCTACAGCCGATCACGGCGAGCACCACGACAGCGCCTGTCCTCGAGGCGTCGTCCACCGGGCGTCGTCAGCCCAGCGGTCGTGGGGCACACCCGCGGGCCGCATTGCTCACATCTGGCCATCCACCAGGCCGGTGACTGTGGTGAGCAGGAAGGCGCTGTCCTCCAGCGCGAGAACGGCATGCCGTTGATGCGTGAGCACGGACAGCTCACCTGTGGCGAGCACCGGCTCGTCAAACCCGGTCACCCGCACGCGGCCTTGGATCACGTAGAGGCTCGCCGCCGGAGGCGAGGCGTGCTCGCCGAGCTCGGTCCCCGCTCGCAGCGCGATCACAGACTGGCGGAGGACTCCATCGTGCACGACGAGCTTTGCGCTGCGTCCGTTCTCGGCGGCCCGCGCGGCGTCAAGCTGGGCAGCGGCCAAGGCGTTGAGGTCGTCCATCTGGATCTCCTTGCGTAGAGGGCTCGCCCCGCACCACCAGACAAGGCGAACGTCGTCCGTGAATCTTCGCATCCGAAGCGCGAGTCCGCGCCGCCGCTTTGACCGTGCCCCTGAATGGCACACACGTCGAGGAACTTGCGACGATCGACAGCAAACAGGGCCCCCTCCCATCGATCGGCGCGACAGAACGAGTGAAACCTAGTTCACTTGTATCGCTTCTGAAGGAGGCGCCGATGTCCTCGCCGACCCAGGCTGCGCCGCTGCCCGTCGTACCCGTCTCCGGCAGTCGTGCCCGCTCGCTGCGCCGGGCCAACCTGCTGGCGGCCTTGGTGCATGCAGCGAGCGCCGCAGCGGTTCTGGCGCTGGCCAACGGGTTCACGCTGCCTGTGACGGGGACCTACCTGGTCGGGCCGCCCGGCTCGGCCGGTCAGACCGTCACCGTGCTCGACCTGCCGGTGGCCGGTGCCGTGGCAGGGTTCCTGCTGCTCTCGGCCCTGTTCCACCTGCTGGTCAGCGCACCGGGCACGTTCGAGCGCTACCTCGACGGGTTGGCCCGCCAGCGCAACGTCTTCCGGTGGGTCGAGTACTCGCTGTCGAGCTCGCTGATGATCGTCGTGATCGCCCAGCTGTGCGGGATCACGGACATCGCGGCCCTGCTGGCCATCGCCGGTGTGAACGCGTCGATGATCCTGTTCGGCTGGCTGCAGGAGACCTACCACCAACCCGGGGACGGTGGGTGGCTGCCGTTCGTCTTCGGGTGCATCGCCGGGGTGATCCCCTGGGCGGCGATCGTCATCTACGTCGCCGCACCCGGGTCGACGTCCGCCGCGCAGCCACCGGGGTTCGTCTACGCCATCATCGTGTCGCTGTTCGTGTTCTTCAACGTCTTCGCGCTGGTGCAGTGGCTGCAGTACCGCCCGGTCCGACGGTTCGCGAACTACCTGGTCGGCGAGCGCGCCTACATCGTGCTGAGCTTCCTGGCCAAGTCCGCCCTGGCCTGGCAGGTCTTCGCCGGCACCCTGGCGGCATGAGCGCACACCGCCCCTGTGGAGGCGACCGAGCGGGACGTCCGCGGGCGACGGCGGCGCACGCGTGTGCCGGATAGCGGGCGAGGCTGATGATGGCAGGCGTGCGGGCCGGCCAAGCGGTTCGTGTGCCACCTCGCGCGCCCTTGTGCCGTGCTGTGCCCTCGGCGCCGCAGCGGCGGAACCACGGGTTGTCCCGCACCAGGCTGCACGCCAGGTGCAAGGCCAGGACCACACGGACGGGTTCGAGTCGTTGGCGGACGACCTGCAGACCGAGCAGCGCCAGCGCGTCGCCCTCGGTTGCGATGAGCCGCTTACGGCTGGTGCGACGACGATCGCGTTCTGCTTCCCCGCAAGAGCGCGGCCAACCCCGCCGCGGAGACGATCGCCCAGACACCCTCGAGGAGCAAGAAGCCCCACTGCTGCTCGATCACGGCCTCGACTGACAGCACCGAAGAGCCAAGAAGATTCAACACCAGGTAGACAGTCGACTTCTGATTCAGCCAGCCTCGCTGGGCAGCCGCGAAGGCGACCAGAACCGCGAGTGATCCGACGATCTGCACTGCCTGTCCCATGACGACTCAGCTCCTTGGGAGCGTCGTCTTAGCAGACCGGGTACGGCGCACATCTCGTCCGGGGTCGCGCGGCACCATCTGGGACGACCTGGACCGATAATCTCACACCCTCCGAGCACGAGGCCGTCCGGAGTCGCTGTCGTTCGCAGGTGCGGCTCGTGGTCGGTGTGCCGGCGTGACAGCGGGCGTGGCCTACCTGACTGCGGCGGAGACCCTGAGCTCGCCGCAGGATCCCTCGGCGGGGTTCAGGCCGGCCGACAGGGCCAGGTACGTCCAGGCGGAGCGCGCGCGCTCCCATAAGGGCGCGACGTCTGGGGCGTCGAGGTCGGCAACGGCAAGAGCTTGCTCGTCCACGAGCCGGCCGGCGGCGTCCTCGATCTGCCATGTGGCGTGGGTGGGGTGCATGTCGACGAGCTCGAGGACGACGCTTGCACGCGGTGTGCTTGTACCGACGGCAAACTCGAGCGCCCTGTGGACGGTGGCCGCAACGCGGGCCACCGCACCGTTCGCCTCGACCCGGGCTCGGGGCCAGTCGACGGTCAAGCCATAGAACCCCGCGTCGAGGTCCACTGCCGCCCGCAGCACGTTCATCGCCTCCTGGTCGGTCAGTCCCCTCGCCGCGGCCCGGGCCGCCCAGACCCGTTCGGCCTTGTTCAGGGCCGTGTCCGAGAGTCGACCACGCCATGACTCGCCGGTCCCGGCCGACAGGGCGATCTCGCCGTCAGCGGGCCACCCGCCTATCCCGGAGTCGCCGAAGTCGATGCGCGCAACGAGGTTGGTGCCGTCGTCCAGGCTCAGGGGCTGTGTCGACATGACGCCATCGTGCTCCCCGGGAGCACCTCGACAGTCGCCTTGCACGGCTCGAAACGAGAACCTTCGCGGACGCGGTGACGACGACCCGCCGCCAGGCAGAGTTCCGCGTGGCACTCAACGCCCTCACCCGGGACGGCCCATCTAGGGCCGGGCCGGGCCATGCCACGCACTACCGGAACGCTGCGCCGAGGCGCGCTCATCAAGTCGGCGACGCCGACCACCACGGGGCCCGGAGATCGGGCGGCCGCGCGTCGCACGCGCGCGCACGCCCTGGCAGCTCTCCATGAACCGATGTACCTCGGCGGGACTCCGCGGGCGACCGACTGCTCCATCGGACGTCGGGCCAACTCCTCGCGGTTCGCCCTGACATGGGTGCGCGACGCGAGCCCGGCCGGCGACCCGACGACCTCTTGCGACGTGCGGCGTCGCGCGGACGGTGGTTCACCGTCCACTCCTGGCCTGCGGCTCCCGTAGATGTCGGTGCGATGAGCTTCGCGTCCCGGGCAGGTCCCTCGCTTCGGCTCGGCTGACGGAGGCGCTGGGACCATGCGCCGCCCCCGCGTAGGCCGGATGACGTGCGCCGGCGCCGCGGCTCGACCTGGACGAACCGTCTGCCGTGGTGGAAGCATCTCCCGCACGGCGCGCGTGGGCGCCGCCCCGGCGCGTGCGGAGCAGATGCGGTGGATGACAGCGAGCTGACGAGCGTCTTCCTGGTCGACGACCACGCCGTCGTCCTACGTGGACTTGCCGCCTACCTGGCCACCGAGCCGGGCATGTCGGTGGTCGGTGAAGCCTCGAACGGTCGACGAGCGCTCGAGGAGCTCGCAGTCCTGGCGAACACGGACCGGCTCCCCGACGTGGTGCTCATGGACCTGCTCATGCCCGAGATGGACGGCATCGCTGCAACGGCAGAGATCAAGGCCAGGTGGCCGGAGGTCGAGGTCGTCGCCGTGACGAGCTTCCTCGAGGAGGACAGGATCCGCGGTGCACTAGTCGCCGGCGCCGTCGGCTACCTCCTGAAGGATGCGGACGCCGCCGAGGTCGCCGCGGCCATCCGCTCGGCACGCGCAGGCGAGGTCCACCTCGATCCGGCTGCCGCCAGGGCCCTGACGGACGCCCTGCGAGCGCCGAAGAAGCAGACCGTGAGCCTCACCGCGAGAGAGCGGCAGGTGATCGTCGCGATCGCCGAGGGCGGGACCAACCGCGCCATCGCCAAGCACCTGGGCGTCTCCGAGCGGACGGCGCGCACGCACGTGTCGAACATCCTGGTCAAGCTCGGGCTGGCGAGCCGGACGCAGGCGGCGATGTGGGCCGTGCGCGAAGGACTGGTGCAGGCGTCCTCGACGGACCAGCGATGAGCTGGCCGAGCCCGCTCGAGCGGGAGACCGTGCGGCACGTGACGCGTGTGGACGGCGACCTCGACGCCCAGCTCCTGGACATCTTCTTCGACCAGGTCCCGATGGGCATCGCCGTGTTCAGTACCGACCTTCGGCTTCTGCGCTGCAACAAGACGTGGGCAGGGTTCTTCACCCACTACCTGGGCGCACCGGCCGATTGGGTCTCCCCTGGCAAGCACATCTTCGAGCTCCTTCCGGGCCAGGAGGAGGCGGTCGCACCCCTGCTGGAGGGTGTGCTTGCCGGCAACGTCGTGCGTCAAGCGGCCCATCAGGTCGCCACCGAGGAGGTCACCACCTACTGGGACGTCGTGTTCGCCCCGACCTTCGTCGACGGGCAGGTCGCCGGGTTCGTCGACATCGTCACCGATGCGACCGAACGCGTCCGCACCTACGAGAAGCTCGAGAACCGCGTCGCGGCGTTCACGGTGATCGCCGACGCCATGACCGTCGAGCACCCGCTGCCTCGCACACTCCGCCAGGTTGCTCGCAGTGTGCGCGCGGCCACCGGCTCGGAAGCGGCCGCTGTCATCGTCTGGGAGGACGACGACCTTCGCGACCTCACGGAGTACGGCGACGACGGCCTGCCGGACGGGTACCGGGAGGCGGTCGAGGAGGCGTACGCGCTCGGCGTCAGCTCACCGATCCGGGCCGTGACCACGCAGACCGAGGTGACGGTGATCCGCGACTTCCGCAGCACGGCCGAGGCGGACCCCTGCTACGCACCGCTGCACCCGATGTGGGTCGGCATGGACTTCCAGGACACCGTGGTCGTGCCGCTGGGCGCCCGCGGTCGCTGCGTCGGCTGCCTCCTGCTGTACGTCGAGGCCGGTCGCCAGCTCGACGTCGACGAACGCGTCTTCGTCCAGGCCATCGCCGACCAGACAGCGGTCGCCGTGGAGAACTCCCGCCTCTTCGCTGACGCCGAGTCCCATGCGACCCTGGTCGAACGCCAACGACTCGCCCGCGAGCTGCACGACTCCGTGAGCCAGGCGCTGTTCTCGATGACGCTGCACGCGCGCGCCGCCGAGCGTCATCTCGCTTCCCGGACGACCGACGACCACGACCCGCTGGCGCTGAGCATCGCCACCCTCTCCGAGCTCACGCGGGGCGCACTGGCGGAGATGCGCGCCCTGATCTTCGAGCTGCGCCCGCGCGCCGTGGAGGAGGAGGGCCTTCTCACCGCCCTCACCCGGCAGGCGGAGGCGATCAACGCACGCGAGTCGCTCACCTTGAAGGTCCGTGGACCCCGCGAGCGCCTCCCGGTGGACCCCCGCGCAGAGGAGCACGTGTACCGCCTCGTGCTGGAGGCGATGAACAACACCCTCAAGCACGCCGGCGCGCGGACCTGCGAGGTCGACATCACCGTCGACCAGGGCGCCGACCGCCTGACGGTCCGCGTGCACGACGACGGCCGCGGCTTCGACCCCGACACCGTCCCCGCCGGCCACCTGGGCCAGACGACGATGCGCGACCGGGCGACGGCCGTCGGCGGAACGCTCGAGGTCCTGAGCGCGCCGGGGGCGGGATGCACCGTGACCTTGACGCTGCCCATCGCCCGTCCGTAGGCCGAAGGATCGGGCGACCGCCCACCTCAGCGTGGAGCGGTGCCGCCGGCTCGCCCGCTCGCGACCTCATGGAGGACGGCGACGAGCGTGGCGGCGTCGCCGTCCTTCTCGACGAACGCTGCCGCACCGGCCGCCATCGCGACCGAGCGCACCGCCCCCGACATGCTGACGACGACGGGCGCGAGGAGCGCGAGGATCGTCGCCTGCGCCTCGGAGTCCGCCGCGACTGACATGTCGACCACGGCGACGTCGAAGTCCGAGGCGTCCCCCAGCAGCAGGTGCGTCGCCTGCTGATTGTCGACGGCCCGGCACCGGAACCCGCCGGCGTTAGCGAGGAGCGCACACAGAGCAGCGCGCACCCTGACGTCGTCGTCGACGACCTGCGTCTTGGTGCACGGGCGACCGGTCACCCGGACCTGCCCCTGGGAGCGGACCACACGCCTGCCATCAGAGCCTCACGATTCCCAGACCCGGCATCGGGACGAAGTCGCGCCAGTCACCTGCCGAGCGGGACGAGGTCGCGGCGACGTCGGCACGTGTCGGGCGCGGTCCGCGCCGCACGACCCTGAGGCGCAGCGCACCTCTCGCTCGCCCGCCGGCCGGGATCGAGGCGGCAGCCTCAGACGCGTCGGCAGCCGTGGGCGCCGAGCGGTCGACGGTCGTGGTCATCACATCTGTGCAGCTCACGGTGGACTCCCAGGTCGCGGGTCGAGGTGATCGGGCGGATGGGCCCGGCACGACAAGCGTCGCGTGAGCGGCGGGGTCCTCGCTTCGGCCCTGGCGCCACGACGGATGGGACCAAGAGCCACGTCGGTTCTGGGCCGGATGACGTACGCGCCCTCACGCCTCAGCGGCCAGGCTCGGTATGTCGCGGAGCCTGAGTTCCGGCTCCCCCGCCCCAGTACCGAGAGGCCACCCATGACCGACCACGTCCTGCGCCGTTCGGCGCGGATCATGGCCCGGAGCACCACCGACATCGACGGGAGCCCGGATCGGCGCGACGCGCTGTTCGCCGCGCGGGCCTTCGTCCTCCTTCTCACCTACGTCGCGCCCACCAGCCGGATCGACGAGCTGCTGACCGTGCATCGCGACTGGTTGGACGAGCACTTCGCCGATGGAACGTTCCTGGTCTCCGGACCGCAGGTCCCCCGGACCGGGGGCGCGATCCTGGCCAGCAGCGCGTCGAGGGCGCAGATCGAGGACCTCGTCTCGACGGACCCGCTGGTCCGTGAGGGCGCCGCGACCTACGAGGTCATCGAGTTCCTCCCCACGCGGGGCCCGCACGCCCGATGAGCGCCACCCCCAGCACCGAAGGAGCACTGATGAACGGCCCCCGGACCCGTGGCCACCGCGTCTTCGGCGAGCTGACGGGCAACGATGCCCAGACGGCCCTCGCCACGATCCGCCGTCGGTCCCCGCAGATGCATGACTGGCTGCTCCGCGGGGCCTTCAGCCAACCTCTTGCCGACCCGCGTCTGGCCGGACGGGACCGGGAGCTCGCCACCGTCGCCATCCTTGTTGCGCTCGGCGACACCAGCCCTCAGCTTCGCGTCCATCTCGGCGCTGCGCTCCTCCAGGGCGCCACGGCGGACGAGCTCCGAGCACTGGTCGAGCACACGTCGGTGTACGCGGGGTTCCCGCGGGCGCTGAACGCGCTCGAGATCCTGAGCGAGCTCCTGCACGAGGGCGGTTGGGCCGACCCCGTTCCCGCACGGATGATCGAGCTGTCCGATCACAGCACGCAGCTCGCCGAGGTCGGGGACAGCGGCCCCGCGGTGGTGCTCCTGCACGCCCTGGGACTGTCCTGGCACATGTGGGAGCCGGTCCTGCGAGACCTGGCTCGCGGGCGTCGGGTGCTCGCCTACGACCTCCGAGGTCACGGCGCTGCCACGGACGCACCACCACCCGCCGACCTCAGGACCCTCGCGGACGATCTGCAGGAGGTCCTCGACCACGAGCAGCTCACCGGCGCACACGTCGTGGGGCTCTCGTACGGGGGCGCGGTCGCGCAGACCTTCGCCGTGCACCATCGCGAGTCGGTCCTGTCCCTTACGCTCGCCGCGACCACGGAGCGGGCGTTCGCGTCCTTCGAGCAGCGGGCGTCGGCGATCGAGACGGACGGCCCAGCAGCGCAGGTCGCCGGCTCCCTGACCAGGTGGTTCACGCCGGGAGCCCTCGCCGAGAACGCCTGGGGTGTGCGCTATGCCCGGGACCGCGTCCTGCGAGGCGACCCGGTCCAGGTCGCGGCCGCCTGGCGCGCCTTTTCGCGGATCGACGTCGAGGGGAAGCTACGAGGCCTCCAGCGCCCCGCGCTCGTGCTGTGCGGCGAGCAGGACGCCTCCACCGGTCCCGGGGTGATGCGACCGATGGTCGCCGGGATCCCTGGCAGTACCTACCTCGAGCTCCCCGGCGCTCCTCACATGCCCACGCTCGAGACTCCTCACCTCGTCACCGAGGCGCTGGATCGCTTCCTTCCCCGTGGCGACACCGCCCGGGGAGCCAGCGTGTCGGTGCCACCGCACCGACCACAGCCGTGACCGACCACCAACGAGGAAGGCCTCCCCATGGACGCCATGCAGTACGAGATCACCCTGCCCGCCGACTACGACATGCAGATCATCCGCACCCGCGTCGCCACCGGGGGCGCCGCCCTCGACGACCTCGCAGGCCTGGGCCTGAAGGCATACGCCATCCGCGAGCGCGGGGTCCTGGGCTCCCCGGTGAACCAGTACGCCCCCATCTACTTGTGGAACGACACGGGCGCGATGGCGCGATTCCTTGGCGGCGGCGGGGGATTCCAGAACATCATCCGCGACTTCGGGCGCCCTGTCGTGCGGCACTGGACGGGACTTGCCTACCATGCCGGAACCTCCCGGGCGCCCTCCCCGACGTCCGCCTCGCGACGCCTCACCCCGATCCCCGTCGACCCGGACCAGGACGCCACGGGACTGGGACTGACCACCGTGATCGAGCAGGCGCTCGAGGACCTTCGCCGACTCGCCCGTCACGAGGCGGTGCACACGGCCGCGCTGGCCATCGACCCGCATCACTGGCAGCTGGTCCGCTTCGTCCTGTGGAACGAGACCATCGCAGCCGGCGAGACGGAGACGGAGCGCTACGAGGTCCTGCACATGTCCGCGCCCGGCATCGGCGAGCTCCCCGAGGGCCGCGCATGGTGACGCCCCAGGTGCGCGCCGGGCTCCCAGGCCACCCTGCGGTGACGACCAGGCTCGTCGCTTGGCGTCGGTCGGGCGCGACGCAAGCCGACGAGCACTGCAGGGTCGACATCCACGCGACAGGACTGTCGCTGCACGGCACGGTGCTCGGCGCAGAGAGTGGCACACCCGTTCGCGCCGAGTACCAGGTCGTGGCCGACAGCACCGGCCTCAGCACGACGGTGAACCTCGGCGTCCACCGGGGTCTGGGCTGGACTGAGAAGACACTCGTGCGCGCGCCCGACGGGCACTGGACGGTCGACGGCCTCGACGCTCCGCATCTCGAGGGGTGCACCGATGTCGATCTCGGCTGCACCCCGGCGACCAACACCCTTCCGCTGAGGCGGCTCGGGCTCGACGTGGGAGCCTCGAGAACGATCCGCGCGGCATGGGACCGCTTCCCCGAGCTCACGGTCGCCGCCGTGGACCAGACCTACACGCGGCTCGGTGAGCGTAGCTACCACTACGCGAGCGGCAGCTACGCGGCCGAGCTCACGGTCGACGACCTCTGGCTCATGACGACGTACGACGAGTGGCGGCGGACCGGCGTGGTCGAGCCCTCATAGGCGCCACCACGCGAGCAGGACGCCGTCGACCAGGGCGACGAGGCCCAGGACAACGGCCGGCGTCGTTCCTCCCGCGCTCGCGAGAGCAGCAACCGCGCCCCCGAGGACGACGACCTGGACGGCCACCAACACGGGTGGTGCAAGGTGAACGGGCGCCTTCGGCGCGGCGAGCACGCCCCAGACGACTGCGGCCACCACCGGTGTGCCGATCGCTGCGAGCAGCCGCACGGGAAGTGTCGTCGGAAGCCGCCACCCCCACCATGCGTATGCCATGAGGGCGGTGACCTCGACCAGGAATCGCGTGGCCAGGGTCAGGAGCTGCACACTCTTCAGCACGGGAACCTCCGAGGACGTCGCGGACAGGGGTCATGACCGGGCCTGCTCGCTGGTGATCGAGGTCCGATGGCTCGGGTCGTCATGGGCGCTGACCGATCATCGCGCGCAGGGTGGACCGGGCGTTGTCCCAGCCGCCGCTGATGTCGATCCGCACGGTAACGACGGGGAGCTCCTCCAGGAGCTCGTCCTCCAGGTGCCGGCGGGCTGTCAGTACCTGCACCGCCCCGTCCAGGCCCTGCAGCGAATGGTCGCGCCCGTACGCCTGCTGGGTGTGGTAGCCGACGAAGGACTCTGCCCATGCGGTCGGTCGCTCGGCGATCGCGCGATCGAGGGTCGCCCGGATGTCGTCCTGGACGAGCTGCACGACCACGGGATCGAGTGCCGACACCGACTCGACCACGGCGCGGATGTGCTCGCGAACGGTCTGCGGATTGCAGTTGTGCTTGACCATCAGCATGGTGATGGGGTTCTGGAGCAGGCAGCAGTCCAGCACCCAGACATCCGGTGCGGCGGCTGCCTGCTCCGCGAAGGCTCGCCAGCGTCGTAGTGCGAGCCGTCGGTACAGCTGCTCGGGGAGCTCGTACACGTCGTGGCGGGCGAGGGCGTCGAGAGTCGACGCGGCGACCTGCCCCGTCTCACGTAGCACGCCGTAGGGCACCAGGAGCCCGCCCTCGTGCGCCTCGGCGCAGGCCCGGACCGGGCCGGCGTCCCCGGGGTGGTCCTCGAGCAGGTCGGCGTAGTCGGTGGTGGACAACCAGGCCGTCGACTCGTGGTCTGCGGGATTGTTCAGGTCGCCCTCGACGACGACGTGGTGAGCAGTCCCGCGCCGCTCGAGGAGGTCACCGACGTACCTCGCAAGAGTCGACTTGCCCGAGCCTGCGACACCTTCCAGGACGATGAGGCGGGGCTGACTCATGGACGCATCCTTCCAGCGGGGTCCTCGTCCCCACGGTTCGGGTGGCACACCAACGATCGGGGCCCTCGACCGAGGCGACGAGGGCCGACGGCAGGTTCAGACCGCGCGGTGTCCCGACGGAATCGCCACGCGGCACCGGTGGCGAAGACGAACGGCCAGCCAGCGAGGTTCACGGCCCAGCTCAGATGGAAGGGGTCGTGGGCACCGGAGACCGTCTGCGTCAGGGGCCAGTGCGCGATCTGAGCGAGCCCGTAGATCGGCGTGAAGGAGGCCAGCCTGTCGAACGTCGACCCGGCGGCGATGGGGACGAGGACGCCGCCGAGCATCGACAGGATCGCCAGGATCGGGCCGAGGGGCTGCATCGTGTTCTCGCTCGGCAGCAGGTACCCCATGAACAGACCGGACGCGGCGAACGCAAGAGAGCCGACCAGGACCACCACCCCGCAGATCACCCACGCCGGGGCGGAGGCGACCGCCTTCCCGCTGAGAGCGCCGGCCGCGAAGGTCACCCCGGTGGCCAAGGCACCGAGGGCCAGCGCCGTCGCCATCTTCATCACGATGTAGGCCATCGGCCGCAGCGGCGTCAGCCGCAGCTGTCGGCTCCACCCGCTGGCCCGCTCGATCGAGACCGATGCGCCGGCGCTGGTCGAGGCCATCACGGCCCCGTAGACCGCCATGGAGACCCTCGCCTACGCCGAGACGTTGGCGCGCACGCCCGCGCCGAGCGACTGCCCGTCGGAGGGGATCGACGCCGAGATGAAGAAGAACATCGCGACCAGGAAGACGAGCGTGAAGATCAGGGTGCGGCGGTTGCGCAGCACCCTGCGCAGCTCGATGACCATGATCCGCTGGTTGAGGAAGGGTGCGCGGCGCGCAACCCGGTCGGACCGGCCGGTCAGGGTGGTCGTGGTGCTCATCGCAGGTCCTCCTCGACGTCGTCGGTGGTCAACGCGACGAACGCGTCCTCGAGCCCGCGGGCGACGATCTCGAGGTCCGTCGCCGGGGTCTGGGTCAGCAGGGAGCGGGCCACCGAGTCGCTGTCGGTGCCGGTGACGGTCAGGGTGTGCCCGCGGATCTGGACGCCGGTGACTCCGGGGAGCCGATGCAGCGCCGCGCCGTCCGCCGCAGGCCAGACGGCCGTCACATGGCGAGCCCCCGCGAGCGCGTTGATGTGGGCGGCGGTGCCGTCGGCGACGACCTCGCCCTGGTGCATGAGCACGACCCGGTCCGCGTAGGCGTCGGCCTCTTCCAGGTAGTGCGTCGCGAAGATCACCGTGCGGCCCCGGGCTGCATCGGTACGGATCGCCGACCAGAAGGACCGTCGGGCGCTCACATCCATCCCCGTCGTCGGTTCGTCGAGGATGATCAGCTGGGGGTCGGGGACCAGGGCCATCGCGAATCGCAGGCGCTGCTGCTCACCCCCGCTGCACGCGCCGACGCGGCGCCCGGCGATCTGGGTGAGGCCGACGGTCGCGAGCACCTCGGCTGCCGGGCGGCCCGTCGCGAACAGGCTCGCGGTGTACCCGACGGTCTCGCGGACGGTGAGGTCCTTGAGCAGGCCGCCGGTCTGCATCACCGCGGAGACGAGCCCGCAGGCGATGGCGTCGGACGGGTCCAGCCAGAAGACGCGAGCCAGGCCTGCATCGGGCTCTGCCAGGCCGAGGACCAGGTCGATCGTCGTGGTCTTACCCGCACCGTTGGGTCCCAGGAGGGCGACGACCTCGCCCCGGCGCACGCGAAGGTCGACCCGGCGCACCGCATGGACGGCGCCGAAGGCCTTCGTCAGGCCGGTGAGCGCGATCGCCCAGGGACCCTCGTCCGCGTGGTCACGGCCGCGCGGGTGACGGGTCAGATCCGGTACAGGGGAAGCTTCTGCTGTGGTCATGCGGCCAGCCTGCGGTCGAGCCGGCCGGCGAACCACGGACGGATGGCGTACCGCGCCTCTGACGAACCTCGGAGTAATCCATCTCCGGCAGCCCGCCACGACGGCGACCTCCTACGTCATTCGGCCGAGGATCACCTCGGCCGATGCGGCGGCCAGGTCGCGGCCTACGCGCCGACGCGGCGGATGCCCGCCTCGGGTCATGCTCGAGGCGACCAAGAGAAGGAGGTCGCCATGCGACTCGCCCCGGTCGGTCGAGTCGGCCGCCCGTCCCCGGTCATGCCGACGCACCACCCGCGAGGTGGCGATGCCCCGCGCACCCGTCGGCTGGTCGAACCGTGACGGGTGCGGGCGTCGCTCCGCCTCTCGCCGTCCTCGTCGTGGACGACGACCCTCGCGTGCGGGCCTCTCTCGTGCACCTGCTCGACGAGGTGGGGGCCGTGAACGCGATCGCCGTCGACGCGGATCAGGCGTGGCGGCTCGCGGCGATGGGGGCGGCTGCCGACGTGGCCGTCGTCGACGTGCCGGGCGGTGACGGGGTCGGGCTGCGACTGGTGTCACATCTGGCGTCGATGATGCCGGTGGTCGCCGTCGGCCTGCGGGCTTCGGTCGGCAAGATCGCGCGCGGTGCCGGGGCCGTCGCCTTCGTCGAGAAGGACGGCGATGCCGACACGCTCGTCGCCACGATCCGCGCGGCGGGCCCAGGTCGGTCGCACGATAATGTTCCTTGCTCGGCGTCACTGGACGACGAAGGGTGAGGCAGATGGCCGAGGTGCAGCACGGCAATGACGTGATCACCGTGGTGCTGGTCGACGACCACGCGATCGTCCGCACGGGCCTGAGGTCCTACCTCGACACCGAACCGGGGATCTCGGTCGTCGCGGAGGCCGCGGACGGCCTCGAGGCGCTCGCGCGGATCGACGCGCTCGCCCGTCAGGACCAGGTCCCGGACGTGGTCCTGATGGACATGCAGATGCCCCGGCTGGACGGGGTCGAAGCCACCGGTCGGATCAAGGACCGTTGGCCCGAGATCGACGTGATCGCGGTGACCTCGTTCGTCGAGGAGGCAAGGATCCGCGCGGCGCTCGAGGCGGGCGCGACCGGCTACCTGCTCAAGGACGCCGACGCGGCCGACGTGGTCGACGCGATCCGCGGCGCCGTCGCCGGCCAGATCCGGCTGGACCCGGCCGTGGCAACGGCGCTCGCGATGTCGATGCGCACCCCTGCGTCGTCGACAGCATCGCTGACCCCGCGCGAGCTCGAGGTCGTCACCCTCGTCGCCGAGGGTCGGACGAACCGCGAGATCGGGCGGCGCCTCGGGGTCGCGGAGCGCACCGCGCGCACGCACGTGTCCAACATCCTCACCAAGCTCGGGCTCGCCTCGCGGACCCAGGCAGCGATGTGGGCTGTCCGCGAGGGCCTGGTGGACCCAGAGGGCACGACGCGATGAGCGTGCCCTCCCCTGATGTCGGCCAGGTGCGCCCCTCCCCCCTGCGCAGCACGTCGATGCCGACCGAGCCCGAGCTCGAGCGGGTCGTTGCTTCAAGGGAGCCGATCGAGCGTCAGATGGTCGACCTGTTCTTCGACCGGGTGCCGTTCGGGCTGGCGGTGTTCGACCTCGAGGGCCGCCTGGAGCGGTGCAATCGCACCTGGGTCGGCTTCTACGAGCTGTACTTCGGCGCCGGGCCCGACTACACCGCACCCGGTCGCCACCTCAACGACCTGATCCCGGGCAACGAGGAGGCCGTCGCCGAGTTGTTCGCCGCCGTGCGGGGCGGGCAGGTCGTCCGGCAGGCAGCGCAACGCATCACCATCCCGGGCCTGACGACGTACTGGGACGTGGTGTTCGCGCCGCTCTTCGAGGACGGCGAGATCGTCGGGGTGCTCGACGTCGTCACGGACGCGACCGACCGGGTGCTGTCGACCGAGCGCCTGGAGGCACGGATCCGCGCGTTCACGTCGGTGTCGAGCGCGATGACCGTCGACCAGCCACTTCCCTCGACGCTGACCACGATCCGTGAGCAGATCATGCGGACCACGAGCGCTGCAGCGGTGAGCATCGTGGTCTGGCAGGACCGACCGGGTCCGCTGGACGACGTCCTCACGGTCGTCGCTGACCCTGGCTTCGGCTCCGGGTACGCGGATGCCTTCAGGCAGCTGTACGAGGCGGCGGGGGACGACCGGCGCGGCGCCGACGACGTGAGGCCCGTCGAGCTGCGGCGGGACGCGAGGTCGACAGCACTGATCGATCCCCGATTCGAGCCGGTGCACCCGTACTGGTCACGCCCGACCCCCGACTGGGATGACCTCGTCGCGCTACCTCTGGTGTCGGGCCGGGTGTTCTTCGGCGAGCTGCACGTCCACCTTCCGGCCGGCGCACGCGTCTCCGCCGATGACGAGGACTACCTGCGCGCGATGGCCGACCAGGCGGCGCTCGCCGTCGAGAACTCCTTCCTGTTCGCCGAGGAGACGCGAGCCGCCGGCACGGCCGAGCGGCAACGGCTCGCGCGCGAGCTGCACGACTCGGTGAGCCAGGCCCTGTTCTCGATGACGCTGCACGCGCGCACGGCCGAGCGCCGGCTCGAGCCCCTGGGCCCCGGCGCCGACCTTGCCCGTGCCGAGGTCCACCGGCTGCAGGAGCTCACGCGCGGGGCGCTCGCGGAGATGCGAGCGCTGATCTTCGAGCTCCGCCCGGACGCGCTGGCCGAGGAGGGACTCGGCTCGGCACTGACGAAGCAGGCGGCCGCGATGGCCGCGCGCGAGCAGGTCGCGATCCCCGTGAACGCACCGACGACGCGACTGCCCCTCTCGGCCGATGCCGAGGAGCACCTGTACCGCATCGCCCTGGAGGCGATGCACAACGCGCTCAAGCATGCCCACCCCTCCCGGATAGGCGTCCGGCTCAGCGTGGGCCCCGCAGGCGTGGACCTGCTCGTCGACGACGACGGCCTCGGCTTCGACCCGGCGGTCGAGCACCCCGGCCACCTCGGGCTCGGAACCATGCGGGATCGTGCCCGGAGCCTGGGCGGCAGCATGCGGATCGAATCGGCACCGGGCAGTGGGACCCAGGTGCACGTGAACGTCCCCGCGCACTGCTGACCCGGTCCGAACTGGGCGCAGCCAGGACGCGCGCCGAGCGTCGCTCACCCGAGCCCGGTGCCGCGCACGTCACCGCGCGGCCTGCTCTACGTCATCCGGCCGAGGTCGTCGACGGCCGTTGATCCCGGGGCGGGCAGACCGTCCCGCCGACGTGCGCCACCCTCGCCCGGCGGGACGCTCGGAGCACCCAGAAGAAGGGAGCTCCCGATGAGCACCACCCAGTGGATCCTGTCGATCGCCCTCCTCGCGTGGGCGTTGCTGCGCAACGTCGGCACACGCGAGATCACCCGCGCCACCTACCTCGTCCCGATCGTGCTCGTCGTCGTCGCCGGCGGATACTTCCTGTTCCCGCTCCCGACCGCGGGCAACGACCTCGACCTCGTCGTGGCACTCGGCGTCATCGGCGTCCTCTTCGGGCTCGCCGCCAGCGCCGTGACCCGGCTGAGCCATCGCGACGGGCGACTCGTCGCCACCGCCGGCGCGGGCTTCGCCTCGCTCTGGCTCGTGATGATCGGCGGACGCATCGTGTTCGCCGAGTGGGCCAACGGCACCGGTGCACGCGCAGTCGGCACCTTCTCCATGGATCACGCCATCACCGGCGCCGACGCCTGGACCGCAGCCCTGGTCGTCATGGCCTTGGGCATGGTCCTCGCCCGCACCGTCGCCCTCGCCCTGCGTGCCCGCCGCATCCAGACCCAGCCCGCCCCCGCCGTCGCCTGACCGACCGAGAACTCGGGAGAACCCCATGACCACGCTCGCGCCGCACTCACCAGCCCCGCTCCTCGGCCGACGACACCCTGTCAGGACGTCGCTCGCCCTCACCGGTGCATCTGTCGGCGTGACGCTCGTCGGCGCGCTGGTCGTCGAGCTCGTGGCACCGGGTTCCGACCCGCTGCTGCGCCGTCTTCCCGTCGTGCTGGCGCTTCTCGCGATGGCCCTGGTCGTCGTTCGTCGCATCGGCTGGCGCCGGGTGGGCGCCGGCGGACCTGCCACCTGGCGACGGACGTCCTTGCTGGTGGCTCCTGCAGTCGTTGCCCTCGTGCCGCTCGCGTGGGGCTGGGCGCCGGACCTGGCCACGCTCCCTGCGCTCGTCGTCGGCTACCTGGCCACCGGGCTCTACGAGGAGCTGTGGTTCCGGGGAGTCATGCTCCGTTCGGCACTGCCGCTCGGCCCGGTGCGGGCTGCTGCGCTCACGGCAGTGCTGTTCGGAGCCGCACACCTGGGGAACGTGGCGTTCGGCGCCAACGCCGCCGTCACCGCGGCCCAGGCCGTGGGTGCGGCGGCCGGCGGCTTCGGCTACGCGATCCTGCGCCAACGGACCGGCGCGGTCTGGGCCCTCGCGGCCATCCACTTCGGCAGCGACCTGCTGCTGCACACGACCGGCCTGCACGGTGGCGCCCTCTGGGCAGTGCTCGTCGGCCACGACGTCGCCCTGTCCGTCATCGGGCTGCTCGCCGTGCGCGGCCTTCGCCGCACCGCCTGACCCGCCCACGACCTCACCCCGGAGATCACATGTCCGTCACCGCCGCCCCGCTCGTCCCGCCGAGCGCCAGCACATCAGCTCCCGACGCCCGCACCGACTCGTGGAGCCCATGGTCCCGGTGCACGTGGTTGGCAAGCGCCCACCTGCTGCTCGACCTTCCCGTCGGCATGCTGTGGGGCACCCTCGTGGTCGCCCTCCTCGCTTCCTCGATCGGACTGATGCCGCTCGCACTGCTCGGCGTGCCACTGCTCGTCGTGACGTTGGCCGGTTCGCTCCTGGCCGCGCGCGCCGAGCACGCCAGGACTCGCATGCTTCTCGGTGCTGCCCCGGTCGCGCCCGTGCCCCTGCCTCGCACCGCGACCGGCTGGCTCCGACTGCTGGCCGACGGGCGCGCCTGGCTCTCGTGCCTCTACGCCGTCGTGCTCCTCCCGCTCGGCATCGTCAACGCCACCGTCACGTTCACGGGCTGGGCGGTCGTGGCCGCAGGACTGACCTCGCAGGTCTGGGCGTGGCTCCTGCCCACGCGGGCCGTCACCGTCGGCACCTGGGTCGTCGACGGTGAGCCCGCCGTGATCGCGACGACCGCGCTCGCCGTGCTGCTCGCCATCGCCATGCCTCGGGCCGTCCGCCTCCTCGCTGCCGTCGACCGCTGGCTGGTGCGCACGCTGCTGCGCTGACCAGGCGGCGGGCAAGCACCGCATTGCGCAGGAACCTGCCCACCTCAGAACCGGACCGGCGGCGTGAGCCGCGCTCGGCCGGCCAGGTCCCGCCCGGGACCTGCCGTGCCGGGATTCCACCATGGAGGACACGATGGAGCTCGTACCGCTGATGACCCTGCGTCCCACCGTGGACCCACCTGTCGACACGGGTCCAGGCGCGCTCGGACGGCGCTTCGTCGGCGCGTGCACGGGAGGGACCGTCGAGGGGCCGCGCTTGTCCGGGACGATCCTGCCGTCCGGCGGTGACTGGCTGCTGCTCGACGGCGCCGGCACGGGGCACGTCGACGGACGCCTGACCCTACGGACCGACGACGGCGCGGCTGTCTACCTCGCCTACCGCGGGATCGCCCGAGTCACCGCGCAGGTCGGGGCCGCGCTGGCACAGGGACAGGCTGCCGGCTTCGGCGACATGTACTACGTCGTCCAGCCGCAGTTCGAGACCGGCGACGACCGGTACGCGTGGCTGACCCGCATCGTCACGGTCGCCGAGGGCAGGTTGGTGCCCGGTGGGGCCGAGTACCGCGTGTTCGAGGTCGCCCACACAACGACGCCGACGGCGTAGGCACCGCAGATCATGGTGTCGTCCCTCGTCGGGGCCATGCCGAGCGCGGCAGACTCCCCACCGACCGTCGTGCTGCTACACGGCGCCGGCGACACACCGCTCTCCTGGGCCATGGTGTGTGCCGAGCTCGTCGGCACGTTCGCGGTCGTGGTTCCTGGCCGCACGGGGACGGACCCCGAAAGCCTCACGCTCGCCGGCCGGCTGCGGACCCTCACCGCAGCGCTGACCGATCTGCCAGGCCCGCTCGTCCTGGTCGGCCACTCTTTCGGCGGTCTGCTCGCCCGCGCGTGGGCCGGCGAGCAGCCCGAACGCGTCAGCGGTCTGGTCCTTCTCGACCCCACTCCGCCCCAAGCCGGGGAGCTGCGGGCCGTCAGCGCCGGTATGCACGCCTCCGCCGCCGTCCTCGACCTGATGCGCCTGCTCGCGCCCACAGGCGTCCCGACGCTGCTGCTCCGCACGGGCCTGCACCCTCTGTACCCGGAGCACCGCGCCGCCGCACGAGCGATGCCGCCGAGTGCGCGCCACGCCTGGCGTCACGCCGTGGCCGACGCGGCACGCGGAGGCGGAGCCCAGGAGCTCCGCGCCGTGCCCAGCATCGCGCGTGAGGCGCGCGAGGTCCTCACCCCTCCCGAGGTGCAGTCGATCGTGCTGGCCAGCAACGCCTACGGACCAACCTGGATCGAGTGGCAGCAGACCACCGCCGACGAGCTCAGCGCCGAGCTGTGGCGCACCGGCGACCGGTCGCACAACATCCACCTGCGCCACCCCGACCTCGTCGCGCGAGCCGTGCGAGTCGTCGCCCCGCCCCCGGCATCGGCGGCCTACCCGCCCGCTTCAACTGGTGCGTGCGGGGCAACGGTCGAGTCCCGGAGCAGTGCTCGCACTACGCGCGGCAACGGCAGGTACCCGCGCGTCGACGTTGTCGATGGAATCGCAATGAGACCTCCGCAACAGGCTCGGATCCGAACAAAGATGGCCGCGCCGGGCCCCTATGCGATCGCGGTGTGATGGCAACTCCTGTGCCGAAGGTCAGCGATGAGCGGCGTCCGGGGCGATCACGTCCAGGGACGGACGCAGTGATAGGTGGAATTATTTTGCCAGTCTGGCGCCTCATTGCCAAACTGGCACTGCACCGGCATGATGGCTGTATGGACCTCACCGCACCGCTGCAGTCGCTGATCCCGAGCGTGGACTCGGCGGCGCTGACCGTGCTCGCCGGGACCGAAGGTGCGCTGGGGCAGTCGCAGATCCACCGTCTAGCCCCGCGTGGCACACGGCGAGGTCTAGGTGTCGTGCTGGACCGCCTCGTCGAGCATGGACTCGTCCTCGCCGAAGCCACCAACCATGGCTTCATGTACCGGCTCAACAGGGACCACGTGCTCGCTCCCGCGGTGCTGGCTGCGGCCGGGGCGCGCCAGGAGTTTCTCCGGCGCCTCACGGACGGGGCCGCACAGTTGCAGCCGCCCGTCGTGAGCGCAGCGCTGTTCGGCTCGGTTGCTCGCCGCCAGTCGGGGCCCGACAGCGACGTCGACCTGCTGCTGGTCGTGCCTGATGACACCGATACCGACGACCCATCATGGGGCGACCAGGCCCGCCACCTGGCGGCCCAGGTCCTGGCCTGGTCGGGAAACCGGCTAGAGATCGTGACTGTGACACGAACCCACCTGGCCGACCTCGTCGCCGTCGAGGAACCGGTCATCGGCTCGTGGCGCGATGACGCACTGACGCTGGTCGGGGCAGACCTGCCGCGATTGCTCTCCGAGGTCAGAGGCCATCCACGGCGGCCCCGCACGAGGACCTCACCGAAGGAAGATCGATGACACCGAAGAAGCTGCGCACGCGAGAGGCTGGGCGGGGCGAGGCGCGGAGCCGTCGACTCGTGGCCGAGAAGTACCTGGAGGTGGCCGATCTGGCTTCCGGCGAGGACGGCGCCACGATCAACGTCACCGTCGGCATCGCGGTCCTTGCAGGCATCGCCGCCGGCGACGCCATCTGCATGACAGCGACCGGCGAGTACTACTCCGGACCGGACCACGCAGCCGCCGCGGAACTGCTCGCCCGCATCGACGCGGAGCTGGGCAAGAGGCTCAGCGAGCTCGTCGCACTCAAGCCTGCCGCCCACTACGGCTACAAGATCCTCGACGGCAACGACCGCACGAGAGCGCTGCGCCACGCCACCGCGCTGGTCACGCAAGCTCGCGCCCGCACGGCCTGACGACCACGTCACCGCCCGGGCCCGGTACCAGTGGGTGTGCGTACTCCGGGCTGGCGCTCGACATCGTCGACGCCGGCCTCGCTGTGCGCGCGGGTTCCCGGCCGGGCTCCCTGTGCGATCCGGGTGTGACAGCTTCAGGCACCTGATCACCGCCAACCTGCAACCACTACGTCACTTATCACACCGTGATCGCATAGGGGGCGCCGGGGAACACCAACGCCCCCCGGGTCCATACCGAGGGGCGTGGCGCCTGCTGTCTCAACAGCCTTAGTCCGGGTATCCCCCGGAGAACACGAGGAGTTTACCCGAGCCCGCGCCGAAGCGATGCCGATGTGGGCGAACTGCGGCCTCAACATCGGCCATGCGATGGTTCTCTCCCCGTCTCTGACCTCATAGCGATCCGGTACTGCACCTAGCTGTCGGTGACGTCGAGTTTGGCGGGTGAGGTCCCGTTTGGCTCGGTGATCCAGGCCGCGACGAGGGTGCGGCGCTGAGGACCGATGGCCACGAGGAGGCTCACGAATCGAGCGAACCCTAGCTCGGGGTCGCGTACGTGGCGTAGGTATGAGTGGTGGTCGATGCGACTGGGCACGGGCTGCCCATGGGGGTGCGTGTGCCACTCGCCGATCCACTGGGAGTGGTCGAGTCGCCATGCCATGTCCGCGAGCTGCTGGGAGTGTTGTAGGTCGCGGGAGAAGAAGCGGGGCTGACGGACGGCGGCCGGTCCAGGGTCGCCCGCGGTCGTGACCCGAGTCGTACTGGCTGGTTCGTCTTCGTGGCCCAGGAGGATGCCTCCGGTCTCGAGCTCGCGCTCGCCGTCGTCGGCGAGGCGCAGAATTCCCTGGAGAACCGACCTCGGTATCGACAAGCTCCACGCGGTCGCCACCATGGCGGTCGCGCCACTACTCGCAGGTCCAGCAGCCGGGAAGAGGACCGGTGGCGGGATACCACGCGACCTTGCCCGTGTGACTGACGTTGAAGGGCGACGCCAGGTCGTTGCCTGTGCGCAATGCCAGGACCGCCTGTTCTCCGGGCAACTGGTGTTCGGCGTATCCGAGGGCTTCCAGCAACGTCGAGATCGATGCCTTCGCGGCGAGCTCGGCGACGAGCCATAGGTCGGGGCCGACGGCCGTCATTGGTTTGTGGACCAGTCCCGTGCCGTAGTCGAGTTCCTGGTCGGCTTCCGCGTCGAGCGCACCGGCCGCCTCTAGCGCTCGGCGCTGGCACATGAGGCAGCCGAACCGCGAGCCCGGGCGTAGGCGCAGTACCTCGCCGACGGCGCCGTCGTCCAGGACGCACGTCAGGACCGCGGTCCTTCCGGTTTGCCGTGCGAGGTGGCTGACGGTGCGACGCGGAGCGATACCGTCGGCAGCGCACACGATCAGGTCCGCATGGGCGAACAGGGGTCGGATCAGGTGCGCGTCACGCACGACGTCTAGCGGGTGGGCGACGACCGATGTGGTCGGCCAGCGGTTCTCGATTCGCTCCTTTAGAGCGCTGACCTTCATGCGCCCGACATCGTCGGGGCCGAGGATGTGACGGACGAGGTTGTGCCAGAGGAATCGGTCCGGGTCGACGAGTTCGAGGTTGCCGACCCCGGACGCGGCGAGTGACTGGGCCACGATGCCGCCGATGCTGCCCAGGCCCACGATCACGACCCGCGCGCCTCGCAGTTGTTCGACGGGCCACTGCAACGCCAGCCGCGAGACACCGGCGACCTCGGGCTCGACGGCAACGTCTAGCGGCCAGACTCCCCCGCTGGTGACGTTCCAGCCGGCGACGGTGGGCACGCCAGCGGTCCGAGCCTCGGGCGGTACATCGGCCGTGTGCGTGATCAGTGGGTAGCGTCCCGAGCGGGGATCGCGGGCGTCTGGGACGAGCGCCATGAACGTGCGAAGCGGGTAGGCGGTGTCGGGTCGCAGCGCCAGTTCTCGGTGCAAGATGTGCGCACCGAGCGGGACGTCGCGAAGCCACTGGCCGTCGATGCGTCCGTCGGCGCGCGCCAGCGCACCGTACCCGCGCCGTTCTGCCGGTAGTCGTGCGCCGCTGATGGACTCGACGACGGTGACGACGTACAGGTCGTCGGCGTCGGAGTGGGCGAGCCATAGATCGCCGCCTCCGGAAGGGGAACTGACCATGTGGTTCAGAGCGTCGCGGGTGACAGCGATGAGCTCGTTCGCGTTACGCATCTTCGTCCGCGTGCGTGCCGCGTGACGCGATGGCCGCTGCCGTTCTGGCAACGAGGTCGTCGAGTTCGTTGCCGCTGACGATGCCGTCGAGAGTCATTGCGCTGAGGGCTCCCCTCTTCATCAGGGCGTATTCGACGCGCCATGCGCATGCCTTCGCCAGCAGGTCGCTGACGGTGTCGGAGGGGCGCCACGCGCCGATGGTCTGCATGAGGCATAACCGCCCGTCGGGTGCGACGTGCCAGATGTGCTGGCTACGCTCGGCGATCTCGGGCAGAGGGTCGAGGGGGAACACCGCGGGCGGGATGACCGGGTGCGCCGCCGAGCACTCCACCTGGACTCGAAAGCCGGTAGGGACGAGTTCGTCCAGGCCGGCTGGCTTCGGGCGGTCGAACGGCCAGACGGGTAGCACTCCGGTCCACACCCCGTGGTGCTCTGTGCGGGGGTCGACACCGGGCGGGGCCTGGAAGTCGAGGTCGGGGGCGAAGGCGCTGACGTCGGCCAGGTCGCGCGCCAGCCGTCGGGGGTCGACATCGGTCCAGTAAACGGGGTTCAGCGTCGGCGGGCTCATCCCTGCGGGGTGTCCTTGACGGGCCGCGGGGCGACAATGGCAGCGGGAGCGGGGTTGAGTCCGACGGGCGCGGGGAATCTCGGGCCAAACACCTCTCGCCACAAGGTGATCGCACCGTGCTGGTCGTTGCGCAGGACAGACTGCTGCGCCTTGGCTGCGGTGTTGCCTGCGGTTCGCAGGAGTATGGCGAGCTGGTCGTAGTCGAGGTCCGGCTGGATCTCTCCGCAGACCTTGGCGGGGTCTTCGATGATGCCGCTGTTGTCCAAGTGCCAGGCCGCGGCAAGGAAGAACTGCTCGATCGCGGTTGGGCGGTTGTTGGCGGCCGGAAGGTGTGCGAGTGCGAGGGTCTCTATGGCCAGTGATTTGATCTCGAGGGTCGGCGCCTGGTTCTTCCCCCAGAACTTGAGCATGCGGACCGTGCTGGCGAACTTGTTCCATTCACGGTGCCGTCTGGCGACCTCGGCTATCAGGTATTCCGGGTTGGTCGGGACCCAGGTGCCGGTTGCGGTCTGTGGAATCAGGAGCATGTCGTTGCGACGGAACGCCGGCATGACGTCGACGGTGAACTTGTCCTCGGCGTTGGGGTCGTCGAGGAAGCACTTGACGGCGTGGTTGCGGGGGTCGGCGCGCCAGACCGCGTGCTCGACGGTGCCGTTCGTCTTGCCGAGCTTCTCGTTGACGCGCGTACTTGTGACGTTCAGAGCGTCATGGGCCGACTCGCCGGACACTCCCCAGTTGGGGTGGGTGCTCTCGTCGTAGATCGCGATGAGGTCTACGTCGTGAATGGGGTCCTTCTGGGTGCCTCGTGCGAGGGAGCCGGACGGGACAATCTCGGGGATGTCGTCGTACTGCCCGAGAGCGGTTCGAAACAGGTCGCGACGTCGGCGGGCCTCGGCCACCTGCTTGGGGTCGGCATCGACCTGCTTGCGGAAGTCCTCGAAGGCGCTGTTCACGTCCATGCCGGTGCTCCGATCGGCCCGCCCTTCGGGCCACTGCACGCGAAGGTACTCGCCACCTCCGACATGCACGGGGTGCGCCCCGCAGCTCGTTGTGTCAGGGCGTGAGCAGGACTTGGACGGGTTCGGTCATGTCGGACGGGACGCATCGTAGGGTCGCTACGTACCGGGGGCTTCCCGGCGTGCTCGGGTCCCACTCGTATGCCACTGTGCGCACGGTGTTCAGTAGCCGTCCGATCAGCACTGCTAGTCCGAACGGTCCGCGGTAGAGCAGGTGCAGTTCGGCGTTCGCGTGGCTGCCTGACAGCAGGCGGGCGAAGCTGGCGCAGCCTGTGGCCAGGTCGCGAGCCTGGGCGGGGTCCAGGCTGCCGGCGAGTGTAGGGCGTACGTGCGCGAACGCGGCGAATCCGGGTTCGTGCTCACGGATGAAGGTGTCGTATGCCGCGTCGCTGGGGCCGTCGCGCAGGTCCAGGTATAGGCAGACCGGTCCATCCTGGTTGGGTTCGCGCATCTCGATAGTCGTGAGCAGATCGTCCCGGACCGCCGGGTGGTGCTCGTTTCCGGCGGCCCAGTGCTGGTCGTACTGGTCGACGACTTCCATGTGTCCGATGCGTGTGGCGGGCAGCAGCGTGCCCAGTGCTAGGGCGAAGCTCAGGTGCGCGCCGCCGGTGATCAGCACGCGCTGCGCCCCCGCGCGGGTGAGGGCGGCGGGAAGTCCGGGGGCGGCGTCCGCAAAGTACCGCAGTCCTTCGGCGTCGGGCAGCGGGCCGCTTCCTGAGGGCTTGATCCGGATGTCGAGCTCGGCGCCTGTTCGGTCCCCGGCGGCGCCGTGGTTGCGTGTCTGTACGTCGATCCGAGCACGTGCCCCTTCTGCATTGATCTGTGCCCGCGCGTTCCTCATCCGAAGGTTCCGCACGCCGTCGACTAGCTTGCGCATCTCGGCGGGGTCGCCGATTGCGTACTGCAGGACGCCGCGGAGTTTGCCGTCGTCGCGCTGCAAGAGCCGGTCCGGTGCGCCGTGGTCGGCTTGGCCGTGCTCGTCCACGACGGTGTTCGCGATCGTGAGCGCGAACTGCGTCTGCTGGGAGAGGGCGATCAGCCGGGGGGCCTCAAGGTCCCGGACCACCGAGCTGTGTGCGACCTCGCCGGTGATCACGAGGACTCCACCGGCCAGGCCTTCCGCGAGGGCCTCGATCAGCCGCTCGGAGGTGTCACCCGGCAGCAGGTCGCTCGCGTCGCGCCACACCGGGATGCCGGCAGCGCGCAGGCGCCACATGATTTCGTCGGTCACGGTTGTTCCGTCGGACTGCCGGTACGACAGGAAGTGAGCACCCAGCGGTTGGAAACCGTCGCCCGTGGCATCGTTCATCGGCGCTCTCCGTTCCACTCGGCGTCGGCTGTAGCGGCGCCCGAGGCGGGAGGCTTCGAGCGCACGGCCAAGAAGTTCAGGGACAGGATTGACAAGACAACGACTGAAGAAGCCGAATCGTTGCTCGCCAAGTTAGTCACCGCAGTCTGCCAGCGGGACGGTGCCGGGGCCCGGAGTGCTCGGGGGCTGGCGCCCTCGTATCGCGTCACCGAGGTGGATCTGGCGGTTGTGTTCGGTCAGAGTGCCGCGATGGTCGACGTCATGACAACCGATACCGCTCCCCAGAGCGCCGATGCACCGCGCATGTGCGGGCAGTGTTCGCACGACTTTGCCCCTCACGCCCTACTCGTAGTGATCGAAAGCGAGCCGGCCCCGATGGGTCTGATCGTGTGTCCCGCGCCCGGGTGCGCGTGCGCGGGGACATGGCGAGCCGGGGCAGGGCGCTCAACGCCCGAACAGGTCGCCGAGACCCGGACCCTGGTCCGCGCGAAGCTGATCTCCGACGGGTACCCGCTCCCTGAGTTCCTCGAGTAGCACCATCCCAGCAACCTCACCACGGTGGCCCCGGCATGCAGCCGGGGCCACCGCACCATGGGATGCTGCTAACGGTTGCGTCGCCTCGGCGGGTGGATCGCCCGAAGACTGGACGGTGTCGCCGGTTCAGGCCGCGGTCGCGGCCGGCGGCGGCCGCTGCGGCCGTGCTGGTGGCCCCGTCGACTTCGACCTGTATGACTCCCGCGTCTGCCGCGGATGGTGGACCCGAGCCCGAAGCCCACGCGCGGTCCCGTGAGGTCACCGGTGTGCTGATGTGTTGGCCGTCGGCCAGGGACGTCGGGCGCTTGTGCGCGACGGGCTGGGAGGGAGTGCTGTCGATCTCAGTCTTGCCGTGTCGGGATGGTGCGCGGAGGTGGACTCGGCGAGGGCGCCGATGGTGGTGACGTCCAAGGGTGAGCAGTTGACGCGGGCGAGCTTGGAGCTCAGGCGGGTGCGATGAGCTGGGGTCCGTCGTTGTGCACGGCGCCGACCTCGGGGCCGACTTCGCGGGCTTGCAGGACCGGTTCGGACAGGGATCGCAGCAGTGCGTCGACCTCGGTCGCGTCTTGAAGGTGGGTGTCGAGCCACTGGTCGTACCGGTCGGGAGGGATGAACACGGGGCTGCGGTCGTGGATGTGCCCGAGGGCGTCGGTGGCCGAGGCGGTCGCGATGGTGGCGGTCCACAACCACTTCTTCGGGTCGTCCTCCGCCAGGGTCGGGTCGGGCCACAGCTCGTACAGTCCGGCGGCGGCCAAGAGCCCGTCGTCGGCGGCGTGCAGGAAGTACGGGGTCTTGGTGCCGCCGGGGTTCTTCATCCACTCGTAGTACCCGTCCATCGGGACCAGGCAGCGCCGGCGGGTCGCGGCGGCCTTGAACGACGGCTTGCTGGTGAGGGTCTCCGAACGGGCGTTGATCATCCGCGACCCGATCTTCGGGTCCTTCGCCCAGGACGGGACCAGCCCCCACCGGACCCGGCGTAGCTGACGCACGGGCGCGGCGTCGGGTTCTTCGCGGGGTGGGCGCTCGAGAACCACTCGGATGCCCTGCATGGGGGCCACGTTCCAGGACGGGCCGCGTTCCTCACCCAGGATCTGCTGGACCATCAGGGCGCGGGCGATCTCGTCGTCGCGCCGGAAGCTCGCGTACCTTCCGCACATCGGCCCAGGTTCGCATCCCGGCCACGGTTCCGCCAGCGTTCAGCGGCGCGCGACGTGCTCGGTGTGCCCCCAGGCGTATGTGGCGCGGGACCGCACGTCACGGACTTGCACGCGCACGAGCTGACGGGCCCACCCAAGGGCGACCGTGTTGAGGAACTCGGGGCCGTCGCGTTGCCAGATCAGCCGGACGCGGACGGGGACCGGGGTGGTGAGGTCGTGTTGCAGGCGCCGGTCGGGGACCGAGTGAGTGTTGGTGAGCGGCTGCCAGGTGTCACGGTGGGCGTACCAGCTTTCTAGGTGCTGGTCGTCGCTCATGGGGTCAGTGTGCTGGCGGGGTCGGACACCGGTGGGAATGGAGGTGCCCGTCGTGGGGTACCTGTCCAAGTCACCGGCGCAACGTCGCTCCGCCCGACCCGGTAGCTGGGAGTTGCCGGGGCTTGCCGATGCCGTGCGCCAGTCGGGTCCACCGGCTCCGTCGGCTGAAGGAGACGGCGGCGCGGGAGCTGCCGGGAGCTGTTCAGGGAAAATCCGGCGATAGCGGCAGCGCCATCAGCGTGTGCTTGTCCCTTGCTCCTTCGGTAGGTCCGATGTGGTGACCGGTTCGATGGCGACGCACACCCGCGGGATCCAGTATCGGAGGTCGTGGGCGCCGCCTGCCGGGTCGGTGAGGAATTCGTGCCGGTCTCCGACGCGGATGACGCCGACGTCCCCTCGTTGCGACCGGACCTCGACGAGTGGCACCCACTGACCGTCGTAGGGGAACGCTGGGCTTCCCGGTCCTCGGTCTCGTAGGAGCCGCTGGGTGTCGAGATCGAGGTGGCACACCGTGAGGCTGGTGCTGCGAATGAGCCATCGTCCGCCCTCGTCGAGCCGGAGGGTGGTCTTGGTCTCGTTGTCTGTCATGGGGTTGACCGTGCTTGGGGTTCAGCTGGTGGCATTGACCGGTGTCGGGCTCCAGTCCGAGCTTGTGCACTCCTCTACACATGCGGCCGAGATCGTGCATGTACGAGGAGTGTCGTGGACGTCGTGATTCCGTTCAGCTGCGTAGCGCCGTCGCCCGACAGCCCGGTGCTGGCGGTGCCCGCGGGCACGACCGTGTCCCGGGTGGCGGCCTTCGGCATCGCCGAGTCGAGGGCTGGGCGTGCAGGTGGGGCACACGCGTCGGGCGTGCGCGTCGCGGGCGGGCTGGGTGTTCGTGCTGGTGGTGGGGTCCGCGGTGGGCTGAATGGGTGAAGTGCGGGTGCGTGTGTAACGGCTGGGGGTCCCGGGCCGATGCTGAGGTTGCAGGCACACGGACGCTTCCCCGCGTATACGGGGTTTCCCCGCGCAAGCGGGGGTGTACCAACCGTCCGAGAAGAGCGCCCGAAGGGTCTTTCACCAGATTCCGTCTGGCACTGAGGATGAACACGTCCGTGCGCCTGTGGAGGTACTCCCCCGAGTTGGAGGGGTCCCACCAGGAGTCTGGCGTGCGACGTGCGCCTGGCCCCGAGGAGAAGACCCGGACCTTGCGGTCCGGGTCTTCTCCATTGGTGACGTCGTCGCTGGTGAGGGAGGCAGCGCGGACCTGCCGCTTTGACCTCGCAGCGGCAAGTGCTCGTCGCGTGAGGTTGCTTCGCCTGCGCGCCGCTGCCACGTGCCGCGCGCCCTGATGGCGCGCGGGTTGCCGGGCGGATGGCGGTCGTTGTCGTAGGGACGATGACCGTGGCGGCTGCGGGTGACGGACGCGTCAGAGACGCCGGCGGGTTGATCGCAGCGGCGCGGTTCATGACGCGCGGTTCACCTGTCGCGTCTGCAGCTTGCGGTTGGTGTCCAGGCGCTGAGGTGACTTTCGAGTCGGCCCTTCGTTGCCGGTCGTTGCCAGGCCTGCCGGGACGGCATGCTGGGACTACGGAGCTGGGGTCGAGCGTGTGGCTGGGGCGCGCGCGTCAGGCGGGCGAACGGCGGAGCGAGCGCGATCGCCGAGCCCCTTTAATGCGACTGCTTCTCGTTATCATCTGAGATGTGTGGTGTCGCCATCGTGAGCGGCCGCGGCTCGTAGGCGGGATCCGGGCGTGAGAACGGGCGTCGCCTACCTGACTGCGGCGGACACCCGGAGCTCACCGCAGGATCCCTCATCGAGGTCGCTGACCGCCAGCGTCATGGTCAAGCCCTCGGCGGCGCTCAAACCGGCCGACAGGGCCAGGGACGTCCAGGCGTAACGCGCACGCTCCCACAGGGTCCCAAGGTCCGGGGCGTCGAAGTCGGCCACGGCCAGATCTTGCTCGTCCGCGAGCCCGCCGTGAGCGTCCTCGACCTGCCATCCGGCGTGGGTGGGGTGCATGTCCACGAGCTCGAGGATGACGTTCGCACGCCGTCCGCCTGTACCGACGATGGCTTCAGGCGTCCTGTGCACGGTGGCCGCGACGCGGACCACCGCACCGTCCACCTCGACCCGCGCTCGCAGCCAGTCGACGGTCAAGCCGTAGAACCGCGTGTCGCAGTCCACCGCGGCCCGTAGCACATCTTCCGCTTCCTGGTCGGTCGGCCCCTCGGCGGGTGCGCGGGTTGCCCAGGCCCGTTCGGCCTTGTCCAGCGCCGTGTCCGACAGTCGACCACGCCATGACTCGCCGGTCCCGGCCGACAGGGCGATCTCGCCGTCAGCGGGCCACCCACCCACCCCGGAGTCGCCGAAGTCGATGTGCGCAACGAGGTTGGTGACGTCGTCCAGGCTCAGGGTCTGTGTCCTCATGACGCCATCGTGCTCGCAGCGTGCGCCTCGACAGTCACCTGGCACGCTTCGCGACGACGACCCTCCCCGATGCGGTGACGACAGCCCGCTGTGAAGGAGAGCCCCGAGCTGCTCTCAACTGCCTCGCCCGGGACGACCTGTCCCGAGCCGATGCTGCGACGGAGCACCGGCGAGGGTCGGTCGGGCCTGTTGATCGAGCCGGGTGTCGGCGATGCGGAGCAGCACGGGCCCCGGAGATCGGGCAGATGCCAATCACTCGTCCGCACGCGGCGCAACCGGGCCGCTCTCCTCGACTCGTTCCCCGGACCCAGCGGGCGACCGTGTGCCCCATCGGGCGTCGGGCCGACCCCACGCGGTTCGCCCTGGCGCGGGTGCGCGACGCGAACCCGGCGTGCGACCCGATGGCCCCTTGCGATGTGCGTCGTCGCGCGAACGGTGGTTCAGCGTCCACTCCTGGCCTTCGATAACCGCCCTTCTCGCAGGCCAGGCTTGACGCTGAACGGTCAATGCCCAGGTCACAGCCCCGGGCACGGTCTCGGTGAGCGTCAACCGTCACTTGGAGGCCTCCGTGGTTCACCCCACCCGCACCCGTCACCACCATGCACTGATCACCCCACCGGACCTGGGTCTGGTGCCCGATCGCTCCCTGTACCCGGCTCCGGCGTCGTGGACGGCCGAGGCTGTGCGCGCGACCTTTCTGCGCGGCGGTGAGCTGGTGCCCCCGGTGCAGTGGACGACCATCGGCATGGGTGACGAGCGGTATGCGACGGCGGCGGCTGAGCTGGCGGCGGCCTCCCGGGCGCAGAGCACGCGGCGCACCTACGGGCGCCTGGTGGAGCACTGGCTGAGGTGGGCGGACACGCAGGGCGTGTGCCCCTTGCCGGCAGACCCCGACGCCGTGCACATGTACATCGTCGAGCGCTCCATGGGCCTTGACGTGCGCAACGAGCTGGAGCGCGACTCCGAAGGCCACCTCGTCGGGGCCCTGGTGATGGGCACGATCAGCCAGATCCTGGCTGCGATCTCCCGGCTCCACGCGCTGGCGAACCACCCGAGCCCGACCGACCACCCCATGATCCGCACGCTCGTCGAGGGCCTGGGCCGGACACTGACGACCGCGCCGTTGCTGGCGAAGGCGGCCTTGACGTGGGACCTGCTGACCGAGGTCCTCGAGGCCCAGCAGGCCCCGACGTCCACGACCGCCCTGCGCGAGGCCGTTGCCCGCGCGCTGCATGCGGCGACCGGGGCCACGGCCGGCCAGCTCGCACGCGCCCAGTGGAGCGACATCACGGTCGACCCGGACGCCATCACGGTGGTCTTGGCTCCGACCCGGCGCGGAGGTCCGGTCCAGCGCCACCAGGTGGCCCTGGACACTGATGCGGCACAGCTGCTCACCCGGTGGCGCCGGCACACCTTGACGTGGCCGGGCACTGCGGTCCTTCGCGACGAGACCGGCAAGGCCCTGACCCGCCAGGGCCTGCACCTGATCTTGACCCGGCACGACGCATCGATGGCGGGCATCCCCTCCGTCGAGGCCTCGCAGGTGCGCGACCGGGCCGTGCTGCTTGTCGGGTGGGTGAGCGCGCTGCGACGCTCGAACCTCGCGTCGCTCACCTGGGACCAGATGACCCGCACGTCCGCAGGGTGGTTGGCATACCTCGCGCGGTCCAAGACCGACCAGGAGGGCCGCGGGGACACGGTCTCGATCGCGCCCGCTCCCCCGGGCTCCGGACTGGCCGATGCCGTCGCAGCCCTGGACGACTGGTTGGAGCTCCTGACGGCGATGTGGGGCCGCGACCCGCGCCGGCTCACCGGGGTGCCGGTGTTCACCCGGATCGACCGGCACGGCCACCTCGAGCTGCGCGACGGGCGCCCCGCCGGACTCTCCGGCGCAGCGATTGGTGTGATCGTGACCAAGTGGGTGGCGGCCGCGGGCCTCGACCAGCGCACGCACCTGACCTACGGCGGTCACCGCACCGCGACCGGCCGCGCCGCCTTCGGCGCCCACTCCTTGCGGGCGGGCTTCGTCACCACCGGCCTGGCACTGGGCATCCCCGCCTCGACCATTATCGCGCAGACCAAGCACACCACCGAGGCAGCGCTCAAGCCGTACAACAAGCCCGCCACCAGGCCCGACCTTCTGGCCGCCACGGCCGTGCTCGGCGCCGTCGCCCACGACGCGACCGGGCCAGGACAACCCGCACACGCACCCGAAACCCGACCGGCCCGGCGTACCCCGCGCGGGCCGCACTGGGACGCAGTGCCCTGGGCCGAGCAGCCGCGTACACGCGAAGGCTCGTAGCGTCGCGGTCCGCCGTGCCGGGCACGGTGACGTCCCACCCGGTGGTGGAGGTACACGGCACCCTTGGCGGGGCCGCGCGACGAGTTTGCCGAGCATCGCGCCTTCCACACGTCAGCTTCGAGCGCGGCCTCGATGCCGAACAGCGGCGACCAGGCGAACGTCCCCACCCGGAGCCATGTGCGGACGGGTGATCAAGCGACGGGTCCAGTGGCGGACCTTTCAGACTCAGTCGGGCGACCGGGTGGCGTCTTCGCCTGACAGACTCATCGAGCATGGGCACTCGAAAGCCGGACGAGGATGTTTGGTGGGTCGGGATGCGCTGGGTTGAGGCGGCGCAGATGCAGGCAGATCGTTTCGAGGAGACCTTCTACGCGTGGCATCGAGCCCTCCTCGACGCGAAGACGCGGGCGAACCTTCAGGCCGACACGGAACACGCTGAATTGTGGCGCGACTCGTACGGGGCACGCCCGCCCTACGATCCTGAGCGGCCGATCCACGTACCGTCGCACGCGCTGCGGATGCAGGTCAGTTCGGAGGCCGCATTCCTGCTGGTCGCGGCCCGCAATGTGATGCGAGCCCAGGATCGGCTACCTGCCGACGTGCGTACCTCCATGGGCGATCAGGAGGCTGTCAAGGCCCTGCGCGACATCTTCGAGCACTACGACGAGGTCGACGGTCGATCCTTCCGAACGCTCGCGGCGGGCTTCCCGAACGTGAACGCGGAGGCCTTCGCGTACACGAACAACGAGATCTGGCTCGGCGGTCTCGAAGGAGTCCCGCTCTCGCGCGTTCGCGCGTGGCTCTACCGGATCCGTGTAGCCCTCGTGGCCGCACTGCCGGCGGCACGGGTCGAGGTACCGCATGACCTCCTCGCGTCAACGGTAGAGGGTGACGATGAGCTGGCGTGGCCGCCCGAGCGCGTCCACTACGGCTGCTGGATCCCGCATGTGGACGAACCGGAGTGGCCGCGGCGAGGCGCGCCACCTGGCGTTGCCGAACTGATGGCCGAACGGTTCAGGCTGTTGCGCGCGCGGGACATCGTGGACTGAGGGCGCAGAGGATTCGCGGCGGTCGGCCATCGACTAGCCTTTCGGCCGAGCGCCGTGCCGGTCGGTCGGTCGGTCGGTCGGTCGGAGGATGGTCGAGTTGGTCCGGCGGAGTGCGGTGAGGGCGACGTCGCGCCCTTGGCGTGCGCTCGGTCGTGGCGACTGCGTGGGGTCGACGACGGCGCCGGTCTCGCAACGCCGCGAAGAGTGGCTCCAGAGAGCGCCGCTAGCCGCGGAATGGAATCTGCGACGCGGAGACTTCAACGTCTATGTACCCGTGGTCTCGGAGCAGCGCGGTTATCTGCCGGACCTCTCGATCGACTTCTGACCCGTAGCGGGGTCCGATGCGGACACTTCGCAGTGGGAGGCGTCCCGGGGTCCCGACGCTGTATAGGTCCAGATCGTCTGATGCTGCCGCAACCTTTACGAACGCGGTTTGACCCGTGGGGCTGAAGCCCCCTTCTCGCTCATGCACAAAACCCGGAAACGGTGGCTCGACGAAAGCAAGGCGCGCTTCTTCCTCCTCCGCGTAGCCCTCGTGCTTGTTGAAGCAAACCGAAACAAGGTAGCTCTGCTCCAGGTGCTCCCAGAAGGCCACCTCGTCGGGGCGCTCGCCTCGCGCCCGAGCGGCGAATTCATTGAGGGCGTGTTCCGCGATCCCCTCGCTGCCGGTCAGCAGGCTCGCACCTCGGGCGCTCCGCCCGTTCACATAGTCGCCGTACGTCACGGGACGCCACCACGGACTCGGGGCAAAGCCCGGCCAGTAGAGGCATGGTCCAGAGGAGGGCTCTAGCAGTCTGTACTCCGCGTTCCGGTCGAGCTCGAGCGCGTAGCCGCGCCCTCCGGCGTACGACTTCCAGTGCTGCAACTTGTCGCCGTCGTAGCACGCGGAGACGAAGAAGAACCGGCGGCGAGAAACCACTGCGGTCATCTCGTGCAACCAACGATCGACCTCTTCCATTGGCGCCGCCGGGATAAGGTCCATGAGCGACCCGCCCCAGGCTTCTAGCAGGCTCTCCGCCGCACGGGCAACTTCGCTGGGATCATTCAAGGATCCGCTCTCGGTTGCCCACAAGACCCCGCTAGAGAGAACTCCGTCGAGGCCTTCCCTGTTGGTGTAATGCCAAGGATCTATCGCGAACTCGAGGTACCGTCGCGACGGGTGGTACAGGTGAGGGACGAGCCAGCGGTCCGTTCGGTCTCGGTCGAGCCCACTTGCGCCGTCACTCATGGAGCAAGTCTGCTGCGGGGACCCAGCGCGAGCGACGTCGGCGCGCCGGCGACCGAACCGTCACCCCCTCGGCGCCACCGGCGGTGGCGGAGACACCAACGATCCGCACATCGGCCACGAGCGCGGATCGCGGCATGACCGGTCGAACGTCCCCGCCCCGACAGCGACACGTGGCGGCGTTAAGCGAACTCCAAAGGGGTCACGCTGGCGGCCACTGCTGGTCGAGAAGAGCCTTCGATTCCGCGACGATTCGCCTCGCGTACTCCTCGCGCTCGACCCCCCAGCTCTCCGTCCAATCCTCCCACTCACTCACCCAACTAACGATCGGCTGGAGAGCGTCCGGGTGGTCGAGCTCATTCCAGCCCCTCAACCAGATTAGACGTCCGCCAATCTCGGGACGCACTCGCCCGTCGACGATCTCCGTGCACCACCAGCGCACCAACTCCCACCTGGCGCTGCGGGGATCGGCAGGCAGACTCGGAGTGAGGTCGAGTTCGTCCGCAACGGCGCGAAATAGTTCCTGGGCCTCGGACTCCTCAGCTCGCGTCAGTCCCGCGAGTTCCCGTAGAGACGGGGTGTCTAGACCTTGCAGGAGGGCGTCCAGACCCGCAGCGATCAGAACGTCCGCCCCGACGACCTCACCCAACGTCTGTCTGATCGCGATCACTCTGAGACTGTCCGCGCTATCCACCTGCCGGAGTCTTCCATCAGCCGACTGCACCCGTGGGCCAATCCGCTCATCGGCATGAGCGGACGGTCGCCGGGGAACGGTGCCCGTGGGTGCTGGCACGTTTCAGGGTGGGGACGGGGTCAGTCGGGGCGTGGGCGCGTGCGTGGGTCAGGGTGTGGTGTGCCGGGTCGGTGGTGTGAGGTCGAGCTGGATGGTGTCTGCGGGGGTGCCGAGGCGGCGGATGTATAGGTCGGCTTGGTTGATGTCGTGGTGGCCGGTGATCTCGCGGGCGATCTGCTCGAGTGTCTGTCCGGCTTCCCATGCGCTTGTGGCTGCGCCGGCGCGTAGGGAGCGGGTGCTGCCCCAGGGGTGGTCGGCGATGTGGCTGGTGGCTTCGCGGATCCGGTGCCGGGCGTTCTGGCGTGTCATGCGGCGCACCGTGCCGCCGTATCGGGTGGCGAAAACCGGGCCGGTGGTGCGGCCCACGCACTGGTTCTCCCAGTCGAGCAGGTCTTGGAGTGCGCACGCGGCGCATTCGACGCCGCAGGTGGTGTCCGGTGCGGTCACGTGGTGCAGGTCTCTGGCGATGGTGGTGTGGTTCTTGTGGTCGAGGTAGGTGATGTGGAACCCGGCCGTGGTGGGTGTGATGTCCTCGAAGTCCAGGCGGCGGAGCTCGGCGTGGCGGCGGGCGTGGGCGAGGCCGACGAGCACGTATGCGCGGTCGCGCAACCGTCTCGGCATGTCGGGGTCGGTCCCGCGCCACAGCCAGATCCATTGCGCGTCGGTCAGGGTGCCGACGGGCGTGTCCGGTCGGATCCCTGAGCGGTGAAGTGCCGTTTGGGCTCGCCGGCTCAGGCGTGTGCGGTCTGCGAGCAGGTCGAGGTGCCGGGCCCACTGATCTGCGCCGTCGGGTGTGAGGTCGGCGAGTATTCGACCGGTGGCGTCGCGAAGGGTGTGCCCGTCGCTTTGATCGAGCCGTAGGCGGGCGAGGTTGACTGTGGCGGGGTGGATTGCCTGCTCGGGTCCAGCGGTGGAGCGCAGCACGACGAGCGCGTCTCGCAGTGCCTGCACGTACGGGTCGGTGCATGCGACCTCGCGCGCTTCCATGGACGCGGCGACCTCGCGAGCGTCCTGGACGCGTAGTGCGGGGACTACCGGCAGGGGCGCACGCGCGTCGCGGGCTCGGCGGGCCAGGTGGGAGGTGATGGTGGGTCCGCGAAGCTCGATGTTCGCGGTGGTGCGGTAGTAGGAGCAGAGCGCGGACACGTTGGACTTCGCCGTGGTCGGGGCCCACTGGGGGTGGTCGAGGAGGTAGGCGAGCAGGAGGACCTCGTTCAGGGGCTGGTCGCCGGCGCGGTCTTGCCACCAGGTCTCGAACGTGTGGGCGCGGGTGAGGGTGGAGGGGTCCAGGGCGGGTGCGCCGGTGAGCTCGGCTACAGCCGCCGCGACGAGGTCAGGCGCGGCCATCGTCGTCCTGGTTCGCGAGGGCTTGCAGGACCTGCGCGGCGGCGCTCTGATCGGCGGTGTCGTGCAGGTATGGCGTTGTCGTGCCGGGGCGCTTGTGACGAAGGGCCTTTTGGATTGCGTGCTCGCGGTGTCCTTCGGCTTTGGCTTGCTGCGCGAAGGCTCGGCGGGCACTGTGCGGGGTTAACGTCTCACGCAGACCGGCGCTGTTCTCGTCGAGCGTGATGTCTTGCTCGACCAGCCAGGTGCGCACGGCCTGGTACAGGGCGCGCCCGGGGCCGTGGGGCGGGTCGACCGGGTGGCGCAGCGCGCCCTTGCCGCGTGTGGGGACCATGAAGAACCTGCGCGTGGGCAGGTAGGTGCGCACCCACCGGTCGTAGCTGGCCATCGCTTCCACCGGGCACAAGGGGTCACCGGTCGCGGTGAGCACGACCGTGTACGGGCGGGCGGGAGTCTCGCCCTTACCCACGATGCTCAGCGTGACCGTGTCGTCTCGGAAGTGGACGTCGGTGCAGGTGAGGTCGTCGATGTCGTCCAGGCGCAGGCCCACGGCCCGCATGGGCAGCAGGGCGGCGCGCATCCGCAACCACCGCGCGGCGCCCGGGGTCAGTCCCAGCGCGAGACGGGTCCATGGGTCGTCGTCGTCCACGTGCAGGCGGTCGCCGGTGAAGTTCGCGCGTGCCAGGCGTCGCGCGGCCAGGGCCCACTGCGCTCGGATGCGCACGATGTCGCTCACGTCGACCAGGGGCTCGGGTGCCGGGTCGGTGAGCCAGGATCCAAGGGCGCAGTGCCCGCACGCGGAAGACGTGATCGTGTCGTCGATGACCGTGCGCAGGCAGGGCGCTGACCGGTCCTCGTCGCCGAATTTGACGTCCACGCGGGCCGGTGACCAGGTGACCTGGGTCGGGTCCAGTGCTGCCAGGGCCCTGATCGACAGGCCCAGGGCGACCGCGACCGCCCGTGCGCGTGCGTCGCGCACCCACGGGTCGCCGGCCGGCTCGAGGGCGTGCGTCGCGAACAGTCTCGCCACGTGGTCCAGGCTCATCGGTGCGGCCTGGACGGCTCTCGCGCCGTGGACGGTGCGGTACCCGGCCACGAGCTCGCGGACGTGGGTGTCGTCTCCGTGCCAGACCAGGCCCGCGTCCAGGTGCACCGCCCGCAGAGCCGAGAGCACCCCTTCGAGTGACGGGACGCTCAAGGGTGCCCCTACCCGCTCAGCCGCCCGGGCCCCGTCGCGGGTTCCGCGCCGGATGTCCCCGGCCGCGCACGCGGCGACGAACCGGGCGATCTGCGGGGCCGTGAGCGGGTGCACCTCTTCGGTGGCGTCGTACTGGGGTAGGTCGTTGGCGCGGGCGTAGGGGCCCCACCACGCCGCGAGGTGCTCGGCGTAGGTCCGCGCCGTGGACTGCGTACGGGCCACGCCCGTCTTGAGGCGTTCGAGCTCGGCGTTGACCAGTGCTTGCAGGTCAGGATCCATGCACCGGACAGTCCGCGCTGCATGCCGACGCGCAAGGGGCCCTCCAGCACGCGTGGGTCTGGGTGCCGGTGGCCCGTTCGGTCCGGCCGGTCAGGTCCCCGTGGGGGGTGCGTGTTGGCGGGGCTGCGGTGCCCGATGGACGGCGCCCGGAGGCAGTAGGCGAGGTGCGCCCACCCGGCTCGCCGTGCCGGGAGCATCGTCGGCTGGTCGCCGTTGATGGCCGCGCCGAGACGGGCCTTTGGGTCGCACGCGCGGACGCGTGTGCCGTGCGCGGCCACGGTGGCTCGGGTTCGCGTCCCGGCGCCTTCGCTGGAGGTTGCGTCGGGCGGCGTTGTGGCGTGCGTCGTTGGTGGGGGTGGGTGCCGCGGGCCGGGTGCTGCGGTGCCTTCCAGGCCGGCGCGCCGGTATCAGCCGATGACGCGGATGAGGGTCGCAGTGCTCGTGGTGTGGCGAGTGCCGCGGGCCGTGCTGTGCGGACCTTCCCATCTCACCGCGCCCGCGGCGCTTGAGATGACAGTGAGAAAGGACCGAACGTGACTACCGCACCGATGACCGACGAGGACGCGAGCAACATGCCCGGGGCCTGTACAGGCGCCCCTGATTGCTCGTACGAGATCCTTGGTCGACTTCGCCTGGCCAGCCGGCTGGGCGCACGAGAACACGCCCCCGAGCTCGGCGCTGACGCCTTCCATGGACTTGTCGGAGAGATCGTCCAGGAGATCGCGCCGCTGACCGAGGCCTCACCCGCGGCCATGCTCGTGACGCTGCTGGCTTCCTTCTCCGCGATGGCGGGCCGCTACTCCTACGTGCACGTGGGTGCCCAGCGGCACTACCCGCTGATCTTCGCCTTGGTGATTGGACGCACCGCACGCGACCGGAAGGGGACGTCGGCTGCTGCGGTGCGCCCCGTGCTGGACGCCGCCGACGATCCCGGTGCACCGTTCATGCGTGACCGTCAGATTCGTGGCGGCTTGCAGTCTGCCGAGGCGCTGATTCAGGCGGCCGCATCGGCGGGTTCGACTGGGTCGTTGATCGACGGTGGCGAGCCGGACCAGCGGTTGCTGGTGGTTGAGGAGGAGTACGCGCGGCTTCTGGTGGTCGCGTCTCGGCAGGGCTCGACCCTGTCGCCCACGTTGCGGTCTGTCTGGGATGGGGACGTGATCGCGGCTCACACGAAGGCCGCGACGCTCAAGGCCGAGCATCCGCACGTGGCGATCGTTGGGCACGTCACGATGGATGAGTTGACGTTCTTGCTCAAGGCCACTGATGTGGCCAACGGTTACGCGAACAGGTTCTTGCACGTGCTGAGCCGGCGCACCCAGCTTCTGTCCGAACCGGGCCGTCTGTCCGAGGATCGGATTCGGTACTTCGGTGAGCGGCTCCGCGAGGTCATCGCCTTCTCGCACATTCCCCGTGAGATCACCCGGAGCCCGGAGTTTCGGCGAGAGTGGGACCGGCTTTACCGCATCGTGGAGAGTCAGCCGTCGGGTGGGGTGATGTACGACTCGCTCACGGCGAGGGCGAGTCCGCAGCTGCTCCGGCTTGCGTTGATCTTTGCTCTGCTGGACCAGTCCCCCGTCCTTGAGGTCGTGCACCTGCGTGCGGCTGCGGCGCTGTGGGAGTACTGCGAAGCGTCCATCGCCCACATCTGGGGTGCCACGCTCGGTGACCCGAAGCTCGACGAGCTCTTGACCGCGACCATCGCGGCTGGAGACGACGGCCTGGACCGCACGACCATCAATCGCCTCTTCTCGAACAACCTCGGCAAGGAGCAGGTCGACGCCCTCGTCGGCGCGCTCCTCAGCAGGGGACTGGTGCGCAGGGATCGCCTGAGCACCGGCGGCCGACCCCGCGAAGTCATCGTCGCGCTCCGGTGACGAGGCAAACGAATCAACGAAGGAAGTCGCACGTCGACTTCCTTCGTTGATTCGTCTTGTTCGGCGTGCGTGCGCGTCTCCGGGGTTCGTCCGGACGGCACCTGGTCTCGGGCCTCGACGCTTCGGGGAATGGAGCCCGCGACCCGCGACGCCTCATGAATCCTTCTGGGCGCTGTGTCTCCGCCCAATGTCAGGACTGCAGGTGCCGGCACTTGGTGCGGTGGGTCTTGCCGTCGGTGGGGCTCCGCGCGGTGCTCCCCCGGTCGGTGCCCGCGCCTGCGGTGGGCCGGGTGGAGGCACCATGACAGATTCACAGCGTCTTGATCTGGCTGTATCGCGGGGTTGCTGGGTGGTGGACTGCGCCGGCGGGACGCGGTTCCTGCTGGATCTCGATCAGGGGGCCGTGTTGCGCGAGCCTGCCGACGGCAGGCGCCTGCCGTGGGACGGGCGCTTCGTCCGCGGGGCGTACCTGGTCGATGAGGCGTCGGGTCTGCCGGTGATCAGCGTCGGTGCGCTGGCCCGGTGGCAGCTCGGCGTCAAGTTCTTCATCTTCACCGGGCGGATCACGCGGATCTCTCCGTACCGGGCGCCGACCTGCTCGGCGCCGGGGGTGGGGCGGACGGTTGCGCGGGCGGTGTTGGTCTGAGGTGAGTTTGCAGGGTCGAGCACAGGGGCGGTCCGCGTGGCGGACCGCCCCTTGCGGTTAGGGCAGCTTGCCCGAGCAGACCAGGCAGACTCGCCCGGGTTGATGCGGATCGTCGGTGTCGAGGAGCCAGGCGCCCCTGCTCAGGGTGCAGGCAAGCCGGGGGTGCCGGTCGGCGACGACGCGTTCGAGCTCGGCGAGGGCGGCAAACTGGTCCTCGTGGGGCAGGTCGTGGGCGCGCAGGCTCGCGACCTGGATCGCGAGCTGGTCGTGGGCTCGCAGCAGCGCGGCCAGGTCGCGCGGACGCCGCGGTGGGCGGGTAGCGGCTGGGGTGGTGATGGTTGGGGTGGACATGTGACCTCCCTGGGTTGGGCACACACAGGCCTCGTGGCCGGTGCGCGGGCCGCCGAAGGCGACCGCCCCCACCCGTGGGCGCTGGCGCCCACGAACCAAGACCTGCACGGGTCGCCGTGTGCCGAGGGCGGGTCACCAGCCCGCGACCTCCTTCATGACGTCGGCCCGGTTCAGGTGAGCGGGATAGAAGTAGGCGCGCCGGTCGTGGTGCAGGACCCGGACGCGCGGTACGCCAGCCGTTCGCTGTTCCAGGACCGTCAGGTCGCGGCGCACACTCGCTGCGGGCGTGACCCCGTGCCTCGGTGCAATGGCCTGTAGTAGGGCGACGACCGTGGGCGTGTCCACGGGGCCGCCCGCGTCCAGGACCGCGCGCACGGCAGTCTCCGACGCGGTCGTGGCCGGGATCGTCAGCGCCCCTCGGGCACCACCCAGCACCAGCCGGCGCACATCAGCCAGAAGCGCGTCGCCATGGGCCGCTACAGCGCCCGCCCGCTTCCCCAGCTGCCTAGTCGCCGCCGGCGCACCGGTCACGGTGTTGAGCCCGATGATCCCGAAGGCATTCGCCCCGCGCACAAGCCTCTTCTCGATCAGCTCGAGCTCGGGACGGGTCGGACGAGTCAGCAGACGGATCAGCGCGACCCGCTCGGCGCGCAGCAGCCCGGTCTGCAACGCCCACCGCCGCAAGCTCACGGCGGGTCGCTGACCATCAAGGTCCGCGGTGATCCCGACATACACGGCCGGGCAGTGGTGGATCGCGTGCCGGCCACTCAGGACGTACAGATCCGCGGCTAGCCCACGGGCGGCCCGCCAGCGATCACCCGGGCGAAGATCAGGACGCACGGTGGCCACGGTCATCGTGGCCCCGGTGACGGGGTAGGCGGTCAGGTCGCTCAGCAGGTCACGGCGCATGCACCGATTTGAGCGTGCCTGGCAGACACCGATCCGTTCGCTTTCAGCCACCTGGTGGCTTGCAGGGCGGCCGCCGACGCAAGTGAGGAAGCCCCGATCCGCGTCAGTGCAGGTCAGCGGGGCGACTGCCTGTGGATCGGATCACCCAATCGGTGGACGGACCGGTGATCGTTTTCGTGACTCGTCAGGGGCGCGCGTCGGAGGGTGCGCCGGGGATGACTGCTCCCGATCCCCGAGAGATGCGTCTCTCCGGTGGGCTTTTCGAGGGCGCCGATCGTGTCCTCGAGCCAGGCCCTAGGTGAGGCCGGGGACGTGATGTGCGTCGATTGCCTGCGGCTGCCTGTCGCCGGACGGTGTGCGACGCGCACCAACCCCGGTGCGTGCCGTGACACCTCAAGGAGACTCAGCATGTCCAGCACTGACAGCAACATCGCGATCCTCGACCGTGCGCTCGCCGTGAGCGCGCTGCTCGTTGAGGTCCAGTACGCCTTTCGAGCGCAGACGGCGATCACGCGCCTACACGACGAACGCTTGAAGGCGCTCGCCTTCGAGGAAGCCCTGTACCGGATCTCGGAGCGTCTCAACCCGATGAGTAGGTGGGCGACGCTCACACCCGAGCAGAAGGAGGACTTCGAGGCAGGACTTGCGGTCCACGCGCAGGTCCTGAGTGGCGCCGGAGCGTACGCGTCGGGTGGCTCCGACATGGAGGACGACATGGAAGACGAGATGGAAGAGGAGTGACGGTCTCACAGGGCCTGGCCGTGGCTCGCGACCCTGCGGAGGATTACGCATTTGACGTCGACCGGTCGCGGAGACCGGTCAGGGGACCGCCACCTCTCCGAGGTGCGCCTGACGGCTGGCGTCGACGTGCGGCGCCGACACCCGAAGGCTCGGTTCGCATGTCAGGTGCCGCATGCTCGGCTTTGCTGTGGGCGTCGGCAGAGAAGCGAAGGGATCCGTTGGTGCCCAGCTGGTCGTGCGCGCATCATGCGGCGGCCGTCCGGCCAGTGAGCTGCCGCGTCTGCGGCGTCGCTGAGCGGGGGCGCGGCCCGTTGTGAGCGCGTGCCCCCTTTCCGAGGGAGTGGGTTTCATAGCACAGTCGCCGGGTACTACTGCGAAACCCCCTGCCGCGCACGTGACGCGGGAGGCCGTGCGTGCCCTCCCGCCGGACCGACGAAACCGGGTGCTCCGGACACGTCGGCAGCGAGGCGTCACGGGGTCGGGCCACCCGAAGAGACGACCGCCCACCACCGACATGAGACCGACTCCCTCGTAAGGTGGGCCGCCACCAGCACGGACGAGGGCCCGACCCGTGGTCGGGCCCTCGCAGGGGAACGCTCAGGTTTGAGCGGCGGCGTTCACCTGCAGGAGCAGATCGGTTGCGTGCTGGGACTCCCTCCAGATCCGGTCAGCGTTGAGTTCCTCGGGGGTGTGTGCGCCAGGATGGCGCGGAACGCGACCAGCTCCGACCACGGGTCGGTGCGGACCGGCACTCCGATCTCCAGGCGGTGGACCTCGGCGTCGTTGCCGGGGTCGATCCATGACTTCATCACCGCGAGCTGGCGCAGACGGTCGTGCGCCTACTGCTGACGCGGAACGGCGACAAGGTCGGCGATCTCGCAAAGTGTGCGCCCCGACCCCTTGGGCGCGGTGCTCACAGCGGGTCGGCTACGCCGCCCACCCCAGGGGTGTCATCCGCGAGCACATGCACGTAGGAGCCCACGAGCTCGTTCGCGGCCGCGACGAACCGTGCCATCGCGGAGTAGCCCCTGTCGGGGGCGCTGACGACGATCGCGCCATCGCGGCGTAGCCGCGGGTTGCCCAGGTGGTACTCGTCCACGAGCGCCTTGAGTGCAGCGCGGTGGGCGCGGATCTCGCCAGCCGTTGCTCTGCGGTCCTCGACGATCGTGTCGGGCATGGTTGCCACTGTAGCCATTCATCTCCTTTCCCTCTTGATCGGTTGATGCGGATGACCGTCCGTACGGTCCGCCACCGCGCTAGCCGCCGACCTGCAGTGCGCTTGCGCTCAGCTGGGACGGTGACAGTTGCGCGCGTCCCGCGGGCTGAACCGCCCGTCGTCGATTCCACAGTGCCCGCGGCTCGACCACCGTGCAGCCCCGGGTTCCATGGGACGGTACGGCCCGACGGGGGAACGTCGTGCTCCTGGGGCCGCTCGGGACCGGAGAGGCCCACCTCGCGATCGCGCTGGGCATCAAGGCCGCTGAGGCCGCGCTGCCCGTCGCGCTCGAATCCACAGGCTGCAGGCCGGTTTCAGCGTTATGCCGCGCGGTGTTCCAGGGGCCGCGTGGCGTCGGCGACAACCGCTGCCAACTCGGCTGCGATCTCGTCGATGAATGGCTGCTCGACCAACTCTCCCCGGAAGCCATCAAGGCGTGCGTTCCTCTTGCGCCAGACAATTGCACCGTTGGTGGACGTGACCAGCGGCTTCCCCCTCAAGAACTCGTCCGTGGCGTCAACGACGTGCCCCGCGACATCGATCCCGAGATCCGGCGCGCTGAATTGCGCCGCGGTCGGGTCAACGAGTCGAGCTTTGCGCCTGCCTTGCAGCGCCTGCACGTACGTAACGACGTGGCCCGACCATCCGTCGTCGAGCATGGCGTCCGTACCCATGAACGCGACGGCGTCGACGTTGCGTGGCAGCTCCCAAGGCGTCGGGCCGCTGGCGACGAGCGACGCGGCGCTGGGGTGCGCGACAACGAGGTCGACGCCGACCGGCACCGCGCCGTTGATGCCGAAGTGCGCCAGTACCGCCGAGGTGATCCGCGATGCGGGGACGCAGATGTTGACGGCCAGGTCGTGCTCGTCAACGTAGTCGGCGTACGCCAGCAGGTAGGCATCGAGCAGCTGGTCGAGCCGGGCGTCGGCCAGCGCGCGGGAGACGGTGCGGGTGGTGAGCGTGGGCAGCATGGCGACAGTCCTCTTTTCGTAAGGCCACCGGACGGCGACGGAGAGACACGGTCAGGGACCGGGCGGACGCGGCAATCGCCACACCCCTCGATCTCCCGAGGTGCCCGAAATGGCTCGTCGCGGCCGACCGTCTTCGGCTCGCGCATCGACGCCGAGACAGTGACGAGGACACGACCTGCGCGTTCGGCGTTGCCCACGCGCGCACGCCAAGCGGCCCGTCGACGGCCTCACTCCCGGGGAGTCCCGGAACCTCACACGCCCGCGAACCGGGCTCGTGTCCCGCGCTAGATCTAGCCCTGCGAGAAGCGACCGACCTCCTCGAGGCCGGCTCGGAGCCGAGCTCGGCGGTCGAGCAGCCTCGAGGTCGCGGTGCTCGTTCTCCTGTCGCTCGACAACAGTGTCGACGGGGTACTCGGCGATCGGGGTCGACTGCCGATTCGGAAGTTCTTCCTCTACTCAAGCGCCCCGCTCGTGCCCCTCGGAAGCCGACTGGCTCGCGGACAGTGAGGCCAGGTAGGCGGCGTGCGCCGCCGGATCCGGCGATTCGAACCCGGGCTCGCTGGACAGTCCCCCGCAGAGTGGCGGACATGCGGTATCCGACGCCCGACCTGCCCGCCGTCGTGTTGCACCGCGACGGCGACGGTGGCCGCTTCGCACGAAGCCAGCCCGGCCGATCGGCCGAGATGCGTTCACGCCTCAGCGTCGAGGACGGCCAATAGAGCTCCTGCTCGGGGCTCGGCTTGGTCGGTGTCCCCGCGCCGACGGTCGTTGACGGGTAGTTCGGCTGGGCGATGAGCGTGAAGGAGGGCGCGGGCGCGGACTCGTCGATCTGTACGGCGAGGAACCTCGTGCGATCGTCGACGCGCGTGTTCAGCCAGTCGATCGCCGCGCGGTGCTCGGGCCGAAATGACGCCGCGATCCTTGCGATCGTCGTGGGTTGGGTGCCCGCCGCGAACGTCAACAGCCGGCCGAGGTGGCCCTGCTAGGAGGCCCCTGGTTGGTTCTCGACGATCTCGTCGGTCGCTAGGTGTCGACCCACACGGTCCAGGTGTTGTCTTCGAGCAGCACGAGCGCCCAGTCGCGGCGTGGGGGGCTGGGACCCGAATGTGGGCGTCGACGTTGTGTGTGGCGATTGCCGACAGCTTCGCCGCCGGACCGTGTACGACGCGCACCAACCGGATGCGTGCCGTGTCACCCCTAGGAGAAGCACCATGTCCAGCACGAGAAGCAACATCGCGATCCTCGACCGCGCGCTCGCCGTGAGCGCGGTGCTCGTCGACGTCCAGTACGCCTACGAAGTCCAGACCGCGATCACGCGACTGCACGACGAGCGCAGCAAGGCGCTGGCCTTCGAAATGGCGCTGTTCAGGATCTCGGAGGTCTTTGACCCGATGCGGAGGTGGAGCACGCTCACCCCCAAGCAGAGGGAAGACTTCGAAGCGGGACTCCTGGTCCACGGACAGGTCATGTGACGTGGACGGCGGCTCGCCGTCGGGCAGGCTCACGATGGCGTCGGCGTCATGATCACAGCACGAACGACCGACGTACGCGACCCTAATGAGAGTCACGCGCCCGCCGTCGACCGGAGTCCGGACCACAGAGCGGACCCACCTCCGGTCAAGGCGCAGCAGTGGTGTGACGTGCGGCGCCGGGCACCCGAAAGATCAGCTCGGGTGCCCGTCCCGCCGCACGCTCAGGTTCGTGCCAGGCACCAACGAGCGGCAACACCGACGTCTCGGTGAACGCGTCGGCGATGGCCGTCGAGGGGACTCACCCCTCGACGACCTTCACCGTTCAGCCGCCCACGGGCGCGCTTCGCCGGGCGAGGCGTGCCCTCGCAGGCTCGCGCGGACGTATCCGCCAGCGGTGCGTGAGCTCGACCCCCGCGCGTGCGCGGGCACTGCGCGGCTCAGTCAGCCGAGCACCGTGCGCGCCATGACAACTCCAGATGACACAAGGGAACCCTCGTTGACGGACCTGGCATCCGCGGTTGACGGAGCGGGTGACGCGGTGGGGCGCCTGGCGGCCGTACGGGAGCTGAACATCCGCGTGACCGGTGTCGCTGGGGAAGCGGTGCGAACGGCCCGCTCCTCCGGGGTGGCTTGGCGGGTCATCGGCGAGTGCCTGGGTGTCTCCAAACAAGCGGTTGCGAAGCGATTCGCGGACGCCGGCTTACCGCACCCCCCGGCCGAACGTCGTGAACCGGATGGGAGCACTTCGCGTGGGCGCGCCGGCGCAGCCGTGCAGGTAGTTGAGATGAGAGGAGGCGCCGAGAGCGTCGCCCGTCGCAGCCGAGCCTCGTGGGAGGTCCGGACCCCCGGGGGCCGAACCCTCCTACACGTCGAGCGGAGTCGATGACCTCCGACATCGAGGGGACCGCTGGGCTACAGCGAACCGGCTTCGGTGTACGCCGCCGGGTCGGTGAGGATCCGAATGCCCTCGAAGAGGGTCTCGATCCGCACCGTGTTCGGCGCGACGTCGGCGAGGTACGAGGACGGGTACTTGTGCCAATTGTTCGTGCGGGCCTCGGCGATCTTGCGCGCGAGACTTGGGATGCGCTCGAGTACTCCGGCTGCCGCTTCGATGCGGTCGGTACCGATGTGGTTGACCAGGTCCGCGAGGTTAAGCGCCATGTACGCCCGCCCGGAGGGCTGGGCGACGCTGGCGTTAAGCCCCCACACGCCGGCGGGTCGCCCATGTAGCGAGTACCAGCCGGCGACGCCGGGCGTGGAACCCCTCCCCCACACAAGCCCAACGCCTCGCTCGCGAACATCGTCCATGAGCCTGCCGACCAGGCTCACCTCCGCAGGGGTGCAGCGCGCGTTGACCGCCGCGAGGAACAATGCCTCATCCCATTGCTGCGCCCCCGTGGTCGACTTCTGGGCAACGGCCGTGGACGTGTTCCCGACCACCCGCGGCACGTACACGATGTGCTCACCACCCACGTACTGACGCACCTCGACGCCGAGGACCTCAGCCGAGCTCATCTGCTCGTTGAGGAACTCAATGATGCGCACCAGCGACACGGGCAGCGCGTCAGCGACGAAGACCATTCAGATGCGGCCCGAGCGAAGGTTCGACTCGACCACCCGCCAGAACTCCGCGACGTCGATGTCCGCACGCAGGTCACGCACCAGCTCGGCCGGGTCACGGCCAGCTTCACCCGCAGTCTGCTCGCAGGCCTGACGTACGGTCTCGATCGACCAGACCTTCACCGCGCTGGCCGCGTAGTCGAGCATCTGACCGACCACCTGCCGGCGGATCTCTGAGTTCGACGACCGCTTGACCTCGACAAGTACCGGCACCCCGGCCCGGTCCAGGAAGAGATGGTCGACACTGAACGGACCTGGGACGTCCCCGGCGCTCGCGACACCCATCTCGCGACCCACCAGCAATAACCCAGGTTCACCGTCGCCGGTCGTGGTCGACCCGGCGAGCACCTCAGGGAACTGAGCCAAGACCGCCTGGAGGAGCGACTCCGAGTCGTACGCGCGCCGCTCCAGCAGTGTCAGACCGTCACCAGATAGCGCCCGTGGTCGGTTTCTATTTGGCAACCGAAACAAGTCCGCCGAACGACCATCGCCGCGACGACGAGCACCCTAAGCACGGAAGCCCACTCCTGAGGCGGATCTGGCGGTGTGTGAATCGCGGCCCGGGGGCTTGGGCTCTGTATACAGGACGAACGCGCACTGATTGCGCTGAATTCTTCTGACTGGTGCGCGGAACCCTGCTAGAGCCGGCCGCCCAACTGCTCCGATCGCTTCTCGAGGTCACATAGTCCGTGTGCGATACCAATGATGAGCGGACGCGGCGCCGATCAGACGGCTCAGGATAGGCACTCGCCCCCTTCGCACCAACCACGGGTCCCATTGCCCTACCGTAAGCGCACCATCGACGCACACGGACTGGTAAGGAACCAGTTCCGCGAAACGCAGTTGCCTTCGCAAGGTCGCCCATCGAATGGGCGACACGCCTGATGAAAGCCGCCAAAGGCGCTTCCGGCAGGTGACTCCCGACCCGCTTCTCTTCTTGTGGCTGGCTACTCCCAGTATCGAGTGCGGCTCGTTGTCTCCTCGTTTCGCCACCTCGGACCAAAGTAGGTCCAGAAGTAGAAGAACGCGCTCCTGTTCTCCCCGGTACATGCCCTCGGGTACCTGGGAGAACAATCTGCTGCCAGCTCCGGTCGGAGGTGTCGCGAACTCCTGTGGTGACTGGCTGCCGATCATCCAGCGAATGGCGTGAGCGTGCCTGGAGACATCAGGTCCAAACATCGAATACAGACTCGTCACGCTCAAGCTGCCCTCGAGCATGAGGTCAGCCGCATGCGCGAGGAATCGAACCACCGTCCTTACGTGTGCTGTTTCCTCGCGCAAGGAGTTGATGATGTCGGTCAGTTCGCGGCCGTAGTTCGGGTCCGCGTAGTCGGTTGACTTGAAATCGTCGACGCGCTTCACGAGCTTTCGGATTTCGCTTCTCAGTTCGACTGGTGCGTCGACGTAGTAGTCGTCCGGATTCCGAGCAAGAAGAAGGCTACGGCTCCAGTGGTCATGTAAGTCCTCCCACTCCTTTCTCAAGGCGGTGGTATACACGCTTTCGCTTGCTCGGCGGTTCAGTAGTGACACAAGGAGCGCCAACAGGGCCAGCGCTGCGCTGACCCATCCGACGTCGAACGTCGATCCAGTTCCACTCATGCCCCCATGGTCCCCCAAGTCCATACGTCCGTCACGAGATTCGATCCTTGTTCGAGGGTGTCGACGTCGGCTGAAGACTGACCCCCTGGCGTCGTTTGAAAGTGAACCCCCTGCACGACGCTGTGGAGGGTGATGAGCGTGGAGGACTGGGCGGAGATCCGTCGGTTGCACCGGGTCGAGGGGATGGCGATCAAGGCGATCGCGCGTCGGCTGGGTGTCTCGAGGAACGCGGTGCGCCGGGCGTTGGCCCATGACGCCCCGCCGAAGTATGTCCGAGAGCCCAGGGGCTCGATCGTCGACGCGGTCGAGCCCAAGGTTCGCGAGCTGCTGCGGGCGGTCCCGGACATGCCGGCGACGGTGATCGCCGAGCGGATCGGGTGGGACCGGTCGATCACGGTCCTCAAGGACCGGATCCGTGAGCTGCGTCCGTACTACCTGCCCCCGGACCCGGCGACGCGGACCTCCTACGACCCGGGTCAGCGGGTCCAGTGCGACCTGTGGTTCCCGCCGGCGCCGATCCCGGTCGGGTTCGGGCACGTCGCCTGTCCGCCGGTGCTGGTGATGGTCGCGGGCTACTCGCGGATGATCTTCGCGGTCATGGTCCCGACCCGTCAGGCCGAGGACCTGATCGCCGGGCACTGGTCGGTGCTGCAGGCGATGGGCGGGGTTCCGGCTCAGCTGGTCTGGGACAACGAGCCCGCGGTGGGGGCCTGGCGGGCCGGCAAGCCCAAGCTCGCCGATCAGTTCGAGGCGTTCCGCGGGACGTTGGGCATCTCGGTGCACCAGTGCCGCCCGCGGGACCCGGAGGCCAAGGGTCTGGTCGAGCGGGTCAACGGCTACTTCGAGACCTCGTTCCTGCCCGGGCGGACCTTCACCGGCCCGGGTGACTTCAACACCCAGCTGACCGACTGGCTGGTGCAGGCGAACGGGCGCCATCACCGGTCGCTGGGTGCTCGTCCGGCTGACCGGTGGGCCGCCGACGCCGCCGCGATGCTCGCCTTGCCGCCCGTGGCCCCGCAGCTCGGCTGGTCGGCGACCGTCCGCCTGCCCCGGGACCACTACGTCCGGTTGGACTCCAACGACTACTCCGTGGACCCGGTCGCGGTCGGCCGCAAGGTCGTGGTGACCGCTGACCTGGCCACCGTGACCGTCCGCCTGGGCACCAAGGTCGTCGCGGCCCATGAGCGGTGCTGGGCCCGTCAGCAGACCATCACCGATCCCGCCCACCGGGCCGCTGCCCTGGCGTTGTCGTTCGCGGCGGCCCACCGGCCGGCGGCCCCACGGATGCAAGAGGTCGAGCAACGGAACCTGGGCGACTACGACCAGGTGTTCGGGCTGGCCGAGGTGATGGCCCGATGAGCGCGACCCAGACCCGCGACGTCACCGCCGAGCTCGCGTTCTTGACCCGCGCGTTGAAGGCGCCCACGTTGCGTGACGCGGTCGACCGCCTCGCCGAACGGGCCCGCGCGGAGTCCTGGACCCACGAGGAGTTCCTCGCGGCGTGTCTGGGCCGCGAGGTCGCCGCCCGTGAGACCCACGGCGGGGAAGGGCGCATCCGCGCCGCCCGGTTCCCCGGACGCAAGTCCCTGGAGGACTTCGACTTCGACCACGCCCGCGGCCTCAAACGCGACCTGATCGCCCACCTGGGGACCTTGGACTTCGTCGCCGCCCGGGAGAACGTCGTGTTCCTCGGCCCGCCCGGGACCGGCAAGACCCACCTGGCCACCGGCATCGCGATCCGCGCCTGCCAAGCCGGCCACCGCGTCCTGTTCGCGACCGCCTCGGAATGGGTCGACCGCCTCGCGACCGCCCACCACGACGGGCGCCTGCAAGACGAGCTCCGCCGCCTGGGCCGCTACCCCCTGCTGGTCATCGACGAGGTCGGCTACATCCCCTTCGAACCCGAAGCCGCGAACCTGTTCTTCCAGCTCGTCTCAGCCCGCTACGAACGAGCCTCCCTGATCGTCACGTCCAACAAGCCCTTCGGCCGCTGGGGCGAGGTCTTCGGCGACGACACCGTCGCCGCCGCCATGATCGACCGCCTCGTCCACCACGCCGAAGTCATCGCCCTCAAAGGCGACTCCTACCGCCTGAAGAACCGCGACCTCGGCCGGGCACCAGGCCCGACCGACGACTGAGCACGACCACCGCAGAGGGGTTCACTTTCAACCGACGACACGGGGTTCACTTTCGGGCGACGTTGACAGAGGGTGCTTCACACCTACTGCGGTGAAGATGGGGCTGCAGGAGTTCTGGTCGACCCGTTCGGTGAGTGGCTTTCGGCTTGCGCAAGCCTTGAACTTTCACCGGCCGTGGTTGAGGTTGCGGGCAGTTCTGCTGCCGTTGGGCGTTGATTGTGCCGCCTGGGTGCGACACGTCGTCCCGGTGCCCCCCCGAGGTTCGGGTGGTGGCGGGGAGCCGGGGTTCCGAGTCACCCCAAGGATGGTTCGGGCCACCTGCGAACGGCCGTGCACGGAGCAGTCAAGCTGTGGGGGGCAAGTACTTGGCGGCCTTGAGTCGCCACGGTTCACATCCAGAATGATGGGTCACTGTGGGGTCGCTGTCAGCGGGCAGCGGGAGTGCGCGGGACTGCCCCCGGTCTGGTTGACACTCGGGGTTGATGGTTCTCAGGCCGCGTCTGCGGCTGCGTAGATCATCTCAAACTCGACGGGGGTGAGCTTGCCCAGGGCGCGCTGTCGGCGGCGACGGTTGTACTTGGTCTCGATCCAGGTCACCATCGCCAGCCGGAGCTCCTGGCGGGTGTCCCAGCGGCGGGTGTCCAGGACGTTCTTCTGGAGCAGGGAGAAGAAGCTCTCCATGCTGGCGTTGTCGCCGGCTCCGTATGAGCGGCCCATCGAACCGACCAGGCCGTTGTTCGCGAGCAGGCGCTGGGTCTTCTTGGCGCGAAATTGACCGCCCCTGTCCGAGTGACAGATCGTTCTCACCGGTGAGCGCAGGGCGATCGCGTTCCGCATCGCTGAGACCGCCAGCGACGCCTTCATCCGCGAGTCGATGGAGTAGCCCACGATCTTGTTGGAGTACAGGTCCTTGATCGCGCAGATGTAGAGCTTGCCCTCGCGCGTGGGGTGCTCGGAGATATCCCACAACCAGACCTTGTTGGGAGCCTCGGCGACGAACTCGTGACGGACCACGCCGTGCTCGTCAACCACCGCGAGGAGGTCGTCATGCGGAGCGGGGCCGGTGGCACCTGGCTTGCTGGTCTTCTTCTTCGCATGAGAGGCGTAGATGCCGGCGATGCCACACAGCCGGTGCACGCGGTTCTCGCCCACGACGATGCCGTGCTCGTCGGCCAGCTCGTCGGTGAGGAACCTGTAGCCCAGCGTCGCATCGTCCTGATGGATCTCGTAAAGGACGTCGATGAGGTGGGCGTCGTCCCAGTCCCGTTGGGACACGGGGTTCTTGAGCCACTTGTAGTACCCCTGCGTCGTCAGACCCAGGACCCTGCACGCCACCGCGACCGGCACCCTGATGCGGGCGCCGGCCGCGGCCATCTCACGGACGAGAGGGAAGACTATTTTCCCGGCAAGTTGGCCTGCGACAGGTAGGCAGCAGCGCGCCGTAGGACCTCGTTCTCCTGCTCGAGCAGGCGGATCCTCTTGTTCGCCTCACGCAACTGCTTGCGCTCGTCTTCGCTCAGACCGGGACGCTTGCCGTCCTCGACATCGGCCTGCTTCATCCAGTTCGCCAGCGAGCCTTCGGAGACGCCGAAGTCCTTCGCGATCTGAGACAGCGGTGCCTGGCCCTTGCGGGCCACGGCCACGACGTCGTTGCGGAACTCCTGAGGATAGGGCTTTGCCACGGGGACATCCTTCCAGCGAGGACCAGATCCTCACAGATCAGGTGTCAACCAGACCCGGGGCAGTCCCGGTGGGCGTCCGCGTTGTACTGGATGCGGTGCTCGTCGAGCACGCTCAGGCAGTCGCGAACGGTGACGGTGTCTCCAATGTGATTCAGCATCACGTGCCCGAACACGAGTGCTTGCCAGTGCTGATGGTGCGCCCAGATGGCATCAGCACTTGGGGTTACGTCCAGGTGGGCGGGGATCGTGTTGCCGTGCGCCGCGAGAACGTTGGCGCGCATGGACGACTCCAGCCACCGCTGTTCCTGTGCGCGCAGGCGTTCTCGGAGCGCTCGCTCTAGCCGGGCGGCCTTCGCGGCGACGTGTTGAGCTCGCTGCGCCGCGTTCTTGGCGGCCAACGCAGCTTGCTTGTTCCGTTCAGCCTCGGCGGTGGCTTCGTGGGCGCGGGCCGCGGCCAGTGCGTCGTCGTGCGCGCGACGCTGCTGGTCGAGGAAGTCGAGGCGAGGGCTGTGGACTCCGGCTCCGGTGAGCGTCAGCGTGTCGAGCGAGTCAACCCACAGGTGTACGGCGCGCGTTTCGCTCGTGGGCCGGAGTTGGAACATGCGCTCGCCAACGTGAGAGATCACGTACGGAACGGCGACTGTCCCGAGGATCGGGTTGACCCACCACAGAGGCATGCCAGCCTCGAGGATCGCGCGGCCGAGCGCTCCGAGGGCGACGGTGCCGTCGCGCCGATCGGTGAAGTGCACACCGCGGTGGCCGAGAATCCACACGGGTGCTATCCCGGCGTCCTGGTAGTCGCGGGTGCGGGCCGCCCACGATTCCGAGCCCTCGGCAAGTTCGAGGTGCGAGTACTGGACCTCTAGAGCGACACGTTCACCCGTCGGGTGAACGGCGAGGACGTCTGCTCGTCGATTGACGACAGGCAGCAGCGACACCTCGAGGCGCGCGTCCACTTCGGGATGCCGTCGAGCGAGCCAGCCGAGCAGTGCATGCTTGCCCTGCTTGTGGAACAAGCTCTCCTCGGAATGTCCACCACCGGTGAGGTGCTTGAAACCGTCCCGCCCGGATCGTCGGGCGACGGTGGTGAACTCGGGTGTGGGGCATTCGGCGACGAAGCACCGCAGGTGCGCCTTCGCGTATTCGCGCATCTCGAGCGCCGTGTTGTCTTCGAGCAGTACGAGCGGCCCAGTCGGGGCGTCCTTTCGGGCCGCATACACCAAACGCGTCTCGCCGCTGGTGAACGCGGCGACCTCCCCTGGCGTGTGACCCACGGGACGGACCGTAGCGTCGAGTACTGACAGATCGATCGCATGGCACCCCAACGGGCACCGACGAGCCCGGCGTCGACCGGTACGGCTCGACAGCCTCACGGCGGAACGGCCCGGCGGGTGGCGACTTGGCCTTTGACCTTGAGCTGTAGACACGAGATTCGTGGTTGTGCGGCCGCGCGCAGTGTTCACGAATCGGGGTTAGGGCCCGGGTGTCGAGCTCGTGGTCGGTCGTCTCCGTGACGAGCGAGCGCGGGTGTCAGAGGGTGAGTGGAGGGCGGATGGTTCCCGATCCGAGGGGGTGCGCTTCGCCGCTGCGTCGTTCGAAGGCGTCGATTACGTCGGCGGGTTGGGCCCCGCCGTAGTTTTCGTTGGTCGTGCGGTTGCGAAGGGAGTGGCCGGCGAAGGCTGTGGAGACGCTGAGCCCTCCGATCTCGCGGTACTCCGCGATGGCGGTGTGGCGGAGCCAGTGCACGGTTACCCCGAGGTTGCGAAGCGACTCCGACTGGTACCAGCGGTCGTGCACGCGACCGTAGGTGCCCCGGCTGATGGGATTGCCGGTCTTGGATCGGAAGATGCGCTGCTCACCTGGCGCGTCGGGTGAGGTGCGCGAAAGGCAGTGCCGGATGAGTGACCGGAGGAGCTCTTCGGTTGCTGGAACCTCACGGACGGTCAGGCCCTTCTCGTGCAGCTCGATCATGCCCCGGCGGTAGTCGAGGTCCATGAGGCGAAGGGTCAGTCCCCCGCCGCGGCGCGCGCCGGTCTCGTGGTGGAAGCGAAGGAGGAGGGTGTATGAATCGCCCTGGGGATGTTGGAGGCTCCTGACCTTGGAAACGAGGATGGAGCCATGCCACGAGAGGTGTCGAAAGGGAAGCCGACTACGCGTCGGTACTCGCCGGAGGAGAGGGCCGCCGCGGTGCGGATGGTCCGGTCCCTGCGCGCGGAGCTGGGGACCGAGCACGGGACGGTCCAGCGGGTCGCCGCGCAGCTGGGATACGGAACTGAGTCGGTGCGGCTGTGGGTGCGTCAGGCCGACATCGACGAGGGTCACGTGCCGGGGGTGACCACGGCCGAGAGCGCCCGGATGCGTGAGCTGGAGCAGGAGAACCGTGAGCTGCGCCGGGCCAACGAGATCCTGAAGCGGGCCGCGAGTTTCTTCGGGGCGGAGCTCGACCGCCAACACAAGAGGTAGTCGCGTTCATCGACGCGAACCGTCACGAGCTCGGTGTCGAGCCCATCTGCAGCGTGCTGCAGGTGGCGCCGAGCACGTACTACGCGGCCAAGACGCGTGTCCCGTCGACGCGGACGGTCCGCGACGGCGTGCTGCGCCCGGTGCTGCGCCAGCTCTGGGCGGACAACTACTGCGTCTACGGGGCCCGCAAGCTCTGGAAGGCCGCCCGCCGAGCCGGCTGGGACCTGGGCCGTGACCAGGTCGCCCGCCTCATGCGCGCCGAGGGCATCGAAGGAGCGGTGCGCACCAAACGGGTCCGCACCACCAAGGCCGACCCGACCGCGGCCCGTCACCCGGACCTGGTGCGCCGGGACTTCACCGCCGATGCCCCGAACCGGCTGTGGGTCACGGACCTGACCTATGTGCCGACCTGGGCCGGGGTGGCCTACGTCTGCTTCATCACCGACGTGTACTCCCGGATGATCGTCGGGTGGCGCGTCGCGGGGCACATGCGCACCGAGATGGTCCTGGACGCCATCGAGATGGCCCGCTGGTCACGCGGGACCCGCATCGACGGGCTGAGGTGTCACTCCGATGCCGGGTCGCAATTCACGTCGATCCGCTACGGCGAGCGCCTCGCCGAGATCGGCGCGACGCCCTCGATCGGGACCGTCGCCGACTCGTACGATAACGCGCTGGCCGAGACCGTCAACGGCTACTACAAGACCGAGCTGATCCGCGGACCGGCCCGCGCACAGCCCTGGCGCACCGTCGAGGACGTCGAGCTCGCCACCCTCGGATGGGTCCACTGGCACAACACCACCAGGCTGCACGGCTACCTCGGAGACGTCCCACCCACCGAGTACGAAACGACGTTCTACGCTACCCACGGGAGCGACCAGACCCTGGCCGCAATCCCATAGCCCGAGCCTCCATCAGACCCAGGGCGATTCAGTACAGCTCGGGGTCGACGGTTTTGGCCTCGAGGTCGTAGAGCTCGTCGAGTTCGTGCTCGACGAGGGCGCGGCGTAGTGCCGGGTCGTACGGCTTGTGCCGGACTTTCTTGGCCGGGTTGGTCTTGATGTGGTGGGCGTCCTTGGCGTTGGCGAAGAAGCAGCGCGCTGCGGCGACAGCGTTGCGGCGTGCCCCGAGGCCTTCTCGCGAGTTGCGTCGGACCAGGGCGGACTTGCGGCAGAGCTTGGCGAACCCCATCACGTCGGTCTTGGTGACGTCTGCGAGCTGCTTGTCGCCGAGAGCCTCGACGAGCTTGCGCCAGTAGGTGCCGTAGTTGGCGACGGTCTCGTCTTCGCATGCGTCGAGGAGGGTGGCGTAGAACTCGCGCACGGTGGGTGTTGGTCGTTGCTCCTTCTTGTTCGGGCTGTCGGCGCGCTGTTGTGCGAATGAGCGCCGTGCGTCGTCTTCGCCTGCGTGGCGCTCGTCGGCAAGGAGCGCGATGAGCTCCTCGGTGGTCATGGAGATGGGCATGGTTTCGGGCTCCTTCAGATGTCGATTTCGGTGACGGGTCGCAGGACGAGGACCCCGGGGACGGCCGTGATGAGGACGTCGGCGCCGGCTCGCCATCCGCGCCAGGTGCGCGCCCCGGCGCTCAGTGCGAGGCGGCGGCGTTCGTCGAGCGGGTGGTCGCCGCCGGCAGTGATTCGCAGCCGGGTGCCTTCTTGGGTCATCGACACGCGAGTGTCCGGGCTGAAGCCGGCGACGTCCCACGCCCGGGCGTCCATGAGGCGACCTGAGGCGTCGATGCGCGCGATGCGGTGCATCTGGGGACCGGGAAGGGTCGGGGTAGTTGCCGCGGCTCGGGTGGAGGGCTCGGAGGGGTGGTCGGGGTGGGTGCAGGTGAGTCGGGTTGCGCTCTGACGTTCGACGACGTGCGACCGGAACCGGGTGATGGGTCCGGGTGCCGTGATGGTGGTGGTGGTCACCATCGCGACCGTCAGGTGGGCTCGCGTTGCGGCAATCGGCGCACGGCTGCTCGCATCACCTTGAGGTGAGGGGTTGTGGGCGGTCCGTGCGCAGAAGGCTGAGAGCCCGCGCGGGGCGGAGTTCAGTCCGCGGTGGCGAGCGGGTGGGTGGTGCCGGTGCGGATCTCGAGTGCTCGGGCGACCTCGGCGATCGTCGCCTTGGTGTAGCTGGCTGTCACGCTTGTGGGCGCGTGCCCGGCGAGGGCTGCGGCTACGGCGTGTCCGGCGATGCGTTCGACTTCGGTTAGAGCGGTGTGGCGTAGCCAGTGGATGCTGACGGGTGCTGTGGCGGTCCAGCTGAGTTCGCGCTGCCAGCGTTCGGCGAGCGTGTTGTAGCGCCGGCGGGTCAGGGGTGCTCCCGACCGGTAGCGAAGGACGGGGTCGTCGCCGGTGGCACCCGGTGCGCGGCGGGTCGCGTGGTTCTGCAGGTGGTCAAGGAGTTCGGCGGTGACGGGCACGTCGCGCTGCTTGTCTCCCTTCTCCAGCAGGCGCACGACCTGGCGGCGGTAGTCGAGGTCGCGCATGCGCAGGCCGATTGCTCCCTGGCGGCGAGCGGCAGTCTCCAAGTGGAAGCGCACAAGGAGGGTGTCGAGCTCGGGGTCGTCGCTGCGGGTGCGGGCGATCTGGTCGAGGTCGGCGATCTCTGCCGGGGTCAGCGCGCGGCGTTCGCGGGGGTTCCTGCGCGGTTTGCGGACGGCTGCCGCGGGGTTGGAGCTGATGATGCCGTCTTGGACCGCGAGGCGGAAGAACGCCCTTGCCGTGGTGATCGCGTTCGTCTCGGCTCCGGTGCCGCCGATGGTGTTACGGCGCAGTTGGGCGTTCTCGCGGCAGGTTCGGGCGAAGGTGGCGATGTCGCTGGTCCGGACGTCGTCGATCCGACGGTCGCCGAGCTGGTTGTTCAGGCGCTTCCAGTAGCTCGCGAAGGTGCGTGCCGCCTTCGTCGGGGTGGCTCGTTCCACGGTTGGCAGGTACTCCGCGATGGTGGGTGCCGCGGGTGTGTCGTGCGCGGCGAGCAGGTCTTCTGGGCTGACGCCCAGGCGTGCGAGCATCTCGAGGGCAAGGGCGCGGGTGGCCGCATCAGGCATGGTCGGCCCCCGACGTGTCCAGGAGAGCGGTCGACCGGACCCACAAGGTGGCTTCGTCGGCGGCCAGCCACACATCCGAACCAGACTGCCACCCGATGCTTCTGAGCAGCCCCACCGGCAGGCGCACCCGGGACCGTGGGTCCAGCTCGAGGGTCGCATCAGCAGCGCGCTCAAGGACGATGGTCCGCCCGCTCGCGTTCGCTGCCAGGTGCATGCCCGGCGTCCATCGCAGGCGGCGCCAGCACACGTGATCCATGACGCGGTACGAGGCGTCCACGCTGACGATGCGATGAGTGCGCCGGGCGGCCAGGGGCGTCACTGGTACAGGCATGGCCACACGCGCCAGATGGGGGCCCGTGGCTCTTGACGCCGGGGCCTGGGGATGTGTGAGGGGCGGGGTGAGTACCCCTGCCCGCAGAGCCGGGGAAGTTTCCCCAGTATGAGTGTCCGGAGGGGGACTTGAACCCCCACGCCCGTTAAAGGGCACTAGCACCTCAAGCTAGCGCGTCTGCCATTTCGCCACCCGGACGAGTGGACCATCGCGAGCCTCTCGGCCCGTTCAGGTGCGGCGGTAAAGATAGCACGGAGCGGCGGTCCCCTGCTGCCACCGTCCTGCGGCAGACTGTCCCGCAGCGGCACCGTGCCCTCACGGTCGGCGCCGCGTGTTCGTGACCCGGGAGGACGGCCATGTCGGACCAGGACGGCACCACGCAGTCGACGGGCGACCGCGCGCCGGCATCGAACCGGCACCTCGTCGGGGCGAGCCCAGCGGCACGCAGGATCGCCGGCGCGCGCCGCAACCCGTCGGTCGTGGGGTACGAGGAGTCGGCACCCGCGTGGTTGCGGGTGGCCGCCGGGTGGTCGTGGCGGATGCTGACCGTGATCGCCGCAATCGTGCTGGTCTTCTACGCGACCTCGCGCGTGCAGCTGGTCTTCATCGCGGTCTTCCTCGCATTCGTCTTCACAGCCGTGCTCCGGCCTCTCGTCGACTTCTTCGACCGGTTCATCCCGCGGGGGCTCGCCGTTCTCCTCGGCCTCCTGTCGGCCATCTCGTTCGTCGCCGGGCTGATCACCTACGTCGTCGCGTCGGTCACCGGGCAGTGGGAGTCGCTGTCGAGGCAGTTCAGCACCGGCATCGACCAGGTGATCAACTACCTCGAGCACGGACCGCTGCCGGTCACGGTCACCCAGGCAGACATCACCCAATGGATCAACAACGGCCAGCAGTGGCTGCAGACCCACAGCAGCGAGCTCGCGGGCCAGGCGGCGTCGAGCGCCGGCTCGGTCGTCGAGGTCTTCACGATCCTCGCGCTCGCCACCTTCTGCACCGTGTTCTTCCTGGCGCGCGGCCGGGACATGTGGTCATGGTTCCTGAACCAGCTACCCGCCCACTCACGTGAGAGCTGGAAGGCTGCGGGTGGGGTCGGCTGGTACACGTTCTCCGGGTATGCGCGCGGCACCGTGATCATCGCCGTGACCGACGCGATCCTCGCGGCGATCATCCTGCTCATCGTCGGCGTCCCGCTCGCGGCGCCGCTGGCGGTCCTCGTGTTCATCGGTGCGTTCATCCCGCTCGTCGGGGCACCGGCCGCCATGGTCATCGCCATGGTCGTCGCGCTGGCGGCGAACGGGCTCGTCAAGGCGATCGTCGTCGGGATCGGCATCGCTCTGGTCGGGCAGTTCGAGGGGCATGTCCTGCAACCGCTCGTGATGGGCAAGCAGGTGTCGTTGCACCCGGTCGTCGTCGCGCTCGCCGTCACGACCGGCACGCTCGTCGCCGGGATCCTCGGCGCGGTCATCTCGGTGCCGTTGATCGCGGTCGCGTGGGCGGTCTTCTCGCGGCTCCGACACCTCGACCCACCGATGGAGGAGCTGGCGACGGCCGACGACGAGACGACCGAGGACGAGTAGCCGCGGCCGAGCGGAATCACGCGTCCGTCCCGACGGGACGGACGCGATCGTCAACGGAAGTCCCGGGACGACGTCGGCACCTGGAGCGACATCGGCGTGAGGTGCTCCGCGACGAGGTTCGTCGCGTTGTCCGCACGTTCCAGCCGACCGCGGACGACGAGGGCTGCCGAGGACCGCGCCACCCGACGGAACCGTTGCCACAGCCCCGGGCTGCAGACGACGTTGAGCAGTCCGGTCTCGTCCTCCAACGACAGGAACGTCACACCACCGGCCGTGCCTGGACGCTGCCGGTGCGTGACCACACCGGCCACGGCGACCCGGCGCCCCACCTCGTGGCGGAACGCCTGCTCGACGCGTAGCACCCCGGCGGCGTCCAGCCCCTCCCGCAGGTGCTGGGTCGGGTAGGAGTCCACCGACACTCCGGTCGCCCACACGTCGGCCACCGCGAGCTCGACGTCGCTCATGCCCGGCAGGGTCGGCGCCGACACCCCGACGGACACCCCCGGCAGGGTGTCCGGGCTCTCCTGGGCGAGGGCTCCGGCCGCCCAGAGGGCTTCACGCCGCGTCACCCCGAGCCCGTCGAGCACACCACCGGTGGCGAGCGCCTCGAGCTGCACCGTGGACAGCCGGACGCGTCGCACCAGGTCACGCAGGTCGACGAACGGTCCCCCTCGGGCGCGTGCCGCCACGATCGTCGCAGCGACCTCCTCCCCCAGGCCTCGCACCGCGGCCAGTCCCATGCGCACCGCCAGCGTCCGCTCGACCTCGACCGGCCCGGCGTCGGCCCGCGCGGCGACCGGTCCCGTCCCGGACGGCAACGGGATCAACGGAGCGTCCGGCCCCGCACCGGGCCGGACGCGCTCGACCACCGCCTGGACGCCCGACCTCTGCACGTCCGGTCGCAGCACCGCGACCCCGTGCCGACGTGCGTCGGCGGACAGGGTCTGCGGTGAGTAGAAGCCCATCGGCTGCGCTGCGAGCAGGCCCGCGTAGAAGGCCGCCGGGTGGTGCACCTTGAGCCAGGCGCTCGCGTACACCAGGAAGGCGAAGGAGTAGGCGTGCGACTCGGGGAACCCGAAGTCGGCGAAGGCCTTGAGCTTGTCGAAGATCTGCTCGGCGACGTCGGTCGCGATGCCGTTCCGGGCCATCCCGGCGAGCAGCCGCGTGTGGAGCGCCTCCATCCGTTCGGTGGACCGCTTGGACCCCATGGCCCGGCGCAGCTGGTCGGCCTCGGACGGGGTGAAGTCCGCCACGTCGATCGCCATCTGCATGAGCTGCTCCTGGAACAGCGGGACGCCCAGCGTCTTGGCGAGGGACTTCTCCAGCAGCGGGTGCAGGTACGTGACCTTCTGCCGATTACGCACCCGCTCGATGTACGGGTGCACGGAGCCACCCTGGATGGGTCCGGGCCGGATGAGGGCGACCTCCACGACGATGTCGTAGAAGCAGCGCGGCTGGAGCCGGGGCAGCGTGGACATCTGCGCGCGGGACTCCACCTGGAAGACCCCGACGGTGTCGGCCGCGCACAGGAGGTCGTACACGAGGGGGTCCTCGTGCGGGAGCCGGTGCAGCCCCAGGTCGGTTCCCTCGTGCTCGCGCACCAGGTCGAAGGCGATCCGCAGCGCAGTAAGCATCCCGAGCCCCAGCAGGTCGAACTTCACCAGCCCGGCGTCGGCGCAGTCGTCCTTGTCCCACTGGAGCACCGTGCGGCCGGGCATCCGCGCCCACTCCACCGGGCACACCTCGATCACCGGTCGGTCGCACAGCACCATGCCGCCGGAGTGGATGCCCAGGTGCCGGGGCAGTCGCAGCATGCGTTCCGCGAGGTCGAGCACGGGTTCGGGGATCTCGTCGAGCTCGCTGGCCGGTGGCGGCTGCACCGCGGGGACGACGTCGTGACGGTCTGCCGTCGGGGTCGACGACGGCACAGACGTGGTCCCCCGCAGGCTCCCCCACCGCTCGATCGATCTGCTCCAGGCGTCCTGCTGCCCGACGTCGTACCCGAGCGCCCGCGCGGCGTCGCGCACCGCGGAACGCGGCCGGTAGGAGATCACGTTGGCGACTTGGGCCGCGTGCTCACGGTCGAACCGCTCGTAGACGTACTGGATGACCTCCTCGCGGCGCCCCGACTCGATGTCGACGTCGATGTCCGGTGGTCCGTCCCGCTCCGGGGCCAGGAATCGCTCGAAGAGCAGCCCGTGGGCGACGGCGTCCACTGCGGTGACCCCCAGCGCGTAGCAGACCGCCGAGTTGGCCGCCGACCCGCGCCCTTGGCAGAGGATCCCGCGTCGGCGACAGAAGTCCACGAGGTCGTGGACGATCAGGAAGTACCCCGGGAACCCGAGGGTCTCGATCACATCGAGCTCGTGGGCGACCTGCGCGTACGCGCCGGGGATGCGCTCGGCCGTCGGCTCCCCGTAGCGATCGAGGGCGCCCCGACGCACCAGCTCGCGCAGCCAGGTGGCCTCGGTGTGCCCGGGCGGGACGGGGTAGGGCGGCAGGCTCGGCGCGACGAGGGACAGGTCGAACGCGCACTCGTCGCCGAGCTCCGCCGCGGTCCGCACCGCCTGCGGGTGCCGACGGTGCCGGGTCGCCATCTCGACCACCGAACGCAGGTGGGCCGTCGGGGCGCCCGGCAGCCACCCGTCCATGTCGTCGAGGCTGGCGCGTGCGCGCACGGCCGCGAGCGCGGACGCGAGATCGGCGTCGCGCGGACGGGCGTAGTGGACGTTGCCGGTCGCGACCAGCGGCAGTCCGGCCCCGGCTGCGAGCGCAGCCAGCGCATCGCCCCGGTCGGAGTCGAACGGGTCCCCCGCCTCGGTGATCTCGACGGCGACGTTCTCACGTCCGAACAGCGCGGTCAGCCGGTCCAGCTCGGTCCGGGCTGCGGTCGCGGCATCGGTGCCGCCGCGGTCCAGGGCCTGACGCACTGCTCCTTTGCGGCAGCCGGTCAGGATCAGCCACTGCCCGGCCGCCTGCTCGGCGAGGTGCTCGAGCCGGTAGTCGGCGGCTCCCTTGGACCCGGTCGCCAGGTGGGCCTGGGCGATCGCACGGGACAGCGCCCGGTAGCCGTCCGGTCCGCGGGCCAGCACCAGCAGGTGGGTGGCGCGCGGGTCCGGGACCCCTGTGGGTGGGTCCAGCAGCCCGGACGGGGCGGGCAGGTGCAGCTCGGCCCCGAACACCGTGGGCAGGCCGACGGCACGTGCCGCCTGGGCGAAGCGGACCACCCCGTACAGCCCGTCGTGGTCGGTGAGGGCGAGTGCGGACAGGCCCAGCCGCGCCGCCTCGGCGACGAGCTCCTCCGGTTGGCTGGCACCGTCGAGGAAGCTGAACGCGGAGTGGGCATGCAGCTCCGCATACCGCGGGTCAGTCATAGCGCGCCTCGCAGCCCCAGGCACCGTCGCGCTGCGCCAGGAGGAGTGCCGTGCCGTCCTCGAGGCTGACCTGCAGGTAGACCCGACGCTGCGGGGTGCGGCTCCACCAGCGCTCAACCGACGGCCAGGGACCGGCCCAGCCGACGACCCCGACGTCGCGACCTCCCCCCGTGGGCGTTCCGTCCCGGTCGACGCCCGCGCCACGACCACCCGCGCCCTGCTCCTCATCCTCCGGTGCGCGCCTCCCCGCGCCGGGTCGCGGCGGGGGTGGCAGCCGGACCCGGGCCGGGGCACCGCTCATCGCGAGCCGGACGTCGATGCGGACCGGGACGCCGTCGGCATCGACGACCTGGACGGGCTCGGGCTCGCGGTACACCGTGGAGGGTGCCGGCTGCGGCAACCTCCCGGGCCAGGGGCGGTCGACCGGACGCGCGACCTGTGTCGCCTCGGCCCACGGAGCGAGGTGCACCTGGTCTCCCGGTCCGCGCCCGCCCTGCACCGTGGCGGTGAGCACGCCCTCGCCACCGAGGAGCCCCTGCACCCGCAGCAGGGCGCGCCGCGCACGGAGGTCGCCACCGCTCGGGCCACCCCACAGCCGTCCCTGCTCGGCGCCGGCGGGGCCGACGTCCTCGGCGGCGACCGCGAGGTGCACGAGTGCTGCCGGGACGGGGTGCGTGCTGTCGCCGTGCGGCCGCATCGCACCTGCCGTGAGCCACCCGTCGAGCTGCCACCGGATCCGGTCCGTGATGCGGTTCGCGGTCAGGCCACCCAGGCCGCCCAGGTCCGTCCGCCAGGTGCGGACCAGCTCCTCACCGGCGTCGGTGCGCGCGGTGATCCGGAGCCGACCACAGCTTGCGGAACGCGCGACGAGCTGGTCGTGGAGCTGTTCCGCGAGCCGGCGGCCGGCGAAGGTCGCCTCGTCCACCCGGGTCGCCGGCGGGTCCAGCTCGCACCCCACCTCCACGTCGGCCTCGGGGCGACGACGGGCCGGTGGCCGCAGGTCCCCGCCCCCCGCGAGCAGGTGCGCCCAGGCGCCCCGCGGCCCGAACCGCGCGGCCACGTCCGCCGCGGGCAACGCCGCGAGGTCGCCCAGGGTGCGCATGCCGAGCCGGCGCAGGAGGTCGACGAGGTCCGCGACCTGGGCGGACTCGGCGTCCTGGGTCGTGGCGTGCGCGAGGTCGGCGACGTCGCGGCCGGCGAGGAACGAGGGTGAGAGCCCGGGCGCAACGACGAGGCCGCTCCGGGCTGCCAGGATCGCGGCGAGCAGCCCGTCCGCCACCCCGACCTGGCACTCGTGCCCCGTGTGCTCGACCACCTCGCCGACGAGCCGCTCGGCCAGGGCCTGCTCCCCTCCGTGATACCGGCTCGCCCCACCTGCGGGGAGCAGCAGCAGGCCCGGGCGGCTGACCTCGATCCCGGCGACCACCCTCTCGGCCGCGATCGCGACCGCCTCGAAGCCCCGGACGTCCCGCCCCTCGTCCGTCGGGAGCATGACGATGTCGGGGCAGCACGCCTGGGCCTGACGGCGCCGCATCCCTCGACGCACACCCTGGGAACGGGCGACGGCGGAGACCGCCGTCAACCGTCGCCCGTCGTGCACCGCCGCGGGTCGGTGACTCTCGACCTGGCCTGCCTCCATCGCGGCGAGCACGGGCCAGTCCGGGACCCACAGCACGGCCGTACGGGTCGACGCGGGCCGTGCCGCAGCCGCGTGGACCGTCGTCCCGGGAACGGTGCCGGTGGTGCGGGTGCTCATCCGACCAGCCGCAACGTTCCGGGCTGCTCACCGTCCGGGTGCGCGCCGACGGAGCGCGGTGCGTCACGCTCGTCGCCGGTCACCACCCGCGCGCCTGCCTGGACCGCCCCACCGTGCAGCACGATCTCGCGACGCAACGGCGCAGCCGCACGCCCCCGACCGTTGCGGCGCACCGTCACCCGCTGAGCACGCAGCCGCCCGTCGCCCTCCCCCAGCCCCGACCACTGCTGCTCCTCCACGGTCAGCACGAGCGAGGCGCCGGGCCACGACGTCGTGGACACCAGGACGCTGCCGCGCTCGCGCGCCCGGGCCATCAGTCGCCGCCTGTCGGCACCGGTCAGGCCGACCTCGGGGCCGAGCACGACGACGTCCATCCCGTCGATCAACGCGGCCACCACGACGGCAGCCTGCGCACCCGGGGCCGGGACGAGGGCGAGGCGGACCAGGACCACCCCGACCTCCTCAGCAGCCAGCAGGCCGACCCCCGGCAACCCCACCATGGCCACCCAGGACCCTGCACGGGAAGCCTCGGAGACGAGTGCGAGAAGCAGGGAGGTCGAGCCGGCGACCACGGTGGTCCCCCCGCGTGGCAGCCCCCCGGGCAGCAGGGAGGCCAGCACGGCCGGGACCGGCAGCGGGGGACGTTCTCGTCCCGGGTCCACGACCGGATGGACGACGGCGCCCGTCGACCGGTGGGCTCCGACCCCGCTCCGACCCGCGGCGCCTCGGACGAGCTTCGCCGTGGGAGGGGTTCGCACCGCTGCCTCGTCGACGGACGGGGCCGACCATCGGCGGGCCCCCGTCCGCTGCTCGGCACGGGCCAGCGCGGCACGGGCCAACGCGGCACGATCCCGCCCTGTCCGGGCGTCCGTGCCTGCGGTGGCAGGCTCGGCGGTACCTTCCCTGACGGGGTGACTGGTCATCAGGCCACCCCCTGCACGATCCGCGCTCTCGACACAATCCTTCGAACATGTGTTCGAAGGCCTCCAGTAGACGGCGGCGCGACCCCTCGTGTCAATCGCGGGCGCCCTCGACCACCCGCGTCTACGGTGAGAGAGCACGCCACCACCGTTCGGACACCTGGGGGACCCCGTGAGCACGTTCTCGTTCGACCGCCCGACCGCACCCGACCCCTACCTGATGCTGCCGACCGTCCCCGCCTTCACCGTGACCAGCACGGACCTGACCGACGGTGCGCCGATGCCCGCCGCGCACACCAACGCGGGCGACAACCTGTCCCCCCAGCTGAGCTGGGAGGGTTTCCCACCGCAGACCCGCTCGTTCGTGGTGAGCTGCTTCGACCCCGACGCCCCCCACCCCGGCCGGGTTCTGGCACTGGACGGTGGTCGACCTTCCCGCGAGCGTCCACTCCCTGCCCACCGGGGCCGGGTCGGCATCGGGCGAGCGGCTCCCCCATCCCGCCTTCCAGTCCCACAACGACGGCGGCAGCGCGGGCTACATCGGGGCCGCACCCCCGTCAGGTGACCGGGCCCACCGCTACGTCTTCGCAGTGCACGCCCTCGACGTCGAGACCCTCGGCCTCAACCCCGACACCAGCCCCACGGCGGTCGCCTTCACCGCGCTGTTCCACACGATCGCCCGGGCGACGATCACGGCGACGCACCAGGAGTAGCCGGCACGACGAGGAGTCGGCCGTTCACGCCGGTGCCCCACCGGCGTGAACGGCGGTCAGGCCGCCGCATCGCAGAGCCCTCGTCGTCACACCCCGGTCAGGGCGCCGACCGGTCAGAACGCCCAGCTCGTCGCCGCGTCCGCGTCATCGGTCGGCGCAGCGGCGTCGAGCGCCCGTTGCTCCTCGTCCGTGAACAGCCGGGATCGGATGAGGAACCGCACCCCCTCCGGCGCCTCGAGGGAGAACCCGGCTCCCCGTCCGCTCACGACGTCGATCGTCAGGTGGGTGTGCCGCCAGTACGCGTACTGGCTGCGACTCATCCAGACCGGGACCGTGACCGCACGAGCGTCTCCCGACCCGGCGAGGACGAGGTCCCCCAGCCGGATGTCGGCATCACCCGTGAGGAACTCACCGGCCGGGTAGCACATCGGCGACGACCCGTCGCAGCAACCGCCGGACTGGTGGAACATCAGCTCGCCGTGCTGGGCGTGCAGCCGGCGGAGCACCTCGACCGCGGCCTCGGTCACCCCGACGCGTGCCGGCGCCGCGACGCGTTCCGGCACCGCTCGGGGCTGCTCCTCCTGCGGTGGCACGTCAGTACCGGATCACGACGCGACCGTCGATCGCCCCGTGCCTCATCTCGTCGAAGACCGTGTTGATCTCGCCGAGCCCGCGCGTGGACACCGTGGGGTGGATCTGACCCCGGGCGTAGAAGTCGAGCGCTTCCTCGAGGTCCTGCCGGGTCCCGACGATCGAGCCACGGACCGTGAGGCCCTTGAGCACGATCTCGAAGATCGGGGCGGGGAAATCGCCCGGTGGCAGACCGTTGAACACGATCGTGCCGCCGCGTCGGGCCATCCCGATCGCCTGACCGAAGGCCGACGGGTGCACGGCCGTGACGAGCACCCCGTGGGCGCCCCCGGTCTCTCGCTGGACCACCTCGGCCGGGTCGTCGACGAGCGCGTTGACGACCAGCTCGGCACCGTGCTTCGTCGCGAGCGCGAGCTTGTCGTCAGCGATGTCGACGGCGACCACGCGCAGCCCCATCGCCCGCGCGTACTGCACCGCGATGTGGCCGAGGCCGCCGATGCCGGAGATGACGACCCACTGCCCGGGCCGTGCCTCGGTCATCTTCAGCCCCTTGTACACGGTGACCCCGGCGCACAGGATCGGGGCGACCTCGACCAGGTCGACGCCGTCCGGGATGCGGGCCGCGAAGCGCGAGTCCACGAGCATGTACTGCCCGAACGACCCGTCGACGCTGTACCCGCCGTTCTGCTGCTGCTCGCACAGCGTCTCCCACCCGGTGCGGCAGTACTGGCAGGTGCCGCACGCGGACCAGAGCCACGCGTTCCCGACGAGCTGGCCGATCGCGAGGTCGGTGACACCCTCGCCGAGAGCGACGACGGTGCCGACGCCCTCGTGGCCGGGGATGAAGGGTGGCGACGGCTTGACCGGCCAGTCGCCCTGGACGGCGTGCAGGTCCGTGTGGCACACGCCGCTGCTGATGAGCTTCACCAGCGCCTGACCGGGCCCTGGCCGGGGAACGGGGACATCCTCGACGGTGAGGCCTGCCCCGAGCTCGTGGACGACTGCTGCCGTCATGGTCGACATCGTGGTGCTCCTTGCTTGTCGGTTGCCTATCGGTTCGCTGTCAGTCGCGCGTCGGCTGCGCGCCGGCGCCTGTCGTCGTTCTGGTCCTCGGTGAGGTGAGGACCGTGCGGGTCGGGTGGCCGCCCACGTCGCTCCGACGTCCGGCCGGAGCGACGTGGGCGAGGCTCACGCCCCGACCCGGGTGCGCGGGTCTGGCCGGTCCGGGCTCAGAAGAAGCCGAGCTTCTGCGCCGAGTACGAGACCAGCAGGTTCTTGGTCTGCTGGTAGTGGTCGAGCATCATCTTGTGGTTCTCACGGCCGATGCCCGAACCCTTGTAGCCGCCGAACGCCGCAGCGGCCGGGTAGGCGTGGTAGCAGTTGGTCCAGACCCGACCGGCCTGGATCTCGCGGCCGGCACGGTAGGCGATCGTGCTCTCGCGCGACCACACACCGGCGCCGAGCCCGTACAGCGTGTCGTTGGCGATCGTCATCGCGTCGTCGTAGTCGGCGAAGCTCGTCACGGCGAGCACGGGGCCGAAGATCTCCTCCTGGAAGATCCGCATCGAGTTCTTGCCCTCGAAGATCGTCGGCTGCATGTAGTACCCGCCGGCGAGGTCGCCGTCGAGCACGTTGCGCTCACCACCGGTGACCAGCCGGGCACCCTCGGCCGTGCCGATGTCGACGTAGCTGAGGATCTTCTCGAGCTGGTCGTTCGACGCCTGCGCGCCCATCATCGTCTCGGTGTCGAGCGGGTTGCCCTGCCGGATCGCCTGCGTCCGCGACACGGCGTCGCCCAGGAACCGGTCGTAGATCGACTCCTGGATGAGGGCCCGGGACGGTGCGGTGCAGACCTCGCCCTGGTTGAAGGCGAACATCGTGAAGCCCTCGAGCGTCTTGTCGTAGTAGGCGTCCTGCTCCCGCGCGACGTCCTCGAAGAAGATGTTGGGGCTCTTGCCGCCGAGCTCGAGCGTGACCGGGATGAGGTTCTGGCTCGCGTACTGCATGATCAGGCGGCCCGTCGTGGTCTCACCCGTGAAGGCGATCTTGCGGATCCGCGGGGAGGAGGCGAGCGGCTTACCGGCCTCGACGCCGAACCCGTTGACGACGTTGACGACGCCCGGCGGCAGCAGGTCCGCGATGAGCTCCATGAGGACGAGGATCGACGCGGGCGTCTGCTCGGCGGGCTTGAGCACGACGCAGTTGCCGGCCGCGAGCGCCGGCGCGAGCTTCCACACCGCCATGAGCAGCGGGAAGTTCCACGGGATGATCTGCCCGACGACGCCGAGCGGCTCGTGGAAGTGGTAGGCGACGGTGTCCTCGTCGATCTGCGAGATCGAGCCCTCCTCGGCTCGTAGGGCACCGGCGAAGTACCGGAAGTGGTCGATCGCGAGCGGGATGTCGGCCCCGACCGTCTCGCGGATCGCCTTGCCGTTGTCCCAGGTCTCGGCGACCGCGAGCATCTCGAGGTTCTGCTCCATGCGGTCGGCGATCTTGTTGAGGATCACGGCCCGTTGGGTGGCGGTGGTCTTCCCCCAGGTGCGGGCCGCACCGTGAGCGGCGTCGAGGGCACGCTCGATGTCGGCCGCGTCCCCGCGGGCCACCTCGGTGAACGTGCGACCGGTCACCGGTGTCGGGTTCTCGAAGTACCGCCCGGAGGCCGGGGCGACGTACTCGCCGCCGATCCACTGGTCGTAGCGTTCGCGGAAGGTGGCCAGGCTGCCCGGTTGACCGGGTGCTGCGTAGATCGTCATGGAAGACCTCCGTGCAGATCGCTGGGTGCCGCGGCGGCGGACCCAGGGGCGCCGCACCGTTGCGGCGCTCCACGAGGTGGACGTTAGGTCGGTGCACGTTGCACGGACGTTGCACGGCGGCGTCGCGCGACAGAGCGACGGCAAGCGACCGGACGGCGGCAGGCGACGCGGTACGGCGGTGCACGGCGTCACACGCCGGCTCAGGGCCGCAGGACCCGGATCCCCGGCCTCGGATGGCTCGCCGACCGCTCCGCGCCACGACGCGGACCGGTGGAGCCCAGCGAGCGGTCGAGCACGTCCACGTGGGCCCGCGCGCGGATCCACGTCGGTGATCCCGCGGGGACGAGGCACAGCAGCGCGTTCCACGCCTCCCAGTCGTCCGACCCGGCGGGCCCATGGGTCCAGGCCTCGAGGGCGCGGACGTCGTGCGTCCGGGTCAGCGCGGCCCGGACCTCAGCGGCCAGCTCTTCCCGCAGCGCGACGACTCCGGGGGCGTCGGACCTGGGGAGGACCGGTCCGGAGTACGCGCGGACCGCCGCGAGCACGTCGCCTCGCGCGAGCTGCTCGCGCACCTCGTCGACGGTCGTGCGCACGGCGGCGGCGAGCCGGTACGGACGCGACTCGCCGATCAGGGGTCCGACGGCGCGACGCAGTCGTGACATCTCGGCGCGGACGGTGACGGCCGAGGACGTCTCGCCGTAGAGGCGCACGGTGAGCTCGTCGCCGCTCAGCCCGTCCGGGTGGGTCGCGAGCATCAGCAGCAGCTCCGCGTGCCGGAGCGTGAGCGGTCGCCGCTCGCCGTCGACGACGAGCGCACCGGACGAGGTCCCGAGCACCTCGAGACGATGCGGCTCGCGCTGGTCTCCCGACCACGCCATGGATCGACTCGCGGTCCTGCCGGTGGTGCGCCTGCCTGGACCGCGGTCCGCCTCGGCGTCGGACAGCCGCAGGTGCAGCGCGCGGACCGCGAGCTCGGACTCCATCGCCGCGACCGCCGACCGCACGAGGGACAGCATCAGCGGTGACGCCGCAGGGGCACGACCGGTGATGTCGAGGACGCCGATCATCCGCCCGGTCGTCGGGTCGTGCACGGGCGCCGCGGTGCAGCTCCACGGCTGGACGGCGCGGGCGAAGTGCTCGGCGGTGAAGATCTGCACCTCGTGGTCGCTCGCCAGAGCCATCCCGGGGGCGTTCGTGCCGGCATCCTGCTCGGCCCAGCGCGCCCCCTCGACGAATCCCACGTTCTCGATGTCGCGGCGGACCGCACGATCACCGTCCACCCAGAGCAGCCGACCCGAGACGTCGGCGAGGGCGACGACCATCCCGTCCGACCCGGTCCCGTCGATCAGCAGGCGCTGGACGACCGGCATGAGCGGTGCGAGGACGTGGGCGCGGCGGTAGGCACGCAGCTCGGCCGGTGCGAGGTCCATCGGTGGGACGGGACGTTCCGGGTCGATCCCGCTGCTGCGGCTCCGGAGCCACGAGTCGAGCACGACGCGGCGGACGGTCCCGAGCTTCCCCGGGCGACCGCCGACCTCACCGGGCGCTGTCGAGCCACCGGCCAGGAACTGCTCGTGCGCGGCGCGCAGGCGCGAGGCCAGCTCGGCGGGGTCGGAGCCGACCGGCCACGCCGCCCATGGGCTCGTCGTCCTCGTCACGCGATGGATCCCCCTCGACGTCGCTGTCGGGCGGTACGTGCGCGAACCGGGCCGCGCACCCCGTCGAAGAATAACCCCGGCACTCGCCGTTGTAGTACGCCCGTACCGGCGCGAGCCGGCAGCTCTCGTGGTGCCGTCCGTCAGGACGGCACCATCGGCGCGCACGGCGGGTCAGGGAGCGGTGCTCACCCTGGCCCCGCATCGGGCGTGGACCGCGAGACCGGTCACCCCGAGCACGAGCGCCGCGACCCCGGCCGCCCGCCCATCGGACGGCTGGACCTGCCAGGTCAGCACGGCCGCGGACGTCGCCGGATCGGTGGGCCCGCGGGTGAGCGCGACGATCGCCAGGACAAGCGCGGGGACCCAGCTGGCACGCGCGCCGATGATCGACGCGGTGAGCGCGACGAGCCCGACCTCGCCGACGACGCCCCGGACGAGCGCCTGCGCACCGAGTCCCTGAGGCACCCAGCCGCCGGTCAGCGCGAGCAGAACTGACGCCAGCAGCGTCAGGATGGCGAGCGGTCCGGCACGCAGCGCGGCCCAGCGCGATCGGGTCGAGAGCTCGAGCCCGTCGTCGGCCCCGGAGAACGTCGAGGAGATGAGGACGGCCGCGACGAGCGGCGCCATGACCGTGAGCATCAGCAGGTTCGCGGAGCCGGCGCCCCCGGAGTCGCGAGCGAGCGGGGTCCCGAGCGCCCAGGAGGTGGCCGCGAGCGCGCCCAGACCGGCGGTGATCCCCGGGATGCGGCGGGCCCGCGCGTGCAGCACCAGCAGTCGCACGTTCATGAGATGCCCGCAAGTGCGTCGAGCACCTTCTCGTCGCACGGTCCGGTCGAGCGAGCCGCCGTCAGGTAGCGGCCGAGCCAGGCCCGCCGTTCGGTGAGGGTCATGGCATCGAGCGCCGAGCTGAGCCGCGCGCTCACCTGGGCTGCCTCCGAGGTCAGACGGTACCTCGCGTCGGAGCCCCCGCCGAGCAGCCTGCCGGCTGAGGTCGCGAGCGCCGGGGCGTTCGTGCGGAACCGACTCGTGCCGCTCGTCTGATCGCACTGCAGGCTCACGACGTTCGCGATCAGGTTGTCGTCCTGCAGGCGGCCCCATTCCAGTCGCCCGCGCAGGTCGCTGTCGAGGGAGAAGAGATACACGGTCTGCGCATCTGGCGAGTACTCCCCCTGCGGCGCCTCACGGATCACTGTCGGGATCCCGTCGATGCCGCCGAGCCCGCCGAGCCGGAGCCAGAGCGCGTCGACACGTGCCGTGAGGTCGTCGAGCAGGAAGGCCGACACCTGGCTCACACAGACCCGAGGAGCGTCGCCGCGACAGACCTCGCGTGTCGCGGCACTGCTCAGCGGCCACCTGTCCTGCCCGGGGCCCTGGGCGAGAGGGATCGCCACGACCACGGCCATCACGGCAGGCAGGAGCGCCCACCAGCGCTGCCGAGCGCCCGCGACCAGCAGAAATGCCCCGGTGAGTGCCGCGAACCACAGGACCTCGAGGACACCGCCGTTCGACGACAGGTTGAGGACCCGGGCTCCCCATTGCGGAGGAGCGGGCGAGAGCCACATCGAACCGTCGTTGACCTGTCCCGAGTCCAGGAAGGCGAGGACGTAGAGCACGACGATCGCCGCCACGGGTGCGGTCCCCCGCCACGGCACGAACCTGCCGATCACGACCCCCGCCGCGGCGAACGTCCCGACCGAGACGGCAGCGACGACCGGGTGCCAGACGCGGCCTCCGTCGTACGACGCGACGCGGGCGACGAGCACGGCCGCCACGGCCCACACCAGGACCAGCCCGGCCGTCGCACCGAGGGTCATGGCTCCCCAACCGAGAACGATCCGCTGCCACGGCGGGCGCGCGGTGGACCCGAGCAGCTCGCCCATGCCTCGTCGACGGTCGCGCCCGGCCGCCCAGATCGCACCGGCGACGACGGCCGGGCCGGCGAACTGGAGAGCGCTGCGGAGTGCGACGCCGAGGCCGATCCAGGTGCCGCCCCACGTGCCGGCCCCGGGCGGCGAGAGGACGAAGACCCCGTAGACGAGTCCGGCGGTCGCGGCGACCCCCGTCGTCACGGCGCTCCCGCGGAGGACCTCGGTGCGCAGGACCCGTGCGATGCCCGGCACCCGTCGGCCCGACGATGCCGCGACCATCAGCGCGGCCCCCGAGCCGCCCGCAGGACGGCGGTGTACCCGCGCTCCGCCGGGGTGTCACCCGCGGCGCCGACCCACGCACCACCCGCCCCTGCGGCGGCGAGCTCGTCCGGCGTCCCGCGGAACACCGCACGCCCGGCGTCCAGGAGCGTCACGGTGGAGCACGCCGCGGCGACGTCCTCGACGAGGTGGGTGCTGACGAGCACGCACGAGTCGACCCCGATCTCACGCAGCAGTGTGCGCAGGGCGACCCTCTGCTCAGGGTCGAGCCCGGCGGTCGGCTCGTCGAGCAGGAGCAGGTCCGGGTCGTTGACGATCGCCTGCGCGATGCCGACGCGGCGCAGCATCCCTCCGGACAGCGACCTCATCCGGTCCTCGGCCCGGTCGGTCAGCCCGACCCGCTCGATCGCGCGGTCCACCGCGATCGGTACCTGCGGGCCGGGTACCTCCTTGAGCCACGCGATGTACTCGACGAACTCCCGCACCCGGAACCGCGGGTAGAACCCGAAGGTCTGCGGCAGGTACCCGAGGCGACGGCGCGCGTCCCGCTCGACCTCGCGTCCGTCGAGCGCACCCCCGAGCAGCCGCACGCTGCCCGACGACGGCGCGACGACGGTCGCCAGGACTCGCATGAGCGTCGTCTTGCCCGCGCCGTTGGGGCCGAGCAGGCCGTGCACGCCCGGGCCCAGCGTGAGATCGAGCCCGTCGAGTGCGCAACGCCGGCCGTAGGTCACGACCAGATCCTGCACGTCGACGTGCGGCGCGAGGTGGGTGGACAGGGTCACGAGACCTCCCGACCGAGGGGCAAAGGACGACGTGAGAACGCGTCTCGACGTGTGACGAGGGCCATGCCGCCGAGGAGCAGGACGACGACCCAGAGCGGTACGACGCGGTCCTCGAGCAGCACGGGTGTGGACTCGGTGAGACCTGGACCGATCACGGCCACCAGCCAGCCGACGCCCACACCGACCGCGGCCCGGGAGAGCTCGACGAACGACCCGAGCGCGAGGGCAAGCGTGGTCAGGGCCAGTGACGGCAGCAGCCAGACGGCAGGTGCGGTCTTCCCGACGACGAGCCCGGCGACGAGCACGGCCGGCAGGCTCACCGTCAGGACCGCCAAGGTCCGCCAGAGCACCAGCCCGAGACCGGCGGTCGCCGTCGAGGCGACGAGCTCGCGTGCCGGGTCGAAGGCCCCGTAGGAGAGCGCGACGCCGGCGAGCGGCAGCAGCGGTGCGACGACGAGCAGCAGGCCGCCCGGCGACGCCCATCCGGCCGTGAACCCTGACCCGTGCCCTCCGGCACCACCCAGCACGACGGCCGCCGCGACGGTGGCCAGAACGGCCACCAGCCAGGCTGCTCGGGGACCACCTCCGCCGGTCGAGAGGAGCCAGGCCCGATGCGCGGCCGTCGGTCGGGGGGTGTGCGACGGCGCGGGCAGGTCGTCGAGCAGCCGGCCTCGGACGTCGGCCAGGAGCGTTCCGACCTCCGTCCCCTCGACCACCCGGGCAAGGTCACGTCGGCAGCGCGGGCACTGGCCCAGGTGTGCCTCGACGGACCAGGCGTCGGCGTCACGCACGCGGTCCTCCGCGTACGCGCGCAGGACCGCGTCCGGCACGTGCCAGGTCGTCGGGGTCTCGGTCATGCCAACGCCTCCCTCATCGCGCGTCGTGCACGCATCGCGCGGGTCTTGACGGTGCCCTCGGGCAGCCCGAGCAGCACCGCGGTCTCGCGGGTCGACAACCCGTCGAGAACGGTTGCCTGGAGCACGGCGCGCAGCTCGGGCGACAGCCGGTCCAGGGCGACGGCGACCCGGTCGTCGTAGGTGTCCCGCAGCGCCTCGTCCTCCGCGGAGGCGGTCGCCGCACGTTCGTGGTGAGACTCGCCGACGGTCCGCACCCGCACGGTCGTTCGCCGGTGCGCGTCGATGAGGCGACGGGAGGCGATCGTCCACAGCCACCCGCCGACCTGGTCGACGCCGCGGTACGTCCCTGCGGACCGCCAGACCGCGAGGAAGGTCTCCTGGAGGAGGTCCGCGGCCAGCTCGTCGTCGCGGCACCTCCGCCGCAGCCGGACGGCGAGCCAGGGGGCGTGCCGCGCGTAGACCTGGTCGAAGGCTCCACGGTCGCCCCCGGCGACACGACGCATCAAGGCGTCGTCCGACGCCTGCTCGTCCCCCCTGGCTACCCCTCACACCTCACCTTGACGCACACGACGACGGTCCGGTTCACGAGACCGATCACCGACACGGGCCGCGCCCAAGGGGCGGCAGCCAGGGCGCGACATCAGTACCCCGGGAGCGCGAGGTACAGCCGCGGCTCATCCGGCGTGCGCAGCGGGAGCACGATCAACGCCGTGATGCCGAGCTCAGCGGCCGATAGCGGGCCCACCGGTCATCCTGTCCGCGTCGCCCAGAACGCGACCGCCGACGCCGCGGCGACGTTGAGCGAGTCGACCCCGCCGGCCATCGGGATCCGCACGACGGTGTCGGCCCCGGTGATGGTCCCCGGGCGCAGCCCGTCACCCTCGGTCCCGAGCACCAGCGCCAACCGCTCGGGGATGTCGGCAGCAAGCTCGTCGAGGGTGATCGACCGGTCCGTGAGCGCCAGCGCGGCAGTGACGAACCCGGCGGCCCGCAGCACCTCGATGCCGTCCGGCCACGGGTCTATGCGCGTCCACGGGACCTGGAAGACGGTGCCCATCGACACGCGGACGCTCCGCCGGTAGAGCGGGTCCGCGCACCGCGGGGTCACCAGGACCGCGTCGACGCCGATCCCGGCGGCGCTCCGGAAGATCGCCCCGACGTTGGTGTGGTCGACGATGTCCTCGAGCACCGCCACCCGCCGCGCGCCACGACCTCCGCGAGCCGACGCCAGCACATCCGCCACGGTCGGCAGCACGGGCCGGTGCATGGCGGCGAGCGCACCGCGGTGCACATGGAACCCGGTCACCTGCTCGAGCAGCTCCGGGGCTGCGACGTAGACCGGCACGTCTCCCCCACCGGGCACCGCGGCAAGCATCTCCTCGACGTCCGGCAGCCAGCGGTGCGCGAGGAGCACGGACCTCGGCCGGTGCCCGGCCTCGAGGGCACGCCGCAGCACCGTCGAGCTCTCGGCGATGTACAGGCCCTTCTCCGGTTCGCTCTTGGAGCGCAGGGCGACGTCGGTGAGGCCGGTGTAGTCGGTGAGCCGCTCGTCGGCGGGGTCGTCGATCGTGATCACGGGCACGCGGTGATTCTCCCCCACCGCGCGCCCGTGACCTGCCGATCAGTCGACCGGTGCCACCGCTGCGGCGAACTGGCTCGCGTACAGGCGGGCGTAGGCGCCGTCGGCCGCGATCAGCTCGTCGTGAGACCCCTGCTCGACGATCGAGCCGTGCTCCATCACGAGGATGATGTCCGCGTCGCGGATCGTGGAGAGCCGGTGCGCGATCACGAAGCTCGTCCGGCCGACCCGGAGTGCGTTCATCGCCTGCTGCACGAGCACCTCGGTGCGGGTGTCCACCGAGCTGGTCGCCTCGTCGAGGATGAGCAGCGCCGGGTCGGCGAGGAAGGCGCGCGCGATCGTCAGGAGCTGCTTCTCGCCGGCGCTGACCCCGGTCGCCTCGTCGTCGATCTCGGTGTCGTAGCCGTGCGGGAGCGTCCGGACGAACGGGTCGACGTGCGTCGCGACGGCCGCGGCCACCATCGCCTCGTGCGTCGCATCCTCGGCGCCGTAGCGGAGGTTGTCCGCGATCGTGCCACCGAAGATCCAGGTGTCCTGCAGGACCATCCCGACGTTCGAGCGGAGCTCGTCGCGGGTCATCGTGGACACGTCGACGCCGTCGAGGGTGATCCGGCCCGAGTCCACCTCGTAGAACCGCATGAGCAGGTTGACGAGCGTCGTCTTGCCCGCGCCGGTCGGTCCGACGATGGCGATCGTCTGACCCGGTTCGGCGACCAGCGACAGCCCCTCGATCAGCGGCGTCTCCGGCGTGTAGCTGAACGAGACGTCCTCGAACGTCACGCGTCCGCGGACCGCGCCGTCGACGTGCGCGGGGGTCTCCGGGTCGGGCGACTGCTCGTCGGCGTCCATGAGGTCGAAGACACGCTCGACCGACGCCACGCCGGACTGCAGCAGGTTCATCATCGACGCGATCTGGGTGATCGGCTGCGTGAACTGGCGCGAGTACTGGATGAACGCCTGCACGTCGCCGAGGGACAGCGTTCCGGAAGCCACCTTCAGGCCACCGACGACGGCGATGACGACGTAGTTGAGGTTCGCGATGAAGCCCATGGCCGGCTGGATGATGCCGGAGACGAACTGCGCCTTGAAGCTCGCGTCGTACAGCTCGCCGTTCTGCTCGTGGAAGGTGTCGATCGCCCGCTGCTGGTGGCCGAACACCTTGACCAGGGCATGACCGGTGTACATCTCCTCGATGTGCGCGTTCAGGCGCCCCGTCCACGACCACTGCGCGACGAACTGCGGCTGGGACCGCTTGGCGATCGCCATCGTCACGACGAACGACAACGGCACCGTCACCAGGGCAACGAGCGCGAGCACCCACGAGATCCAGAACATCATCGCCAGCACCCCGATCACCGTCAGGACCGAGGTGATCAGCTGCGAGAGGGTCTGCTGGAGGGTCTGGCTGATGTTGTCGATGTCGTTGGTCACGCGGGAGAGCAGCTCACCGCGCGGCTGGTGGTCGAAGTAGCTCAGCGGGAGGCGGGCGAGCTTGGCCTCGACCCGCTCACGCATGTCGTACACCGTCGACTGCACGACGGTCGTCGTGATCCGCGCCTGCAGCCAGCCGAACAGGAACGAGCCGACGTAGATCGCGGCGACCCAGGCGAGCAGGACCCCGAGGGCGTGGAAGTCGATGCCCTTGCCGGGCACCAGCCCGGTCATGCCGGAGATCAGGTCCGCGACCCGGTTCTGCCCCGCGGCACGCAGGGTCTCGACGGCCTGCGCCTGGGTGGCCCCGGCCGGGAGCTGCTGCCCGAGCACGCGCCCGACGACCCCCGCGAAGATGACGTTGGTCGCGTTGCCGAGGAGCTTCGGCCCGGTCACCGCCAGGCCGACGGACGCGACGCCGAGCACCATGATCACCGCGATCCGGAGGCGCTGCGGTCGCAGCTCCCGCAGGAACCTCTTCCCGCTGCCGCGGAAGTCCATGGACTTCTCGGCCGGCATGCCGAGGCCGCCCATCGGCCCGTGGGCGCGTTGCCCGGCGCCCATGCGTGCAGGTGCGGCAGGTGCGGCAGGTGCGGTACCGGAGCCTGCTCCGGTCGGACGGTCGGAGGGGCCGGGTCGGACGGCGCTCATGCGGCCTCCTCGACCGACAGCTGGGAGTACACGATCTCTTGGTAGGTCTCGCACGTGGCGAGGAGCTCGGTATGGGTGCCACATCCGACGATGCGCCCCTCGTCGAGGACGATGATCTGGTCGGCGCCGCGGATCGTCGCGACACGCTGCGCGACCACGATCACGGTCGCCTCGCGGGTCGAGGGCACGAGGGCGGCGCGCAGGGCGGCGTCGGTCGCGTAGTCGAGGGCCGAGAACGAGTCGTCGAACAGGTAGATCAACGGTCGACGTACGAGGGCGCGCGCGATCGCAAGGCGCTGGCGCTGCCCTCCTGACACGTCGGTGCCGCCCTGCGCGATCGCGGACTCGAGCTCGCCGTCACGTTCACGGACGAACCCGTCCGCCTGGGCGATCCGCAACGCGTCCCACAGGTCCTCGTCGGTCGCGTCCTGGTCGCCGTAGCGCAGGTTCGACGCCACCGTCCCGGAGAACAGGTAGGGCTTCTGCGGCACGAGGCCGATCATCGACCAGAGCACGTCCGGGTCGATGTCCTTGACGTCGACCCCGTCGATCAGCACGGAGCCGGCCGTCGCGTCGAAGAGCCTCGGCACCAGCCCCAGCAGGGTCGTCTTGCCGGACCCGGTGGAACCGATGATCGCGGTCGTCCGGCCGGGCTCGGCGAGCAGGGAGACGTCCTGGAGGACGGCCGCCTCGGCGCCGGGGTACTGGTAGCCGACGCCGCGCAGCTCGACGACGCCGCGGCGTTCGACCGGTCGCACCGGACGTTCCGGCGGGACCACGGTCGTCCCGGTGTCGAGGATCTCGCCGATGCGGTCGGCCGCCACGGCCGCGCGCGGCACCATGATCAGCATGAACGTCGACATCATGACGGCCATGAGGATGTACATGATGTAGCTGAGGAACGCGGTCAGGGCACCGACCTGCATCCGGCCGGTGTCGATCTCGTCCGCACCGAACCACAGCACCGCCACGCTCGTGGCGTTCATGACGAGCATCACGGTCGGGAACATCAAAGCCATGAGCCGACCGGCGCGCAACGAGGTCCACCGCAGGTCCTCGTTCGCGCTCGCGAACCGACGCGCCTCGTGCTTCTCCCGGACGAACGCCCGGACGACCCGGATGCCGGAGATCTGCTCGCGCAGCACCCGGTTGATCGCGTCGATGCGCTTCTGCATGAGCCGGAAGTACGGCACCATCCGCCAGATGATCAGCCCGACGACGACGCCGAGCACCGGCACCGCGACGAGCAGCAGCCGGGACAGCAGGACGTCTTCGCGCAGGGCCATGACGACGCCGCCGACCAGCATGATCGGCGCCATCACCATCATCGTGAAGGTCATCAGGACGACCATCTGGACCTGCTGCACGTCGTTCGTCGTGCGGGTGATGAGCGTCGGTGCGCCGAACTGGCCGACCTCGCGCGCCGAGAACGTCTGCACGTGGGTGAACAGCGCCTCGCGGACGTCTCGACCGAACGACATCGCGGTCCGCGCACCGTAGTACACGGCGACGATCGCACAGATCACCTGGACCAGGCTGATCCCGAGCATCACCGCGCCGGTCCGCATGATGTAGCCGGTGTCGCCGGTGATCACCCCGTTGTCGATGATGTCGGCGTTGAGGCTCGGCAGGTACAGCGTCGCCAGGGTCTGGACGAGCTGCAGTCCGAGGAGCAGCAGGATCGGCTGCAGGTACGGACGCAGGTACTGCCGCAGCAGTCGCATCAGCATGGGTGTGGCTCCCGGTCTCGGAGAGGTACGAGGTGAACGGCGCCGTGTCGCCGGGGCGCCGGCCGGTTCGGCTGAGGCACGAGGGTCATGGGTGGTCGGGCTCGGTCAGGATGCCGCGCACGAGCACCGCCGCCACCTCTGCCGGGGCGAGGGGTGGGTGGTTGCCGATCCAGGGGAGCTGACCAGCCACGACGAGAGTCTGCATGAGGTCCACGACACGGTCCACAGGAATTCGCAGGCGTGGCAGGTCGGGTCCGATCACGTCGGTGATCGACTCGACGAGGAACGCGTGACCTTCCTGGAGCCGCGCGTGCCGGGCCGAGTGGTCGGGAGCCTCGCCGGTCAGCTGTGGATGCCGCACGACGATCGTGCGCATCAGACCCATGAGCTCGACGATCACGGCCATGCGGGAGTTGCTGACCTCGATCACGCGGGCCAGCCGTTCCTCCAGCGGGAGCGTCCGGTCGATCGCGAGCAGCTCGACCCGGCCGGGACCAGGTTCGGTCGCCAGCTCGATGCCGTGACGGACAGCGGCGGCCAGGAGTGCCGGCTTGTCCGGGAAGACCCGGAACAGTGTTCCCTCGGCGACGCCGGCCGCATCGGCGAGCTCGCGGGTGCTGACGTCGAGCCCACGCTCACGGAGCAAGGGCACGACCGCGGTGAGGATCTGCGCGCGTCGGTCGTCGGGCGTCAGCGGCGCGGCACGCCCCGACCTGCCGCGCGCGCACGCGGCTGTCGGGTCATCCGTCGTGGTCACGGCGACAGACTAACTGAGTGAGCACTCACTCACAAGTGTTGATCGCGTCGCGCCCGACCGGGTCGAGGTCGGGCGCGACGCTGTCGCTGCTACTCCGTCGGCGGTTCCGCCTCCGGTGCCGCAGGCACGTCAGGATCGGCCTGCGGAGTGCGGGGCCGAGGGCTGCTCGGCCCCTGACCTGCCTCGACGGACTTGTCGAACGGACGACCGCTCAACGTCCCGGCGCTCGTCGCGTCGTCAGTGGCGGCCTTGAGCTCACGCTGCGCCTGGGCGAGCGCCTCAGCCGGGTCGAGCAGCAGCGACGCCGTGAGCAGGTCTCCACCTGCGTACACGCGACGCCGACGCTCGCTCCGGGTGCTCTCCTCGGGCGCCTGCTCGCCCGCCTGCTCGCCCGCCGCGGCCGCTCCGAACGGGCTCGAGCCCTCGCCGGCGAAGCCGCGGACCAGCTGACCGAGCGACCCGGTCAGCTCGGACGGGAGGATCCACACCTTGTTCGCCGGGCTCGCGGCGATCTTGGGCAGCGTCTGGAGGTACTGGTACGCAAGCAGCTTCGGGTCGGCGTCGCCCTCGTGGACGGCGTCGAAGACGCGGAGGATGGCCCGCGACTCCCCCTCGGCCGTGAGGATCGCCGCCTGGGCGGCCCCCTCGGCCCGCAGGATCGCGGCCTGCTTGTCACCCTCGGCCGTGAGGATCTGCGACTGCTTGACGCCCTCGGCGGTCAGGATCGCCGCACGACGGTCACGCTCGGCGCGCATCTGCTGCTCCATCGAGCCCTGGATGCTCTGCGGCGGATCGATCGACTTGAGCTCGACCCGGTTGACGCGGATCCCCCACCGGCCGGTCGCCTCGTCGAGCACGCCACGCAGCTGGCCGTTGATCTGGTCGCGGCTCGTCAGCGTCTGCTCGAGGTCCATCGAGCCGATGACGTTACGGAGCGTCGTCACGGTGAGCTGCTCGATACCCATGATGTAGTTCGCGATCTCGTACACCGCGGACTTCGGATCGGTGACCTGGAAGTACAGCACCGTGTCGATGCTCACGACGAGGTTGTCCGACGTGATGACCGGCTGCGGCGGGAACGACTGGACCTGCTCACGCAGGTCGACACCGGCACGGATGCGGTCGACGAACGGGATCAGCAGGTGGAGCCCGGGCTCCAGGGTGCGCGAGTACCGGCCGAGCCGCTCGATGACGAGCGCGGTCGCCTGCGGAACGATCCGCACGGCGCGCACGAGCGTCACCACGACGAAGAACGCCGCGAGGACCAGGACGATCAGTCCGAGGACCTGCTCCGGTGCGAGGTCGTTGGTCATAGTTCTCCTTCTCCCGGCGCCGGTTCGGCGCAGTGGGCGCGCGACACCCGAGTGGGCATCGCACGTGGGGCTGTCACGACGTGACGCCTCGGGTGTCTCCGGTCGCGGAGGGAGCAGTGGGGGCCGCGTCGCTCACGACGGCGGTTGCGCCGTCGATCCGCTCGACCGTCACCTCGGCACCCGGCGCGTAGGTGCGCCCTTCGGCCGCACGGGCCGACCACACCTCGCCGTTGAGCTTGACCCGTCCGCCACCCTCGGTGACGGTCGCGACGACGACGGCCTCGCGGCCGACGAGAGCGTTCGCGTTCGTCTCCGGCAGCGGAACACGCTCCCGCAGGTGCCGAAGCAGCCACGGCCGCAGCCCGACCATCAGGACGAGAGCGACGACCGGCGCGATCACGAACTGGACCGCCGGCGGCGCTCCGAGGGCATCGGCGATCGCCGCGGCGAGTGCGCCACCGGCGAGCATCAGCAGGAACAGGCTCAACGAGAGCATCTCGGCCACACCGAGGACCAAGGCCCCAGCGACCCACCACAGCCATCCCATGGGGGTTCCTCCTCCGTGCACCTGGACATCGGCGGCCCCAGCACGACGACGTCGCCTGTACCGATCCTAGAGGAGTTCTTTGCCCGACGACACGGGAATCCGTGCAGGACCCCGGATGCCACGCGCGGCGGTCGACGGACGGAGCGGTCGAGCTCTCACCGCACCGCGCGTGCGGACCACCGCCCGTCGCGGTGGTCGACCACGAGGTCGAGCCCGAACGCCCCGGACAGGTTCTCCGCGGTCAACGTCTCCTCGAGGCGCCCGGACGCGTGCACCGTGCCGCCGCGCAGCAGGAGCGCATGGGTGAACCCCGGCGGGATCTCCTCGACGTGGTGCGTCACGAGCCCGAGCACCGGTGACCGGGCGTCGCCGGCGAGCTCGCTCAGGGCTGCGACGAGCTCTTCACGGCCGCCGAGGTCGAGACCCGCCGCGGGCTCGTCGAGAAGGAGGAGCTCGGGATCGGTCATGAGCGACCGCGCGATCTGCGCCCGCTTGCGCTCGCCCTCGCTGAGGGTCCCGAACGTGCGGGCCGCCAGGTGGTCGACCCCGAACAAGGAGAGGAGATCCGAAGCCCTCGTCTCGTCGACGTCCTCGTACGTCTCGCGCCAGCGGCCCGTCACGCCGTACGCCGCCGTGAGGACGACGTCACGCACGGTCTCCCCCGGCGGGATGCGGTCCGCGAGCGCGGCACTCGCCAGCCCGATACGCGGCCGCAGCTCGAACACGTCGACCCGACCCATGCGTTCGCCCAGCAGGTCTGCCGTCCCGGCCGTCGGGTGCATCCGCCCCGAGGCGACCTGGAGGAGGGTGGTCTTGCCGGCGCCGTTGCGGCCGAGGACCACCCAGCGCTCGCCTTCCCGGACCGTCCAGCTCACGTTGTCGAGGATCGTCGTCGTGCCTCGTCGGATGGTCACGCCCTGCAGGTCGAGCACGTCGGTCATGACCACAGACCTTAGCCGCCCGCGGGGACCCGACCGTGGCGGTCCTCGGCGCGACATCGGTCACACAGCCCGGCGTCGTAGGTTGAGGGCGTGCGCACGACCGGTTCCCCCCACGACCTCCCCCGATCGGTCCTCCTCGCGTTGTGGCTCGACGCGCGACCATCCGACGGCCACGCGCTCGACCGTGCCCTGCAGGCGGTGCAGCGCGACGACGAGCCGCACACCGTCTCCGGCTGGGCGGACACCGAGGTGTCGCTGCGCGACGCGATGTCGAGCTGGTGCCGCCACCCGATCGTGAGCGCAGCGCTCCTCCCTGCCCCCGGGGACGTCGCCGGGGTCCCGGCGGCGGTCAGCGCAGCCGCGATCGACGCCGGCGAGTGCGTGCTCGTCGAGGCCGAGGGGAGGTCTTTCGCCGTCGTCCCTGTCGTCGAGCAGTTCGGGAGCGACCTCGAACCCGGCCACCTGGTCTCGTGGCACGTGCGCGACGTGCCCTCCTGGCGCACCGCGGTGCTGGGTCAGATCGGTTCCCTCGCCGATGCGGAGCGCCGGTTGCGCACCGGTCTCGCGCAGGCGACCGAGGCCCTCGCCGCGCTCGACGTCGCCCGGTGGCGCCCCGACGCCGCCGAGGCGATCGTCGGGCTGCGCAGCACCGCTCCTGCCGGCTGGGGCCCACCCTCCTCGCTCGACCCGCGCCGCGCGAGCGTGATCACGACGGCGATGCGACTGCTGACCATCGTGCGTCTCGCGACCGAGGACGACGGCGGAGCGGTCAACCTCTGGCAGGCGGACCAACGATCGACGGCGCTGCGCGAGATCGACCGGGTCGCCCGGCACGCCCTCGCAGCCGCGGCCACCTCACCGCTCGGCGACTGAGAACCTCCGACCGCACGCGGGCATCACCCGAGGACGGTGCGGTACACCTCGATCGTGCGGTCGGCGATCGCCTCCCACGCGAAGTGGTCCTCCACCCGACGACGTGCCGCCTGCCCCATCGACGCGGCGCGCGTCGGGTCGGTGGCGAGCGACGTCAGCGCGTCGGCCAGGTCCGCGACGAACTCCTCGGGGTGCACGGGGGTTCCGGTGCCGTCGGTGACCTGGTCGATCGGCACGAGGGTCCCGGTCACCCCGTCGTCGACGACCTCGGGGATACCACCGGTCGCCGTCCCGACCACCGGCAGCCCGACCGCCATCGCCTCGAGGTTGACGATCCCGAGCGGCTCGTAGACCGAGGGGCAGGCGAACACCGTCCCGCTGGCGAGCACCGCGACGAGCTCGGGCCGGGCGAGCATCTGCTCGATCCACACGACCCCGTCCCGCTTCGCACGGAGCGCCTCCACCAGGCCCGTGACCTCCGCCGCGATCTGCGGGGTGTCCGGTGCACCGGCGCACAGCACGAGCTGGACCTCCGGGGGCAGCAGCTCGGCCGCCCGGAGCAGGTACGGCAGACCCTTCTGCCGGGTGATCCGCCCGACGAACACGATCGACGGCCGGTCCGGGTCGATACCCAGCCCGCGCACGACCGCGTCGGCGCGCGCGAGGTCCTCCGCCGCGGACGGGCGCGCCCACCCGGCCAGGTCGATCCCGTTGTGCACCACGTGGACGCGTGCCGGGTCCACGGCCGGGTAGGAGCGCAGGATGTCCGCACGCATGCCGGCGCTCACCGCGATGATGCCGGCCGCCGCCTCGTACGCCGTGCGCTCGGCCCAGCTCGACAGCGCGTAGCCCCCGCCGAGCTGCTCGGCCTTCCACGGGCGCAACGGCTCGAGCGAGTGGGCCGACAGGACGTGCGGGATGTCGTGCAGCAGCCCCGCCAGGTGCCCGGCGAGGTTCGCGTACCAGGTGTGCGAGTGCACGAGGTCCGCCGGACCACGGCCGTCGTCCTCACCGACCGCGTCCGCCATGGCGAGGTCGACCCCGAAGGTCGCCAGCGCCGCGTTCGCGCCCGCGAGCTCGGTCGGCACCGAGTAGCCGGTGACGTCCGCCTCGGTACGCGGTCCGTCGAAGCACCGCACGCGCACGTCGATGGTCCGTCTGAGGACCGCGGCGAGCTCGGTCACGTGAACGCCTGCACCGCCGTAGACGTGCGGCGGGTACTCGCGAGTGAGCAGGTCGACTCTCACGGTGATCCTTCCGACGCGGGCCCTGACCGGGCCGCCCTGCGCGACACGCTAGCGCGTCCGCCGCACACGCTCGCCCTCAGCACGCTGGAGGCCTAAGGTCGGGGCCATGGCAGCGCCGCGAGTTCTTGCAATCGTCCTTGCAGGTGGAGAAGGCAAGCGGCTCATGCCTCTGACGGCGCACCGGGCCAAGCCTGCCGTGCCGTTCGGTGGCATCTACCGCCTCGTCGACTTCGCCTTGTCGAACCTGGTGAACTCGCGCTATCTACGGATAGTCGTCCTCACCCAGTACAAGTCGCACAGCCTCGACCGCCACGTCTCGAAGACCTGGCGGATGTCGACCCTCCTCGGCAACTACGTCGCGCCGGTCCCCGCCCAGCAGCGGGTCGGCAAGCACTGGTACCTCGGCAGCGCCGACGCGATCTACCAGTGCCTCAACATCATCGAGGACGAGCGACCCGACATCGTCGTCGTGGTCGGTGCGGACCACGTGTACCGCATGGACTTCTCCCAGATGGTGGATCACCACATCGCGTCCGGCGCCGAGATGACCGTCGCCGGAATCCGGCAACCGATCGCGATGGCCGACCAGTTCGGCGTCATCGAGGTCGACCCGGCGCACCCGGACCGCATCTCGGCATTCCGGGAGAAGCCCAGCGACCCGATCGGGCTCGCGGACTCCCCCGGCGAGATCCTCGCCTCGATGGGCAACTACGTCATCAACGCCGACGCCCTGGTCCGGGCCGTCAGCGAGGACGCGGAGAACCCGACGTCCCGCCACGACATGGGCGGCGACCTGGTCCCCGCATTCGTCGCCCGCGGCACCGCCGGTGTCTACGACTTCATCCACAACGACGTCGCAGGCTCGACCGAGCGGGACCGGGACTACTGGCGCGACGTCGGGACCCTCGACTCGTACTTCGACGCGAACCAGGACCTCATCTCGATCGAACCGGTCTTCAACCTCTACAACGAGCTGTGGCCGGTCTTCACCGGGTACACCGGCCTCCCTCCGGCGAAGTTCGTCCACGCCGGTCCCGGACGCCTGGGACACGCGGCGGACTCGATCGTCTCCCCCGGCGTGCTCGTGTCCGGGGCCACCGTCTCCGGCTCGGTCCTGTCGCCGTGGGTCTACCTGCACTCCTGGGCGCAGGTGACCGACTCCGTGCTGCTCGACGGGGTTCAGGTCGAGCGCTACGCGCAGGTCCATCGCGCGATCCTCGACAAGAACGTCGTCGTCCCGGAGCGCGCACGGATCGGCCTCGACCACGACCACGACCGCGCGCGCGGGTTCACCGTGACCGAGAGCGGGATCACCGTGGTCCCGAAGGGCACGATCGTCTCCGCCGACTGACACCGCTCGTCTCCGCCGGCACGGGTCACGGGCGACCGCACACCGGTCGCACATGACCCGTGCCGTCCCCGGCGCACTACCCTTCCCGGCGTGACCAACGTGACGCCGAACGTGCCCGGTTCCGGGGGCCGCCCCCGAAGCACGCTGCTCGCCGGGCCACGGCGACTCGTGGTGACGGACGTGGACTCCACGTTCATCACGGCGGAGGTGATCGAGCTCCTGGCTGCGCACGCCGGCTCGCAGGCCCAGGTCGCCCGCATCACCGACCGGGCGATGCGCGGCGAGCTGGACTTCGCGGCCTCCCTGCACGAGCGCGTCGCGACCCTTGCGGGCCTGCCCGTCTCGGTGTTCGACGACGTCCTGGCCGAGGTCGAGCTGTCCCCCGGCGCCGCGGAGCTCGTCGACACCCTCGCCGCAGCAGGCTGGCCGCTCGCCCTGGTCTCCGGCGGCTTCCACGAGGTCGTCGACCGGCTCGCGGCTCCGCTCGGGATCACTCGGACGCGGGCCAACCGGCTCGAGGTCATCGCCGGTCGGCTGACCGGGCGGGTGCTGGGAGACGTCGTGGATCGCGCCGGCAAGGCGGCTGCGCTCCGCGAGTTCGCCGCGAGCGAGGGGATCGACCTGCAGCACACGGTCGCGATCGGGGACGGCGCCAACGACCTCGACATGCTCGCAGCCGCCGGGATCGGTGTCGCCTACCGTGCGAAGCCGGCCGTGCGCGCGCAGGTCGACCTGTCGTGGGACGGTCCGCTGGACGGTGTCCTGGACCTCGTCGCCACCGCGCTCCAGGGTCCGGGCGCGGGCCCGACGCTCGGCACGACCCCGACAGCCGACTCCTAGGGGACGCTGTCCGCCCTCGACCGTCGGGTCGAGCGTGGAGCGTCCATGACCGACTGCTCGTCCGGTTCCCGACGGACCGCCGCGATGTCAGTGGGCCAGCGCGACGTCAGTGGGCCGGCGCGACGATCCGGGTCAGCCGTCCGTTCTCTGCACTCAACGACCACCACGGGCCGGTCGTCTCGATCACGCTGAACGTCGCGGTCGGAACACCGGCGTGCGCACGCGCGACCGCTGCGGCATCCGACCCGTCTCCCGCCAGCGTGGCGGCCGTCCGGGACATCGTGGGTTCGTGGCCCACGACGAGCACCGTGCGCACACCCTCGCCGAGTGCTCTCACCATCTCGAGGAGGTCGTCGACCCCGGCGTGGTAGACCGCCTCGTCGATCCTGACCTCGATGCCGTCGGTCCCGAGCGCGCCCCGGCTCAGCTCCCAGGTCTGCCGGGTTCGCAAGGAGCTGGAGCACAGCACGAGGTCGGGACGGAGCCCGGCCGAGGCCAACGCCAGCCCGACCTGACCGGACTGACGGCGCCCGACGAGGGCGAGAGGCCGCTGGGCGTCGCCGTGCACGGCTCCACCAGCCTGCTCGGCCTTGGCATGGCGGAGCAGGACGAGACGACGGGCGTCAGTGGAGGCTGGCACGCCTCCTAGAGTCCCATTGCATGCACGCCGCCGTCGACATGCACGATCTCGCCGGTGGTCGCCGGGAACCAGTCGGACAGCAGCGCGGCGACCGCCCGCGCGGTGGGCTCGGCATCCGTCATGTCCCACCCGAGCGGGGAACGGTCCGACCAGCCGCCCTCGATCTCCTCGAACCCGGGGATCGACTTGGCGGCCGTCGTCCGGATCGGACCGGCCGACACGAGGTTCACCCGCACCCCCTGCGGGCCGAGGTCGCGGGCGAGATAGCGCGCGGTCGCCTCGAACGCAGCCTTCGCGACACCCATCCAGTCGTAGACCGGCCATGCGTACCGGGCGTCGAACGTGAGGCCGACGATCGACGCACCCCGCACCAGCAACGGCTGCGTCGCGACCGCGAGCGACTTGAGCGAGTATGCCGAGATCTCGAGGGCCGTCGCGACGTCGGGCCACTGCGCCGACAGGAAGTTCCCGCCGAGCACCGACTGCGGGGCGAACCCGATCGAGTGCACCACGCCGTCGAGGTGGTCCGTGTGCGCGCGCACCGCGTCGGCGAGGGCCCCGAGGTCGTCCTCGGACGTCACGTCGAGCTGGACGACGGGCGCCTCGACGGGGAGCCGTCGGGCGATCGCCTGCGTGAGGCGCATCTGCCGACCGAACGACGTCAGGACGACCTCGGCGCCCTGCTCCTGGGCGAGACGAGCCACGTGGAAGGCGATCGAGCCCTCGGTGAGGACACCGGTGACGAGGAGCTTCTTGCCGTCGAGCAGACCCATGTGCTGACTTCCGTTCGGTTCGAGAGAGGTGCGTGAGAGGACGGGACGAGCAGCGCCGCGGTCAGTGACCCATGCCGAGACCACCGTCGACGGGGATCACGGCGCCGTTGATGTACGCCGCCGCGTCCGAGGCGACGAACTCGACGACGGCGGCGACCTCCGACGGCTGCGCGAAGCGGCCGGCCGGGATGGCGGCAAGATACGCCTGACGCCGCTCCTCCGGGAGCGCACCGGTCATCGCGGTGTCGATGAAGCCGGGGGCGACGACATTGGCCGTGATGCCGCGCCCGCCGAGCTCACGGGCGATCGACCGGGCCATCCCGACGAGCCCGGCCTTCGACGCGGCGTAGTTCACCTGGCCGACGCCGCCGTACAGCCCGACGACCGACGAGATCAGGACGATCCGGCCGCGGCGCAGTCGGATCATGCCCTTCGACGCCCGGCGCACGCAGCGGAACGTACCCGTGAGGTTCACGTCGAGGACCTCGTCGAACTCCTCGTCCGACATCCGCATCAGGAGCTGGTCCCGGGTGATCCCGGCATTGGCGACCAGGACCTCGACGGGCCCGTGGGCCGCTTCCACCTGGCTGAACGCCGCATCGACGCTGGCGCCGTCCCGGACGTCGCCGATCACGCCGAGCACTCCCGCAGGGAGGTCACCGCCGCGGTACAGGGTCGCGACCTTGTCACCCGCAGCGACGAACCGCTCCGCGATCGCGCGGCCGATGCCACGGTTCGCCCCGGTCACCAGCACGCTTCGTGGCTCCACCACGGTCCTCCCAGGGTTGTGGACGGCATCCGACCGGGTCGCGGCCGTCAGGCGCGTCCGGGACACTCGCCCGACGGTATCCGACAACGATCGACGGCTGCGGGACTCGTGACGCCTAGGTTCGTCCCCTGCAGTTGTCCGATCCGTACAACCACACGCCGCGCATGTGCGCCGCCCGGGCGAGGGTGCCTGGTGAGGCAGGGCTAAAATCTGCGAGTGAGCAGGACCCGCCCCGGGACGTCCGGGCCCGACGAGGTGCATCGCATCACGCACGCGCCGTCGCCGCTGGCCGAGGACCAGTCCCGCCGCGAGCGGCGCTACCTGGTGCAGATGGGCATCCGGGTCGTCGCGTTCCTGCTCGTCGTGGTGCTCTGGAGTCATGTCCCGGCATGGATCAGCTGGCTTCTCGTCGCGACGGCGGTGGTGATGCCGTACATCGCGGTGCTGCTCGCGAATGCCGGCCGAGAGCGCCGGGAGACGAGCACCCTGCTGATCGACCCCCGCGCCCTGGGTGCGCAAGCCGAATCCTTCGGGAAGGACGTCCACCATGACTGACACCGCCGCCGCCCCGGACCCGGTGGCGGAGCTCGTGTGCAGCGCACGGGGGTGTCGCCAGGACGCGACATGGGGGCTCCTGTGGAACAACCCCCGCCTGCACGCACCGGAGCGGCGCAAGGTGTGGTTGGCGTGCCCCGATCACCGCGAGCAGCTCGAGCAGTTCCTCGGCGTGCGCGGGTTCCACCGCTCCACCGTCCCGGTGGGCGAGCTCGAGACGTCGTCGGGCCGATGAACGGGGGCCGCCGCCGCGCCATCGGTCTGGTGCTGCTCGCCGTCGTGCTCGCCGTCGGCTGCACGTTCGCCGGCCGTTGGCAGTGGGGACGGCACGTGACGGTCGACGCCGAGATCGCCGTCGTCAAGGCCAACTACTCCGCCCCTGCGGTTCCGATCGCCTCGGTGCTCCCCCACCTCGACACCCCGCTCCCCGACGCACGCGTGTGGACACGGGTCTCGCTCACCGGGCACTACCTCACCGGCGCGACCGTCCTCCTGCGGAACCGTCCGGTGAACAGCCAGTCCGCGTTCCACGTCCTCGTGCCGTTCCAGCTCGACCCCACCGACGGTGCAGCAGGTCCCGTCCTGGTGGTCGACCGTGGCTGGATCCCGCAGTCGTCCACCGAGGAGAGCCCGTCAGCCGCCCCGACGCCGCCCTCAGGGCACGTCACGATCACGGTGCACCTGCGCCAGCAGGAACCGGTCTCGACCAGGAGCGCACCACCGGGGCAGGTGCAGACCATCGCGGTCCGCCAGGTCCTGGACGCCGGCGGGGTCGCAGCGGACGTCCAGGCCTACGACGTCTTCGGCGGGCTCGACACCGAGACCCCGGCACCGGCGACACCGCTCGCGGCACTCCCGGCACCGAGCACGGACCCCGGTCCTCACCTGTCGTACGCGTTCCAGTGGTGGACGTTCGCGCTCGGCGCCCTGATCGGCTTCGGCCGGATGGCTCTCCGGGAGGCACGCGGCGAGGGCCCGGTACCGGGCGCGCGCACGGCACCCGCGCCGCGTCGCGTGCCCGCGAGCGTCGCGCGCCGCGGCCCGTCCGCCGAGGACGAGGAGGACGCCCTGATCGACGCGCAGCTCGGTCGCTGACCGGCAGCGCCCCGCTCAGGCGAGCGAGATGAGGTCCAGGTAGTCCGGGCCGAAGAGGTCCTCGTCACCGTCGGGCAGAAGGACGACCCGCTCCGGGTCCAGCGCGGCCACAGCGCCCTCGTCGTGGCTGACCAGCACCACCGCGCCCTTGTACCCCCTCAGCGCGGCGAGGATCTCCTCGCGGCTCGCCGGGTCGAGGTTGTTGGTCGGCTCGTCGAGCAGCAGCACGTTCGCCGACGAGACCACCAGCGCGGCGAGAGCGAGCCGGGTCTTCTCACCGCCGGAGAGCACCCGGGCGGGCTTGTCGGCATCGTCGCCGGAGAACAGGAACGACCCGAGCACCGACCGGACCTGCGTGTCGGTGAGGTCCGGGGCCGAGGTACGCAGGTTCTCCAGCACTGTGCGGTCCAGGTCGAGGGTCTCGTGCTCCTGCGCGTAGTACCCGAGCTTCAGGCCGTGACCGGCCCGGACCTCGCCGGTGTCCGGTGTGTCGAGACCGGCGAGCATCCGGAGCAGCGTCGTCTTCCCGGCGCCGTTGAACCCGAGCACCACGACGCGGCTCCCCCGGTCGATCGCGAGGCCGACATCGGTGAAGACCTCCTGCGACCCGTAGGACTTGCTCAGACCGATCGCGGTCAACGGTGTCTTGCCGCACGGCGCCGGCTCGGGGAACCTCAGCCTCGCGACCTTGTCCGAGACCCGCGCCTCGTCCAACGACGACAGCATTCGCTCGGCGCGGCGTGCCATGTTCTGCGCCGCGACCGCCTTGGTCGCCTTCGCGCGCATCTTGTCGGCCTGGGCGAGCAGGACGGCCGCCTTCTTCTCGGTGTTGGCACGCTCGCGCCGACGTCGCTTCTCGTCGGTCTCTCGCTGCAGGATGTACGCGTCCCACCCGAGGTTGTACTGGTCCAGCTCACCGCGGTTCGCGTCGAGGTGGAAGACCTTGTTCACGGTGGCCCGGAGCAGGTCGACGTCGTGGCTGATCACGACGAGCCCGCCGGAGTAGCCCTTGAGGAAGTCGCGCAGCCAGATGATCGAGTCGGCGTCGAGGTGGTTGGTCGGCTCGTCGAGCAGCAGGGTCTCGACGCCGGAGAACAGGATGCGCGCGAGCTCGACCCGCCGACGCTGACCACCGGAGAGCGTGCCGATCGTCTGGCCGAGCACACGTTCGTCGAGGCCGAGGTTGGACGCGATCCGGCTCGCCTCGCTCTCGGCCGCGTAGCCACCGGCAGCGGTGAAACGCGCCTCGAGGCGGGCGTAGCGTTCCATCGCGGCGTCACGCGTCTCGTCGATCGCGCTCGCCATCGCCCCTTCGGTCTCCCGCATGGAACGCACGATCTGGTCGAGGCCTCGCGCCGACAGGATCCGGTCCATGGCGACGACGTCGAGGTTCCCGGTGCGCGGGTCCTGCGGCAGGTACCCGACCTCACCGGACCGGGTGATCGTCCCCCCGGTCGGCTGGGTCTCGCCCGCGAGGGTCTTGGTGAGCGTGGTCTTGCCCGCACCGTTCCGACCGACGAGCCCGATGCGGTCGCCTGCGGCGATGCGGAACGTCGCGTCGTCCAGCAGCACGCGCGCGCCGACGCGCAGCTCGACGGCATGGGCAGTGATCACAGGGGTGTCCTTCCGGCGTCGGCGTGCGCCGACTGCGGTTTCCTCCGAACATGGCCCGCGAGCGTTGGCCGCAGGCACAAACGCAGCCAAGTCTATGTCTCCGCTAGCGTGACGAGCGGCGGGCTGCCGCCGTCGGCGCCGCGACCGGGCGCTGCTGCGAGCAGTCGCCCCACCGATCCGTGCACCGTCCGACCACCGATCCTCGGGGGAACCATGACCGCCGCACCAGACCACGACACCCCGGCCACCGTCCTCCCGGCGCCGATGGCTCGGGCGACCCCCGTCGTCGACGTCGCCCTCGTCTCGACGTTCGCAGCCTTCCTCGCGGTGTGCTCGCTCACGTCCGTCTCGATCGGCGTGGTCCCGGTCCCGATCACGCTCCAGACCTTCGGGGTACTCCTTGCCGGTGCCGTCCTCGGTGCGCGGCGCGGCGCGCTCGCCGTGCTCCTCTACCTGGCCGTCGGCCTGGCGGGGGTGCCGGTGTTCGCGCAGGGCACCGGTGGTCTCGGCGTGCTCGCCACCCCGTCGGTGGGTTACCTGCTCGCGTTCCCTCTCGTCGCCTGGTTGACAGGTCTCGCGGTCGAGCGGGCCGCGCACCGCACGCTGCGCCCGCTGGTGATCCTCGCCGCGACGCTCGGGGCGACCGTCGTGCTGTACCTGGTCGGGGTCCCGGTGATGGCCTGGCGGGCCGGCGTCTCCCTCACGACCGCCACCGCATGGAACGTCGGCTTCGTCCCGCTCGACCTCGTCAAGGCGGCCCTCGCCGCGATCGTGGCCGCCGCCGTGCACCGGGCGTTCCCCGACCTTCTCCGCCGACGTTGACGTCGTCCGCGTGATCCGGTTCGATGCCGCGACCGTCACCGCCCCGGGGCCACGTCCGGGCGCGGACCCGATCCAGCTGCTTGCCCCGCTGACGTGCACGCTCAGCGAGCGCCGGATCGCGGTGATCGGGGCGAACGGCTCCGGCAAGAGCACGCTCGCCCGGCTCGTCAACGGACTGGTGCTGCCGGCTGCCGGGCACGTGACGGTGGACGGCTGGGACACCGCACGTCACGGCGGTGAGGTTCGACGGCGCGTCGGGTTCGTGTTCACGGACCCCGACGCCCAGCTCGTCATGCCGACGCCGCTCGAGGACGTGACCCTGTCCCTGCGCCGCCTCGACCTGTCTCGCGCCGAGCGCGCCTCACGTGCCCGGGCGGTCCTGGAGTCGTTCGGTCTGGGAGATCGGGCCGACGTCGCCGTGCACTCCCTGTCCGGGGGCCAGAAGCAGCTCCTCGCCCTCGCCTGCGTCCTCGCGACCGACCCGGTCGTCCTCGTCTGCGACGAGCCGACGACGCTGCTCGACCTCCGGTGGCGGCGGCACGTCGAGACCGTGCTCGACGGGCTCACCCAGCAGGTCCTGCTGGTCACGCACGACCTGGCGAGCGCCGCTCGCGCCGACCGCGTCCTCGTCGTGGACGGTGGGCACGTGGTGCACGACGGCGACGCGTCCGCCGGCGTCGCGTACTACGAGTCCCTCATGACCGCCGGCTCCTCGACCGACTCCACGCGCGGGACGGGCTCGCCGTGAGACGCGGAGAGCGCCGCGCAGGCGGATCCGGTGCCACCTGGTCACCCTCATCGGGTCCCGCCGTGACGACCACGCTGCACCGCGCACCGGTGCCGGCCAAGCTCGCCGTCCTCGCCGGCCTCGGTGTCGCGACCGTCGTCCTGCCCGGTCCGGTGCCCGCGATGCTCCTCCTGGCCGGCGTCATCGCCGCCGCTGCCGTCGCGCAGGTCCCCCGCCGGGTCGCGCTCGCCGGCCTCCGCCCGGTCGCGATGGTCGTCCTCGCGCTCGGGGCCGTGCAGTGGTGGCAGCGCGGCTGGCTCACCGCCGTCGAGGCGATGTCCGACCTCACGGCCCTCGTGCTCGCCGCCACGGTCGTGCTGGCGACGACGCCGGTCGACGACCTCCTCGACGCGGTCGTCCGCGGTGTGCGTCCGTTGCGGCGCGTCGGGCTGGACCCCGAGCTCACGGCCCTGGCCGTGATGCTGATGCTGCGCACCGTCCCGGCGCTCCTCGACCTGGTCGCCGAGGTGCGGGACGCCGCGCGGGCGCGGGGGCTCGGGCGTCACCCCCGTGCGCTGCTGGTACCGGCAGCGATCCGTACGGTCGCGCGGGCACGGCTGGTCGGCGACGCCCTCGTCGCACGAGGCATCGGCGACACGACCGACCGGTGACCGTCAGCCGCCCGGCTCAGATGTTGAAGCCGAGCGCCCGCATCTGCTCGCGACCCTCGTCGGTGATCTTCTCCGGGCCCCACGGCGGCATCCAGACCCAGTTGATCCGGAACCCGTCGACGATGCCCTCGAGCGACTGCCCGGCCTGGTCCTCGATCACGTCGGTCAGCGGGCACGCCGCCGACGTCAGCGTCATGTCGATCACTGCGGTGTTCGACTGGTCGATCGTCACGCCGTACACGAGCCCGAGGTCGACGACGTTGATGCCGAGCTCCGGGTCGATGACGTCGCGCAGCGCCTCTTCGACGTCCGCGACGCTCGACGGGACCTCGCGCTCGGATGGGATGGTGCTCATGCGTCCTCCTTCAGCCCTGCGGTGTCCGGTCGTGCGTCGTCCAGCTCGCCGTCGTCGGGCCCCGCGACACCGTCGCCCACGCCTGCCTTGACGATCGCGTCCCGCAGTGCGGCCCAGCCCAGCAGCGCGCACTTGATCCGGGCCGGGAACTTGCCCACACCGGTGAATGCCGTCGCGTCGCCGAGCGCGTCCTGGGCGGCCTCGTCCAGGGCGAGACCACGTGAGCGCATCAGCTCCCGGAACGTCTCACCGAGCTTCTCGGCCTGGGCCACCGGGGCGTCCGTGACGAGCTCGGAGAGCACCGACACCGAGGCGCGGGAGATGCTGCACCCCTGGCCCTCCCAGCTGACGCTGCGCAGGACGTCGTGCCCGGTGCCGTCGGACCCGATCTCGACCCGCAGGGTCAGCTCGTCACCGCAGGTCGTGTTGACCTGGTGGGACTCCCCCACGCGCGCGTCGTCCCCGTGCGGGGGCACGAGGCCGTAGCCGCACGGGTCCTTGGCGTGGTCGAGGATCACCTGCTGGTAGAGCTGTTCCATCGCCGTGGCGGTCATCGACCGTCACCTCCGTTCGTCGTCAGTCCGAAGAACGCGCGGACCCCGCCCAGCGCTTCCCGGAAGATCTCGACCTCGTCCAGCGTCGTGTAGACCGATGCCGAGGCGCGAGCCGTCGCGGTGATGCCGAACCGGCGGTGCAGCGGCTGCGCGCAGTGGTGCCCGACGCGCACCGCGACCCCGGCGTCGTCGAGGACCTGACCGACGTCGTGCGCGTGGACGCCGTCGACCACGAACGCCACCGTCGCCAACCGGTCGACCGCCTCCGTGGGTCCGAGGACGCGGACGTGCGGCACCGACGCGACCGCGTCGAGCAGGGCCTGCGCGAGCACGTGCTCGTGCGCCGCGACGGCCTCCATGCCGAGCTCACCGAGGTAGGCCGCGGCTGCCCCCATCCCTACCGCCTGGGCGACCATCTGGGTCCCCGCCTCGAACTTCTGCGGCGGCGGTGCGAAGGTCGTGGACTCCATGGTCACGACCTCGACCATCGAGCCGCCGGTCATCACGGGCGGCAGCGCCTCGAGCAGCTCCCGGCGACCGTACAGTGCCCCGACCCCGGTCGGTCCGAGCATCTTGTGACCGGAGAACGCCGCGAAGTCGACGCCGAGCGCTGCCAGGTCGACCGGCAGGTGCGGCACGCTCTGGCAGGCGTCCAGCACGGTCAGCGCCCCGACCTCGCGCGCCCGGGCGACCAGCTCCACGACGGGTGCGATCGCGCCGGTGACGTTGGACGCGTGGCCGAACGCGAGCACCTTCGTGCGCTCACCCACGACCGTCGCGAGATCCTCGGTGCGGATCCGGCCGTCGTCGTGCAGGCCGAGCCACCGCAGGGTCGCCCCGGTCCGCGCGGCCAGCTCCTGCCACGGGACCAGGTTGGCGTGGTGCTCGGCCTCGGTGACGACGATCTCGTCCCCCGGTCCGAGCGCGAAGCGCCGCGCCGCCGCGCCGCCGCGTCCGGCCGTCGCGTTCGACATCGCGTAGGCGACGAGGTTGATCGCCGCGGTGGCGTTGGAGGTCCAGACGATCTCGTCCGACGCGACACCGACGAACCGCGCGACCTGGTCACGTGCTCCTTCGAACGCGTCGGTGGCCTCTTCGGCGAGCTGGTGCGCCCCGCGGTGCACCGCGGCGTTCCGCTGCGTGTAGAAGTCCCGCTCGGCGTCCAGGACCACGTCGGGCTTCTGCGACGTCGCCCCGGAGTCCAGGTACACGAGCGGACGTCCGTCCCGCAGGGTCCGGTCGAGCAGCGGGAAGTCCGCGCGCACCGCCGCGAGCTCGACGTCGGTGAGTCCCGACGGCGCGCCGGGCGGATGGACGGTCTGTGTCACAACGGTGTCCTTGCTCGTAGGGGCTCGTCGAGGCCGGTCGGGCCTGGTCGGTGCTCGTGTGGGTCGTGGTGCAGGTTCGAGCGGGTTCAGACAGGTTCGGACAGGTTCAGACGGCCGTCAGGCGGTCGCGCCCGCGCCGAGGAACCGGTCGTAGCCCTCGTCCTCGAGCCGGTCCGCGAGCTCCGGCCCGCCTTCCTCGGCGACCCGACCGTCGACGAAGACGTGCACGAAGTCCGGCGTGATGTAGCGCAGGATCCGGGTGTAGTGCGTGATGAGCAGCACCCCGATGTCGGAGGTCTCCTTCACACGGTTGACCCCCTCGGAGACGATCCGGAGCGCGTCGACGTCCAGACCCGAGTCGGTCTCGTCGAGGATCGCGAACTTCGGTGCGAGCAGCTCGAGCTGGAGGATCTCGTGGCGCTTCTTCTCGCCACCGGAGAAGCCCTCGTTCACGCTGCGTGCGGCGAAGGACTCGTCCATCCGGAGCTTGTCCATCGCCGCCCGGACCTCCTTGGTCCAGGTGCGCAGCTTCGGGGCATGACCGTCGATCGCGGTCTTCGCGGTCCGCAGGAAGTTCGTCACGCTGACGCCGGGCACCTCGACCGGGTACTGCATGGCAAGGAAGAGCCCGGCCCGTGCGCGCTCGTCGACGGTCATGGCGAGCACGTCGACACCGTCGAGCGTCACCGTCCCCGACGTGACCGTGTACTTCGGGTGGCCGGCGAGCGAGTAGGCGAGCGTCGACTTGCCGGAGCCGTTGGGGCCCATGATGGCGTGCGTCTCGCCGCTGGAGATGGAGAGGTTGACGCCGCGGAGGATCTGCTTCGCGCCCTCCTTGGTCTCGACGCTGACGTGCAGGTCACGGATCTCGAGCGTGGACATGGTCAGTTCTCCTCGGACGGGCGGTGGACGACGTCGACGTCGACGAGCACGTGCTCGCCGTCGACGGTCACGGGGTAGACAGGGACGGGGTGCGTCGCGGGGAGCCCGAGGGCCGCACCGGTACGCAGGTCGAAGCGGGAGCCGTGGAGCCAGCACTCGATCGTGCGGCCCTCCACGTCACCGTCGGACAGCGAGACGGCGCCGTGCGAGCACACGTCGGAGATCGCGTGGAGTGCGCCGTCGTCGTCGCGCACGACCGCGACCGCGACAGGGCCACGCTCTCCGACGAGCTCGACACGGAGCGCCTCGCCCGTGGCGACGTCGGCGACCAGGCAGGCCGGCTGGGCGCTCATGCGTCCGCCGCAGCGAGAGCGTCGACGCCACCGATCGCGTCGAGGATGCTCATGCTCTTCTCGAGCTCGGCCTCGATCGCGGCGAGCAGGCGCTCCTCGACCTCGGGCACGCCGATCTGCTGGATGAGCTCGTTGAAGAACCCCCGGACGACGAGGCGCCGGGCGTCGGGCTCGGGGATGCCCCGCGACCGCAGGTAGAACAGCTGCTCGTCGTCGAAGCGACCGGTCGCGCTGGCGTGACCGGCACCTTCGATGAGCCCGGTCTCGATCTCGAGGTTCGGCACCGAGTCGGCGCGGGCCCCGTCGGAGAGCACGAGGTTCCGGTTGAGCTCGTAGGTGTCCGTGCCCTCGGCCTCGGCGCGGATCAGGACGTCGCCCACCCACACGGTGTGCGCACCTTCGCCCTGCAGCGCGCCCTTGTAGGTGACCCGGGACCGGCACGACGGCACGGCGTGGTCGACGAACAGCCGGTGCTCCTGGTGCTGGCCGGCGTCCGCGAAGTACAGACCGACCATCTCGAGGGAGCCGTTCTCGCCGGTGAACTCGGCATCCGGGGTGACCCGGACGATGCTTCCGCCGAGCGTCACGACGATGTGCTTGACCGTCGCGTCGCGACCGAGCCGGATCCGGTGCGACGACAGGTGGACGGTGTCCGGGGCCCAGTCGTGCACCGAGACGAGCGTCAGGTGTGCACCGTCCTCGACGACGACCTCGATCGTCTCCGACAGCATCGCCGACCCGGTGTGGTCCACGACCACGAGCGACTCGGACAGCTCTCGCGCATGGACGAGCAGGTGCGACGCAGTCGGGTTCGACGCGTCGACACCCTCGACCCGCACCGAGGTCGCGGTGCCCGCGACCAGCTGCGGTGGGATCGTCACGACGGTCGCGCGCTGGAACGAGCTCCAGGCCGTGACCGCAGACCGGTCGCCGGGCTTGCCCGCGGTCCCGAGTCGGGGATCGTCACGGTCGACGATCTCGACCACGACCCCGGGCGCCTCGACCACCGTGGTGATGACCTTCGGTCCTGAGAGGTCCGACGCGAAGAGCGGTGCGACGCGGTCGACCGGGGCGAACCGCCACTCCTCCTCGCGCCCGGTCGGCACCGGGAAGTCCGCGAGGTCGAACGACGTCGTCCGCTGGGCCCGCGAGCTCGCGGGGACCGTCGGCACACCGTGCGTGTGCGTCCCGTCGGCGACCGCCCGTGAGTGGTCGGTGGAGAGGCCCCCGGGTACGGCGGTCTCGTGGTCGGTGGTGCTGGTCATCAGCCGACGGATCCTTCCATCTGGAGCTCGATCAAGCGGTTCAGCTCGAGGGCGTACTCCATGGGGAGCTCGCGTGCGATGGGCTCCACGAACCCGCGCACGATCATCGCCATGGCTTCGGTCTCCTTCATCCCGCGGGACATCAGGTAGAACAGCTGGTCCTCGCTCACGCGCGAGACCGTCGCCTCGTGCCCCATCGACACGTCGTCCTCACGGACGTCCACGTAGGGATAGGTGTCGGAACGGGAGATCTGGTCGACGAGGAGGGCATCGCAGAGCACGTTGGACGCCGAGTGGTGGGCACCCTCGAGGATCTGGACGAGCCCGCGGTAGGACGTGCGACCGCCGCCGCGCGCGACCGACTTGGAGACGATCGACGACGACGTGTGCGGCGCGGCGTGGACCATCTTCGCGCCTGCGTCCTGGTGCTGCCCCTCGCCGGCGAACGCGATCGAGAGTGTCTCGCCGCGCGCGTGCTCTCCCATGAGGTAGATCGCGGGGTACTTCATCGTGACCTTGGAGCCGATGTTCCCGTCGACCCACTCCATGGTCGCGCCCTCGCCGGCGGTCGCCCGCTTGGTGACCAGGTTGTACACGTTGTTCGACCAGTTCTGGATCGTCGTGTACCGGACCCGTGCGTTCTTCTTCACGATGATCTCGACCACGGCCGAGTGCAGCGAGTCCGACTGGTAGATCGGTGCGGTGCAGCCCTCGACGTAGTGCACGTACGAGCCCTCGTCGGCGATGATCAGGGTCCGCTCGAACTGGCCCATGTTCTCGGTGTTGATCCGGAAGTAGGCCTGCAGCGGGATGTCGACGTGCACGCCCGGCGGGACGTAGACGAACGACCCACCGGACCACACCGCGGTGTTCAGCGACGCGAACTTGTTGTCCCCCACCGGGATGACCGAGCCGAAGTACTGCTCGAAGATCTCCGGGTGCTCGCGCAGCCCGGTGTCGGTGTCGAGGAAGATGACGCCCTGCTCTTCGAGGTCCTCACGGATCTGGTGGTAGACGACCTCGGACTCGTACTGCGCGGCGACGCCCGAGACCAGGCGCTGCTTCTCGGCCTCCGGGATGCCCAGGCGGTCGTACGTGTTCTTGATGTCGTCCGGGAGCTCGTCCCAGGTCGTGGCCTGCTTCTCCGTCGAGCGGACGAAGTACTTGATGTTGTCGAAGTCGATGCCGGTGAGGTCCGAGCCCCAGTTGGGCATGGGCTTCTTGTCGAACAGGCGGAGACCCTTGAGCCGCAGCTTGAGCATCCACTCGGGCTCGTTCTTGAGCGCCGAGATGTTGCGGACGACCTCCTCTGACAGGCCGCGCCGCGCGGTCTCACCGGCGATGTCGGAGTCGTGCCAGCCGTATCCGTACGACCCGATCGACGCGATGGCCTCGTCCTGGGTCAGGGGCGAGCTGTCGGTGGGAGCGGTCATGGGGTTCCTTCCGCAGGGACGTGGAGAGCGCCGATCGGGATGTTCGTCGTGCAGACGTGCCCACCGGCTGCCAGCGTCGACAGACGCTGGACATGGACGCCGAGAAGGCGGGAGAAGACGTGGGTCTCGGCCTCGCAGAGCTCCGGGAACTCGGCCGCGACCTGCTGGACGGGGCAGTGACCTTGGCACAGCTGGACCGTCGCCATCCCGGGGATGGGTCGAGCCGTCGCGGCGTACCCGTCCGTCGTCAGGCCGGCGGCGAGTGCCTGGACCCGGGCGAGGGGGTCGGTGCCCGCGGCCGCGAGCGTCGGCGCGTGCCGTCGTTCGAGGTCCTCGAGACGCCGCTCGGCGAACGCGGTGACGGCCTCGCGGCCGGCGAGCTCCTCGATCAGGCGCAGTGCCTGACCGGCGAGCTCCGGATAGCTGTTGGAGAGCGCCGCCTGCCCGCGCCCCGTCACGATGTACCGACGGGCCGGCCGACCCCGTGGAGCCGGCTGCCCGGCACACGTGGTCGGTTCGTGGACGACGATGCGCCCGGCGCCCTCGAGGACCGAGAGGTGCCGACGGATCGCTGCCGTTGTCAGACCGAGGCCGCGGGCGAGCTGGGCCGCCGTGACCGGGCCGTCGGACGCCACGATCTGGAGCACGCGGTCCCGCGTGGACTCGTCGTTGTCGCCGGTCTCGCCGTCGTGGTCGGACCGGTGCGCGGGCGCATCGACCAGGGTCGTGCTCATCGTCACCTCCACTGCGGTCTCTCCGGGCCCGAGGACCCGCCGGGACTTGATCGCCCTCGATATAGGCAACATAGTTGTTGCCAATATAGTCCCACGCAAGGAAGGTCACCCTCACTTCCGACCGGGCCGCGCGTCGCAGGTAGCCCTGAGCCGGGACCTGGGCCCCGCTGACAGCAGGCGTGCCTAGACTCTCCCCCGTGTCGCGCCCCCCTGCAGTCGAGATCCATGCACTCGTCAAGGGCTACAGCGGTCGCACGGTCGTCTCCGGACTCGACCTGACCGCCCCCGCCGGACAGGTGACCGCGGTCCTCGGACCGAACGGAGCCGGCAAGACGACGACGATCGAGTGCTGCGAGGGGCTCCGCGTCCCCGACTCCGGAACCGTGCGGGTCCTGGGGCTCGACCCGCAGCGCGACGCCCGCGCCCTTCGACCTCGCGTCGGTGTGATGCTCCAGGACGGTGGGCTGCCGACCGGCGTACGTCCGCTCGAGATGCTCCGCCACCTCGCGTCCATGTATGCGACACCGCTCGACGTCGGCCCGCTCGCCGAACGGCTCGGCATCACCTCGTTCGCCCGGACCACGGTGCGACGGCTGTCCGGGGGGCAGCGTCAACGACTCGCCCTCGCCGCCGCGATCATCGGCCGCCCCGAGCTCGTGTTCCTGGACGAGCCCAGCGCCGGGATGGACCCGCAGAGCCGCCACGCGGTGTGGGACCTCGTCCGCGAGCTCCGGTCCGAGGGGGTCAGCATCGTGCTCACGACCCACCTGATGGACGAGGCCGAGGACCTCGCCGACAACGTGGTGATCGTCGACGGAGGTGCGGTGATCGCGCGCGGGTCGGTTCGCGAGCTCACGAGCGCGGTCGACGACAGCACGCTCCGCTTCTCCGCCGTGCCGGACCTCGACACGGCGTCGCTCGCGCGCGCACTGTCCGACGACGCGAGGCAAGAGCCCGGCGGCGAGCACCGCGTGCAGCACGAGGGCGATGGCGACTTCACCGTGAACGGCCCCATCACCCCGGCGACGGTGGCCGCGCTGGCGGGCTGGTGCGCCTCCCACGACGTCCTCGTCAGCCGTCTGAGCATCGGTCGCCGCACCCTCGAGGACGTCTTCCTCGACCTCACCGGAAGGAGCCTGCGATGAGCGCCGCACCGTTGGCCGCCACCTCGGCGCCAGCGCCCGCGCCGCGCCGCGTCCTCGCGCAGGCCGGGTTCGAGATGAAGATGATCCTGCGCAACGGCGAGCAGCTGCTCATCACGCTGGTCATGCCGATCTTCGTCCTCGTCGGCCTCACCCGGAGCTCGGTGATCGAGATCGGGACCGCAGGGGCGACCCGCATCGACTTCTTCGCGCCCGGGGTGATCGCGCTCGCCGTCATGAGCACGTCGTTCACGTCGCAAGCCATCGCCACTGCATTCGACCGACGCAACGGCGTGCTCCGCCTCATGGCCACCACGCCCCTCGGCCGCGGCGGACTCCTCGCGGGTAAGGCCCTCGGTGTGCTCGCGGTCGAGGTCGTCCAGGTCGTCGTCATCGGCGCGGTGGCGCTCGGACTCGGCTGGCACCCGGTCACGAGCGGCGTGGTCGTCGCCGTCATCGGGATCCTGCTCGGGACCGCGGCGTTCACCTCCCTGGCTCTCCTGATCGCCGGCACGCTCCGGGCCGAGGGCGTCCTCGCCCTGGCGAACCTCGTGCTCGTGCTCCTCGCCGTCGGCGGCGGCATCGTGGTCCCGGCGAGCAGGCTCCCGGGCGTCCTGGCGCACCTCGCGCTCCTGCTGCCGTCGGGTGCGCTCGGCGAGTGCCTGCGCGGCGCCCTGATGCACGGCAGCCTCCCGCTCGCCTCGGTGGCCGTCCTCGTCGCGTGGACCGCGGGCCTCGCCTGGGGTGCGGGTCGACTGTTCCGATGGCACTGACCATCTGCACGTGGGCCGGTCCGGGGCCAGCACCGTCACGATGCGGCGGCTGCGCCCTGCTTCCCCGACTACGGTGTCTCCCGTGAGCACGCCCCCAGCCCCCGTCCAGGTCCCCGACTCGTCGCACGGCAACCGCCGGGCGCTGTGGCGGGCCCGGTGGGGCACATGGCCCACCCGCTGGACGTTCCCGGTCCTGGTCGCCAATCTCGTCGCGCAGGTCGTGATCATCGGTACCGGAGGCGCCGTGCGGCTCACCGCCTCCGGACTCGGGTGCTCGACGTGGCCTCAGTGCGAGCCGGGCCACTTCACCCCGATGCACGTCGACGCCGCCTCGTACCACGCAGCCATCGAGTTCGGGAACCGGATGATCACCGGGATCCTCCTCGTGATCTCGCTGCTCGTCGCCGTCGCCGTCTGGTCCGGACGGGAGCGCGCCCGCTCGTACCGGCTCCTCGGGCTCGTGCCGCTCGCCGGCGTCCTGCTGCAGGCCGTGATCGGCGGGATCACCGTGCTCGTCAAGCTCAACCCGGCGATCGTCGCCAGTCACCTGCTGATCTCGATGGCGCTCGTCGCTGCATCGACCGTGCTGGTCCGGCGTCACCGGCGCGAGGACGGCACCCCCCGCCCTGTCGTCGGACCGCTGATCGTGGTCATGTCGCGTGCGCTCGTGGTCGCGACGGTCGTCGTCCTCGCTCTCGGCGTGGTCGTGACCGGTTCCGGGCCGCACTCCGGCGACTCGGTGGTCGGCTACCGGTTCGCGGTGGACCCGGCCGCGATGGCCAAGGTGCATGCCGGTGCGGTCTGGGTGTTCCTGGTGGTGCTGGCAGCGATCCTCGTCGCCCTTCGGCGGGAGCACGCGCCGGCCGAGACCCGTCGCTCGGCACTCGTGCTCCTCGCCCTCACCCTGGCCCAGGGGGTGATCGGCTACGTGCAGTACGCGACCGGGCTGCCGGCCCTGCTCGTCGGTGTCCACATGGTCGCCGCTGCCCTGCTCACGGTCGCGGTCACGTGGTTCGTCACCACACTGAGGGTGCGGAGCGGATCTCGCTGACCGCGTCGTCGTGGCGGCGGCGCCGGTCGCGGGCCTTGGCACGGTAGAGCTGGTCGTCCGCCCGCGCGAGCAGGGCCTCCGCGTCGAGGTCGCCCGCCGGGATCCCGCCCGACCGACCCTCGTCACCCACCGGGCCATCGTCTCCTGCCGGTTCTGTGCCCCCCGCTGAGCCCACGACGCGGACCATCGTCCCGTGGTCCGCCGAACGCAGACACACCACCCCCGCGCTCCACCGGACGTCGGTCAGGGCACGGACGGTCGCGACGACCGCAGCGCCGCGCGCTTCGTCGGCCTCGGTCAGCAGGACGGCGAACTCGTCCCCGCCGGTCCGGGCGATCGCGTCGCGCCCGTGGAGCACCTGCCGCCACGAGTCGACCAGCCGCACCAGTGCCGCGTCACCGGCGGCGTGGCCGTGCGTGTCATTGAGGTGCTTGAACGCGTCGAGGTCCACCGCCACGACGCACAGCGCACCCCCCTCGGACCGGACCTGGTCGATCTCCCTCTCGAGCATCTGCTGGAACAGACGTCGGGTGAGGGCCCCCGTGAGGTCGTCCGTGGTCGAGCTCCAGCGGAGCAGCTCGAGCAGGTAGCCGAAGGTGCCCGCGCTGACCGCGACCGTCGTGACCAGGACGACCCACACCGTCGGGGCGAACGGCACCGGGGAGGCCAGCATGCCCACGGTGAGCGCCACGACGATCCCGGGGATCACCACCCGCAGCTGGCGGAACGGGTAGGCGTACGCCGCGAACTGGCTCGCGACGACGAGCCCGAGGCTCGTGAGGACGAGGCCCTCGACCGTCTGGCACGCCGCCAGCAGCACCGCACCGGTGGCGACGGACACCACGACCACCACGTGGCGCACCCCCGGCACCCGCCCGAGCAGGACCATCCCCAGCGCCATCGCGGCGAAGATCCCTGCGGCCGTCCGCCAGACCTCGACGATCGAGGAGGGCGTCAGCGGCCAGACCCCCGAGATCAGGCACATCGCCGACGCCAGGCCGAGGAACAGCGCGTAGTGCCATGGCGACGGGAAGAGCGGGAGCTTCCTGTCGTGGCCCCGAGGATGCGCGAACGAACCTGTCACCTCCTCGATATCGGCATCACGGCGCAGCGGGTCAACCCGATCGGCCAGGCGTGGCCTGTGAACATCATGTGAACGGTCGACCGTCGGCCGCCTCGCGGGTGTCGGACCCTCGCCCTAGCCTCGACCCATGGACCACGACACCGCCACGACGGGCGCCACCCGTCACGCGATCAACGCCGAGGGACTCGTCAAGCGGTTCGGGTCGGTGACCGCGCTCGACGGCATCGATCTCGCCGTGCCGACGGGATCGGTGCTGGGACTTCTCGGGCCGAACGGCGCCGGCAAGACGACCGTGGTCCGCATCCTCGCGACCCTGCTGCACCCGGACGCCGGTCGCGCCCACGTCGCCGGCGTCGACCTCCGGAAGGACCCGGCCGGCGTGCGACGGCGGATCGGCCTGTCGGGCCAGTACGCGGCCGTCGACGAGTACCTGACCGGCTACGAGAACCTCGACATGATCGGACGGCTCTATCACCTGGGCCGGCGAGCGAGTCGCGAGAGGGCCCGGGAGCTGCTCGCCGACTTCAAGCTCGAGGATGCGGCGAACCGCCCCACCCGCACCTACTCGGGTGGGATGCGTCGACGCCTCGACCTTGCCGGCGCCCTGGTCGCACGGCCACCGGTGCTGTTCCTCGACGAGCCGACCACGGGGCTCGACCCGCGGGGACGGATCGACATGTGGGAGGTCATCCAGACGCTCGTGTCCGGCGGCACCACGCTGCTGCTGACGACCCAGTACCTCGAGGAGGCCGACGTCCTCGCCGACGAGATCGTGGTGATCGACCACGGGCGGATCATCGCCCAGGGCACCTCGGACCAGCTCAAGGCCCAGGTCGGCGGTGAACGGCTCGAGATCACGGTGAACGACGGTCGACGCCTCGCCGAGGCCGGCACGCTGCTCGCTCCGCTCGGCCTCGCCAGCCCGACGCTCGACGTCCACCGCCACGCCCTGCTCATGCCGGTGAGCGGCGGCGCGAGCGCCCTCACCGACGCCCTCCGACGGCTCGACGCCGCCGGTATCGGGATCGACGACGTCGGGCTGCGCCGACCGACCCTCGACGACGTCTTCCTCACCCTCACCGGGCACGGCACTGCCGGTACCGACGACCCGTCCGCCACGGAGAAGGAGACGGCCCGATGACCATCCCGCACGTGATCGCCGACGCGCATGTCGTCGCGAAGCGCAACATCATCAAGATCAAGCGCGTGCCGGACCTCCTGGTCTTCACCGTGCTGTCGCCGATCATGTTCGTGCTGCTGTTCGCCTACGTGTTCGGCGGGGCGATCGGCGGGACGATCAGCGGGAGCAGCGGCAGCTCTGCGTATCGCGAGTACCTCATCGCAGGGATCTTCGCCCAGACCGTGATCTTCGGGGCGACGATCACCGGCGCCGGCCTCGCCGAGGACGTCAAGAAGGGGATCATCGACCGGTTCCGTTCGCTGCCGATGGCGCCGTCGGCGGTCCTGACCGGCCGCACCCTGTCCGACGTCATCAACAACGTCATCGTGCTCGTCGTGATGTCGCTGACCGGGTTGGCGGTCGGGTGGCGGATCCGCGGCTCGTTCCTCGACGCGCTCACCGGCTACGGGGTACTGCTCGTCTTCGCCTACGCCATCTCGTGGATCATGGCCTGGATCGGCATGCTCGTCCCGAGCCCGGAGGTCGTCAACAACGCCTCGTTCATCGTGATCTTCCCGCTCACGTTCATCGCGAACACGTTCGTGCCCCTGAGCACGCTCCCGTCGGCCCTCCAGCGCTTCGCCGAGTGGAATCCCGTGTCAGCGGTGACCCAGGCCGCACGCGAGCTCTTCGGCAACATCCAGCCCGGGACGCCGGAACCGACGGCGTGGGCACTGCAGCACCCGGCTCTCTACACCCTCATCTGGTCCGCAGCGATCCTCGTGATCTTCATCCCTCTCGCGAACGCCCAGTACCGGGTCTCCACGAGCCGCTGAAGAGCGAACCAGTCGCGAGAACCCCGCGTCAGGCCTGGAACGCCGGCCCGGGCACGTCGCCGGGGTGACGACGCTCGGGCCACGGCGTCTCGACCGGTCGCAGCGCCGTCCATCCCGTGGCCCGCGCCGCCTGCGCGGCAAGGATCCCGACGACGGCCGACGGGTTGTGCACGCGCCCCTCGAGCACGGCCGCCACGGCGTCGTCCAGCGGCACCCATCGCGGCTCCATCTCGAGCTCCTCGGCCTCACGGGCGAACCGCTCGTGCACCGGCACCTCGTGCAGGCCCCGTGCGAGGAACATCCGGATCGCCTCGTTGCTCCCGCCGGGCGAGGTGAAGTAGTCCACCAGCACGTCCCAGCGGTCCGCGACGAGATCGGCCTCCTCCGCGAGCTCTCGTGCCGCGGCGATCTGCGCAGGCTCGCCGTCGACGTCGAGCAGGCCGGCAGGAGGCTCCCACAGCTCGCGACCGACCGGGTGCCGGTACTGCCGCTGGAGCAGCAGCCGGTCCTCGTCGTCGATCGCGATGACCGCCACCGCGCCGGGGTGGTCGATGAACTCCCGTCGCACCCTCCCCCGTCACCGAGATCGACCTGCTCCGCGACGACGTCCCAGATCATGCCGTCGTGGAGCAGGTCACGACCCCCTGCCGGACGCGCCGCCACGACGTCCCGGAGCTCGCCGGTGCTGAGCCCTTCTCGCTGCGTCGGTGCGCGCTCCACTCAGATCGTCGCCGGCGTCGCGGTGGCAGCTGCCACCCTGACGTCCAGCGCTGCCCCGATCAACCCGGCGAACAGCGGATGCGCACGGGTCGGACGGGACTTGAACTCCGGGTGGGCCTGCGTGGCGACGTAGTACGGGTGCACCTCCGCCGGGAGCTCGACGAACTCGACCAGGGACGAGTCGGGTGACACCCCGGAGATCACCAGGCCCGAGGCCTCGAGCTCCTCGCGGTAGGCGTTGTTCACCTCGTAGCGGTGGCGGTGCCGCTCGGACACGTGCTCGGAGCCGTAGGCGGCCGCGACCACGGACCCGGGTGCGAGTACGGCGTCGTACGCTCCGAGCCGCATCGTCCCGCCGAGGTCCCCGTCGCCGTCGACGTACGCGAGCTGCTCGGCCATCGTCGCGATGACCGGGATCGGGGTACCGGGGTCGAACTCCGAGGACGATGCCTCCGCGAGCCCCATGACGTTCCGCGCGTACTCGATGACCATGCACTGGAGCCCGAGGCAGATCCCGAGCGTCGGCACGCGGTTCTCGCGCGACCAGCGAAGCGCACCGAGCTTGCCCTCGATCCCCCGCACGCCGAAGCCGCCGGGGATCAGCACCGCGTCGACCCCACCGAGCGCACGCTGCGCGCCGTCCGGTGTCTGGCAGTCGTCCGAGGTGACCCACCGGACCACGACCTTCGCGTTCTTCGCGAACCCACCCGCCCGCAGCGCCTCGCTGACCGAGAGGTAGGCGTCCGGGAGGTCGATGTACTTGCCGACGAGCGCGACCTCGACCTCGTGGACCGGGTGGTGGACGCGATGGGTGACCTGTTCCCAGGCCTCCCAGTCGACGTCGTGGAAGGGCAGGTCGAGACGTCGCACGACGTACGCGTCCAGGCCTTCGGAGTGCAGCACGCGCGGGATGTCGTAGATGCTCGGGGCATCGGGACAAGCGATGACGGCCTCGACGTCGACGTCGGACATGAGGGCGATCTTGCGCCGGGTGCTCTCCGGAAGATCCCGGTCGGCGCGCAGGACGATCGCGTCGGGCTGGATGCCGATCGAGCGAAGTGCCGCGACCGAGTGCTGGGTCGGCTTGGTCTTGAGCTCGCCGCTCGGCCCGATGTACGGGACGAGGGAGACGTGCAGGAAGAAGACATTGTCACGACCGAGGTCGTGACGCACCTGGCGTGCCGCCTCCAGGAACGGAAGAGACTCGATGTCGCCGACCGTGCCACCGATCTCCGTGATGATGACGTCCGGTGCGCTACCGACTGCCGGGTCGGCCTGCGCGCGCATGCGGGCCTTGATCTCGTCGGTGATGTGCGGGATCACCTGCACGGTGTCGCCCAGGTACTCGCCGCGGCGCTCCTTGGCGATCACGCTCGAGTAGATCTGCCCCGTCGTCACGTTCGCCGGTGCGCTGAGGTTGACGTCGAGGAACCGCTCGTAGTGCCCGATGTCCAGGTCCGTCTCGGCACCGTCCTCGGTGACGAAGACCTCACCGTGCTGGAACGGGTTCATGGTCCCAGGGTCGACGTTGAGGTACGGGTCGAGCTTCTGCATCGTGACCCGTAGGCCACGCGATCGCAGGAGTCGTCCCAGGCTGGATGCCGTGAGGCCCTTGCCAAGAGAGGAGGCGACGCCTCCGGTGACGAAGATGTGCCGGGTCGAATTGTCCGACCGCCCGGAGAGTCGATTTGCGCGCTCTGCCACGGGCTTTCACTCTACCGGACGTCTGCGACGCTCTGGACCGGACCCGCCGTCGAGCGAGCGGTCGCGACCTGCCGCAGGGCGGTGCACGTCATGGGCCTCCGGCAGCTCACCTGCGGTCCGGGAGCGGCTCGTAGACGGCCGCCAGCTGGGCCAGGACGTCCCCGATCGTCGGGAGCTCACGTGCCCGCTCGATCGCCGCCTCACCGAGAGCGGTTCGCCGTGGCTCGTCGGTGAGCAGGTGCACGATCCGCGCACTGAGGTGACCCGGACGCGCTGCGGGGACGAGTGCGGCGCCGTCAGCGGTGACTTCGCTCGTCCCCCCCGACGTCCGTCGCGACGACCGCCGCACCGAGAGCGAGCGCTTCCTGCAGCCAGAGGGGTTGTCCCTCCCACACGGCGGTGCTGACGACCAGGTCGGCGGCCGCGAGGAGGTCCGGCACGTCGTCGCGGCGACCCAGGACGACGACGGGGAGGTCCTCAGCGGCAACCCGTGCTGCAAGATGCTCACGGAGCGGGCCGTCACCTGCGACGACCCAGACGAGCCGGCTGAGCTCCGGCAGGTCTCCCGCGGCGACGCGGTCCTTGAGCAGGCCGGCGGTGTCGCACAACATGTCGATGCCCTTCTGCGGGGCGAGTCGCGCCACCGTGACGAGGAGGGCGGCATCCGGCTCGAGCCCGAGGTCGGCACGCACCTGCGACGCCGTCCGACCGACCGGCGGGCGCGCCGGTGCCGGGACCAACGCCCGTTCGGTACGTCGCGCACCCCGCTCACGCGCCCCCTCGACCAGGTCCGCCGAGACGCCGAGGACGACATCGGCACGGCGGTTGACCAGGTGCTCGAGCGCGGTCGCGACCGTCCTGACCCCCCGGCCGCCGACGGGTCGGTTGTGCAACGTCACCACGACCCATGGGCGGTCCTCGGTCCGTAGCCCGGCGACGGCCAGCACCGCCGCCGCACCGGCACGTAGCCCGTGCGCGTGCACGACGTCAGCCCCGGCAGCCAGCGCGCGCAGCCGTCGTGTGACCTCGACGTCCCGTGGTCCAGGTCGCGGGCCCAGGGGGATGGCACGGTAGGTCACCCGGCTGTCGGCGGGCGCGATCTGCCCCTCCAGGGCAGCGGGACCTGCCACCTTGACGACAGCACCTGGGCCGTCTGGCGGCTCGGCCGCGAGCGCGGCGCTGATCTGGGCGACGTGGCGCGCAACGCCTCCGGAGCTGGAGCCGAGCACCTGGAGCACGTGCTGGGGGTTCTCACCCACGAGTGACCTCCTCACCGCGAGAGCGCACCTCGTCCGAATGGCCGCTGCGCCGTACCGCGCGGATCAGCGACCGGTCGCCGACGACCACCACCGTACCGATCACCAGGACCGCGACCGTCGCGGCGACGAGTCCGGCGGACACCGACGCCGCCGCCCCGGTCCCCCACGCGTCCTGCAACCGACCCTCGGCCCACCGCCCTGCACCTGCTGCGACGACGGCACCGACGAGCGTCACGGCCACGGTGCGGGTGATCCCCGTCATGGCGTCGCGTCCCGCCGCTCGCCGCACGACGATCAGCAGGACGACACCGGCGACGAGCATCCCGACCGAGTTGCCTGCCGCGAGCCCCCGCAGGGTTCCGCCCGGATCGCCCGACGTCGGTGCCGCGAGCCGCACCCCCACGATGGAGGCGACGGCGACGGTGAACCATCCCGTGGCGACGGCGCTGACCGCTGCTCGCCCGCGTTCCAGCGCGAACAGCACCCGCGAGAGCTGGAAGATCAGGGCGTAGCCCAGGAGCCCCGGTGCCAGGAGCGTCAGGGTCGGACTCATGTGGGCGACGAGCGCAGGATCCCGGCTCGCGTCGATCGTCCCGAAGAATGCCGCGACCGCCGGGGCCACGGCGATGAGCACGGCTGCTCCGAGCATCGAGACGGCGAGCACCCCGCGGGTGCTCACCGACACGAGCTGCCCGTAGCGCTCGCGGTCACCCGTCGCGGCGTGCTCCGCCAGCCGGGGGAAGGCGGCCGTCGCGAGGGGAACGGCGAGGACCGCATAGGGAAGCAGGTACACGGCCTGGGAGTACATGAACAGGTTGATGGTGCCGAGACCACCGACGTCGTTCGCGAGCTTGGCCGTCACGAGGACCGAGACCTGCTGCGCGACCAGACCGCCGAGTCCGGCGAACGCGAGGTTCCTCGCCCGCGTCCCGACCCCTGGTGGGAAACGGAACGTCGGGCGCAGACGGAGCCCCGACCGCAGCACGGGTGCGAGGAGCGGAAGACTCATCGCCGCCACTCCGAGCGTCGTTCCCCACCCGAGCCAGGCCACAGCCGATGCCGACAGCTCACCAGGGTGGTCACGGGTCGACCCGACGGCGAGGTGCCGGAACACGAGGTAGGTGGTGATGACCACCGCACTGGAGGCGAGCGGCGCGGCGGCAGGCCAGCTGAACCGTCGCTGCGCCTGGAGCACCCCGGTGAGCACGACGCCGATCCCGTAGAGGACGACCTGAGGCGCGAACACGGCGACGAGCGACACGGCGAGGTCGGTCGTCTGGGCGGCGACCGCGGGATCGGTGGTCGGACCAGGCTGGTACAGGAGACCGACGATCGGGCGCGCGAAGACGGTGAGGAGGACGGCCGTCGGCACCAGGAGCGCGACGGCCCACGTCAGCAGGGCAGAGGCGATCCGGTCGACCTCGGTCCGTAGGCGTCGTGCGAGCGGCGCGGCAAGGAGTGGCACGACGGCGCCGGCGAGCGCTCCGCCTGCGACGACCTCGAACAGGACGTTCGGGAGGAGGTTCGCCGTGGCGTACGCGGTGCCCGTCGCGCTGGCCCCGACGCCGTACGACTGCGCCATCCACCGCCCGAAGCCCACCACCCTGCTCAGCAGGGTGATCGCGGCGATGAGCGCCGCCGCACCGGCGAGGCCGGCGCCGACGCGGCGCTGCGCGAACCTCACCACCCGCTCATCCGACGGCGCCGCGGGACGCGTCCTGGTGGACCTCGGAGTCACGGCGACCCCAGTGGTCGACGGCCCGGAGCACGGGCGTGCGGGCGATCACCTCGGTGAAGCTCACCCGCTCGCTCGCGAGGGTCAACGCGACGACACCGGCGAGCAGACCCCACCGGACGCTGCGCGGAGTGTCGAGCACGACCGCGGTGCCGAGGGCGGCTCCGATCGCGTTCGCTCCCCCGTCGCCGAGCATGTCGGTGCCGTGGAGATCTGCCTTCGCCGCCCCGGCGGCCGCACCCAGCACGGCGCCCGCGACCCCGGCGCCGTCTCGGCCGGCGAGCGCGATCGGCGCCGATACGAGCACCGCCACCTTGAGGGCACGTCCGGGCCGGAGGTCGAACAGGTTCACGAGGTTGGCACACCCGGCGATCAGCGCCCCGGACGACAGGACGTCCACCGCCCACGGGAGGCGGCGGCCAGACGGTGGGCGCGGTGTCGCAAGTACCGCTGCCATCAGGCTCGATGCACCGATCCCGAGCACCTTGAGCCCCCCGGTCGTGAGCCGACCCCGGCGAAGCGCACCCAGGTGCCCGCGAAGCCCCTTGGCCCGGTCGCCAGAGGCCTCACCGAGATCGTCGACGAGGCCGAGCACGGCGGCGCCGACTGTCGCGCTCGCGACCGCGAGAGCACCACGACGGTTCGGTGCCTCGAGGACCCCGCCTGCGAGCAACCCGGCGGCCACTGCAGGCCCTTCGAGCAGGCTCACGGGCGCTCCGCGGTGGTTCGTCCGGGTCCACCGGTCACCACCGCCCCGGAGGACGCTCTCGAGCGCGAGTCGAGTCACCGCGGTCGTCGACCCGGCGCCGACGGCTCCGCAGAGCCAGGACCGTGCCGGGTCCGTCATCCCGCCGCACCTGGCGACGACGGAGCCGTGGCACCTGTCGAGGACGGGGTCGTCGCCCCGGTGCTCCCGGTCGGGACGGGTGTCCTGTCGACGGGCTCGAGCTTGACGGTGGTCGGGATCGGCGTCAGGTCGGCTCCCGTCCCGTAGTGACCGTTCACCCCGCCGATCCTGGCGTTGAGCGCAAGGGGCACCGAGATCTGGCCGACGACCTCGTGACCGTCCGAGACGGTCGTCAGCCGGCTCGACACGGTGCTGTCGGCGAGGATGTCCGTCACGAGCCCCTGCTTGACCGAGCCGCCCACGATCACCGCACCCTCCGACCGGGCCTGGGCGGCCCGGGCGATGTCCATCTCCGCGGTCGTGACCTCCGTCGGGTCCGGGGTCGCCAGCGGGTCGCTGCTCGTCGAGATCGGACCGGCCAGCACGACGATCGCGTCGGCCGGCGCCGTCACGTCGGCGGTGGTGGTGACCAGCTTCCCCTTGACCAGGAGCTGGAGCACGATCCCGGCCGACTCGGACAAGGTGTTCGGGGCAGAGGGGTTGGCGCCGGTCAGTGACTGCGCCAGCGCCTCGGCGAGCTGGGTCTCCACGGTGGCGTTGTCCGCCGGGGCCGGGTCGAGGTACGTCGTGAGCGTTCCTGCGAGCTTCTGCCGGAACGTCGACTCACCACTCGAGGTCCAGGTGTCCGTCACCTGCACCTGGGCGCTGACGCTCGCGCCTGCTGCCTTGAGCTGCGCCGTGATCGCGTCGGTGATCGTCTGGTCGGTCTGTCCGAGGAGCACCAGCGCCACGCGACGCCCTGGGAGCGTGCCTCCGACGAGCTGGGGCGAGGCGGCCGAGAGGAACGCCTGCGCGTCCTTGAGCGACCCGTTGGCGGTGTCGAGCTCGCCCCGCAGGGCGTCCTTCTCGGTGCGCAGCTGCGCCACCTGACCCGTCAGCGTGTCCCCGATCGTCTCCTTGAGCGGGCCGGCACCGAGCGCGATGCCCACGGCGAGCGCGAGGAAGACCGAGATGAGCGAGACGATGTGGTAGCGGAAGTCGATCACGGTGCAGTCTCTCGATCAGTGGTGAGGCGGGTCGGCACTACACGCCTCCGAAGAGCGAGCCGACCCAGGAGAAGAGGTCATCGAACCGTGCTCCGGTCAGCCCGAACAGGGTCTGCCCGGCGGAGGTGGCCGACAGCGCGACGCCGAGGGCGACCAGTCCCGACAGGACGAGGAGCGACAGCTGCTTGTTGGAGATCCGCTGACGGTACAGCCGTGAGACACCCTTCGCGTCGACGAGCTTGCTGCCGACGCGCAGCCGTGTCAGGAAGGTGCTGGCCATCCCGGACCGCCCCTTGTCGAGGAACTCGACCAACGTCGCATGGCTGCCGACCGCCACGATCAGCTCGGCGCCCTTGTCGTCGGCGAGCAGCATCGCCACGTCCTCGCTCGTCCCCGTCGCGGGGAAGAGGACGTGCGGCACGCCGAGCTTCTCGACCCTCTCGAGGCCCGGGGCCCGACCGTCCCGGTACGCGTGGACCACGATCTCCGCCCCGCAGGTGAGCGCCTTGTCGGAGACCGAGTCCATGTCTCCGACGATCAGCGCCGGTGTCCAGCCGGCGTCGAGGATCGCGTCGGCACCTCCGTCGACGCCGATCAGCACGGGCCGGTACTCGATGATGTACGGCCGCAGTGTCGCAAGGTCGTCCTTGTAGTGGTAGCCGCGCACGACGACGAGGACGTGCCGACCGTCGATCGGCGTCGTGATGTCGGGCACACCGACACCGTCGAGCAGGAGGTCCCGTTCGCGGCGCAGGTAGTCCATCGTGTTCGCCGCGAAGGACTCGAGCTGGACGGACAGACCGGCGCGGGCCTCTTCGAGATTGGCTGCGACCGTCTCGGGCGTCTGCACGACCCCCTCGGCGACGAGCTGCCCGTCGACGTGCACCGCCCCGTCGAGGACTCGCACGAGCCGCCCGTCGGTCAGGGACATCACATCGGGTCCGAGGTCGTCCACCAGGGGGATGCCCGCCTCGAGGAGGATCTCAGGCCCGAGGTTCGGGTAGCGCCCCGAGGTCGAGCGTGCGGCGTTGAGCACGGCTGCGGGCCGGCAGGTCACAAGCGCCTCGGCTGAGACCCGGTCGATGTCCTGATGGTCGATCACCGCGATGTCGCCGGGCATCAGCCGCTTGGTGAGCGACTTCGTCCGCGGGTCGACCCGGGCGGGTCCGTGCACACCGGGTTCGGTCGGGACCGGTTCGTGTCGGCGCAGGCTGAGTTTCATCGCAGGTCATCGTCCCATGCTGGACTGCTCGAGGAGCTCAGCGGCATGCGCTCGTGCCGCCTCAGAGTCCTCCTGCCCGGAGAGCATCCGGGCGAGCTCGCGGACACGGTCCTCACCCTCGACCTGCCGGACGTCGGAGTCGGTGACGACGTCGCCGCCATCGGCCCGGGACTTGGTCACGACCAGATGGTGCTCGGCGAACGCGGCGACCTGAGCCAGATGCGTCACGACCACGACCTGCGACCCTCGCGCGAGAGCGGCGAGCCGCCGCCCGACCTCGAGCGCCGCGCGACCGCCGACCCCTGCGTCCACCTCGTCGAACACGAACGTCGGCGGTCGACTCGCCCCGGACGACGGCGCTGTGGCCAACGTCACCTCGATCGCCAGCATGACGCGGGACAGCTCGCCGCCTGATGCCCCCTTGCCCAGCGGGCGCGCCGGCGCCCCACGGTGCGGGACCAGCCGCATCTCGACGACGTCGCTGCCCCACGGCCCCGGCTCGGGAGCCGGTTCGACCGTGACCTCGAGCGACGCCCCAGCCATCGCCAGTCCGTGGAGCTCCTCCGTGACCGCCGACGCGAGCAGCTCGGCCGCGGTCTGACGCCGCCTACTGATCGAGCCGGCGAGCGCCACCAGGCGCGACTCGACCCGGTCACGCCGCTCCGTGGCCCGCGCGAGCCGCTCGTCGCCGCTCTCGAGCTCGAGCAGGCGCAGCCCTGCTCTGGCCCCCCAGGCGAGCACCTCGGACACGTCGGCGCCGTAGCTGCGCATGAGCGACCCGAGCTCGGCCCGTCGGTGCTGCACCGCGTCGAGGCGACGTGGGTCCGCCTGGAGGTCGTCCAGGTAGCGCGCGAGGTCCGTGGACACGTCTCCGATGCCGTAGCTGATCCCGGCCAGACGCTGCGCCAGCTCGGCGAGCACCGGGTCGTGCCCGGCTACGTGCTCGAGTGCCTGGCGCGAGGCCTCGACGAGCAGCATCGCCGCGACGCCCTCGGCACCGTCGTCCGACCCGGCGAGGGCCGTGTGTGCGAGCGCGGCGGCGGTTCGCAGGTCCTCGGCGTGGCCGAGCCGTTCCGCCTCCGCCGCGAGCTCGATGTCCTCACCCGGCTGAGGCGAGACGCGCTCGATCTCGTCGAGCCCATGCCGCAGCAGGGCCGTCTCGCGCTCGAAGTCGTCGCGGCGTGACGTCAGCTCGTCGATCTCCTTCAGGAGCTGCGCCCGCTCGTTCCACGTCTCGCGGTACTCCGCAAGCTCTCCCTGGTGCTCGTCGCCGGCGAAGGCGTCGAGCGCCTCACGTTGCCGTGCCGGGGATCGCAGCCGTGCCTGGTCGGCCTGCCCGTGTACTGTCACGAGGTCGTCGGCGAGCTCGGCGAGGACCGCTTGCGGCACGCTGCGTCCGCCGAGGAAGGCACGCGAGCGCCCTTCGGCTGCCACCGTGCGCACGAGGATCAGTCCCCCGTCGTCGTCGGGCTCGGCCCCGGCGTCCCGCGCACGTGCGAGCACCGGTGAGTCAGCGTCCACCCTCACCCGCCCCTCGGCGCTGGCCGACGCCGAGCCGGCGCGCACGGCGCCCGGGTCCGCCCGCCCCCCGAGCAGCAGGGCGAGCCCGGTGAGGACCATGGTCTTGCCCGCGCCCGTCTCTCCCGTGATCACGGTCAGGCCAGGCGCGAGTCGCGCGTGCGCGCTCGTGATCACGCCGAGGTTCTCGATCCGGATCTCCTCGAGCACGGCTCAGCCCTCGTGCCCGCGAGCGGTCCTGCGGCGGTTCGCCGCACGTCCTCGCCACCCGATCACCGGAAGGTCGAACTTGCTCACGAGCCGATCCGTGAACGGCGCGCTCGTCATGCGTGCGAGCCTGACCGGAACGGCCCCCTTGCGTACCTCGACGCGCGTCCCGGCCGGGAGGTCGGTCTGGCGACGACCGTCGCACGTCAGGACCCCGGCACTGCCCGTCCGTGTGAGGAGCTCGACGGCGAGCACGCTGCCGGGGCCCACGACGAGCGGGCGCGCGAACAGTGCGTGTGCCGACAGCGGGACGAGCATCATGGCGTCGACATCGGGCCAGACCACCGGTCCGCCGGCGGAGAACGCGTGCGCGGTGGATCCCGTCGCCGTGGCCATGACCACGCCGTCGCAGCCGAACGACGACAGCGGGCGCCCATCGACCTCGATCGCGACCTCCACCATCTTGGCGCGTTCACGCTTCTCGACCGTCGCCTCGTTGACGGCCCAGCCGATGATCGGCGCGCCGTCCCCGGGCAGCAGCGTCCGCACGTCGAGCGTCCCGCGCTCATCGACCTCGTAGTCCCCGGCAGCCAGACGTCGCACGGCTGCTCCGATGTGATCGCGCTCGCTCTCGGCGAGGAAACCGACATGTCCCAGGTTGATGCCGAGCAGGGGGATGCCTGTCCCGCGGGTGATCTCCGCTGCGCGCAGGAGCGTACCGTCGCCGCCGAGCACCACGGCGAACTCGAGACCGTCGATCCCGTCCGCCCAGTCGATCTCGTGGACAGGCTCGATGCCGACGGCCTCGAGTTCGGCCACCGCCTCGTCGGTCGCGATGCCGGCGTCTTCACGACCGGTATGGGTCACCACGAGTGCGCGCCGCGTCATGCGTCGTCCCCGCCGGTCCGGGTCATGTCGCTGCCGCCTCCGATGCCTCGCTCGATGATCGCCCGGATGGCGTCGTCACCGGGCCCGCCGCCTGCCGACACAGATGCTCGCTCCTTCAGCCAGAGGAAGTACTCGATGTTGCCGCTCGGACCTGGAAGCGGGCTCGTGACGACGTCGCGCGGTTCGAGCCCCTCGGCCACTGCTGCCCTGGCGACGGCACCCACTGCCGCGTGCCGCAACGCAGGCGAGCGCACCACACCGGTCGACCCCAATCTCTCACGCCCGACCTCGAACTGAGGCTTGACCATGAGCAGATATTCGGCGGAGCGTGCCGCGACGGCCCGCAGAACGGGGACCACCAGGGTCAGCGAGATGAACGAGAGATCGGCGACAACCAGCGTGGGGGCGGGGTCCATGTCGCCGGCGACGAGCGTCCGGACGTTCACCCCGTCACGCACCTCGACCCGTGGGTCGTCTCGGAGCACGGGGAGAAGCTGATCGTGGCCGACGTCCACCGCGCCGACGTGCCGGGCGCCTCGGCGGAGCAGGACGTCGGTGAAGCCACCGGTGCTCGCCCCGGCGTCGAGACAGATCCGATCACGGGGGCTCGGTGCCTCGAGACCCCACCGTCGTTCGAGCTCATCGAGCGCGCCCGCAAGCTTGAACCCGGCGCGCGAGGCGTAACCGGGGTCACGGTCGTCGTCCCGGACCTGGAGCTCCTGGTCCGCGCGCGTGCCGGACGACGCCTTCGTCGCCGGGACGCCGTCGACCGTCACTCGTCCGGCAGCCACCAGCTCCACCGCGTGCCGCCGAGACCGCGCCATCCCGCGACGCACGAGTTCCACGTCGAGCCGTCCCTCAGTCGTCACCGGTCACGCCTCGGTGTCGGCGAGCCGATCCTGAAGGACGGAGTGGATCGACTCGTACACGGCCACGTGATCCTTGACGACCGCGGCCGACAGCTCATCGAGCCGGGTGAGGGCCTCGTCAACGGCGTGGTCGCCCGTCGAGGCGCGCTCCTCGTCACCCTCGTGCATCACCGTGCTCATCGTCCTCCCACTCGGAACGGGTGACTCTCATGCAGGCGCACCAGCGCTTTGCTCGACCACGCTACCGGGACACCGAGCACCATCACGCGTTGTGCACAACGATCTCCGGGACGGTGCCCGGATCAAGGGTCTCTCCGGCATCGACGGCCGCCCAGGCTGCGCCGCAGGCGGCCCGGACAAGGTCGACACGTGCCTCGACGTCGCTCGATGATCCCGGGTCGAGCTCAAGCGCGCCGTTGACGACCCGCGCCGCGGCGTCTCCGCAGCGCCACCACCCGTCGCCTGCGGGCATCGGGGCCTCGTGCGGGACGAGCAGACTCGTCAGGTCCGCACCGATGTAGTGCGGGCGTTCGGAAGGCACCGCGAGGATGTCGTCGCGCGCACGGCTCACGCCGGTCAGGACGTGCAGGCCCGGAAGGTCCCCGGCCCTGGCGCCGGCGAGGTCGGTGTCGAGCCTGTCGCCGACGACTAGCGGCGAGCGTGCCCCGGCTCGTTCGATGGCCAGCCGGTACATCGTCGGAGAGGGCTTGCCTGCGCTGTCGGGCACGACGCCCGTCGCCGCCTGGACCGCGCCGACCAGCGCGCCGTTACCTGGGGCGAAGCCACGCGCGGTGGGGAGGCTGAGGTCGAGGTTGCTCGCCACGAACCAGGCGCCCCGTTCCACCGCGTAGGCGGCTTCGGCAAGGTTCGCCCATCCGAGCTCCGGGGCGAAGCCCTGGACCACCGCATCGGGCCCGTCGTCGGCGGATGTCACGATCTCGAAGCCAGCGGCGCGCACGGCGGTCACGAGGCCCGCTCCGCCGACCACCAGCACCTTCTGCCCGGGTGACAGTCGACGGGTGAGGAGTGCGGCTGCGGCCTGGGCGGCGGTCATCACCTCCGAGGCCTCGGTCGGGATCGCCAGGCCCGTGAGCTGTGCCGCGACTGACTCCGGCTCCCGCGAGGCGTTGTTGGTCACGAAGACCATCCGCATGCCGCAGGCTCTCGCACCGGCGATGCCCGGTGCTGCTCCCTCGATCGGCTCGTGCCCCCGGTAGGCCACACCGTCCAGGTCGACGAGTGCGAGATCGTATTTCTCCGCCAGCGGGGTGTCAGATCCCAGCAGCGTGCTGTTCACGCGCCGCCCTCACCTTCGAGCGTGTCAGTCGGTCGGACTGCATCATCAGACAGGACCGCACCGTCACGCGATGCAGGATCCGCTGCCGCCGAGTCTTCACCCAGACCGGTTTCCTTCTCGTCGGGCGCGGCCGAGTCGTCCTCATCGGGCTCGAGGTCGTACACGACGATCTCGTCGTCGACCTCGACCTCGCCGGCCGCCTCGGCGAGCTCATCGGATGTGAAGCCCTCCAAGAGCGTCGCCGCCTCGGTTGTGCGACCGGCGGCCTCGAGCGCTGCCGCTCGTGCCTGCGCGACACGCACCGCTTGCACGCCGCTGGCAGCCTCCACGGATGTCCCGGAGAGCGCGGCGACGGCCGCCTCCGCTTCGCCCAGGTCGAGGCGCGCACCGCTCAAGACGATCGCCAGCTCGATCCGGGCTTCCGGACCGAGCTCCTCTGCCTCCGGTGAGCCTGCGAGTGCGACTGCACGGTCCGGCCGTCCGAGCCCCCGCTCACAGTCGGCCATGATTGCCAGGTGCTCGGACGAGCCGTTCAGACGCCGCACCGTTCGGAGCTCACGTAGGGCCTCGGCATACCGACCAGTCCGATAAGCGGCAAGCCCAGCGGCCTCACGGACGACGTCGACGCGACCGCCACGATGCGCCGCTGCCTGCGCGTGCTCGTACGCCCGCTCCGGGTCGGTCTCGAGCAGCCGCCCCGCCATTACGAGGTGAAGTCCGACGATCTCCGCGTTTTCCTTGGTCAGGGTCCGCAGGCGAGCCCGGACTGACCGATCGAGATCTGAGAACTGGATGTCGTCCGGGAGCGCCGGTGCGTCGGTCCGCGCCGACTGCGGGGGCCGCGACTCTCGCCGCACACCCTCAGACGACCGCGCACGCTCGGAACGCTCGCCACCGGGACGGTAGGGCGCACGCTCAGGACGCTGGGCCCCTCCACGCTCGGAACGCTCACCAGCAGGACGGTAGGGCGCACGCTCGGAACGCTCACCAGCAGGACGGTAGGGCGCACGCTCGGAACGCTCACCACCGGGACGGTAAGGCGCACGCTCAGGACGCTGGGCCCCTCCACGCTCGGAACGCTCACCGGCAGGACGGTACGGCGCACGCTCGGCACGCTCACCACCGGGACGGTACGGCGCACGCTCGGCACGCTCACCACCGGGACGGTACGGCGCACGCTCGGCACGCTCACCACCGGGACGGTACGGCGCACGCTCGGCACGCTCACCACCGGGACGGTACGGCGCACGCTCGGCACGCTCACCACCGGGACGGTACGGCGCACGCTCGGCACGCTCACCACCGGGACGGTACGGCGCACGCTCAGGACGCTGGGCTCCTCCACGCTCGGAACGCTCACCAGCAGGACGGTAGGGCGCACGCTCAGGACGCTGGGCTCCTCCACGCTCGGAACGCTCACCAGCAGGACGGTAGGGCGCACGCTCAGGACGCTGGGCTCCTCCACGCTCGGAACGCTCACCAGCAGGACGGTAGGGCGCACGCTCAGGACGCTGGGCTCCTCCACGCTCGGAACGCTCACCAGCAGGACGGTAGGGCGCACGCTCGGAACGCTCACCACCGGGACGGTAGGGCGCACGCTCAGGACGCTGGGCTCCTCCACGCTCGGAACGCTCACCAGCAGGACGGTAGGGCGCACGCTCGGAACGCTCACCACCGGGACGGTACGGCGCACGCTCGGACCGCTCACCAGCAGGACGGAACGGCGCACGCTCGGCACGCTGGGCCCCGCCACGTGCGCCCGCGCTGTCAGACCGCATCGCACTGCGACCTGACGAGTTGCGCTCACGCCCCGCGCCGCTGCCGGCCGACCGGGCTTGACCGGTGCTAGGCGCGCCAGACGTACGGGGGCGCTTCTTGTCGTAGTCCACTCGTGCTCTCCTCATAGAACTGTCTACGCCATCGTCTCATCCAGGAACGGTATGGCGACAAGCTGCGTGCCGAGCAGGGGTGCAGGTCATCGCATCGCCGGGCCCCCACAACAGAAATAGCCACCCCGTGGGGTGGCTATTTCTGAATGGTGTCCGGCGGCGTCCTACTCTCCCACACAGTCTCCCGTGCAGTACCATCGGCGCTGAAGGGCTTAGCTTCCGGGTTCGGAATGGGACCGGGCGTTTCCCCTTCGCTATGACCGCCGTAACTCTATGGAGATATTCATTCGCGGTTCGCGATCGTATCTCGAGAACCGCACAGTGGACGCGTAGCACCTTGAAAGGTGTGTCAAGTTGTCGGCAAATTAGTACCGGTCAGCTGCGTGAGTCGTTAGTCCTCACTTCCACATCCGGCCTATCAACCCAGTGGTCTCGCTGGGTGCCTCTCGGGGTCAAGCCCCATGGAAACCTCATCTCGAAGCAGGCTTCCCGCTTAGATGCTTTCAGCGGTTATCCCTTCCGAACGTAGCTAACCAGCCGTGCTCCTGGCGGAACAACTGGCACACCAGAGGTTCGTCCGTCCCGGTCCTCTCGTACTAGGGACAGCCCTTCTCAAGTTTCCTGCGCGCGCAGCGGATAGGGACCGAACTGTCTCACGACGTTCTAAACCCAGCTCGCGTACCGCTTTAATGGGCGAACAGCCCAACCCTTGGGACCTACTCCAGCCCCAGGATGCGACGAGCCGACATCGAGGTGCCAAACCATGCCGTCGATATGGACTCTTGGGCAAGATCAGCCTGTTATCCCCGGGGTACCTTTTATCCGTTGAGCGACGGCGCTTCCACAAGCCACCGCCGGATCACTAGTTCCGACTTTCGTCCCTGCTCGACCTGTCAGTCTCACAGTCAAGCTCCCTTGTGCACTTGCACTCGCCACCTGATTGCCAACCAGGCTGAGGGAACCTTTGAGCGCCTCCGTTACATTTTAGGAGGCAACCGCCCCAGTTAAACTACCCACCAGGCACTGTCCCTGGTCCGGATTACGGACCGAAGTTAGATATCCAGAGCGACCAGAGTGGTATTTCAACGTTGACTCCACCGACACTGGCGTGCCGACTTCACAGTCTCCCACCTATCCTACACAAGCCGCACCGAACACCAATACCAAGCTATAGTAAAGGTCCCGGGGTCTTTCCGTCCTGCTGCGCGTAACGAGCATCTTTACTCGTAGTGCAATTTCGCCGAGTTCACGGTTGAGACAGCGGAGAAGTCGTTACGCCATTCGTGCAGGTCGGAACTTACCCGACAAGGAATTTCGCTACCTTAGGATGGTTATAGTTACCACCGCCGTTTACTGGGGCTTAAATTCTGAGCTTCGCCTTGCGGCTGACCCGTCCTCTTAACCTTCCAGCACCGGGCAGGCGTCAGTCCGTATACATCGTCTTGCGACTTCGCACGGACCTGTGTTTTTAGTAAACAGTCGCTTCTCCCTGGTCTCTGCGGCCCTCAAACGCTCCCCCAGCAAGTGGGTTCACGCCTCAGGCCCCCCTTCTCCCGAAGTTACGGGGGTATTTTGCCGAGTTCCTTAACCATGATTCTCTCGATCGCCTTAGTATTCTCTACCTGACCACCTGAGTCGGTTTAGGGTACGGGCGGCTAGAACCTCGCGTCGAGGCTTTTCTTGGCAGCATAGGATCACCCAATATCGCGCATTCGCGCTCACCATCAGCTCTCAGGATATGTGAGAGGCGGATTTGCCTACCTCTCTCCCTACAGCCTTGAACGTGGACAACCACCGCCACGCTGGGCTACCTTCCTGCGTCACCCCTGTTAATACGCTTACCTACTACCAGCTCGGGTCGCGCGCTCCACCATCACCGTCCCCGAAGGGACATACGGACAGCTTCAGGCGCTTAGCATCACCGGGTTCGGCATGGGCGGTTCTTCGCCGGTACGGGAATATCAACCCGTTGTCCATCGACTACGCCTGTCGGCCTCGCCTTAGGTCCCGACTTACCCAGGGCGGATTAGCCTGGCCCTGGAACCCTTGGTCATTCGGCGGACGGGTTTCTCACCCGTCTTTCGCTACTCATGCCTGCATTCTCACTCGTGTGGGCTCCACCACTGGGTCACCCCGCAGCTTCACTGCCCACACGACGCTCCCCTACCCATCCACGCACCTGGACCGAAGTCAGGTTAATGCGTGAATGCCACAGCTTCGGCGGTATGCTTGAGCCCCGCTACATTGTCGGCGCGGAATCACTTGACCAGTGAGCTATTACGCACTCTTTCAAGGGTGGCTGCTTCTAAGCCAACCTCCTGGTTGTCTGTGCAACTCCACATCCTTTCCCACTTAGCATACGCTTAGGGGCCTTAGCTGGTGGTCTGGGCTGTTTCCCTCTCGACTACGGAGCTTATCCCCCGCAGTCTCACTGCCACGCTCTCACTTACCGGCATTCGGAGTTTGGCTAACGTCAGTAACCTTGTAGGGCCCATCGGCTATCCAGTAGCTCTACCTCCGGCAAGAAACACGTGACGCTGCACCTAAATGCATTTCGGGGAGAACCAGCTATCACGGAGTTTGATTGGCCTTTCACCCCTAACCACAGGTCATCCCCTCGGTTTTCAACCCAAGTGGGTTCGGTCCTCCACGCGGTCTTACCCGCGCTTCAACCTGCCCATGGCTAGATCACTCCGCTTCGGGTCTAGAGCACGCGACTGAATCGCCCTATTCGGACTCGCTTTCGCTACGGCTTCCCCACACGGGTTAACCTCGCCACGTACCACTAACTCGCAGGCTCATTCTTCAAAAGGCACGCTGTCACCCCTGCTAGGGAGGCTCCAACGGTTTGTAGGCACACGGTTTCAGGTACTATTTCACTCCCCTCCCGGGGTACTTTTCACCTTTCCCTCACGGTACTTGTCCGCTATCGGTCACTAGGTAGTATTTAGGCTTACACAGTGGTCTGTGCGGATTCACACGAGATTTCTCGGGTCCCGTGCTACTTGGGATCCCCCTCGGGAGGCCACGCCATTTCGTCTACGGGGGTCACACCCTCTGTGCCGGGCCTTTCAATGCCCTTCGACTATGACGCGACTTTCTGACTCCCTGTCGACTCGGCAGAATCAACTGAAAGGTCCCACAACCCCGATCACGCAACGCCTGCCGGCTATCACACGCCATCGGTTTGGCCTCTTCCGCTTTCGCTCGCCACTACTCACGGAATATCTCTTCCTGTCGGTACTGAGATGTTTCACTTCCCGACGTTCCCTCCACACACCCTATATATTCAGGTGCGGGTCACTGGACATGACTCCAGCGGGGTTTCCCCATTCGGACATCCTCGGATCACGGTTCGTTTGCCAACTCCCCGAGGCTTATCGCAGGCTACAACGTCCTTCTTCGGCTCCTAGTGCCAAGGCATCCACCCTGTGCCCTTAAAAACTTGCCACAAAAATCTTACAAAGATGCTCGCGTCCACTGTGCAGTTCTCAAGCTACGAGCGGACCGTGCGATCCCCGGCGCCTGACCCAACCCCCAAAGGAGCCGAACCGGTTCACCCGGACCACGCACACCCGCGCAGCCACCCACCCCAACCCCGAAGGACCGAAGCAGATCGCCCCGAGCAACCCTGCGTCCCCCACCCGGGGAACAGCCGGATCCCTCAGGACCCAACAGCGTGCCAGACCACACCCACCACCCACCCAGGTTCCACCCGCACCCCCGAAGAGACACGACGTACTACCAGACAAGCGCTACGCGCAGCCATAGTTGATGTTCCACCCTTGAGCACCACCCCCGACACATACGGCCGAGGCATGGGCCTGGACACACGCAACCAGTGCGCATGCCAGAGCTCCTTAGAAAGGAGGTGATCCAGCCGCACCTTCCGGTACGGCTACCTTGTTACGACTTAGTCCCAATCGCCAGTCCCACCTTCGACGGCTCCCCCCTCAAGAGGTTGGGCCACCGGCTTCGGGTGTTACCGACTTTCGTGACTTGACGGGCGGTGTGTACAAGGCCCGGGAACGTATTCACCGCAGCGTTGCTGATCTGCGATTACTAGCGACTCCGACTTCATGGGGTCGAGTTGCAGACCCCAATCCGAACTGAGACCGGCTTTTTGGGATTCGCTCCACCTTGCGGTATCGCAGCCCTTTGTACCGGCCATTGTAGCATGCGTGAAGCCCAAGACATAAGGGGCATGATGATTTGACGTCATCCCCACCTTCCTCCGAGTTGACCCCGGCAGTCTCCTATGAGTCCCCACCATAACGTGCTGGCAACATAGGACGAGGGTTGCGCTCGTTGCGGGACTTAACCCAACATCTCACGACACGAGCTGACGACAACCATGCACCACCTGTACACCGACCTTGCGGGGAGCACATCTCTGCACTTTTCCGGTGTATGTCAAGCCTTGGTAAGGTTCTTCGCGTTGCATCGAATTAATCCGCATGCTCCGCCGCTTGTGCGGGCCCCCGTCAATTCCTTTGAGTTTTAGCCTTGCGGCCGTACTCCCCAGGCGGGGCACTTAATGCGTTTGCTGCGGCACGGAACTCGTGGAATGAGCCCCACACCTAGTGCCCAACGTTTACGGCATGGACTACCAGGGTATCTAATCCTGTTCGCTCCCCATGCTTTCGCTCCTCAGCGTCAGTTGCGGCCCAGTGACCTGCCTTCGCCATCGGTGTTCCTCCTGATATCTGCGCATTCCACCGCTACACCAGGAATTCCAGTCACCCCTACCGCACTCTAGTCTGCCCGTACCCACTGCAAGCCCGAGGTTGAGCCTCAGGATTTCACAGCAGACGCGACAAACCGCCTACGAGCTCTTTACGCCCAATAATTCCGGACAACGCTTGCGCCCTACGTATTACCGCGGCTGCTGGCACGTAGTTAGCCGGCGCTTCTTCTGCAGGTACCGTCACTTTCGCTTCTTCCCTGCTGAAAGGGGTTTACAACCCGAAGGCCTTCATCCCCCACGCGGCGTCGCTGCATCAGGCTTTCGCCCATTGTGCAATATTCCCCACTGCTGCCTCCCGTAGGAGTCTGGGCCGTATCTCAGTCCCAGTGTGGCCGGTCGCCCTCTCAGGCCGGCTACCCGTCGTCGCCTTGGTAGGCCATTACCCCACCAACAAGCTGATAGGCCGCGAGTCCATCCCAGACCAATAAATCTTTCCAGACGCTCCACATGCGTGGACGTCTCATATCCGGTATTAGCCGTCGTTTCCCACGGTTATCCCAGAGTCAGGGGCAGGTTACTCACGTGTTACTCACCCGTTCGCCACTGATCAGACAGGGCAAGCCCCATCATCACCGTTCGACTTGCATGTGTTAAGCACGCCGCCAGCGTTCGTCCTGAGCCAGGATCAAACTCTCCGTAAATGTCTATCAGTCACCCCACACCCGAAGACGCGAGGAAACAAACACACGAAGAAGCCCCCCAGGAACAACCCCGGGAGACCATTCAATCTGGCAAGAAGCACACCTGCCCACGGGATGGACAAGCACACTCCCAACCAACACCCACTCCCCCACACATACCCCGCACAACACGAGACACGCGCAAGAAAAGCAAGCAATTGGCATCAACTACTTGGCACACTGTTGAGTTCTCAAAGATCCGACGCGCACCGCTCGAAGTCTTCCGACTCCCTCACGGGGCTTACCTACTGTACTCGCACTCTCGCTCCCAGTCGAATCCGCTGCGAGGCGGTCCGACCGGTCTGAGTGCGCCCTGCACGCCGAGCGACGCAGACACACGTCTGCTGCTCGAAGCGAGGGGGTGGCCACCCGCGGGACCAGCCATCCTTCAGCGCTGAGCGCTTCCGGTGTCCGTTCCTCCCTGCCGGGCGACATCGAGAACACTACGTGCGAGGCCAGGCACCGTCAAATCGCGCGTGCGGGACCTCCGTCACGGGCAGACGTCGACCACCGCGAGGGTCCTCTTGCCGCGGCGCAGGAGCGCCCAGCGCCCGTGCAGCAGGTCCTCCGAGCGGAGCTCAGCCGCCTCGTCCACGAGCTTGACGTTGTTCAGGTACGCGCCGCCCTCCGACACGGCCCTCCGGGCCGCACCCTTCGACGGCACGAGGCCGCTGGCCGCCATGAGGTCGACCACCTGGGCCCCGACGGCTCCCTCGGTGCGAGGGATCTCGGCGAGTGCAGCAGCCACCGTGGGCTCGTCCAGGTCGGCCAGGTTCCCCCGGCCGAACAGCGCCTGGCTTGCCGTCACCACCTTGGCCGTCGCCTCTTCCCCGTGCACGAGCGCCGTCACGTCCGCAGCGAGGGTCCGCTGCGCCTCGCGCGCCGCCGGCCGCTCCGCCACGGCTCGTTCGAGCGTGTCGATCTCCTCGTGGCTGCGGAACGTGAAGACCTTGAGGTAACCGACCACGTCGGCATCGTCGGCGTTGAGCCAGAACTGGTAGAAGGCGTAGGGGCTCGTCAGCTCCGGGTCGAGCCACACCGTGCCGGTCTCGGTCTTGCCGAACTTCGTCCCGTCGGCCTTCGTGATCAAGGGTGTGGTGAGAGCGTGCACCTGCGACTGAGTGACCTTGCGAATCAGCTCCACCCCGGACAGCAGGTTGCCCCACTGGTCGTTGCCACCCGTCTGCAGCGTGGCGCCGTATCTCCGATGAAGCTCGAGGTAGTCCATGCCCTGCAGGATCTGGTAGCTGAACTCCGTGAAGCTGATCCCCTGATCGCTGTTGAGCCGCCGGGCCACGGTGTCCTTGGCGAGCATCGTGCCGAGCCGGTAGTGCTTGCCGACGTCGCGCAGGAAGTCGATCGCCGACATCGGCGCGGTCCAGTCGAGGTTGTTGACCATCCTGGCGGCAGCCGGCCCGTCGAAGTCCAGGAGCGGCTCGATCTGTCGACGGATGCGTTCCACCCATCCCGCCACCACCTCGGGCGCGTTCAGGGTGCGCTCCCCGGTCATCTTCGGGTCGCCGATCAGGCCTGTCGCGCCACCTACCAGGGCAAGCGGACGATGGCCGGCCAGCTGGAGCCGGCGCACGGTCAGGATCTGAACCAGGTTGCCGATGTGCAGGCTCGGCGCCGTGGGATCGAAGCCGCAATACAGGGTGATCGGTCCCGCCGTGACGGCATCACGCAAGGCGGTCTCGTCCGTCGACTGGGCGATGAGCCCACGCCAACGAAGGTCCTCGAGGATGTCGGTCACAGCTTCTCCTTCGGAACGGGTGTGGCGCCATTGTGCCGCGAACCGGACGTCGGACCGAACGTGGACCGCCGCGGTGCTGCCGCCCGGTACGCCGACACGGTCCGGTCGCCCACCAGCCAGAACCTCCACGGGTAGAGCCGGGCGTCGCCGCCGGCGCCACTCACCCCGACCCGGGGTCCGCTCGCGACGACGCGGTCACATGCACCCCCGGGCCCGGGGTCGAGGACACCACGCACGCCCGGCTCGCAGCCAGCATCTCCCGCCGCAGGAACACGAAGGCCGACCGCGTCGTCGTCCACCACGTCGAGACCGTTCCAGGCGAGATCGACGCCCAGAGCGACCGCGAGCCGCGCCGGGCCCCGTGCGAGGTCGGCATCGACGCGCACCACACCTGACGCCCTCCGGCGCGTCGACGCAAGAGCTTCCCCGTCGACGACCTGGCCGGCGCGGATCAGCACGGCTGCAGCCGTCCCCCGGGGGCCCACCACGATGTTCACGCAGTGGTGCAGGCCCAGATGGCGGTAGACGTAGAGGCGACCCGGCTCGTCGAACATGACGGCGTTGCGGCGGGTCAGGCCCCGGTACGCGTGAGAACCCGGGTCCCCCGCACCGCCGTAGGCCTCCACCTCCGAGATCCGTACCGTCACGGTGCCGTCCGGGGTGCGCGTCGTCAGCGTCGCGCCGAGGAGATCCTGCGCCACCACCGTCACGTCACGCTCGAACCAGCCTGCCGATGGCGATCCACCGCTCATCGTCGTGATCTCGGATGACTCTCGACGACCCGACCGCGGGCGTCCACGGTCAGATCCGCCCGGTCGCGGGTCCGTTCGGCGGCGAAGACCGCATCCTCCTGGGCCATCCAGGGGATCCAGTGCTCGAGCACCGCCTCGCCGTCGCGAGCGACGCCCCGTGCGATGCGCAGCTCGCGCGGCGCCTCCACCCAGACGAGGACGCTGATCCAGTCGTCGATCGCCTGCGGCGCGCTCCCACAGCCCTCGACCACCAGCACCTCTGCGACCGGGACGTCATGCCACTCGGCGAACTCGGCCGCCGCCCAGTCGTAGCGGCGGTAGCGGCCCGCCTCGCCGCCCGACAGCGGCTCGAGGACCCAGCCCGCGAGCCGTCGCCACGCGTCGGCGAGACCGCCCCACCCCTCGTAGAGGTCGTCCATGTGGACCACCTGGGCGCCAAGTGCCGTCCCGAGCGGGGCCGCGAACGTCGTCTTCCCCGAACCGGCAGGGCCGTCGACGCACACGAGCCGCACCGGCCCGAGACAGGCCGGTGCGGCACGCACCAGGGTCGCGGCGACGGACACGGCCGAACCGTCGTCCGACGAGCCGTCGGGACCGGTCATCGCGTCAGGCGCTCGCCCATGCGCGAAGCTCGCGGCTGCGCGCGCGGGCGTGCTCGAGCTGCTCCGCGACCCGCACCGGGGCCGTGCCGCCGTGCGCCGACCGGGACGCCATCGAACCCGTCACGGTGAGCACCGTCCGGACCTCGGGCGTCAGGTGCGAAGAGACCGCGGCGAGATCGGCGTCCGAGAGGTCCCACAGCTCGATGCCGCGCTCCTCGCAGACCCGCACACACGCGCCCGCGACCTCGTGCGCAACGCGGAACGGGACTCCCTCGCGGACGAGCCACTCGGCGATGTCCGTCGCGAGCGAGAAGCCCTGAGGCGCGAGGTCCGCCATCCGATCCGTGCGGAACGTGAGGGTGGAGATCATGCCGGCGAAGGCCGGAAGCAGGACGGTCAGCGTGTCGACCTGGTCGAACACCGGCTCCTTGTCCTCCTGCAGATCGCGGTTGTAGGCGAGCGGAAGACCCTTGAGCGTCGTGAGCAGGCCCGTGAGGTCACCGATCATCCGACCGGACTTCCCCCGTGCGAGCTCCGCGATGTCCGGGTTCTTCTTCTGCGGCATGATGCTCGACCCCGTCGAGTAGGCGTCATCCAGCCTGACGAACCCGAACTCCTTGGTCGCCCAGAGGATCACCTCCTCGGCGAGCCGGGAGAGGTCGACGCCGGCCATCGCGGCGACGAACGCGAACTCGGCCACGACGTCGCGGCTTGCCGTCCCGTCGATCGAGTTCTCCACGGGCCCGTCGAAACCGAGCTCCGCCGCGACCGCCGCCGGATCGAGGCCGAGCGACGACCCCGCCAGCGCACCCGAGCCGTACGGCGAGCGTGCCGCCCGACGGTCCCAGTCCGTCCAGCGTTCGACGTCGCGCAGCAAGGGCCATGCATGCGCGAGCAGGTGGTGCGCGAGCAGGACCGGCTGTGCGTGCTGGAGATGGGTCCGTCCGGGCATCGGAGCATCCGGATGGGCCGCGGCCTGGTCGATGAGCGCGTCGACCACGTCCAGCACGAGCCCCGAGATCGCACGGGACTCGGTGCGCAGGTACATCCGGACCAGCGTCGCGATCTGGTCGTTGCGAGACCGCCCCGCGCGAAGCTTGCCGCCGAGCTCTGCTCCCGCTCGGTCGATCAGGCCACGCTCGAGAGCCGTGTGCACGTCCTCGTCCGCGAGCACCGGAAGGAAGTCGCCGCTCGCGACATCCACGCGAAGGCGCTCGAGGGCATCCAGCATCCCGGCGAGCTCGGCGTCGTCGAGCAGACCCGCGGCGTGCAGGACCCTGGCGTGCGCCTTCGAGCCGGCGATGTCGTGCGACGCCAGGCGCCAGTCGAAGTGCGTCGACTGCGACAACGCCGCGAGGGCGTCCGCCGGTCCGCCACTGAACCGGCCGCCCCACAGACTCACCGGTGCACCGCCGCCGGCCACCTCGGACGAGGCGGCCGGCGCACCTGAGGACAGCTCAGACATCAGCGCCAGCACCGGTGGCCGGGAGGTCACCGACACCGAAGTCGACGCCGTTGCCGAACTTCACGTCTCGCGCGGCGGACAGCTTCGCGGTCAGGCCGTAGATCGCGATGAACCCCTTCGCCTGCGACTGGTCAAACGTGTCGCCGGTGTCGTAGGTCGCGAGGTTGAAGTCGTAGAGGCTCGCCTCGCTCCGACGCCCGGTCACCATCGCCCGACCGCCGTGCAAGACGAGCCGCACGTCGCCCGACACGTACCGCTGGGTGTCGTCGATGAAGGTGTCCAGGGACCGCTTGAGCGGCGAGAACCACATGCCGTCGTAGACGAGCTCGGTCCAGCGCTGCTCGACCCCCCGCTTGAACCGCGCCTGCTCACGCTCGACCGTGACGTTCTCGAGCTCCTGGTGGGCGGCGATCAGCGCCATCGCCCCGGGGGCCTCGTAGATCTCGCGCGACTTGATGCCGACCAACCGGTCCTCGACCATGTCGATCCGGCCGACGCCCTGGGCGCCGGCGCGCCGGTTCATCTCCTGGATGGCCTGCAACGAGGTCACCGCCACACCGTCCAGAGCCACCGGGACGCCCTGCTCGAACGTGATGACGACCTCGTCGGCCACCGGCGGGAACGTCGGGTCGTCCGTGTAGCTGTACACGTCCTTGGTCGGCGCGTTCCAGATGTCCTCGAGGAAGCCGGTCTCGACGGCGCGCCCCCAGACGTTCTGGTCGATCGAGAACGGGTTGTGCTTGGTCGTCGCGATCGGCAGGGAGTGTCGCGTCGCGTACTCGATCGCCTTGTCGCGGGTGAGCGCCAGGTCACGGATCGGGGCGATGCACTGCATCTCCGGGGCGAGCGACGTGATGCCGACCTCGAAGCGGACCTGGTCGTTCCCCTTGCCCGTGCAGCCGTGGGCGACGGTCGTCGCGCCGAACTGCCGGGCGGCCCGTACCAGGTGCTTGACGATCACCGGGCGCGACAGCGCGGAGACGAGCGGGTACCGGTCCAGGTACAAGGCGTTCGCCCGCAGGGCCGGCATGCAGTACTCCTCCGCGAACTCGTCGCGCGCATCCGCGACGTACGCCTCGACCGCACCGCAGTCCAGCGCCCGCTGGCGGATGACCTCGAGGTCCTCGCCGCCCTGGCCGACGTCGACCGCGACAGCGATCACCTCGGCTCCTGTGGCCTCGGCGATCCAGCCGATCCCCACAGAGGTGTCCAGGCCACCGGAGTAGGCGAGCACGACACGTTCAGTCATGACAGTTCTCTTTCGTCGAGGCGGGGTACCAGTGTCCCAGCAGCGTGGGTGGAACGGGGGTTGTCGTCACAGGTCGGACTCACGCGCCGTCGGAGGCGAGCGAGAGGAAGCGGTCGGCCAGCTCGGCACCTGCGGTGCTCGCCGTCGGCGACTGGTCGCGCGCGATCACCAGGACGGTGTCGTCGCCCGCGATGGTCCCCAGCACGGAGGGCATCACCGAGTGGTCGATCGCCGAGGCGAGGAACTGCGCGGCACCGGGCGGGGTGCGCAGGACCACGAAGTTGCCGGATGCCTCGGCCGTCACCAGGAGCTCGGCGCACAGCCGCGCCAGGCGTGCGGCGAGCTGCTCGACGTCCGTGACACGCTGCGGCGTCCGGTCGCCGCCCTCACCGGGCAACGCGTACAGCAGAGAGCCCGCGGAGCTGCGGATCCGTACGGCTCGGAGCTCGACCAGGTCCCGGGACAGCGTCGCCTGGGTCACCGAGACCCCGGCATCCGCCAAGGCGTGCGCGAGCTCGGACTGCGAGTGGATCTCGTGGTGCTCGAGCAGCGACGCGATCAGGGCATGGCGCGCCGCTTTGGTGGCGGGCACGCCGGACGCTCCCGTCGCGCCGCCGGCCTGGTCGCTCACGAGCGCTCCAGGAGCCACGTCAGCAGCGCCTTCTGCGCGTGCAGGCGGTTCTCCGCCTCGTCCCAGACGACCGACTGAGGTCCGTCGATCACGTCGGCGGTGATCTCCTTCCCGCGGTACGCCGGGAGGCAGTGCAGCACGATCGCGTCCGGCGCAGCCAGGGCCACGGCCGCGGCATCGAGCCGGAACGGGACGAACGGCTGCTCACGGACGGCGGCCTCGGCCTCCTGCCCCATCGACACCCAGGTGTCCGTCGCGACGACGTCCGCGCCGGTGACGGCGGTCGCGAGATCGTGGGTGACCAGCACCGAGCCACCGGTCTCGCGGGCCCGCGCGTCCGCCGCGGCGACCACGGCCGGATCGGGCAGATACCCCTCGGGGGTACCGATCCGCACGTGGAGACCGGCCGTCACGCCACCGAGGAGGTACGAGTGCGCCATGTTGTTCGCACCGTCGCCGACGTACGCGAGCGTCTGCCCCGCGAGCGCGTCGATACCACCGCGATGCTGGGCGACCGTCGTCAGGTCCGCGAGGATCTGGCACGGGTGGAACTGGTCCGTGAGGGCGTTGACGACCGGCACGCCGCCGACTGCGGCCATCTCCTCGACACGGGACTGGTCGAAGGTACGCCAGACGATCGCCGCGACCTGGCGACCGAGCACCCGTGCGGTGTCGGCGACGGACTCCCGCACCCCGATCCGCGCAAGGTTGCCGTCGACCGCGAGCGGGAAGCCGCCGAGCTCGGCAATCCCCGTCGCGAAGGACACCTGTGTCCGCAGCGTCGGCTTGTCGAAGATCACCGCGACCGCACGCGGACCCGCCAGGGGCCGACGGACGTAGCGGTCCTCGCGGAAGGCGAGCGCGAGGGTGAGGACCTCACGCTGCTCGGCCGGGCTCAGGTCGTCGTCTCGGAGGAAGTGCCGGACCATGTCAGATCTCCGTCTCGGTGGTGGACCCGGCCGACGCGGCGAAGAACTCGACGAAGTCGGTGGCCTGGTCGCGGGTCAGGATCAGTGGCGGCGCGAGCCGCAGGGTCGTGGGGGTGCACGCGTTGATGATGAACCCGGCGGCGAGCGCCCGGGCGGCGATGTCGGCGGCTGCCGGCTGGGTGAGCTCGATCGCGATCAGCAGGCCGTCGCCGCGCACCTCCCGCAGGAGCGGGTGCCCCGTCGCGGCGATGCCGGCCCGCAGGACACCGCCGATCTCAGTGACGTGCGCGAGCAGGCCGTCGCGCTCGATCACACCGATCGTCGCGAGCGCTGCGGCAGCCGCGACCGGGTTCCCCCGAACGTCGTCCCGTGCTGGCCGCGCCCGAGCAACGTCGCCGCACGCTCACCGAAGGCGATGACCGCGCCGACGGGGAACCCGCCGCCCAGTCCCTTCGCGAGCGTGACGGCATCCGGGGTGATCCCCCCGCCCAGGTGCGGGTGCTGGTGCGCGAGCCAGGCCCCGGTCCGCCCCATCCCGGTCTGCACCTCGTCGAGCACGAGCAGGGCACCGCACGCGGCGGTGAGCTCCCGCGCACGTGCCAGGTACCCGGGCGGCAACGGGCGGACGCCCGCCTCGCCCTGGATCGGCTCGACGACCAGTGCCGCGACGTCCTCGTCGAGGGCGGCCTCGAGAGCGTCGACGTCTCCGAACGGCAGGAACTCGACGCCACCGGGGAGCGGCTCGAACGGTTCGCGGTAAGCGGCCTTGTACGTGAGGGCCAGGGCGCCCATGGTGCGGCCGTGGAACGCTCCCTCGAGAGCGAGGATCCGCGGCCGACCGGTGCGGCGGGCCATCTTGACGACGGCCTCGTTGGCCTCGGTCCCGGAGTTCGTGAGGAACACCCGCGAACCCTCGTCGGCGCCGGCGAGCTGCAGCAGCCGCTCCGCAAGGGCGATCTGCGTCGGCGTGGCGAAGAAGTTCGAGACGTGCCCGAGGGTGCCGAGCTGCGCCGAGATCGCCGCCGTCAACGTCGGATGGGCGTGGCCGAGCGCGTTCACCGCGATCCCCGCGAGCAGGTCGAGGTACCGCACGCCGTCGGCGTCCCACACGTAGGCACCGTCACCGCGGACGAGCACCCGCTGCGGAGGGCCGAAGGTGTCCATGAGCGCATGGCTGTAGCGCTCGGTCCACGCCGCGACGCTCCCGTGGCCGTCGAGCCCGACGAGGGGCTTCGGTGTCTCGACTGCTCCGCTCACGCGTCTTCCTCCGTCGTCTCGTCGGGCAGAACCATCGTGCCGATGCCCTTCGTGGTGAAGACCTCGACGAGGATCGAGTGCGGGGCGCGCCCGTCGATCACGTGCGCCTGGCTGACACCACCGTGGACCGCGCGCAGGCAGGCCTCCATCTTGGGTCGCATGCCGGAGTCGAGCGACGGCAGCAGCGCGGCGAGCTCGGTGACGCGGATCTCGCTCGCGAGGGACGACCGGTCGGGCCACCGGGTGTACAACCCCTCGACGTCGGTCAGGACGATGAGCTTCCGGGCACCGAGAGCGATCGCGAGGGCCGCGGCGGCAGTGTCGGCGTTCACGTTGAGGACCTGCGACGGGTCGTCGATGTCCGGTGCGACGGTCGACACGACGGGGATCCGGCCTGCGGCGAGGAGGTCGAGCACCGCACCCGGGTTGACCTCGACGACGTCCCCGACGAGCCCGACGTCGATCGGCTGACCGTCGACCATCGCCGTCCGGCGACGGGCGCGGAGGAGCCCGCCATCCTCGCCCGAGAGCCCGACCGCGTGCGGACCGTGCGCGTTGAGCAGGGCCACGAGCTCGCGCGAGACCTGCCCGGTGAGCACCATCCGGACGACGTCCATCGCTTCCGGGGTCGTGACCCGCAGCCCACCGCGGAACTCGCTCTCGATCCCGAGCCGGTCGAGCATCGCGCTGATCTGGGGGCCGCCGCCGTGCACGACCACCGGGTGCAGCCCGACCCGCCGGAGGAAGACCATGTCCTGCGCGAACGCCTTCTTGAGGTCCTCGTCGATCATGGCGTTCCCGCCGTACTTCACGACGACGAGCGCACCGGCGAAGCTCTCGAGCCACGGCAGCGCCTCGATCAGGACCTCGGCCTTCTGGTCGGGGCGCAGGTCCGTCCGGGTGTCGAACGTGAAGTCGTCGCTCGCGACAGGACCGGTCATGACGAGTACGCGCTGTTCTCGTGGACGTAGTCGTGCGTGAGGTCGTTGGTCCACACGGTCGCCTCAGCCGTGCCCGCATGCAGGTCGACCAGGACCCGCACCTCGCGTGCCGTCGCGAGGTCGACGAGAGACCTGTCCTCGCCGACACCACCGGCCCGGCACACCTGGACACCGTTGATCGACACGTCCAGGAGCTCCGCGTCGAACGCCGCGACCCCGGCCGGCACGGTGCCGACGGCGGCCAGGACCCGACCCCAGTTGGGGTCGTTCCCGAAGACGGCCGCCTTGAACAGGTTCGACCTCGTCACGGCGCGAGCGACGGCCACTGCGGCGTCCTCGGTCCCGGCGTTGACGACCTGCACCGCGATGTCGTGGCTCGCACCTTCCGCATCCGCGACGAGGGCGCGGGCGAGGGAACGGCAGACCTCGGTCACCGCTCCTGCGAGCTCCTCAGCGGACGGGGTGACGCCGCTCGCGCCCGAGGCGAGCAGGACCACGGTGTCGTTCGTCGACATGCAGCCGTCGGAGTCGACCCGGTCGAAGGTCGTGCGCGTCGCCGCACGCAGCACGGCGTCGGCCTGGTCCGAGGTGGTCACGGCGTCGGTCGTGAGGACGACGAGCATCGTCGCGAGCCCCGGCGCCAGCATGCCGGCCCCCTTGGCCATGCCCCCGACGGACCAGCCGTCGCGGACCGCGGTCGCCGTCTTCTGCACGGTGTCGGTCGTCATGATCGCGACGGCGGCGTCGTCACCGCCGTCGGCAGCGAGCGCGGCCGCAGCGGTGTCGACGCCCGGGAGCAGCCGCTCCATCGGTAGCCGCTCGCCGATCAGCCCGGTCGAGCACACGACCACGTCGCCGGCGGACACCCCGAGCACGTCGGCGACCCGCTCGGCCGTCCGGTGCGTGTCACCGAAGCCCTCGGGTCCGGTGCACGCGTTCGCGCCACCGGAGTTCAGCACGACTGCCGACACCACGCCGTCGGCCACGACCTGCCGCGACCAGACGACCGGCGCCGCGACCACGCGGTTGGTCGTGAAGACCCCGGCCGCGACCTGCAACGGTCCGTCGTTCACCACGAGAGCGAGGTCGGGCCGACCCGAGGCCTTCAGCCCGGCGGTGACGCCGGAGGCCCGGAAGCCCTGGGGATGGGTGACGGTCACGGTGCGACTCCGTTCACGGACAGGCCGGTCGACTCCGGGAGGCCGAGGGCGAGGTTGAGGGACTGCACAGCGCCACCGGCGGTGCCCTTGACGAGGTTGTCGATCGCCGTGACGGTCACGACGCGTCCGGCGCGCTCGTCGACGGCGACCTGGACGAGCGCGGTGTTGGCGCCGAGCGTCATCGCGGTCGACGGCCATTGCCCGTCGGGGAGCAGCTCGACGAAGGGTTCGTCCGCGTAGGCCGAGCGCCAGGCCTCGCGCACCTCGGACGGCGTCGTCCCGGGGACGAGTCGCGCCGTCGCGGTGGCAAGGATGCCCCGGGCCATCGGGACGAGCGTCGGGGTGAACGACACCTGCACCGGGCCGCCGCCTGCACGCCTGAGGTTCTGCTCGATCTCCGGGATGTGCCGATGCACGCCGCCGACCGCGTACGGCTGGGCTGCGCCGAGCGCCTCGCTCGCCAGCAGGTGTGGCTTGAGCGTCTTCCCGGCGCCGGAGTACCCGTTCGCCAGCACGGCGACGAGGTCGAGCGGCTCGATGACGCCAGCGGCGACGCCCGGCTGGAGACCGAGGGTCACGGCCGTCACGTTGCAGCCGGGGACCGCGATCCTTCGCGCCCGTGCGAGCACCTCTCGCTGGCCCCGGGCCTGCGACTCTCCGGCATGGAGGAGCTCCGGCAGCCCGTAGGGCCAGGTCCCGGCATGGGCGCTTCCGTAGAAGGTCTCCCACTCCGTCGCGTCGGTCAGCCGGTGGTCGGCACCGAGGTCGAGCAGGACCGCGCGGTCACCGGCCGCCTCGAGCTCTGCGGCGATCGCACCGGAGGCACCGTGCGGCAGAGCGAGGACGACGACGTCGTGCCCTGTGAGGGCGGCGGGTGTCGTCGGCTCGAGGATGCGGTCCGCCAGCGCGCGCAGGTGCGGATGGTGGGTCCCGAGCGTCGTCCCTGCGCTCGCGTGTGCCGTGAGCGCGCCGATGCTCGCCTCCGGGTGCATGAGGAGGACCCGAAGGATCTCACCGCCCGCGTACCCGCTCGCTCCTGCGACCGCCACCGTGAACGACATGTGCATGAACATACACCAGCGTGAGGATTCATGTGACGTTGCTCAGGCGTCAGCGCGATGGCGACACCGCCATCATCGGACACACCGGCACCGGCGGGAAGAATGGCGGCGGATCGCGCGTTGCCGCAGCATGCGAGCGATTCAGGCGTCCCACCCTGGAGGACCCGAGGTCCTCCGTGCCGTCGACCTCCCGGCACCCTCCCCCGCACCGGACGAGGTGCTCGTGCAGGTGGCTGCTGCCGGTGTCAACTTCATCGACACCTACCGGCGAGGTGGCATCTACCCGATGCCGTTCCCGCACGTCGTGGGGAGCGAGGGCGCCGGCACGGTCGTCGAGGTCGGCGACGAGGTCGACGGGATCGCCGTCGGCGAGCGCGTCGCCTGGCACGCCTCACGCACGGGCTCGTACGCCGACGTCGTCGCCGTGCGCGCATCCGGCACGGTTCCCGTTCCCGACGGAGTCCCGACGACGGTCGCCGCCGCGCTCCTCCTGCAGGGACTGACCGCGCACTACCTGACGCACTCGACCTTCCCCGTCGCTCCCGGCCAGGACGTCCTCGTGCACGCGGGAGCCGGAGGCGTCGGCCTGCTGCTCACCCAGATCGCCAGCGCTCTCGGTGCTCGCGTGATCACCACGGTCTCGACCGAGGAGAAGGCAGCACTCTCGCGCGCCGCAGGCGCCGCGGACGTGCTGCGCTACGACCTGTTCCACGACCTCACCGCAGACCTCACCGCCGCCGTCCGGGAGCTCACCGAGGGCGCCGGGGTGCACACGGTCTTCGACGGCGTCGGTCGCGCGACCTTCGACGCGTCGCTCGCCTCGCTCCGGCGACGCGGCGGCCTCGCCCTCTTCGGGGCGTCCTCCGGTCCCGTCCCACCGATCGACCCGCAACGCCTCAACGCCGCCGGATCCGTCTACCTCACCCGACCGACGCTCGGGGACTACACGGCCACGCGGGACGAGCTCCTCGCCCGCGCGCAGGACCTCTTCGACGCGGTCCTCGCCGGCACGCTCGAGGTCCGGATCGGTGCGACGTTCGCTCTCGCCGACGCGGCAGACGCCCACCGTGCGCTCGAGGCGCGCGCGACCACCGGGAAGGTGCTGCTCGTCCCGTGAACCACGGACAGGCGCACGACGCGGGCCACCGACGTCGGGCAGCCCGGCCGCACCCGTCCCGCTCCTACGCGCGGAGCGTCGCCCCGAACCGGTGTGCCGCCTCGGCGACGACCGCCTCGCGCACACCGGCCGCCTCGTCCGCGGTGAGCGTGCGGTCGCTCGCCCGCAGCCGGAGCGAGAACGCGAGCGACTTCCGTCCTGCGCCCACCTGTGCACCCTCGTAGACGTCGAACAAGCGCACCTCCTCGACGATGTCGCCGGCCGGCGACCCCGCCGCTCCCGCACGAACAGCCTCCAGCACGTCGCCCGCGGGGACATCCGCGTCGATCACGAGGGCGATGTCCTCCTTCGCGACCGGGAAGGTCGAGACCTCGCGCGCCTGGCGCGGTTCGGTCGGGACCGCGCCGAGCAGGACGTCCAGGTCGACCTCGAACGCCGCCGTCCGGGCCGGCAGCCCGAGCTCGGCGACCACGGACGGGTGGAGCTCGCCGGCGAAGCCGACGACGGCGCCGCCGTCCGCGAGCTCGAGCCGTGCCGTCCGTCCGGGGTGCCACGGCATCTGCCCCTGCTCCTGACGCAGGACGACCGCGGCGCCCACGACATCGGCGACGAGGCATGCCGCGTCGATCGCATCGGTGTGGTCCGCGCGGCGACCCTGCCCCCACCAGCCGGATCGCTCACGTGCGCCGGCGAGGACGGCCGCGACGTGCCGCGGCTGCGCGGGCACAGCGCTCCTGATCCGGTCGAGGACGTCGTCCGCCGGGCGCGAGCCACCGGGCAGCGCCGGGACCTGACGCACGTCGCCGTCCGGCAGCGTGACGAGCCCGAGCTCGAACAGCAGGACGTCCGAGGCCCCGCGACCGATGTTCCGCCGGGCGGTCTCGAGCAGGGTCATCAGCAGGTTCGTCCGCATCTCCGGCTGCTCCTCGGAGAGCGGGTTCACGAGACGCACCGCGCGCCGGCGTCCGTCGTCCGCGGGTATCCCGAGCGCGTCGAACTGCTCGGGACCGACGAACGGGTAGCTCAGCGTCTCGACGAGACCCGCCTCCGCCAGCGCCGTCGCCACGGCCCGACGTGCACGCTGGGCCTGCGTGAGGCCACGGCCGACCGGGGCCGGCGGGACGATCGACGGGATCGCGTCGTAGCCGCGCAACCGCGCGACCTCCTCGACGAGATCGACGGGCGCCACGAGGTCGGGTCGCCACGAGGGCACCTGGACCCGGACCGTGCCCGGCTCGGTGCCGTCCGCGACGCCGCACCCGATCACGAGGAGCGTCTCACGCACCTCGGCCTCGGTGTAGTCGACGCCGATGAGCGCAGCCGGCAACCCGACGGGCAGGACGATCGGCGCTGGGGCGTTGGTGCGATCGACGTCTGTGAGCGCGGCGTCGGCGACCCCGCCACCGTGCTCGACGAGCAGCTCGACGACACGTGCCACGGCGACGCGCGGGAGCTGAGGGTCGACCCCCGCTCGAAGCGTCGTGAGGCCTCGCTCGGCAGCTTGTGCCGACGGGCGGTCCTCGCGATGGTGATCGGGTCGAAGTGGGCGGCCTCGATCAGCAGGTCGGTGGTCGTCGGTGCGACCTCGCTCTCCGCGCCGCCCATGACACCGGCCAGACCGAGGATCCGGCCCCCGCGAACCCCGTTCGGGCTGTCGGTGATGAGGAGGTCCTCGGCGACCAGGGCGCGGTCGACACCGTCGAGCGTCGTGAGGCGCTCCCCCGGTGCGGCCCGGCGCACGACGACGGGCTCCGCCACCCGTGCGAGGTCGTAGGCGTGCAGTGGCTGGCCGAGGTCGAGCATGACGTAGTTCGTGACGTCGACCGCGAGCGAGATCGGACGCATGCCGGCCTGCGTGAGCCTCTGCTGCATCCAGGTCGGCGACGGCGCCGAGGCGGCGACGCCGCGTACGACCTGGGCGACGAACCGATCCGCCCCTGCGACCCCGTTGATCGGCGCGGCGTCGTCGATCTCCACCGCGACACCCTCGGGCGCGGCGTCGGGCACGCGCGCCGCGAGACCGCGGTCGACGAAGGCCGCGCCGGTCGAATGGCTGTACTCGCGCGCGACACCGCGCATCGAGAAGCAGTAGCCACGGTCCGGGGTCACGTTGATCTCGAGGACGTCCTCACCGAGCCCGAGGAGCGCACGGGCGTCCGTCCCGGGCTCGGCCTCGAGACCGAGGCGCGAGATCACGATGATGCCGTCGTGGTCGTCACCGAGCCCGAGCTCGCGCGCCGAGCAGATCATGCCGTCCGAGACGTGACCGTAGGTCTTCCGCGCAGCGATCGGGAACGGTCCCGGGAGCACCACCCCGGGCAGCGCCACGACGACGCGGTCGCCCACGTCGAAGTTGTGCGCACCGCAGACGATCCCGCGCGGGCGCAGCGTCCCGTCCTCGCCGACCTCGTTGTGCGAGCCGACGTCGACCCGGCACCAGTTGATGGTCTTGCCGTTCTTCTGCGGCTCGGGCGTGCGCTCGACGACCTCGCCGATCACGAGCGGACCGCTGACGGCTGCGGGGTGGATCGCCTCCTCCTCCAGGCCGACGCGGACCAGGTCCGCAGCGAGCTGGTCGGCGGTGAGGCTGTCGGGCAGGGTGACGTGGTCGGCGAGCCACGTCAGGGGGATGCGGGGCATCAGATCTCCGTCCCGAGCTGCAGGGAGAACCGTGCGTCCCCCTCGACCATGTCGTGCATGTCCGCGATGCCGTGGCGGAGCATCAACGTGCGCTCGATCCCCATGCCGAACGCGAAGCCCGAGTAGACCTCGGGGTCGACCCCGCAGGCCCGAAGCACGTGGGGGTTGACCATGCCGCAGCCACCCCACTCGATCCAGCCGGGCCCGCCCTTCTTCTGCGGGAACCACAGGTCCATCTCGGCGCTGGGCTCGGTGAAGGGGAAGAACGACGGTCGCAGCCGCGTGCGCGCCTCCGGTCCGAAGATCGCGCGGGCGAAGTGGTCCAGGGTCCCCTTGAGGTGCGCCATCGTGAGGCCCTTGTCGACCGCGAGCCCCTCCACCTGGTGGAAGACGGGCGTGTGGGTCGCGTCCAGCTCGTCGGTGCGGAACACCTTCCCCGGGCAGGCGATGTACACCGGCAGCTCACGCTCGAGCAGCGTGCGTGCCTGCACCGGAGACGTGTGCGTGCGCAGGACCAGGTGCGAGTCGACCCCCGGGGCGCCGCTCTCGACGAAGAACGTGTCCTGCATCTGCCGCGCGGGGTGGTCGACACCGAAGTTCAGCGCATCGAAGTTGAACCACTCGGCCTCGAGCTCCGGCCCTTCGGCGATCTCCCAGCCCATGGCCACGAACATGTCGGCGATGCGCTCCTGCAGGGTCTCGAGGGGGTGCCGGGCCCCGCGCGGCCTCCGGTCGCTGCGCACGGTCACGTCCACCGACTCCTCGAGGAGCACCCGGGCGTCCCGCTCGGCCTCGAGCTCGGACTGGCGCTGTGCCAGGGCCGCGTTCAGTCGCCCGCGGGCCGCACCGACGAGCTTGCCCGCCTGTGCCTTGTCCGCGGGTGCGAGACGACCGATCTCCCGGTTGGCGAGCGACAGCGGGCTGCGGTCGCCCACGTGCGCCAGTCGGGCGAGCTTGAGCTCGTCGAGGTCCGCGGCCGCACCGAACGCGCCCAGCGCCTGCTGGACGGCACGGTCGACGGCGTCGGCGTCGAGCGGGGAGATGGGCGGTGCGTCTGAGATGGACATCCGTGCCTTCCGGGGCAGGTCGAATCGGCCGTACGACCAGGTCGAGAGTCTAGTGCGAGCCGTCCGACGCGACGGCCGACGACCGCGCCGTGGACCGGTGCGCGCGCGCTGACGCGTAGAGGCACACCGTTGCCGCCGTCGCGAGGTTGAGCGACTCGGCCCGACCCCAGATCGGTACCCGTACCACCCCGTCCGCGAGGGCTCGGTCCTCGTCGGACAACCCCCACGCCTCGTTGCCGAACACCCATGCCGTGGGGTGGGTGAGGTCCGGCATGGTGCTCGCCCCGGCGCCGCCGGCGACGTCGGCGAGGTCGTCGAGGTCGAGATCGCCCGCGCCGTCCGCGGCAAGGACGCTCAGTCCTGCCGCGCGAGCAGCGAGCACGGTCTCCGCGAGAGACGGGCCGGTGACGACGGGGAGGTGGAACAACGAGCCCGCGGTCGCGCGAACGACCTTCGGGTTGTGCAGCTCGACGCTCTCACTGGTCAGGATGACGGCATCCGCACCGGCGGCGTCCGCTGCCCGGATCACCGTGCCGGCATTGCCGGGGTCACGCACCCGGGCAAGGATCGCCACGAGCCGCGGCCCCCGAGAGAGCACGTCGGACAGAAGCGGGGCGACGACATCCATGACGGCGACCAGCCCCTGGGCGTCCGCGCTCATCGCCGCCAGGACCTCGTCGCTCGCCTCGTGCACCCGGACGCCTCCGGAGTGCGCCGAACCGACGATGTCGGGGTACCGCGCTGCCGCCGTCGCGGTGACGTAGAGGTCATGGATCCGCCCGGGGGCCTCGCGCACCGCTTCACGGACCCCCTGAGGGCCCTCGACGACGAACCGTCCTGTCCGCAGGCGCGACGAACGCCCGGAGAGTGCTCGTACCGACCTCACCCGCTCGGCGCGGGGGTTGGTCAGCACCGGCATCGTCCGGGCGTTCCTCGTGACCTGCGTCTGACCGACGTCGATGCTCAGACCGCGGCCGGGGCGTTGACGTCCGCCGGCAGCGCGGCCTTGGCGACCGCGACGAGCGCGTTGAACGCGGTGACGTCGTTGACCGCCATGTCGGCGAGCACGCGACGGTCGACCTCGACACCTGCGAGCTTGAGGCCCTGGATCAGCCGGTTGTAGGTCATCCCCTGGGCGCGGGACGCTGCGTTGATCCGCTGGATCCACAGCTTCCGGAAGTCGCCCTTGCGCGCCTTGCGGTCGCGGTACGCGTAGGTGAGGGAGTGGGTGACCTGCTCCTTCGCCTTGCGGTACAGACGCGAACGCTGACCGCGGTAGCCGCTGGCCCGCTCGAGGGTTGAACGACGCTTCTTGTGGGCGTTGACTGCCCGCTTCACGCGTGCCACGTGATGCTCCTTGGTTCTCGGGGCTCACAGGTGAGGGAGGGGCGCACGGGCGCCCCGGACCTCACTTGCCGAGCAGCTTCTTGATCTTGGGGGTGTCGGCCTTGGAGACGACCAGGTCGGGAGTCAGACGCCGGGTACGGCGGCTCGACTTGTGCTCGAGCAGGTGGCGCTTGCCCGCCTGCTCACGCATGAGCTTGCCGCTGCCGGTCAGCCGGAAGCGCTTCTTGGCACCGGAGTGCGTCTTGTTCTTCGGCATGGCTGCCGTCTCTCCTCATCGTCACATCGCGCGGACCTCACGCGACTTGGTCGTGCGGGGATCGCTCGATCCCCACGCAGGTCAGTTCTGGTCGGTCCCGGGCTTCGGTGCCGGAGCCTGGGGAGTTGCTGGTCTCGGTGCCCGCGGCGCGGGCGTCCTCGGTGCGGGAGCCTTGGCGGCGGGTGCCCTGGGTGTCGGCGGCTTGGGTGCCGCGACGGGGCGCGGTGCCGGGGCCGCCGGAGCAGGTGCGACGGCTTCAGGCGCCGCAACGGGAACATCCGCCACGGCGGCTTCGACCACCGGAGCCACGACCGCAGGAGCCTCCGTCGCCGGGACCTCCATTGCCGGAGCCTCCGTAGCCGGGGCGTCGACGACCGGTGCGGGACTGGAAACTTGCTCCGGAGCAACCGGGGCTTCAGGTGCCGTCGGGCTCTGACCCGCCGTCGGCTGCTGCGCGGCGGCAGGCTGCTCCGTACGGGACGCGGCGCGACGCTGCTCGCTCTTCTGGTCGGCCTTCTTCTTGACCGGGCCGATGACCATGATCATGTTGCGGCCGTCCTGCTTCGGCGCGCTCTCGACGAAGCCGAGCTCGGCCACGTCGTCGGCCAGACGCTGAAGGAGGCGGATGCCCATCTCCGGGCGCGACTGCTCGCGACCACGGAACATGATCATGACCTTGACCTTGTCGCCGGCCTTCAGGAACCGCTCGACATGGCCCTTCTTCGTGCCGTAGTCGTGCGGGTCGATCTTGAGCCGGAAGCGAATCTCCTTGAGGACCGTGTTGGTCTGGTTGCGGCGGGCTTCGCGCGCCTTCATGTCTGCTTCGTACTTGAACTTGCCGTAGTCCATGATCTTGCAGACAGGCGGTCGCGCGTCCGGGGCGACCTCGACGAGATCGAGGTCGGCGTCCTGCGCCAGACGAAGGGCGTCCTCCACGCGGACGATGCCGACCTGCTCGCCCTCAGGGCCGACCAGGCGGACCTCGGCGACGCGGATCCGATCGTTGATGCGGGGCTCGCTGATGTGGGACTCCTCACGTTCGTGTCGACGACCACCGCTCACGAAGAACGCCCCCGTGTGCGAGCACAAGAGGGCGTGAGATCCGACGGCGCGTCGCACCGCGAAGCGGCACGCCACGTGCGACTCAGAACGGCGGTACCGCCCCGAGCCAACCTTCGGACCGAACCCGGCACCTGGTGGCGTCAGGCACGAGGCCTGGCAGCGCGGTCGGCGACAGGTGGGATCAGCTCCACTTGTGCACTGGTACGTGCCTGTGACAGCGCGCACCAGTCGGTCGAGGGCCAACTCTAGCATCGGAGCGCCAGTCCGGCTGTCGCGGGTGCTGCACGGCCTGTCGGTCCTCCGCCGTCGCCGGGTGAGAGGATCGTCCCCATGACCGACCTCTCCCCCGATCCGGACATCGCCGCCGCGACCCGCGACATCGCCGAGGTGAGCGCCGTGGAGGTGATCACGACCGCGGCGGTGCACCTGATGAGCGCCGCAGCCGTCAAGTGCGGCCTCTCGGAGGACACCGCCGAGACCACGGGCGCCGACCTCCTCGACCTGGACGAGGCGCGGAAGCTGATCACGGCCCTGGCTGCTCTCGTCACCGCCTCAGCCCCTGACCTCGGCAACCAGCACGCTCGCGCGCTTCGCGACGGGTTGCGTTCGCTGCAGCTCGCCTTCCGGGAGGCGTCGCCGTTCCCGGACCCCCTCGGCCAAGGCCCCGGCGAGAGCTACACCGGTCCGGTCAGCTGATCGACCTCGCACCGGATCCCACCGGTGGGATCCGGCGGGATCCGGGCAGATCCCGTCAGTCGACGAGACTGGGCTCGGCACGCAGCAGATCGGCATCCAGCTGCCCGGTGCGCGACGGTTCCGCGGTCAACGGCCCGGCAGACGGCTCAGCAGGTGCAACCTCGCCAGGCGCATGCTCGAGACCGACGCTCTCCGGCGCCGCACGACGCCGGGACACGCCGAGCACCATCACGCCGACCCCGGCAAGCACTCCCGCCACGACGCTCGCGGCGAGGAAGCCCGTGCTCGGGCCGAACCGGTCGATGGCCCAGCCGCAGAACGGCGCACCCACGGCTGCGCCGACGGTCATCGCCGTACCGTTCCACCCCATCACCTCGCCGCGCCTGTCCTCGCTCACCTCGCGCACCAGCTCCGCGGTGATCGCCGACAGGGCCGGGGCGCACGGGATCCCCGCGACGACGAGCGCCACCGCGAGCAGCAGCGGCGTCCCGGCGAACGCCACCGGGACGGTCGCGACCGAGAGCACCAGGACCAGCACCAACGGGCTGACCCGTCGGTGGCCCGCACCGTAGACGAGCCCGCCGATCATCGAGCCGCCCGCCCACAGCGCGACCATCCAGCCGATCGACGAGCCCTCGCCCCACTGCCGCAGCACGGCGACGATGCTCACGTCGGTCCCGTTCAGGACGAACGCCGCCGCCGATGACGCCGCAAGGACCACGACGAGACCGGGGGTGATGACCCTCGTGACGGCCCTCGGTGACGCCGCGACGCCGCTGCCCGCTCCGACCACGGGCTCGCTCGGGGTCGCACTGCGTGTCGGCGGGTTGAACCACATGAGGAGCGCACCCGCGCCGACCGTCGACAGCCCGACCACCACCAGCGCCGCAGTCGTCGACACCTGGGTCGCGATCATCACCCCGGCCACCGGTGCCAGCATGAACGTGAGCTCGGTTCCGACCGAGTCGAGCGCGTAGGCGGTGTGCTGCTGGGGCTGCGGCACCAGCACCGCGAGCGACTGGCGAACGACGGGGAACACCGGGACCAGGAACAGACCGGCGAGGAACGCAGCCGCGACCAGTGCCCGGTAGCCGAGGAACGGCGCGACCGTCCAGACCGAGGCTTCGACGATCACCGACGGGACGAGAGCTCGTCGGAGCCCGATCGTGTCGACGCGACGCCCACGCCACGGCCCACCGACCGCCATGCCGATCGTCAGGGCCCCCGCGACGATCCCGGCCTGCGCATACCCCTTGCCGAGCGGACCGACGACGTGGAGCGTCACGACCACACCCGTCATCGCATGCGGGAGGCGCGCCACGAGAGCGATGAGGTTGAGCCGGAGCACGCCCGGACGGCGCAGCAGATCGGAGTAGGGGGCGAGGGACACCAGGACATTCTCCCGCGCGTGACGGTGCACCGGCACCATATTTTCCTGTCCCCACCACCCGACCGCCTGATGCCCGGACAACCCGCACGTCCGTATCCTGGCGGAGTGATCACCGAGCCTCCGGTCCCCGACGGGCGCGGGCGCACCGGCGCCCGCGACGGAGCCGACCCGCTCCCGACGGCCGCACTGCCGGTGGCCCCCGATCCAGCCGCGGGAGACACCGTCCCGATCGCTCTGCCGTCCGCCGGACAGCCGACCGCCGACGCAGCGCGCGTGGCGTACGCGCCCACGCCCGAGCACCTGGCGAGCGCACCTCCAGTCCGGCGTCGGCGAGTCTCACGGGCCATCGCCGCCCTGGTCGTCCCGCTCGTGGCGCTGCTCGGCCTGTCCGGCTACCTGGTCGTCGCGACGCACGAGCACCAGCGCGCCAGTGCGGAGTGGCGCACGCTGGCCGAGCGCAAGGCCGACGAGCTCGCGACCGCGCAGCGAGACCTCCAGGGCGCGACCAGCGAGCTCGCGGCCGTCCGGGACCAGCTCGCGACCGCGACCTCCCGGATCACCGAGCTGGCGAACGAGAAGGCCCAGATCGGCGACGAGATCGCGACCCAGCAACAGCTCGCCGACTACCAGAAGAGGATCGGCGCCGCGGCCGCGACCGTCGCCTCGGCCCTCGACCGCTGCGTCACCGCCCAGCAGACCTTGATCGGATACCTGCGCGACGCGGCGAGCTACGACAGCACGGACCTCGCGCGCTACTCGTCCGACGTCGACGCGTTGTGCCGGTCGGCGCAGAACGCGAACACGTCGCTGCAGGCCGAGCTCGCCAAGTGAGCACGCGCAGCAGGCGACCTTCCCCCCGCTCCTGGTGGTGGTCGGCGTGACCGCAGCGTGGGGACTCCTCACCGGCTGCGGCGTGGTCCCTGCACTGCCCGCCCCCGTGCCCACCGACATCTCCGGGACCACGCAGCCCGAACCTGCACCCACCGCGACCGGCAACCTCTCGCCCGACGGCTTCGACCAGGCGCAGCGGATGACCGTCCGGATCCGGAACATCGGCTGCTCGTCCCTGTCGACCGGCTCGGGCTTCGCGATCGACGCGAACACCCTCATCACCAACCGGCACGTCGTCGCCGACTCGGCCGACCTCCAGCTCAGCACCTACGACGGTCGGGACGTCGCGGTCACCGCTGCGAGCACCGCGTCGCTCGCTGATCTCGCGGTCGTCCGCACCGCCGAGCGGCTGCCGGCCGCACCCGAGCTCGCCGACCACGACCCGACGGTGGGCGACCCGGTGACCGTCGTCGGGTACCCGCTCGGCGGACGGCTCACGGTGACGAGCGGACGGGTGACCGGTCAGACGACCGACCCGCTGCACCAGAGCCTCGGCACCGTGCTGGTCACCGATGCGCCGGTAGAACCCGGCAGCTCCGGCTCCGCCGCGCTCGACGCGCGCGGACGGGTGATCGGCGTCGTGTACGCGAAGGACTCCGCGGGCGACAGCTTCCTGGTCCCGATCAGCACGGTGCGGGCGGTGCTGGCGGACGCGAGCGCTTTCACGCCGGTTCCCTCGTGCTCCTGACAGGACGACCCTGTCACGGTCGCACGACCTGCACGTGGGACAGTGGGCCCGACCGAGGAGTCGGTCCTCGGCAGACCCGTGGAGGAGTGCCTCATGGCCAAGCACCCGGAGCTCGACCTTGCGTCCCTGGTCGGTGCGGCGAGCGATGCACTGCACGTTCGGCGCGTGTTCGGAGAGCCGTACGAGCGCGATGGCCGCACCGTGATCCCGGTGGCGAAGGTCCTCGGCGGTACCGGCGGGGGTAGCGGCGGGGCGGCCACAGACGACCCGGCGCCAGGTCAGGAGAGCGGCGGGTTCGGGGCAGGCGGCGGGTTCGGGATCCAGGTGAGACCGATCGGTGTCTACGTGATCGACTCAACGGGCGTCCACTGGAAGCCGGCCGTGGACGTGAACCGAGTGGTGCTCGGCGGACAGATCACCGGCGGGCTCCTCGGGATGTCACTCGTGATGCTGCTGACCGTCCGGAGCCTGCGTCGACGCGGTCCACGACGCGCCTGAGCCGTCGGCGGGCGCGTCACGCGTGCCGTGGTCCTCAGGCGGACCGCAGTCGCAGCTCGAGCGAGTCGACCCGCTGCGAGACGACCTCCTCGGCGGCGAGAGCCGCGCCGACACGTTCCAGGACGACATCGAGCTCGGCCTGCCGCAGACCCGCACGGAGGGTCAGGACCACGGCGACCTCGGCACGTCCTCCTGCGGTCGTCTGGACGTCGACGACCTCGCCGATCGCTGCCAGGGCTCCGCGCACGGACCGGGTGACCGCGGGATCCACGACGTCCCCGACGACAGCCGGCACCCACTCCTGTCCCTGCGCGAGCGCCCAGACCGCCGGTCGAGGCACCAGGACCGGTACCGGACCGGCCGGGTCGAGCACCATGACCTCCCAGCCCTCGTCCACGGCAGACAGCGCCGCCCGAGTCGCCTGCGCCGGCACGGGGCGTGCGTCGCGGCGCCACGCCGCCATCGTCTCGACGCTCGAGAACACCGGGAGCGCGGTGCGCCCGTCCGGTGTCCGGATCGCGACGATGCCGGTGGACCCCTGCGAGTCGACGACGTGCGGACCGGCCGCGACGAGCTCCTCGGCGTGCGCGACGACCGGGACGAGCACGCGCGCACCCGCGAGCGCACGCACGACGTCCACAGGGCCCTGCTCCTCACCGGCGAGGCGTGACAGGGCTGCCGACAGCTCCAGGTCGGCGCGCCCGTCGTCGCCGGCGAAGGCAGAGGTCGGTGGAAGCTCGCGTCCGGGCACCGCGATGCCCGTCAGGGTCGCCCGGCGACGTCGAGCGCCTGGGGCAACGTGAACGCCCCGGCGTAGAGCGCCTTGCCGACGATCGCACCCTCGACCCCGACCGCCACGAGGGACCGGAGAGCGACGAGGTCCTCCAGGCTCGAGATCCCACCCGACGCGACCACCGGGGCGTCGGTCCGCTCGCACACGGCTCGCAGCAGCTCGAGGTTCGGACCGCGCAGCGTGCCGTCCTTGGTGACGTCCGTGACGACGTACCGCGCGCAGCCGGCGTCCTCGAGCCGCGCGAGCACCTCCCAGAGGTCACCGCCTTCCTGGGTCCAACCGCGCGCCGCAAGCGTGGTCCCGCGCACGTCGAGACCGACCGCGACCGCGTCGCCGTGGCTCGCGATGACCTTCGCGGTCCACTCGGGGTTCTCGAGAGCGGCGGTCCCCAGGTTGACCCGGCGTGCCCCGGTGGCCAGCGCCCGGTCCAGCGACGCGTCGTCGCGGACACCTCCCGACAGCTCGACCTTCACCCCGAGACGACCGAGCTCGTGGGCGACCTCCGCGAGAAGCGGCGCGTTCGAGCCTCGGCCGAACGCCGCGTCCAGGTCCACCAGGTGGATCCACTCGGCCCCGCCCCGCTGCCAGTCGAGCGCCGCCGCGAGCGGGTCACCGTACGAGGTCTCCGAGCCGGCCTCGCCCTGGACAAGTCGGACGGCCTGGCCGTCGGCGACGTCGACGGCGGGCAGCAGCTCCAGACGATCGGTCATCGGGGTCCTCTCGGGTGTGGTGCCCGGCATCGGGCTCTCGGACGTGACCGGGAGACCGGCATGCCCGCACGGATGTCAGCGCAGCGACTCGACCCAGTTGGTCAGCAGCTGCGCACCGGCGTCGCCGGACTTCTCGGGGTGGAACTGGGTTGCGCACAGCGGTCCGTTCTCGACCGCCGCCACGAACCGGTCACCGTGCTCCGCCCACGTCACCGCGGGCGGTTCGAACCTCGCGTCACCGAGCGGTGCGAACGACCTCGCGGCGTACGAGTGCACGAAGTAGAAACGCTCGTCCTCGACGCCCGCGAACAGCCTCGAGCCGGCCGGGGGTTCGACAGTCGCCCACCCCATGTGCGGGACGACGTCGGCCTCGAGCCGGTCGACAAGACCGGGCCACTCCCCCAGGCCGTCGGTACGCGTACCGTGCTCGTCGCCGGCCTCGAACATCACCTGCATCCCGACGCAGATCCCCAGGACCGGCCGACCGCCGGCGAGCCTTCGGTCGATGATCTGCCCGCCGCGAACCGCCTGCAGGCCCGCCATGACCGCGGCGAACGCCCCGACACCGGGCACGACGAGCCCGTCCGCCTCGGCTGCGGCGCGGGCGTCGGCGGTGAGCTCGACCTGCGCGCCGACACGTTCGAGGGCACGGACCGCGGAGCGGACGTTGCCGAACCCGTAGTCGAGGACGACGACGGTCGGCGAGGTGCTCACGGACCCCAGGTTACCGGTCGGCTCCCGCGACGACGCACGCGTCTGCGCCGCGAGACGCCGCCGGCGTCACTCGGCTGCGCGACGTGCCGAGCGTGCCTGCGCGGCGAGCGTGCGCATCGCCTTCCACCGCGACATCCCCACGCTCGTGACGACTCCCTCGACGTCGGCCGCGTCCGTCGTGCCGAGCACGAGGTCCTCGAGGACCGCCGGCGCGTCGGACAGGACGAGTCCGGCAGGGAGATCGTCCCCCGCCTGACCGTCGAGCCACCGCTGGGCCGCGACCTGACCGCCACGGCGCGTGAGCAGGATCACGGGGACACCCTTGACCGCCGCCGACAGCACCGACGCGACGCTCGCCGGACCGGTGCCTGCAGGGTCGCGGCAGATCGCGATCGCCCCGACCGGCGAGTCGACCGCGTCGATCGCGAGACCGTTGAGGGCCCCGGCGGCCGCGAGCGCCTGTGCCGAGGCGACCTGTGTCAGCACGAGCGCACGCGTGACCTCCTCCTCGAGGGACGAGAGGTCGTCGGGGATCTCGAGGTCGTGCGGCAGCTCACCCTCGGGGTGCGTGCCGCCGTCGGGCTCGAGGTAGCTCACAGCGCGCCCTTCGTGCTCGGGACGCCGGTGACGCGCGGGTCGGGCTGCACCGCGAACCGCAGCGCCCGCGCGAACGCCTTGAACTGCGCCTCCACGACGTGGTGCGGGTCGCGGCCCGCGAGCACGCGCATGTGGAGGCAGATCCCCGCGTGGTGCGCGATCGACTCGAAGACGTGGCGGGTCAGCGACCCGGTGAAGTGGCCGCCGATCAGGTGGTACTCCTGTCCGGCGGGCTCTCCGACGTGCACCAGGTAGGGCCGGCCGGACACGTCGACCACCGCCTGGGCGAGGGCCTCGTCGAGCGGGACCAGGGCATCCCCGAACCGCGAGATGCCGGCCTTGTCGCCGAGCGCCTGCCGGAGCGCCTCGCCGATCGAGATCGCGACGTCCTCCACGGTGTGGTGCACGTCGATGTGCGTGTCCCCCGTCGCACGGACGGTCAGGTCGATCAGGGAGTGCTTGCCCAGGGCCGTGAGCATGTGGTCGTAGAACGGCACCGTCGTCGCGATCTCGGTACGTCCCGTCCCGTCGAGATCGAGCTCGACCAGCACGCTCGACTCGGACGTCACCCGCTCGACCCGTCCGGTCCGTCCGGCTCTCGTCGCCGCAGTGGTCACAGTCCCGCCACCTCCACCAGGGCGTCGCGGAACGACGCCATCTCCGCCGGGGTGCCGATCGACACCCGCAGCCAGCCCTCGGGCCCGACCTCCCGGATGAGGACCCCGCGCTCCAGCAGACCCTGCCAGATCGCGTGCCTGTCGTCGAACAGGCCGAACAGCACGAAGTTCGCGTCCGAGTCGGCCACGGTGAAGCCGCGCTCGCGGAGCCACGCGACGCAGGCGTCCCGGTCGTCGCGGAGCGAGCCGACCTGGGCCATCAGCTCGTCGGCGAACGACAGTGCCGCGCGGGCGACGGCCTGGGTGACCCCGGAGAGGTGGTACGGCAGGCGCACCACCCGGAGCGCGTCGATCAGCGCGGGGGCCGCCGCGAGGTACCCGACGCGCGCGCCCGCGAGCCCGAACGCCTTGGACATCGTGCGGCTGACCGCGAGGTTCGGGTGCTCGGCGAGCAGCTCGAGCGCCGACGGCGTGCCCGCGCGCCGGAACTCCCCGTAGGCCTCGTCGACGACGACCACGCACCCACCCGCCACCGCGTCGGCGGCGGCCAGGACCGCCTCCACGTCCGCGAGCGGGAGTGCGGTGCCGGTCGGGTTGTTCGGGCTCGCCAGGAGGATCACGCTCGGCTGGTGCCGGACGATCGACTCCACCGCGACCGTGGTGTCGAGGCTGAAGTCGTCGGCGCGCCGCCCGGCCACCCACGCGGTCGACGTGTCGCGCGCGTACTCGGGGTACATCGAGTACGTCGGGGCGAAGGACAGCGCGGTGCGCCCGGGTCCGCCGAACGCCTGCAGGAGGTGGAGCATGATCTCGTTCGAGCCGTTCGCGGCCCAGATCTGGTCCGGAGCGAGCACGACCCCGGACTCACGCCCGAGGTACGCCGCGAGATCCCGCCGGAGCCCGAGGAAGTCGCGGTCCGGGTACCGGTTCAGCCCGTGCGCCGCCTCGGCGACGTCCGCGGCGATCCGGGCCACCACGGCGTCGGACGGCGGGTACGGGTTCTCGTTGACGTTGAGCAGGACCGGGACGTCGAGCTGCGGGGCACCGTACGGTTCGAGTCCCGCGAGCTCGGGGCGAAGGGGAAGGGTCACGGGGCGATTCTAGGTTCTGGGAGCGGATCGTCCGCCGACTGTCGGTGGGACCTGCCTACCATCGCCGCATGACTCCCCCGGCGCAGGCCCCGACAGCGACCGACCGGACGACGATGCGACGCGACGCCCAGGCGGCGCTCGTGGCGCTCGTCGGTCGTGACGACGCGGTCCTCCGGGAGGACCAGTGGACCGCGATCGAGGCGCTCGTCGCCGATCGACGCCGCGCCCTCGTCGTGCAGCGGACCGGTTGGGGCAAGTCGGCGGTGTACTTCGTGGCGACCGCGCTGCTGCGGGCACGTGGCGCGGGGCCGACGGTGATCGTCTCGCCGCTGCTCGCCCTGATGCGCAACCAGGTCGAAGCCGCTCAACGGGCCGGCATCCGTGCCGAGACGATCAACTCCTCGAACGTCACCGAGTGGGCCGACGTCCACGACCGGATCTCCGCCGGCGAGGTCGACGTCCTGCTCGTGTCACCGGAGCGCCTCAACAACCCGGGCTTCCGCGACGAGGTCCTGCCTCGGCTCGCCGCCGATGCCGGCCTGGTCGTGGTCGACGAGGCCCACTGCATCTCGGACTGGGGGCACGACTTCCGGCCCGACTACCGGCGCATCCGCACGCTGCTCGACGAGCTTCCGGCCGGGATCCCGGTTCTCGCGACCACCGCGACCGCCAACGCGCGCGTCACCGCCGACGTGGCGGAGCAGCTCGCCGGGACCGCTGGACCTGCGGGAGCCGGTGCCGCCGGTGACGTCCTCGTGCTGCGTGGCGGTCTCGACCGCGAGAGCCTGCACCTGGCCGTGCACCGCCTTCCGGACGCCGCGTCCCAGCTCGCCTGGCTCGCGCACCGGCTGCCGCGGATCGACGGCTCGGGGATCGTCTACTGCCTCACGGTCGCAGCCGCGCAGCAGGTGACCGAGCACCTGCGTGGCATCGGGCTCGAGGTGCGGGCCTACACCGGTCAGACCGACACCGCCGAGCGCGAGCAGTCCGAACAGGACCTGCTCGCGAACCGGGTCAAGGCCCTCGTCGCGACCTCCGCCCTCGGCATGGGCTTCGACAAGGGCGACCTCGCGTTCGTCGTCCACCTCGGTGCGCCGGCGTCACCGATCGCGTACTACCAGCAGGTCGGCCGCGCGGGTCGCGCCACCGCGAAGGCCGAGGTCGCTCTCCTTCCCGGACGGGAGGATCGTGCGATCTGGGACTACTTCGCGTCGCTGTCGTTCCCGCCCGAGGCCGAGGTCCGACGCACCCTCGCTGCACTCGAGGATGCCGGAACGCTGTCGACCGCGGCGCTCGAGACACGCGTCGACCTCCGGCGCAACCGGCTCGAGCTCATGCTGAAGGTGCTCGACGTCGACGGCGCCGTCCGCCGTGTCCGTGGCGGCTGGGAGTCCACAGGACGCCCGTGGGCCTACGACGAGGTCCGGTACGAGCGCGTGGCGGCGACGCGGCGAGCCGAGCAGCAGGCGATGGTCGACTACGTCGGTCTCGACTCGTGCAGGATGGCCTACCTGCGCGCCGCGCTGGACGATCCCGAGCTCGCACCCGGGTGGCGCTGCGGCCGTTGCGACGTGTGCGTCGGAGGCGCGATCGGGCCGGGACCGGAGACCGGACCGGACGAGGCGGAGATCGCCGCGGCGCGGGAGCGGCTCGCCACGCCCGGCGTGGAGGTCGAGCCGCGCCGTCAGTGGCCGACCGGGATGGAACGCCTGGGTGTCCCGCTCAGCGGGAGGCTCAGGGCCGACGAACGGGCCGAACCTGGGCGTGCCGTGGCACGGCTCGACGGCCTCGGCTGGGGCGGACTCCTGCGGGACCTCTTCGCCGCGGGTGCACCAGGTAGCTCGGAGCAGGCTCAGGGCGACGGGCTCCCGGTACCGCTGCGTCGGCCGGTGCTGGACGTCCTCGCCGCGTGGGCCATGGACCCTGCCCCGGAGGGGATCGTGTACGTGGAGTCCGCCTCACGGCCCGGACTGGTCCGGCACCTCGCCGAGGGGGTCGGCCGCCAGCTCGGGATCCCGGTGATCGGCACCGTCCGCCCGATCTCGGGGACCGCCGCCGGACGCCACGACGTCAACTCGGCGCAACGCCTGGCGGGCGTCGTCCGGAGGCTCGAGCTCGCGCTCTCGGACCAGGCGGCCGCAGGGCTCGCCGGGCGCGCCGTCCTGCTGGTCGACGACCGGATCGACTCGGGCTGGACGATCACCGTCGCGGCACGGCTCGTGCGCCTGGCCGGTGCGAGCGCAGTCCACCCGTTCGTGCTGGGCGTCGGCTGACCGCGCGCGACGGACGCCACCTCGGACGTCAGAACCGGGCTGGCAGTCGGGACCGGGCCGACGGCCAGAATCGAGCCAGCAGTCAGAACCGGGCGCGGACCGCCTCGCCGTGCGCCGGAAGGTCCTCCGCGTCGGCCAATGCCACGATCCGGTCGGCGAGCGTCCGGAGAGCCTCTGCGTCGTACTCGATCACCTGGACCGGTCGGACGAAGCTGTGCACCCCGAGCCCCGAGGCGAAGTGCGCGCACCCACCGGTCGGCAGGACGTGGTTCGAGCCGGCCATGTAGTCGCCGAGCGAGACCGGGGAGTACGGACCCACGAAGATCGCGCCGGCGCTCGTCACCCGCTCGGCGACCGCCGCAGCGTCCGCGGTCTGGATCTCGAGGTGCTCGGCACCGTAGGCGTTGACCACGGCCAGCCCGGCGTCGAGATCGTCGACGAGGACGACGGCGGACTGCGAGCCGGCCAACGACACCCCGATGCGCTCGGAGTGCTTCGTTGCCGCCGCACGCTGCGCGAGCTCGACGTCCACGGCATCGGCCAGCTCGGCCGACGGCGTCACGAGGACCGCGGCCGCCAGCGGGTCGTGCTCGGCCTGGGAGATGAGGTCGGCGGCGACGTGGGCCGGGTCCGCCCCGGCATCCGCCAGGATCGCGATCTCGGTCGGTCCCGCCTCGGCGTCGATCCCCACGACCCCACGCACGAGCCGCTTCGCCGCGGCGACGTACACGTTCCCGGGTCCGGTCACGATGTCGACGGGCTCGCACAGCTGCGCGCCGTCCTGCGGCTCGCTGCCGGCCGCGCCGTACGCGAACATCGCGACCGCCTGCGCGCCGCCGACGGCGTAGACCTCGTCGATGCCGAGCAGCGCGCAGGTCGCCATGACGGTCGCGTCCGGGAGCCCGCCGCCAGAGAGCTGGGGCGGCGACGCGACCGCGAGGGACCCGACACCCGCCTCCTGGGCGGCGACCACGTTCATGACGACGGACGACGGGTAGACCGCGAGCCCACCCGGGACGTAGAGGCCCACGCGACGGACCGGGATCCACCGCTGCCGGACCTGGGCGCCCGGCGCGAGATCCACCGAGAAGTCGGCCGGGCGCTGCGCCGCGTGCACGGTGCGCACACGAGCGATCGTCTCGTCGAGCGCCGTCCGCACCCCAGGGTCGAGCGCGGCCAGAGCGGCGTCGAGCGCGCTCTGCGGGACGCGCACGTGCTCAGGGCGCACGTGGTCGAACTGCTCGGCGAGGTCACGGAGGGCCGCCGCACCGCGTTCACGGACGTCCGCGAGGATCGGGGCCACGCGCGCACTGGCGGCGTCGACATCGAGCTCGGCTCGCGGCAGGGCCTGGACGAGCTCACGGGCGGTGAGGTTGCGACCACGCAGGTCGATGCGGAAGATCACCGGTCAAGTCTAGTTGCCGACACAATGGCCTCATGAACAGCGACCCCAGCCCGGTACCCATCTCCGACGACACGATCCGGCTCGGCCAGTTCCTCAAGCTTGCCGACCTGGCCGAGACCGGGGCCCACGCGCGCGAGCTGCTCGAGGACGACGCGGTCACGGTGAACGGCGAGCCCGAGCAGCGTCGCGGCCGTCAGCTCCACCGAGGGGACGTCGTGTCCGTCGACCTGCCGACCGGGTCCCGCACGGCCGTCGTCGGCTGAGATCCGGCACGTCCGTCGGCCGGCACCTGCGCAGGGAGGTGGCGGCCGCGTCGCGTCACGACGCGAGGCAGCTCGGTCCGAGAAGCGCCTTGAGGTCACCGAACAACGCGGGCGACCGCTCCACCCGGAGGTTCTCCTCGAGTCGCATGACCGTCGCCCGCCCCGGACTCGTGAGACGGAGGTGGACCTCGGTGACCCCTGGGTGCGTGCAGAGGATCTCTCGCAGCTTCTCGACCACCGGCGGGATGCACCGGGACACCTGCATCGACACGACGACCGGCGCGTCGGCGACGGCCGTCATGTCCGGGAGGGTGACCTCCATGGCCTGGAGCTGCATCGTGTCGTCGCGCCGACGCACCCGGCCACGGAGCACGACGACCTGGTCCTCGGCGAGCACGGTCGAGTACGCGAGATAGGTCTCGCCGAAGAACATGACCTCGACGGAGCCCTCCATGTCCTCGATCGTCACGGCCGCCCACGGGTTCCCCTGCTTCGACATCTTGCGCTGCAGGGACGTGATGAGCCCGGCGATCACGACGGTCGAACCGTCCGGCCGGAACTCGTCCGCGAGCAGCGTCGCGATCGAGACGTCTGCCGACTGCGCGAGGACGTGCTCGAGACCGGACAGCGGGTGGTCGGAGACGTACAGGCCGAGCATCTCGCGCTCGAATGCCAGGCGCTGCTTCTTGTCCCAGTCCGGTAGGTCCGGGACGACGACCGAGAAGCCGGTCGCCGCCGAGTCCTCTGCGGCGAACACGTCGGCGAACAGGTCGAACTGCCCCTCCGCCTCCTTGCGCTTGACCCCGATCACCGAGTCGACGGCCTGCTCGTGCACGAGCAGGAGCGCCCGACGGGTGTGCCCGAGCGAGTCGAAGGCGCCGGCCTTGATCAGCGACTCGATCGTCCGTTTGTTGCACACGACCGCCGGGACCTTGTCGAGGAAGTCCGTGAACGACGTGAAGGCTCCCTTGGACTCCCGGGCCTTCACGATCGCATCGACGACGTTCGCCCCGACGTTCCGCACCGCGGTGAGACCGAAACGGATGTCCGGGCCGACGGCGGTGAAGTTGGCCGACGACGAGTTCACGTCCGGCGGCAGCACCGTGATGCCCATGTGACGGCACTCGCCGAGGTACAGGGCCGACTTGTCCTTGTCGTCCCGCACGCTCGTGAGGAGACCGGCCATGTACTCGGTCGGGTAGTTGGCCTTGAGGAAGGCCGTCCAGTAGGAGACGACGCCGTAGGCCGCCGAGTGCGCCTTGTTGAACGCGTAGCCGGCGAACGGGACCAGGACGTCCCACACGGCTTGGATCGCCCCGTCGGAGTAGCCGCGCTCGCGGCAGCCGGCCTGGAACGGCACGAACTCCTTGTCCAGGACCTCCTTCTTCTTCTTGCCCATCGCCCGGCGCAGCAGGTCGGCCTGGCCGAGCGTGTACCCCGCGAGCTTCTGCGCGGCGCGCTGCACCTGCTCCTGGTAGACGATCAGGCCGTGGGTGATCCCGACGATCTCCTCGAGCGGTTCCGCCAGCTCCGGGTGGATCGGCTCGATCTCCTGGAGACCGTTCTTGCGCAGGGCGTAGTTGATGTGCGAGTTCATGCCCATCGGACCGGGCCGGTACAGCGCGATGACGGCGGAGATGTCCTCGAAGTTGTCGGGGCGCATCTGGCGCAGCAACGACCGCATCGGGCCACCGTCGAGCTGGAAGACCCCGAGGGTGTCACCCCGCCCGAGCAGCTCGTAGGTTGCCGGGTCGTCGAGAGGGACCTCCTCGATGCGGATCGCCGGCTTGCCGTTCATCACGATGTTCTCGAGCGCGTCGTCGAGGATCGTGAGGTTCCGCAGGCCGAGGAAGTCCATCTTGATCAGGCCGAGCGCCTCGGCGGCCGGCTGGTCGAACTGCGTGATGATCGCGCCGTCCTGCGGTCGCCGCATGATCGGCACGATGTCGATCAGGGGTTCGCTCGACATGATCACGCCGGCCGCGTGCACGCCCCACTGGCGCTTGAGGTTCTCGAGGCCCCGTGCCGTCTCCAGGACGCGTTGCGCCTCCGGGTCCGCCTCGACGACCTTGCGGAACTCCTCCGCCTCGGCGTAGCGCGGGTCGTCCGGGTTGTAGATCCCCTTGAGCGTGATGTCCTTGCCCATCACCGCGGGGGGGCATCGCCTTGGTGAGCTTCTCCCCCATCGCGAACGGGAAGCCGAGCACCCGGGACGCGTCCTTGAGCGCCTGCTTCGCCTTGATCGTGCCGTAGGTCACGATCTGCGCGACGCGGTCCTCGCCGTACTTCTCGGTGACGTACCGGATGACTTCTCCACGCCGACGCTCGTCGAAGTCGACGTCGACGTCGGGCCAGGAGATCCGCTCGGGGTTCAGGAACCGTTCGAAGATGAGTCCGTGCTCGAGCGGGTCCAGCTCGGTGATGCCCATCGCGTAGGACGCCATCGACCCGGCCGCGGAGCCTCGCCCGGGCCCGACCCGGATGCCCTGGTCCTTGGCCCAGTTGATGAAGTCTGCGACGACCAGGAAGTAGCCCGAGAACCCGAGCTGCGTGATGACGCCGGTCTCGTACTCGGCCTGCGCCCGGACGTCGTCCGGGACAGCTCCCGAGTACCGGCGCTGCAGCCCCGTCTCGACGGCCTTGATGAACCACGACTGCTCGTCCTCACCGGCTGGCACCGGGAACCGCGGCATGTAGTTCGCGTTCGTGTTGAACTCGACCTCGCACTGCTCGGCGATGAGCAGCGTGTTGTCGCACGCCTCCGGCAGCTCCGCCCAGGTACGACGCATCTCCTCAGCGGACCAGACGTAGAACTGGTCCGTGTCGAACTTGAACCGGTCGGGGTCGGCGAGCGTCGTGCCGGACTGCACGCACAGCAGCACCTCGTGCGCGTGGCTGTCCTCGTGACGCGTGTAGTGGAGGTCGTTCGTCGCGACGAGCGGGGCGTCGATGACCTTCGCGAGCCGGATCAGGTCCTTGAGGACCCTCCGCTCGATCTCCAGGCCGTGGTCCATGAGCTCGACGTAGAAGTACTCCTTGCCGAACATGTCCTGCAGCTCGCCGGCAGCGCGGACGGCCTCGTCCCACTGCCCGAGCCGGAGCCGCGTCTGCACCTCGCTCGACGGGCAGCCCGAGAAGGCGATGATGCCCTCGGAGTATCGGCTCAGCAGCTCCCGGTCCATCCGGGGCCACTTCGCCATCTGGCCCTCGAGCGACGCGAGAGAACCCATCCGGAAGAGGTTGTGCATGCCCTCGGTCGTCCGGGACAGCAGCGTCATGTGCGTGTAGGCGCCCCGGGCGGAGACGTCGTCCGCTGCCTGGTGCGCCTCGCCCCACTTGACGCGGGTCTGGTCGAACCTGCTCGTCCCTGGGGTGAGGTAGGCCTCGATGCCGATGATCGGCTTGATGCCGTGCGCACGTGCCCGGGACCAGAAGTCGAACGCCCCGAAGAGGTAGCCGTGGTCCGTGATCGCCATGGCCTTCTGGCCCAGCCGTTCGGCCTCCGTGAGGAGCTCGTCGATCCGCGCCGCACCGTCGAGCATCGAGTACTCGGTGTGAGCGTGGAGGTGGACGAAGTCGGAGCCTCCGGACGATGCCATGCGGGTCAGTCTAGGTCGCCGCCACCCACACGCGGAGCCTGCAGGTCCTGCTCGTAGGTCGCCCGGAGAGTGCCGAGCGCTGCCGCGAGATCGTCCGGGTACGTGCTCGTGACCTCGAGCCACTCACCGCTCGACGGGTGCGTGAACCCGAGGCGCACGGCGTGGAGCCACTGCCGAGACAGGCCGACCCGCGCGGCAAGGCTCGGGTCGGCACCGTAGGTGAGATCGCCGACGCACGGGTGGCGCAGCGCCGCGAAGTGCACGCGGATCTGATGGGTGCGACCGGTCTCGAGATGCACCTCGACGAGCGAGGCCGCCGGCAGCATCTCGAGCACCTCGTAGTGCGTGATCGACGGCTTGCCGCCGGCGATCACGGCGAACTTGTAGTCCGCCGACGGGTGCCGGCCGATCGGCGCGTCGATCGTGCCGGTCGTCGGCTCCGGGTGACCCTGCACCAGGGCGTGGTACACCTTCTCGACCGTGCGCTCCTTGAACGCCCGCTTGAGGACGCTGTAGGCGTGCTCGCTCTTCGCGACGACCATCAGACCCGACGTCCCGACGTCGAGCCGGTGGACGATCCCCTGCCGTTCCGCTGCGCCGGAGGTCGAAATCCGGTATCCGGCAGCAGCCAGCGCCCCGACGACCGTCGGGCCCGTCCACCCCGGCGACGGGTGCGCGGCGACGCCGACGGGCTTGTCGACGACCACGACGTCGTCGTCGTCGTGCAGCACACGCATCCCGGGCACCGGTTCCGCCACCACGACCAACGGCGCCGGGGTCGTCAGGGTCACCTCGAGCCACGAGCCCGGGACCAACCGGTCCGACTTGACGACCGTGCGCCCGTCGACGAGGACGTCTCCGTTCTCGGCGAGCTCGGCCGCGCGCGTCCGGGACACCCCCCAGGAGCCGCGAGAGCCCGGTGTCGACCCGTTCGCCACCGAGGCCGTCCGGGACGGGCAGCGCGCGGACCTCAGACATCGGCGGGGTCGACCGTCGGGTCCCCGTACGTGCCGTCGGTCCGGAGCAGGTCGCCCTCACCGGTGCGCGCGTCCGTCGGGGCGTCGGACCCACCGGCCGCGGCGTGCGGACCCGGGTCCGTCGTGCGCGTCGCCTCGAGGGTGCCGTCGATCCGGATTCCCCGCATCGACAGCAGCACGATGACGACAGCAGCCACCACGATCGCGACGTCGGCGACGTTCCCGACGAACAGGTGCGCGTACGCGATGAAGTCGACGACCTCGCCGCGCCCGAGGCCGGGCTCCCGCACCAGCCGGTCGATGAGGTTGCCGAGCGCGCCGCCGAGGAGCAGGCCGAGCGCGACGGCCCACCCCGTCGAGCCGATCCGGCGCGACGCGCGCACGATCACGACCGCCACCACGACCGCCACCACGGTGAGCACCCAGGTCATCCCGGTCGCGATGGACAGCGCGGCACCCGGGTTGTAGACGAGGGAGAGGCCGAGGAGGCTGCCGATGACCGGCGTGCGCTCACCCGGGGTGAGCGCACCTACCGCCCAGGCCTTCGACACCTGGTCGACGACAAGGACGGACAGCGTCAGTGCCGTCAGCAGCACCATCAGTCGCCGCCGCCGGCGCGCCGAGACCGGCGCGTCCGTCGGAGCCGCGCCCGCCGGCACGACCGAGGGGGTGGGCTCGTCGTGGCCCGTCACAGGTTCAGGAGTCGTAGACATCGGGGAGAAGTCTCCCACGAGTGACGGTCAGCGCCGTTCCTCGCGCTGCTTGCAGACGACGCACAGCGTGGCCCGCGGGAACGCGAGCACGCGATCCTTGCCGATCGGTTCGCCACAGGACTCGCACGTCGCGAAGCTCCCGTCGCTCACGCGTTCGAGTGCGCGCGTGGTCTGCGTGAGCAGGTTGCGCGTGTTGTTGACGAGCGTCAGCTCCTGCTCGCGCTCCAGCGCGCTCGAGCCGGAGTCCGCCTGGTCGTCCCCGGCGCCGTCCCCCGAGTTGCGGAGCAGGTCGGACAGCTCGGTGTCCGCGGCCGACAGCTCAGCGGTCAGCCGGTCGACCTCGCTGATCAGCTCGCTCCGCAGAGCGCGCACGTCTTCGACGGTCCACGGCTCCTCACCAGGGCGGACCGCGAGGTCCTCGATGACCGGAAGCCCGTCATCGCCCACGATCCGAGCCGTCGTCATCGCGTCATCGGCGACCATCAGTGCCCTCTCTCCACGGAAGTCAGGAGAGAGTATGCGCCAGCGCCGATGCGCACAACACGACGCGCACGTCCGATCTCCTCCGGCGTCTCCCAGGACCGGACAAACACCCCGTCCCGGGGTACGACGAACGCCGCCCTCCCGTGCTGACCGGAGGACGGCGTTCGTCGGTGCCGCTGGACACGTACCCGAAGGTCCGTGCAGCGGCCATGGTTCGTGCAGAGGTCAGAGAGACTGCCCCTCGCCCTGCGGCTGACCGCCGGGGGTGGTGCGACCCTGGAGCGCGCTGCCCCGGTTGTCCAGGTCCCCGAGAAGGTTCTCCAGGTAGCTCTTCAGGCGCGTGCGGTAGTCGCGCTCGAAGACGCGGAGCTCGTCGATCTTGCGCTCGAGGAGCGACCGCTCCTGCTCCAGCTGGCCGAGGGTACGGCTCGACGTCTCCTCCGCCTCACGCACGATCCGGGTGCCCTGGGACTTCGCCTCGGCGATGAGTCGCTCGCCCTCCTCCTGGCCGCTGCGCACGTAGTCGTCGTGGAGCTTCTGGGCCAGCGCAAGCATCCCGGTCGCGGACTCGGGCTCGCTCTGCCGCACCGGGGCCGACACGACGGGTGCCGGTGCGACCGGGGCCGCGACGACGGGGGCAGGAGCGGGAGTCGGCTCAGGTGTCGGCTCAGGTGCCGGTGCCGCGACCACCGGAGCACCCTGAGCTGCTCCGGTGCGGCTCAGCTCGGCGATGCGCCGCTCGGCCGCCGCCAGCTTCGTCTTGAGGTCGTCGTTCTCTCCCTGGAGCTCACGGAGAGTGCCGACGACGAGGTCGAGGAAGTCGTCGACCTCGTCCTGGTCGTACCCCTCGCGGAACTTGGTCGCCTGGAACTTCTTGTTCAGGACGTCATCTGCTGTCAGCAGCGCCATCGGTGTCACCTCTGTCGATCGAGCTCGGTCGGGCCGGGGCAGTCCACCGACCGCCGCCGTTCACGTTAGCGGACATTGACCCTCATGCGCGTGACCACCACGTGACCACGCCGCGGGACCTGCGGAAAGGCGTCTCGCAGTCCAGCCGCTCAGCTCCCGAGGATGCTCAGCACGAGCAGCAGGAACCAGCACAGGAGCAGCAGGACGGTGAATGCCAGGTCGAGGCGCATGTTGCCGAGCGTGAGCGGCGGCAGGAGTCGACGCAGGGCACGCAGCGGCGGGTCCGTGACCGTGTACACGGTCTCGGTCAGGACGAGGACCGCGCCCCGCGGTCGCCAGTCCCGGGCGAAGAACTGCACCCAGTCGACCACCATCCGTGCGAGCAGGGCGACGATGAACAGCGTGACGACGAGCGACAACGCACCCGCGACGAGCCTCACCTGTCAGCTCTGGTTGTAGAACGCGGCGCGGGACTCGGCGTTCGCCGGACGGTCGTCACCCGTGACCTCGACGTGCACCGGGGAGAGCAGGAACACCCTGTTCGTCACCCGCTCGATCGCCCCGTGCAGGCCGAAGATCAGGCCCGCAGAGAAGTCCACGAGACGCTTCGCGTCGGCGTCGTCCATGTCGGAGAGGTTCATGATGACCGGCGTGCCCTCGCGGAACGCCTCCCCGATCTTGCGCGCGTCGTTGTACGAGCGCGGGTGGATCGTGGTGATGCGGCGAAGATCACCGGCGGCCGGGGCAGGCGCTGCCGCCCGAACGCCGACCGCACGGCTGATCGGTGTGACCTGAGCGTCGAAGTCGTGCGACATGGAGTCCTCGATGTCCTCGTACTCGTCGACGTAGTCCTCGTCCAGCTGCTCGCCGTGGTCGTCGGCAAGGCCGAGGTACAGCATCGTCTTGCGCAGCGCTCCGGCCATTGCCCTCTCCCCATCTGTCCATCTGTCCTGCTGCTCGTGCCTCGCTCGTGCGGGGTCCGTCGCGTCAGTCGCCACGCTAGCAACGGACCAGGTCACGACCGCGGCGACACGCCCGTCAGACGGATGACACCTGCGAAGCGCCCGGTCGGTTCCCCGCGGCGCGTGGACAGCCGGTGCGAGAAGAACTGTGCGTCGCTCATGGTGCACCGCTCGACCCGTTGCACGTCACGGACCCCGCAGGCGTCGAGGACGGCCGCGACGCCGGCGGGCAGGTCGAGGGACGGGGTCCCCCACGACGTCTCGGCGTGCGCCGCCGGCACAGTGCTCGCGACGTCGTCGCGCATGTCCGCCGGTACCTCGTAGCACGCCCCGCACACGCACGGGCCGATCGCCGCCCGCAGACGACCCGGGTCCGCCCCGAGGTCCCGCATCGCAGCGACGGCGTTCTGGACGACCCCCGAGACGAGCCCACGACGGCCCGCATGGAGCGCGGACACGACCCGCGCGACGGGGTCGGCGAGCAGAACCGGGACGCAGTCCGCGACGAGCACGCCCACCGCGACCTCCGCCGAACCCGTCACGAGGGCATCGGCCCGCGCGACGGGTCGCAGCGGGTCGCCCGGCGGACCCGTGACCACGTGCGCCTCGGCTCCGTGCACCTGGTCCGCCCAGGCGATCGGCGCGCCGATCCTGCTCTCGAGAAGCTGCCGGTTCCGTGCGACCGCGGCCGTGTCGTCACCGACGTGGGTCGCAAGGTCGAGACCGGCCCACGGCCCGGTGCTGACGCCGCCGCCGCGTGTCGTGAAAGCACCGGTCACGCCGGGGCCGAGATCGACCTCGAGGAGCTCGACGGACGTGACCGTCAGGTCGCGTTCCGCGGTGATCGCCTACTTCAGGAAGTCGGGGACGTCGAGGTCGTCGCGGCCCCGACGACTCGGCTCCTCCTCGAAGGTGCGTGGCATCTCGAGCTGACCGGTGGCGGTGACCGCCTCCGGGTCAGGCGAGAGGAACGCGGGGATCTCCTCGCCCGGGACCTGTGCCGGCACGTACGGGGCCTCGGTGTCGGGAGCCACCGGGACGACGGCCGGTATCGCGTGCGACGCCGAGGAGCCGGGCCGGGGGTGGGGAGCGCCCCGCCCGTGACCTGACCGAGGGCGCGCGCGTCCCGACGCACGGTGGGCGAGCCGCTGTCGAAGCCGGCGGCGATCACCGTGACCCGGACCTCGTCGCCCAGGGCGTCGTCGATCACGGCGCCGAAGATGATGTTGGCCTCGGCGTGCGCAGCCTCCTGGACGAGCCGGGCTGCTTCGTTGATCTCGAAGAGACCGAGGTCCGAGCCGCCCTGGATCGACAGCAGCACACCGTGCGCGCCGTCGATGCTCGCCTCGAGGAGCGGCGACGAGATCGCGAGCTCGGCTGCCTGGACCGCGCGGTCCTCGCCGCGGGCGGACCCGATCCCCATCAGCGCACTCCCGGCGCCCTGCATGACCGACTTGACGTCGGCGAAGTCGAGGTTGATCAGACCAGGGGTCGTGATCAGGTCGGTGATGCCCTGCACACCGGAGAGCAGCACCTGGTCGGCCGAACGGAACGCGTCGAGCACCGACACCGACCGATCGCTGATCGAGAGCAGGCGGTCGTTGGGGATCACGATGAGCGTGTCGACCTCGGCCCGGAGCCCGTCGATCCCCGAGTCGGCCTGCACCGAGCGACGGCGCCCCTCGAACGTGAACGGACGGGTGACGACACCGATCGTCAGGGCCCCGAGCGAGCGAGCGATCCGAGCCACCACCGGCGCGCCACCCGTCCCGGTCCCGCCGCCCTCGCCTGCGGTCACGAAGACCATGTCCGCGCCGCGGAGCACGTCCTCGATCTCCTCGGCGTGATCCTCGGCCGCCTTCTTCCCGACCTCCGGATCCGCCCCGGCGCCGAGGCCTCGGGTCAGCTCGCGACCGACGTCGAGCTTGACGTCGGCATCCGACATCAGCAGTGCCTGGGCGTCGGTGTTGATGGCGATGAACTCGACACCCTTGAGGCCGACCTCGATCATCCGGTTCACGGCATTGACGCCACCACCACCGATGCCGACGACCTTGATGACCGCCAGGTAGTTCTGGGGAGCTGCCACGATGGGTGCCTCTCGTTCTGCTTGCGTGTCGTGCGGTGCGTCAACCTTCACCCTCAGGCTGAGGGTTATAGTTATGTCAGACTGTGCCACCAGTGACGCTAGGTGGCCGACGGGCTCCGATCAACGACCGACGGGCGCGTGTCGGTCGCCACGTTGCGCGCACTCACCGTGTGATCGGCAGGGTCGGCGCCGACAGGTCGTAGACCTTGGCGTGGGCACTGGTCGGCGCCGCACGCAACGCCTTCAGCACCGCGATCTTGAGCGCCGTCTGATCGGCGCTCCCCCACACCACGTGCGCACCGTCCCGCAGATCCATCCCGACGGTGTCCTGGCTCGACGCCTCGACGGACGCCACCTGCGCGCTCAGGTCCGGCGGGAGTGCATCGAGCACCCCCAGGACCGCCGCGAGCGTGCGCTTCGTGTCGGTCGCCGTCGCAGGGATCGTCACCACCGGGAGCCCGGTCGGCGGGGTGTCGGCCCGGCCGACCTGCACGCCGTCCGCGTCCCGCAGCACGTAGCCTCCGGACGGGTCGGGGATCGCCGCGACCGGTTCACGGGAGACGAGCGTGATCGTCAGCCCGTGCGGCCAGTCGCGCATGACCTTCGCCGACCGCACCCCCGGGACCTCGAGGATCGCGTCCCGGAGCGCAACCGTGTCAAGCCGCGGGAGCGGCGTCCCGGCCCGCGCATCGACGACAGCGAGCACGTCCGCGACGGTCACGACGGTCCCGGGGTCCTTGACGACGACCCGATCGGGCTCGAGTGCCAGGACGGGCGACAGCAGCAGCAGCCACGACAGCAGACCGGCGACCACCGTGACCGCCACCCCGAGGTAGACGTGCCGACGGGTCACGGCTCGCCGCGCGCTCACCCTCTCCGCGAAGCGCTCCGCCGACCGGGACGAGACCACCGCCGGCCGCACCGGCAGCCCCGGTGCCCGGCGCCGAGCGGCGTACGTCGTCACGGCGACGGCGGGCGCGGACTCGGGCGTCGGACGCGCCGGACGCGCCGGAGCCGACGGCTCGGCCACCGGCAACGCTCGCGACGACGTGGCACCCTCGCGCGACGCCGACGACGCACCACGCGCGCCCCCGCCCGCCGGGCGCCGCGGACGAGCCGGGCGCGATGGCTGACCCGGTCTCGACGGCGGGGTCACGCCGGACCCCCACCCGGCCGACCGCCGTGCCGGCGCGCGAGCTCGTCCAGCACCACGGGCCCGAGGTCGGTGACGTCCCCCGCACCGACGGTCAGGACCAGGTCGCCGGAGCGCGCCTCCGCGGCGAGGCGGGACGCCGCCTCGCCCCGATCGGCCACGTACGCGCCGGGACGAGTCATGGCGTCGACGATCAGCGCGCCCGTGACACCAGGTTCGGGATCCTCCCGCGCACCGTAGATCCCGGTCACGACGACGACGTCGGCGAGCGCGAGCGCCTCGGCGAACTCCCTCGCGAACACCCGCGTCCGGGAGTAGAGGTGCGGCTGGAAGAGCACCAGCACGCGCCCGGCACCGGCAACGGTTCGCGCTGCGCGGAGCAGCGCGGCCACCTCGGTCGGGTGGTGCGCGTAGTCGTCGACCACCCGGACCCCGGCCACCGTCCCCCGGTCCTCGAAGCGACGTCCGGTCCCGCGGAACGCGGCAGCGCCCGCGGCGGCCTGCACCGGGTCGACCCCGAGCAGCGTCGCCACGATCCACGCCGCCGTGGCGTTCGCCACGTTGTGGGCACCGGGAACGGCGAGCTCGAGCGAGACGGGACCCGTCATCCGCAGCGGACCCCGGCCCGAGGTCGCCCGGACGACCGCACGGCCGCCGTCCCCGTCCGCGACGTAGTCCGCGATCGTCACATGGGCGTCCGAGCCGGCAGGAGCGTCCGCGGTCCCGTACGTCACCACCTGCACACCACGAGCGGCCAGGGCGGCGTGCGCCGTCCCGACGAGCCGGCATGCGCCGGCGTCGTCGGAGCACGCGACCAGCCACCCCCCGTCGACGATCCGTTCGGTGAACTCGACGAACACGGCCTCGAAGGCAGCCAGCGACCCGTAGTGGTCGAGATGGTCCGCCTCGACGTTCGTCACCACCGCGATCGTCGGCGAGTACGCGAGGAACGACCCGTCGGACTCGTCCGCCTCGGCGACGAACACCCGCCCGCTCCCGTTCCGCGCACCCCGGACCGGGAGCGACACGGCTGCGCCGCCGACGCCGAGCACCGTGCCGCCGATCGCGTACGAGGGATCGAGCCCCACGTCGGAGAGGATCACCGCCGTCATCGCCGACGTCGTCGTCTTGCCGTGCGCGCCGGCCACGGCGACAGCCGTACGACCCGCCATGAGCGCCGCGAGCGCCTCCGACCGGTGCACGACGCGTCGGCCGAGCTCACGGGCCCGGACGAGCTCGGGGTTCGAGGAGCGCACCGCGGTGGAGACCACCACCACATCCGCGTCGTCGACGTGCGCTGCCTCGTGGCCCACCCACGTCCGCACCCCGGACGCACGGACCGCGGCGAGCGTCGCCGAGTCGCGCGCGTCGGATCCGCTGACCGTCAAGCCACGTGCGGCGAGAAGAGCAGCGATCGCCGACATCCCCGCGCCACCGACACCGATCAGGTGGACGCGGCCCCAGTCCTCCACCCGGCTCGCACCGCTCGGGTCGATCGCCGTCATCGGAGCGCCTCCTCGACGATGTCGGCCACCCGGGCGGCACCGTCGCGCACGCCGACCCGGGCCGCCGCGACCCCCATGTCACGCAGCCGCCCGTCGCCGGCCACCGCGCCCGCGAGCAGGGGCAGCACGTTCTCGCGCAGCCACTCGATGCCGAGGTCGGCGTCGGCCACCAGGATCCCTCCTCCTGCGTCGACGACCGGCACCGCGTTGAACCGCTGCTCGCCGTTGCCGATCGGCAGCGGGACGTAGACCGCAGGGAGACCGAGGGCGGCAAGCTCGCTCACGGTGGCGGCACCTGCACGACACACCACGAGATCGGCCAGGGCGTACGCGTGCTCCATCTCCACGAGGTACTCGCGCACCACGTAGCGGCCGGACTCGAGCGCCTCGCGCCCGACCGCCCCGGCACCGAGATCGGCCAGGACCTCGTCGGCCTTGCCACGGCCGGTGAGATGAAGCACCTGGGCACCGGCCGCCAGCACGTCCGGCCCGAACGCCGCCATCACCCGGTTGAGCCGCTGCGCGCCCAGCGAACCGCCGGTGACCAGCAGGGTCACCCGCGCAGGATCGAGGGCCAGGGCAGCGGCCGCCTCCGCCCGTGCACGCTCACGATCGGCCATCGCCTCGACCACGGCGACGACGTCGGCCCGGAGCGGCATCCCGACGACCTGCGCGCGGGGCAACGGCGTGCCGGGGAACGTGACGGTGACCGATCGCGCCCAGCGAGCGCCCAGCCTGTTCGCCAGACCCGGACGCGCGTTCGCCTCGTGGATCACGACCGGCACGCCGCGACGCCGCGCCGCGAGATACGCCGGTGTCGAGACGTAGCCACCGAAGCCGACCACCACCTGGGCGCCGCTCCGGTCGATCGCGGCACCCGCAGCTCGCACCGCCGCCGCCAGCCGCCCAGGCAGCCGGAACCAGTCGAGGGTCGGACGTCGCGGCATCGGGACCCTCGGGACCAGTGCGAGCGGGAACCCGCGAGCCGGGACCAGTGTCGACTCGAGCCCCCGCTCGGTCCCGAGAACGGTCAGGACCATCTCCGGGTCCCGGCGACGCAGCTCGTCCGCGACGGCCAGGAGCGGGTTGACGTGGCCGGCGGTGCCACCGCCGGCCAGGAGCACCGACCGGGCGGTCCGACCGTCTGGCGTGGAACCCGGCGCAGCGGACGCCCCGGTCATCGGGTCGGCCCGTCGAGACTCGCGTCGCTCGGCGCGTTCATCGGCGACCGGTCCGCACGCTCGCGCGCCGGGCTGCGCTGAGCACTCCGAGAGAGCGCCGCACGACCCCCGAGCGCGCCGCGAGCGCCTCCCCCGCGCCCGGCTCGTCACGCGCGAAGGCGATCACGACCCCGAGGGCGGCCATCGTCGTGATCAGCGCCGAACCACCCGAGGACACCAGCGGGAGCGGGAGGCCGATCACCGGGGCCAGGCCGATGACGACGGCGATGTTCAGCAACGCCTGTCCGATCACCCAGCTCATGATGGCGCCCGTCGTGATCTTGACGAACGGGTCGGGGTGCCGACGGATGATCCGGGCCATCGCCAGTCCGAGCAGCGCGAACAGCAGCAGGACCAGGAGCGTGCCGATCAGGCCGAGCTCCTCACCGAGGATCGCGAAGATGAAGTCGTTGTGGCGTTCGGGTAGGTAGCCCCACTTCTCACGGCTTCCCCCAAGCCGAGTCCCCCGATCCCGCCGGTCGCAAGCCCCCAGATCCCGTGCTTCGTCTGGTAGCACGCGCCCTGGTCGTCGCAGCTGCTGCTCAACCAGGACGAGATGCGCGAGGTCCGGTTCGCGCTGAACACCGTCAGGGCGCCCACCACGACGACCGCGAGACCGCCGGCGACGGCGAACATCCGCAACGGGACCCCCGCGACGAACATCGCACCGGCGACGAGCAGGAAGAGGATCAGGGCTGTCCCGAGGTCGTGACCGATCAGCACGAGCCCGATCATGAGCCCGGAGACCGGCACCACCGGCACGAGCGCATGCTTCCACTCGTGCAGGAGCGGTCGTTTCCGGGCGAGCACCGCACCGAGCCAGACCGCCAGGGCCAGCTTCACGAGCTCCGACGGCTGCGCCGTGAAGCTGCCGATGTGGATCCAGTTCTCGTTGCCGAGCACGGAGAGACCGATCCCGGGGATGAAGACGGCGAGCTGGAGCGCCGCCGACCCGCCCAGGGCCACCCACGCGATCCCCTCGAAGAACTTGATCGGCAGCCGCGACGCGACGAGGAGCAGCGGGAGCCCGATCAGCGCGAACTGCGCCTGGACCAAGAAGTCTGCGTACGGGGACTTGTCCGCCGAGATCGCGTCGACGCTCGAGCTCGAGAGGACCATCACCAGACCGATGACCAGGAGCAGCGTCGTCGCGCCCGTGATCACGTAGTAGCTCGTCACGGCGCTGTTCCACTGTCCGAGCAGACGCCCCCGTTCGCGCGGCACCGGGGCGTCGAGCGTCACCGTCGGCGGGGTCGCGGCGCGCGCGCCCCGACCGGCACGCGGCGTCGGCAGTGCACGGCCCGTGGCGACCGTGGACGTCCCGGTCGGCGGCGTCCCGGTCGCGCGAGCCCCCTGGGCCGTCGGGCGCGACACGTCAGCTCCCGGGCGTCGTCAGGTCACGCGCCGCCGCGGCGAAGCTCTCGCCTCGCTCGGCATACGAGCGGAACTGGTCCATCGACGCGCAGGCCGGCGCCAGGAGCACGGTGTCACCGGGCTGCGCCAGCTGTTCAGCCCGACGGACCGCGCGAGTCATCACCGTCCCAGTGTCACCGGGATCGGTGGCGACCACGGGAACCTCGGGCGCGTGTCGCTCGAGCGCGTCGCGCAACGGCGCCTGGTCGACCCCGATCAGGACCACCGCACGCAGGCGGTCGCGAACGGCGAGCACGAGGTCGTCGAACGTCGCGCCCTTCGCCAGACCTCCGGCGATCCACACGACCGTGCCCGGTGCGAAGCCGGCGAGAGAGGCGGCGGCGGCGTGCGCGTTGGTCGCCTTCGAGTCGTCGACGTAGGCGACGTCGGCGACACGAGCGACCGTCTGGATCCGGTGGGCACCCGGCGCGTAGGCGCGGAGCCCGGCCGAGACCGCGGTCGGAGGCACCCCGTGGGCGAGAGACAGTGCGGCGGCGGCCAACGCGTTGCTCACCACGTGGGCGGGGACGTGGCCGTCCGGTCCCGCGAGCTGGGCGAGGTCGGCGACAGTGGCCAGCTCGACGCCGTGGGTATGCCGGCGTGCCGCGAACCCCCGGTCCACGAGCACCCCGTCCACGACCCCCACATGCCCGAGCGCCGGCGCCCCGAGGGTGAACCCGACCGCCAGCGCGCCGTCGGCCACGTCGGCCTCGCGGACGAGGCGTTCGGTCGTCCGGTCCGCCGCGTTGTACACGCACGCTCGCACGACGTTCGCGAACACCCGACCCTTGGCGTCCTCGTACGCCACCCGCGACCCGTGCCAGTCGAGATGGTCGTCCGCGACGTTGAGGACGGCGGCGGCCTCGGCTGCCATGGTGTGCGTGAAGTGGAGCTGGAAGCTCGAGAGCTCGACGGCCAGCACGTCGAGCTCCGGATCGGTCGCGGCGAGCACCACCGGGGTGCCGACGTTCCCGACGGCGAGCGCACGCTCCCCCGCCGCCAGCAGGATCTGCTCGAGCATGCCGACGGTCGTCGTCTTGCCGTTCGTCCCGGTCACCGCCAACCAGGGGGCCGGGCCGCGGTCGGTGCCGTCGACGGACGTCCGTGGGACGCGCAGCTGCCACGCGAGCTCGACCTCGCTCCAGACCGGTACGCCCCGGCTCAGCGCCTGCACCAGCAGGGCGTCGGTCGGCCGCCAACCCGGTGACACGACCACCAGGTCGGCACCGTCGAGGCCTCCTGCCGCATCGAGCGCCGCAGCATCGACGTGATCCGCCTCCGGGTCCGACGCGTCGACGGTCACCACGCGCGCACCCCGCTCCGCGAGCACCGTCCGAGCGGCGCGACCGGACACGCCGAGGCCGGCGACCACCACCGTCAGTCCGCCGACGGGTCGGCCGAGCAGTCGGGTCTCGCTGGGTGTGCCCACGATCAGCTGGCCACCCACTCGGCGTAGAAGATCCCGACGCCCAGGGCGACGAACAGTCCCGCGATGATCCAGAACCGGATGACGATCGTCACCTCACCCCACCCCGAGAGCTCGAAGTGGTGATGGAGGGGCGCCATCTTGAAGACCCGGCGTCGGGTCAGCTTGAAGAACCCGATCTGGATCACGTCCGAGAGCACGACGATGACGAAGAGCCCACCGATGATCGCCGCGAGGATCTCGGTCCGCGAGAGGATCGACAGCCCCGCGAGGGCGCCGCCGAGGGCGAGAGCACCGGTGTCCCCCATGAAGATCTTCGCCGGAGAGGCGTTCCACCACAGGAACCCGAAGCACGCGCCCGTGATCGCCGCCGCGACCACGGCGAGCCCAATCGGGTCACGCACCTCGTAGCAGCTGGGACCGGCCGTGAGCACCGACTGGCAGCGCTGGTTGAACTGCCAGATCCCGATGATGACGTACGAGCCGAAGACGAGCAGTGAGGCCCCGGTCGCCAGCCCGTCCAGGCCGTCGGTCAGGTTCACCGCGTTGGACCACGCCGTGATGAGGAAGTTCGCCCACAGCACGAAGAGGATCAGCCCGATCGTCGCACCGGCGAACCGGAGATCGAGGCCGGTGTCGCGGATGAACGAGATCCTGGTCGACGCCGGCGTGCGGAAGTTGCGGTTGGGGAACTGGAGGGCGAGCACCGCGAAGATCACGCCGACGAGTCCCTGACCGGCGATCTTCCACCGGGCACGCAGCCCGAGGCTCCGCTGCCGGGAGATCTTGACGAAGTCGTCGAGGAACCCCACGACACCGAGCCCGGTCATGAGGAACAGCACGAGGACGGCCGAGACGTTCGGCAGCTGGCCGGTGGCGGCGACCGCCGCGCTCCACCCGATCAGGGTGGCGAGGATGATGACGACCCCGCCCATCGTCGGCGTGCCGCGCTTGGTGAAGTGCCCGGTCGGACCGTCCTGGCGGATGAACTGCCCGTACTGCCGGTGCACCAGGAACCGGATGAACACCGGGGTGCCGAGGAGCGACACGACGAGGGAGATGGCCCCGGCCAGCAGCACGGCCTTCACGCGTGACCGCCCGCCTCGATGAGCTCGTCCGCGAGTCGCCAGAGCCCGGCGCCGTGGGACGACTTCACCAGGACCACGTCCCCGGGTCGCAGCACCTCGCGCAGCAGGAGACGGGCGTTCTCGACATCGTCGACGCGAAGGATCTCGTCGCCCCACGACCCTTCGTGGTTCGCGCCGTCCCCGATCGGCCCCGCGCCCGGTCCGACCACCACGGTGAGAGCGATGTTCAGACGGACGATCAGGCGCCCGATCGCATCGTGCTCGGTGCGGGACTCCGCCCCGAGCTCGAGCATCTCGCCCAGGACGGCGACGCTCCGGCGGTCACGGCCGGCGATCGTCGCGAGTGCCTTGAGGGCGGCACGCATCGAGTCCGGGTTCGCGTTGTACGAGTCGTCGACGATCGTGACCCCGTCCTCCCGGTCGACCACGTGCATGCGGTGCGCGCTGAGCGCCTCGGCCGCGCTCAGCCGCGTCGCGACCTCCGGGAGCGTCACGCCGAGCTCGAGGGCGACCGCCGCGGCGGCGAGCGCGTTCGAGACGTGGTGGTCCCCCACGAGCCGCAGGGTGACCGGCGCGGTGCCGGATCCCGTGACCAGCGTGAAGGAGGCGCGACCGGCGCGGTCGATCGCCACGTCGCGCGCCCGTACGTCGGCCGCCGCGTTCGTGCCGAACGTGACCACCCGGCCGGGAGCGAACGAGGCCATCTCGGCCACACGCGGGTCGTCGGCGTTGAGGACCGCCACCCCGGTCGGCGTGAGTGCGCGCACGATCTCGGCCTTGGTGCGTGCGACGGCGTCGATCCCGCCGAACCCGGCCAGGTGGGCGTGCCCGACCGCGAGGACCACCGAGACGTCGGGACGCGCGATCCGCGTGAGCTCGGCGATGTGCCCCACTCCGCTGGCCCCCATCTCGAGCACGAGGTACCGGGTGGCTGCGTCGGCACGCAGCACCGTCAGCGGGAGCCCGATCGTGTTGTTGAACGACCCCGCCGCGGCGACGGTGGCCGCATGACCTGCGAGGAGCTGGGACAGGAGGTCCTTCGTCGTCGTCTTCCCGACCGAGCCCGTCACGCCCACGACGACGGGAGCGGGGACCCCGTCGTCCGATGCGTTCGCACCCCTCAGTCGTTCGAGGACGCCGTGCGCCAACGCGCCCAGCGCGGCATCGACGTCAGCGACGACGACGCACGGCAGGGCGCCCGCGACGCCGTTCAACGGACGATCGGTGAGGACGAGCCGAGCACCGGCGGCCACAGCCGCCTCGGCGTAGTCGTGGCCATCGAGGTGCTCTCCCTGGAGCGCCGCGAAGACCGCACCGGGCGCGACGAGCCGCGAGTCGACCACGACCGGGCCGTCGACGAGCTCTCCCGGCCCGATCGGACCGGAGAGCACGCCGCCGACGAGAGCCGCCACCTCAGCGGCCGTGAGCGCGATCACGCGAGGTGACCAGGTGTGGTGGAGGCGACGGCGGCGCGCAACGTCTCCTGGTCGGAGAAGGCGTACGTGACACCACCGATCTCCTGAGTCAGCTCGTGCCCCTTGCCGGCCACCACGATCGTGTCGTCCTCCTGTGCGATGCGCAGAGCGAGGCGGATCGCTTCGCTCCGGTCGGCGATGTCGTCGACCCGTGACGCGCGGGAGCCCTGCTCCCGTGCACCTTGAAGGATCTCGGCCCTGATCGCCGCCGGGTCCTCGGACCTCGGGTTGTCGTCCGTGACGATCACGACCTCGGCGTGGAGCCCGGCGGCCTGACCCATGAGGGTCCGCTTCCCACGGTCCCGGTCACCGCCGGCGCCGAGCACCACGATCACCCGACCCGGGGTCACCGGCCGGACCGCGTCCAACGCCAGCGCCAGGGCGTCCGGGGTGTGCGCGTAGTCGACGAGCGCGAGCGGACGGCCACCGCCACGTTCGAGGACCCGCTCCATCCGCCCGGGCACCCCCGGCGCTGCCGCGACCGCGCGGATCGCGTCGGCGAGCGGGACGCCGGCCCGGTGGGCGACGACGAGGGCGAGCGCAGCGTTGGAGACGTTGATCCAGCCCGGGAGCGGGCTCGTCGCGTGATGGATCGCGCCGTCCGGGCCACGGAGGTCGAAGTCGGTCCCGACGCCGTCCCTCGACGTGGTCGCGCCTGTGACCGACCAGTCGGCCTGGTCGTCGCCGGGGCGGGTCGACAGCGTGTCGACCTCGATCGTCGCCTCGTCGGCGAGCCGGCGTCCCCAGTCGTCATCGACGACGACGACGCCTCGACGTGCCCGGCGAGGCGTGAAGAGCTGAGCCTTGGCCCGGAAGTACTCCTCCATGCTGCCGTGGAAGTCCAGGTGGTCGCGCTGGAGGTTCGTGAAGCCGGCGACGTCGAGCACGAGCCCGTTGACCCGGCCGAGCGCGAGGGCGTGGGACGACACCTCCATCGTCACCGCCGTCACGCCCAGCTCACGTGCCCGCGCCAGCGTCGCGTGCAGCGCCGGGGCCTCCACGGTGGTCCGCAGGCTCCGGGTGGACTGGTCCGCGAGGCGGGTCTCGATCGTGCCGAGCAGCGCCGTCTGCCGGTGCGACGCCCGCAGTGCGGCATCAACGAGGTAGGTCGTCGTGGTCTTGCCGTTCGTGCCGGTGATCCCGACGGTCACCAGGTGCGTCCCCGGCTCGTCGTGCACCGACGCCGCCACGGCCCCTGCGGCCGCGCGCGGGTCCGCCGTGACGAGGACGGGGACCCCCGACCGTCCGAGCGGGCCCGCCGCGAGGAGCTGGGCCCCCGCCGGGTCCGTCAGCACCGCCACCGCTCCGGCCGACACCGCCTGCTCGGCGAACGTCGCCCCGTGGGCACGGAGACCCGGCACCGCGATGAAGAGGTCGCCCGGCTGCACGTCCCCGCTGTCCATGGTCGCGCCGGTCACCTCGACGGCGCGCCATCCGGCGTCCCCGCCGGCCGAGCCGTGCGCTGCGGAAAGGGCGACCTCGACCGGGCCGAGCGACTCGGCCAGGGCCGTCAGCCGGTGCGCCGCGGGGGCCGCAGGACGCAGCCGAACCTGCGGTGGAGTCATGCGCCGAACCTACCATTTGGCCCGATCACGACAGCCGTCCCGACCGGTGCCAGGGCCCTGTCACCACTCGGAGGCGTACGGCGTCGCGGTCGCACCGCTCGGGGCGATCCCGAGCTCCTGGAGGGCGTAGGACGCGATCTCGGAGAACACCGGAGCCGCGACCGTTCCGCCGTACTCCGAGGTCCTCGGGTGGAACACGACCACGCTCACGGCGAGACGCGGCTTGTCGGCCGGGACGATCCCGATGAACGACGCGGTCATGTTGGTCAACCCACCCGACTTGTCGGCCCCCTGCGACGTCCCCGTCTTGCCGGCCACGAGGTACCCGGAGATCTGGGCCGCGGTGCCGGTGCCGGCGTCGACCACGCTCTCCAGCATCGTGAGGACCTCGTGCGCGGTCTTCTGGGAGATGACGCGGGTCTCCGTCGGGACGACCGGGTGGTAGGTCCCGTCGGCATCGGTCACCCCCTTGACCAGGTGCGGCGCGACGTGGACCCCGCCGTTGCCGATCGTCGCGAACACCCCGGTGTCCTGGACAGCGTTGACGGCGACCCCCTGACCGAACAGGACGTTGTACTCGGTCCGACCGTCCCACTGGTCCGCAGGGTGCAGGATCCCCGCCGTCTCACCGGGGAGCCCGACGCCGGTCGCGGTGCCGAACCCGAACTTCTTCAGGTAGTCGTACCGGACCTGCTTCGGGAGCTGGCGGCCGATCATCACCGCTCCGATGTTCGACGACTTCGCAAGGATCCCCGTCATCGTGAGCCGCTCGAGACCGTGCACCTCGGCGTCGTGGACCGTCCCCGCCGCACCCAGGTCGAGCTGCCCGGGGATCTCGTACTGGCTGGTGGGCGTCCCGATCCCCTCTTCGAGCGCGGCGGACATCGTGATCACCTTGGCGGTCGACCCCGGCTCGAACGCGTTCGACACCGCGCGCGAGCCGCGCAGCGCCGCCGGGGTCGCCCCAGGGTCGTTCGGGTTCACGGAACCGGAGTCCACGAGCGCGAGGATGTCGCCGTTCGTCACGTCGTACACGACAGCGGCCGCACCGTCCGCCTGGGTCTTGGCGACCATGGCGTCGACGGCCGTCTGAGCCTTGTACTGCAGGTCCCGCAGGATCGTCAGCTGGACCGAGGCGCCGGGCTTGGCCGGGGTCGTCTTGTCGTAGCCGCCCGGGATCTTGACGTAGCCCATCCCGCGCTCGTACGTCTCCGAGCCGGCGGTCCCGGAGAGCTCGGAGTTGAGGCTGTACTCGATCCCTGCCTGCCCCTTGCCGTCCGCACCGACGAAGCCGATGACGTTGCCGCCCACCGCACCGGCCGGGTAGACGCGCTCGGTCGTCCGCTCGGCGTTGATGCCGGGGATCGCCAGCTCCATGACGGCGTTCCGGACCTCGGGCAGGACGTCCTTCTTGAGGATCACGTACCGACGGTCTCCGACGAGCTTCGCCCCGAGCTCGGCAGGGTCGAGCTCGAGCAGCGGCGCGAGGGCTGCTGCCGCGCCGGCCGGGCCGCGCTGGTCCGGCGTCGTCGCGGACGTCGGGTCCCAGGAGGCGATGAGCGTCTGGTCCGCGGTGATCGTGTACCGCTCGACGGACACCGCGAGAGCCACCCCGTTGGCGTCCGTGATCTCACCCCGGTCGGCGGGGAGGGTCGTCGTGGTCAGTCGGTCGTCCAGAGCGACCTGGGCGATCGCCGGCCCCTTGATCGCCTGGACGTACACGAGACGACCACCGAAGACCGCCATCACCGCCAAGGTGATCACTGTCAGGATCGCCTGTCGCCGCTCCGGAGCACCCACCCGCGCACGACGCCGGGCCGCGTTCCGGGCTGCCCTCGCTACCTTCGCCGCGTGAGGCGACTGGACGGCACGAGCAGCACGGGCGGCGGGACCGGGCGTGCGACCTGCCGAGCGACCGGCACCGGTGCCGCGCCCGACGGGCGAGCCGTGCGTCGTGCCGCGGTCGGACGCCGGTCGCCGCCCCTGTCCGCGCACGCCGTCCCGCGGTCCTGGCACTCTCCCCTGGCTGCCGGGCCGCGGCGCAGGGGTGCGCCGCACCCGGTCGCGCGGTCCCTCGTCGTCGTGCGCCATCAGTGCGCCGCCGCCGGGGTGCCGAGGACCGCGCCGTCCGAGAGCCGGAGGAAGGCGAGGCCCGGTGCGGGGACCATGCCGAGCGCCTGCGCCGCGGCGGCCAGCTCGGCCGGCGACGCCTTCGCGTCGAGCGCGGTCGAGAGCCCCTGCTCGTCACGTGCGAGGGACGCCAGCTGCCGGGTCAGGTCGTGGGCCTCGTAGGCACCACGCGCCATGCTCGTGTTGAGCAGCAGAGCGCCGAGCAGCGCCGCCGCCAGGATGGACATGCAGAGCAGGACGAACGGCACCCGGGTGCGCTCGTGCGCGGGTGCGTGCACGACCCGCAGCCGTGGTCGCGGCGCGGGTGTCGCCCGTTGCGGGGCCGGACGCGGGGCCGGCGCGAACTGTGGCAGTGCGCTCACGACGACGCCCCCTTTCGACGGGTGTTGGTGGATCGGTTCGGGCGGAGGTGGTCGGGGGTCGGGCGGAGTCGTTCGGCGGCACGGAGCCGCACCGACTGCGACCGGGGGTTGCGGGCGATCTCGGCGGCGTCGGCCTCCTCGGCCCCGCGGGTGACCGCCCGGAGGAAGGGGCGGTGCGTCTCGGGCTCGACCGGCAGGTCGACCGGTGCGCTCGAGACGGCGCCGAGTGCGATCGCCCGCTTGACGAGACGGTCCTCGAGGGAGTGGTACGCCTCGACGACGATCCGCCCGCCGACGGCGAGCGCCTCGATCGAGGCCGGCAGCGCGCGTTCGAGGGTCTCGAGCTCCCCGTTGACCTCGATCCGCAGCGCCTGGAACGTCCGCTTGGCCGGGTGCCCACCGGTCTTGCGTGTCGCGGCCGGGATGCTCGCCTGCAGGATCGAGACGAGCTCGCTCGTCCGCTCGAGCGGACGCCGTTCACGCGCCGCCACGACGTTGCGTGCGATGCGCTGGGCGAACCGCTCCTCGCCGTACTCGCGCAGCACCCGGGTGAGCGCGCGCTCGTCGTAGGTGTTGAGGATGTCGGCGGCCGTCACGCCGCGCGATGCGTCCATGCGCATGTCGAGGGGCGCGTCCTGGGAGTACGAGAAGCCGCGCGCGACCTCGTCCAGCTGCAGCGAGGAGACCCCGAGGTCCATCAGGACGCCCTCGACGTGCGGGACGCCGAGACGGTCCAGGACGCCGAGGATGTCGTCGTACACCGCGTGCACGGCGGTGAACCGCTCGCCGAACCTGGCCAGTCGGCGCCCGGCGAGCTCGAGCGCCTCCGGGTCGCGGTCGAGGCCGACCACGGTGACCTCGGGGAACGCCTCGAGGACCGCCTCGGTGTGCCCACCCATGCCGAGGGTCGCGTCCACCATCACCGCACCGGGGTGCTGCAGTGCGGGCGCCAGGAGCTCGACGCAGCGCGCGAGCATCACGGGGGTGTGCCGGGCGGCCGCCTCGTCTGGCTGCTCGCTCATCGGTCCTCCTCCGTGGGCCTCGTGGTGGTGCGGATCGTGCGTGACGCGAGGCAGGTCGCGTGCCGTGATGGATGGTCGGACGGCCCCTCCGCCGTCCGACCAGGTCCCCCACCGGCCCTCTGACGCCGGGGAAGTGCGTCAGAACGGACGGGAGGAGACCTCACCGGAGGGCGATGAGGAGGTCACGGGACCATGTGGCGCCCCACCTCCTCGGCCGTCGTGGCGTAGCCCTCTTCCTGCTCAGCCAGGTACGACTCCCAGGACGCGAGGTCCCAGAGCTCGACGCGGGCACCCATGCCGATCACGGCCACGTCGCGGTCGAGGCCGGCATACGCGCGCAGAGGAGCCGGGATGGAGATGCGGCCCTGCTTGTCCGGCAGCTCGTCACTGGCACCGGACAGGAACACGCGCTGGTAGTCACGCGCCTGCTTCGAGGTCACCGGCGCCTGCCGGATCTCCTCGTGCATGCGGCGGAACTCGTCGAGCGGGAGGAGGAACAGGCAGCGCTCCTGCCCACGCGTGACGACCAGTCCAGGGGCCAGGTGGGCACGGAACTTGGCCGGAAGGATCAGCCGGCCCTTGTCGTCGAGACGTGGCGTGTACGTCCCCATGAAGGGGAGGCCGGAGCCGAGTGCGCCGAGGGACGACTCGATGCTCATCCGCGCACCTCCCCCCACGACTCCCCGGCCCTCCCGGTTGCTCCACGGTACTCCACATTCCTCCACCGTCAACGAGATGTGCGCCGTTCCACTGCGTCCGAACGGGTGAACTCGCAGGTCAACGGCGGTGGTGGGAAGTGGAGGAGATCGAGGGGCCGGACGCCCCTCTCCCTCGGCAGGCAGGCGTTGACCTGCACCGATGCCATCCCGACGCCCCGACGCCACGCGCCAGGACCGGACAGGCGTCCGCGACGGGGCACCGCTGGAGTCCGGCGTGGAGCGAAGTGGAGGGCTCGGGGTCGACGGCACCGTGCCCCGCGCGATGGGGTGGCCGTCCGCTCCCGGTTCGACGGATCACCATCTACGCTCGGAGCAGTCGGAACAGAGGAGTCCCGTTGCTGCAGCCCACGCCCACCGCCGACCAGCTCGACGAGCTGGTCGACGTGACCGGCCGGATCATGACCGGCGTCGAGACCGTGCTGTCCGGACGGCCCGACCTCGTCCGCCTGACCGTCGCCGTCCTCCTCGCGGAGGGTCACCTCCTGCTCGAGGACGTACCAGGCGTCGGCAAGACCACCCTCGCCAAGGCGCTCGCGCGGACCATCGACTGCACCGTCGGCCGGATCCAGTTCACCCCGGACCTGCTGCCGAGCGACCTCACCGGCGTCACGATCTACCGGTCCGAGTCCCACGAGTTCGAGTTCCGTCCCGGGCCGATCTTCTCCCACATCGTGATCGGCGACGAGATCAACCGCGCCTCGCCGAAGACGCAGTCCGCGCTCCTCGAGTCGATGCAGGAAGCCCACACGACGGTCGACGGGACGACCTACGCGCTTCCACGCCCGTTCCTGGTCATCGCCACCCAGAACCCGATCGAGATGGAGGGGACGTACCCGCTCCCCGAGGCCCAGCGAGATCGCTTCATGGCACGCCTCGCCATCGGCTACCCCGGCGCCCAGGCGGAGCTCGAGATGCTCGAGCGGCAGGAGACGACCGACCCGCTCGACCACCTCCATGCGGTCACCGACGCGGCGACGGTCCTCCGTCTCATCACGGTCGCGCGCAGCCTGTACGCCGCACCTGCCGTCAAGCGGTACGTCGTCGCGCTGGTCGAGGAGACCCGCCAGGACGACGGCCTCCGGCTCGGCGCCTCGCCACGCGCGGCGATCCAGCTCCTGCGAGCGGCCAAGTCGCTCGCGGCCATCAACGGGCGCGACCATGTCCTTCCGGACGACGTCCAGACCCTCGCCGAGCCGGTCCTCGCGCACCGTCTCCTGCCGAGCACCCAGGCGCGACTCGCAGGCCGGTCGCCGGCCGACACCATCCGGGACCTCGTCGCGCGTGTCCCGCTCCCGACGTACGCGCCGGGATCGCTCGACGCGGCGCGCGCCCGGCGGGCCACCGGCTGATGGATCTCCGGCCGACCACGCGCGGCTGGGCTCTTGCGGTCGCCGGTGCTGTCGCCACCGTCGTCGCCGTCGCACTCGGGTCGGAGGACCTCGCCCGCGCAGGAGCTCTCCTCGTGGTGCTCGTCGTGGTGTCCGCCGTCGCGGCCACCGTCGAGCACCATCTCGCACATCGGAACCTCCAGGTCCGCCGCACGATCACCCCGTCGACCCTGAGCGTCGGCCGGCCCGGGCACGTCACCGTGCACATCACCCCGATGCCCGGCCACCGTGCGCAGCTCGGCAGGCTCCGGCTCCGTGAACGCGCGGCGGTCGAGCTGTCGAACGGGCAGCCGATCCGCGCGACGGTCACCCGCCGACCACGCGAGCTGGCGCTCGCCTACGGGGTTCACGCCTCCCGCCGTGGCCGGTGGCCGATCGGCCCGATCACCGCGACCGTCGGCGACCCGTTCGGGCTCTTCACCCGGTCGCAGACCCTCGGTCGCGCCGTCGACGTCGCCGTGTGGCCGCGCGTGGTCGACCTCGACGTCCCACCAGGTGGTCTGAGCAGCGACCCCGACACCGCGGCGCGAGGAGCGCGCACCCCGTCCGCGGACGACGCCTCCCTCCGGGTCTACCGCCCGGGGGACGACCTCCGCCGCGTGCACTGGGCCTCGAGCGCGAAGCGCGGGACGCTGCTGGTCCGGAACGACGAACGGTCGGGCAAGAGGCCGGTCACCGTTCTCCTCGATCTCCCGGTCGACGACGTCGGCGTCGAGTGGTCGATCTCACTCGCGGCGTCGATCGCGCTGGCGATGCTGCGGTCCGGTCACCCGGTGCGGTTCCTCCCCACCGGGGACCCAGGGACCGCCGGGCCACGCCTGACTCAGGTCCATGCCCATCCGCCGCGGAACGACGCCGCGGTGGCGAGCCTGCTCGACGCCACGATCGACCTCGCAGGGCCGGTCACGAGCGAGCAGGGCGAGGCGCAGCTCCTCGACGCGGCAGAGGTCCTCGCGACCCACGACCCGTCGGAGACAGTCATCGCCGTGGTCGGTCCGATGACGCCCCAGGCGCGCACCGCCCTCGCCGCAGCCGTCGGCCCCGGGCACGGCTGGGCCGTGATCCGCACCCACGACGCGAGCACCGCCGAGACCGGGACGACCCAGGACACCCGCACCGCGCTCCTGCACGCGGGCTGGTGGACGTCGCTCGCCTCACCCACCTCGGACCTGACCGAGACCTGGGACACGCTCGTCAGGACCCGCCCGTGAACGCGCCCGCGAGCCTGACGCGGTCCGTCGTCGTGCAGATCGCGTGCGTGGCGATGGTCGCCGGTGGGCTGGGGGCGCTGACCGCCGCGGTCGAACCGGGGCGCTGGATCGTCATGGCGTTCGCCGCGGTCACCGCCATCGCGGCCATGGTCGGGCTGCTGCGCCGCGGTTCACGTCACGCAGCGATGCCGACCCTCGCAGGTCTCGCCCTGAGTGCGCTCGGGCTGCTCCTCGGCTACGGCGGCCCTGGAGGCGCTGCCCAGCTGCTCCTCGACGCAGGGACCCTCGGACGCGTGGTCGCGACCGCCCACGAGGCGGCCACGCAGGCCAACGCCTCCTTCCCGCCGATGCCGTCGTCCCGCCCCATCGAGATGCTCGTGGTGGCCGGCGCCCTGGCCGTGTATCTGCTGCTCGACGCGGTCGCGGTCGGCCTCCGGGCCCCGGCATGGTCCGGCCTTGTCGCCCTGGGCCTGTGGGTGCCGACGACACTGCTCGTGCTCCCGGCTCCTCTGTGGGCCTTCGTCATCTCCGCCACCGGCTATCTCCTGCTGCTCGCGGCGAGCACCGCCTCCGGCTCGAACGCAGCGAACAGCCTCGCGGAGCGGGCTCGGGTGACATCCTTCACGGCCCGGTACATCGCCGCGGTCGCGGCGGCGACGCTCCTGGTCGCCCCGGCACTCACGCACCTCCCGATCTGGGCGAGCGTGACCCTCCCGACGCTCGGAGGCGATGTCGGCGGGCCCGTGCGCATCAGCTCGGACCTCGACCTCCGCGCCGATCTCGGTTCCCGGTCCGGTCAGGTCATCCTCACGTACACCACGGCCGCACCCGATCTCGGTCCGCTTCGGGTGTTCACCATGACGAACTTCAACGGCCGGTCCTGGAGCGATCCCGACAGCCCGGCGAACGATCTCGTCCCCGTCGTCCCGGGAGAGCAGCTCGTTCCCGTCGGTGTGGACGCGCCGGCACCGGCCAGTGCTGCGGTGCGCGTCACGATCGCCCGTCTCCAGGACGTGCACCTGCCGATCACGATCTCACCGCGATCGGTGACGATCGGCGGGAGGTGGGAGTACGACGCGACCCGTGACCAGGTGATCGGCCGCCAGACCACGTCGGCGGGCCTGACGTACTCGATGTCGGCGAGCATCCCGACCTGGACCTCCGCCGAGCTCGCGGCCGCGGGGCGAGGCGGCGACGTGCCGGCAGAGGCGCTCGACGTCCCCCTGACGAGCCGGACGGCCGCGGTTCGTGAGGTTGCCCAGCGGGTCACCGCCGGAGCGACGACGCCGTACGAGCAGGCTGTCGCACTGCAGAACTACTTCCGCGACACCCGCAACTTCACCTACGACACCACAGTCGCCCCTGTCACGTCCGACGACGCGGTGTGGGACTTCCTCCAGGAGAAGCGCGGGTACTGCGTCCACTTCGCGACCGCGATGACCGTGATGGCGCGCATGCTCGGCATCCCGGCGCGCATCGCGGTCGGGTTCCTGCCGGGGCAGCCGACCGGCACCACGTACACCGTCACCGGCAAGCAGACACATGCGTGGCCCGAGCTCTACTTCGCGGGCGCCGGATGGGTTCGGTTCGAGCCCACACCGGCCGTGCAGACGGGGCTCGCACCGGCCTGGACGTCTCCCGGAACGGCGCCGGCCGCCTCACCGTCGCCGTCGGCCACGGCCGACAGCGCCCCGGTGCCGACCTCGTCCGCTCCGACGACCGCACCTGCTGCCGGCGCTGGTGGCGCCACGGGGTCGGTCTCGTCGTGGCCCGCGGGCTGGCCGTGGATCGGGGGGCTCGTCCTGCTCGGTTCCGCGCTCGGCCTCGTCGGACTGCGTCGGCACCGCCGGCGCACGACGATCGATCCGGAGGAGGCGTGGGCGTCCCTGCGGCGACGGACGTCCGGGGCGGGCGTGCAGTGGACCGACGCGAGCACGCCTCGTGCCGTGGTCGCGGCGGTGACCCGGCGTGTCAGCGAGCTGGGTGGGGCACTGAGCGACGAGGAGCTCGCCGCTCTGCGTTCGCTCGCGGCGGCCGTCGAGGACCTTCGTTACGCGCCGCGCCCGGCCGAACCGGGCGGCGTCGACCTCCGTCGGCACGTCGACGCGGTGGCCTCGGCCATCAGCCGTGCGGTCAGCGGTCGCCCTGCTCGCGACGCCGGTCCCACCGTTCTTCCATCCGCGCCATGAAGGTGCGTCCCCGTGACGCCGACTTGCGCGCCGGCTTCACTCCGCGGACCTTGCCGTTCTCAACCACACCGCGCGGGCCGGAGCGCCGGGGACCGGCGAAGGCGAACGTCACGGCGGAGAACATCACCACGAAGCCGAGCACGCCCAGCCACCAGGCGGGACGAGAGACGCCGGCCACGAGCAGCAGCATCCCGAGCGTCGCACCGACTCCTGCGAGCACGTAACGGCTCACGCCCCGGTGCCGCCGAGTCGTGAGCGTGTTGGCGAGCCGAGGGTCATCAGATGAGAGCTGCCGCTCCATCTGCTCCAGTACACGCTGCTCGTACTCGGAGAGAGGCATTCCTACCCCCGTCACTCCCACACTGGGACTCTTCACGATCAGGATAGATCGAGCGTAGGACTGATGGTAGTCGGAAGTTCTGAGCGCCCGACCGCCGCGAGCGATCCCGGTGCGATCGCACCTCGTCCGAAGCGGCTCCGGACAAGATCGACCACGCGGTCCGCACCTCGTCCGGCCGCATGCGTGTCGTCGTCCGTCAGGGCCAACGCCTCGTCCAGCGTCGGCTGGCTCATCCGCTCCGACGCCGCAGCGAGTCCTTCGACCCGCACGCCCACCAGCCTGACGGGAAGACCACCGAGGTCCACCGTTGCCAGCAGGTCCCGCACGGTGAGGTACAGCTCTCGGCTGACGTCGCTCGGCGTCGGCAGCGTGCGTGACCGGGTGAGCGTGCGGAAGTCGCTCGTCCGCACCTTCACCGAGACCGTGCGCGCGACCAGACCCAGCTCACGAAGCCGGCTCGCGCACCTGTCCGTGAGGTCGAGCGCCGCCGTCTGCACACGCCCCATGTCGTGCTCGTCCCGGGCGAACGTCGTCTCCGCACCGACGCTCTTCTCCCTGCGCACCGGGCTCACCGGGCGCGGGTCACGCCCCCAGGCGAGGTCGTGCAGGTGCGCTCCTGCCACGCGCCCGACGGCGCGCTGCACGGTCGCGACATCGCTGTCGGCGATGTCGGCCACCGTGGTCATGCCCCAACGCGCGAGAGCGGCCTCGGTTCGCTCACCCACCCCCCACAGAGCGCCGACCGGGAGCTCACGAAGATAGGCCACCGTCGCGTCTCGCGGGACGAGCATCACGCCGTCGGGCTTCGCATGTCCCGACGCGATCTTCGCGACGAACTTCGTGCTCGCGATGCCGACCGAGCAGCCGATCCCGTGCCGACGGCGCACGTCCGACCGGATCCTCTCGGCGATCACCGTCGGTCTGCCGAGCCGCCTCCGCGCGCCCGACACGTCGAGGAAGGCCTCGTCGACACTCACCTGCTCCATGACGGCGGTGACGTCACCGAGGATCTCCATGACCGACCGTGACACCTCACGGTAGGCGGACATGTCGGGCGGGATCACGACGGCCTGGGGGCACAGCCGCCGCGCGACCGTCATCGGCATCGCCGAGTGGATCCCCCAGGCGCGCGCCTCGTAGGTCGCTGCGAGGACGACAGCCCGCTCGGAACCGCCCACGATCACGGGCAGCCCCTTCAGCTGCGGTCGACGGGCGAGCTCGACGGACGCGAAGAACGCGTCCATGTCGACGTGGAGGATCGAGCAGCCGTCCTCGTCGGTCCCCCAGCTGCGCCGGGACGACGACGGCCGTGGGCCCCTGCTCACGGAGGACCTCCGGCAGACCGGAGAGCCGGCAGCCAGGTGAGCGGACCCACCGTCCTGCGGGCGCGCGCCCCCCCTCGCCACTCGCGTCACGGCACGTCCTCCTGTGGTGCATCCGCACCGACGACGGTCGGTCACGACGCACGCAGCGCCAGGACGGCGCCGTGCTCTGACGTGCCGTCCGCGAGGATCCGCCGGACCTCGTCGACGAAGTCCTCCGCGTCGCACAGCAGGGACTCCGCGCTCTCGGGCGTCACCGCATCGAACCGCCCGGCCTCGATCGCCGTCCGCGTCCCGGCCCCTGCTGCGAACCGGTCCGCCCAGTCGCTCAGCTCCGGTGCCACGACCCTGAGCATCTCCCACACGGTCCGCGGAGCCCGGCGACCCGACGGGCGGCCGTGGAAGGCGACGACGGCGGCGGCCGCTCGCAGCGCTGCCAGATGGGCATGGCCGAACCGCTCCCAGCTCTCGGGAGCGAACTGCGCGGCGACGAGCTCGGCATCTGAGCGCGCGAGCAGCGCAACGGACGCGGCCGACCCGACGCTCGTCGCACCGGCGGCGGTGCGTGACCGTGACCGGACGACCTGGCGCTCGCTCATCTCTCCTCCTCCGTGTCTCCCCGACACCAGTCTCGAACACCTGTTCGAAGGAGTCAAGAGGAGGGGCGGCGGCACGGTGTCTACCGTGGTGCCGTGGCACATCGCTCCGTCCGCCCGTCCCGGCTCCCAGGACCACTGTCGACCCGACCACTGACACGCGAGCCCGCGTGGCCCGCCGGACCGGTGGCGATCAGCACCGGCACCGTCGAGCTCCAGCGCGACCGCGACGACCCTCGGTCGGTCACGGTCGTCGTCAACGGTGTCCCGAGCTCCTCGCTGCACCTCGACGACCCGGCACGCCTCGACTTCGAGTACATGCAGCAGATGGCGGTGTTCGTCGCGCACGCGGCCCCGCCTGCCACCGCGCTCTCGGTGGTCCACCTGGGTGCCGCCGGGTGCGCGTTCGCCCGGCACGTCCACGCCACGCGTCCCGGCTCGCGTCAGACGGCCATCGAGCTCGACCCGACCCTGGCCGAGCTCGTGCGGGCATGGTTCTCGCTGCCCCGATCCCCCGCGCTCCGGATCCGCGCCGGCGATGCGCGAGAGGTGCTTCGCCTGCTCCCGGACGCGAGTGCCGACGTCGTCGTCCGCGACGTCTTCGCCGGCGACCGCACCCCGTCGCACGTCACCACCCGACAGTTCCTGCACGACGTGGCCCGCGTGCTCCGGCCCGGCGGCCTCTACCTCGCGAACTGCGCCGACCGACCGCCCCTGGCGCAGGCCCGGTCCGAGGTCGCCACCGCACTCGCGGTCATGGCAGACGTCGCCCTCGTCGCAGAACCGGGCCAGCTCCGCGGGCGCAGGTACGGGAACCTCGTGATCGCCGGCATCACGAGGGGTTCGTCGCCCGGTGCCGAGGCCCTGCTCGGGCGGGCCGACGTCGCACGCGAGCTCCGGTCGCTGCCGGTCCCCGCGCACGTCGTGCACGGCACCGAGCTGGTGGCCTTCGCCGCGACCGCCCCGGTCCTCGAGGACCCTTCGCCACCTGCCGAGACCGTGCGCCCATGAGCCGACGCGTCGCCGACGCGCGAAGGCCGCGCCACCCAGTGGGTGACGCGGCCTCCGTGCATGCTCGAGGACCAGCGCTCCGAGTCAGAGCGGGCGGACCTGCTCCGCCTGGGGACCCTTCGGGCCCTGGGTGATCTCGAACTCCACGCGCTGCCCCTCGTCGAGAGAGCGGTAGCCCTGCGTGTCGATGGCCGAGTAGTGGACGAAGACGTCGGCGCCGCCGTCGTCCTGGGCGATGAACCCGTAGCCCTTCTCAGCGTTGAACCACTTGACAGCACCCTGTGCCATGTTCCAGTCCTTCTGTCCATCCGGTGGCGACGCCAGGCACAGCACCGTGGCGTCGTGCCGCAATGCCTTGTCCCACGTCCTGCACCGGGTGGACCAACCCGAACGGGCTGGAGGTGCCACTGCCTGTCGTGGCGCCGGTCAAGCGTCAGTTCGTCACTGCAACACGCTCGATCTTGGCATGTTCGAGGGTTCGAGCGCCATCGTTTCGCGGAAGTGCACCCGTCCGGTCACGCTCACGACGTACCTGCGCGCGGCCTTACCGGGCGCTGTCGTCGCCGCCCTGCTGCGCCAGGAACCGCTCGAACTCCGCCCCGATCTCGTCCGCCGTGGGGATCTCCGAGGTGTCCGACAGCAGGTTCGACCGGGCCCGCCCGTCCGTGAACGCGTCGTACTGCTGCTCGAGCGCCCGCACCACGGCACCGACCTCGGAGGAGCCCTCGACCTGCCGCTCGATCTCCGCGAGGGCGTCAGCAGCCGGGCGTTCGAGGGCCTTCACGTCCAGCTCGAGACCGGTCGCCCGCTCGACCGCCTGGAGCGCGGTGATGCTCGCCTGCGGGTAGGAGGACTGCGCGAGGTAGTGCGGGACGTGGATCGCGAAGCCCATCGCGTCGTGCCCGGACTGGCCGAGCCGCAGCTCGACGAGCGACGCCGCGCTCGCAGGCACCTGCACGGTCCCGAGCCACGACACGTGGTCCGCCACGAGCTCGGCACGGGTGGCGTGCGCGGTGAACGACAACGGGCGGGTGTGCGGGATCCCCATCGGGATGCCGTTGATCCCGATCGTCAGCGGCACGTCGAACCGCTCGACGAGCTGCCGGACGGCCGCCGCGTAGCGCTCCCACTGGACGTCGGGCTCGATGCCGTGGAGCAGCAGGAACGACCGGCCCGCTGCGTCCGACACCACATCGAGCACCAGCTCCGGTTCCGCGTAGGAGCTCCAGGTCGTCGAGTCGAAGACCATCATCGGCCGACGCGACCGGTAGTCGATCAGCTGGTCGACGTCGAACGTCGCGAGCCGTCGGGACCCGAAGGTCTCCCGGAGGTGGTCCGTCGCGACCTGCCCGGCTCCGCCGGCGTCGACGAAGCCGCTGACGACGTGCAGGAGCACCGGGCCGACGCCCGCCTGCTCCTCGGAGCTCTGCTGGAGCTCGGCGGCGACGTCCTCGTCGACCTCGTAGATCAGGTTCGGGTCACGCATGGTTCATCCTCCGGTGCAACGGGCGGCAAGGGTCGGCGGACGACGCCGCTCGCGGGATCTGTCCCGCGAGTCGTGTAACGCATGCGGCAGGGCCCGACATTCCGCCCGCACGGGGCGAGCGGCCCGACACCCGCCGGTCGTGCCCGAGCTCACCGACCGTTCAGGTGCCGCGACGACCTCCGGTGTCGGATAATGGTCAACCCTCTGCCGCGTGCAGGGGTCATGCGCGACATCCACGAGCGGGAGCGATCGGTTGACAGGCAGGGACGCGGATGTGCAGGGGCGGCTGCAGCAGGAGCTCGAGGCAGAGCAGGCCGTCGTCGACGTGCTCTACGCACGACTCGACGGCCTGCGGGCGCAGACCCGCGAGCGCCTGCGCGCGGTCCGCAGGACCGGGCCGTCGGGTTCGCCGCAGAACCGGAGCGAGCGCGACGCGTTCGCGACCCTCTACGAGGACCGCCTCGCTCAGCTCGAGGCCGTCGAGGACCGGCTCGCGTTCGGTCGGCTCGACCTCGTCGACGACTCCGCGCACTACATCGGTCGCATCGGGCTCAACGACGAGAACCACACCTCGCTGCTCACCGACTGGCGGGCACCCGCGGCCCAGGCCTTCTACCGGGCGACGTCGGCGCACCCGGACGGGGTCAGGCGGCGACGTCACCTCGTCTCGCGCCGTCGGACCGTGACCGGGGTCGAGGACGAGGTGCTGGACCTCTCGCTGCTGGTCGACGACTCGGGTGCGCAGACCCCCGGAGCAGGTGCGGTCCTGGCGGGCCTCTCGGGAGAAGGAGCGCTCCTCGCGGCGCTCGCGGCCGGTCGGACCGGGCACATGGGCGACATCGTCGCGACGATCCAGGCCGAGCAGGACGCGATCATCCGGTCCGAGCTCGCCGGGACGCTCGTCGTCCAGGGTGGCCCCGGCACCGGGAAGACGGCGGTCGCCCTCCACCGGGCCGCCTACCTGCTCTACGCCCACCGACGGCTGCTCGAGCGCTCCGGCGTGCTGCTGATCGGGCCGAGCCGCACGTTCCTGCACTACATCGACCAGGTGCTGCCGTCGCTCGGCGAGACCGGCGTCGTCACGACGACGATCGCCGACCTGTTCCCCGGGGTGTCGGCCCGCGGCGAGGAGGACCCTGCCACCACCGCGCTCAAGGGACGGCTCACGATGGCGCGTGTGATCGAGCGCGCGGTGCGGCAACGGCAACGCGTCCCGCAGCACGAGACGGTGGTCCGGGTCGACGGGCGAACGATCGTCATCAGTCCGACGGACATCCAGGCAGCGATGAACCGGACACGTCGGCACCCCCGGCCCCACAACCTCGCGCGGGTGACGTTCGTGCGCGAGATGCTGCACCGGCTCGCCGAGCAGTACGTCGGTCAGCTCGGGTACCCGATCGCACCGGAGGAACGCGGCGAGATCATCGAGGAGCTCCGGACGACCCGAGAGGTCCGGATCGCACTCAACCTCGCCTGGATGCCCCTGACACCGGAGAAGCTCGTCGACGACCTGCTCAGCCGACCTCACCGCCTCGAGGCCGCGGCCCCTGATCTCCGACCCGAGGAGCGGGCGCTCCTGCTCCGAGCCCCCGGATCGCCGTGGACGGAGTCGGACGTCCCGCTCCTGGACGAGGCCGCGGAGCTGCTCGGCGAGGACGACCAGGCGTCGCGCGCGCTGGCGCACGCCGATGCGGAACGTCGTGCCGGGGAGCTCGAGTACGCCCGTCAGGTGCTCGAGTCGACCGGGGGCAACGGGATCGTCTCGGCAGAGCTCCTCGCCGACCGGTTCACGAGCACCGGGCCGGTGCTGACGACGGCCGAGCGCGCGGCCGCCGACCGGTCGTGGACCTACGGCCATGTGGTCGTCGACGAGGCACAGGAGCTCTCCGCGATGGCGTGGCGCATGCTGCTGCGCCGGGTCCCGACCCGGTCGATGACCGTCGTCGGCGATGTCGCCCAGACCTCCTCGTCGGCGGGGGCGCACTCCTGGCGGGCGAGCCTGGACCCCGTGCTCCGGCAGTCCTGGCGACTCGCGGAGCTCACGGTGAACTACCGCACGCCGGCGGTGATCGCCGATGCAGCGCAACGCATGGCACGCGCCGCGGACCTCCCGGTCAGCACCGTGACGTCGGCGCGGACGACACCCGACTCGCTCGTGATCGACCACCTCGGGCCCGGTGCCACCGTCGGTGCAGCGCTCCCGGACGCGGTGGTGCGTCATGTGCGTGCGGCCCTGGAGTCCGTGGCCGACGGCACCGGCGCGGGTCGCGTCGCGGTGATCGGCACGTCGCCCGATCTCGAGGCGGTCCAGTCCGCCGTCGACGCCGACGCCTGGCTCAGCTCGCTCACGCGGGCGTCGCAGGGTGGGCGCGGCGTGGACCTCGACGCCGCCGTGACCCTCCTGACACCGCGGCAGAGCAAGGGGCTCGAGTTCGACGTCGTCGTCCTGGTCGAGCCCGCCCACGTCCTCGAGGTCGGCGCGGGTGACCTCTACGTCGCCATGACGAGGCCGACGCGCCAGCTGCGTGTCGTGCACCGCGCGCCACTTCCCGACGGGTTCGCGGACCACACCTGATCGGGGCACCTCATGGTCGGCCAGGAGTGCTCACGAGTCGGCACAGCTGATCTGGCCGATCAGCGCCAGCCCCTCCCGGTCGCCTGGGCCGAGCTCGGTCACCGTGCCCGCTCGCGGCGCCATGAGCTCGGTCGCGTCGTCGACGTGATCGAGCCCAACGACGTGCGCGAGCTCGTGCGTGAGGATCGCCCGGGCGCGCTGGTAGCCGCCGGGCTGACCGAGGATCGCCGTGATGTCCGGGGCGTCGAGCAGGACGCGTCCGGCGGCGAGGAACGAGCGGTCTCCGCGAGGTGCGGGGACGACGCTCGAACCACCGAGACCGACCACCTCGCCCGCGAGATCGGGTGAGTCGGTCGCGTCGGACCAGGCGAACAGCACCGGCGCCCACCCGCTGCCGTACCGCGGCTGGATGGGCAGGCGGTCGTCGACCAGAGGCTCGTCGGTCGTCCCGAGGGACACGAAGGACAGCCCGGTGGCCGCCTGGATGGAGGCGACGGCGTCGGCGACCAGGGCGTCGGCCTCGGAGGGGGCACCGGTCGTCCGCATGACGTACCGGATCGGGAGGCACGGGTCGTACCCGACCGGGCTGCCGTCCGGCGCCGTGTACTCGAACGCGTAGGAGCCCGTCGTCGTGACCGGGACGGCCGGGAGCAGCCGCTGCCCGTCCGGCGACCCCGCCGGGACGACCGTCACGCGTCCGTCGAGCCACAGGACGTTCCGGGGCCCGCTGATGTCGAGCACCGCGGTCAGCACACCGGTCGTCCACAGCAGCGCGACGACCGAGAGGACCAGCATCGCCAGGAGGAACCGGTTGACGCGCGGACGACGCCGCGCGGCAGGCACAGGACCGGGGACGAGGACGCCCGTCTGCCACGCAGGGACGGCGGTGTCCCTGCGTCGACGGCGCGACATCGGCATCACCGCACCAGTCTGGCAGCGCGACCGCCCGGAGGCGGGCCGTCCGAGGGACGGAACTCAGTTGGGACCTGGCCCGGTGCGGGAGCACCATAGGGGCGTGCTACGCGCCCTCCTTCTCGAGAACCTCCATCCGCTCGCCACCGAGATCTTGACCGCCCAGGGGATCGAGGTGGTCAACCGGACCGGTGCACTCGACGAGAACGAGCTGATCGCCGCGCTCGACGGGGTGCACCTCCTCGGCATCAGGTCGAAGACCCAGGTCACCGCACGCGTGCTCGAGCATGCGCCCGACCTGATCGGCCTCGGGGCGTTCTGCATCGGCACCAACCAGATCGACCTCGGGACCGCCGCACGACGCGGTGTCGCGACCTTCAACGCGCCGTTCTCGAACACCCGGTCGGTCGTCGAGATCGCTCTCGCGGACATCATCTCGTTGACCCGTCGTCTGACGGTGTTCGACCGTGAGATGCACCAGGGCATCTGGAACAAGTCCGCGATCGGCGCGCACGAGGTCCGTGGCCGGACGCTCGGGATCATCGGCTACGGCAACATCGGGACCCAGCTCTCCGTGCTCGCCGAGAACCTCGGGATGTCGGTCGTCTTCTACGACACGTCCGAGAAGCTCGCGCTCGGCAACGCCCGCCGGATGAGCTCGATGGACGAGCTGCTCGACGCCGCCGACATCGTCACGTTGCACGTCGACGGACGGAGCGGCAACGCCGGCCTCTTCGGCGCCGAGCAGTTCGCGCGGATGCGGCCGGGGTCGATCTTCCTCAACCTCTCCCGTGGGTTCGTGGTCGACTACTCCGCACTGCGGGAGGCGGTGCTCTCGGGTCACGTCGCCGGCGCAGCGGTGGACGTCTTCCCGGTGGAGCCCAAGCGCAAGGGCGACCCGTTCGAGTCCGACCTGATCGGGCTCCCGAACGTCATCCTCACCCCGCACACCGGCGGCTCGACCGAGGAGGCCCAGGAGGCGATCGGCCGCTTCGTCGCGACGAAGCTCCGGGACTACCTGACGACGGGGTCGACGACGCTCAGCGTCAACCTGCCCAACCTGGCACTCGACCAGGCGTCCGGTGCCCATCGCCTCGCGTTCCTGCACCACAACACCCCGGGTGTCCTCGCCGCGGTGAACGCGATGCTGGCCGATCACGACGTCAACATCGAGGGCCAGCTGCTCGCCACCCGTGGCGAGATCGGCTACGTCGTCACGGACGCCGACTCCGGGCTCGACCCCGCGGTCGCCGAGTCGGTCGCGGAGGCGCTGACCGGCCACCCGCAGTCGATCCGCCTGCGCGTCCTGTCCTGAACCTCAGGCACGCGCACGAACGCGCCCGGTGCCTGGCACCGGGCGCGTTCGCACATCTCCCCGAGCCCGTGCGGCCTGCCGCGAGGTCCGCGCGGGCACCGTGGACTCAGGCCGAGCCTGCGCGACGCCGGAACGTCCGCTGCGACGGCCCCGTGGTCTCGGGGCCATGGACGTTGCCCGTGTTCCGCTGACCGTCAGCAGTCCGGTGCGCGGCCGCGTTCTTGCGGTCCAGGGCCTCCCGGAACTTCGCCTTGGCGTCCTGAGCCGGTGCCGTCTCGGCGTGCTCGTCATCCTGCTGCGCCATGGTGATGCCTCCTGATCGGTGCGTGACGGCCGAAGGTCGACGGCCTCGGCACTAGCCTGACCATTCACGCTCGTGGACGCCAATCGATATCGCGCGACCGTGCCCGCGGCCTCGTCGACGGCGTCCGCCGATCAGCCGAGCAGGAGGGTTCGCAGCTCCTCGACCGTCCCGACGACGTGGTCCGCACCCGCCGTCTCGAGCTCGTCGGCGGCGGCGAACCCCCACCCGACCCCGATCGCGACGAGCCCGTTCTCGTGGGCGCCCTCCACGTCATGACGGCGGTCGCCGACCATGACCGCACGTGAGCGGTCCGTGGCACCGACGCGCTCGAGCACGTCGGCGACGACCTCGCCCTTGGTCCTCGTCACCGGGAGCCGCATGCCGCCGATCACCGTGAAGTGCGTGTCGAGCCCGAAGTGCCTGAGCGTCTCGACACCCTGGTCCTCCGGCTTCGCTGTCGCGAGTGCGAGGGCCGCACCCGCCGCGACCAGCTCTGCCAGGAGTGCCTCGATGCCCGGGATGACCACCGCCTGGTACAGGCCGACCGCGACGTGTCGCTCGCGGTACGCGGCCACGACCGCGTCGACCTCGGACGCGGGCACCCCGAGGCGCTCCAGGTTGTCCACGATCCCGGGCCCGATGACCCAGGAGAGGTCCACGTCGTCCGGCACCGGACGACCGACCTGCGCCAGTGCGTACCGGTAGGAGCCGGTGATCCCGACGTACGGGTCTGTCACGGTGCCGTCGAGGTCGAGCAGGACGTGGTCGAAGCGCACCGGGTGAACCTACCTCCTCTCTCGACGCGCCCGGCGCCGCGGTCCACGACTGCCGTCCCGGACGCACCGGCGTACCGTCGTGCCATGCACGTCGCCTCAGCGGACCGCTACGACTCGATCCCCTACCGACGTGCGGGCCGCAGCGGGCTGAGTCTCCCGGCGATCTCGCTCGGGCTCTGGCAGAACTTCGGCGAGGGCGACCCGTACGACCGTCAACGCGAGATCGTGCTCCACGCGTTCGACCGTGGGATCACCCACCTGGACCTGGCGAACAACTACGGCCCGCCGCCCGGCTCGGCCGAGTCGTCGCTCGGCCGCATGCTCGCCCAGGATCTCCGCCCGTACCGCGACGAGCTCGTCATCTCGACCAAGGCCGGCTACCGGCAGTGGCCCGGTCCGTACGGTGAGGGCGGGTCGCGGGCGTACCTCCTGCGGTCGCTCGACCAGTCGCTCCGCCGGTTGGGTCTCGACCACGTGGACGTGTTCTACAGCCACCGGTACGACCCCACGACCCCGCTCGAGGAGACACTCGGCGCCCTCAAGACCGCAGTGGACTCGGGACGAGCGCTGTACGCAGGCATCTCGTCGTACTCCGCCCGGAGGACCTCAGAGGCCCTGGCCGTGGCGGCACAGCTCGGCCTCACCCTCACGCTGCATCAGCCGTCGTACTCGATGCTCAACCGCTGGATCGAGCGGCCCGACGTGAGCGGCCGGTCACTGCTCGACGTCGTCGGCGACGTCGGCCTGGGCATGATCGTGTTCTCCCCGCTCGCTCAGGGCATGCTCACGGACCGGTACCTCGACGGGATCCCGGCCGGATCCCGGGCGGCGCGGGACGGCTCGCTGCAACGTCGTTTCCTCAGCCCGGAGAACCTCGGTCATGTCCGCGCCCTCGACGCCATCGCACGACGTCGGGGCCAGACCCTCGCGCAGCTGGCCTTGGCCTGGGCGCTGCGCGACGAACGGATCACGGCCGTCCTCCTCGGCGCCAGCAGCCCCACCCAGCTCGACGAGAACCTTGCCGCGCTGGACTACCTCTCGCTCACGCCGCAGGAGCTCGCCGAGATCGAGGACCACGCGGTGGACGCGGGCATCAACATCTGGGCGCCTCGGTCGAGCGATCTGTGAGCGGCGCCGAGGCACTGTCGAACGGGCCGGCACGGTCGACGAGCGGCGCGACGCCAGGCTCGCTCCGGCTTCTTGTTACCGCCTGGTAACTTACGGTCCCGTAAGTTAGGCTGGACGTGTGATGCCGTATACGGACCGCCCCTGGCTTGCGTCCTACGCCCCCGACGTCCCGGCCGACATCGAGGTTCCGGACGAGCCCGTCACGCGCGCACTGGCGCGGACCGCGACGGACCTCCCCGACCGCGTCGCCGTCGACTTCGAGGGACGCACCACGACGTACCGTGAGCTCGCCGAGCAGGTGGACCGCGCCGCAGGGGCACTGCTCGCGCTCGGCGTCCAGCCCGGTGACCGCGTCGCGATCGCTCTCCCGAACTGCACGTCGCACGTGGTCGCCTTCTACGCCGTGCTGCGGATCGGCGCCGTCGTGGTCGAGCACAACCCGCTGTACACCGCGAGCGAGCTCGCCCACCAGCTCGCCGACAGCGGTGCGACCGTCGTCGTGAGCTGGGAGAAGACCGCCCCACGCGTGCTCGAGGTGCGCGAACGGACACAGGTGCGCACCGTCCTCTCGGTGGACGTGAGCCGGGATCTTCCGTTCATGAAGCGACTTGCCCTTCGGCTCCCCGTCTCCCGCGCCCGCGACGTCCGTGCGGCGCTCTGCGGCACGACGCCGGCCGGCGCCCTCCGCTGGCACGACGTCCTCGCGCACGCCACGCCGATGCCGGCGGAACACCCGGAACCCCGCTCGGCGGACATCGCCCTGCTGCAGTACACGGGAGGGACGACCGGCACCCCCAAGGGCGCGGTCCTCACCCACCGGAACCTGGTCGCGAACGCACTTCAGGGCGCCGCGTGGACCGGCGTCCGGCCAGGCCAGGAGCGAATCATCGGGGCGCTCCCGTTCTTCCACGCCTTCGGCCTCACGCTCTGCCTCACGTTCGCCACCCGCGTCGGTGCCACGCTCGTCGCCTTCCCGAAGTTCGACGCCGAGGCCGTCCTCGCCAGCCAGCGACGCCACCCGGCCACGTTCATGCCGGGTGTGGCGCCGATGTACGAGCGGCTCGCCCAGCTCGCCGAGACACGCCACGTCGACCTGAGCTCGATCCGCCTCGGCATCGCCGGGGCGATGCCGATCCCTGCAGCGACGGCCGAGCTCTGGGAACGCGTCACCGGCGGCCTCCTGATCGAGGGCTACGGCATGACCGAGACCTCGCCGGTGGTCCTCGGCAACCCCTGCTCCGCGCAACGTCGCCCCGGCATGCTCGGACTGCCGTTCCCGAGCACCGAGATGCGCGTCGTGGACGTCGACGACTCGTCCGTCGACGTCGCTCCTGGTGAGCGCGGCGAGCTCCTCGTTCGCGGACCCCAGGTGTTCACGGGCTACTGGCACCGACCGGAGGAGACCGCCGAGGTTCTGCTCCCCGGCGGTTGGCTGCGCACGGGCGACGTCGTCGTGGTCGAGGAGGACGGCTTCACGCGCCTCGTCGACCGCACCAAGGAGATGATCGTCACGGGTGGGTTCAAGGTGTACCCGTCTCAGGTCGAGGACCGGCTCCGGCTCATGCCCGGCGTCGCGGACGTCGCCGTCGTCGGCATGCCGGGCGGAGACCTCGGCGAGAAGGTCGTCGCTGCGGTCGTCCTCGCCACGGGAGCCACCGGCGTCGATCTCGCCGCGATCCGCGAGTGGGGTGCGGAGCATCTCGCCCGGTACGCCCTGCCGCGCGAGCTGGTCATCCTGCAGGAGCTACCGCGCTCAGCGATCGGCAAGGTCCTGCGCCGCGTCGTGCGCGACCAGCTGACGAGCCCGGCCACGGCGGTCGTCTGAGGTGAGCGACGCGGTCGTCCGAGCCGGACGACCCGGTCGGCCACCGTTCCGGTACGTTCCGTGCCGGCTCCCTCGGCCGCGCATCGATCGCCGGTGCTACGCGCTCCCGCTTCCCTCGCTCACGGCACGGCCGTCCGAGCCGGCCTCCGCATCCCGCTCCGACCGCAGCACGGTGATCGCCGCCTCGAAGTCCTCGAGCGAGTTGAACGCCTGGTAGACGCTCGCGAACCGGAGATAGGCCACCTCGTCCAGCTCGCGGAGCGGCCCGAGGATCGAGAGACCGATCTCATACGCGTCCAGCTCGGCACTTCCGTTGCTGCGAAGCGTCTCCTCGACGCGCTGAGCGAGAAGGGCGAGGTCGTCCTCGCTCACCGGGCGCCCCTGGCACGCCTTGCGTACCCCGTTCACGATCTTCTCGCGACTGAAAGGCTCAGTCGCTCCGGATCGCTTGACGACCGACAGGCTCGCGGTCTCCACCGTGGTGAACCGACGATTGCACTCCGGGCACTGACGCCGTCGACGGATCGAGGACCCGTCGTCGGACGTCCGTGAGTCCACCACGCGCGAGTCCCCGTGCCGACAGAACGGACAGTGCACCGAAAGCCCCTCACTCCGTCGTCGCGGCACGCCGCTGGGCGACGCGCTCCGCGAGGCTCCCGACCATGCGCCGTGATCTCCGCATGCACCTGCGAGATCCTCTATCTGGGGGCACGATCGATCGCTGACCACAAGATGTTGATTGACCTTAGGACCAGCAGCGTCGGCGCGCAAGACCGTACGTCCGGGGCGCAGCGCAGATCGTCACCATGCGGAGCTCGGCCCGACCGCCCGGGCCGTCACAGCCGGTCGCGGAGACGCGTGCACGCTCATGACGCCGCGACACTCGCACGACAGCGACTCTCACGAGAGAGCAGGGATCAGGATCTGCTCGCCGGCTCGCAGGTCGACCGACGACATCCGATTGAGCTCTTCGAGGCGGAGCACCACGTCGCGGACGTCCTCCCCGGGGGTCGTGACGCGCGAGGCGATCTGCCAGAGCGTGTCACCCGACGCCACCGTGTACAGCTCGACCTGGAGCGGGCCGCTGTCGTCCGCCGCCGCCGCTCGACCGGCCAGCAGGAAGACTCCGACCACCAGAAGGGCGATCAGCCCTCCCACACGTCGGCCGCGGGCGGTCAACCTCATCCGCGCAGCAGGTGCGGCCGCCTCACGCGACGCCGCGCCCCGCTCACCACGCGAGGACGGTGCGGGGCCGCTCTCGACCCCCGGCCGTCGAGACGTCGTCCGCCGAGTCGTGGCGTCCGTCCGGACGATGCGAGGCGAAGTCACCACAGCGCTCATCGTCGGTCCCTTCCGCAACCCCATGGGGGTCAGCATCTCCATAGTCGAACACCTGTACGACGTACATCTGTACGAAGGTCTACCACCACGCGCCGACATTTGTCGAGACACGCTCGAACACCTGTTTGATCCGGACCGTGTTCCGCCCTAGGCTCTCGAACCGAGGACAGCGGATCACGAGCCACTGACACACCCCGCGCAGGGCAGCTCGTCCGGCAGGTCAGCACCGATGACCGACCGGTACGCGCAGGCGGGCACCAGCGGCGGGAGAAGGAGACCGGGATGGCAAGACGCGAGACCCCCGCGGGCGGAGACCCGGACCAGGCGGAGGCGTCGATCGCCTCCGTCCACGCCCTCCCGGACGGCTCCGCGGACGCCGACGGCCTGACACCGCGTCAGCGTCTCGTCCTCGACACGATCCGCAGCTCGGTCGAGCGCCGCGGGTATCCCCCGAGCATGCGCGAGATCGGCGACGCCGTCGGGCTCACGAGCCCGTCGAGCGTCAAGCACCAGCTCACGACCCTCGAGCGCAAGGGCTACCTGCGTCGGGACCCCAACCGCCCACGCGCGATCGAGGTCATGCACCCTGACGACTCGCGCGCCATCACCCCGCTCGCCGGGCAGCCGTGGTCGCGCCCCGACGAGCTGGGCACCCTCGGCGAGGAGGCCCTCGCACCGCGCGACGGTACGCCGACGCCGTCCTACGTCCCGGTGGTGGGCCGGATCGCCGCCGGCGGTCCGATCCTCGCGGAGCAGGTCGTGGAGGACGTGTTCCCGTTGCCGCGCCAGCTCGTCGGCGACGGCGACCTCTTCCTGCTCCGCGTCGCGGGTGACTCGATGATCGATGCGGCCATCTGCGACGGGGACTGGGTGGTCGTCCGGCGGCAGCCGGTGGCCGAGAACGGCGAGATCGTCGCGGCGATGATCGACGGCGAAGCCACCGTCAAGACGTTCCGGCGTCGCGACGGGCACGTCTGGCTGATGCCGCACAACCCGGCGTACGACCCGATCCCCGGCGACGAGTCGCTCGTCCTCGGTCGCGTCGTGAGCGTCCTGCGCAGCCTCTGAGACCAGGTCTCTCCTGCGAACCGTCCAGGCCTCAGGCGCGCGGCGTCAGCACTTCAGGAACGGAGCGCACCCACCGCACGGGAGACGTCCTCCGCGTCGTTCCAGACGTGGAACGAGAGCCTGACCCGGCCCGCCCGACCGGCGACCGTGCACCCGGCCGCGGCGAGTCGTCCGCGCGCGTCGCCGAACGGGTCGGGCAACGAGACGATCGCGCTGTCACCAGGTCCCAGACCCAGGGCAGAACGGAACATGTCGGCCAGGTCGACGTCCCAGCGCCGCACCGCAGTCATGTCCACCCCGGCGAACAGCTCCAGCGCGGTCGCGGCGCCGATCCACACCGGCCAGGCGGGCGAGACGTCGAAGCGTCGCGCATCCCCCGCAAGAGCCATCGTCGGCCCGTAGCACGACTCCCACACGTCACCGCCGGCGTACCAGCCCGCGTGGATCGGGCGGAGTCGATCGCGCAGGTGCTCCCCGACCGTGAGGAAGCCTGTCCCCCTCGGCGCGGTGAGCCACTTGTACGCCGCGCACGCCGTGGCGTCGAACATCGTCGCGTCGACCGGCGTCCAGCCCGCGGCCTGTGTGAGATCGCAGAAGGTCAGCGCACCCGCCGCCCGCGCTGCCGCGACGACCGCCTCGGCGTCGGCCGCCTCCCCCGTCGCCGACTGCACCAGCGAGAAGGCGACGAGGAAGGTGCGCGGTCCGATCTCCTCGGCCAGCCGGTCGAGCGCGACGTGCCGAACGACGATCCGGTCGGCATGAGCGAGGAACGGGAAGACCATCGAGGAGAAGTCACCCTCGACGCAGAGCACCTCGGCCCCGTCCGGGACCGCGACGGCGAGCAGCGACGCCATGACCGACACCTGGGTGCCGATGGCCACCGCGCCGACCGGGGCGTGGACGATCCGCGCATAGGCAGCCCGCGCACGCGCCACGGCGTCGTCGTAGGTCGCCGGTCCGGCCGTCCCGGCCGCCCACGCCGTGAGGTTCGCGGTCATGTCTGCCACGACCCGTCGTGCGCCACGGCCTCCGGACGCCGCGTCGAGGTACCCCGGGTGGCGATCGAACTCGGAACGAAGAGTCTCCAGGCTGGTCATGTCCCGAGCATGGCGTCGATCAATCCATGAGAACAAGGGCGTCTATCTCCGTGTCCCATGCAGTGCGCTTATGCTTGTGTCGTGACCAGACGCCGCCTCGACGCCGCCGGTCTCCGCCTCGTCCGGGCGATCGAGAGCGAAGGGTCGGTGACGGGAGCAGCGCGCCTCCTGGGCATCACCCAACCCGCAGCGAGTCAACAGCTCCGCGCGCTGGACAGGCTGCTCGGGACACCGATCGTGGTGCGTCACGGCCGGACGGTACGGCTCACGGATGCCGGCGCGGTCCTCGCCCGGCACGCCCGCGGCGTCGACCAGGCGCTCGATGCCGCGGTCGAGGAGGTGGCCGCGGTGGCGAGCCTGCGGGCCGGCCGGATCCGGCTCACCGCGTTCCCGTCCGCTGCCGCGACCGTGATGCCCCGAGCTCTCGCGGCGCTGCGCGCAGCACATCCCGGTCTCACGATCAGCTTCACCGAGGCCGAGCCCCCGCAGGCGCTCGCCCTCCTCGACGCCGGGCGCTGCGACGTCGCGGTGACCTTCCGTCCGGCCGACAGCATCGGTGACCCCGAGCGGGTCGCCGTCGGTCTGCTCGAGGACGAGCTCGTCGCCGTGGTCACACAGGACAGGCCCAACGTCCACGAGCCCATCGAGCTCAGCTCCCTCGCCGCAGAGACCTGGATCGCCGGGTGCCCGCAGTGCCGCACGACCCTGCTCGACTCCTGCCGCGACGCGGGGTTCGACCCGCAGATCGACTTCGCGACGGACGACTACGTGACCGTCCTCGCGCTCGTCGCAACGGGTCTGGGCATCGCGACCCTCCCCGGGCTCGCGCTCCTCGCCACGCACCCACCCGGGACCCGCGTCGTCCGGACCGTGCGCCCTGCGACGAGGCTCGTGGAAGCCGTCACGACCCCGGCGCTCGCCCGCGTGCCGGCCGTCCGCGCGGCTGTCGACGCGCTGGCCGTCGCCGCGCGGGAGATCACCTCCGGACCGCTGGTCCGGCCGCCGGCCCGACGTCAACCGACCGGCGGGCCCTGAGCCGACGCGTCAGAGACCGAAGCGGCGCGAGATCGTCCGCATCGTCTCCGCCGACCGCATCAGCCCGCCCAGCTCGCGCGCCGACAGCGGAACCTCCAGCCGCTCGCCGACCCCGTTGCGGCCCACGATCGCCGGCACCGACAGGCAGACGTCCGAGATCCCGTAGTAGTCCTCGAGCAACGACGAGACCGGCAGCACCCGCTTCTCGTCGTGCAGGACAGCCTCGATGATGCGCGACCCGGCCAGCGCGACCGCGTAGTTGGTCGCGCCCTTGCCGGCGATGATCCGGTACGCGGAGTCGATGACCTCGTGGGTGATCTCGTCACGCGCGGCCTCGTCCAGCACCGACGCCCCACCGGGCCCGCGCCAGTCGAGCAGCGGGACCCCGCCGATCGACGCCGAGCTCCACAGCGGGAGCTCGGAGTCCCCGTGCTCCCCGGCGATGTACGCGTGAACGTTCTGGACCGCGACGCCGCACCGCTGCGCCACGAGATACCTCAGGCGCGACGAGTCCAGCACTGTGCCCGAGCCGAACAGCTGGTGCGGCGGCAGGCCTGAGATCTTCAGCGCGGCGTACGTGACGATGTCCACCGGGTTCGTCACCATCACGAACACCGCATCCGGAGCCACCTCGACGAGCGACGGGAGGATCTTCCCGACGAGGGAGATCGTGGCCTCCGCCAGATCGATCCGGGACTGCCCCGGCTTCTGCTTGGCGCCCGCGGTCACGACCACGACGTCGGCACCCGCGCACACGGCGATGTCGTCCGACCCGATCACCTCGGCCATCGGCATGAACTGGATGCCGTGCCCGAGGTCCAGCGCCTCAGCCTCGACCTTGGCGGCGTTGATGTCGTACAACGCCACCGTCCGCGCCGCGCCCCTCATCAGCGCCGCGTATGCCATGGTCGATCCGACCGCACCGGCGCCGACCACAGCGAGCTTGGTCGTGCGGCGGTCGACGCGAGGATCGTGCGGCGGTGGGTTCAGGCCGAGCTCGTCGGAGTCGTTGGTCTCGCTCACGGGGGTGCCTCTCGGTCGGGAGCGCCGGCGGACGCCTCGATGGTGACAGGCCCGTACCGGGATCACCCGCTACGGGCCTGCATCGCGTTCAGGATAGTGCCGAGAGCCGACGTAGGGCCGCGAGCGCGACGGCGCGATCCGTCGTGCGCCAGAACGGTGGCAACGACCGGGCGAGGAAGTCGCCGTACCGTGCCGTCGCGAGGCGCGGGTCGAGAACGGCGACCACGCCGCGGTCCTCCGTGGTCCGGATCAGCCGACCGGCACCCTGGGCGAGGAGCAGCGCGGCGTGCGCCGCCGACACCGCCATGAACCCGTTACCACCGGCCGCGTTCGCGGCGTCTGCGCGTGCCGAGCGGACAGGGTCGTCCGGCCGCGGGAACGGGATCCGGTCGATCAGGACGAGTCGGCACGTCGGGCCGGGAACGTCGACCCCCTGCCAGAGCGAGAGGGTGCCGAACAGGCACGTCGGCTCGTCGTCCGCGAACGCCCGCACGAGCGTCGGGAGCTGGTCGTCCCCCTGCGCGAGGACGGGGACGTCGAGCCGCTCGCGCATCGCGTCCGCGACCGTCAGCGCCGCCCGCCGCGACGAGAACAGACCCAGCGTGCGTCCACCCGCCGCGGTGATGAGCTCCGCGATCTCGTCGAGCTGCGACTCCGTGGTCGCCTCGCGCCCCGGCGGGGGCAACGAGGTCGCGATGTAGAGGATCCCCTGCCGCGCGTAGTCGAACGGGCTGCCGACGTCGAGCCCGCGCCATCGGATCGCCGGCTCCTCGGCGGACGACGCGTTCGCCTGGCGCTCGAGCCCGACCGAACGCGCGACCACGTCGAACGACCCGCCCAGGGCAAGGGTCGCGGAGGTGAGCACCGTCGACCGGCCCGCGAGGAGCTGGCTGCGGATCAGCCCGTTGACGGCCAACGGCGCTGCGTGCAACCGGGGCATGCCGGCGTCCCGACGGTTGGACCCCTCGGCACGCGAGCACCAGAGAACGTCCGGGCCGGTGCCGTCGGCCGGTGCCCCGGCGATCCGTTCGGCGATCTCGAACACCGCCAGCATCGCCGCGGCAGCCATCCGGACCCCACCCGTGGAGTCGGCACCCTCGGTCCCCGCGCGGCCGGGCCCCGGCTCCGGCCGCAGCGCGCTGACCAGGGTGCGGGCGGCGTCGCGGACGGCCGAGACGGCATCACGGACCTCGTCGGGAAGGCCGTGGGCGAGTCGCCCCTCCGGTACGTGGATCAGGGCAGCGCCCAGGGCCGCGGCCGCGGAGTCGAGGTCCGTGGTCGCGAGACCACCCTGCCGACGCGCGAGTCGGCCGGCGTGCTCGAGGCTCGCGACCGAGAGCTCCACCGTGGCCTGCGCCGTCACCCGCTCCGTCAGCTCGTGCGCCTCGTCGACGACGAGCACCTCGTGCTCCGGCAGGACGTGGGGAGAGCCCGACGCCGCGATCCCGAGCATCGCGTGGTTCGTGACGACGACGTCCGCCTCCTTCGCCTGCGTGCGAGCACGCTGCGGGAAGCACTCGTCGAGCATCGGGCACCGCGTACCGAGGCACTCGAGAGCCGTCACCGAGACCTGGCGCCAGGCGCGGTCGGTCACACCGGGGACGAGGTCGTCACGGTCCCCGGTGGCCGTCTCCTCGGCCCACTCCCGCAGTCGCACGACCTGTGCGCCCAGATCGGCGGCCGGACCCGCCGCCGATCTCGCATCGGCCGCCGGGTGGTCCGCAGCGCCCGCGTGCTCCGACGCGTTCGCGAGGTCGAACAGCGTGCCCGGCTCGTCCGGCGGGTACCCGCCGGCGACCTTCTGGAGGCAGAGGTAGTTGTGCCAGCCCTTGAGCAGGGCGATGACCGGGGGCCGAGGCAGCCGCGGCGCGACCGCGGCCGCGACCAGCGGGAGGTCGCGGGTGATCACCTGCCGCTGGAGCGCGAGGGTCGCGGTCGACACCACGACGCGCTCCGAGGCGAGCACCGCGTGACGCACCGCGGGGACCAGGTAGCCGAGCGACTTCCCGGTTCCGGTACCGGCCTGCACGAGGAGGTGCTCACCGGCGTCGATGGACGCCGTGACCGCGCGCGCCATCTCGTGTTGGCCGTCCCGACGCTGACCGCCGAGCGCGACCACCGCCAGGTCGAGCAGCGCATCGATGCTGTCCTGCGCCGCCGACCCCGTCTCCTCGGCCCGCTCCGCATCCGTCACCGGTCGCGCGATCCGTCGGGCGCCGCCGACCGGTGGGTCCGGAACCAGCTCGCGGCGAAGTCCACCAGCGGGCGGACAGGGACCAGTCGCGCGAACGCCGCGCCGACCACCCCGGCGCGAAGCTCGCGACTCTGTCGCGCGAACGCTGATCCGACGGCCGGGAAGTCTGCGTCGTCGACGACGGGTTCGTCGAAGGTGACCCACTCACGTCTGCCCTCCGACGTCATCGGGGCCCCGTTGGCCACGACAGCCCGCCCGGGCAGGTGCGCGCGGTCCTCGGCAAGGTGAAGGGCGGTGCACTTGTCGAAGCCGACCCCGAGAAGCAGCACGTCGGCATCAGCCTCGTACAGCGCGGCGAGCGGGGAGCGCTCGCCCACGGGCGAGTCGAGGTCGTGCCGCGCGAGCAACCGATCGGCGTCCGGCCCGAGGGCTGCGAAGGACCGGTGCGGGTGCGCGCTGCGCTGCGCCCCGGGCCAGGTCCGGAACAGCTCCGCCACGCGACCCATCGTCCGGGTCGGCGTCCTGCGCGGGTCGTACGCCGGAAGGTGGGCGCGTATCGCGTCCTCGTGGTCGACGGACGCGGTACCGGCGAGGTACGCGGGATCGCACAGCTGCCACGACTGCGCGGGCATGACCACGGTCCCCCCGTCGACGACCGACAGCAGCGCCTGGATCACCACCTGCTCGCCGCCGACCACGTGCCCGAGCGAGGACAACGAGGTGTGCACCAGCACCGTCGACCCGGGCCGAAGACCGAGCGACGTGAGGTCACGGACGAGCGAGCTCTCCGTGACGAGCTCGGGCACGGCGGGGGACGGCGAGGCAGGCACCGCGTCAGCCTAGTGCGGCCGCGGCCCTCAGCTCCGAGGCCAGCCCCTCGCCCACGCGGGCGCGGAGCGCGGTCCCCTCGGGGGTGTGCTCCTCGGCCTCGATGTCGCCCTCGCCGTGCACCCGGCTGATCAGGTCACCCCGGTGGTACGGGATCACGACCTCGACCTGCACCCCCGGGCGAGGAAGCTGGTCGGCGATCAGCGCCTGGAGCTCGTCGATGCCCTCGCCGGTGTGCGCCGAGACCACGATCGAGTGGATCTCACGCGACCGGAGCCGCGCGACGACCTCGGGATCGGCCACGTCGACCTTGTTCAGCACGATCACCTCCGGGACGTCCATGGCACCGGGGATGTCGGCGAGGACGTGCCGGACGGCGGAGATCTGACCCTCCGGGTTCGGGTGCGACGCGTCGACCACGTGGAGCAGCAGGTCCGCGTCGGCGACCTCCTCGAGGGTCGACCGGAACGCCTCGACCAGCTGGTGCGGGAGCGACCGGACGAACCCGACCGTGTCCGCGAGGGTGTAGACCCGGCCGTCCTCGGTCTGCGCCCGCCGTACCGTCGGGTCGAGAGTCGCGAACAGGGCGTTCTCCACGAGCACGCCGGCACCCGTGAGGCGATTCAGGAGCGAGGACTTCCCCGCGTTCGTGTAGCCGGCGATCGCGACCGAGGGGATCGCGTGCCGCTTCCGCGAGGACCGCTTGGTGGCCCGCGAGGGCTCCATCGCGGCGATCTCACGCCGCAGCTTCGCCATCCGGTTCCGGATCTTCCGGCGATCGAGCTCCATCTTCGTCTCACCAGGGCCGCGAGAGCCCATGCCGGCCGCGGCCCCACCGACCTGACCACCAGCCTGCCGGGACATCGACTCGCCCCAGCCGCGCAGACGGGGAAGCAGGTACTCGAGCTGAGCGAGCTCGACCTGAACCTTGCCCTCCCGGGACTTCGCGTGCTGCGCGAAGATGTCCAGGATCAGCGCCGTGCGGTCCACGACCTTCACCTTGACGATGTCCTCGAGCGCACGACGCTGGGACGGTGCCAGCTCGCCATCGACCACGACGGTGTCGGCACCGGACGACGCGACGACCGCCGCGAGCTCGACGGCCTTCCCCGACCCGAGGTAGGTGCCCGGATCGGGCTTCTGGCGGCGCTGGAGCATCCCGTCGAGGACGACCGATCCCGCCGTCTCCGCGAGGGCGGCGAGCTCGGCGAGCGAGTTCTCCGCGTCGGTGACCGTCCCGGATCCCCAGAGCCCGACGAGGACGACCCGCTCGAGCCGCAGCTGCCGGTACTCGACCTCGGTCACGTCCTGGAGCTCGGTCGACAGGTTCGCGACGCGCCGGAGCGAGGTCCGCTCCTCGAGGTCGATCTGATCGCCGTCGTAGGCCGAGTGGATCGTCACCCCGTCGTGCAGCGTCCGGCCGGCCCGTGCCAGCACCCGCGCGACGACGTCGTCCGCCACGTCCTGGGTGCTGCGCGGCGCGCCTGCCTCGACGACGCTCGCGACGCTCTCGCCTGCGGTGCCACGGGTCCCGCCGTCGGCGCTGCCCTGGTCGTCGTACTGCGGATCGGTCACGTGCTCCCTCTCGTTCGGTGGTACCAGCCTGACACGTGCCGTCGACGCTCGGCCACGCAATTCGCTACCGGCGCACGCGAGCCGGTCGAAGCCACGACCACACAGGTGCAGCGGCCGCGTCCGGGCGGGTGCCGTCGGGCGGATAGGGTCGCGGACGTGAGCGACGACCACTACTTCACCGCGCGCCCGGCGTCAGCCGAGGACCGACGCCTGCTTCGCGTGACGCTCGCCGGGCGCGACGTCGAGGTCGAGACCGCCGGCGGGATCTTCTCCCCCGGGCGCGTCGACCTCGGCACCCAGGTCCTCCTGCGAACCGTGCCAGCAGCGCCCAGCACCGGCGACCTGCTGGACCTCGGGTGCGGGTGGGGCCCCGTCGCGCTGACGCTCGCCCTCGACGCACCGCAGGCCCACGTCTGGGCGGTGGACGTCAACGAGAGGGCGCTCGACCTCGTCGCGCGCAACGCCCGCCGGCTCGGCCTGGACAACGTCACGGCCTGCACCCCCGACGCGGTCCCGGCCACCACGCGCTTCGCCGCGATCTGGTCGAACCCGCCGATCCGCGTCGGCAAGGAGGCGCTGCACGCGATGATGCGGCGGTGGCTGCCGCTCCTCGCCGCGGACGCGAGCGCGCACCTGGTCGTGCAGCGCAACCTGGGCGCGGACACGCTGCACCGCTGGCTCGAGGAGCACCTCCCCGAGATCCTCGACGGTCGCGACGCGACGGTCGAGCGGGTCGCGAGCGCCAAGGGCTTCCGGGTCCTCGAGGTCCGCGCCGACTGACCTCAGGCCGTCACGAGAGCGCGCGCCGCGGCGACGGTCGGCACACCCGTCAACCGGTGCCGCACCGCTCCCGTCCCGTCGAGCACGAGCACCGTGGGGGTCTGCACGATCTCGAGCGTCTCGGCGAGGTCCTGGTCCCTCACGACGTCCAGCTCGAGGTGCACCACCCCGTCGGACGTCGCGGCGACACGCTCGAGCACCTGCCGCGTCATCCGGCACGGCCCGCAGAAGGCGCTCGAGAACTGCACGAACGTCAGGCGCTCTCCGAGAGGTGCCCCGAGCTCGCTCGCGCTCAACCGCTCTGTGCTCAACCGCTCGGTGCTCATCCGCCCTGTGCTCGACAACCCTGTGCTCGACAACCCCGTGCTCGACAACCCCGTGCTCACGACGCCGTCAGCGCCGCGAGATCCACCTGTGCCGTCGCGACCAGCTCGGCCGGTCCGGCGAGCTCCACCGTGCCGGAGTCCAGCATGCTGACACGGACCGTACCGCCCGGCACGTCCACGAGCCAGACGTCGGGAGCGTCCGGGCCGGCCCAGCTGCGCACCGCGAGGGCTGCGGCGCACGCCCCGGTCCCGCACGACCGTGTCTCGCCGACGCCACGCTCGTGCACCCGCATCCGCACGCGACCGAGCGTCCCCCCGTGCCCGTCCGGCGACTCGCCGAGCGGGACCACGAGCTCGACGTTCGTCCCGTTCGGAGGCGTCGGGCTCACCGTCGGCGCATGCGTCAGGTCCACGGTCGCCAGCTCCGCGAGCCCCGAGAGCGCCAGGACGGTGTGCGGGTTGCCGACCTCCACGCGCAGTGCCGGGCGGTCCACGTCGAGTCCCGCGACCCGGACCTCGGCGTCGAACCCCTGGTCGACCGCCGCGTCGCCGCCCGGGAGCGTCCACCGGCCCATCCCGACCGCGTACCAGCCGTTCGGCTCGCGGCGGACCCGTCGGACACCCGCGCGGGTGCCGACAGCGACGACGTCGGCCGCGGCGTCTGCGAGGCCGAGCCGTTCCAGGAACTTCACGAAGACCCGGACCCCGTTGCCGCACATCTCCGCCACGGACCCGTCCGCGTTGCGATAGTCCATGAACCAGGTCGCCGACGCATCCTCGGCGAGCACGCGCGCGCCCTCGGGTACCGACGCGCTCGGCACGAGGCGGATCACGCCGTCTCCCCCGACGCCCGCACGCCGGTCGGTCAGCGCGCGCACCAGAGCGGGTGTCAGATCCAGCTCGTCCTGCCGATCGTCGATCAGCACGAAGTCGTTCTGGGTGCCGTGCCCCTTGGTCACCTCGAGCAGCGCGGGCGCGGTCATGCGCCGGTCCCCGTCATGAGCCCAGCGTACGACGGCGCAGGCCAGGGTCGGTGAGCGTGCCGGCGTCGGCCGCCTCGACCAGCTCGACGGCTCGCTCGACGAGGTCGGGGGTCCGGGCGTCCAGCCAGTGGACGCGCGGATCCCGACCGAACCAGCCCATCTGCTTGCGGGCCAGCCGACGGGTGTGCGCGCTGACGCTCTCCCGGGCAGCCGCCAGGTCCCCGTCGCCCGCGAGCGCCGCGATCACCTCCGCGTAGCCGACGGCGCGCGAGGCCGTCCGTCCCATCCCGCGCCGCACCAGCCCACGGACCTCGTCCACCAGCCCGGTGCTCCACATACGCGCGACACGGTCCTCCACCCGTCGGTCGAGCACCTCACGGTCGCAGTCCAGCCCGATCTGCACGGCGGGAACCGCGTAGCGGTGCTCGGGCAGGGTGGCGGAGTACGCCCGCCCGGTCAGCTCGATCACCTCGAGCGCGCGGACGATCCGTCGCGCGTTGGCCCTCCCGATCGACGCCGCAGCGACCGGGTCGAGGCGCTCGAGCTCGGCGTGCACCAGTCCGACGCCCTGCTCCTCGACCCGTGCCTCCCATCGTGCACGCACCTGCGGATCGGTACCGGGGAACGTGATCTCGTCGAGCAGCGCACGGACGTAGAGCCCCGATCCCCCGACGACGACCGGCCGGGCGCCCCGGGACACGATCTCCGCAAGATCCGCCCGGGCGTGCTCCTGGTAGTGCGCGACCGAAGCCTCCTGGTCGACCTCGAGCACGTCGAGCTGGTGGTGGACGATGCCTCGACGTTCGTCGACCCGCAGCTTCGCGGTGCCGACGTCCATCCCGCGGTACAGCTGCATGGCGTCGGCGTTGACCACCTCGCCACCGAACCGCTCGGCCAGCGCGAGGCCGAGGTCGGACTTGCCCGTCGCCGTCGGCCCCACGACGGCCACGACCGCGGCGGTCATGACCGCGCCTCGGTGCACCGCCACGACGCGGCCACGTGAACCACCCCGAAGGAGCGGATCCTCGCCACGTCGTCGACCTCGACCTCGTCCACCTGGCGGCAGGCGCCGACGAGCACCTGCCACGGCGCCCACCCGCTCATGCCGAGGTCACCGGCCGCGTCGGGGTCCAGGTCTTCCAGACGACGGCGGGCCTCACGTCCGCCGTCCACGAGAAGCTCGGCCACGTCCCGGTCGGCGCCCGGTGCACGGTCATCCGCGGCCAACGGCGCCTCGGGACCGTTCCGCGCGCTCAGGCTGCCAGCGACCACGAGGCCGAGGTTCTCGTCCGTGTCGGCCCGTGCCAGTGCGCGGCCCTGCGCCCGGAGCTCCTCGACCCGCGAGGCGGCCGTGCGCGCACCCGGTCGCGGCTCGCGCACCTCGAGTACCTCGAGAACGCCTGGCCAGCTGTCCGGGCTCAGGTGCTCGGTCATCGTGAGGACGGCCGACGCCACGGCCGAGACGGTCACGACGTCCACCCCGGTCTCCGTGCCGCGCGAGTCGGGTGCACCCGACGTGCCCGCGACCGGCCCGGCGCCCAGACCACGTACGGCATTCGACGCCGTCGCCGAACGCGCCGGGAGCGGCCAACGGACCTGGTCGTCGGCGATCCCGACCTCACCGAGCCCGGCTCGCCACCCGGTAGCGAGGTGACGGTCCACGCGACCCGGCGCGACCACGACGACGCGGTCGACCCCCGAACGGAACATCGTGCCGATCGCGGCAGCGGCCGCGTCGCGCACCGCCGCGAGCCCGCCCTCGTCGCGTCCACCCGCACCCGGGACGAGCAGGACGGTGCCCGGAACGAGGGCCACGGCGATGAGCATGCACCGACGGTACCGAGTGACTGGTGCACTCCCTGCCATCCGATCTGCTGCTGTCGGTGTCGGGGGCTCGCGGTAGTCTGCCTCATGGGCATCTTCCGGGACGGTCCACTCGGCCGACGGCGGAGGGCAGCACGGCCTGAGGACGCACCGGAGCCCTCCGACCCGCAGTCGATCGCCTCTGCGACACGGCTGGCGCCCGTGCAGCGCACGCCCGTCGCGCACGACGTCCCGTACCCGCTGACGAGCAGCCGGATCGTGCACTGGTTCGAGGCCAACGACTTCAGCTACTTCGTCGACAACGACGGCGACCTCGGCGGCATCTGGCGGGGTCGGCTGTTCTACTTCTTCCTCTTCGGCGACGACTCGGAGATCCTGCAGACCCGGGGTCAGTGGAACCGCGAGGTGTCGATCGAGCGCCTCGAGGAGATCCTCGACCACTGCAACGAGTGGAACGCCGAACGCATCTGGCCCAAGGCATACGCGCGCGTGCGCGACAACGGCATGGTCCACGTCGTGACCGAGGTCGCGACCGACCTCGAGCCCGGGGTGACGGAGGACCAGCTCAGCCAGCTGCTCTTCTGCGGGCTGAGCACCGGGTCGATGTTCTTCGACTCCCTCGACGAGCTCTACCCCGACCCGGTGGGGAGCGCACCGTGAACGCGAACGAGCGGACCGGCTGGCTCGCCCGACTGTTCGGCGAGCCGCACACGAGCTCGGCGCCCGTGGTCGAGAAGATCGAACGCCCGACGCCCCTCACCCGTGACCGGGTCGCCGCCTACCTCCGCAGCCGTGGCTACCGGTTCGTCATCGATGCCGAGGGCGACCTGACGGGTACCTGGGACGACAACAGGTTCTGGTTCCTGCTGCTCGGTGACGACGACGAGATCCTCCAGGTGCGGGGACGTTGGCGGCGCCAGCTGCCCGTCGAGCATCGCCGAGCACTCGCGCTCGCGCTCAACGACTGGAACCGGGAGCGCATCTGGCCGAAGGTCTACGTGCGCGAGGAGGAGGGCGCACTGTCGCTGTACAGCGAGGTGTCGGTCGACCTGGAACGAGGCGCGACGGACGCTCAGATCGGGCAGGCCATCGCGTGCGGGCTCGGCACCGGCGTCAAGATGTTCGACGCACTGCTCGGGCTCCTGCCCCCGGGACCCTCGACGACAGCCCCGACTGACCGACGGTCAGCTTCGCCGGCCGGGCATGCCCAAGGTGATCGTGCCGCCGACGGCCCCGTGCTCGTGGACGTCCCCGCCAAGCCGAGCCTGCTCGCGCGCCTCCCAGGCATCACCCGCACGTGTGCGCCGGACGGTGTACAGCCCACCCTGCACCGGGGAGTCCGCCACCAGGTAGTGCGGCGCACCGTGCGTGACCTCGACCGTCACGAGGTCGCCGGGTCGCGGCGCACCGAGGTCGGAGCGGCCCGTACGGTCGGGACCGGCTGTGCCCTCGGTGAGGGCACCGGGACGGACATCGGCCGGTAGAGCGACGTGCACCAGGCGGTTGTCCGCGGCACGCCCCGAGACGCGCTGCGACGCCCCGTCCTTGCGGCCCTCACCCTCGGCGATCAGCACCTCGACGGTCCGGCCGACCTGCGCGGCGTTCTCCTCGAGGGCGATCCGGTCCTGCAGGGCGACCAGCCGCTCGTAGCGCTCCTGGACGACCGCCTTCGACACCTGATCCGGGAGGTCGGCAGCGGGGGTCCCCGGCCGCGGTGAGTACTGGAACGTGAAGGCCGAGGAGAAGCGCGCCTGCTCGACGACCCGCAGCGTCGCGGCGAAGTCCTCCTCGGTCTCTCCGGGGAAGCCGACGATGATGTCGGTCGTGATGGCGGCCTCGGGCATCGCGGCGCGGACCCGGTCCAGGATGCCCAGGAACTTGTCGGAGCGATACGAGCGCCGCATCGCCCGGAGCACCCGGTCCGAGCCCGACTGGAGCGGCATGTGCAGCTGGGGCATGACCGTCGGGGTCTCCGCCATCGCCGCGATGACGTCGTCGGTGAACGCAGCCGGGTGCGGCGACGTGAACCGCACCCGCTCGATCCCGTCGACCGCTCCGGTGGCGCGCAAGAGCTTGGCGAAGGCCGCGCGGTCCCCGAACTCGACCCCGTAGGAGTTGACGTTCTGCCCGAGCAACGTGACCTCGATCGCACCCTGCTCGGCGAGCGCCGCGACCTCGGCGAGGATGGCGCCAGGCCGCCGGTCGCGTTCCTTGCCCCGCAGGCTGGGGACGATGCAGAACGTGCAGGTGTTGTTGCACCCGACGCTGATGGAGACCCAGCCCGCGTACACGGACTCGCGTCGGGTGGGGAGCGTGGAGGGGAACACCTGGAGCGACTCGGCGATCTCCACCTCGGCGCGCGCATTGTGCCGTGCGCGTTCGAGGAGCACCGGAAGGGCATCGAGGTTGTGCGTACCGAAGACCACGTCGACCCACGGGGCGCGGTCGACGATCCCGGCCCGGTCCTTCTGCGCGAGGCAGCCGCCGACGGCGATCTGGGTGCCGGGGCGCGCGCGCTTGAGGCTCGCGAGCTGCCCGAGGTTCCCGTACAGCCGGTCCGACGCGTTCTCCCGCACCGCGCACGTGTTGATGACGATGACGTCGGCGACGCCCTCGGTCGCCTCCGCACCTGTCGCCGGGACGTAGCCGGCGGCGTCCAGGAGCCCGGCCATGTGCTCGGAGTCGTGGACGTTCATCTGGCACCCGAGCGTGCGCACCAGATACGTGCGTGGGCCCGCGGCGGTCGCAGCGCCCGTCTCGGGGGCGGCGGTCAGCGGGATCGGTGTGCGGGGGGTGGCGGTCGTCGACATCACCTCAAGGGTACGGTGACCCGCGCCACGGCTCGCACACGACGATCGTGACAGGGACCGGTCGGCGAGGAGCCCGACCCGCGCGGTCAGCCTGCCGTCGCCGAGGCACGGATCTCCCGGACGACGGTCACCTTGATCTCGCCGGGGTAGGTGAGATCGGCCTCGATGTGCCGGGCGATCGCCACCGCGAGACCGGGAAGGTCGACGTCCCCGACCTCGCTGGGCTCGACGACGACCCTGACCTCGCGGCCCGCCGACATCGCGAGCGCACGTCGAACACCCGGGTGCGCCACGACCAGCTGCTCGAGACGGTCCACCCGCTCGATGTACTGGTCGAGCTCCTCACGACGCGCACCGGGCCGTGCGGCCGACGCCGCGTCTGCGGCCTGGACGAGAATGGCCTCGACGGTCTCGGGGGGCACCTCGTCATGGTGGGCGGCGATCGCGTTGACCACCGACGCGCTCTCGCCGGCCCGACGAGCCAGCTCGGCACCGATCAGTGCGTGCGTGCCCTCGATCTCCGCGGGACGCGCCTTGCCGATGTCGTGCAGGAACGCTGCGCGACGCGCCAGACCGACGTCCGCGCCGATCTCCGCCGCGACCACTGCGGCGATCTGTGCGCACTCGACGAGGTGGTTGAGCACGTTCTGCCCGTACGAGGTCCGTAGCCGCAGCCGTCCCAGCGTCGTGATGAGGTCCGGGTGCAGATCACCGACGCCGGCGCGTTCGGCGGCGACGTGACCGGCAGCCACGGTGCGGTCCTCCGCGCCGGCGAGCGCGTCGGCGTACGCGGCTTCGATGCGCTGCGGGTTGATGCGCCCGTCGGCGATCAGGGCCTCGAGCGCCACCTGGGCGACCTCGCGCCGCTCAGGGTCGAAGCTGGAGAGCGTGACCGAGTCCAGGGACTCGTCCACCAGGACGTTGACGCCGGTCAGCGCCTCGAACGCCCGGATGTTGCGCCCCTCCTTGCCGATGATGCGCCCCTTCATCTCCTCGGAGGGCAGAGAGAGCACCGACACGACCGACTGGGCACTCGTCGGTCCTGCTACACGCTGGACCGCCGTGCTGAGGATCCGCCGCGCGCGCGCCTCGGCGGTGCGGCGCGCCTTGACCTCGGTGCGACGGACGAGCGAGGCACCGTCGTTGGCGACCTGGTCCTTGAGCCGGCTCATGAGCGTCGCGCGCGCCTCGTCGGCGCTCAGCCCGCTGATCGACTCCAGGGTCTCGAGGGTGGAGCGCTCGGCTGCGGTGATCCGCTCCGCGAGGTTCACCTCGGCGGCATGCAGAGCCTCGGCGCGCACCTCGAGCGCATGAGCCCGGTCGACCGCCTCGGTCTCCGCGGCCCGAACCGCACGCTCGCGCACGACGACCTCGTCCACGCGACGCCGCGCGTCTGCGAGCAACGAGCGTGCCTCGTCCTTGATCTCGGCGACATCGGACTCAGCACGCGCACGCTGCTCGGCGGCCTCTCGCCGAGCGATGCTCACCAGGATGAGCGCCACCAGGCAGACCAGGAGCAACGCCACGACGACGCCGTACTCACTCGGGACCACGGCGACCTCCGACATCGGGGAACGGACTGCCCGCCATTCTTCCGGAAAGTCGGGCGACTGGTGACCTCACGTGCGTGGGCGCGCGGTGGCGACCTGCGTCGACACCGCCGGGGCAGGGGTCAGACGTCCTCGGCGGGATCGTCGCCCCGGCCGAAGGTCACGAGCGGGTCGTCCGGGTCGGTGTCCCCCTCGCTCGCGAGGTGCTCACGCACGAGCTCCATCACCATCCCGGACGGGTAGCCCTTGCGGCCGAGTGTCGCAAGGGTTCGTCGCATGCGGACCTGCGGGTCGAGACCGCGCGTGGCCGCCAGCTTGCGCGCCACCAGTCTCCGTGCGGTGGCATGCTCCGACTCCGAGTCGAGCTCGGCGAGCGCCGCCTCGGCGTGCTCTGCCGAGATCCCCTTCCGACGAAGCTCCTCGCCGAGCGCCCTCCGCGCGAGCCCGCGGTCACCGTGGCGGGACCTGACGAGCATGCGAGCGAACTCGGCATCGTCGACGAGCCCGACCTCGGTGAACCGGTCCAGGACGGCCGAGGCGACCTCCTCGGGCACCTCTCGCCGGGCCATGGCCTCGGCGAGCTGGGCCCTGCTCCGGGGTGCGCTCGTCAGGAGCCGAAGGGCGATCGCGCGTGCGACAGACTCCGGTTCCGGCTCGCGATCCTGCGCGGCCGACCCTGCCGACGGGGGTTCCGATGCCCGGCCGCTCACCTCAGCACCTCACGACTCGCTCGCGATCCGACCGGCCGCACGCGGACCTCACGACGCCGCGCGCGGCCGTCCGGCTCAGAAGTCGACCCCCGGCCCCGGCCCCGCCGGCGCGTCGAGCGTGGCACCGACGCCGAGCTTCTCCTTGATCTTCTTCTCGATCTCGTTCGCCAGGTCCGGGTTGTCCCGCAAGAACCCACGAGCGTTCTCCTTGCCCTGACCGAGCTGGTCGCCCTCGTACGTGTACCAGGCGCCTGACTTGCGGATGAACCCGTGCTCCACGCCCATGTCGATGAGCCCACCCTCGCGCGAGATCCCGACCCCGTAGAGGATGTCGAACTCGGCCTGCTTGAACGGCGGCGCCATCTTGTTCTTCACGACCTTGACGCGCGTCCGGTTCCCGACCGCCTCGGTGCCCTCCTTGAGGGTCTCGATCCGCCGGATGTCGAGGCGGATCGACGCGTAGAACTTCAGCGCCTTGCCCCCGGTCGTCGTCTCGGGGCTGCCGAAGAAGACCCCGATCTTCTCGCGGAGCTGGTTGATGAAGATCGCCGTGGTCCCCGACGAGTTCAGCGCACCGGTGATCTTGCGCAGCGCCTGCGACATCAGCCGCGCCTGCAGCCCGACGTGGCTGTCGCCCATCTCTCCCTCGATCTCGGCCTTCGGCACGAGAGCGGCGACCGAGTCGACCACCACGATGTCGATCGCGCCGGACCGGATCAGCATGTCCATGATCTCCAGCGCCTGCTCACCGGTGTCCGGCTGGGAGACGAGCAGGGCATCGGTGTCGACGCCGAGCTTCTTCGCGTACTCCGGGTCGAGCGCGTGCTCGGCGTCGATGAAGGCCGCGATGCCACCCGCGCGCTGCGCGCTGGCCACGGCGTGCAGGGCGAGCGTCGTCTTCCCGGACGACTCCGGCCCGTAGATCTCGACGACACGTCCGCGCGGGAGCCCGCCGATGCCGAGCGCCACGTCCAGCGCGATCGATCCGGTGGGGATGACCTCGACGGGGGCCCGGCCCTCGTCACCGAGGCGCATGATCGATCCCTTGCCGAACTGACGGTCGATCTGTCCGAGCGCGGCCTCGAGTGCCTTCGCGCGGTCCTGGGGAGCTGCCATGTCGTACCTCGTCTTCTCGAGCAGCCGGGGGCTGCGCCTGCTGGGGCTGGCCTGTTCTCGCGGTGACGCTATGTCCGACCACCGACACCCGCCGCGCGTCCGCTCCCACCTGTGGAGCCCGAACGCCCTGCGGTCACCTTGTGGACAACAGTAGACGAACACCTGTTCGAAGACACCCGACACGCCGGGACCCGGACCGCGTCGCTCCCGCAGGTCCGTCAGCCGGCTCGCGGCGCGTCGACGACGAGCCCGGCCCCGAGGTCGACCTGCTCGCCGGGCTGCAGGACCACCGGCCGGCACGCCGGCGCATGATGGGCGAGAGCAGCCGCGAACGCCGGCCCCGCCCGGTCCATCCAGCCCGGCGGCAGCCGACGTGACGCCGGCGCGTGCAGCGTCCCCCAGTGCACCGGCACCGCGAGACGCGCACCGACGACCCGGCACGCCTCCGCCGCCTGCACCGGGTCCATGTGCCCGCCCGAGAGCCGCGGGCCCCATCCGCCGACAGGGACCACCGCGACGTCGATCGTCCCCTCGGCGAGCTCCGCCAGATCCGCCATGGCGGCGAACGGCTCGGTGTCGCCCGCCACCCAGATCGTCACCGGGCCGCTCCGCACCAGGTGACCGTTGGTCGCGTTCGGCCGGTGGGGCATCGGGCGGTGCCCGTGCACCGCCGGGACGAGGCGCACCGACACGTGCCCGGTGCGGAACCACACGTCCTCGTGCAACCCGAGTGCGGTCGGGTGGCCCCGCCCGCGCAACCAGGCGGCGTTCGCCGGGGCGGTGATCACCGGCGCGGCCCCCAGCCGCCGTAGCGACCCGAGCTCGGCGTGGTCGTGGTGCAGATGGGACAGGAGCACGAGGTCGGGGTCGCGCCAGTCCGCGTCACGCGGCTGGTCGCCGCGTCTCCGCAGCAGGCCGGCGTGCCGCCCGAGCAGAGGATCGGTGACGACCCGCGTGCCGTCGAGGTCGAGGACGGTCGTCGCGTGCCCGAGCCATCTCAGCATCGTCGTCATGTCCGTATCCCCAGCCGTCGCGCCCACCGGAGCAGCTGGACGTGGACCTGCTCCGCCCCGACGAGGATCCGTCGCCCGTCGACGTCCTCCAGGAGGTCCTCCTCGACGTCCCACCCGGCCGGGTGGAGCAGGAACGCATCGTTCTGCGGCCCACCCAGGCCACCGTGAGAACCGACGAGGCCCTCGAACGCGTGCACCCGGCCCGCCGCGTCCACCTCGGAGACCAGCACGAGGTCACCGGCGTCCGCCAGACCGACGACCCGCAGCAGGTCCGGGCGGGCCCTGGCCCCGAGCCCGATGAGCGGATCGCGACCCTCGACCGTCCCGTCCGAGAGCACGCACCAGCCGTCGGAGCCCACGGCCACCGGTCCGTGCCGGTCGGACACGGCCACCACGACAGCGATCGACGCCAGGCTCGCGAGGCCGGGGACCAGCCGCGGCCACCTCGATCGGATCTCCTCGAGCGACACCCGTCCGGGCAGCAGCGGGAACCAGACCATCCCGAGGTTGCCCGAGGCGATGACCGCGACCTCCGGCACGTCGCCGGCGCCGGACCCCACCGACCTCCCGGCCCGGTCGTCCCCGGCACCGACGGTCGTGGCACCGGCCCGCGTCGCCCGGCCGAACGCCGACGTCAGCAAGGCGTTGAGCGGCCCCCAGTCCTCACCCTCCCCGGCACGCAGCCCGCCGCCGTCCGCGACGTCCATGAGCGACCGGACCACGTCGCGCAGGGGCCGTCCCTCGACCTGCGCGAAGGTGTCTCCGAGGCTCTGGCCGTGGTCCGAGAGCACCACGACCTCATACGGACGCGGGGCCACCGACATGACCGTGTGAAGCAGCCAGAGCTCTCGGTCCAGCCCTTCGAGAGCGCGCAACGACTCCGGTCTCGTCGGCCCGGCGTGGTGCGCGATCTCGTCGTAGTCGACCAGGTCCACGAAGACGATCGGGGTGCCCCGCAGCAGCTGCTCGGCCACGAGGGACACGTTGAGGTCGCGCAGCAGCACGTTGCTCACACCGCGCGCGAGCACGTACGCCCCACGCCGGTGCACGCGCGGTCGCACCCGCCGGACCCGCTGACGACGCCCCTGGTAGAGCTCCTTGACCATCTCACCCACCGTCATGACCAGGGCGCGGGCGAGCACGAACGGGCTGGCGAAGAACCTGACGTACGCGGGGCCCGGCCCGAACCCCCCGTGCCCGAGCGCGCGGCTCATGACGAGCAGGCACGTGGCCGCGTCGCCGGAGAACATCGTGCTGATCGCAGCACCGTCCGGCGCGAGGAGCCCGTCCCCGGTCGTCATCCTGCTCTCGACGAGCGCGGCGTCCGCCGGGTGGTTCGTGACGACCAGGCGGCCGAGCTCCTTGTCCCACCAGCGGAACGACGGGACGCCCGAGCTGTCGCCGTGCAGCAGCCCCGCCTGGCTCGCAGGGGTGGTGGCCGGCACCCGGGCCCACCAGCCCGTCAGACGGTGGGAGCCGGTCCGGATCCAGCGATCCATCGTCGGGGTCAGACCGGCCTCGGCCGCCTGCTGGAGCACCTGCGTGGACACGCCGTCGAGCTGGACCACGAGCAGCCCCGGGCCCGATCCCGCCGCCGCTCCCCCGTGGCGTCGGGCCTTGCGCCGCGCACGCCGGAGCACGTCACCGACGACGTACGCGCTGTCGTTCGCCCCGATGAGCCAGCGCCCCACCGCCATCACGAGTGCCGTGATGACGAGCACCCCGACGACGTCCCCCGCGCCGGCGACGTGCAGCCCCGGCACAGCCCACAGCGCGAACCAGACGGTGACGACCTGGGCCGCCAGTCCGGCGACGAGGGCACCCATCGCACCGGAGACGAGCGCCATGACCCGGAGAGCCGGCCGGAGGAGGACGTCACCGAGCCCGACCACCGCGGCAGCGACGACGACCGCGTCGACCCGGTCCGCCGTGACGCCGTCGAGAGCGACGACGGACGCCCCGAGGCCGAGCGTCGTGGTGACGAGCTGGAGCAGGGCGTCACCGGCGTCCCGGAGCGTCGGCAACCAGGTCGGCCACCCGGGTGTCGCCGTCACGTCGTCCAGGCGACCGGGGTCGCGGGCCGGCACGCGCGCGGTCATCGCCGGGGCGGCGCCTGCCGCCGCACGTCGGAGCCCCAACGACGGGCATCCGGCAGCTCCATCGCATCGCACAGCGCATGCCAGACGGAACGCGGTTCCTCGCCGGTCTCGATGGCCTGGTACGCCGTCCGCCCGCCAAGGGCGTCGATGACGAGATCCCTGGTCAGGCTCCGACCGTAGGCCGGCCCGAACACCTCGTCGACCAGCTGCCAGAACTCGCGGTTGCGCACGCCACCAGCCTGCCATGCGACGGGCGTCGCGGTACGACCGACCGCGGCGGCGTCCGACGAGCAGCGCACCGGTGCGGCCCGGGCGTGTGTCGGTGCGACCCGCGACACTGGTCACATGACCGAGCGACGCGCCCACGCCGACGGCGTCGCCGCCGGGGCTGCAGCGGCCGACGCCCGGCGGACCGAGGCCGTGCGGACCGGCGTCGTCGACCCGCTGGCGAGTTTCGCGGTCCCGACCCGGGACTGGTTCACCGGTGCGTTCGCCGCCCCGACCGCAGCGCAGACCGGGACCTGGGCGGCCGTCCAGGGCGGCGACCACGCGTTGGTCGTCGCACCGACGGGCTCGGGCAAGACGCTCGCCGCGTTCCTCTGGGCGCTGGACGGCCTGCTCGCACGCGGAGGGGACGTCCCGGCGGCCGCCGAGCGGTGCCGTGTGGTGTACGTCTCGCCGCTCAAGGCTCTCGCCGCGGACGTCGAGCGGAACCTGCGCTCGCCCCTCGTCGGCATCCGCCAGGCCGCGCTGCGCCGTGGCGCGATCCTGCCGGAGGTGCGGATCGGGGTCCGCACCGGCGACACCCCACCGCACGAGCGTCGTAGCCTCGCCACGTCTCCGCCGGACATCCTCATCACGACACCGGAGTCGCTCTACCTGATTCTCACGTCGGCGGCGCGTCAGGGGCTCGCCGGCGTGCACACCGTGATCGTCGACGAGATCCACGCAGTCGCGGGGACCAAGCGCGGCGCCCACCTCGCCGTGTCGCTCGAGCGTCTCGACGCCCTCCTGGGCCGACCGGCGCAGCGGATCGGGCTCTCGGCGACCGTGCGACCGGCCGACGCGGTGGCCCGCTTCCTCGTCGGCGGGCGATCCGAGGCCGATGGGGCGCGACCGGTCACGATCGTCAGCCCGCCGTCCGCCAAGCAGGTGGTCGTCGACGTCGTCGTGCCGGTTCCCGACCTCGCGGACGTCGCCAGCGCCCCGACCGCACGCCGCGGAGGAGACCCGTCGACACTCGACGAGGAGGACCTGACCGGCCCGGCCGCCGCCGAGCTGCCGCGGGCCTCGATCTGGCCCCACGTCGAGGAGCGCGTCGTCGACCTGGTCGCCGACCACCGCACGACGCTCGTCTTCACGAACTCGCGCCGCGGTGCCGAACGCCTCACCGCCCGGATGAACGAGGTCTGGGCGGAACGGCAGGGAGTCGTGCTCCCGGAACCGGGGACGCTCGTCCCGGCCCAGGTCACGGCACAGTCGGGGACGTCGATCGGGCTCGATCCCGCGCTCCCCGTCCTCGCCCGGGCGCACCACGGGTCGATGAGCCGGTCCCAGCGCACCCGGACCGAGTCGGAGCTGAAGTCGGGAGACCTCCCGGCCGTCGTCGCGACGTCCTCGCTCGAGCTCGGGATCGACATGGGTGCGATCGATCTCGTGGTGCAGGTCGGCGCACCGCCGTCCGTGGCGAGCGGCCTGCAACGCGTCGGGCGTGCCGGGCACCAGGTCGGCGCGGTCTCGCGCGGTGTCGTCTTCCCGACGTTCCGTGGCGAGCTGATCCCTGCGGCCGTGATCGGTGATCGGATGCGGCGCGGTGAGATCGAGGCGCTCCATGTGCTCGCGAACCCGCTCGACGTGCTCGCGCAGCAGGTCGTGGCCATGGTCGCCGTCGACGACTGGACCGTCGCGGACCTGGCCGAGGTGGTGCGCCGCGCCGCGCCGTTCGCCACCCTCGGTGACGCGACCCTGCGCGCCGTGCTCGACATGCTTGCCGGACGATATCCGAGCGAGGACTTCGGCGAGCTCCGGGCCCGGATCGTCTGGGATCGTGCCACCGACACCCTCACGGCGCGCCCCGGCGCTCAACGCCTCGCCGTGACGAGTGGCGGCACGATCCCCGACCGCGGTCTGTACGGTGTCTTCCTCTCCTCAGGCGCGAGCGCGGGGCCCGACGCCGCGGTCGACGGCCCGGGCACCGACGGCCCCGGTACCGACGGATCGGCGCGACGTCACCGCGGGGGCAAGCGAGTCGGGGAGCTCGACGAGGAGATGGTGTACGAGTCCCGCGTCGGCGACACGTTCACCCTCGGGTCCAGCACGTGGCGTATCGACGAGATCACCCCGGACCAGGTGCTCGTCTCCCCGGCTCCCGGCGCACCGGGACGTCTTCCGTTCTGGAAGGGCGACTCGCCGGGCCGCCCGGCCGAGCTGGGGCGAGCGATCGGCGCCTGGATCCGCGAGATCGAGCACCCGCTCCCCGGGGGCGCGCCCGCGCCGGAGGTCCTCGCCGACATCGGCCTGGACCGCTGGGCGAGCGAGAACCTGCTCGCGTACCTCCACGAGCAGCGCGAGGCGACCGGACGTGTCCCGGACGACCGGACCATCGTGGTCGAGACCTTCCCGGACGAGATCGGCGACTGGCGCGTCGTGATCCACTCGCCGTACGGCGCCCGGGTGCACGGCCCCTGGGCCCTCGTCATCGCAGGTCGGTTGCGCGCAAGCGGTGCGGACGTCGCCGCGATGCCTGCGGACGACGGCATCGTCCTACGCCTCCCGGATACGTACACCGCTGACCGGCCTGGGACGGACCTCCGCGACGGTCTCGCGGAGCACGGCCCGACGCTCTCTCTCGACGATCTCCTGATCGATCCCGACGAGGTGGCCGACGCGGTCCGCGCGGAGCTCGCCGGCTCGGCTCTGTTCGGTGCCCGTTTCCGTGAGGCGGCCTCGCGCGCGCTGCTGCTGCCGCGACGACGTCCCGACCGCCGTCAGCCGCTCTGGCAGCAACGGCACCGGTCAGCTCAGCTCCTCGGCGTCGCGGCCGACCACCCGGACTTCCCGATCCTGCTGGAGGCCGCACGCGAGTGCCTCCAGGACGACTTCGACGTCGCGGCCCTCGCCGACCTGATGCGCGACCTCGCCGGAGGGCTGGTCCGGATGGTCCAGGTGACGACGACGTCCCCGTCGCCGTTCGCGCAGTCGCTGCTGTTCGGGTACACAGCCCAGTTCCTCTACGACGGGGATGCGCCGCTCGCCGAACGCCGGGCCGCTGCCCTCACCCTCGACCCGACCCTCCTGGCGGAGCTCCTCGGCCACGGTGCCGGTTCCCAGCTCGCCGAGCTGCTCGACCCCGAGGTCATCGAACGCACCGAACGCGAGCTCGGGGCGCTGACCCGGGAACGGCAGGCCCGCGACGCCGAGGCGGTCGCCGACCTCGTCCGCCGGCACGGCCCCCTGACGACCGGCGACGTCGAGGCGCGTACCCGCGAGGACGTCCGCGACCGCACCACCCGGTGGCTCGAGGACCTCGAGTCGGCACGGCGGGTGATCCGGGTCCGTTTCGCGACGGACCGGACCTCGGCGGCGGGCGGCGGGCGAGCATCCGAGCACTGGGCCGCCGTCGAGGACGCCGGACGGCTGAGGGACGCACTCGGGGTCGCGCTGCCCGTCGGGATCTCGGAGGCGTTCACCGAGGTCGTCCGCGACCCTCTCGGTGACCTGCTCCGTCGGCACGCACGCACCCGCGGGCCGTTCACCGCCGCGTCGGCTGCCGCCCGGTTCGGCCTCGGCGTCGCGGTGGTGACCGACGTGCTCGACCGTCTGGTCGCCTGCGGGACGCTCGTCGCAGGTCGCCTGAGACCCGAGGTGCTCGGCGGGATCGGAGCCGAGTACTGCGACGTCGACGTCCTGCGCACGCTTCGGCGTCGATCGCTGGCAGCGCTGCGATCGGAGGTCGAGCCTGTCCCGGAGACCACCCTCGGCGTGTTCCTCCCCCGGTGGCACGCGATCGGTCAGCTCGGCGGCGTGGACGGGCTCGCACGCGCGATCGAGCAGCTGTCGGGTGCCGTCGTGCCCGCATCCGCCCTCGAGTCGCTCATCCTTCCCGCGCGCGTGCGGGACTACACCCCGCACCTGCTCGACGAGCTCACCGCCTCAGGTGCGGTCCTGTGGTGCGGGCACGGCACCACACCGGGGGGTGACGGGCTGATCAGCCTCCACCTGACGGTCGACGCCGCCCTGACCCTCCCCGAACCGCCGGACGCGGATCAGCTCCGCACGCTCGACTCCGCCGTCCACGCGGCCGTGCTCGCCGCTCTCGCGGGCGGTGGGGCGTACTTCATGGCCGGGCTCGTCACGCGTGCGGCCGAGATCGTGGCGGCAGGGGCGCCAGGTCCGGGTGTCGACGGCGACAGCCGGGTGCCGTCAGCACCGGACAGCAGGGCACCAGGAGGCGGGGCATCAGGCAACGCGGGCGCGCCGGTGACCGTCGACACGCGCACGGTCGCGGCAGCGGTCTGGGACCTCGTCTGGGCAGGCATGGTCACCAACGACAGCCTCGGACCTCTGCGCGCGCACCTCGGGCCGCGTGCCCGCGCACCCCGCTCGGCGAGCGGTGCGCCCCGGGGCTCACGGGCGCCGGCTCGTCTCTCCTTCGCCGGTCGCGTCGGCTCCCCCGTGCTCGCCGAGCATGCCGGCAGGTGGTCGCTGCTCCCCAGCCGCGAGCCCGACCCGACCGTGCGCATGCACGCGCTCGCCTCCCGGCTGCTCGCACGGCACGGCGTGATCACCCGCGCCATCGCGCCGTCGGAGCGACTGGGTGCACGCTTCGGCGCGCTGTACCGGGTGCTCGCCATGTCCGAGACCGTTGGCCAGGTGCGCCGGGGGTACTTCGTCGAGCATCTCGGCGGCTCCCAGTTCGCTCTTCCCGCCGCTGTCGACCAGCTACGTGCCGATGCCCGCGACCTCGATCCGACGGGTCCCCGGACGGAGGTTGTCGTGACTCTCCTGGCGGCCACCGACCCGGCCAACCCGTACGGCGCTGCCCTCCCCTGGCCGGCACCCGTCGTCCCGCATGAGCCCGGTGACGGAGGCGGGCACCGACCAGGTCGCAAGGCCGGGGCGGCGGTCGTCCTCGTCGCCGGGGCGTTGGCCCTCTTCGTCGAACGCGGAGGCCGCAGCATCCTGTCGTTCACCGACGACCCCGACGTCCTGCGCCACGCGTGCGAGCGGTTGGCCACGGAGATCCGGAGCGGTTCGTTGGGACGCGTGGTGCTCACCCGGGCCGACGGCACCGACCTGCTCGGACCGCACCGGCCGACGACCCGGCTCGCCGCCGCCCTCACCGACGTGGGGTTCGCGCCCACACCCCGCGGACTGCACCTCTCAGGGCAGCGATGAGCCGCACCACGAGCGCTCGCCACGCGGACTCGATCCATGCCTGAGGGGGACGTCGTGCGTCGGACCGCGCACCGGCTGGACCAGGCGCTCGCCGGCCGGCGCCTGGTGCGCGCCGAGCTGCGATGGCCGAGCGTGGCCGGGATCGAGCTCGCGGGCCGATCGGTGCTCGGGACCATCGCCTACGGGAAGCACCTGCTCACACGCATCGACGACGGCCGCACCCTGCACACCCACCTCCGGATGGAAGGCTCGTGGTCGATCGTGCGCACCGGCACCCGGGAGGCCGCCGGGCGCGGACCATTCGTCAGGGTCGTCCTCGCTGCCGAGCCCTGGACCGCGATCGGTGACCGGCTCGGGATGGTCGACGTCCTCGCCACGCGGGACGAGCCCCGGCTCCTCGCCCACCTCGGACCGGATCTGCTGGCCGACGACTTCGTCGACGACGGCCTCGGACGCGCACTCCGCTCGCTGCATCGCGATCCGGACCGTGCCGTCTGCGACGCCCTGCTCGACCAGTCGGTCGTGGCGGGGATCGGCACGATCTTCACGGCGGAGTCGCTCTACGCCGAGCGCCTGTGGCCCTGGGTGCGCAGCGCTGACGTCCCCGACCCGCGCGCGCTCCTGCTGACCGCTCGGCGCCTGATGATCGGCGCGCTGGAGAAGCCATGGCGCCCCGGACTCAGCGACCAGCGTGGACTCCCTGCGGTGCACGGGCGGGCTCGGCAACCGTGCCGCCACTGCGGCACGACCATCAGCGTCCGACAGTCAGGCCCACCCGCCAGGCAACGGCCGATCTTCTACTGCCCGGCATGCCAGGCCCAGGGTCCGCCAGCTCGCGCGGAGACGCCACCATGAGATCGCCCAGCGCGCACCTGATCCAGCGCACACCTGATCGAACGTCACGGCGCCACCTGCTCGAGTGGCACGCCCCGCACCGCTCGGCATCCCTCCCGCGAGCGGACTCAGCCGACGCGCGCGAGCTCACCTCGTGCTCGCGCCCAGTCGCGACCGAGATCGCCGACCGATCCGACGAGCTCCGCAGGGACGGTGTCCGGGATCAGCAGACCCTCGGCCACCGCAACACGGTCGCTGACCTCACGAAGGACGATCGACAGCGGCACGTCCAGCGCCTCGCAGATGCTCGCGAGAAGCTCGGACGACGCCTCCTTCTGCCCGCGCTCGACCTCGCTCAGGTACCCGAGCGAGACACGCGCAGCAGACGACACCTCACGAAGGGTGCGCCCCTGACGCTGGCGTGCATCGCGCAGCACGTCGCCGATCTCGCGTCGTAGAACTATCACCTGGCGTCCCCCTCTCGTGTCCCGTTCCGGCTCCTGCCGTGCCGCGAACCCTGGACCGGTCGCCCCGATCCCGCGCGCCACGACACCCAGTCCCTCCTTGGTAGGAAGACTCCTACCGTACCGTGCGAACTCCGTCCCTCGACGGGGTGCACGGGCACCTCTCTCACCTGACGTCACACAGGTCTCAACGTCTGACCATCGGCACGTGTTCCCCCTCGCACAAGCACTTCGCCCGGGGAATCACCCGGACGGCCCGCCCACGCCCGGGCGCACTCACCTGTCGACGGTGGGCGCCGACGCATCAACGGTGATGACGACGCCGAGGGCGAGCTCCAACGCGAGCTCGCATGTCGCACGCCGCACGGCCGCACGATCACCGGGCAGGACCACGGACTCGACCCGGGCACCGCCTGGTCCGACGGCCGCCACGTGGACCTCTCCAGGAAGATGACCGTCCTGCGGATCGGGGCCCGCCACACCGGTCGTCGCGACCCCGACGTCCGCCCCGAGACGCTCGCGGACCCCGACCGCCATGGCCAGCGCGACGTCCCGGTCCACCGCGCCGCGGGCGGCGAGCAGGTCGGCTTCCACTCCCAGCAGGGAGGCCTTAAGGTCGGTCGCGTACGCGACGACCCCGCCGCGCAGGACCCGAGAAGCGCCGGGGACGTCCACGAGCGACGAGACGACGGCACCGCCGGTGAGCGACTCCGCGACGGCGACCGTCAGACCACGCGAGACCAGGCCGTCGACGAGGGTGCGGGCCAGCTCCGCCGAGCGTCGCCCACTCGCGTCATCACGCACCGCGCGACACCTCGGGTGCGGGGGCCGTCGCCGGCCCGTCGCTCACGTCCGCGCCGCCCGTCGGATCTGCACGACCCGCAGGACATACTCCACCCCGGTGACGACCGTGGCCGCGACAGCGAGGCCCATCGTCACGGCGGCCACGAACGAGACGGCCGACGGAAGGCTGCCGAGCGGCAGGAGGTACAGGCCGATGGCGACCGACTGGAGCACGGTCTTGATCTTGCCGCCGCGAGACGCCGGCAGGACGACGTACCGGAGCACGAGCAACCGCATGACCGTGATCCCGAGCTCCCGGACCAGGATCACCACGGTGACCCACCAGGGAAGCTCACCGAGAGCGCTGAGGATGACCAGCGCCGTCCCCATGAGGAGCTTGTCCGCGATCGGGTCGAGGAGCTTCCCGAGGTCCGTGATGCGATCGAGCCGACGCGCCAGGTAGCCGTCGAGGCGATCGGTCACGGCAGCGAGCACGAACACCGCCGTGGCCACCAGACGCCACCCGGTGCTCGTCGCACCGTCCGCGAGCATGGCCGCAGCGAACACCGGCACGAGCGCGATCCTGACCACGGTCACGACGTTCGGCGCGTTCCAGCTGGAAGGAGGAGTAGTGCCTGTCACTCCTGCAGCGTAGAGGGCACGGCGGCGCACGCGGCACCGATCGCCCGGCGAGGCGCCGCGCCCGTCACAGCTCGGTCTCCGGCCGCCCCCCCACCGAAGAGCCAGCCCTGCCCGTACCGCCATCCGCTCGCGTACAGGAAGTCCGCCTGCTCGACGTTCTCGATCCCCTCGGCGATCGTGATCATCGTCAGATCGCGGGCGAGCGACCCGAGGGCTCGTGCGACCTTCGCCGCAGCCGGGTCGTCGGGGATGCCGGACGTGAAGGACTGGTCGAGCTTCACCCCGTTCACCGGCAGGTCACGCAGGTACGACAGCGGCGAGATGCCCGTGCCGAAGTCGTCGAGCAGGATCGGCACCCCGGCTGCGCGCAGCTGCGTGAGCTCGTGCCGCACGCGGGTCCCCGAGTCGATCAGCGAGGACTCCGTGAGCTCGACGACGAGGCGTCCGGGTGCGACGCGCATGCGCGAGATCTCCCAGAGCACCCGGGCGACGAACTCACCGTCGCCGAGCTGGTCCCCGGACGCGTTGATCGACACCCACCTGGTCTGGTCCTTGCACCGCGCGAGATACGCCACGGCCTCGGTGACGACCCAGGCGCCGAGCTGCACGCCGAGACCGGCCTCCTCCGCGACGCCGAGGAACTGGTCGGGGAGCAGCATGCCGCGCTGCGGGTGCTGCCAGCGGATGAGCGCCTCGTGCCCCATGACGCGCTCGTCGGAGAGCGCCACGATCGGCTGGTAGTGCAGGGTGAGCTGCCCGTTCGTGAGGGCGTCCGTCAGCTCGGCATGAAGGCTCGTCGAGACCCCGCTCGCTGCCATGGACGGGTCGTAGACCTCGGTGCGGCCTCGCCCGGCCGCCTTCGCCCGGTAGAGCGCGGCGTCCGCCGCCGCGAGCAGGCCCGGGGCGCCGTTCGCGAGCGTGTCCGCATCGGCGAAGGCGATCCCGATGCTCGCACGGACCGCGATGCGCTTCCGCTGGAACCGCAGCGGCTCCCGGAGCCCACCGTGCACCGCTGCGGCCACCTCGACGACGGTGCGCGCGCTGTCGAGGTCCTGGAGGACGACGACGAACTCGTCACCGCCGAGCCGAGCGACCGTGCCGCGTCCTCCCGCCGCAGCGCGCAGCACCCCGGCGACGTGCACGAGCACCTCGTCACCCGCCGCGTGCCCGAGCCTGTCGTTGATCGCCTTGAAGCGGTCGAGGTCGCACGCCATCACCGCGAGCCTCCCCGCGGCCCCCGGCTGCTCGATCACGGACTGCAGGACCTCCTGCAGCAGCGTCCGGTTCGCCAGCCCGGTCAGCGGGTCGTGCATCGCGCGATGGGTCAGCATCTCCGCCTGCAGCCGCGACTCGGTGCTGTCCCTGACCTGCACGACGAAGTGGTCCGGCGCGCCGTCCGGGGTGCGGGCGAGTGCGACGTCGAGGACGGCCCAGACCTCGTGGCCGTCCGCGCGCAGGTACCGCTTCTCCTGGGAGAACCGGTGCGTCTCGCCGTCGAGCAGCCGCGCGACCTCGGCACGTTCTGCGGCTCGCTCGTCGGGGTGCGAGAGCGCAAGCAGCTCGTAGCCGCGCAGGGCATCGACCGTGGTGCCCAGCAACTCGGCGAAGGCCGCGTTCACCTCGACGAGGCGCCACCTGAGGTCGACGAGCGCCATGCCGATCGGGGCGTTCTCCATCGCGACGCGGAACTGGGTCTCGCTCCGCTCGAGCGCCGCCTTGGTCTGCTGGCGGTTCGTGACGTCCGTGAGCAGCGACAGCACCGCCACCGCGGATCCGTCGCCGTTCGGCACGAACGACGTCGAGACCTGGACGGCACGGATCATCTCCTGGCCGAGACCGGCACGACCCACGCCGACGAGCACAGGCTCGGCTGGTCGTCCCGGGCTCCCGCTCGTGCGCCGGGCCCCGAACACCCCGGCCGGTACCATCGCGAGCCCGTGCTCGTCGACGACGACGAGCCCGAGGTCGTTGATGTGGCGGCCGACCGCGTTGCTCGCCTCGACGTCCAGCATGTCGCACGCGGCCGGGTTGAGGTCCAGCACCGCGCCCCCGAGGGTCTGGAGCACGAGCCCCTCGCGCGTCGCGGCCTTGATCGCCTCGTACCACCGGTGCAGGCGGGCGATCTCGAGGCGGTCTGCCGACCACTGCCGCGTCGCGCGACGCAGCCGCAGGACCAGCACGACGACGCCGAGCGTGGCGACGAGCGCGACGGCCACGGCCACCAGATCGAGCAGCGTCGCCCGACCGATCAGCGCGAGGATCCCGTCCACTGGTCACCGTCTTCTTGGTCGAAGTAGTCCGTCGCCACAGGAGGACCATCCGGCCGCCCCACGTCGGCACCACCGACAGCCGGCTCCCCCCGGAGCATGGCGAGCGTATCGGCAAGGTCTTCCGGTTGGACGAGAACGTCGCGCGCCTTCGATCCCTCGGACGGTCCGACCACCTCGCGTGACTCCAGGAGGTCCATCAGGCGACCGGCCTTCGCGAACCCGACGCGGAGCTTGCGCTGCAGCATCGACGTCGACCCGAACTGCGTCGTGACGACCAGCTCGGCCGCCTGCAGGAGGAGGTCGAGGTCGTCGCCGATGTCCTCGTCGACCTGCTTCTTCGCAACTGTGACAGCGACATCGGTGCGGTAGTTCGGCTTCAGCTGGGTCTTGACGTGGGCGACCACCGCGTGGATCTCGGTCTCGGTGACCCACGCCCCCTGGGTGCGCATCGGCTTGGCGGCCCCCATCGGCAGGAACAACGCATCACCCTGTCCGATGAGCTTCTCGGCCCCGGGCTGGTCCAGCACGACGCGCGAGTCGGTCAGCGAGGACGTCGCGAACGCGATGCGCGACGGGACGTTCGCCTTGATCAGCCCCGTCACGACGTCCACGCTCGGCCGCTGGGTGGCCAGGACGAGGTGGATCCCTGCGGCACGCGCGAGCTGCGTGATCCGCTGGATCGCCGCCTCGACGTCGCGTGGCGCCACCATCATGAGGTCGGCGAGCTCGTCCACGATGACCAGCAGGTACGGGTACGGTGCGATCTTCCGTTCGGAGCCCGGCAGCGGTTTCACCTTGCCGGCACGGACCGCGGCGTTGAAGTCGTCGATGTGCTTGAACCCGAAGAACGCGAGGTCGTCGTATCGCGCCTCCATCTCCCGGACGACCCACTCGAGGGCCTCGGCGGCCTTCTTCGGGTTCGTGATGATCGGCGTGATGAGGTGCGGGATCCCCTCGTACACGGTGAGCTCGACCCGCTTCGGGTCGACCAGGATCATCCGGACCTGGTCCGGCGTCGACCGCATGAGGATCGACACGATCATCGAGTTCACGAAGCCCGACTTGCCGGCACCGGTCGCACCGGCGACCAGCAGGTGCGGCATCTTGGCCAGGTTGGCGACGACGTAGCCGCCTTCGACGTCCTTGCCCACCCCGATCACCATCGGGTGCTCGATCCGACGCGCGGCCGATGACCGCAGCACATCACCGAGCGACACGATCTCGCGGTCGGTGTTCGGGATCTCGATCCCTATCGCCGACTTGCCGGGGATCGGGGACAGGATCCGTACGTCGGCGCTCGCGACCGCGTAGGCGATGTTCTTGGACAGGGCCGTGACCCGCTCGACCTTGACCGCCGGGCCGAGCTCGACCTCGTACCGGGTCACGGTGGGTCCGCGGGTGAACCCGGTGACCTGGGCGTCGATCTCGAACTGGTCGAGGACGGTGGTCAGTGCCTCGACGACGCGGTCGTTCGCGGCTGACCGGACCTTGTGCGGTGCCCCCTTGGCGAGCACCTCGTCCGGCGGCAGGACGTAGAGCACGTCGCCCTCGAGCATCGGCTGCTCGCCCCGCGGTACGCCGGTGGTCGCCGGTGCCGTGAGCTCCGGTGCCGGTGCCGCCGCGCCGAGCACCGCCGTCGGTGTCACGTCGGGTTCTTCGAACGGTGCCGCCCCCGCGTCGTGCTCGCTCGGTCCGTGCTCCAGGTCCGTGAAGGCCGCGCGCTCGAACGCCTCGTCCCCGACGTAGCCACCGGGAAGGAGCTCGGTCTCGGCTGCGTCGCGATGACGTCGCCCGAGGAGCCGCTTCCGTCTGGGCTCCGGCGGTGCGGGATCGTCGGCGGAGTGCAGCGCGCGGATGTCCAGCGGCGCATCGTCGTCGTCCTCGACCTGCGTGCGGGTGACCCGTGCGTACAGCGCACGCACACGGGGGACGACCTGGTGCACCGGGGTCGCGGTCACGACCAGGAGCCCGAACACGCCGAGCAGGACCAGCAGCGGCACGGCGACCCAGGCCGTGAGCCCGGCCGCGAGCGGGTTGCCGATCGCATAGCCGACGATCCCCCCGGCACCACGCAGCTGCGCCCACCCGTCCGACGGCGCCGGCCGCCCGGAACCGACCTGGACGAGCCCGCACGCGGACACCACCAGGGCGGCGACGCCGATGCCGATGCGCGAGTTCGCCTGGCCACGGTCCGGGTGACGCATCAGCCGGACCGCACCGGCGACGAGGAGGACCGGGACGACGACCCCGACAGCCCCGAACGTGCCGGCCACGACGGCATCGACGACCTCGCCCGCGGTCCCGGCGAGACCCCACCACTCGCGTGCCGCGACGATCAGTGCCAGACCGAGCAGCGTGAACGCGGCTCCATCACGGCGGTGCGCGGGATCGAGGTCACGGGCTCCCCGACCGACCCGACGCGCTGTGCCGCCGACGACGTGCGCAGCGCCCATCCACAACCCGCGCACGAGACGAACGGGCAGTGCCGACTGCCGCGGAGGCGGTGCGGGGCGCCCACGCGAGCCGGAGCTCCCGCTCCGCCCCGCGCCGGAGCCGCGGGAAGACCCGCTGCGCGCCTGTCCCCCGCTGCTTCGATGAGAGGATGCCGCGGCAGATCCTCCCGCACGAGAGCTCGACGACGTCGCACGGGTTGCCACAGTCCTCACGGTAGCGGTGAGGCGCGCCCTGGACCGGGAGCGCAGCCACGTGCGTGTCGGTCGCCGACCCGCAGTGTCGGTCAACCGCACGCAGTGTCGGTCGCCGGGCCTAGGCTCCTCCTGCTGCACTGCCCGACGACGGGCCCGACGACGAGCCATCCGACGATGCCGTACCGGCACTGAGCCGCGACGACCTCCGTCCAGACGCATCGCGTGGGAGCCCGCCTGCACGTGACGGTGCACGGTGGACAGCTCCAGAGCACAGGAAGGCACGGCATGACGCGGCGAGGATGGCTGCTGCTCGGTGCGGTCGGCGCGATCTGGGGCATCCCCTACCTGCTCATCAAGATCGCCGTCGCCGAGGTCTCGCCCCCGACGATCGTCTTCGCCCGCACGGCCGTCGGGGCGATCGTCCTGATGCCGTTCGCTCTCCGGTCCGGTGGCCTGCGTCCGTTGCGCGGGCGCTGGACCGCCGTCGCCATGTTCGCCGCACTCGAGATCGTCGGCCCATGGCTGCTGCTCTCGAACGCCGAGCGGGTCCTGGCGAGCTCGACGACCGGGCTGCTCGTGGCGACCGTCCCCATCCTCGCCGTCGTGCTCGGGCGGTTCGTGGGCGACCGCCGCCCGGTCTCCGCCGTGCGCTGGGTCGGGCTGGTCGTCGGTCTCGGCGGGGTGGTCCTGCTGCTCGGCCCCGGTGCCGTGCACGGCCACGCGTGGTCTCTCGGCCAGGTGCTCCTCGCAGCGCTCGGGTACGCGATCGCCCCGATCGTGGCGGACCGAGCGCTGCGAGGCGTGCCGGCCGTGACGCTCACAGCGGCCTGCCTGACCCTCGCCGCCCTCGTCTACGCGCCGGTCGTCGCCGCGACGGGTCTGCACACCGCACCGGGCCCCGGCACGATCGCGGCCCTCCTGACGCTCGGCGTCGTCTGCACCGCACTGGCCTTCGTCCTGTTCTTCGCCCTGATCACCGAGGTCGGCGCCGCACGCTCGACACTGGTCGCCTACATCAACCCGGTGGTCGCCGTCGCTCTCGGTGCCGCCGTGCTCTCGGAACCGATCACGCCGCTCGTGGTCATCGCCATGGTGCTCATCGTGGGGGGCTCCGCCGCCGGCTCGCACCGGTCACCGGTGCCTGACCGGTCGGCGGACCAGGACGCGCCCGTCGCCGGAGCCGCGGCAGCCTGACCGCAGCCGCTCGGCGGCGTCACGCCTCGACGACGACCGGGATGATCATCGGCCGCCGGCGCAGACGACCGGAGACCCACCGTCCGACGATGCGGCGAACCACCTGCTGGAGCTGGTACGTGTCCGCCGAGCCTCCACGCGCGGCGTCCTCGACCGCCGCGACGATCTGCGGGCGGATGTCGTCGAACACGGCGTCCTGCTCGGCGAAGCCGCGCGTCTGGATCTGCGGCTCGCTCAGCACCTTCCCGGTCGCCGAGTCCACGACGACGAAGATCGAGACGAACCCCTCCTCCCCCAGGATGCGCCGGTCCTTGAGCTCGACCTCGCCGATCTCTCCGACGCTCGCGCCGTCCACGTAGACGTAACCGCACGGGACGGCGCCGACCACACGGGCACGCCCCTCGACCAGGTCGACGACCACGCCGTCCTCGGCGACGACCACGTGGTCGGCCGGAACGCCCGTGCGGACCGCGAGCGCCGCGTTGGCGACGAGGTGCCGCGCCTCGCCGTGCACCGGCATGACGTTGCGTGGTCGCAGGATGTTGTAGCAGTACAGCAGCTCACCCGCCGACGCGTGCCCGGACACGTGCACCTTCGCGTTGCCCCCGTGCACCACGCGGGCACCGAGCCGCGTCAGGCCGTTGATGACGCGGTAGACGGCGTTCTCGTTCCCGGGGATCAAGGACGACGCGAGGATCACCGTGTCCCCGGGGCCGACGGAGATCTTGTGGTCCCGGTTCGCGATCCTCGACAGCGCCGCCATCGGCTCACCCTGCGACCCGGTGCACATCAGGACGATCTCGTCGTCCGGGACGGTGTCGACCTTCTTGACGTCGATGAGGACCCCATCGGGGACGTGCAGGTGGCCCAGCTCGGCGGCGATGGTCATGTTGCGCACCATCGACCGCCCGACCAGCGCGACCCGCCGTCCGTGCGTGTGCGCGGCGTCGAGCACCTGCTGCACCCGGTGCACGTGCGACGCGAACGACGCGACGACGATGCTCCGCTCGCTCGTCGCGAAGACGCCGTCGAGCACCGGACCGATCTCACGCTCCGAGGCGACGAACCCGGGGACCTCGGCGTTCGTCGAGTCGACCATGAAGAGGTCGACCCCGGCCTCGCCGAGGCGCGCGAACGCCCGCAGGTCGGTGACGCGGCCGTCGAGCGGCAGCTGGTCCATCTTGAAGTCGCCCGTGTGCAGCACCGTGCCGGCACCCGTGCGCACCGCGACCGCCAGCGCATCGGGGATCGAGTGGTTCACGGCGACGAACTCGCACTCGAAGACGCCCAGCCGTTCGACCTGTCCCTCGCGGACAGCCAGCGTCAGCGGGGTGATCCGGTGCTCGCGAAGCTTGGCCTCGACGAAGGCCAGCGTCAGCTGCGAGCCGACCAGCGGGATGTCCTCGCGGAGCCGCAGCAGGTACGGCACGGCGCCGATGTGGTCCTCGTGACCGTGCGTGAGGACGATCGCCTCGATGTCGTCGAGCCGCCCGTGGAGGTAGTCGAAGTCCGGGAGGATCAGGTCGACCCCGGGTTGGTGGTCCTCCGGGAACAGGACCCCGCAGTCGATCACGAGCAGTCGACCGGCGTGCTCGAGGACGGACATGTTGCGCCCGATCTCCCCCAGACCGCCGAGCGCGACCACCCGGAGCGCGCCGTCCGGGAGCTCGGGCGGCAGGCCGAGCTCGGGGTGCGGGTGCGACATCAGCGCTCCGGCGAGCCGACCGCGCTGACCAGCCCGGCGGCAACCAGCCCGGCGCGCACCTCGAGGGCCTCATCGTCCGTCGCCGCGACGTTCGGCAGGCGCAGCTCGCGGTTCGTGGTGATCCCCAGGATCTCGATCGCCGCCTTCGCCATGACCGCCTGGAAACCCGCACCGTTCATCGCCCGGATCGCCGGGCCGATCGCACGGAACACCTCGAGAGCACGCGCGTTGTCGCCGGCGGCGAACGCCTGCGCGATCTCGGCGAGCTGCAGACCCGCGACGTGCCCGACGACGCTGACCACGCCGACCGCACCCTGGGCGAGCAACGGCAGGAAGACCGCGTCGTCCCCGCTGTACCAGGCCAGCCCCGTGCGCTGGATCGAGTGCGCCGCGCCGGCGACGTCGCCGGTCGCGTCCTTCATCGCCACGATCTGCTCGTGCGCGGCGAGCCGGTCGAGCGTGGCGGCGGAGAGCCGGACGCCCGTCCGCCCGGGAACGTCGTACAGCATCACCGGCAGCGAGGTGGCCTCGGCGACGGCGAGCGTGTGCGTGACGATGCCGGCCTGCGACGGACGCGAGTAGTACGGGCTCACGACGAGCAGGCCGTTCGCCCCGGCCTCCTGCGCCTGCTGCGCCATCCGGATCGCGTGCGAGGTGTCGTTCGAGCCCGCGCCGGCGACGACGACGACCCGGTCGCCGACCGCCTCGACGACGGTGCGGACCAGGTCCGACTTCTCCGGGGCGTGGGTGGTCGGGGACTCGCCCGTCGTCCCGTTCACGACGATCCCGTCGTGGCCGTGGTCGGCGAGGTGGCGGGCGAGGCGGGCAGCGGCGTCGAGGTCGACTGCTCCTGCTGCGTCCATGGGGGTGACCATCGCGGTCAGCACCGTTCCGAACGGGCGCGCGGGCGAGGTGGCGTGCGGCATGGCCTCAAACTACCGTCCCGCGGGGACGACCGGGGCGACCTCGTACGGAAGGGCCGCCACCGCGTGCCGCCGGGGCGACCCGGACTGCCAGGGGTCCGTCCGGTGACGTGCGCGCGTCGCAGCAGGAAAGCGGACGTGACCTGCAGGTGCATCCAGCGAACACCTCATGAACCCTCGGTGACGGATCCCGTTCATACCCTCCCAGGGCGCTCTCGGGGGTGTGTACTCCCTCTCGGCTGCGCTCGTGGCGCCGCCGGGCGGAACCGCCCACACCACCACCTCCTGGAGGTCTCGCCGTGCCGTCCCCCGCGCAAGTCCTGGCCATCGCCCACCGCGGCGATCCCGTCCGGTACCGCGAGAACACCGTCGACGCCGTGCGGGCTGCGATGGAGCAGGGCGCTGATGCCGTCGAGGTGGACGTCCAGCTCGCTGCGGACGGCACCGTCGTGGTCCTCCACGACGACACACTCGCGCGCCACTGGGGCGACCCGCGACCGGTGTCCTCGATGACCTGGCCCGAGATCGCCCGCCTGGGCGACGGTGACCTGCGGATCCCCCGGCTCGAGGACCTCCTCGACCTCTCGGCGGAGACCGGCGTGCCCCTCGTGCTCGACCAGAAGCACCCGATCGCGGCTCTCCCCGCCGCCGAGGTCGTCCGGCGCCACCGCGCCACGGGCACCGCGTTCTGCGGCTCCACCGACGGCCTCCTGGAGATCCGCGCGGGCGATCCGGACGCCACGATCTACTTCAACGACACGAGCCTCCATCTCCCGGACGTCCGCCTCCTCGCGATGCTGCGCCCGCAGTTCTACAACCCGTACTGGAAGCTCCTGGCGCCGGCGACCGTCGAGGCCTTCCACGCATTCGGCATCGGCGTGTGCTGCTGGACGCCGAACGACGACGCCGACCTGCGACTCGTCCTCGACATGGGCCTCGACGCCGTGATGACGGATCGGGTCGGTGCCCTGCGCACGCTCCTCGACGGGGCGTCCGCGTGACCGTCCTCGGTACGCGGGACTCCCGCACCGCGCCCGAACCGGCGGTCGAGCCGGCGCCGCCGTCGGCTCCCCCGCGGCCGCGTCGGAGCCGACGGACCCGTGAGTACCTGATCTTCCTCGCGTTCGCGGGACCGAACCTCCTCCTGATCGCGCTCTTCACGTACCGTCCGCTCCTGAGCAACGTGTACTACTCCACGCTCGACTGGAACCTCGGGTCCCGCACCGCCACCCCCGTCGGCTTCGGCAACTACCTGCGGTGGTTCCACGACCCGACGAGCCTCGAGGTGCTGCGGGTGACCGCCGTCTTCACCGTCGCGACCGTCGGCGCCACGCTGGTGCTCGGACTGCTGCTCGCGACCGCGCTCAACCAGCGCATCCGCGGCCGCACCGGTGCGCGCGCCGTCGTGTTCGCCCCGTACGTGCTCTCGGGAGTCGGCGTCGGTCTCGTCTGGCTGTTCATCTTCGATCCCACCTACGGCGCGCTCTCGGCCCTCCTGCGACTGTGGGGCGCGACCGGACCGGACTGGTACCTCAACCGGAACTGGGCCCTGGTGATGGTGATCGTCGTCTACGTCTGGAAGAACCTCGGTTACGCAGCCGTCGTCTACCTGGCAGCGCTGCAGAGCGTCCCGCAGGACGTCCTCGACGCCGCGGCGCTCGACGGCGCGGGAGCGGTCCGCCGGTTCACCCGGATCACCGTCCCGCTCCTGTCGCCGACGACGTTCTTCCTCATGGTGACGACCATGCTCAGCTCGCTGCAGTCCTTCGACCTCATCCACGTGATGACCAAGGGAGGGCCGCTCGACGGGACCACGACCCTCATGTACCAGGTGTACGTCGAGGCGTTCGTCAACGGCCGTGCCGGCTACTCCGCCGCCGTCGCCACGATCCTGTTCGCGGTGCTGCTGGTCGCGACGCTGGTCCAGATGCGCTTCCTCGAGAGAAAGGTGCACTACGCGTGAGCACCGTCGCGACCCACCCGGGCGCTGCTGCAGCGCCGACGACGCGGCGTCGCCCCGGATCCGTCCGCGGCACGTTCCACGCTGTGCTCGGCGGGTACCTGCCCGTCGTCCTGGCGACCACCGTCGTCGTCCTCCCGTTGGCGTGGATGGTCATCGCCTCGATCAAGCAGCCGCACGAGCTGGTGCGGCTCCCGATCCAGTGGCTGCCGAGCAAGCCCTACGCCGGCAACTACCTCGAGGCAGCCCGGACCGTGTCCTTCGGTCGGCTCTTCCTCAACAGCGCGATCGTCACGGCGGTCGGCGCGGGGATCAAGGTCGTGCTCGCCGTGATCACGGCCTACGCGCTCGTCTTCATCCGCTTCCCCGGGAAGCGCCTGGTGTTCCTGCTGATCCTCGTCGCCCTGATGGTGCCGCCACACATCGCGCTGGTCCCCAACTACACGTTGATCGCGCAGCTCGGCGGTCGCAACACCCTCTGGGGGATCGTCCTCCCGGGCCTCGGCACGGCGTTCGGGACCTTCCTGCTGCGACAGCAGTTCCTCTCGCTCCCCCGGTCGATCGTGGAAGCCGCCGAGCTCGACGGCGCGAGCCACCTGCGCCGCCTCGTGTCGGTCGTCGCCCCCGTCTCCGCACCGGCCATCGCCACCGTCGCGCTGATCAGCATCGTGTTCGAGTGGAACGAGTACCTGTGGCCGCTGATCATCGTCGACGACCCGAACTCCATGACGCTGCCCGTCGGGCTCACGCTGCTGCAGAACAGCGAGTCCGGGTCCGCCGCGTGGGGCGTCCTCATGGCGGGGACGGTCGTGGTCATCCTCCCCGTCCTCGCGATCTTCGCCGCCCTGCAGCGCTGGATCGTGGCCGGCCTCACCCAGGGCGCGGTCACGGGCTGACGCCCTCGGCCACCTCGACGCCATCGACCGCTGCTCCCGCCCCGTTCCGCAACCAGACCACCAGACCACCAGACCACCAGACCACCAGACCAGCCTGTCCGTCCGTCCGCTCGCTCCTCCCCACGTCCCTGGAAGGACACCCTGATGAACCCCGGTCTCTCCCGCTTCCTCCCCGGCCTCACGAGCGCCACGCCGGGTGGACTGCACCTGCCTGACCGCGCCTTCGACCGCCGGACGTTCCTGGCCCTGGCCGGAGCCGGTGCAGGCGCCCTGACGCTCGCCGCATGCGCCGGGCCGTCGACGGCAGCCGTCGGCTCGACCCCGACCCCGACGAGCACCACCGACTGGGCCGGTGTGAAGCCGGCCAAGCAGATCAGCTTCTGGTCGAACCACCCGGGCGGCTCGCAGGCGGTCGAGAAGGCCCTCGTCGAGAAGTTCAACGCCTCGCAGTCCGCGATCACCGTCACCCTCGTGACCGCCGGCGCGAGCTACGAGGAGGTCGCCCAGCGCTTCCAGACCGCCCTGACCGGCGGCGGGCTGCCGGGGCTGGTGATGTTCTCCGACGTGTGGTGGTTCCGCTACTACCTCAACCAGTCGATCATCCCGCTGACCTCGCTGTTGAAGGCCGTCAAGATCGACACCGCGGACTTCCGCCCGAGCTTCTACTCGGACTACCAGTACGCGGGCGAGCAGTGGGCCGTGCCGTACGCGCGCTCGACGCCGCTGTTCTACTACAACAAGGCGCACTGGGCCGCCGCGGGTCTCCCCGACCGGGCACCCACGACCTGGAACGAGTTCGCCGAGTGGGCTCCGAAGCTCATGGGGGCCGGGGTGGGCACCCAGAAGGCCTTCCAGTACCCCGCCGTCGCCGGCTACGCCGGGTGGACGTTCCAGAACAACGCGTGGGGCTGGGGCGGCGCGTACAGCCACGACTGGGACATCACGATCGACGCGGACCCCGTCGTCTCGGCGCTCGACTGGATCCGCAAGGGCGTCCAGGAGGAGAAGTGGGCGGGCGTCACCGCGAACGACCAGTCGGCCGACATCGCGTCCGGTGCGGTGAGCGCGACGGTCAGCTCGACGGGCAGCCTCGTCGGGATCCTCAAGAACGCCAACTTCGACCTCGGCGTCGGCTTCCTTCCCGGTGGCCCGTCCGCGACCGAGCCGGTGTGCCCGTCGGGCGGTGCCGGGATCGGCATCCCGCAGGCGATCACCCCGGAGGAGCAGCTCGCCGCAGCGACCTTCCTGAAGTTCCTCACGCTCCCGGAGAACACGATCGCGTTCTCCGCGGCGACGGGCTACATCCCGACCCGGACCTCCGCGGACACCAGCACCCTCACGGCCAAGGCCCCGCAGATCAAGACCGCGATCGACCAGATCGCCGTCGTGCGCACCCAGGACCGCGCCCGGGTCTTCCTCCCCGGTGGTGACAAGGCGATCGCCGACGGGTTCGGCCGGGTCGTCACGCAGAACGAGGACCCGAAGACGGTGCTCACCGCGGTCAAGACCCAGCTGCAGGACATCTACACGCGCGACGTCAAGCCGAAGCTCGTCTGACGTGCTCGGGCCCGGCCCCTCGGCGGAGGGGCCGGGTCAGCCCGTCGCGACGCCGGGACGACGCCGGTAGCTCACGAACCGGTAGCGGTGTCCGGTCCTCGACGTGTGCCACCCGTCCTCGGGCGACCGCGCGACCTCGAGCCACGTTCCGTCGACCGCCGGGGCGTACGTGTCCCCCGCCACCTCAAGATCCACCTCGGTGACCTCGAGGCGGGTCGCCCGGGTGATCGCCTCCGCGTAGACCGACGCACCACCGATCACCCACGCCTCCCGGCCGGCGGCCACGTCGAGAGCGGCAGACAGGTCCGGCACCACCGTCGCACCGTCCGCCACCAGACCGGGCCGACGGGACAGCACGATGTTGGTGCGGCCCGGGAGCGGGCGGAACCGCACCGGCAACGACTCCCACGTCGCACGGCCCATGATCACCGGGCTCCCGGCGGTCGTCTCGCGGAAGTGGGCCAGGTCCTCCGGCAGATGCCACGGCAGCCCGCCGTCCACACCGATCACCCCGGCGCGGGACTGCGCCCAGATGAGCCCGAGCCCGGACTGTGCCTGACCTGCCGGGCCTGCCTGGCCCGGATGGCCCGGATGGCCTGACGGGCTCACACGGCCACCGGTGCCGCGATCGCCGGATGGTGCTGGTAGTCGACGATCTCGACGTCCTCGAAGGTGTAGTCGAACATCGAGGGAGCCTGGCGAAGACGCAGAGTCGGGTACGGGTACGGCTCACGGGCGAGCTGCGTGCGCACCTGCTCCACGTGGTTGTCGTAGATGTGGCAGTCGCCACCGGTCCAGACGAAGTCGCCGACCTCGAGACCGGCCTGCTGGGCCACCATGTGGGTGAGCAGCGCGTACGACGCGATGTTGAACGGCACCCCGAGGAAGAGGTCGGCCGACCGCTGGTACAGCTGACAGCTCAGCCGGCCGTCGGCCACGTAGAACTGGAAGAACGCGTGGCACGGGGGCAGTGCCATCTGCGGGATGTCCCCGACGTTCCACGCCGAGACGATGATCCGCCGTGAGTCGGGATTCGTCCGGAGCTGGTCGACCACCTGCGCGATCTGGTCGACATGACCGCCGTCGGGGGTCGGCCACGACCGCCACTGGACCCCGTACACGGGCCCGAGCTCGCCGTCCGGTCCGGCCCACTCGTCCCAGATCGACACCCCGTGCTCCTGGAGCCACCGGACGTTCGAGTCGCCACGAAGGAACCACAGCAGCTCGTAGACGATCGACTTCAGGTGGACCCGCTTGGTCGTGACGAGCGGGAAACCCTCGGAGAGGTCGTACCGCAGCTGGTGACCGAACACGCTGCGCGTGCCGGTGCCGGTCCGGTCCGACTTCACGGTGCCGTGCTCGAGCACGTGCCGGAGCAGGTCTTCGTACGGGGTCGGCACGGTCGTCATGCCGTCATGATAGGCATCGCCACGAGGCCCTCCGGGCGCGATACTGAGGCATGTCGTCCTCACGGATCCCCCCCCACCGTTGCTGCCCACCTCCCCACCGGTCTGCTCATCGACGGCCAGTGGCGTCCCGCGTCCTCCGGCGCGACGTTCCCCGTCCAGGACCCCGCGACGGAGGAGACGCTGTTCGACGTCGCCGACGCGACGTCCGACGACGCGCTCGCCGCGCTCACCTCGGCGCACGACTCCTGGCCCGCCTGGCGCGAGGTCGCGCCCCGTCAACGCGCCGACCTGCTCCGTGCCGTCTTCGACGAGATGATCGCCCGCACCGACGACCTCGCCGCCGTGATCACCGCCGAGGGCGGCAAGCCTCTCGCCGAGTCGCGTGCCGAGGTCATCTACGGCGCCGAGTACCTCCGGTGGTACTCCGAGCAGGCCGTCCGCATCGACGGGCTCGCCCGGCGCGCCCCGTCCGGTGCGAACCACCAGGTCGTCCTCAACCGTCCCGTCGGCCCCGCCCTGCTCATCACCCCCTGGAACTTCCCGCTCGCGATGATCACCCGCAAGGTCGCGCCGGCACTGGCGGCCGGCTGCACGGCGGTCGTCAAGCCTGCCGCGCTCACGCCGCTCACGACGGCCCTCTTCGCCGAGATCGTCCGCGAGCAGCTCGAGTCCCGCGGGCTGCCCACCGGGATCCTCAACGTGGTCCCCACGACCCACGCCTCCGGCATCAGCGGTCCGCTCCTCGCCGACCGCCGGCTGCGCAAGCTCTCGTTCACGGGCTCGACGGAGGTCGGCCAGCACCTCCTGCGGGCGGCGGCCGACGGGGTGCTCCGCACGTCGATGGAGCTCGGCGGGAACGCACCGTTCCTCGTGTTCGAGGACGCGGACATCCCGGCCGCCGTCCAGGGCGCCCTCGCCGCGAAGATGCGCAACGCCGGGCAGACCTGCGTCGCCGCGAACCGCTTCCTCGTGCACGAGTCGGTCGCGGACGAGTTCGCCGCCGGGCTCACCGCGGCGTTCGACGCCCTCGTCGTCGGGCACGGCAGCGACCCCGGGACCACGGTCGGCCCCTTGATCGAGGCGAAGGCCGTCGCCAAGGTCAGCGAGCTCGTCGCCGATGCCGTCGACGGCGGCGCCCGGGTGACCACCGGGGGCGACGCGCTCGACCACGCGGGCTTCTTCTACGCCCCCACCGTCCTGACCGGAGTCTCCCCCGACTCCCGTGCCGTGCGCGAGGAGATCTTCGGCCCGGTGGCCCCGATCGTGACGTTCGGCACCGAGGCCGAGGCCGTCACCATGGCGAACAGCACCGACTTCGGCCTGGTCGCCTACGCGTACACGCGTGACGTCGGGCGGACGTTCCGGCTCGCCGAGTCGATCGAGGCGGGCATGCTCGGGGTCAACCGCGGCATGGTCTCGGACGCCACCGCACCGTTCGGTGGGGTCAAGTCGTCGGGTCTCGGCCGGGAGGGTGGCGAGGCGGGCATCGCGGAGTACCTCGACAGCATCTACGTCGCGATCTGACGTGGCGGGCCCCCGCGACCCGCACGTCGACTCGGCAGTCAAGCAGGCGCTCTCGGTCTCGATCGCGACGGGCCTGTACGGGATCTCCTTCGGGGCGCTCGCGACCGTCGCCGGGCTGGACCTCCCGCAGACCGCGGCCCTGAGCCTCCTGCTGTTCTCCGGAGGCTCTCAGTTCGCGTTCATCGGCGTGGTCGGGTCCGGCGGCTCGCCCGTGGCCGCCGTGACCACCGCGGCGCTCCTCGGCGTCCGCAACGGCTTGTACGGCGTCCAGGTGGCCCCGCTGATCTCGGCGGGTCCCCTGCTCCGTCCGCTGGCCGCCCAGCTCACGATCGACGAGTCGACCGCGGTCGCGACCGCCCACCGGGAGCCGGCCGCCGTCCGGGCCGGCTTCTGGTGGACGGGGGTCGGCGTGTTCGTGCTGTGGAACGCGTTCACGGTGGTGGGCGCCCTCGTCGGCAACGCGCTGGGCGACCCCCGGAGGTACGGCCTCGATGCCGCGGCCGCCGCGGCGTTCCTCGCACTCGTCTGGCCGCGTCTGGCCGGGCGCACCCCGCAGGTCGTCGCGGGTCTGGCGGTCGTGGTCGCTCTGGCGCTGACCCCGGTGACCCCACCGGGCGTCCCGGTGCTCGCCGCGGCGGCTGTCGCGGTCGTGATAGGCCTGACCAGGACCGTCGCTCCCCCGGCGCCGCAGGACTCCGCATGAGCGCCTACGCAGTCACCTGGGTCGCCGTTCTTGCGGCCAGTGCGGCCTGCTTCGGCATCAAGCTCGTCGGCCACCTGGTCCCCGCGCACTGGCTGACGGACCCGCGGGTCGCCCGGATCGCGTCCCTGGTGACGGTGTCGCTGCTCGCGGCGCTGGTCGGCGTGCAGACCGTGACGTCCGGACCGCACCTCGTCCTCGACGCGCGGGTTCCTGCGCTGGCCGTCGCCGCGGTCGCCCTGGTCCTGCGCGCGCCGTTCATCGTCGTGGTGCTCGCCGCAGCCGTCACCGCCGCGGTGATCCGCGGCCTGGGCGGCTGACGGGCACCGCGCCCGTGCCATGACAGTCCGTGCGAGGTTCGTGGCGGCCACGGTGGCGGGCGTGGTGCGAGACGTGACGGCTGCTCGGGGGATGATGCTCCGATGGCCCTCTTCCGTGAACAGGCAGACGTCTCCGTGCGACCGGCGGTCCTCGGGGACGAGCAGACCATCGCCGACATCCAGCTCGAGGCATGGCGGACGGCGCATGCCGAGGTCCTCGGCGAGCCCGTCCTGGCGACTCTCGACCGTGACGCGTTCGCCGCGGGCTGGACGGCGGCGATCAGCGCGCCACCCGGACCGGGCCACCGCGTGCTCGTGGCGTGCGACGGGCCGCACGTCGTGGGCTTCGTCGCGATCCGGCCGCTGCGGGAGGCTGGGACCGACGGAACCTCGACAGCCGGCGAGGTCGTCGCGCTCGAGGTCCTTCCGGTCGCGCAGCGCGGTGGGCACGGCTCACGGCTGCTCGCCGCGGCGGTCGACCTCCTCCGCGAGGACGGCCTCGTCCATGTCGCCACCTGGGTGCTTGACGGCGACCCGGCACGCGAGCAGTTCCTGACCTCGGCCGGGCTGGGACCCGACGGTTCCGAGCGCGTCCTGGCGACCGGGGTCAGAGAGGTCGTCGAGCGTCGCTGGGTTGCCGAGATCTGAGGTTGCCGAGATCTGACGACGCCGGGACCTGAGCACAGGCCACTGAACTGAGCACTGGCCACTGAACTGAGCACAGGTCACTGCGACAGGTCAGGCCCGCGAGCCAGCATCTTCCCTGTACAGCCGTGCCGCCGTGCGCAGCGCTGCACGTGCCCGACGTCGGTCGCCACCCGCGTCGTAGGCGAAGCCGAGGTGGAACCACGCCGCCCAGTCGTCCGGACGACTCTCGGCCACCTCGCGCACCGCGTCGAACGCGGCGAGCGCGGCGGTGCGGTCGATGCGCCCGCCGGGCGAGCGCGGGAGGTCGTCGACGGGGAGCCGCCCCTCGGCGGCCAGCACGTCGGCCATCTGCTGGACCCGTGAGGCGAGCATCCACTCCTGGACGACGAACCACACCCCGAGCACCGGGAGGACCAGGACGGCCACCCCGAGGCCGACGCCGACGAGCTCACCCGTCCTGATCAGCGCGACCCCGCGCGACGCCACCTGCCAGACGTACAGACCGAGCAGCGCGGTCAGCGCGACGGCCCATCCGAGTCCACGACGCACGGCGCTCAGCCCAGGTCGAGCAGGTGCTCGAGCCCGACAGTCAGCCCGGGGCGCGACGCCACCTGCCGGACACCGAGCAGGACGCCCGGCATGAAGCTCACCCGGTCGAACGAGTCGTGCCGGATCGTGAGCTGCTCACCGGCGTTGCCGAAGAGGATCTCCTCGTGCGCGACGAGACCGCGGAGCCGGACGCTGTGCACAGCGATCCCCGCGACCTGGGCGCCGCGAGCCCCCGGGAGTGACGTCTGCGTCGCGTCAGGCACGGGACCGAGGCCGGCGTCCGCGCGGGCCGCAGCGATCGCCTCGGCTGTGTGGCGTGCGGTGCCCGACGGTGCGTCGACCTTCTGCGGGTGGTGCAGCTCGATGACCTCGGCCGACTCGAAGTACCGTGCCGCCCGCGCCGCGAAGGTCATCGCCAGGACGGCCCCGAGGGCGAAGTTCGGCGCGATCAGGACCCCGACCGGGTGGCCGGCGGCGTGAGCCGCGTCCAGGTGCGCCGACACCCGGGCCAGGGACTCGTCATCCCACCCCGTCGTGCCTACGACGACATGCACCCCGGCGTCGATCAGCGCATGCACGTTCGCCTCGGTGACGCTCGGCACGGTGAAGTCGACAGCAACGTCCGCGCCGGACGCCGCCACCTGCGCGAGGTCGTCGCCGGCGTCGAGCCGCGCCACGAGCTCGAGCCCGGGCGCCGCCTCGACGGCGGCGCACACGGTCGCGCCCATGCGGCCCGCTGCGCCGAGAACGGCAACCGTGATGCGCGGCTGCCCGTCGGTCGAAACTCTCTCATCTCTCACGAAGCACGACCCTAACCGGTCAACCCGATCAAGATCGATGCCGATAGGAGCGCCATGCGCACAGAGGGGGCACCAGAGGAGGCACCGACGACGACCGGCACGATCCACCGATGGCGGGTCGCGCGGCGCAGCACCTGGATCGGCTCCGGCCTGCTCGTGGCTCTCGGGGCCGGAGGGATGGGTGCTGCTGCCGGTTGGGGTCTGCTCCGGTGGGAGCAGGTCGACCTGATTCGCCACGTCACCGAGATCGTCGGCTTCGAACCCGAACCCTGGGTCAGACCGAGCGACGGTGTCGATTTCGGGACACTCGTCGCCGGCCTCGCCCTGCTCACCTGGCTGCTCGCAAGTCGCCCCGACGTCCCCGCCCGGAAGTCCCTCGCGCTCGCTGGTGGAACGTTCGCCGCCTGGACCGTGGTCGCGTGGTTCCTCACCGTCGTCACCGCACCCGTGTGGTGGCCGGGGCCAGTGGTGCCTGTCGCGCTGGACGACCAGAGCCAGCTGGTCCGTTCTGCGGCTCCCGCGGCATATCTCGGGCCCCTCGTCGTCCTGGTCGCGATCGTCGGAGCCGTGTGGGTCGGTTCGCGGTTCAGGCCGTCCGTGCCTGTGACAGACGGGTCCGGTGGTCCGCGGCGGCCATCTCGCCTGGCCGTCCGCATCGCTTCGGGTCTGGTCGGCGCCGGGGTTCTCCTCGGGATCAGCGGTGTGGCGGCGCTGCTCATCGCGGGGCGGGAGATGGGCGCGTGGGAGTAGGCGGCGTTTGCCTCGCTCGTCGGTCGACCGATGGTCCTTGCCGTTGTCGTGTCCGGCGTCGCGTGGCTGGTGTCCGGCACGCAACGCGGGGTCTCGATCCTCGTGACGATCGCGGCAGCCGTCGTCCTGGGCGGAGACCTGGTGGCGGGGTCGCCAATCTCGGGCGCCGCCGCGCTCGTGGGCATCGCGACCACAGCGGTCGCGTCGGCGCGGCGGCCGCTCGCGGCAACGCTCGACCGCCTCACGCTGGAGGACCACCGGGGTCGCCGTGCGTCGGCAGACACATGACGCTCGTCCCACGCTGTCCGCTCTCGCCACCTGACCCCGGCAGGTCAACACCTCCGTGACCGGTGCCGATAGAAGGCCCATGCCTGCAGAGAGGTCAGCGGTGGCGACAGCCGTCACGACGAAGAAGCACCGGACCGCGGGTCCGGGCAGGAGGACCTGGTCGGGGTTGCTGGTCGCCCTCGCTGCCGGAACGGCCGGAACGGCATCGGGATGGGCGCTCCTGTGGTGGGAGCAGCTCGACCTGGTCCGGCACATCGCCCAGGTGACCGGCATCCACGCCGTGCCCGAGGTCGACCAGCACCACGCCGTCGGATTCGGGTCGCTCGTCGCGGGCCTCGCCCTGCTCGCGTGGCTGCTCGCCAGCCGCCCGGGCCAGGCCGCCCGACGGTCGTTCGCGCTCGTCGGCGGAACGCTCCTCGCCTGGACCGTGATCGCCTGGTTCCTTCTCCCCGCGGCCGTGGCCATGTGGTGGTGGCCCGGTCCGGTCTTGCCTGTCACCTTCCCGGACTCGAACGCCCGCTTCACCGACCCGGGCGTCGCCCTGGTGCACTCTGCGGCCCCCGCGGCCTACCTCGGACCGCTCGTCGTCCTGATCGCGATCGTCGCCGCAGTCTGGGCAGGCTCGCGGATTGCGGCCTCCGGAGAGGTCACGGACGTGTCCGCTGACCCGCGGGTGCCGTCCCGCATGTCCTCCCGCGTGGCCTCGGGCCTGATCGGGGCCGGCGTGCTCGTCGGGATCGGCGGCATCACAGCCCTCGTCTTCGCCCAGTGGCAGGCCGGTGCGTCAGACCGGAGCACCGTTCTCACCTCACTCGCCGATCGGCAGGTCCTTCTCGCCGCCACTGCGACGGCTGTCGCCTGGCTGGTGTCCGGCACCGCGCGCGGAACCGCGACCCTCGTGCTCGTCGCGACTGCCGCGGTCGTCGGTGAGGACCTGACGTCACAGAGCCCCCTCCAAGCGGGCGCCGCGCTTCTCACGATCGTCACCGCGTCGATCGCGGCGGCGCGGCGGCCTCTCGCCACGGCCGTCGATCGCCTGACGCTATGAGGACCCCGGGTGCGTCGCCCGGCGCCAGCAGCGACTCGCGGCCGTCAGTCTCCGAAGGGGCCGACCCGCACCAGTGACCGAGGTCGTTCCGCGAGCTCGACAGCGAGCTCCTGCACGTCCTCGAGAGTCACGGCCGCCACCCGCTCGAGCGACTCCTCGACCGTCAGCAGCTCGCCGTGCACCAGCTCGGCCTTCCCGAGCCGACTCATCCGCGAACCCGTGTCCTCGAGGCCCAGGACGAGCCCGCCGGACAGCTGTCCGACGCTCCGGGTCAGCTCGGACTGCGTGATGCCGCCGTCCGCGAGCCGCGCCCACTCCGAGGTCAGCAGGGCGACCACCTGGTCCACCTTGCCCGGTGCGCAGCCGGCGTACAGCCCGAACACTCCGGTCTCGGCGTGCCCCTGGGCGAACGAGTACGTGGAGTACGCGAGACCTCGCTTCTCGCGGATCTCCTGGAAGAGCCGGGAGGACATCCCGCCGCCGAGGACGGCGTTGAGGACGGTCAGGGTGAAGCGACGCGGGTCCGTCGACGTCAGCCCGGTGGTCCCGATGATGACGTTGGCCTGCTCGGTGGTCCGCCGGATCGTCAGCTCGACGCCCTCGGTCGGGATCCCGGTCGTCGAGCTACGGCCACGCCGTACCGCCGGCGCCTGCACCGACGTCGTGTCCCAGCCGCCAGTGCCGAGGGCCGTGAGGACCTGGTCGCACAGCTCGTCGTGGTCGACGCCTCCGGCGGCTGTCACCACAAGGGTCGGCGCGTCGTAGTGCTCGCGGTAGTGCTCCCACACTGCCTCACGCGGGACCGCGCGGATCGTGTCGGGGGTGCCACCGATCGGCCGACCGAGCGGGTGGGTGCCCAGGACCGCCGCAGCGAACTGCTCGTGGACGACGTCCGACGGGTCGTCGTCGTTCATCGCGAGCTCTTCGAGGATCACGCCGCGCTCGGTCTCGAGCTCGGCGGGATCCAGGGTGGCCGAGGTCACCATGTCCGAGATGACGTCCACGGCCATCGGCAGGTCCGTGTCCAGCACCCGGGCGTAGTAGCAGGTGTGCTCCTTGCCGGTGACCGCGTTGGCCTCGCCGCCGACCTCGTCGAAGGCCTCGGCGATGTCCATCGCGGTGCGACGCTCGGTGCCCTTGAACAGCAGGTGCTCGAGGAAGTGCGTCGAGCCGTGGTGCCCGTCGCTCTCGTCGCGCGACCCGACACCGACCCACGCGCCGACGGTCGCCGAGCGGAGCCCTGGCATGTGCTCGCTGAGGACGCGAACACCGCCGGGCAGGACGGAGCGACGCACGAGTGCGCCGCCGTCCTGCCCGGCGGTCAGCTCGCTGCCCGGTTGACCCGGGGCCACGAGCGGAAGGTGCAGCGTCACGTCAGGCGTCGGCCTCGGCCGGCGTCGCGTCCTTCTCGTCCTCGACGACCGCGTGCAGCGACAGCTTGCCGCGCGGGTCGATCTCGCCGATCTCGACCTGGACCTTCTGGCCGACGGCCAGGACGTCCTCGACGTTGTCGACGCGCTTGCCGCCGACGAGCTTACGGATCTGCGAGATGTGCAGAAGGCCGTCCTTGCCCGGCGACAGCGAGACGAACGCGCCGAACGTCGTGGTCTTCACCACGGTGCCGACGAACCGCTCACCGATCTCCGGCATGTGCGGGTTCGCGATCGCGTTGATCGCGGCCCGCGCGGCCTCCGCCGACGGTCCGTCGGTGGCGCCGATGTAGACCGTGCCGTCGTCCTCGATCGAGATGTCGGCACCGGTCTCCGCCTGGATCTGGTTGATCATCTTGCCCTTCGGGCCGATGACCTCACCGATCTTGTCGACCGGGACCTGGACCGAGATCACGCGCGGGGCGTACGGGGACATCTCGTCCGGCGTGTCGATCGCCTCGTTGATCACGTCGAGGATCGCCAGGCGGGCCTCCTTCGCCTGGGTGAGCGCGCCGCCGAGCACCGACGCGGGGATCCCGTCGAGCTTGGTGTCGAGCTGGATCGCGGTGACGAACTCCCGCGTCCCGGCGACCTTGAAGTCCATGTCACCGAAGGCGTCCTCGGCACCGAGGATGTCGGTGAGCGCCGCGTAGCGCGTCTCGCCGTTCACGGTGTCCGAGACCAGGCCCATGGCGATGCCCGCGACGGGCGCACGGAGCGGGACGCCAGCGTTGAGCAGCGACAGCGTCGAGGCGCAGACGGAGCCCATCGAGGTCGACCCGTTCGACCCGAGGGCCTCCGAGACCTGACGGATCGCGTAGGGGAACTCCTCGCGGGTCGGGAGCACCGGGAGCAGCGCACGCTCGGCGAGAGCGCCGTGGCCGATCTCGCGACGCTTCGGCGACCCGACCCGACCGGTCTCACCGGTCGAGTACGGCGGGAAGTTGTAGTTGTGCATGTAGCGCTTGCGCGTCTCCGGGGAGAGCGTGTCGAGCTGCTGCTCCATGCGGAGCATGTTGAGCGTCGTGACCCCGAGGATCTGGGTCTCGCCGCGCTCGAACAGCGCCGAGCCGTGCACCCGCGGCAGGACCTCGACCTCGGCGGACAGGGTGCGGATGTCCCGCAGCCCGCGACCGTCGATGCGGAAGCCGTCGGTGAGGATGCGCTGACGGATGAGCTTCTTGGTGACGGCGCGGATCGCGGCCGACAGCTCCTTCTCGCGGCCCTCGAACTGGGCGGCGAGCGCGCCGATGACCTCGGCCTTGATCTCGTCGAGACGGTTCTCGCGGTCCTGCTTGTCCGCGATCGTCAGCGCCTCGCCGAGCGGGCCCGTCGCGGCGGCGTCGACCGCCTCGTAGGCGTCCGGCTGGTAGTCCGGGAACACCGGGAACTCGGCGGTCGGCTTGGCGGCACGCGCGGCCAGGTCGGCCTGCGCCTCGCACAGGACCCGGATGAACGGCTTGGCGGCCTCGAGGCCCTCCGCGACGATCTCCTCGGTGGGCGCCTGGGCACCCTCGTGCTTGATGAGGTTCCAGGCACCCTCGGGGGCCTCGGCCTCGATCATCGCGATCGCGACGTCGTCACCGACGATGCGACCGGCGACGACCATGTCGAAGGTGGCGCGGGCGCGCTCGGAGTAGCGCGGGAAGGCCACCCACTGCCCGTCGATGAGCGCGATGCGCACGCCGCCGACCGGCCCGGAGAACGGCAGCCCGGAGAGCTGCGTCGAGATCGACGCGGCGTTGATCGCGAGCACGTCGTACGAGTCGTCCGGGTGGATGGTCAGGACGGTGATGACGACCTGCACCTCGTTGCGCAGCCCCTTGACGAACAGCGGGCGCAGCGGGCGGTCGACCAGCCGGCACGCGAGGATCGCCTCGGTGGACGGGCGACCTTCGCGGCGGAAGAACGAGCCGGGGATCTTGCCGGCCGCGTAGCTCCGCTCCTCGACGTCGATCGTCAGCGGGAAGAAGTCGAACTGGTCCTTCGGGTGCTTGCCTGCGGTGGTCGCGGCAAGGAGCGTGGTCTCGCCGTCGAGGTACGCGACGGCGGACCCGGCGGCCTGACGGGCGATGCGTCCGGTCTCGAACCGGACGGTACGGGTGCCGAAGCGCCCGTTGTCGATGATGGCTTCGGCGAACTCGATCTCGGGACCCTCCATGGGTGCCCTCCTCTGGGTGATGGCGCCCTTCACCTCGACGGTCTTCGATCGAGGTGCCCGGAACGAGGTTCCGGACGCCACTACCGAGGACCAGACGAGCGGGTGGGCGCGAGTGGTGTCACGGTCGTACGGCCGGGTCCGCGACGTCGCCGGGCCCGGCGTGGGACCAGCCCGGACCCGAGCGGGTCCGGGCTGGTCTCAGGCAGCTATCGGCGCAGGCCGAGCCGCTCGATCAGGCTGCGGTAACGGTTGATGTCGACCTTCTGGAGGTATCCGAGGAGGCGACGACGCTGGCCGACGAGAAGGAGCAGACCACGACGGCTGTGGTGGTCGTGCTTGTGGATCTTGCCGTGCTCGGTGAGGTCCTTGATGCGCTGCGTCAGCATCGCGATCTGGACCTCGGGGGAACCGGTGTCACCCTCGTGGGTGGCGAACTCGGTGATGATGGCCTGCTTGGTGACACTGTCGAGGGGCACGGTTCTCCTGTTGTGTACTCGTTGCGCGGTGCTCCGGGGCATGTCCACCCGGGCGCTCTCGATCCGCGGCCGATCTGACGGCGATCTGATGCTAGCAGTCGGGGCCCTGCCACCCAATTCCTCCGCCGCACGTCCAGTAGCGGACCGGTTGCCGTCCGGCAGGCGTCCTGCCCGGGCCGGAAGCGTTCACGGGCACCGCGCCCCGCCAGATCACGCCCCCGCGGACCGCGAGCGGAGTCACCCGACGAGGTCGCCCGCGAGCGCCTCGTGCACGCGCGCCACGTCGCGACGCATCTGCTCGACGAGCTCCTCCACGGAGTCGAACCGCTGCGTCGGGCGGAGCTGGGACACGAACTCGACGACGACCTCGCGGTCGTACAGGTCGAGATCGGTACGGTCGAGCACGTAGGCCTCGACCCGCCGGGTCGCGCCGTCGAACGTCGGGTTGGTCCCGACCGAGATCGCCGCCGGCCATCCGTGCGGTCCGGCGTCCGCCGACCCGGGCCCGTCGGTCGGGCGGAGCCAGCCGGCGTAGACACCGTCCGCCGGCACCATGCCCGTCGCGTCCCGCGAGAGGTTCGCCGTCGGGAAGCCCAGGCTGCGCCCACGCGCATCCCCGTGCACGACGACGCCACGCATCCGGTGCGGCCGGCCGAGCACCCGTGCCGCCCCCGGTGCGTCCCCCGCCGCAAGCAGCTCCCGGACCCACGTCGAGGACCACCGTCGGTGCGAGGACTCGGGGGCGACGTCCTCGACCACCTCGACCGTGAAGCCGTACGAGCGACCGAGGTCGACCATGGTGGCGATGTCGCCCGAGTTGCGTCGACCGAACCGGACGTCCCGCCCCACGACGACGGTCCGCGCGCCGAGGGCGTCGACCAGGTACCTCCGGACGAACTCCTCGGGCGTCTGCCGGGCGAAGTCGAGCGTGTACTCGAGCATGAGCACCGCGTCGAGACCGGTGGCCTCCAGGAGCTCGAGCCGGTCCGCGTCACCCGTCAGGAGCTCCGGGGCGGACTCGGGCCGGTGCACCTGCGCGGGGTGGGGCGTGAAGGTGACCGCGACGGCCTGCAGCCCTGCCGCACGTGCACCGGCCACCATGCGGCTCAGCACGCTGGCGTGCCCACGATGGACCCCGTCGAAGTTGCCGATCGTCACGACGGACGGACCGAATCCCGCGGGGACCTCGGTCACGGCGGTCCAACGGTGCACGTACCCTCCTGGAACGGTCACGACCCACGGACGGCCCGGAGCCGTCGCTGCCAGCAGTGGTGGCAGCGTGGACAAGCCTGCCACGCCGCAGACCTCCTGCCGCACCACGCGTGGTCACGGCCGGGTTCCACCCCGCCCTTCGGCCAGGACCCGGGCGGCGCTGACGTCGGACCCGGGAGGTCGCCGGGCCGGGCGCGACCACGCCGTAAGGTCGCTCCATGAAGTGGCAGACGTTCGGCGAGCGCGTCGTGTACGACAGCCCGTGGGTCCGGCTCACCCTCGTCGACGTCGACGTCCCGGGCCACGGCCGGATCGACCACCACGTCGTCCGGATCCCCGCCCATGCGTCGGGCACCGTCGTGCACGACCCGCAGCGTGGTCTCCTGCTGCTCTGGCGGCACCGGTTCATCACCGACTCGTGGGGCTGGGAGGTCCCGGCGGGCCGGGTCGACCCGGGCGAGACCCCGGCCGAGGCGGCGTCGCGCGAGGTCCTCGAGGAGACAGGGTGGCGGGTCGACGAGGTCCGCCCGCTCATGACGTACCACCCGTCGAACGGCTCGGTGGACCAGACGTTCCACGTCTTCGTCGCTGACGGCGCCACGTACGTCGGCGAGCCGAGCGACCCCAGCGAGTCCGAGCGGATCGCCTGGGTCCCGCTGGAGGAGGTCCGGCGCCTGGTCCGCGACGGCAGCCTCGGGGACGGGCTCTCCGTGACCGGGATCCTCCGCTACCTGCTGGAGCTCGACTGACCGGTCAGGCCGGAGCGAAGACCAGCACCGGTGCCGACTGCGTCGCGCGTTCCTCGAGGAGGGCGATCAGCGTCCCGTCCGAAGAGATCCCCGCGACGAGCCCGTTCGTCGGCACGGACCCCCGCGCGATCCTCTTGCCGTACGAGAGCGCGGCCGCCTCGTCCGCGCTGAGGTCACGCACGGGGAAGATGGCCCGCGCCGCATCGGCGAGGCCCACGACCTCGAGCGGGACGTCGATGTCCAGGTCGGCGAGCTCCTCGAGCGTCCGCGCGCCCGCGAGCGTGTACCCGCCGACGCGGGTGCGCCGTAGGGCGGTCAGGTGCCCCCCGACCCCGAGTGCCGCGCCCAGGTCCCGGGCGAGCGCCCGGACGTAGGTGCCGGACGAGCACACGACCGTGACATCGACGTCGACGACGCCGACGTCCCCCGACGTCCCCGGACGGATCTCGTGCACGTCGAAGCGGAAGACCGTCACGGGGCGCGCCGCGAGTCGGACGTCCTCCCCCTCGCGCACCCGGGCATAGGCCCGCTTCCCGTCGACCTTGATCGCACTGACCGAGCTCGGGACCTGCTCGATGGCTCCCGTCAGGTCGAGGACCTCCGCGGCGATCGCCTCGCGGGTGACCGCCGACGCGTCGACAGTGGCGAGCACCTCGCCCTCGGCGTCGTCCGTGGTCGTGGCGACCCCGAGGCGGATCGTCGCGGTGTACTCCTTGTCGGCGCCGACCACGTAGGTGAGCAGGCGGGTCGCACGCCCGATACCGATCACGAGGACACCCGTCGCCATCGGGTCGAGGGTTCCGGCGTGGCCGACCTTGCGGGTGCCCGCGATCCGCCTCATGCGCGCCACGACGTCGTGGCTCGTCAGGCCGGCGGGCTTGTCGACCACGACCACGCCGTCGGGGGCCGTGGGGCGTCGAGGTGAGGCCGGTGCACCGGTCATGAGGGCTGTGGGGTGCCCTCGTCGCCGGCTGTCAGGTCGTCGTCCGCGGCTTTGCGGTACGGATCCGGGTCGCCCGCGTACCGCGCGGCCGCAGCGAGCGCGGCGACCTCCGCATCCCGTCGAGCCGCCTCCAGGAGCGCGGCCTCGAGGTGCGCGGCCGTCTCCGGGATCGCGTCGGGGTGGAACTCGAGCGTCGGGGTCAGCCGGATGCCGGTCTGCTTGCCGACCTCGGACCGGATCAGGCCCTTGGCGCTCTCCAGTGCCGCAGCCGACGCCGTCCGTGCCTCGTCGTCGCCGAGCACCGTGTAGAACACGTCGGCGTGCTGGAGGTCACCGGTGACCCGGACGCTCGTCACCGTGACGAAGCCGAGCCGGGGGTCCTTGATACGGGTGTCGAGCATCTGGGCGACGATCACCTGGATGCGCTCGGCGAGCTTGCGGGCCCGTGGGTGGTCTGCCATGTCTCCTCAGCCTTCTTGCCCCGAACAGCTCGGCAGCAGATCGGTCGTACGCGCCTGGCGCCTCAGGGGGCGGCCGGTCGGTCGGCGCGGGGACGTGCCCCGCACCGACCGACCGACGTGCGACCCGTCAGCTGCGGGGCTTCTCCCGCATCTCGAACGTCTCGATCACGTCACCGATCTCGACGTTGTTGAACGATCCGAGCCCGATACCGCACTCGTACCCCTCGCGCACCTCGGTGGCGTCGTCCTTGAACCGCTTGAGCGACTCGACCGTGAGGTTGTCCCCCACGACGGTGCCGTTGCGCAGGACGCGCGCCTTGGCGTTGCGCCGGATCTCTCCGGACCGCACCAGCGAACCCGCGATGTTGCCGAACTTCGAGGAACGGAACACCTCGCGCACCTCCGCGGTGCCGAGCTGGGCCTCCTCGTACTCGGGCTTGAGCATGCCCTTGAGAGCTGCCTCGACATCGTCGATCGCCTGGTAGATGACCGAGTAGAACCGGACGTCGACACCCTCGCGGTCGGCCAGGTCCTCGACACGCTCGGCGTACTTGACGTTGAACCCGATGATGATCGCGTTGTCGACCGTCGCCAGGTTGACGTCGTTCTGCGTGATCGCGCCGACACCGCGGTGGATGACCCGCAGGTCGACCTCCTCGCCGACGTCGATCTTGAGCAGCGCGTCCTCGAGGGCCTCGACGGCACCCGAGACGTCGCCCTTGAGGACCAGGTTGAGGGTCTCGACCTTGCCCTGCTGGAGCGCCTGCGTGAAGTCCTCGAGGCTGATGCGCTTGCGACGCTTCGCCAGGAGGGCGGCGCGCTCGGCCGTCTCGCGCTTCTCGGCGATCTGGCGCGCGGTCCGCTCGTCCGGTGCCACCAGGAAGGTGTCACCGGCTCGCGGCACCGACGCCAGGCCCAGGACCATGACCGGGCGGGCCGGACCCGCCGACTCGACCGTGTCGCCGTGCTCGTCGAACATCGCGCGGACGCGGCCGTGAGCCGTCCCGGCGACGATCGCGTCGCCGACGTGCAGCGTCCCGGACTGGACCAGGACGGTCGCCACGGCGCCGCGCCCCTTGTCGAGGTTGGCCTCGATGGCCACGCCACGCGCGTCCTTGTTCGGGTTCGCCCGCAGGTCGAGCGCGGCATCCGCCGTCAGGAGGACCGCCTCGAGGAGGTCGTCGATGCCCTGGTTCTGCTTGGCCGAGACGTCGACGAACATGGTGTCGCCGCCGTACTCCTCCGCCACCAGGTTGTACTCCGTGAGCTGCTGACGGATCTTGGCGGGGTTGGCCCCCTCCTTGTCCACCTTGTTCACGGCGACGACGATCGGTACGCCGGCAGCCTGCGCGTGGTTGAGCGCCTCGACCGTCTGGGGCATGACGCCGTCGTCGGCGGCGACCACGAGGATCGCGATGTCCGTGACCTGCGCACCACGCGCACGCATGGCGGTGAACGCCTCGTGACCCGGGGTGTCGATGAAGGTCAGCGGACGGTCGACGCCCTCGTGCACGTGGCGCACCTGGTAGGCACCGATGTGCTGGGTGATGCCACCTGCCTCGCCCGCGACGACGTCCGTCTGGCGGATCGCGTCGAGGAGCTTCGTCTTGCCGTGGTCGACGTGACCCATGACCGTGACGACCGGTGGGCGCGGGAGGAGCTGGGCGTCCTCCTCGTCGGCGAGCTCGGCGTCGAGGTCGATGTCGAAGGACCCGAGCAGCTCGCGGTCCTCCTCCTCGGCCGAGACCATCTCGATGACGTACCCGAGCTCGGCAGCAAGCGCGCCGAACGTGTCCTCGTCCAGCGACTGCGTCGCGGTCGCCATCTCACCGAGGTGGAACAGCACCGTGACCAGGCTGGCCGGGTTCGCGTCGATCTTGTCGGCGAAGTCGTTCAGCGACGAGCCGTGACGCAGCCGCACGACGGTCTTGCCGTTGCCACGCGGAACCTGCACGCCACCGAGAGACGGCGCCTGCATCTGCTCGAACTCCTGGCGCTTCGCCCGCTTCGACTTGCGTCCACGGACGGGACGACCACCGGCACGACCGAACGCTCCCTGCGTGCTGCCGCGACCGGCGCCACCGGGGCGACCGCCGCCACCACCGGGACGACCGGCAAACCCACCGGCCGGTGCACCGCCACCGGCGCCACCGGGGCCACCGGGACGCCCACCACCCGGAGCCGGGCGACCGCCGCCACCAGGACGACCGGCTCCACCCGGAGCCGGGCGACCGACGGCGCTGCGTCCGGGCATCATGCCGGGGTTCGGGCGCGGACCGCCAGGACGCGGACCGCCGGAGCGCTCCCCCGTGCCGGACGGACCGGCGGCGGGTGCGCCCTCACGGGAGCCACCGGGACGCGGCATGCCCTGCGACGGGGCGAACGGGTTGTTCCCCGGCCGCGGACCGCCAGGACGGGGTGCGCCACCGGACGACGCACCCTGGCCGCCGCGAGGCATGCCCTGGGAGGTCGCGAACGGGTTGTTCCCCCGGCGCGGACCGCTGCCGCGGGACGCTCCGGTCGGCGCAGACGGGGCTGCCGGTGCGGGACGCGGGCCCGGCCGGGAGGCCGTCGGGGCCGATGCCGCTGGACGCTCCGGTTCCTTCGGGGCCGGGGCGGCCGGAGCGGCGGGCGCAGACGCCGGGGCGGCCGCTTCCGGTGCGCTCTCGGCCGGTCGCGGCGCCTGCACCTCGGCCGGTGCCGGTGCGGCAGGCGTCGAGGGCGCTGCCTCGGCAGCAGGGGGCTTCGGGGCAGCGGGACGAGCCGCAGCCGGCTTTGCGGCCGGCTTCGCCTGCGTCGCCGTGCTTCCCGCCGGGTAGAGGTCGCGCAGCTTGCGCACCACCGGCGGCTCGATCGTCGACGATGCCGAGCGAACGAACTCTCCGAGCTCGTTCAGCTTCGCCATCATGGTCTTGCTTTCCACTCCGAGCTCTTTGGCGAGCTCGTAGACGCGGACCTTGGCCACATCTCTCCTGTCTCGGTCCGCCCAGGAGAGGGTCGGACCGTCGTTAGTGCTGGGTACTCATCGCTGGGTACTCATCGCTGCGTACTCATCGGGTAGCCATCGGCTTCCAACCCGCTTCCCATGTCGGCATCTGACGGTCGTGCGGCCCCGGGTACGGACCCGGTGCTGTCGATCTTCCCCACGTGCCGGGCGAACCCACCGCGCAACGCAGCATCCCCGAGACGCCCTGCGACTCGCAGGGCACGCGGGAACGCCTTGCGGCGCAACGCGAGTTCGAGGCACTGGGGATCGGGGTGCAGCCACGCTCCCCGGCCCGGCATGCGGCGCCCGACGTCGATCACGAGCTCGAGGGACTCCTCGGACCCGCCATCCGGTCGAGCGACCACCCGCACCAGGGCGGACCTCGGGCCAACCCCTCGGCACCCCACACAGGTACGCGCCGGGCCCACATAGGGTTCCGGCGTCGCACACGAGGAGAGCCGGACGGCAGGCCCAGCGGGTGACAGTCTAGCGCCCCGCTCCGACGGGCGTGACCTCACCCGTCTCCCTCACCGCGAACGTCGGCGGCGGCCGCAGGCGGCGCGTCGGAGACGATGTCGATCCGCCAGCCGGTCAGCTTGGCGGCCAGACGCGCGTTCTGCCCCTCCTTGCCGATCGCGAGCGACAGCTGGTAGTCGGGGACGACGACGCGAGCCGACCGGGTCTCGGGGTCCACCACCGTGACCGAGAGGACCCGGGCGGGCGAGAGCGCGTGCGCGACCATCTCGGCCGGGTCGTCGCTGTGGTCCACGATGTCGATCTTCTCGCCGTGCAGCTCCGTCATGACCGCGCGCACACGCGAACCCAGCGGCCCGATGCAGGCACCCTTCGCGTTGACGCCCGCGACGTTCGCGCGGACCGCCATCTTCGTCCGGTGCCCGGCCTCGCGCGCGATCGCGGTGATCTCGACGGTGCCGTCGGCGATCTCCGGCACCTCGAGCGCGAAGAGCTTGCGCACCAGGTGGGGGTGCGTGCGGGACAGCGTGATCTGCGGGCCCTTGGCACCGCGGGCGACCTCCAGGACGTAGGCGCGCAGGCGCTCGCCGTGGACGTACTTCTCGGTGGGCACCTGCTCGTGCGCTGGGAGGACGGCCTCGATGCCCCCGACGTCGACGAGTACCACGCGCGGGTCCCGACCCTGCTGGATGACACCGCTGAGGAGCTCGCCCTCCTTGCCACGGAAGGCTCCGAGGACCTGGATGTCCTCGGCGTCGCGAAGCCGCTGGATGATCACCTGGCGTGCGGTCGAGGTCGCGATCCGACCGAAGCCGTCCGGCGTGTCGTCGAACTCGGGACCGGGGACGGGGCGCTCGCCACCCTCGCCCGCCGGGGCGGTCTCACGCGCCCAGACGGTCACGTGGCCCGTCTTCCGGTCCACCTCGACGCGCGCCTGAGGATGGGCGCCGGCGGTCCGGTGGTACGCGGACAGGAGCGCCTGCTCGATCGCCGAGACCAGCACGTCCAGACCGATGTCCCGCTCGCGCTCCAGCATGCGCAGCGTCGTCATGTCGATGTCCATGTCAGTCCTCGTCCTCGCTCTCGTCGTCGTCCTCGGGGCCGAGGTCCACCGTCATCGCACGTGCCAGCTCGACCTCGACCCGACCGTGCGCGACAACGGCGAACGGGACGTCCACCGGCGGCTGCTCCCTGGTCGGTCCACCCTTCTTCGCCGCGACCGGCTCCGGCGCGACGGTCAGCGCGGTCGGTTCGACCTGCGTCAGGCGTCCGGTCACCGTCCGGCCGTCGTGGAGGGCGAGCGTCACGAGCCGTCCGCGCGCACGGCGGAAGTGCCGGAGCTCGGTCAACGGACGCGCGGTGCCCGGGCTGGAGACCTCGAGGGTGTACTCGCTGTCGAGCTCGGCGACGGCGTCGAGCGCGACCGAGATGTCACGTGACGCCTCGGCGATCCTCTCGAGATCGACGGCGCCGGTCTCGCTCTCCTCGAGGTCGAGCACGATCCGGACGGTCGACCGCGGCCCGGTCCCGTGGATCTCCACGTCCTCGAGGTACAGCCCCGCGGCGACGGCGATCGGTTCCACGACGTCCCGCACGCGTGCGGTGAGTGCTGGCGCGGCCATGCTCGCCTCCTGTCGGCTCCAAGGGTTCACCCGTGGTGTCGACCCTGTGTTGTTGTGCGGCCACCAGCCTAACGAGTCACGGCGGCGCTCCGCGCCCGCACGCCCCGACCATGGCAGGATCACCGCGATGCCCACGACGCCCACACCCCCCTCTACACGCTCGCCCGACCACGGCGACGGGTTGCCGCGTCGTCCTCGTGCCCGGGCGTGGCGCAGTCCGGCGCTGCTCGCCGCGGTCGCGGTGATCGCCACCCTGGCGCTGTCAGGGTGCGAGCTGCGGCTGGAGACCCCCGCACCGACGGTGCCGGTCGCCGGTGCGATCGAGCGTGCGAGGGCCGGTGCCGTCACGGACGCAATCGCGCTGCGGACGCTCGCCGACGCCGCGAGCCCCGGCACCGACCCGGCCGTCACCGCGGTCCTGTCGCGTGTCGCGAACTCAGCGACGACGCACGTGACCGAGCTCGGCGGGGTCTACGTCTCGGGCCTGGGCGAGCCGACGGCGGCCCCGACCGCGACACCCGCCCGGCACGGCGTCCGCGAGGTGCTCGACCGCCTGGAGACCGCCGCGTCGCGGAGCCGCGACTCCGCGGTCTCGGTGAGCGACGGCGACCTCGCGCGACTCCTCGCCTCGCTCACGCTGTCGCGTCTGCAGGACGCGCGAGCGCTTGCCGCAGCAGCAGGGCTTCCCGGCCCGGGCGCCGGCACGGCCACCGCACCGACGAGCGCCGCGTCGACCGACGTCCCCGCAGGCGTCTCGCCTCCCCGCTCCGAGGTCACGCAGATCGTGCTCGCGGAGGATCAGGCGGGGTTCGCCGAGGAGGTCGCTGCCGCCTGGATCGACGGACCCGCCCGGGCGGAGCTCCTCACGCGAGCCGAGGAGCACCGCGCGCGTGCGCGGGCCTGGGCCGTGCACGCGGGGATCGCCTCGACCGGAGCCGATCCCCGCCGGGTCGCCTACTCGCTCCCGAGCGACCTCCACGACGCGGCGACGGCAGGCACCCTCGTCGCGACGGTCGAGACGGCACTCACCACGGCGTACACGACGATGCTCGCCTCGGTCGGTGCATCGGCACCGGAGCCGAGCACCACCACGGCCTCGGGAGCCACGACGGGATCACCGGGGGCCGAGACGACCCCCGTGCCGGTTCCGACCAGCCCCGTGCCGGACCCGGCCGGGGGGACGCCGAGCTCGACCGACGGGCCATCGGCCTCTCCCCCGGACGGAGGACGAGGCGCACTCCTCGAACGCGCCGACGACGCGTGGTCGGCAGCCGTCGCATGGGGTGCCGCCGCCACTGCTCTGCCCGGGTTCGGCGCGCCTGTGTCGAACGGCTGAGGAGCACGGGGGCAGCAGCCTCGACCTGTCAGGGCCTCGAGCCGCCCGTGCCTCGACCACACCCGGGCCGCGGCGATCGTGGCGCAGGCATGGCGCCCGGCGTCAGGAGCCGGTGATCACCCGAGGGGCGCGAGAAGCGTGCCGACCACGCGTGCGACGTGGTCCGCGGCCTCCTCGACCGGGACCTGCTCCGCCTGCCCTCCGACGCGGGGACGCACCTCGACCACGCCCTCGGCGAGCCCCCGTCCGACGACCACCACGAGAGGGACACCGAGGAGCTCGGCATCGGCGAACTTCACCCCGGGGGACACCCGGGGCCGGTCGTCGTAGAGGACCTCGACGCCTCGGTCGGACAGCGCGGTCGCGAGCGACTCGGCTGCCGCGAACACTGCCGGGTCCTTCCCGGTCGCGACGACGTGCACGTGCGCCGGGGCCACGTGCGCCGGCCAGGCCAACCCGGCGTCGTCGTGGTTCGCCTCGGCGAGCGCGGCGAGGGCACGTGAGATCCCGATCCCGTAGGAACCCATGGTGACGACCACGGCCTTGCCGTTCTGGTCCAGCACCGTCAGCCCGAGAGCCTGGGCGTACTTGCGACCGAGGGCGAAGATGTGACCGATCTCGATCCCCCGTGCGAGCTCGAGAGGCCCCGAGCCGTCGGGCGCGGGGTCGCCGGCCCGGACCTCCGCGGCCTCGATCGTGCCGTCGGCGACGAAGTCGCGCCCGGCCACGAGGTCGAACACGTGGCGCCCGGGCTGGTCGGCGCCGGTGATCCACCGCGTGCCCGGGACGACCCGTGGGTCGAGGAGGTAGCGCACCGCCGTGCGGGTCTCGGCCGGCTGCCCGGCGTTCGGTCCGAGGACGCGCGGGCCGATGTAGCCCTTGACGAGCTCCGGGTGGGCGGCGAAGTCGGCCTCCGTCGCGGTCTCGACCTCGGCAGGGGCCACGGACGCCTCGAGCCGCTTGAGGTCGACCTCCCGGTCCCCCGGGAGCCCGACGACGAGCAGCTCGCGCTCGCCCGTCGGCTGCGTGAGCGCCAGCACGACGTTCTTGAGGGTGTCGGCCGCAGTCCACTCACGGTCGGACCGCGGGACGCGTTCGTTGGCGAGGGCCACCAGCGAGGCGATCGTCGGGGTGTCGGGGGTGTCCTCCACGTGCGCGGCAGGCAACCCGTCGAACGGGATCGACGGCGGCACGGGCGTGGTCACGGCCTCGACGTTCGCCGCGTAGCCGCCGGGCGACCGCACGAACGTGTCCTCACCGATCGCCGTCGGGGTCAGGAACTCCTCGCTCCGCGAGCCGCCCATCGCCCCGGAGGTCGCCGCGACGATCACGTACTCGAGACCGAGCCGGTCGAAGATCCGCTGGTACGCCTGCCGCTGACGTTCGTACGAGGCGTCCAGCCCGGCGTCGTCGACGTCGAAGGAGTAGGCGTCCTTCATGATGAACTCGCGACCACGGATCAGCCCCGCGCGCGGACGCGCCTCGTCGCGGTACTTGGTCTGGATCTGGTACAGCGCGAGGGGAAGGTCCTTGTACGACGAGTAGAGGTCCTTGACGAGGAGGGTGAAGACCTCCTCGTGCGTCGGCGCCAGGAGGTAGTCCGCCTCACGGCGGTCCTTGAGTCGGAAGATGTTCGGGCCGTACTCGGTCCACCGTCCGGTGGCCTCGTAGGGCTCGCGCGGGAGCAGCGCCGGGAAGTGGACCTCCTGCGCACCGGCGGCCGCCATCTCGTCGCGGACGACCTGCTCGATCTTGCCGAGCACCCGCAGCCCGAGCGGCAACCACGTGTAGATCCCCGGCGCCGCGCGCCGGATGTAGCCGGCCCGCACGAGCAGGCGATGGCTCGCGACCTCGGCATCGACCGGGTCCTCCCGCAGGGTCCGCACGAACAGGGTCGACATCCGCAGCAGCATGGGGATCAGCCTACTGGGGCGCAGCACCTGCCCCGGTCCGCCGTCGTCAGAAGAGCACGGTCGCGAAGGTCCCGACCTGCCGGAAGCCCACGGCCCGGTACGCCGCGATCGCGCGCACGTTGTAGCTGTTGACGTAGAGCGAGACGACCGGGGCCACGTCGTGCCGGGTCGCGAGGACCACCGCCGCCATCCCGGACTCGGACAGGCGATTCCCACGGTGACGGGGCGGTACCCAGACGCCCTGGATCTGGGCGACGCCGCCCGCCACCGCGCCGATCTCCGCCTTGAAGACGACCTCCCGCCGAGGGGCCCGACCGTTGCGGCCGGTCGGCGTGGGGGGAAGGTCGTCGATCCTCGAGTACGACATCCCGGTGCCGACGAGCGTCCGCACCCGCGACTCGTACGGCCCACCGGGTCCTGAGACCGGCGAGTACCCCACCTCTTCCTCGAACATCGCGACGCACGCGGGAAGGAGCAGTCCGAAGTCGGCCGGTGACGACCGGACGACCCGGGGGTCCGGGGCGACGAGCGGTGCGTGGTCGATCATGAGCGACGGCTGGTCCGCGCGGATCTCGCGCGGCCGAGACCACCCGCGCGCGAGCCTGCTCCAGAGCCCCAGCACGACCTCGGCGTCGCCGACGATCGAGGAGCAGCGGCGCCCGTGCGCGAGGGCGAGGCTCGCGAACGCATCGAGGGCCTCGGGATCCGCGCCGGGCACGACCGGCGACAGGTTCGCACCGACCCAGCAGAACGCGGTCAACCGTTCCTCACGGAAGAACCCCCAGAACAGACCGCCGACGCTCCAGAGCCCCCGGGCGACCGCCGACTCGACGCGCGTCGCCGCCAGCACGGAACCGACCGGGTCGAGCGCGCACAGCCGGAGAGCCGACGGCAGGTCCGACTCCTGCAGGACCCGGGCCGGAGCGACCCCGTCCGCGAGAGGCGTCATGCGCCACCGTGCCATGAGCCGATTGTGCCGGACAGTGCTGTCCCCGGCACGGGCGCAGCGCCGATCGGGTCGCCGATGCCGGACGTCCTCGCGGGTCTCAGCTGACGGTGACGACCGGGGCGCCGTCCTCGACCGGGGTCATCGACTCCGCGAGTCGCATGGCTTCCTCGATCAGCGTCTCCACGATCTGCGCCTCCGGGACGGTCTTGACGACGACCCCCTTGACGAAGATCTGTCCCTTGCCGTTCCCCGACGCCACGCCGAGGTCGGCCTCCCGTGCCTCACCCGGTCCGTTGACGACGCAGCCCATGACGGCCACGCGCAGCGGGACGTCGAGCCCCTCGAGGCCGGCGGTCACCCGCTCGGCGAGCGAGTACACGTCGACCTGCGCGCGCCCGCACGACGGGCACGAGACGATCTCGAGCTTCCGCGGCCGGAGGTTGAGCGACTGGAGGATCTGGATGCCGACCTTGACCTCCTCGACCGGCGGTGCCGACAGCGAGACCCGGATCGTGTCCCCGATGCCCTGGCTGAGCAGCGCACCGAACGCGGTCGCGGACTTGATCGTGCCCTGGAACGCCGGTCCCGCCTCGGTGACCCCGAGGTGCAGGGGCCAGTCCCCGCGTGCGGAGAGCAGCTCGTAGGCGCGCACCATGACGACGGGGTCGTTGTGCTTGACCGAGATCTTGAAGTCGTGGAAGTCGTGCTCCTCGAAGAGCGACGCCTCCCAGACGGCCGACTCGACGAGCGCCTCGGGCGTCGCCTTGCCGTACTTGGCCAGCAGGCGCGGGTCCAGCGAGCCGGCGTTGACGCCGATGCGGATCGACACGCCGGCGTCGGCCGCCGCCTGGGCGATCTGCTTGACCTGGTCGTCGAACTTCCGGATGTTGCCCGGGTTCACCCGGACGGCCGCGCACCCCGCGTCGATCGCCGCGAACACGTACTTGGGCTGGAAGTGGATGTCGGCGATCACCGGGATCTGCGACTTGCGTGCGATCGCCGGGAGCGCCTCGGCGTCGTCCTGGGTCGGGACGGCGACACGCACGATGTCGCACCCGGCCGCCGTCAGCTCGGCGATCTGCTGCAGGGTGGCGTTGACGTCCGACGTCGGGGTCGTGCACATCGACTGGACGCTCACCGGGGCGTCGCCGCCGACCTCGACCTTGCCGACCTTGATCTTGCGGGTCGGGCGACGTGCTGACAGCACCGGGGCAGGGGCCTCCGGCATTCCGAGACTGATCGATGGGCTCACACGCGCCATTATCCCCCCGGCACCGGGGTCGCCCCTCGTCGGGCCGTGGACGTCACGATGTCCTCACTCAGCGGACACCCGACAGCCACCAGCGGTCGAGGTGATCCTCAGAGGTTCACCGGGCGCACGATGTCCGCATAGATCAGCAGCACACCCATGCCGGCGAGAAGGACGAACACGCCGTAGGCGATCGGCGTCATCCGGGCGATGTCGACGGGCCGCGGTCGCGGAAGCCCCCGCACCCGGGCGAGCTGCCGCCGAGCGCCCTCCCAGAGCGCACCGAGGACGTGACCGCCGTCGAGCGGGAGGAGCGGGATCATGTTGAACGCGAACAGGGCGAGGTTGAGGCCCGCGATCAGGCCGAGCATGTCGCGGATCCGCGCGCCGAGGTCGTAGCCGCTCACGTTCTCCGAGGCGATCTCCCCGGCGAACCTGCCGATGCCGACCACTCCGATCACGCTGGTGGTGTCACGCGGAGCGGTGCCGAAGGCCGCACGAGCCACGTCGACCACGCGCGCCGGGAGAGTCCCGATGACCGCGAACGTCTGCCCCAGCGCGTTCCCGACGTACGCCGGCACGCTGCTCAGCGGCTGCGGGACGAGGGCGGTGCTCGGGCTGATACCGGCGAAGCCGACCGAGGAGGTCAGCATGGTGCCGTCCGGGGCCGTGAGGACGGCGCCGTCGGCACCCACCCGGGGACGCTGGGCCTCGATCGGGGTGAGCGTGGTGGTGATCCGCTGACCGTCGCGCTTGACGACGACAGGGACGGAGCGGCCGCCGGAGTGCTGGATCAGTCCCTGCAGCTGGCTCCACGACGACACCTCGACACCGTCGTAGCTGACCACCGTGTCACCGGCCCGAAGGCCCGCCTCGGCAGCAGGGGCGACCTGGTCCGACGACGTGCAGGCACGTGCGGGAGCATCGGCGGGGAGGACGCACTGAGACACCTGGGAGAGCGTGGTGGTGCTCTCCGGGAGCCCGAACCCGGCGAGCACGATCGTGAACAGGACCACGGCGATGGCGAGGTTCATCGTCGGGCCGCCGAGCATCACGACGAGCTTCTTGGGCGCCGAGAGCCGGTAGAACGCGCGCGCGTCCTCGCCGGGACGGATCTCCTCGGCGCTGGCCTGCCGAGCCTGCTCGACCATCCGCCCGATGGCGCCCTTCGCCTCGGGGTTCCCGACCGCCTCGGCCGGTGGGTACATCCCGATGAGCCGCACGTAACCGCCGAGCGGGATCGCCTTGACCCCGTACTCGGTCTCCCCCTTGGTGCGGGACCAGAGCGTCGGGCCGAATCCCACCATGTACTGGCTCACGCGCACGCCGAACTTCTTGGCGGGCACCATGTGACCCACCTCGTGCAGGGCGATCGAGAGCAGCAGCCCGACGATCATCACCAGTACGCCGATCGCGTATGCCATTCCCGCTCCTCGCGTGCCCGTCGTCCCACCGTGCGTCGAGCCGCCAGGTCGCGCAGGGCGGCGGCCCCGGTCCGCACACCATCATCCCCTGCTGCCCTGAGAATTGTCCCAGCGCGTCGCCGGGCGTGATCGCGCGACCGGTTCGGGCTGCCTCGACGCTCTCTTCAGCGCGACGAATATCGTCGATGACGTCTCCACATCCGGCGCAATCCGCATTACAGTCACCCCATGACGCCGGAATCCGCGCTGAGCTCCCTGATCCCCGCAGACCTGCCGCAGCGCCGGCAGCTCGTGACACCGATACCCGGCCCCCGGTCCGCCGAGCTCGCCGCGCGTCGCGCGACGTCCGTCGCCGCCGGTGTCTCCTCCAGCCTGCCGGTGTACGTCGAACGCGCCGGTGGCGGCGTGATCCAGGACGTCGACGGCAACTCGTTCATCGACCTCGGCGCCGGGATCGCCGTCACCTCGGTGGGCAACGCCGCGCCCGCCGTCGTCGCCGCGGTCGCCCGACAGGCGCAGGACTTCACCCACACGTGCTTCATGGTCGGGCCGTACGAGGAGTACATCGCGGTGTGCGAGCAGCTCGCCCGCCTCACTCCCGGCACCCACGCGAAGCGCTCCGTCCTGGTGAACTCGGGCGCCGAGGCCGTCGAGAACGCCGTCAAGATCGCCCGCTCGGCGACCGGACGGCCCGCGGTCGTCGTCTTCGACCACGCCTACCACGGCCGCACGAACCTCACGATGGCGATGACGGCGAAGGCGATGCCGTACAAGTCCGGGTTCGGCCCGTTCGCCGGCGAGGTGTACCGGGCGCCGGTCTCCTACCCGCTGCGCGAGGCCGCGCCGATCACCGGGGAGCAGGCGGCCGCCCGCACGATCTCGATGATCGAGAAGCAGATCGGGGCGGACCAGGTCGCCGCTGTCGTCATCGAGCCGATCCTCGGCGAGGGCGGGTTCATCGTCCCGGCGCGCGGCTTCCTGCCGGCGCTCTCCGCCTGGTGCACCGCGAACGGTGTCGTCTTCGTCGCCGACGAGATCCAGACCGGGTTCGCGCGCACCGGAACCATGTTCGCGTGCGAGGACGAAGGCGTGGTCCCGGACCTCATCACGCTCGCCAAGGGGATCGGTGGCGGTCTGCCGCTCGCGGCGGTCACCGGCCGCGCCGACCTCATGGACGCCGTCCACACCGGCGGCCTCGGCGGCACGTTCGGCGGGAACCCCGTCGCCTGCGCCGCCGCCCTCGCCACGTTCGAGGCGTACGAGAGCGCCGACCTCGCCGGCGCCGCGCGTGCGATCGAGGCGCAGGTGGTCCCGCGCCTGCGGTCGATCGCCGAGCGCGCGCCGCAGATCGCCGAGGTCCGCGGTCGGGGGGCGATGATCGCGATCGAGCTGGTACGACCCGGGACCCTCGAGCCGGACGCCGCCGAGGCAGGACGGGTGGCGCGCGAGTGCGCCGCGCAGGGCGTACTCGTGCTCACCTGCGGCACCTACGGGAACGTCATCCGGCTGCTGCCGCCCCTCGTCATCCCGCCCGAGCTGCTGGACGACGCCCTCGACGTGCTCGAGAGCGCCCTGATGTCGGTCGTCCGGTGAGCACGGGCGTCGACCGCGCTCGCGTGGACGCGGCGTACCGCGCCGAGACCGACCGGCTGGTGGTCGACCACCCCCGGTGCGCCGCGCTCGCCGAGGCCGGACGCGCCCACATGCCCGGTGGGGTCCCGATGCTCTGGATGGAGAAGTGGCCCGGGCCCTTCCCGTTGCACGTCACCGAGGCCACCGGCGCGCACTTCGTGTGCGCGGACGGCATCGAGCACGTCGACCTCTGCCTCGGCGACACCGGGGCCATGTGCGGGCACTCCCCCGCACCGACGGTCGCGGCCATCCGGAAGCAGGCCGCGATCGGGCTGACGGCGATGCTCCCCACCGCCGACGCCGCTGTCGTCGCAGCCGAGCTCACCCGCCGCTTCGGCGCGGCGCCGTCGTCGGTGACGAGCTGGCAGTTCACGCTCTCGGCCACCGACGCCAACCGCCACCTGCTCCGCTACGCGCGGCAGGTCACCGGCCGACCGAAGGTCGTGGTCGTCGACTACTGCTACCACGGCTCGGTCGACGAGAGCTTCGCGACCCTCAGCGAACCGGACGCGACCGGCACGCGTCACGTCGTCCCCCGTCGCGGCACGATCGGTGCACCCGTGCCACCGAGCGAGACGACCCGCGTCGTCCCCTTCAACGACGTCGAGGCTCTGGCCGCCGCCCTGGCCGCCGGGGACGTCGCCGCCGTGCTGCTCGAACCGGCCATGACCAACATCGGCATCGTCCTCCCGGAACCGGGCTACCTGGACGCCGTCCGCCGCCTGACCCGAACCACCGGCGCCGTGCTGATCGTCGACGAGACCCACACCTTGTGCGCCGGTCCGGGCGGGTGCACCCGCGCCTGGGGCCTGGACCCCGATGCCGTGGTCGTCGGCAAGACCATCGGTGGTGGCGTTCCGGCGGCGGCCCTCGGGACGACCGCCGACCTCGCCGACCGGATCGCGGCGAGCCTCGCCCTCGAGGACATCGACGTCGGCGGGGTCGGTGGGACGCTCGCGGGCAACGCCCTGTCGCTCGCCGCGATGCGCGCCACGCTCACCGAGGTGCTCACCGACGACGTGTTCCCGGCGATGACGGCACGCGCGGACCGCTGGGCCGACGGTGTCCGGTCGGTGATCGACCGGCACTCCCTGCCGTGGCACGTCACCCGGCTGGGGGCACGCGCCGAGTACGCGTTCTCGGCGCAGGAGCCCCGCGACGGTGCCGAGGCGGCCGCCGCCGACGACTTCCCCCTCCAGCAGTACCTCCACCTGCAGGCGCTCAACCGGCGGGTGCTGCTGACGCCGTTCCACAACATGGCGCTGATGAGCCCCGCGACCACCGACGCCGACGTGGACGCGCACACCGCGGCGTTCGCCGAGGCGGCCGACGTCCTCGCGGGCTCGTGACCGCTGTCAGAACCAGCGGGCTCGTGACCGCTGTCAGAACCAGCGGGCGCTGACGCCGGTCATCGGCGCCGAGGCCTCGGGTTACCGGTCAGCCCCGCGGTTCGCGCTCTTCCATGCCCCACGGTGACCCGAAGCCGGCCGGCTCCGGTGCGCGGAGCAGGTCGAGGAACGGCACCGCGTCGAAGGCCTCCGGCCCGAGCACCCCGGACCCGGACCACACCCCGGTCGCGAGCAGCTCGAGAGCGACGACCGGGTTGACGGCCGTCTGCCAGACGACGCACTGGGCGCCGTACTCCGCCATCGACCACGCGTTGTCGACCACGTGGTACAGGTAGACCTCACGCGCGGCGCCATCCGGCCCGGTGCCCGTCACGAGCAGACCCGCACACGTCTTGCCCCGCATCCGCGGCCCGAGCGTCGCCGGGTCGGGCAGCACGGCCGCGACGACGTCCCGCGGGCTGACCGCCACCGGTCCGGGGTGCTCGGGATCCGCAGACCGGACCCGCACCGGTGCCGTGCTGTCGAGACCGAGCGTGTGCAGGGTGCGCAGCACGCCGATGAACTCCTCGCCGAGCCCGTACTTGAACGTCACCTTGCGCGCGTCGAGCCACCGCGGCATGAGGAGCACCTCCTCGTGCTCCACGTGCACGCACTCGACCGGGCCGATCCCCTCGGGGAACACGAAGACCTCGGGCTCGGTGAACGGCGGGACCGTGTACCAGCCACGGTCGGCCTCCCAGATCACCGGCGGGTTCAGGCACTCCTCGATCGTGGTCCAGATCGAGAACGACGGGGCGAACACGGGGTTGCCGTCGTCGTCGAGGACTTCGAGGTCCGCACCGTCCCGGGTGCCGAGCTCGTCGACGGTGGAGAACAGGTGGTCGGTCGCGTACCGCGCGAACACGTCGGACAGACCCGGTTCGACCCCCATCCCGACCAGGGCGAGACGTCCGGCGTCCTCCCACTGCTGGGCCTGCCCGAACTGCTCGTCGCCGAGCTTGACCCCGGTTCGCGCGTAGGGCTGCTCGGGGTCCGGTCGGGACAGGGACATCGCCATGTCGAGGTAGTCCGCACCGGCCGCGAGCGCCCCCTCGAACACCGGGAGCACGAACCTCGGGTCCACGGCGTTGAGCACGTGCGTGATGGCGTACCGGCGGGCCAGCGCGGTGATCGCGGCCGCGTCGGACGCGTCGACGGTCTCCGCGATGAACCTCTCGTCGCCCGGCTCCCCTGCCGTCGCGGCGCCGCGCGCACGCCCGGCCCGCGCTGCCTCGACGGTGCGCTCGGCGCGCGCGAGGTTCACGTCGGCGACGACCATCACCTCGAAGAAGTCCCGCCGGGCCGCGATCCGTGCGACCGCGTCACCGACCCCGCCGCTGCCGACGACCAGGATGCGCATCTGAGCTCCTTCTTGACGGCCGGGTCGTCGACCCGGCGGGATCGTGCCGATTGACGCCGTGCCGACTAGCGCCGGGCCGCGCGGCGCCGGGCCGCCGCGATGACCTGGATCGCGACGACGAGGATCAGCGCGAGGGCGAACATGGACGACCCGATGACGTTCGCCTGCGGGGGGATGCCTCGCGTCGCGGACACGTACACGAACTTCGGGAACGTCGTGAAGTTGCCCGAGTTGAAGTTCGTGATGATGAAGTCGTCGAAGCTCAGGGAGAACGCGAGCAGCGCGGCGGCCGCGATGCCCGGGACGAGCAGCGGGAACGTGACCTTCCAGAACGCCTGCCAGTTCGAGGCGTAGAGGTCTGCCGCGGCTTCCTCGAGCTTCGGGTCGAGGCTGGCGACCCGTGCCTTGACCGTCACGACGACGAACGAGATGCAGAACATGATGTGCGCGATGACCACGGTGCCGAAGCCCGGCTGCACGCGCAGCGCGAGGAACTGGGCGAGCAGCGCCGCACCGAGGACGACCTCGGGGGTGGACATCGGCAGGAAGATCAGCAGGTTCGCGAGCGCCCGGCCACGGAACTTGTAGCGCACCAGCGCGAGCGCGATGAGCGTCCCGAGGATCGTGGAGATCACGGTGGCGAGGATGCCGACCTTGAGGGAGTTGCCGAACGCCTCGCACACCTGCGGCGCACCGCACGGGTTCTTCCAGGCGTCGAGGGTGAAGCCCTTCCAGATCAGGTTCGACTTCCCGGCGTTGTTGAACGAGAAGGCCACGGTGTAGCCGATCGGCACCATGAGGTAGATGAAGGCGATGCCCGCGAACACCGGGACGATCACCTCGCCGAGCGACCACCGCCGCCGACGCCGGGTCATGGTCGGGTTCGCAGCGGTCACGGCGCTCACAGCAGGTCCTCCGTACCGGCGCGTCGGACGTACAGCCCGACGAGGATGAGGATCGCGACCATCAGGACGACCGAGAGCACCGAGGCCGTCGGGTAGTCGTTCACCACGAAGAAGCGCGAGTCGATGATCTGGCCGACCATCGCGGTGCTCGTCGGGTTGCCGAGCAGGACCGCGTTGACGTAGTCGCCGGAGGCCGGGATGAAGGTCAGCAGCGTCCCCGACACGACGCCGGGCATCGACAGCGGCAGGGTCACGCGCCAGAAGGTCGTCGGACCGTTGGCGTACAGGTCGCCCCCGGCCTCGAGGAGGCGGGAGTCCATCCGTTCGAGGCTCGCGTAGATCGGCAGCGCCATGAACGGCAGGAAGTTGTAGGTCAGGCCGGCGACCACGGCGAACGCGGTCGCGGTCAGCCGGCCGTCGGGCGGCAGCAGGTGCAGCCACTTCATCGCGTGGACGACGAACGAGTCGTCCGCGAGGATCTGCTTCCAGGCGATCGTCCGGAGGATGAAGCTCGTGAAGAACGGGGCGATGAGGAGCACGAGCAGCATGCCCTGGAGGAAGGTCTTCCCCCGCGCTCGCACCGCGATCACGTAGGCGATCGGGTACCCGATCACCAGAGCCGCCAGGGTGGCGATGATCGCGAACACGAACGACCGGACGATCTGCGGCCAGAACTCCTGGAGCGACGTCACGTAGTTCTGCCAGTGGAACGCGGGCTCGAACTGACCGATGTCCCCTCCGGGCACCGGGACGTACAGCGAGGTCGCGAGCAACGAGAACACCGGCAGGACGAAGAACACGACCAGGTAGGCGAGGCCGGGCAGGAGCATCAGGTAGGCGCCGCTGCGCGCGGGCTTGGTCGCTACCGCTGCCGGCGCCCCACCGACGGGACCTTCTTCGGCACCCTGGCTGAGTGCTGCGGCGATGCTCATGCGACCCCGTCCAGCGCCAGCGCGCCCGAGCTGACGTCGTCGTGCCCGTCGAGGCCGAACGTGAAGCCGGTCTGCCAGGCGAGCCGCACCGTGTCGCCCCAGGCGATGGTGGCGCCCCCGACGAGGTTCTGCACGAAGACCCCGAACGTCCCCAGGCCCGGGAGCATCACCTGGTACTGCGTGCTGACCCCGCTGAACGACACGTCGACGACGGTGCCGGGACCGAGGACGTTGCAGCCCGGAGGCAGCGGGTCCCGTTCGGTCAGGATCATGACCTTCTCGGGTCGGACCCCGACCAGGACGTTGCCGTCGTGCGAGACGGCACGGGCGGCCGGGACCTGGATGCGGGTCCCGGCGACGTCGACACCGAGCACGTCGCCACGCTCGACGACGGTTCCTCCGAGGAGGTTCGACTGCCCGAGGAAGTTCGCCACGAACGCCGTGCGCGGCAGCTCGTAGAGCTCGGCGGGCGCGCCCATCTGCTCGACGCGCCCGGCGTTCATCACCGCGACCGTGTCGGCCATCGTCATGGCCTCCTCCTGGTCGTGGGTCACGTGCACGAACGTCAGCCCGACCTCGGTCTGGATCCGCTTGAGCTCGACCTGCATCTGCCGTCGCAGCTTGAGGTCGAGCGCGCCGAGAGGCTCGTCGAGCAGCAGCACCGCCGGGCTGTTCACGAGCGCTCGGGCAAGCGCCACGCGCTGCTGCTGCCCGCCGGAGAGCTGGGACGGCTTGCGGTCGGCGAGGTGACGGAGCTCGACGAGGTCGAGACCGTCGCCCGCCTTCGCCAGCGCATCCTTCGCGTGGGTCCGGCGCAGCCCGAACGCGACGTTCTCCAGCACGGTCAGGTGCGGGAACAACGCGTAGCTCTGGAACACCGTGTTCACCGGCCGCTGGTACGCCTTGGTGGCGGTGATGTCCTTCCCGCCGATGCGGATCTGGCCCGCCGACGGCCGCTCGAGACCGGCGACCATGCGCAGCGTCGTCGTCTTCCCGCACCCCGACGGTCCCAGGAGCGCGAAGAACGATCCCGAGGGGATGGTCAGGGTGAGGTCGTCGACCGCAGTGAAGGCGCCGAACTCCTTGGTGACCCGGATGAGCTCGAGGTCCGCTCCGGACTCGGCCCCGGCGCCAACGACTCCCATCAGGCCCCGATCACGGCGAGGAACGCCTTGTTGTACCGCGTCTCCTCGTCCGAGGTCAGCGTGCGGAACACGTGCGCCTTGGCGAGCGTGCTCGCGCTCGGGAAGATCAGCTCGTTGTCGACGAGGGTGCTGTCGATCGACGCCATCGCCTCCTTGGCCCCCTCGACCGGGCAGATGTAGTTGACGTAGGCGGCGACCGTGGCGGCCACCTCGGGCTCGTAGTAGTAGTTCATGAGGGTCTCGGCGTTCTTCTTGTGCGTCGCCGCGATCGGCACCATGAGGTTGTCGCTCCAGAGCGTGCCGCCGGCCTCGGGCAGCTTGAACTCCCACTTGTCGCCCTGCTCGAAGTTGATCTGCGTGATGTCGCCCGACCAGCCGATCACCGCCACGGCGTCACCCGAGATCAGGTCCTCCTTGTAGGAGTTGCCCTTGACCTGACGGATCTGGCCCGAGCTGATCTGCGCCTTGAGGACGTCGAGCGCCGCGTTGAACTCGTTGTCGCCCCACTTGCCGGTGATGTCCACGCCCTGGTCGAGCATGATCAGGCCCATCGTGTCGCGCATCTCCGAGAGGACCTCGATGCGGCCCTTGAACTCCGGCTTCCAGAGGTCGGAGACGGTCCCGATCCCGCCGGGGACCTTGTCCTTGGTCCACGCGATGCCGGCGAAGCCCGACTGCCACGTGAGCGAGTAGTTGCGGCCGTTGTCGAAGTCGACCTTCTGGAGGTCCGGCAGGAGGTTCTTCCAGTTCGGGATGTTCGCGTGGTCGAGCTTCTGGGCGTAGCCCAGGCGGATCATCCGCGAGGCCATCCAGTCCGTGAACACCACGATGTCCTGGCCGATGTCCTGGTGGTTCGAGAGCTGGGCCTGGATCTTGCCGAAGTACGTGTTGTTGTCGTCGATGTCCTCGGCGTACGTGACCTTGATACCGGTCTGCTTGGTGAACGCCTCGAGCGTCGGGTACGTCTTGGTCTTGTCGTCGTAGTCGAGGTACAACGTCCAGTTCGCCCAGTGCACCGTCTTGTCGGTGTCCGAGACGTCCTTGACGGCGGCGGCCGACGCCGTCGGGGACGTGGTCCCGCCGGTGCCGCACGCAGCCAGCAGGGCTGCGCCGCCGATGCCGAGAGCGCCGCCGAGAACGGTCCGTCGGGAGACGGTGCGGGCTGCCGCCTGGGCGCGCGCGGCAGTGGCCTGCCGGACGAGCTCCTGGAGCATCGGGTCCTCGGGCGGCTGCATGCGGTGGGGGGTCATCGGGTGCTCCTGTCGACGGATGGTGCGGCGGTCACTTCGTCCATGAACGGGTCTCGTTGCGGATCGTTGCAGCAGATGTGGCGTCCGACAAGAGAATCCGTCGTCTGTGTACACGTCTGCAACGAAATGGTTTCCTGCCTGGAACATTCGCGACGATTACCGCGGCCCAGGCAGGAGGCGGGTCAGGCGTCCAGCGAGCTCATCACGTGCTTGATCCTGGTGTAGTCCTCGAACCCGTACATGGACAGGTCCTTGCCGTAGCCGGAGTGCTTGAACCCGCCGTGCGGCATCTCGGAGACGAACGGGATGTGCGTGTTGATCCAGACCACGCCGAAGTCGAGCCCCTTGGACATCCGCAGGGCCGTCCCGTGGTCCTTGGTCCAGACGGAGCTCGCCAGCGCGTACTGCACGCCGTTCGCGAGGATCAGCGCCTCGGCCTCGTCGCGGAACGTCTGCACCGTGATGACCGGACCGAAGATCTCGGTCTGGATCGCCTCGTCGTCCTGGTGCAGGCCGTCCACCACGGTGGCCTCGTGGAAGTACCCGTGGGTACCGACGCGACCGCCACCGACCACGATCTCGGCGTGGTCCGGCAACCGGTCGAGGAAGCCCTGCACGCGGTCGAGCTGGGCCGCGTTGTTGAGCGGACCGAACGCGACCGCCGGGTCGTCGGGCATCCCGGTGCGCTGGCCACGTGCCTGCTCCGCGAGCGCGGCGACGAACTCGTCGTGCACCGAGGCCTGCACGAGGATGCGCGTCGCGGCCGTGCAGTCCTGCCCCGCGTTGAAGTAGCCGCCGAGGGCGATCGCCTCCGCCGCCGCCGCGAGGTCCGCGTCGGCGAACACGACGACCGGCGCCTTGCCGCCCAGCTCGAGGTGGACCCGCTTGACGTCGCGCGCGGCGCTGCCGGCGACCTCCATCCCCGCACGCACGGACCCGGTGATCGACACCATCCCGGGGACGGGGTGGTCGACGAGCGCGCGACCCGAGTCACGGTCGCCGCACACGACGTTGAAGGTGCCTTCTGGCAGGAACTCCGCGGCGACCTCGGCGAGCAGGAGCGTCGAGGCGGGCGTGGTGTCCGACGGCTTGAGGACCACGGCGTTCCCGGCCGCGAGCGCCGGGGCGATCTTCCAGACCGCCATCATCAGGGGGTAGTTCCAGGGGGTGACCTGGGCACACACGCCGATCGGCTCGCGCCGGACGTACGACGTGAATCCCCGCATGTACTCACCGGCGGACGCCCCCTCGAGGATCCGCGCCGCACCGGCGAAGAACCGGAGCTGGTCGCCGCAGAGCGGGACCTCCTCGGTGGCCGTCAGACCGAGTGGCTTCCCGGTGTCCTTCGACTCGACGTCGACGAACTCCTGGGCCCGTGCGTCGATCGCGTCGGCGAACCGCAGCAGGGCGAGCTGGCGCTCTCCCGGCGTGGTCTCACGCCAGACCTCGAAGGCCGACGACGCGGCGCGCATCGCCGCGTCGACATCGGCGGCGCCCGACACCGGTGCGGTCGCGTAGGCCTCACCGGTCGTCGGATCGATGACCTCCGACGTCCGTCCCTCGGCGGCGGGTACATGCCTGCCGCCGATGAAGTTCTCGAACCTGAGCAGGGATGTGCTGGCCTCGGCCACGGCTGGCTCCTTCGTGACGGTCCTACGGGGATCCTCTGGCGGGTCGTGCGGCAGCGCACTCGGGGCGTCTTTGCCCCGCTGTCAGCAGGTTAACGCCGATCTCGCCGAAATCAACGGTTGAAACGAAGAAGTTACATGGATTTCGCAGTTCCATCGGCCCGGTTCGACGGAATCGCTTGCGCAGCGAACCTCTCCGAGGCACCATCAAGCGGTGAAGCCACGCCACAACGGGACCACGCCCCCCGCGCTCGACGACGTCTCGAAGGCGATCGTCGAACAGCTCCAGGAGGATGGTCGCCGACCATACGCCACCATCGGTCGAGCGGTCGGGCTCTCGGAGGCCGCCGTCCGACAACGGGTCCAGCGCCTGATCGACACGGGCGTCATGCAGATCGTCGCGGTCACCGACCCGACCCAGGTGGGCTTCTCCCGCCAGGCGATGATCGGCATCCGCGCCTCCGGGGACCTGCGCACGCTGGCCGACTCCCTGGCTGCTCTCGCGGAGGTCGACTACGTCGTCATCTGCGCCGGCGGCTTCGACCTGCTGATCGAGGTCGTCTGCGAGGACGACGCCCACCTCCTCGAGGTCCTCGACGAGCGGGTGCGGTCGCTCCCCGGCGTCCAGGCGACCGAGACGTTCGTCTACCTCAAGCTCCGCAAGCAGCTCTACAACTGGGGGACCAGATGAGTACCAGCCCGTCCGCGCACGCCGGCACGACGCCGTTCGGTACCCCCCGGCCGCAGGCCGCGCGGGACCACCTGTGGGGGCACTTCACGCGTCAGAGCGTCTGGGAGACGAGCGACGTCCCGACGATCGTCCGCGGGGAAGGGCACCACATCTGGGACGACGCCGGCCGACGCTACATCGACGGACTGTCGGGGCTGTTCGTCGTGCAGGCGGGCCACGGCCGGGTCGAGCTCGCCGAGCGCGCCCGCGAGCAGGCGTCCGAGCTCGCGTTCTTCCCGCTGTGGTCCTACGCGCACCCGCAGGCGATCGACCTTGCGGAGCGCCTCGCGCACCACGCCCCCGGCGACCTCAACCGGGTCTTCTTCACGACCGGTGGCGGCGAGGCCGTCGAGACCGCGTGGAAGCTCGCCAAGCAGTACTGGAAGCTCATGGGCCAGCCGACCAAGTACAAGGTCATCTCGCGGGCCGTCGCCTACCACGGCACCCCGCAGGGCGCCCTGTCCATCACCGGGATCCCCGGCATGAAGGCCCCGTTCGAGCCGCTCGTGCCCGGCGCGCACAAGGTGCCCAACACGAACATCTACCGAGGACCGGAGGAGCTGCGCCACGACCCGAAGGCCTTCGGCCTGTGGGCAGCGAACCGGATCGAGGAGGCCATCGAGTTCGAGGGCGCCGAGACCGTCGCAGCGGTGTTCCTCGAGCCGGTGCAGAACTCCGGCGGGTGCTTCCCGCCGCCGCCGGGGTACTTCGAGCGCGTACGGGAGATCTGCGACGCTCACGACGTCCTCCTCGTCTCCGACGAGACGATCTGCGCCTTCGGCCGCATCGGCGAGATCTTCGCGTGCAACGACTACGGGTACGTCCCGGACATGATCACGTGCGCCAAGGGCCTGACGTCGGGCTACTCGCCGATCGGCGCGATGATCGCGTCCGACCGGCTGTTCGAGCCGTTCCGCCACGGGTCGACGACCTTCTACCACGGGTACACGTTCGGCGGTCACCCGGTGTCCGCCGCTGTCGCGATGGCGAACCTCGACATCTTCGAGCGCGAGAAGCTGACCGACCGCGTGCACGAGAACGGGCCGATCTTCCGTCGGACGCTCGAGAAGCTCCTCGACCTGCCGATCGTCGGCGACGTCCGCGGGGACGGCTACTTCTACGGGATCGAGCTCGTCAAGGACAAGGTGACGCGCGAGACGTTCGACGACGACGAGAGCGAGCGCCTGCTCCGCGGGTTCCTCTCCAAGGCGCTGTTCGACGCCGGCCTGTACTGCCGTGCGGACGACCGCGGTGACCCGGTGGTCCAGCTCGCACCGCCGCTGACCTGCGGTCCGGCGGAGTTCGACGAGATCGAGCAGATCCTCCGGTCGGTGCTCACCGAGGCGTGGTCACGCCTGTGACGCGTCACTCCCGGACGCCGACCCACGTGGTCGGCGGCAACCGGCCGTACTCGACGCTCTCGCTCTGGTTCGACCAGCGTGCGGGCGACGGCGACCTGCTCGTCCCGCGTGCCCCGCTCGACGGGGACACCGAGGCCGACGTCGTGATCGTCGGCGCCGGGTTCACCGGGCTGTGGACCGCGTACTACCTGACCGAGCTCGACCCGGGCCTCCAGGTGGTCGTGGTCGAGCAGGAGATCGCCGGCTTCGGTGCGAGCGGGCGCAACGGCGGGTGGTGCTCGGCGCTGCTGCCCACCTCTGCCGCGGCCATCGCACGCGAGCACGGCCTCCAGGCGGCCCGGGCGATGCGCTCGGCCATGCGGGACGCGGTGGTCGAGGTCGGTGGCGTCGCCGCCGCCGAGGGGATCGCGTGCGACTTCGCCATCGGTGGCACGGTGCAGCTCGCGCGGTCCGAGGCCCAGCTCGCACGCGCCCGCGCCGAGGCGGCCGAGGCCGCCATCTGGGGGGACGAGGTCACGCTGCTCGACATCGAGGCCACGCGCGAGCACGTGCGCGCGGCAGGGGCGATCGGTGCGTCGTTCACCCCCGACTGCGCGCGCCTGCACCCCGGCCGTCTCGTGAGGTCGCTCGCCGACGTCGTCGAGCAGCGCGGGGTACGGATCGTCGAGGGCACGCGCGCCCTGCGGTTGTCGCCGCGCGCGGTCGTCACGGACCACGGGACCGTCCGGGCGCAGCACGTCATCCGCGCGACCGAGGCGTGGACCTCGCAGCTGCCGGGCAGCGAGCGCGACGTGGTGCCCGTGTACTCGCTGATGGTCGCGACCGAGCCGTTGCCCGCCGAGGTGTGGGAGCAGATCGGGCTGGCTCGCGGTGAGACGTTCTCCGACCACCGCCACCTGATCATCTATGGCCAGCGAACCGCCGACGACCGTCTCGCGTTCGGCGGGCGCGGTGCCCCCTACCACCGCGGGTCACGGATCCACGCGGACTTCGACCAGGACCCGCAGGTGTTCGCCCACCTGCGCAGCACGCTGGTCGATCTCTTCCCGGACGTGGCCGACGCGGAGATCACGCACCGCTGGGGCGGACCGCTCGGGATCGCGCGGGACTGGCACGCCTCGGTCGGTCTGGACCCGACGACGGGGATCGGCTGGGCCGGCGGGTACGTCGGCGACGGTGTCGCGACGTCCAACCTCGCAGGTCGGACGCTGGCGGACCTCGTCCTCGGTCAGGACACCCCGCTGACGCACCTGCCATGGGTCGGGCACCGGTCCCCTGCGTGGGAGCCCGAACCCCTGCGGTGGACCGGGATCAACCTGGGCCTGCGGGTCGCGACGGCGGCCGATGCCGAGGAGCGAGCCACCGGACGTGCGAGCGTGCTCGCGCGTGGCCTCGGCAGGCTCACCGGCGGGTAGCGGTTCGGCAGGCTCGCCGGTGACACAGCGCCGCGGGACGGACCGGCTCGGCTCACACCCGGGCGAGGAACTCCTGGGCGGTCGTCCTCGCCCAGGTCTCCGCGGCGAGCACCTCGGCAAGGCCCGCCCCGGAGGCCTCGTGCCGCTCGAGGACGCGTGCCACCGTGTCGACGATGTCGAGGAAGCCGATCCGGCCGGCGAGGAAGGCCGCCACGCACTCCTCGTTGGCCGCGTTGTACACCGCAGGATGGGTGGGCGAGGCCGCCAGAGCGGCCCGCGCGAGAGCGACCGCAGGGAAGGCCTCCTCGTCGAGCGGCTCGAACGTCCAGCTCGTCGCTGTCGTCCAGTCGCACGGCGGGACGACAGGGTCGAGCCGGTCGGGCCAGGACAGCCCGAGGGCGATCGGCAGCCGCATGTCCGGCGGGGACGCCTGCGCGATCGTCGAGCCGTCGACGAACTCGACCATCGAGTGGACCACCGACTGCGGATGGACGACGACCTGGATGTCCGCGGCCGGCACCCCGAAGAGCAGGTGCGCCTCGATCAGCTCGAGACCCTTGTTCATGAGCGTCGCCGAGTTGATCGTCACGACCGGCCCCATCGACCAGGTGGGGTGCGCCAACGCCTCCTGCGGGGTGACAGGCTTGAGCTCGTCGCGCATCCGCCCGCGGAAAGGGCCTCCGGAGGCGGTGAGGATCAACCGTCTGACCTCGGTCGCCCCGGTCGAGCCCCGGCGCAGGTCGTGACGGCCGGACCGCAGCGCCTGGGCGATCGCCGAGTGCTCGGAGTCGACCGGCACGATCTGGTCGTCCCGGACCATCGCGGCGTGCACCAGGGCGCCGCCGACCACCAGCGACTCCTTGTTCGCGAGCGCGAGGGTCGACCCGGCAGCGAGAGCCGCCAACGTGGGTCCGAGCCCGACGGACCCGGTGATGCCGTTGAGCACGACGTCGGCACCACGACCGGCCAGCTCGGTCGCGGCGGTGGCACCGGAGAGAATCGCGACGTCGGCGGCACCACGACCGGACAGGGCCTCGCGCAGGCGTGGCACGCTGCGGGCGTCGGCGATCGCCACCGTCGTGACGCCGAGCACGGCGGCCTGGTGGGCGAGAGCCTCGGGGTCCGCTCCCCCGGCACTGAGACCGGTGACCCGGAACCTCTCCGGATGACGCGTGACGACATCGATGGCCTGGGTCCCGATCGACCCCGTGGACCCGAGCAGGGTGACGGTGCGTTGACTCACCCCGTCAGTCTGCCTGCCCGGGGTCCCGGCGTGCACACGACGGTGCCCTCACGTCGCGGCTCACCCGTGACAGACTCGCGCCATGGCCCCCGGTCACCGCGCAGGTTCCTCGACCCGGTTGCTGATCCTGGGGTGCGTGCGCCTCTTCCAGCCGGTCCACGGCTACTTCATCCGTCGTGAGCTGCTGTCCTGGCACGTCGACGACTGGGCGTTCGTGCACCCGGGGTCGATCTACAACGCGTTGCGATCGCTGACGTCCCAAGGCCTGCTCGAGGAGGTCCGCACATCGGCGGGCGGCGCCCGGCCGGCGCGGACGTCGTACCAGCTCACCGACGCGGGCGAGTCGATGTTCGGCGTCCTCCTTCGCGACTCACTATCCGACCCCGACGACGCGATCGCCTTCCTCGTCGCGGTGAACTTCGCCCCGTCCCTCTCACGGGACGAGGTCGTCACGCTGGTCGGCGAGCACGCCGACGGCCTCCGTGCGCAGGTCGAGGCCGCCCCGGCCGCTCTCGCCGCCTTCCTCGCGCGACGGGACTCGCCGCCCTCGGCGTCCGAGACGCTGCGCCTGCTCGCGGCACGATCCGCCGGTGAGCTCTCCTGGTGCGAGGAGTACCTCGCGCGGGTCCGCTCCGGTGCGTACGCCTTCTTCGGCGAGGAGCCCGACTGGGTCCCGTCGGAGGAGCAGGTCGCCGAGGCGGTCGCCGCCGGCGCCGGCGGAGGCATGCGCGACGTCCGCGCCGCGGAGAACGGTGCGACGGGGACCGGAACGCGACAGCACGGTGCCGAAGCCGGGATGAACGACCTCCCCGAACCGGACGGGTCAGACGACCCACACGGCAAAGACGCGTAATAGTCAACCTTGACGAGTAATAGTCGTCGCTGAATACTGGTGCCCTCACGAAAGGAGCCCCGGATGATCCACGCACGCGGCCTGGCCCGCACCTTCCGCACCCGCCGAGGAGACGTCGACGCGGTGCGCGGCGTCGACCTGGACGTCCAGCCCGAGGAGATCGTCGGGTTCCTCGGCCCCAACGGCGCCGGCAAGACGACCACCCTCCGCATGCTCACGACCCTCCTCGAGCCGACCCGCGGCGAGGCGACGGTCGCCGGACTCGACCTCCGCCGGGACCCCGCCGGCGTGCGTCGCCGTATCGGGTACGTCGCCCAGTCGGGCTCGACCTCCGGGAACGCCCGTGCGGGTGAAGAGGTCGTCGACCACGCCCTGCTCTACGGCGAGGACAAGGCCGTCGCGACCGCCCGCGGCAAGGAGCTCTTCGAGCAGCTGGACCTGGACGGGCTCTGGGACCGCACGTGCTCGTCGCTCTCCGGCGGGCAGCGCCGCAGGCTCGACATCGCGATGGGGCTCGTGCACGTCCCCCGACTCGTGTTCCTCGACGAGCCGACCACCGGGCTCGACCCCCAGGCGCGCGCGAACCTCTGGGAGCACGTCCGCGCCCTGCGCGACGACCGCGGAAGCACCGTGTTCCTGACGACGCACTACCTCGACGAGGCCGACGCCCTGTGCGACCGCATCCTCGTGATCGACCACGGCACGATCGTCGCCGAGGGCAGCCCGGACGAGCTCAAGCGGCGCGTCTCGGGCGACGCCGTCATCCTCACCGTCGCCCAGCACGCAGACCTCGCCCGAGCCGAGGCCGCTGCGGCAGCCCTCCCCGGCGCGACCCTCGTCGGCACCAAGGACCGCACCATCGTCGTCCGCGTCCCCGCCGGCGCGACCCTGCTCGCCGGGCTGCTGCGATCCCTCGACCACGACGGCGTCGCACTCGACTCGGTCGAGCTCCGCCGCCCGACCCTCGACGACGTCTTCCTCACCCTGACCGGCCGTTCGCTGCGCGACGGCGAGACCGCCCCCACCCCTGCCGGAGCCACCGCATGACGACCACCGACTCGCTCGCACGCACCCGCAGCACCTTCGTCCACGACACCCTGGTGGTCTTCCGCCGCGCGATGCGGCTCTCGCTGAGGAACCCGGTCTGGACAGTCATGGGACTGGCTCAACCGATCCTGTACCTGACGCTCTTCGGGCCGCTGCTCGAGCCGCTCAAGGCACAGCTCGGCGTCGGCAACGCCTACCAGTTCTTCGTCCCGGGGCTCCTCGTGCAGCTCGGGATGTTCGGCGCGATGTTCGTCGGCTTCGGGCTCATCGCCGAGTGGCGTGACGGGGTCATCGAGTCCGAGCGCGTGACGCCCGCGCCCCGGTCGGCCCTCGTGCTCGGGCGTGTCCTGCGAGACGTCGCGGTGATCGCGGTCCAGGGCACCGTGCTGTGCGCCGTGGGCTTCCTCCTCGGGCTCCGGGCGCCCCTCCTCGGGATCGTGATCGGTGTGCTCTCGGCAGCGCTGCTGGGGGCGGCCTTCGCCTCGGCGTCGTACGCGGTGGCCCTCACGGTCAAGAGCGAGGACGCCCTCGCGCCGCTGCTGAACGGCATCGCGCTGCCGCTCCTGCTCCTGTCCGGGATCCTGCTGCCCATCGTCTCGCCGGCGTGGCTCAAGCACGTGAGCGACGCGAACCCGCTCAAGCACGTGGTCGACGGGATCCGTGCCGAGTTCCTGGGCCACCTGACGTCCGCCGAGTCGCTCTGGGGCTACGCGGTCACGATCGGGCTGGTGATCCTCGGTGTGTGGTTCGGGACACGCACGTTCCGGCGCGAGAACAGCTGAGAGATCAGGCCGGGCTCACTCCACGCCAAGCAGGACCTCGATCGCACGCGCGCAGAACGCATCGACCGGTCCCTCGGCGTATCCCCTCGCCCCGTGGCGTCGCCGGAACGTCGAGGAACGGATCTCGTGCGCGGTGAGCGGGTCACCGTGGTCGAAGTAGGCCGTGAGCCGGTGGCACAGCGCGTCGACGTCGTCCATGTCGTACCCGAGGTGGCCAGGCTGGGCCGGGGCGAACCGTTGCCGCTCGGGCCGGCCCAGCCGCCCGTAGAGCGACCGGGCCTGCTCGGCGAGGTGGTTCATCCACGCCTGCTGCCCCTCCGCCGCCAGCTTCTGGGCACGCGCCCGGGCCACGAACGCCGCCTCGAGGCGATCGAGCGCCGCGTCGACCGCGGCCGTCGAGTAGCCTCCCCGCACCAGGTCGAACGCGGCGAGCCGGACGTCGTGACCCGACAGGTCCCCCGCGACACCGTTCTCGTAGACCTCGCGCGCGTGGTCGAAGAACTCGTCGACGTCCTCGGGCGCGTAGCCGGTGCGCAGCCGCGACACGGTACGGAACATCCCCGCCATCATTCCTCCTCCGCGGCCAGCTGGCCGCACGCCCCATCGATGTCGCTCCCACGTGTGTCCCGCACCGTCGTCGGGATCCCATGGGCCCGAAGACGCTCCACGAAGACCCGCTCGACAGCAGGATCGCTCGCCGTCCAGATCGACCCGGGGGTCGGGTTCAACGGGATCGGGTTCACGTGCACCCATCCCCGCCCCCGGGCGTTCAGCTTGGTCCCGAGCAGGTCCGCACGCCAGGCGTGGTCGTTCATGTCCTTGATCAGCGCGTACTCGATCGACACCCGGCGACCGGTGACCTCGAAGTAGTTCCGTGCCGAGTCGAGCGCCTCGTCGACGCTCCATCGCGTGTTGACGGGCACGAGCTCGCTCCGGAGCTCGTCGTCGGGCGCGTGCAGCGAGAGCGCCAACGTGACCGGGATGCCCTCCTGCGCGAGCCTGTCCATCGCAGGAACGAGCCCCACGGTCGACACGGTGATGTTCCGCGCCGACATCCCGAAGCCGTCAGGCGCCGGGGCGACGAGCCGACGGACCGTCTCCATCACGGCGCGGTAGTTCGCGAGGGGCTCACCCATCCCCATGAAGACGACGTTGCTCAGCCGCGCCGGTCCACCCGGGATGTCACCGTCCGCGAGCGAGCGGGCCGCCGAGCGCACCTGCTCCACGATCTCTGCGGTCGACAGGTTCCGCGTCAGTCCAAGCTGCCCGGTCGCGCAGAACGGGCACGCCATGCCACAGCCCGCCTGGCTCGAGACGCACAACGTCGTCCGGTTCGGGTACCGCATGAGGACCGACTCGACCTTCGCCGCGTCGAACAGGTGCCACAGCGTCTTGACGGTGGTCCCGGCGTCGGCGGTGAGGGTGCGCGCAGCGGTCAGCAGGTTCGGGAAGAGCTCAGCCACGAGCGTGGTGCGGGTGGCGAGCGGGAGGTCGGTCATCTCAGCCGCGTCGGCGGTCAGGTGGGTGAAGTAGTGCGTCGCGAGCTGCTTGGTCCGGAAGGGCTTCTCCCCGAGCTCGGCGACCGCAGCGGCCCGCTGCTCCGGCGTCAGGTCGACGAAGTGACGTGGCGGTTTGCCACGGGCGCCCCGCGTCGACGTGGAGAAGCTCAACGGGACGGGACCCCCGCCGTCGATCGGCACCGGGCGCACCTGTCGCGCACGCGCGGCCGCGCGTCCGGCCGGCGTGCGAGGGCTGCCCCCGCTCGGTGCGGCGGATCGTTCGGGCGTGGGAGGTGCTGTCGGCTCAGGCATCAGGTCCAGGATCCCATGACTCAGTCCCCGACCGGCAGGGCTGCCATGAGGATGACGTACACGACCGGGGCGGTGAGCAGCAACGAGTCCAGCCGATCGAGCACGCCGCCGTGCCCCGGGAGCAGGCTCCCCATGTCCTTGAGCTCGAGGTCGCGCTTGAGAAGCGACTCGGACAGGTCGCCGACCGTAGCGGTCACCACCGTCGCCAGTCCGAGGAGCACCCCGATCGCCGGCCCCTGCTTGAAGAGCACCATGACGCCCACGACACCGACGACGACAGCCAGGACCACCGAACCGACGAGACCCTCCCAGGTCTTCTTCGGGCTGACCGACGGGGCCAGCGGGTGGCGGCCGATGAGCACGCCGAACGTGTAGCCGCCGACGTCGCTCGCGACGGCGAGCAGGACGAACAGCGCGACGCGACGCTCGCCATCCGCCATGGACAGCATCAGCATCACGAAGCCGGCGAGGAACGGCAGGTACGCCGCAGCGAACGTCCCTGCGGTCGCGTCGCGCAGCGCCGACTCGCCGCTGCCGTCGAGGACGCGCCAGATGACCACACCGCCGGCCGTGAGCATCGTCGAGACCAGGAGCGCCTCGGCACCGGCCGTGTATGCGGACACCAGGACGCCGGCTGCGCCCACCAGGAGCGGCAGCAGCGGGAGGTGGATGCCCCGCCGGGCGACGGCCTGAGCGAGCTCCCACAACGCCGCACCGACGGCGAGGATCGCGAAGACGACGAAGAGCTCCTTGCGGAACACCAAGGTCGCGGCGACCGCCGCCAGCAGGCCGACGCCGACGAGGACCGCGACCGGGAGGTTGCGGCCCGCCCGTGGCATCGGGTGCGACTCGTGGCCGACGTCGTCGGCGTGGACCAGGTCAGTCATCAGACCTCGAGCAGCTCGCTCTCCTTGGCGAGGAGCACGGTGTCGATCACGTCGATGTGGCGCTTGGTCACGGCCTCGAGCTCCTTCTCGGCGCGCGCGACCTCGTCTTCGCCGGCCTCGCCGTCCTTCGAGATGCGGTCGAGCTCGTCCTTGGCGCGTCGGCGGATGTTGCGGACCGAGATGCGCGCGTCCTCCGCCTTCGCCTTCGCGAGCTTGACGAAGTCCTTGCGGCGTTCCTCGGTGAGGGCCGGCAGCACCACCCGGATGACGTTGCCGTCGTTGGTCGGGTTGACGCCGAGGTCCGAGTCGCGCAGGGCCTTCTCGATCCCCACGCTCGCGGACTTGTCGAACGGCGAGATGAGGATCGTGCGCGCCTCAGGGGTGTTGAACGACGCCAGCTGCTGCAGCGGTGTCGGCGAGCCGTAGTAGTCGACGAAGATCTTGGCGAACATCGCCGCACTCGCCCGTCCGGTCCTGATCGACGCGAAGTCCTCCTTCGCCACCTCGATCGCCTTGTTCATCTTCTCCTCAGCCTCGAGGAGGGTCTCGTCGATCACGTGTGCTCCTTCATCGTCGTCTCGTCCGCCGTCAGCGCGCCGGGCCGGGCAGCCGTCACCAGCGTGCCGATCTTCTCACCCAGGAGGGCCCGTGTGACGTTCCCACCCTCGCTCATCCCGAACACCCGCATGCGCACGCCGTTGTCCATGCACAGGCTGAAGGCCGTCGCGTCCACGACGCGCAGCCCCTCCACGAGCGCCTCGGTGTAGGTCACGTGATCCAGCCGGCGAGCCTGCGGATCGAGGTGAGGGTCAGCCGTGTAGACGCCATCGACGCCGTTCTTGCCCATCAGGACCTCGTCGCAGTGCGTCTCGAGCGCTCGCTGCACGGCCACCGTGTCGGTGGAGAAGTACGGCATCCCCGCACCGGCGCCGAAGATCACGACGCGCCCCTTCTCCATGTGTCGGATCGCGCGGAGCGGGATGTAGGGCTCGGCGACCTGCCCCATGGTGATGGCGGTCTGCACCCGGGTGCTCACGCCGGCCTGCTCGAGGAAGTCCTGCAGCGCCAGACAGTTCATGACCGTACCGAGCATGCCCATGTAGTCCGCACGCGCACGGTCGAGCCCACGCTGGGAGAGCTCGGCCCCGCGGAAGAAGTTCCCGCCGCCGACCACGATCGCAACCTGGACCCCGGCGCGCACCGCATCCGCGATCTCGGCGGCGACCCGCTGGACGACGTCGGGCGCGAGTCCGATCGCACCGCCGCCGAACGTCTCGCCCGAGAGCTTGAGCAGGACCCGTCGCGCCGGCGCGACCCCGTCGTGCGACTTGCCGCTCCGCGATGCTTCAGGATCCTGGCTCATCTGCTCTCCTCGCCGGTACGGGTGACGCTGGTGGTGCGCCGGTGGCCTCGACCCCGCAGGGTCGAGGCCACCGGCTGGGTCGACGCCTCAGGCGCCGACGCGGTACCGCACGAAGCCCGTCGCGGTCCCGCCGACCTCGGCGAGGACCTGCGCGACCGACTTCTTCGGGTCCTTCGCGAACGCCTGGTCCACCAGGACGTTCTCCTTGAAGAACCCGTTGAGGCGCCCTTCGACGATCTTCGTGAGAGCGGCCTCGGGCTTGCCCTCGTTCTTCGCCGTCTCCTCGGCGATGTGACGCTCCGAGGCCACGATCTCCTCCGGGACGTCGGTGCGCGAGAGGTACACCGGCGAGTACGCCGCGATGTGCATCGCGATGTCCTTCGCCACGGGTGCTCCGGCGGCGTCGGTCGCGACGAGGACGCCGACCTGCGGCGGGAGGTCCTTGTTCACCTTGTGCAGGTAGACCGTGACCTTCTCGCCCGCCACCCGGTCGACCCGCCGGACGACGATGCGCTCGCCGAGCGTCGCAGCCGTCTCGTCGACGACCGTCTGCAGCGGCGTGCCGTCGACGTCGGCTGCGAGCAGCGTCGCGGCGTCTGCCGCACCCGAGGCGACCGCCGTGGCGAGCACCGTCTCGGCGAGCGCGACGAACGCCGGGCTCTTCGCCACGAAGTCGGTCTCGGAGTTGACCTCGATCAGCACGCCGACCTCGCCCAGGCCGTCGGCAGCCGGGATGATCTGCGCCGCCACGAGGCCGTCGGAGGCCGCGCGGTTCTCGCGCTTGCTGACGCCCTTGAGGCCCTTGACGCGGATGATCTCCAGCGCCTTGTCGGCGTTGCCGTCAGCCTCGTCGAGCGCCTTCTTGACGTCGAGCATGCCGGCACCGGTGCGCTCACGGAGCGCCTTGATGTCAGCGGCGGTGTAGTTCGCCATTACGGTGTCCGTCCTTCGTCAGTTCGCGTGGTCGTCGGTCCGGGTCACTCGGACGCGGGACCGGCTTCGGTGGTCTCGGCGGCAGCAGCGACCTCGGTGGTCGCCTCGGCGGCAGGAACCTCGGTGGTCGCCTCGGCGGCAGGAACCTCGGTGGTCGCCTCGGCGGCAGGGGCCTCGGTGGCCTCGACCGCGACGGGTGCCTCGGCGGCAGGAGCCTCCGTGGCAGGCGCCTCTGCGACAGGTGCCTCGGCAGGAGCCTCCGTAGCCTCCGAACCTGCGAGGAGCTCACGCTCCCACTCGGCAAGCGGCTCGGCCTCGGTGGCTGTCGCGTCGGCAGCCCCACCCGAGCGAGCGGTGTGGCGCTGGATCAGGCCCTCGGCGACGGCGTCTGCGACGACGCGCGTCAGGAGCGAGACGGCACGGATGGCGTCGTCGTTGCCCGGGATCTTGTAGTCGACGACGTCCGGGTCGCAGTTCGTGTCGAGGATCGCGACGATCGGGATCCCGAGCTTGCGCGCCTCGTCGACCGCGAGGTGCTCCTTGTTCGTGTCGACGATCCACACCGCGGACGGCACCTTGGCCATGTCGCGGATCCCGCCAAGGGTCTTCGCAAGCTTGTCGCGCTCGCGACGCATGATGAGGAGCTCCTTCTTCGTGAAGGCACTCCCGGCGACGTCGTCGAAGTCGATGAGCTCGAGCTCCTTGAGGCGCTGGAGCCGCTTGTTCACCGTCTGGAAGTTGGTGAGCATCCCACCGAGCCAGCGCTGGTTGACGTACGGCATCCCGACCCGCGCGGCCTGCTCGGCGACGGGCTCCTGCGCCTGCTTCTTCGTCCCGACGAAGAGGATGGTCCCGCCGTGCGCGACCGTCTCCTTGACGAAGTCGTACGCGCTGTCGATGTACGAGAGCGACTGCTGCAGGTCGACGATGTAGATGCCGTTGCGCTCGGTGAAGATGAAGCGCTTCATCTTGGGGTTCCAGCGACGGGTCTGGTGCCCGAAGTGGACACCGCTCTCGAGCAGCTGGCGCATGGTCACGACGGCCATGGCACGTCCTTCCGGCGCGCACCGCGAGGTGCACGCTGAGCAGCGGGCCCACTGCTGGGTCCGCGATCCGGTTGTCGGCACCGTCCGGGTGGTCGGTGCCCCTGGCGCCATGTCCGTGCTGGCGCCGGGGTGACCCGGACCGCTGCCAGCGCGAACTCTCGACCTGCTCGAAGCCAGGAGGCTGCCGGTCGGCAGTCGGTCCACGATCGCCGTGGAACCGGTGCCTCTGGGCGGCAGTCATCGAGAAGATGGCGCGCGATGTCGATCGACTGACGTCGGTCGCGGTGCACAGACTACCCGAGTTCGCGGCGGTGTCCCACCGGATCCCGCTCCCCCGGACGACCTCGCCCACCGGGGGCACCGGCCGACGGGCGAGCCGACCACAATGCGGGCCTCGCTGACGGTCGCCACCCACCGCCGGTGGAGCCCGGGAGTGACGCACACGTGGCCGCCCAGGATGGGCGCATGCTCCCGTCACACCGTCGCTCCAGCATCGGGACCGGACGGCGCGCCGCAGCGGTGGCTGCCCTCGGCGCGGCTCTCCTGCTCGTGACAGCGGGTGCTCCGGCTGCCTCGGAGATGCCCGGTCCGGGAGACGCGGTGCCCCACGAGGCGCCCTCCGAGACCACCGACCTGCCTGCACCGGGTGCCGTCGCTCCGGTCACGGCGCCGATCGAGGTCATCCGCCCGTTCGTCCGCCCGGCGCACACCTGGTCGTCCGGGCACCGCGGCGTCGATCTCGCCGCGGAGGTGGGTGCGCTCATCGTGTCGCCGGTCGACGGGGTCGTGACATTCGCCGGCACGGTCGTCGATCGCGGGGTCCTCACCGTGCAGGACTCCCACGGCACCCGGTCGAGCGTCGAACCGGTGAGTCCACTCGTGCATGCAGGCGAGACGGTCTCACGCGGGCAACCTGTCGCCACGGTCATGCCGGGGCACTGCACGGACCGACCGTGCGTGCACTGGGGCGTCCGGGTCGGGGCCGCCTACGTCGACCCGATCGACCTCCTGCGGCGACGGACGCGGATCGTCCTTCTCCCCGTGCCGGACGTCCGGTCCGGGTGACGGTGCTGCCCGGTGGCTGCCCAGCGGCTGCCCGGTGCGGGTCAGCCGCGCTCGGAGCTCTGCAGCGTCGCCCGCAGTCGCAGCATCGCCGCCGTGTGCATCTGCGAGATCCGCGACTCGGTCACCCCGAGTACCCGGCCGATCTCTGCCAGCGTCATGCCCTCGTAGTAGTACAGGACGAGCACGATCTTCTCGCGCTCGCCGAGCTGCTCGACCGCACGGGCGAGCAGGAACTTGGTCTCCTGCACCTCGAACGAACCTGCCGGGTCCTGAGCCCGCGAGTCGCCGAGCGTGTCGATCAGCGCGATGTTGTCAGCGCGGTCCTCGCCGGCCCCGAGCACGTCGTCGAGGGCCGCGACGTTGACGGTGGAGAGCTGGCTGAAGACGGCCCTCAGCTCACCGACCCCCATCTCCAGCCTGGCGGCGACCTCGGCCTCGCTGGGGGTACGTCGCAGCTCGCCCTCGAGCTCCGCGTAGGCGCGGTCGACGGCGCGGGCCTTGGTGCGGACGGAGCGCGGGATCCAGTCGATCGCCCGGAGCTCGTCGATGATGGCCCCGCGCACGCGGGCGCTCGCGTAGGTCTCGAACTTCACGGCGCGGCCCAGCTCGTACTTCTCGATCGCGTCGATCAGCCCGAACATCCCGTAGGAGACGAGGTCCGCCTGCTCGACCGTGCTCGGCAGCCGCATCCCGACCCGCCCGGCCACGGCCGTGACGAGCGGTGCGTATCGCAGGATGAGCTGTTCACGCAGCATCCGGTCCCCGGTCGCCTTGAACTCGGCCCAGATCTCCCCGATCGTGTCGACGGCCTCGTCGACCTCGGTGTCGTCTACGACCACGACACCGAGGTGCCGGGCACCGGGTGTCGTCGCCGGACCACCGTGCTGATGCGGCAGGACGCCCGACGCAGACGGGAATCGGGCAGCGACGCTCCCTGCCGGAATGCGTTCCGTCTGTGCGCTCATGGCCGTCTCACTTCCTGCTCAAGCACGGGGGTGTGCCTGGTGGTATGACGCACGGAGCCGCTCCGCCGTCACATGGGTGTACCGCTGGGTCGTGGCAAGGCTCGAGTGACCGAGCACCTCCTGGACGCTTCGGAGGTCCGAGCCGCCCTGGAGGAGATGTGTCGCTGCGGTATGACGCAACGCGTGGGGCGCGATGTCCGCGACACCGGCGATCTCGGCGATCTCGTGCGAGACCGCCCGCAGCTGCCGCTGGTCCAGCCGCTGACCGCGACGACCGAGCAGGAGGGCAGCTCCCGACCCAGCGCCTGCCAGGACCGGGCGCCCGGACCGCAACCACGCGAGCGAGGCGCGTGCGGCAGGGACGCCGAGCGGGACGATGCGTTCCTTGCTCCCCTTGCCGAGCACCCGAAGAGTGCGCCGATCCAGGTCGAGGTCGTCGACGTCCGCCGCGACCAGCTCCCCCACCCGCACCCCCGTGGCGTACAGCAGCTCGAGCGCGGCCCAGTCGCGCAGGTGCACCGCGTCGCGGTCGTCCGCCCGGCTGCGCGCGGTGTCGAGGAGGAGCGCAGCGTGCTCGATCCCCAGGACCGTCGGGAGGCTGCGGATCGGTCGGGCGCTCGCGAGCCGCACCGCCGGGTCGACGGCGATCCGCCCGGTGCGATGGGCCCATTCGAAGAAGGTCCGCGCCGCAGCACCCCGCCGCGCGATCGTCGCCCTGCTGAGGTTCGCCTCGGACATCGCGGCGAGCCAGCCACGCAGCACCCCGAGGTCGATCTCGTCGAGACCGTGATGCCCTTGCGACTCGGCGAAGGCCAGCAGGTGGTCGATGTCCCCCCGGTAGGCACGCACTGTGTGCGGCGAGAGGCCCCGCTGAGCATCGAGGTGCAGCACGAAGTCCGCCATCTGGGGGATACGGCTTGTGACCGTCGCCGCCGACGTTGCGGAACTCATGTCCCTACCGTGGTGGTAATCCGCGTTGAGAACAAGTCACACTTCCGCTACTTCACCCTCTGTGTCCCGAATTCTGTCCGATTCGCCCGTAATGCGCGTTCCTGCGTGCGGGTGAATTCTCGAATCACCCGTTCGAGTGCTCGTGTCGCGGCGACCGGTCGTCCGGTTTGCGCCACTCGGAACCGTTCCGGAGCGCCATGCCGAGAAGCTCGAGCGTGCCGAGCGCCCCCCGCACCTCGTTCTCCGACAGCCCGGCCTCGCGCGCGAGCAGACCCGGCGTGAGCCCACCCCGAATCGGCAGGGTGTCGCGCACCCGACGCGCGACCGCGTCGAGGCCGTCCGCGACCTCTCCGTCCGGTTCGCGACCCGGTGCAAGGTCCCGGCCGATCTCCCCGACCAGCTCGACCACCTCGTCGGCGTCCGTCACGCACACCGCGGCTCCCTCGCGGAGGAGCCGATGGCAGCCGGCCGAGGCCATCGACGTGATCGGGCCTGGTACCGCACCGACCGGGCGCATCAGCTCGCCCGCCCTGTTCGCGGTGCTCAGCGCTCCGGAACGCCAGGCGGCCTCGACCACGACCGTCCCCCGAGAGATCGCCGCGATCAGCCGGTTCCGCTGGAGGAACCGCCAGCGCGACGGTGCACCTCCGGGAGGCACCTCGCTGACGACCGCTCCTCCCTGCTCGACCACCGTCCCGAGGAGGGAGGCGTTCCCCGGCGGGGTAGGCGCGGTCGACGCCGCCCGCGAGGAGGACGATCGTCGTCCCGCCGGCGACGAGAGCACCACGATGGGCAGCCGCGTCGATCCCGTAGGCGCCCCCGGAGACGACAGCGACGTCGCGCGCGACCAGACCCGCCGCGAGGTCACCGGCGACGTGGTTCCCGTACGCCGTGCTCGCCCGAGCCCCGACCAGGGCGACCGAACGAGAGGCGGGCTCCGTGAGAGCAGGATCACCACGGACCCAGAGGCACGGCGGAGTCGCGGCGCCGAGGTCGTCGAGCGCCGCGGGCCAGCCGGGCAGCTCCGGGGTCACGAGCGTGCCGCCCAGCGAGCGAAGGACCCGGAGCTCGCGACGGGGATCGAGATCGACCAGGCGAGGGCCCCAGCGCGCGACCGCCGCCGACAGGGCCCGCGCCCCCGCCGGCACGATCGGGACCCGTTCGGCGAGCGCATCCGTCGCACGTCGCACCGAGTCGGCGTCGCCGTGAGCCGCCTGGAGCCAGTGCAGGGCACGCGACGGCCCGAGCGCACCGACGAGCGCTCCCGCCGTCGCATCCCCTGGCTCGGTGAGCCTGCTCCAGGCGACCCGGGCGAGCGTGTCGTCGTCCAGGTCGAACGCCACGGCTGTCACGCGCCCACCTGCCCTCGGGTGCGGAGCAGCATCCCCTGACCGATCTCCGTCCGCCCGGGTGCCGGGCGGCCCGCGAGGTCCGCGAGCGTCCACGCGACCCGCAGGACGCGATCGACCCCGCGCAGGCTCAGGAGGCCGCGGTCCAGTGCCCGGTCGAGGTCCTGCATCATGGCGCCGCCGGCGCCGAGGGTGCGACGGAGCCACGGACCCGGCACCTCCGCATTCGTCCGCCACGGCGTCCCGGCGAGTCGGGACGCCTGTGCGGCGCGCGCCTGCAGCACCCGCTCCGCCACCTGGGCCGACCCCTCGCCCCGCGCACCGGCCCCGAGCGCGGAGCGCGGCACCGGGAGGACGTCCACCTGGAGGTCGACACGGTCGAGGAGCGGCCCGGACAGACGCGAGAAGTACCGGCGCCGGGCCAGCGCGGTGCACGTGCAGTCGAGGCCCTTGCCGATCGCGTTCCCGCACGGGCACGGGTTTGCGGCCAGCACGAGCTGGAAGCGGGCCGGGTAACGCGCGGTCCCTCCGGCGCGCTGGATCACGAGCTCTCCGTGCTCGAGGGGTTGTCGCAGGGTCTCGAGGACCCGGGGGAGAACTCCGGCGCCTCGTCCATGAACAGGACGCCCCGATGCGCTCGGGAGGCAGCTCCGGGGCGAGGGACGCCGGACCCTCCACCCACGACGGCCGCCGCGGTGGCGGTGTGGTGCGGGTCCTCGAAGGGCGGACGTCGGATCAGCCCGTCGGCCGGGTCGAACGTTCCGGCGAGCGAGTGCACCGCCGTGACCTCGACCGCCTCGTCCGGGGTGAGATCCGGCAGGAGGCCCGGCAGGCGCGCGGCGAGCATGGTCTTCCCAGCGCCGGGAGGCCCCACCAGCAGCAGATGGTGGCCACCCGACGCCGCGACCTCGAGCGCCGCACGGGCGTCGTCCTGACCCAGGACGTCCGCGAGGTCGGGACCCGGGTCCCGACGGACCCGCTCGACGACGGCCCGCGGCGCAGTGACGTCCGGCACGGCGACATCGGCGCCGTAGCGTCGTGCGACCTCGGCGAGGTGCCGGGCGCCGACGACCTCGGCGCCCGGGACGAGCGTCGCCTCGAGTGCGTTCGCCGCCGGGACCACCAGATGACGGTGGCCTGCAGCCACCGCCGCCGCCACGGCAGGCAGGATCCCGCGGACCGGGCGAAGCCGCCCGTCGAGCCCGAGCTCACCGAGGTGCACGACCCCGCTCGGTGCCTCCGCCGGGACGATCCCCGCTCCCGCGAGCATCGCGACGGCGATCGCCAGGTCGAAGCCCGAGCCCGATTTGGGGAGCGACGCAGGTGAGAGGTTGACCGTGATCCGCCGCTGCGGCCAGCCGAGAGCCGACGAGGTCACGGCGGCTCGCACCCGATCGCGCGACTCGGCCAGCGCGGCGTCCGGGAGGCCGACCAGTGTGAACCCGGGTACCGACGCGGCCAGGTGTGCCTCGACCTCGACGACGTGCCCGGTCAGCCCGACCAGCGAGACCGCGAGCGTGCGTCCGAGCCCCATCAGACGACCCCGACCAGGTGCTCGACGCCCGCGGCGCCGCGACGTGCGACCTGCACGGCGATCACGTCGATCCGGACGGATCGCGTCGTCACCGGGTGCTCGGACAGCCACTGACCGGTCAGACGACGGATGCGAGCGAGCTTGCGCGGGGTGACCGCCTCTGCCGGATGACCGAACCCGGTGCCGCGCCGGGTCTTGACCTCCACGGCGACGAGCACGTCACCGTCGAGGGCGACGATGTCCAGCTCCCCCTGGTACCCACGCCAGTTCGTGTCGAGCACGACCCAGCCGGCATCCCGCAAGAACTGGGCAGCAACTCGCTCCCCGTACCGCCCGACCGCATCTGTGGCACGCATGTGACCACCTCCGGCGTTCACCCTGACGTGCGCAGGGGCCCGGGACGGTCCTCCCGTCCCGCTCCGGGGACACCGCTCTCGACGCCTCGACCCTGTGGACAGGTCGCGGGCCCGTGCCGGTCGACCGGGCCCGTGCCGGTCGGCCGAGGCCGGACCGGTCTCACCTGCTCAGCGCCGGAACGCCCCGCCGTCCGGCAGGTCGAGCTCGGGCTTGGCGAGCTCCTCGACGTTGACGTCCTTGAACGTGACCACGCGCACCGACTTCACGAACCGGGCCGAGCGGTAGACGTCCCAGACCCACGCATCCGCCAGACTGACCTCGAAGTACACCTCGCCCGCCGCCGACCTCACCTGCAGATCCACCTGGTTGGCCAGGTAGAAGCGTCGCTCCGTCTCGACGACGTAGGCGAACAGCCCCACGACGTCTCGGTACTCGCGGTACAGCGCGAGCTCCATGTCGGTCTCGTAGTTCTCCAGGTCCTCCGCGCTCACCGGTCCATCATCGCCCATCAGGTCGCGACGCGGTGCACGCCGGTCCGCGACGACGTGCACCGGTCCGGACCGGGAACGGATCGGGCCGGTCCCCGGCAGCCTCTCGACTGCGGCACGGACGGGTCGGGTCAGCCCACCGCAGGTGACGTCCCAGGCAGCCGCCAGGTGCGCCGGTGCAGCGGGCTGGGCCCGAGAGCGGTGAGCGCCGCGAGGTGCTCGGCAGAGCCGTACCCCTTGTTCGCCGCCCACCCGTACGCCGGGTGCGCAGCCGAGAGCTCCACCATCAGGGCGTCGCGTTCGCACTTCGCGAGCACGCTCGCCGCCGCGACCGACGCGCAACGCCGGTCCGCCTTCACGAGCATCCGCACCTCGGGCGGGCCCCCGGCCGAGGTGCGGCATCCTCGAGGAGGTCGTCGAGCGGAGCCCGGCTGAGCCAGTCGTGCGAGCCGTCGAGGATCACGACGTCGACCGGGTGGTCCGTCGACACAGCATCGAGCGCTCGCCAGCCCGCGAGCCGCAACGCACCGACGACCCCCCACCGGTCGACCTCGGCGGCGCTCGCGTGCCCGACCGCTCGCGCCACCCCCCAGGTCGAGAGCGCCGGCAGCAGCGCGGTCCGTGCACCTGCCGACAGCAGCTTCGAGTCGGCCACGCCGTGCGGCGCCGGTCCTGTCTCGATGTCCACGACCACGAGCCCGACGGACACCGGACCGGCAAGAGCACCACGGCCCACCTCGTCCATCCCGGCGACCCGGCGCGCACCGGCGCGCAGCGCCTCCGCCTCGACGAGGAGATCCGGTGCCTGCGCCGAAGGGCGTGCCGCCATCGCGACGGACGAGCGCCGCCTGCCGGTCATGGGGCAGGGACGGCCGCGAAGGTCGACGCGGGGTTGCGGAGCAGCCCGATCCGGTCGGCGGGCCACAGCTTGACGAACGCGACGCCGACGACGTTCGCGAGCGGGATCGAGCCGCCGCCGGGGCGTCCCTGGTTGTAGCGCGAGTCCGCCGAGTGAAGCCGGTTGTCCCCCTCGACCCAGAGGCTGTCCGGAGGCACGGTCGTCGTGAAGGGCATGTCGGTGTTGATCGAGCCGGGCTTGAGGTACGGCTCGTCGATCCCGACGCCGTTGACCGTCACACGGCCCTGGGCGTCGCAGCAGGCGACGGTGTCACCGGCGACCCCGATCACGCGCTTGATGAGGTGCTCGCCGGAGTCCTGCGGGAGCAGCCCGACGAACGTCAAGGCGTCGTTGACGCCCTTCTGCAGCGGGCTCGTGCTGGTCGCCGTGACCGGCGGGAGCCACCCGCCGGGATCCTTGAAGACGACGATGTCGCCACGGTGGACGGCGAACGGGCCGGGGGCGAGCTTGGTCACCAGCACGCGGTCGCCCACCTGGAGCGTGTCCTCCATCGAGCCGCTCGGGATGTAGAACGCCTGCACGAGGAACGTCTTCACGAGCCACGAGAGCACCAGCGCGCTCACGAGGATCACCAGGCTCTCGCGCAACCACGCCATGAACGGGCTGCGCCGAGGCTCCTCGTTCCGGGGCAGGAGCAGCTCGTCGGTCCCGGTGTGGTCGCTCACCCCGTCACTGTGCCATCCGATCCTGGGAGCCACCTAACGGGCGCGCCCTGGGACCGGCCACCGGTGCACCCGCCAGGGACGACGACGGGCGGCGACCGGTGTCGGTCGCCGCCCGTCGTCGTCGGCTGGGAACAGGCGGGGGCGATGCCCCGCCGGACTACTTCGCCGGGATGGTCGAACGCTTCTCCTTGATCTTCGCCTTCTTGCCGCGAAGCTTGCGAAGGTAGTAGAGCTTCGCGCGGCGCACGTCGCCACGCGTGAGGACCTCGATCGACTCGAGGCTCGGGGAGTGGACCGGGAAGGTGCGCTCGACCCCCACACCGAAGCTGACCTTGCGCACCGTGAACGTCTCACGCACGCCGTCGCCGGCGCGCGAGATGACGACGCCCTGGAACAGCTGGACGCGAGAGCGGTTGCCCTCGACGACCTTGACGTTCACCTTGAGCGTGTCGCCGGGCCGGAAGTCCGGGATGTCCGTACGCAGCGAGGCTGCATCGACGTCATCGAGAATGTGCATGTGAGTCGCTTTCCCGTCCTGCCCCAGGTCAGTCACGTTGTCGACGGGCACGCACGACGGCGGCCCGATGGCTGGTGTCTCGCGGTGGCGCCTGGATCTCATCCGGTCGACATCGTCCCCCCTGAGGCAGGGACGCGACCGGCGCACACCGACCTCCGAGTGTGCCACATCCTGCGACCCCACGTCATGTCGGCCCGAGCGGCCGGCACCGGCGCACCGTCACCGGGGCGACGGGTCTCCCTCGGTCACCCGGGGCCGGCGTAGGCCGTCCGCCCCGACGTCCCACCCCCACGAGGACAAGAGGTCGCGGTCCGCCGCGTCGAGCTCCGCGGGATCCGCGCGCTCGAGGATCTCCGGTCGCCGCTCGGCCGTCCGTCGGAGCGACTCGTCACGTCGCCACCGCTCGATCCGGGCGTGATGGCCGGAGAGCAGCACGTCGGGGACCTCACGGCCCCGCCAGGTGGGCGGCTTGGTGTACACGCCGTACTCGAGCAGCCCGGACGAGCCGTGCGACTCCTCGACGAGCGAGTCCGGGTTGCCCACGACACCAGGCAGGAGCCGGGCGACGGCCTCGATCAGCACGAGCGCAGCCACCTCACCCCCGTTGAGGACGTAGTCCCCCAGCGAGAACTCGGTGACCGAGACACCGCCGTGCTCGGCGCCGACCTGCCGGTAGTGCTCGGCGACCCGGGCGTCGATCCCCTCGTAGCGCCCGCACGCGATGACGAGGTGGCCCTCACCGGCGAGCGCCTCGGCGGTCCGCTGGTCGAACGGCGTGCCTGACGGCGTGGGGATCAGCAGGTGCGCCGGTGCGACGCCGTCGGGCGCCGCTTCCGCATCGCCCGCACGGCCGAGTCCGAGCACGTCGTCCAGCGCGCTCCCCCAGACGTCTGGCCGCATGACCATGCCCGCTCCGCCACCGAAAGGCGTGTCGTCGACGGTCCGGTGCCGATCCGTGGTCCAGCTGCGGAGGTCGTGGACACGCACGTCGAGGAGACCCACCGAGCGGGCCTTGCCGACCAGCGAGAGGTCGAGCGGCGCCAGGTACTCAGGGAAGATCGTCAGGACGTCGATGCGCATCTCAGCCCTCGTCCTCGCGTCCACCCGAGTGGGTCTCCGGCGAGACCACGAGGTTGGCGACGTCCGAGGCGAGCAGTCCACCCGGCGGGTCGAGCACGACGCGCCCACCGGCGACGTCGACGACCGGCACGATCGCCCGCACGAACGGCACGAGACTCCGCTCTCCGGTCGGCTCGAGGATCAGGAGCGCGTCGTGCGCCGGCAGGTGCTCGAGCGCCAGCACCGTGCCGAGAAGCCTGCCGTCGACGTGCTCGGCACGCAGTCCGACCAGCTCGTGCGGGTACCAGGCGTCCTCCTCGTCCGAGGCGTCCTCGTCGACGACCAGGCTGACGCCCCGCAGACCCTCGGCACCGGTCCGGTCAGTCACCTCGGCGAAGGTCACGAACCAGCGGCCCTGGTTCTCCCGGGTCGTCGCGACCGTGAGGCTGCCGAGGCGGGAGTCGTCGGTCCGGAGAACGGCACCGACCACGAACCGCTCGGCCGGGGTGTCGGTGCGGATGTCGAGCGCGACCTCACCACGCAGCCCGTGCGCGCGGCCGATCTTCGCAACGGTCAGCTGCATGGTGGTGCCCTCCGGTCTCGACGTGCTCGTGCGGCGCCCTGCGGCGAAGACCGACCGAGGCCCGGCCCCGTGGCGGGGACCGGGCCTCGGTCGCATCGGTACAGCGGTTGCTCTGGTGCTCAGCGCCGGTCGACGTCCACGACGTCGATCCGCACCGAACCGTCGGTCGAGAGCGCGCCGACCACCGTGCGCAGTGCGCGTGCGGTCCGCCCGTTCCGACCGATGACGCGCCCCAGGTCCTCGGGGTTGACCCGGACCTCGAGCAGCTCGCCACGACGGAGCGCCTTCGCGTTCACCTGGACGTCGTCCGGGTGGTCCACGATGCCCCGCACGAGGTGCTCGAGCGCGTCGGCGAGCATCAGGCCTGCTCGTCCGCGGCCGGCGCAGCGGCCTCGTCGGCAGGTGCCTCGACCGGAGCAGCCGACTTCTTCTCGGCGGCCGCGGCCTTGACCTTCTCGGCGGCGTCGGCAGCGGCCTGGATCGCCGCAGCTGCGTCGACCTTGTCACCCTTGACCCGCAGCGTGCCCTCGGCACCCGGCAGACCCTTGAACTTCTGCCAGTCGCCCGTGATCTTGAGCAGCACCTCGACCTGCTCGGTCGGCTGGGCGCCGACGCCGAGCCAGTACTGCGCACGCTCGGAGGAGATCTCGATGAGAGACGGCTCCTCGGTCGGGTGGTACTTGCCGATCTCCTCGATCACGCGACCGTCACGCTTGGTGCGCGAGTCGGCGACGACGACGCGGTAGTACGGCGCCCGGATCTTGCCCAGACGCTTCAGACGAATCTTGGTGGCCACTGTGTGGTCTCTCCTGGTTTCTGCTGGTGCGGTCACAGCGACGTGACCCGTGGGGCAGGTCTGCCGGTGTGGCCTGAGGACGCGGTCGCGTGCGGCTAGAGGGTCCGACGCACCGGGTACAGCGGGCCATTCTGCCAGATCCTCGGCGTGCGACCCAACACCTCGCCCGAGTGCCGCATTCGGCTCGCGCCGGACCCGGCGCCGGACTGTGTCAGCGACCGAGGTACTTCTCGAGGCCGGGCGGCAGGCCGAGGGCGGCGGGGTCGAGGTCGCTCTTCTTCGGTGCCGCTGCCCCGAAGGCCGACCCTGCCGGTGCCTTGGGCGCCTGACCGGCGGCCCGCGCCGCGGCCTCGCGCTCCTGCTGAGCGCGCTTCGCCGGGTTGCCGGACCGCCCCTTGACCTTGGCTCGCGGCTGCGGCGTCATGCGGCCACGCGACTTCTTGCCCCCCATGCCCGGGAGGTTCCCCATCCCCGGCAGCCCCGGAGCACCGCCGCCACGCGCCATCTGCTTCATCATCTTCTGCGCACCGGCGAACCGGTCGAGGAGCTGGTTGACGTCCGTCGTCGTGGTGCCGGAGCCGCGTGCGATGCGGGCGCGCCGCGACCCGTTGATGATCTTGGGCGATCGTCGCTCCGCCGGTGTCATCGAGCGGATGACCGCCTCGACCTTGTCCACCTCGCGCTCGTCGAAGTTGTCCAGGGCCTCGCGCATCTGCCCCATCCCCGGCAGCATGCCGAGCATCTTCTTCATCGAGCCCATGTTCCGCATGGCCTGCATCTGCTGCAGGAAGTCCTCGAGGGTGAAGTCCTCGCCCGCGGCGAGCTTGCCCGCCATCGCCTCGGCCTGCTCGGCGTCGAAGGCCTTCTCGGCCTGCTCGATCAGGGTGAGGATGTCGCCCATGTCGAGGATGCGCGACGCCATCCGGTCCGGGTGGAACACCTCGAAGTCGGTCAGCTTCTCACCGGTCGACGCGAACAGCACCGGTCGCCCGGTCACGGAGGCGACCGACAGGGCCGCACCACCGCGCGCGTCGCCGTCGAGCTTCGAGAGGACGACCCCCGTGAAGCCGACGCCGTCCGCGAACGCCTGCGCGGTCGTCACCGCGTCCTGGCCGATCATGGCGTCGATCACGAACAGGATCTCGTCCGGGTCCACCGCGTCGCGGATGTCGGCAGCCTGCTGCATCATGTCGGCGTCGACACCCAGCCGGCCGGCGGTGTCGACGATGACGACGTCGTGCTGGCGGTCGCGCGCGAGGGCGACCCCGTCTCGCGCGACCGCGACCGGGTCGCCTGTCGGCTCCCCGCCGTCCTCGCCCTGGACACCGGGGTGCGGTGCGAACACCGGGACGCCCGCGCGCTCCGCCACGACCGTGAGCTGGGTGACGGCGTTCGGCCGCTGCAGGTCGGCAGCGACGAGGATCGGGGTGTGCCCCTGCTCACGCAGGTGAAGGGCGAGCTTGCCCGCCAGTGTCGTCTTGCCCGCACCCTGGAGGCCTGCCAGCAGGATGACCGTCGGAGGGGTCTTCGCGAGCACCAGTGGTCTGTTCTGACCGCCGAGGATCCCGACGAGCTCGTCGTTGACGATCTTGACGACCTGCTGCGCCGGGTTCAGCGCGCCGGAGACCTCCACCGAGAGCGCGCGCTCGCGCACCCGCCCCGTGAACTCCCGGACCACCGGCACCGCGACGTCGGCGTCGAGGAGCGCACGCCGGATCTCCCGGACGGTGGCGTCGACGTCGGCCTCGGACAACCGGCCCTTGGTGCGGAGATTCTTGAAGGTGGACGCAAGACGGTCGGACAGGGTCGCGAACACAGATCGTTCCTCACGGGTGGCCGAGCGGTCGGAGGGTTCCCAGGGTACCGCCGACCTCCGCCCTCCCAGGAGCCCGCGCGGCGCGTCAGGGGGTGCCGAGCGCCAGCCGTGCCCGGGCCGTGAGGTCGTCGACCAGCCTGGCACGCCACGAGCTCCAGGCCTGGCTGCCCGCCGCAGAGGCGTCGGCCTCCGTCAGCGCGCGCAGGAGCTCGAGGAGGTCCGCGCGATGATCGACCGCGTCCAGCAGCGCCTCGACCGTCTCCGGGGCGTCCGGGTCGGCCGTCGTCGCCAGCTCGGCGAGCGTGAGGTGGTGCCGGACCAGCCGGACGACGTCGTCGACCTCCTGCGGCGCGAGGCCCATCCGCGTCGCGATCGGGCCCGCCAGGCGGGCACCCTCCTCCGCATGGCCGGCGACGCCGGGGCGTTTGCCGATGTCGTGCAGCAGCGCCGCCACGAGCAGCACCTCGGGCTCGGAGATCCCCCGCTTGAGCTGCGCGGCCCGCGCGACGGTCTCGATCAGGTGCCGGTCGATGGTGTGCCGATGGATCGGCGACCGTTGCGGCCGGTTGCGCACCGCCGACCACTCGGGGATCCAGCCCGTCACCACACCGGCGAGATCCAGCGCCTCCCAGACGGGGATCTGCGCCGTCCCGCTGCCGAGGAGCGTCAGCAGGTAGCTCTTCGCGGCCTTCGGCCACGGGTCGCCGAGCGGTGGCGTGGCGGCGAGGCTCGTCACCATCACCGGGGAGAGCGGCAGGCCGGTCCGTACCGACGTCGCGGCCGCCCGGAGCGACAGCAGCGGGTCGTGCGAGGGCTGGGCGTCGATCGCCAGCACGATCTCACCGGCATGCTCGACGAGACCGTCGGCGACGGCCCGCAGACGCGGTGCACCGCGGCGTCCCCGGATCAGCACGGGCCGACGCGACGTCAGCGGCTGCTGGAGCGCCTGCCGGGCGTTGCGGACCGTCACGTCGAGCGCGTAGGAGACGACGCGACCCGACTCCGCGAGACTCGCGAGCAGGTCGTCCCGGTCGCCGTACCCGCACAGCGCGGCGACCTCCTCCTGGTCGGCCTGCAGCAGACGGTTCGTGGAGCGGCGCGTGACGACCTGCAGGGCGTCACGCACGTCGAGCAGATGGCGGTAGGCGTGGTCCACCGCGCCGTGCGGCCGGTCGGTGAGCCACGTGGCCGCCAGGGCGAACAGCACGATCGCGTCGCGGATCCCGCCACGCGCCTCCTTGAGATCCGGCTCGATCAGGTAGGCGAGCTCGCCCTGACGGTCCGCCCGCTCGCGGGCCGAGCTCAGGAGCTCGGGGAGACGCCTGCGCGCCGCACCGCGCCAGTCGGTGAGCAGCGCCGTGCTCGCCCGGTTCACGACGCCGATGTCACCGGCGACGTGGCGCAGGTCGAGCAGCCCGACCGCAGCCGGAAGGTCCTTCGACGCCACCTGCCGGCACTGCGCCAACGACCGCACCGAGTGGTCGAGGTCGAGGCCGGCGTCCCAGATCGGGTACCAGAGCCGTTCCGCGAGCTCGGTCACGACCTGGGGCGGGTGCGAACGGCCGTCGTGCACCAGCAGCAGGTCCAGGTCGCTCATCGGGCTCGGGTCACCCCGCCCGACGCTCCCGACCGCGGCGAGGGCGATGCCCTCGTCCGCGAGGAGTCCGTCGGTGGCCCGCGACCAGAGATCGCGCAGCCGGGCGACGACGAGGTCCACCAGAGCCTCGCGCCGCAACCCGCCGTCCTGGATCGCGCCGCCCGCCAGCGGACCGGTCAGGCGGGTCGCGAGGTCGAGCCGTTCAGCCTTGAGGTCCCGCACCCCGTGGACGGGGAGCGGGACCTCAGAGGCATCGCCGCCGACCGCACCCCCTGCGGGCGGTCGTTGAGTGGTCATCGGACTACAGCGCGCCCGGACCGCGCTCGCCGGTGCGAACCCGGACCACGTCGTCGACCGGCGAGATCCAGACCTTCCCGTCGCCGATCTTCCCGGTCTGCGCCGCCTTCACGAGAGCGTCGGTGACCGCTGCCGCGTCCGCGTCGTCCACGAGAGCCTCGATCCGCACCTTCGGGACCAGGTCCACCGTGTACTCCGCCCCGCGGTAGACCTCCGTGTGACCGCGCTGGCGACCGTAGCCGCTGGCCTCGCTCACGGTCATGCCCCGGACACCCGCGGCTTCGAGCGCGGACTTCACGTCGTCGAGACGATGCGGCTGGATCACTCCGGTGACGAGCTTCATGCCTTCACCTCCGTGTTGAGGCGCGTTGCGCCGATGGACTCGTAAGCGGTCTCGCCGTGGACTGCCAGGTCGATCCCGCCGACCTCGGCCTCCTCGCTCAGTCGCAGGCCGCCGACCTTCTGAATGATGTACCCGATCACGTAGGTGAGCACGAACGAGAACACCACGGCGAACGCGGCGACGACGATCTGCGACAGCAGCTGCGTGATGCCGCCACCGTAGAGCAGCCCGTCCTTCGCGCCGTCCGGGTACCAGGCACCCTGGTGGTGCGTCGCGAAGAACCCGATCAGCACCGTGCCGGTGATGCCGCCGACGAGGTGGACACCGACGACGTCCAACGCGTCGTCGAAGCCGTACTTGAACTTCAGGCCGATCGCGAGGGCGCACACGACACCGGCGATGCCACCGATCGCGATCGCACCGAACGAGTCGACAGCGGCAGCCGCGGGCGTGATGGCCACGAGGCCGGCGACGATGCCCGACGCGGCACCGAGCGAGGTCGCCCGGCCGTCACGAACCTTCTCCGTGAGCAGCCAGGTGAGCATCGCGACGGCCGTCGCGACGAACGTGTTGATCCACGCACGGGCGGCCGTGCCGTCCGCCGCACCCTCGGAACCGGCGTTGAAGCCGAACCAGCCGACCCACAGGAGCGCTGCACCGAGCATGACGTAGGGCAGGTTGTGCGGGCGGAACGGCCCACCCGGCCATCCCTTGCGCTTGCCGAGCAGCAGGACCAGGGCAAGACCGGCAGCACCGGCATCGATGTGGACGACAGTCCCACCGGCGAAGTCGATCGGCGCCGACAGCCACGAGGCGACCGGACCGGACGGGCTGAGGAAGCCACCGCCCCACACCATGTGGGCGAGCGGGAAGTACACCGCCGTCGCCCAGATGACCGTGAACGCGACCCAGCTGCCGAACTTGACCCGGTCGGCGATCGCACCGGTGATCAGCGCGACGGTGATCACGGCGAAGGTCGCCTGGAACGCGACACCTACCAGGGCCGGGACGCCGGAGGCGAGGTAGTAGCTCTTGTCATCCGTGAGGTTGATCAACCCGAAGTACTCGAACGGGTTGGCGAAGAACTGGTTGATCCCCGTCGTCGCGCTGCCGAACGACTCCGAGTAGCCGTACAGGATCCAGATGAATCCCACCGTGCCGGCCGCGATGAAGTTCATCATCAGCATGTTCAGGACCGACTTGCTCCGGACCATGCCGCCGTAGAAGAACGCCAGCGCGGGAACCGTCATCATGAGGACGATGACCGCGGAGGTCATCATCCACGCGGTGTTACCGGTGTCCAGCTTGAAGGCGTCTCCGGCTATCAAGGTGAAGGTCATTACCCGTCTCTCCACTCCCCGACCGGGCGGCCGGACGGCTCAACTGTTGGGGAGACGGGTTTCGGGACCGCACCCGCCGCGTTACGTCTGGGTGACATGCGACGACTACGTGTAAACGTTGTGTTTCGACTGTGCGGTCGGCCGGTGAGCGACCCGTGAGGGCGGGGCGCGATTCGGACCGCGGGGGTGCGTCAGGACTGCAGGAGCCCGTCGACGAACGCCTCGGGGTCGAACGGCGCGAGGTCGTCCGGACCCTCGCCCAGGCCGACGAGCTTGACCGGGACGCCCAGCTCGCGCTGCACCGCGACGACGATCCCGCCCTTCGCGGTGCCGTCCAGCTTGGTGAGGACGATCCCCGTGACCCCGGCGACCTCGGAGAACACGCGCGCCTGGTTCAGCCCGTTCTGCCCGGTCGTCGCGTCGAGCACCAGGAGGACCTCGGTCAGCGGGGCCTCGCGGGTGATCACCCGCGTGATCTTGCCGAGCTCGTCCATCAACCCGGCCTTGTTCTGCAGGCGTCCGGCGGTGTCCACGAGCACGACGTCCCGCTTGTCCCGCACCCCTGTCCGGACCGCGTCGAACGCAACCGCCGCAGGGTCGCCGCCGTCCTTCTCCGCACGGACCGTGGGCACACCGACCCGCGAGCCCCAGGTCTGGAGCTGGTCCGCCGCGGCCGCACGGAACGTGTCCGCCGCGCCGAGGACGACCGACCGTCCGTCCGCCACGAGGACCCGCGCGAGCTTGCCGACCGTCGTCGTCTTGCCCGTCCCGTTCACCCCGACGACCAGGACGACCGCCGGGCGGTGCCCGCCGTCCTCCGACGACGACGGCGCCGTGCCGAGAGACCTGTCCAGCGACGGGTCGACGAGGGCGAGCAACGCGTCCCGGAGCATGGTCCGGACCGCCGCAGGGTCCTTGACCCCCTGGACGCGCACGCTCGTGCGCAGGCGATCGATCAGCTCCGCGGACGGACCGGCGCCGACGTCGGCCAGCAGCAGCGTCTCCTCGAGCTCGTCCCAGTCGTCCTCGGCGAGGTGGTCGCGCGAGAGCACCGCGAGGAGCCGGGCACCGAGCGGTGACCCGGACCGGGCGAGCCGCTCGCGCAGGCGCGACAGCCGCCCCGTGGTGGGAGCCGGGACCTCGAGCACCGGGGCGGCCTCAACTGGGGCGGGCGCCTCGACCTCCTCCGCACCTGCCGGAGCGCCCGGCAGGCCCACCTGGACGCCGGTCGGAGGCGTCTCCTCCTCGACGGACGGCGTGGCGCCCTCCGGCACTCCGGGGCGGGCGGTGGTGACCGGCGCGCGCGGGGACCGGCGTCGCCGGGCGAGGACGCCGATCGTTGCGCCGAGGACGACGAGGGTCGGGAGGCCGATCTCGAGGATGGTCGTGAGGGTCTCGTTCACGACGTCAGTCTGTCAGGACTTGGCGGTGTTCCCGGCTGGTGCACGTTCCGGTGCGGCGGCACGAGCCGCGGGGAGGCAGTCGCCCGTGGCGGGAAAGTCACCGGTGAGACAGGGGTCAGTGGTGGGAGATCCCGTGCAGGCTCTTGACCGCACGCTCCCGAGCGCGTGCGAACGTCTCGGTGATGTCGTCGACGTGGAGGTAGCCGTCGTCGTCCTCGGCCGCCTCACGGAAGAGCGCCTCGATCGACAGGTCGACCGGCGCGGGTTCGTCGTCGAGGTCGTCGGCCGGAACCCGACCGCGACGGGCGGCGATGCCGTTGCGCAGGTCGCGGACGAAACCGGCGACGGCCCCCGTTCCCCCGTGTCACCCGACTCGGCCCCCGCCAGGACGAGGACGCCGAGCGCGACGACCAACGCGATGAAGCTCAGGACGAGGTACAAGGTCATGAGTCGAGTATCCGGCGATCGTGAGAGCGCACCCGACGCCCTCGCGGCACCGGCCACGGATGTGCACACAACGTTCACACCGCGACTCCGGCACGCGCTCCTGTGGCGTCAGCGGTCCGCCGTGACCGGCTCGTCCTCGCGCATGCGTTGGCTGATCACGGTCGTCACACCGTCGCCGCGCATCGTCACGCCGTACAGCGCGTCGGCGATCTCCATCGTGCGCTTCTGGTGGGTGACGACGATCAGCTGCGAGTCCTCCTGGAGCTCGCGGAACAGGACCAGCAGCCGCCCGAGGTTCGCGTCGTCGAGCGCCGCCTCGACCTCGTCCATGACGTAGAACGGGCTCGGTCGGGCCTTGAAGATCGCGACCAGGATCGCCACGGCGGTCAGGGACCGCTCGCCTCCTGACAGCAGCGAGAGACGCTTGACCTTCTTCCCTGCAGGACGTGCCTCGACCTCGATCCCGGTGGTGAGCATGTCGGACGGGTCCGTGAGCACGAGTCGCCCCTCGCCGCCCGGGAACAGCCGTGGGAAGACACGGTCGAACTGCTCGGCGGTGTCACGGAAGGCCTCGGCGAACACCTGCTCGACGCGTTCGTCGATCTCGCGGACGATCTCCAGGAGATCGGTCCGCGACTTCTTGAGGTCCGCGAGCTGGTCGGTGAGGAAGCGATGACGCTCCTCGAGGGCGGCGAACTCCTCGAGCGCGAGCGGATTGACCCGGCCGAGGAGCGCGAGCGCACGCTCGGCCGCGCGCAGCCGCTTCTCCTGCTCCTCCCGCACGTAGGGCACCTCGTCGACCGTGGCCTCCTCCGAGCCCTCGGCCGAGGCGACCGCGTCGGGTCCCGGCCGCGGCGCCGCCACGGGGACCCCGCGATGGGGGCCGTACTCGTCCAGGAGAGCCTGCGGCTCCATACCGAGCTCCTCGACGCAGCGGGCTTCGAGCTGCTCGATGCGCAGGCGCTGCTGAGCCCGCGCCACCTCGTCCCGGTGCGCGACGTCGGTGAGCTCGGCGAGCGCCGTCGATCGCGCCTCGACCTCGACGCGCAGCGCGCTCAGGGCCTGGTCGCGTTCGGCCCGTTCGGCCTCGGCGGCGGCACGCGCCTCCCCGGCCAGCACGAGCGACCGCTCGACGTGGGCCAACGTGGCGGCAGAACCGGCGCGGACGGCCTCGGCCAGGTGGGCCTGGTGCGCGCGCACCCGTTCGCGCTCGGCCGCGCGCTCCTGCGCCACCCGCTCGGCTCGCGCGGCGCGCTCGAGCGACTCGGCTCGACCGGCGAGCGCACGGGCACGCTCCTCGCTCGTCCGGAGCGTGAGCCGCGCCTCGGTCTCCCGCGCCCGCGCGGCCGTCGCCACGGCGGCCACCTCGTCGCGCCGGGTGGTTCCCGCCGCGATCGCGTGCTCGGCCTCCTCAGGCTCTGCCTCGGCCGCGGTGAGACGCTGCGACAGCTCGGCGAGCTCGACCTCGTCGCCGGCGAGCGAGGCCAGCGCCGCGTCGAGGGAGGTCTGGACGCGCGCCGCCTCCGCGTGTGCGGAACGGGCGACCGCGCCCAGCTGACCGAGCTGTTCCGCGACGGCGGCGAGCGCGGCGTCCGACTGGTTCAGCCGGTCGAGCGTGTCCTCGTACCGCGCACGCGCCTCGGCAGCCGCCTCGGTAGCCGCGACGAGCTCGAAGCGGGTGCGTTCCGCCCGCGCCACGGCCTCGGCCGAGCCGGCGCGGGCGGACTCGAGCGCCGCCTGCAGGTGCAGCGCGCTGGGCGCCGTCGCCGATCCGCCCGAGGCGTGGTGGGCGGAGAGCAGGTCCCCGGCCCGCGTCACGACCACCAGCTCGGGCCGGTCCGCCACCAGGGCGCGCGCCTCGGTGAGGTCGTCGACCACGACGACCTGCGCGAGCAACGTCGCCACGGGGCCCCGGATGCCTGCCGGGGCCTGGACCAGGTCGGGTGCCCAGCTCGCCGTCGCCGGCAGCCCCTCCGGCCGGGCGGGCTCCACGAGGCCCGCGCCGTCCGGGCCGCCGACCAGCAGTGCCGCACGCCCGACGTCGTCGGTCCGCATCCACCGGATCGCGTCCACCGCGGCATCGACGGACTCCATCGCGACCGCGTCCGCGAGCGGCCCGAGCGCCGCCACGATCGCGTCCTCGTTCCCGGGGACCACACCCAGCAGCGCCGCGACCGACCCGACCGTGCCGACGACCTCGTCGGCCGCGAGCAGAGCACCTGCGCCGTCCTTGCGCGTGAGGCTCAGCTCGAGCGTCTCGATCCGCGAGTTCAGCGTGTCGCGCTCCCGCTCCGCAGCGGTCAGGGTCTCCCGCAGCTCGGCGAGCCGGGCCGTGGTGCGCTCGACCGCATCGGCGGCCTCCTCGTGCTCGGCGTCGAGGCCCTCCTCGCCCTGCTCGACACCGGCGACCTGGCCCTCGAGCGCAGCGAACTGCGTCGTCGCCTCGATCCCGCGCCGTTCGGCCTCGGCGAGCGCGCCCTGCAGCCGGTCGACCTCGTTCTGGGTGGCCTCGAGCCGGCTACGACGCGCCGCGACCTGTCCGGCCAGGCGGGCGAACCCCTCGCGGCGGTCCGCGGCGCCGCGCAGCAGCGTCGCGAGCTCACGCTCCGCCGCCGCGGCGTCGTCCTCCGCCTGCTGACGGTGGGCGACCGCCGCGTCGAGGGCCGCCCGCGCCATCTCGACCTCGGCGGCGAGCTCGGCCTCGGCGGCGCGCACCCGCTCCGCCTGGGCGTCGAGGTCACGGGGGTCGCTCGGACGCTCGGGCGCGGCCGCGGAGCTGCCGAGCAGCCTCAACCGCTCCGACGCGAGTGTCTGGGTGCCGCGCAGCCGTTCTCGCACCGACGACAGCCGGTACCAGACCTCGCTCGCCTCGCTCGCTGCCGGTGCTGCGGCCGCTGCGGCCTGCTCGAGCTCCGCGAGCCGCTCACGCGCCGCTCCGAGCTCGCGCTCGACCTCCGTCCGACGAGCCTGGACGGCGGTCTCGTCGGCGATCTCCTGCTCGAGGGTGGCCGTCAGCTGCGCGAGGTCGTCGGCGAGCAGCCGGGCCCGGGCGTCGCGCAGGTCGGTCTGCACCTGCTGGGCCTTGCGGGCGACCTCTGCCTGCCGGCCGAGCGGACCGAGCTGGCGCCGGATCTCCGTGGTGAGGTCGCCGAGCCGGGTGAGGTTGGCCTGCATCGCCTCGAGCTTGCGGAGCGCCTTCTCCTTGCGCTTGCGGTGCTTGAGAACGCCCGCGGCCTCCTCGATGAACCCGCGCCGTTCCTCGGGCGTCGCTCGGAGCACCGCGTCGAGCTGTCCCTGGCCGACGATCACGTGCATCTCTCGGCCGAGGCCTGAGTCGGACAGCAGGTCCTGGATGTCGAGCAGGCGGCAGGAGGCGCCGTTGATCGCGTACTCGGATCCCCCGCTCCGGAACAACGTCCGGGAGATCGTCACCTCGGTGTACTCGATCGGCAGGGCACCGTCGGTGTTGTCGATCGTCAGCGCGACCTCGGCGCGTCCCAGCGGTGGACGCCCCGCGGTCCCCGCGAAGATGACGTCCTCCATCTTGCCGCCGCGGAGCGACTTGGCCCCCCTGCTCCCCCATCACCCAGGCGAGTGCGTCGACGACGTTCGACTTCCCCGACCCGTTCGGTCCGACGACGCACGTGACACCCGGCTCGAAGTGCAGCGTCGTCGCCGAGGCGAACGACTTGAACCCGCGCAGGGTGAGCGTCTTGAGGTGCACGAGGGGAAGCCTAGGAGGTTCTCAGGGGGAACGGGCGCACGCGCGGGGCGGGCGCGCGCGTGGTCGGACCGGCCGACCGCTCAGAGAGCCGGGAACCAGAGCGCGATCTCGCGCTCCGCGGACTCCACGGAGTCGGAGCCGTGCACGAGGTTCTGCTGCACCGCAAGACCCCAGTCCCGCCCGAGGTCGCCGCGGATCGTGCCGGGCGCCGCGGACGTCGGGTCGGTCGTGCCCGCGAGCGACCGGAAGCCCTCGATGACCCGTTCTCCCTCGGCGACCACCGCGAGGACCGGGCCGGACGCCATGAACTCGACGAGCGGGGCGTAGAACGGCTTGCCGACGTGCTCCGCGTAGTGGGCGGCGAGCAGCGCGTCGTCGGCCGTCCTCAGCTCGACGGCGGTCAGCCGGTAGCCCTTCGCCTCGACGCGTCGAAGGATCTCGCCCGACACCCCCCGTCGGACACCGTCGGGCTTGACGAGGATGAGGGTGCGTTCGGTCCGCGGTGCGCCGGTCGTGTCGGTCATGGCGGACACCCTAGCGGTCGCGGCCGTGGCCCCTCACGCGCTCACCTGACCCGGGTGCGCGGCGTCCCACGCGGCCCGCTCGCGGTCGATCCGGCCGCCGAGCCGCAACGCCACGACCCACAGCACCACGAACAGACCACCGATCGCGAACATCGCGGTGACAGCGACCCCACCTGCCAGCACGGCGACCTGCACGACGCTCCCTGCGACGTACCCACCAGGTCGGCCCACGACCCCGGACAGCAGCACGAGCACCACCGTGAGGGTCCCCCCCCACGGTCCACACCGTGGCCGACGGGGCGACCCGCAGGCCGTACGCGACCAGGGTCGCGAACAGCACCACGAATGCCTCGAGGATCAGGATCGTCTGCGTGAACTGCACCATCGCGGGTCGCTTGCGGACCACCCGGGTGCCCGCGCCCGGGTGCACGGACCGGTTGTCGGCCACGTTGTCAGCAGGAGGCGTCGTCATGGCGCCAGGGTAGTCGGTGACGGCCCACCTCCCGGCGGCACGTCGCGTCCGTCACCCAGCGCTCAGGCCTCGCCGAATCCCCCGTCGACGGCACGGGACACGGCCTCCACAGCGGCGGCGGCCTCGGGTCCCACCGCGTGGACGACGAGGCGCTGGCCGCCTGTCGCCCCGAGCTTCATGAGCTCGAGCACGCTCACGGCGTTCACCCCGCCGATCGTGACGGTGGCGTCGAAACCACTGACCATCCGCGCGAGCTCGGCTGCCGGCCGCGCGTGCAGGCCGAGGGGGTTGCGGAGCACGACCTCACGGACGACGCCGTCGGACGCTGCCGCGCTGCCGTCCGCTGCACCGCTGCCCTCCGCACCGTGCGTCGCACCGTGGCCGAACGCCGTGCCGGCGTCCTGCGCCGCGGCCACGACCTCGTCGAGACCGGCACCACCGGCGGCGGCCACCGCAGCCGCCACGGCGCCCTCCACGAACGGTGCATCGGCGAGCCGGACACGTTCGACGACGTCCTCGTCCGCGAAGTCGAGGACGGCCTCGGTGGTCAGCACCGCCGAGCCGAGGTCCGTCAGCACGACGGCCGCCCTCCCGTCGCCCGTCGCCTCGACCAGCGACTCGGAGACGAGGTCGAAGCTCGTCCCGAGACCGTCGGGCGTCCCGCCGGCCGGCACGATCAGGACCCCTGGTGCCATCTGCCCCGCCAGCGCGGCGGTGCCGCGGGCCAGGTCGCGCGAGTGCGAGACGAGGATCAGCGCGACGGGCACCGGTGCACTCACCCGGCCACCCTCGCGGCGGTGTCGGCCGCGGCCCGCATCACCAGGGCGCTCGACGTCGCGCCCGGATCGATGTGACCGATGCTGCGCTCGCCCAGGTAGCTCGCGCGCCCCTTCGTCGCCAGCAGGTCCTTCGTGTCCTTGGCGCCCTGCTCGGCTGCGGTCGCCGCGGCTGCGAGGACCCCGGACGGACCGGCACCGTCCGCCGCGGCCGCGACCGCTGCGGCGACGGCCGGCGTCCAGGCGTCCACCATGGTCTTCTCGCCCGGGTTCGCCTTGCCCCGCACGACGATCCCCTCGAGACCCGCCTCGAGCATCGCGACCAGCCCGGCGCCGTCGAGGTCGTCGACCATGGTCACCTTCGCGGCACGCAGGTACGCCGTGCCGTAGAGGGCCCGGCGGCGCCGCCGACCGTGGACATGAGGGTGGTCGCGACGAGCTTGAGGACATCGCCGACCGTGGCCGGCGGCTCCGTCAGGGCGTCGAGCTTGGCGACCACGGCCGAGAACCCGCGGTACATGTTCTCGCCGTGGTCGCCGTCGCCGATCTGCCTGTCGAGCTCGATGAGCTCGGCCCGATGCTCCGTCATCACCTGCGCGGTCAGGCGGGTCCAGTCAAGAGCCCAGTCGGGTCCTAGCGTCATGCGAACTCTCCTTGCTCGGGACTCATGGAACTGTCGGTCACCACCGTAGAGCGGCGGTGTGCACCGGAGCGTCCCACAACGTGGTGAGTTCGTCGTCGAGCCGCAGCACCGTGACCGAGCAGCCCTGCATCTCGAGCGACGTCACGTAGTTGCCGACCAACGACCGGCTCACCTCGACGCCTCGGGCCTCGAGGAGCCGCCGCGCCTGGCGGTAGACGATGTACAGCTCGGACGCGGGCGTGCCGCCCATCCCGTTGACGAGCAGCAGGACCTTCTCGCCGCTCGCGAGGCCGAGGTCGTCGGCCACCGGGGTCAGGAGCATCTCGGTGATCGCGTCGGCCGGCGCGGCGGGGATCCGGTGCCGTCCGGGCTCGCCGTGGATGCCGATGCCGATCTCGATCTCCTCGTCCGTGAGGTCGAAGCTCGGCCTCCCGGCGTGCGGGACGGTGCAGGCGCTGAGCGCGACGCCCATGGTCCGCACGTTCGCGATGACCTTCTCCGCGACCGCGACCACGGCGTCCAGGTCGGCACCGCGCGCGGCAGCCGCGCCGGCGATCTTCTCGACCGCGACGGTACCGGCGACGCCTCGTCGACCGGCCGTGTACAGCGAGTCCTCGACGGCGACGTCGTCGTTGACGATCACCGAACGCACCTGCGTGCCCTCGGCGTCGGCCAGCTCGGCGGCGGTCTCGAAGTTGAGGACGTCGCCCGTGTAGTTCTTCACGATCGCCACGACCCCGACGCCACCGTCTGCGGCGATGAGCGCGGGGGCGATCTGGTCAGGCGTGGGGGAGGTGAACACCGCACCCGGGACGGCGGCGTCGAGCATGCCGTGGCCGACGAACCCGGCGTGCAGGGGCTCGTGACCGCTGCCGCCCCCGGACACGAGCCCGACCTTCCCGGTCACCGCTCCACCTGCGCGGAGCACGTACAGCGGGTCGGTGTGGACCTCGACGACGTCTGCGTGGGCAAGACCGAACCCTTCGACCGACTCGGCGACGACGGACTCGGGGTCGTTGATGAGCTTCTTCACGGAGATTCCCTTCTGCACGACGGTGTGATCAGGGCTGCACCAGGGTGCCGCAGCTCGTCATCCACACTGACCTGGGCATTCGCGCGCGTCAAGGGGAGAAGGTTCAGCGGCTGTGCACATTTGTGCAGGTCTGTCCGGTCACCCGCGCCCGAGCAGGATCCGCGCGTCCGCGACCATCGTGATCGACCCCGTCACGATGATCCCCGCCCCGTACTGCTCCTCGCTCTCGGCACGTCCGACCGCGACGTCGATCGCCGCGTCGAGCCGCTCGGCGACGTGCACGCGGTCCTCGCCGAAGACGTCGTAGGCCACCTCGGCGAGCTCCTCGACCGGCATCGACCGCTCCGAGCTCGACATCGTCACGACGACCTCGGCCACGAGCGGTTCCAGCCCGGCGAGGATCCCGACGGCATCCTTGTCCGCGAGGACACCGACGACGGCGACGAGCCGGGTGAACTCGAACGCCTCCTCGACCGCGGCGACGAGGGCAGCGACCCCGGCCGGGTTGTGCGCCGCATCCACGAGGATCGTCGGGCTCGTGCGCACCACCTCGAGCCGACCCGGCGACGTCACGTCGGCGAACGCGGCACCGACCACGTCGCCGTCGAGCGCCGCGCCCTGGTTCAGCAGGACCTCGCACGCGACGAGTGCCAGAAGCGCGTTGTGGGCCTGGTGCTCGCCGTACAACGGGACGAACACCTCTGTGTACAGACCCCCGAGCCCCTGCAACGAGAGCAGCTGACCACCGACCGCGACGTGCCGCGACGACACCGCGACGTCGACCCCCTCGCGCACGACGCGGGCCCCGTGGGTCGCCGCCGCCGCGAGGATGACGCCCTCGACCTCGTGGGTCTGGTCCGCGAGGATGACCGTCGCGCCGTCCTTGATGATCCCGGCCTTGGTCCCGGCGATCTCGGTCAGCTCGTGACCGAGCCAACGCTCGTGGTCGTACGCGATCTGCGAGATCACGGCGACGTCCCCGTCCGCGACGTTCGTCGCGTCCCAGTCGCCCCCCATCCCGACCTCGAGGATCGCGACGTCGACCGGCGCGTCCGCGAACGCCGCGAACGCCATCACCGTGAGGACCTCGAAGAAGCTCATCCGCGGTCCTCCCTCGGCGAGCGACCGCGTGTCGACGAGGTGCACGTACGGTGCGACCTCCTGCCACACCTCGACGAACCGCTCGTCGCTGATCGGCTCACCGTCGATGGCGATCCGCTCGGTCGGGCTCGTCAGGTGCGGGCTCGTGAACCGGCCGGTGCGCAGCCCGTGCTCACGGATCAGCCGCTCGACCATCCGCGAGGTCGAGGTCTTGCCGTTGGTGCCGGTCAGGTGCACGACCCGGAACGCGTGCTGCGGGTCGCCGAGCAGCTCGCACACCGCACGCACCCGGTCGAGGGTCGGGGCGAAGTCGTGCTCCGGGGCACGGTCGAGGATGCCCGCGTAGACCTCGCGCGCGGCGGATCGTGCGTCGTCCGTGCCGCCGGACGGGCGCGGGCCGCGACGTCGCTCGTCGGGGCTCATGCCTGCACCCGCTCGACCTCGGCGGTCGGTGCGTCGACGTCGGCGCCGACTACCACGACCTCGTCGGCGAGGGTCTCGCGGGCGATCAGGTCGCGGTGCTCCTCCATCGCCGCGACCCAGTCCCCCGGGACCTCGAGCCGGAGCCGGACCCGGTCGCTGACGTGCAGGTCCGCAGCCTTGCGGGCGTCCTGCACGACGCGGACGGCGTCCCGCGCGTACCCCTCGGCACGCAGCGCGTCGTCGATCGCGAGGTCGAGCACCACGAAGCCGGAGTCGGTCAGCACCGCCGCGGCGACGTCCTGCCCCGCGTCGGCACCGGTGTCGATGACCGTCGTGAGCTCGAACTCGCCCTCCTGCAGCGACACCTCGCCGTCCGCGGTCCGCACGACCACGGCACCCTGCGGGGTCGAGGACCACTCCCCCGCCTTCGCCGCCCGGATGACGTCCTGCACCCGCTTGCCGAGCCGGGGGCCGACGGCGCGGGCGTTGACCGCGAGCCGCGACGTCACGCCGAACCGTTCGGCCGCCCCGTCGGCGAGCGCCACGAGCTCGACCGTCTTGACGTTGAGCTCGGCCGCGATCAGCGCGCGGTACGGCTCGATCGCCGCAGGGTCGTCGCTCGCGACCGAGAGCGCACGCAGCGGCTGACGCACGCGCAGCGCGTTCGCCTTGCGGAGGCCCAGGGCGACCGAGACGATCTCGCGGACCCGGTCCATCGCCACGACGAGGTCGTGGTCGCCCGCGAGCACGACGTCCGGCTCCCCCGCGCCGATCGCCGGCCAGTCGGTCAGGTGCACACTGCGGGCTCCCGTCAGCCCCCGCCAGATCTCCTCCGAGATCAGCGGAGCCAGCGGAGCCATCACGCGCGTCAACGCCTCGAGGGCGGTCCACAGCGTGTCGAAGGCGTCGTGGTCCTCCGCCCAGAACCGATCGCGCTGCGTGCGCACGTACCAGTTCGTGAGCACATCGAGGTGCGCACGGACCGTGTCGCACGCGCCGGGCACGTCGTACGTGTCCAGCTGCTCGGTCACCGTGCGGACCAGGTCGCCCGTCCGGGCCAGGAGGTACCTGTCCATCGGGGCCAGGCCGTCCACGCGGTCGACGGTCATCGGTCGTGCGGTGTACCCGGCGCCACCGTCGGCCGCCCCGGCGTAGAGCGTGAAGAAGTACCACGTGCTCCACAGCGGGAGCAGGACCTGGCGCACCTCGGCCCGGATCCCCTCCTCCGTGACGACGAGGTTCCCGCCCCGGAGGATCGGCGACGCCATGAGGAACCAGCGCATCGCGTCGGAGCCGTCACGGTCGAACACCTCGGTCACCGCCGGGTAGTTGCGCAGCGACTTGCTCATCTTGCGGCCGTCCGAGCCGAGCACGATCCCGTGCGACACCGACGTCCGGAACGCGGGCCGGTCGAACAACGCGGTCGCGAGCACGTGCAGCAGGTAGAACCAGCCGCGTGTCTGGCCGATGTACTCGGTGATGAAGTCACCCGGGTAGTGGTGCTCGAACCAGTCCGCGTTCTCGAACGGGTAGTGCACCTGCGCGAACGGCATCGAACCGGAGTCGAACCAGACGTCGAGGACGTCCGGGATCCGGCGCATCGTCGAGCGGCCCGTCGGGTCGTCCGGGTTCGGCCTCGTCAGGTCGTCGATGAACGGCCGGTGCAGGTCGGTCACCTCGACGCCGAAGTCGGCCTCGAGCTCGGCGAGCGAGCCGTAGACGTCGACGCGCGGGTATGCGGGATCGTCGCTGCGCCACACCGGGATCGGCGTCCCCCAGTAGCGGTTGCGCGAGATCGACCAGTCGCGTGCACCGGCGAGCCACTTGCCGAACTGGCCGTCCTTGATGTGCTCGGGCACCCAGGTGATCTCCTGGTTCAGCTCGACCATCCGGTCGCGGAACGCGGTGACCCGGACGAACCAGCTGGACACGGCCTTGTAGATCAACGGGTTCCGGCACCGCCAGCAGTGCGGGTAGGAGTGCTGGTAGGTCTCGTGCCGGACGAGGACCGCCCGGTGGGCGACGTCGACGCCCGCCAGGTCGCCCGTGCCCGCCTTGAGGTCGGCGATCACCTTCGGGTTCGCGTCGAACACCTGCAGACCGGCGTAGTCCGGGACCTCGGACGTGAAGCGGCCCTTGGAGTCGACCGGGACCACCGGGGTGATCCCGGCGGCGTCGCACGCGAGCATGTCGTCCTCGCCGAACGCCGGCGCGAGGTGCACGAGCCCGGTGCCGTCCTCCGTGGTCACGTAGTCGGCGGCAAGCACCTGGTGCACGTGCGGACGGCCGGCGAAGTAGCTGAAGATCGGCGTGTACGACCGACCGACGAGGTCGGCACCCGACAGCCGCGCGACGACCTCCGGGGACTCACCGAGCTCGCGCGCGTACGACGCGAGCCGGGAGGCGGCGATCAGGACGCGGTCCCCCGCGAGCGCGCCCTCCGCCGGGACGACGACGACGTAGTCGATCTCCGGGCCCACCGCGACCGCGAGGTTGGACGGCAGGGTCCACGGCGTCGTCGTCCAGACCAGGGCGAGCTCGCCGGTCTCGAGCCGGACGCCGACAGTCACCGCGGGGTCCTGCCGGGACTGGTAGACGTCGGCGTCCATGCCGAGCTCGTGGTTCGACAGCGGCGTCTCGTCGCGCCAGCAGTACGGCAGGACGCGGTAGCCCTCGTAGGCGAGCCCCTTGTCGTGGAGCTGCTTGAACGCCCAGATCACCGACTCCATGTAGGTGAGGTCGAGCGTCTTGTAGTCGTGATCGAAGTCCACCCAGCGGGCCTGGCGGGTGACGTAGTCCTGCCACTCGACCGTGTACTTGAGGACCGAGGTGCGGCACGCGTCGTTGAACGCGGCGATCCCCATCTCGTCGATCTGCGACTTGTCGGTGATCCCGAGGATCCGCTCGGCCTCGAGCTCGGCCGGCAGCCCGTGCGTGTCCCAGCCGAAGCGTCGCTCGACGCGCCGGCCCCGTTGCGTCCGGTACCGGCCGACGATGTCCTTCGCGTAGCCGGTCAGCAGGTGGCCGTAGTGCGGCAGACCGTTGGCGAACGGCGGGCCGTCGTAGAAGACGAACTCGTTGTCGCCGTCGGCGCCGGCAGGTCGCAGGTCCACCGAGGCCTGGAACGTCGCGTCCTGCGCCCAGTACGCCAGGACCTCGCGCTCGAGGGCGGGCAGGTCCGGCGACGGGGTCACGCCGTCGGTGTCGCGGTGCAAGGGATAGGCCACGTCGGGCTCCTGGGGTCGTTCGTACCGTCGCATCTCTGGGCTGCGAGGACGACGGTCGCCGGACGGCCACCCGGCCGCCACGGTCACCACCGCGGTACCACCCCGCTTGCCGACGCACCCGTGCCCGGATCGGGAACGCGAGGTCGGCCTCTCGTCGACGGCTGTGACGGGCCTGCCCCGTCCGGTTCTACTGGGGCCGCGCCATGGCTCGGCCTGTTCTTCCGGAGGCTCACCGGTGATGGCCGGGTCGTCGCCTGTGCGTCCATCGTAGGGGATCACCCGGTGGGGACGACGCACGCGCACGCCTGACGCGCGGCGTCACCGCGCGACCGCGTCGACGGCCAGCGACACCCGGCTCGTCCGACGTGTCAGATCGTGACGGGCGGCTGCGCCGACCAGGGGAACGTGATCCACCGACCGGTGCGACGCCACACGAGATCGGGGTCGATGATCGACCGGGGCTTGGCGTAGAGCACCGCCGAGCGCGCCTCCGCGCAGTGCGCGGCGACCAGTCGCAGCACGAGGGCGAGGGTCTCACCGGTGTCCGCGACGTCGTCGACGACCAGCGCCCGCCTGCCCACGAGCGCGTCGGTGTCCAGCAACGGCGGCAGCACGACGGGGTCGGCGAGGCGGCTGTCGATGCCGGTGTAGAACTCCACGTTCAGCGTGCCCATGACCTTGACGTCGAGCGCGTAGGCGATCGCCGCCGCCGGGAGGAGTCCGCCGCGTGCGACCGCGACGACGACGTCGGGCACGAACCCCGACGCCAGGACCGCCCGCGCCAGCTCACGCGTCGCGTCACCGAACTCCTGCCAGCCGAGGATCTCCCGCTCGGTCGGGACGGGCTGACCCGGCGCGGCCTCACTCGTCGTCATGGTTCCAGCGTAGGGGCTCACCAGGCGCGGCCGGCCCGTCCTCTTGACCTTGACGCGGCGTCAACCTCTAGCGTCGGAGTCGCGTCGCTTCCCGGCGATGTGCGGTCATGGCGCGACGTCCTGCCGTCGCCGTCCTGCGCTGCGCTCAACCCCGATCGGAGGCTCCAGGTGGAACGCACGATCCACGACGTCGCGCGCCTGACCGGGACCACGAGCCGCACGCTCCGGCACTACGACGCGATCGGGCTGGTCCGTCCGAGCCGGGTCGCCCGAACCGGTTACCGGTACTACGACGACGACGCGCTCGTCCGGCTGCAGCGAGCCCTCCTGCTGCGCGACCTCGGGCTCGGGCTCGCCGACGTGCGACGCGTGCTCGACAGCGAGCAGGACCCGGTCGCCGCGCTGCGCGAGCACCTGGCACGACTGCGCGACGAGCAACGGCGCCTCGCCCGTCAGGTGGCATCCGTCACCTGGACGATCACGACACTGGAGAACGGAGACCCCCTCATGGCCGAGACCATGTTCGACGGGTTCGACCACACGCAGCACCAGGACGAGGTCGAGCGGCGCTGGGGGCCGGCCGCGTACGCCGCGTCCGACGCCTGGTGGAAGGAGCTGTCGGTGGACGCCCGCGACGACTGGAGGCAGCAGCTCGCCGAGCTCGGGGCGGGCTGGCTCGCCGCCGCAGAGGCCGGGGTCGCTCCCGACTCGGAGGTCGCCCAGGAGCTCGCGCGGCGGCACTGCGACTGGCTCGCGGGCATCCCGGGCACCCCGGGGGACGGCACCGGGCACCCGCTGAAGGAGTACGTCATCGGACTGGGCGAGATGTACGTCGCCGATCCGCGCTTCGCCGCGACCTACGGGGGGCGAGGCGAATGCCGTGCTCGTGCGGGACGCGCTGCGGGTGTTCGCCGACCGCACCCTGTGACGCGCCGCGGGCGGGCCGGTGCCCGAGAGCACCTGCCCGCCCGTGGAGCGGTCCCGACCCGACGGGCGCCCGGTCAGCCGTTCTGCGGGAACCCGAGGTTGATGCCACCGTGGCTCGGGTCGAGCCAGCGCGACGTGACGACCTTGCCGCGCGTGAAGAACTGCACGCCCTCGAGGCCGTGCGCGTGCGAGTCGCCGAACAACGACGACTTCCAGCCGCCGAAGGAGTAGTACGCCATCGGCACCGGGATCGGCACGTTGACCCCGACCATGCCGACCTGGACCTCGTTCTGGAACCGGCGCGCCGCACCGCCGTCGTTCGTGAAGATCGCCGTCCCGTTGCCGTACCGGTTCGCGTTGATCAGCGCGAGCCCGTCGTCGTACGACTCGACCCGCACGACCGACAGCACCGGGCCGAAGATCTCCTCGGTGTAGATCGACATCTCCGGCGTGACGCGGTCGAACAGGGTCGGGCCGAGCCAGAACCCGCCGGCCTCCCCGTCGACCTCGATGCCGCGGCCGTCCACGACGAGCTCGGCACCCTCGGCGACGCCGGCCGCGACGAATCCCGCGACCTTGTCGCGATGCGCCTCGGTCACGAGCGGCCCCATGTCGGCGCCCACGCCGTCGCGCAGCACGGCGCCGTCCCCGGTCCGGAGCCGCGACATCCGGTCGGTGATCTTCGCGACGAGCTCGTCGGCGACGGGCTCGACCGCCACGAGGACGGAGATCGCCATGCACCGCTCCCCCGCCGAGCCGAAGCCGGCGTTGACGGCGGCGTCGGCGGCCAGGTCGAGATCTGCGTCGGGAAGGACCAGCATGTGGTTCTTCGCGCCGCCGAGGGCCTGGACGCGCTTGCCGTGGGCCGTGCCGGTCTCGTACACGTAGCGTGCGATCGGCGTCGAGCCGACGAACGAGACCGACGCGACGTCCGGGTGCACCAGGAGCGCGTCGACCGACTCCTTGGCGCCGTGGACCACGTTGAACACGCCGTCGGGCAGGCCCGCCTCACGCCACAGCTCGGCGAGCCAGATCGCCGTCGACGGGTCCTTCTCGCTCGGCTTGAGCACGACCGTGTTGCCCGCCGCGATCGCGACCGGGAAGAACCACATCGGGACCATCGCCGGGAAGTTGAACGGGCTGATGATGCCGACGACGCCGAGCGGCTGACGGATCGAGTAGACGTCCACCCGGGTGGACGCGTTCTCCGTGAACCCTCCCTTGAGCAGGTGCGGGATCCCGCAGGCGAACTCGACCACCTCGAGGCCGCGGCTGACCTCTCCGAGCGCGTCCGAGAGCACCTTGCCGTGCTCGGAGGTGACGATCGCGGCGAGCTCGTCCTTCCGCGCGTTGAGCAGCTCACGGAACGCGAAGAGGATCGCGGTCCGCCGGCTCAGCGCCAGGTCCCGCCAGGCGGGGAACGCGGCGCGCGCGGCCGCGACGGCGGCATCGACCTCGTCCGCGCCGCCGAGGGGGACCTCGACGGTCACGCGACCGGTCGCCGGGTTCGTCACCGGCGCCGTGGGGGCACCGTCCGGCGCCGCGACCGCGCGGCCCCCGATCCAGTGCGGCACGAGCGTCCGGGTGCCGTCCCTGACGGCCGTCGACGTGGTGGTGGAGGTGGTCGGCACACTCATGATGGTCGCCTTCGTCCAGGAGGAATGCGGCAGTGCTGACGACGCGGCCCTATTCCCGCGCCGTCTTGGTGTTGCTTGCCTGCGCGCGTGGTCGGACCACGAGCAGGTCGATGTTGACGTGCGGCGGCCGGCTGAGCGCCCACGCGATCGTGTCGGCGACGTCGTCGGCCACGAGCGGCTGGTAGCCCTCGTAGACCTTGGCCGCCCGCTCGGCGTCGCCGCCGAACCGGACGAGGGCGAACTCCTCGGTCGCGACGGCGCCGGGAGCGATCTGGATCACCCGGATCGGCTCGCCGACGATCTCCCAGCGGAGCGTCGTCGCGAGCATCCGCTCGGCGTGCTTCACCCCGGTGTACCCCGCGCCGCCCTCGTAGGCGCCGTCGGCCGCTGTCGACGTGACCACGAGCACGTCCCCGCCGCCACCCGCCCGCAACGCCGGCAGGAGGGCCTGGGTCACCCGCAGCGTGCCGAGCACGTTGACCTCGTACATGCGGCGCCAGTCGTCGATCGAGGACGTCTCGACGGGATCGAGGCCGAACGCCCCGCCGGCGTTGTTGACCAGGGCGGTCAGCCCACCGGTGGCCTCGACGTGCGCCGCGAGCCGGGCGACGTCCTCGTCGACGGTGAGGTCGGCGGGAAACGCCTCGGCACCGGTCTCGGCCGCGAGCGCGGCGAGTCGGTCGGCCCGGCGCGCCACGGCGACGACGTCCCAGCCGTCGTGTCGCAGGCGGCGGACGGTCGCCGCCCCGATCCCGCTCGACGCTCCGGTGACGACGGCGCGCGGCGTGGTGCTGGTCATGACGGGCTCCCGTTCAGTTGACATGCTCATGGACTCACGTTCCCCCGCCCCCACCCCTTCGTCGAGTGGAGCGTTCTGCACGCGACACGCGGGCGTGTCGCGGCAGAACGCTCCACTCGACGGGGTGGGGTGGGGGGTCAGGTGGCGGACTCGACCGCGGTCAGGGCCGCGTCGTAGATCGCGAGGGCGCGTGCCACCTCGTCGTCGGTCACGATGCACGGCGGGACCACGTGGATGCGGTTGTCTGCGAGGAAGGGCAGCAGCTCGCGTGCCATCAGCTCGCGCTTCACCGCCCCCATGGTCGCGGCGCTCACCGGTGTACTCGCCTCCCGGTCGCTCACCAGCTCGAGGGCCCAGAAGACCCCGACACCGCGCACGTCGCCGATCATCGGGTGGCGCACCGCCAGCTCGGCGAGACCCGGGGCGATCACCTCCGCTCCGATCCGCGCCGCGTTCTCGACGATCCGCTCGTCCTCCATCGCCTCGATCGTCGCGACGATCGAGGCCATCGCGAGCGGATGACCCGAGTACGTCAGGCCACCCGGGAAGACCCTGTCGTCGAACGCCGAGGCGATGCGCTCGGAGATGACCACACCGCCCGCCGGGACGTAGCCCGAGTTCACGCCCTTGGCGAAGGTGATGAGGTCCGGGACGACGTCGTGGGCGTCGAACGCGAACCACCGGCCGGTCCGGCCGAACCCGGCCATCACCTCGTCCAGGATCAGGACGAGGTCGTACCGGTCCGCGAGCGCACGGACCCCCGCGAGGTAGCCGGGCGGCGGCACGAGGATCCCGCCGGTCCCGACGATCGTCTCGATGAGGATCGCCGCGATCGACGCCGGCCCCTCGGACTGGATCACCCGCTCGAGGTGCCGGAGCGCGCGCTCGGACTCCTGCTCGGGCGTGCTCGCCCAGAACTCGCTGCGGTACAGGTACGGGCCGAAGAAGTGCACGTGACCGCGCGCGAACTCGTTGGGGATCCGGCGCCAGTCGCCCGTCGCCACGACGGCCGCACCGGTGTTCCCGTGGTACGACCGGTAGAACGAGAGCACCTTGTCGCGTCCCGTCACCTGGCGCGCCATCCGGATCGCGTTCTCGTTGGCGTCCGCGCCGGCGTTGGTGAAGAAGACCTTCGAGAAGCTCGCCGGCGCGTGCGACAGGATCTTCTCGGCGGCGAGCCCGCGCGGCAGCACCGCGTGCGAGGGCGCCACGGTCGTCAAGACCTGTGCCTGCTCGACGATCGCCGCGACGACACGCGGGTGCTGGTGGCCGATGTTCGTGTTGACGAGCTGGCTCGAGAAGTCGAGGTACCGCGAGCCGTCCGCGGTCTCCACCTCGCAGCCGTGCGCCGTCGTGACCACCAGGGGGTCCAGCGTCGCCTGGGCGGACCAGGAGTGGAAGACGTGCTCGCGGTCGAGCGTGTACGCGAGCTGTCCGTCCGGCTGTGCCGTCATGTCCTGTGCCTCTCCGAGGTCTGCGGCGCGATGCCTGCTCTTGAAATGTCACTCTGCGTGTTGAACATTTCTGTGACGTGTCCCTATGTTTCGTGGCCGAGAACGTCTGTGTCAACGAGGTAAACATCTGCGCCCGACGCGCCGTCCCGAGCCCCCCGATGCCGGCCGACCGCGCGGGACGCAGCACCATGGGCCGATGGACCTAGCCCTCCACGTCGAGGACCGCAGCCCACGGGGCATCGCGGCGACCGTGGCGCGCCTCGTGCGGTCCGGCGAGCTGCGACCGGGCGACCGGTTGCCGACCGTGCGTGAGCTCGCCTCCCGGCTCGCTGTGAGCCCGGCGACCGTCAGTGGCGCCTGGCAGGCCCTCTCGGCCCTCGGTCTCGTCACGTCGCGCGGCCGCGCCGGGACGTTCGTGCTGCCCGAGCCGGCGAGCTGGCTGCCTCCGCGGTACCGCGACCTCGCCGGCGGGCCGGGAGCCGCGCGGCTCGACCTCTCCACCGGCACCCCCGACCCCGCGCTCCTCCCGGTGCTCGGCCCCGCCATGGCGCGCGTGGCCGCGCGCACGCACGCCGCCGACACCGCCACGTACGTGTCGTCCCCGACGATCGAGCCCCTCGAGAGGCTCCTGAGGGAGTCCTGGCCGTTCCAGGCCCAGCGGATCACCGTCGTCAACGGCGCCATGGACGGGCTGAGCCGCACCCTCGAGCAGGTCGCCGGGTACGGGGACCGGGTGGCCGTCGAGGACCCGGGCTTCCCCCGCTCTTCGACCTGCTCGACACCCTGGGCCTGGAACGCGTCCCGGTCCCGGTCGACCACCAGGGCATGCGCCCGGATCGCCTGGTCACGGCATTGCGCTCCGGCGTCGCTGCGATCGTCCTCCAGCCCCGCGCCCAGAACCCGACCGGGGTCAGCATGTCCTCGACGCGCGCCCGCGAGCTCGCGTCGGCGATCCGGACCCGCAGCACCGACGCGTCGCTCCTGGTGATCGAGGACGACCACTCCGGTGCGATCGCCTCGGCGCGACCCGTGAGCCTCGGCAGCTACCTGCCCGACCGCGTCGTGCACGTCCGCTCGTACTCGAAGTCGCACGGTCCCGACCTGCGCATCGCCGCCGTGGGAGGTCCGGCCACGGTGCTCGACCGGATCGTCGCACGCCGGATGCTCGGACCCGGGTGGACCAGCAGGATGCTCCAGCAGATCCTGGTGGACCTCCTCACCGACGACGCGGCGCTCGAGACGATCGCCGAGGCGAGGAGCGCCTACCACGACCGGCAGCGGGCGCTGTCCGCCGCACTCGCGAACCACGGCCTGCGGGTGCCGCCCGGTGACGGGATCAACCTCTGGCTCCCGGTACGGGACGAGGAGGCCGCCCTGGTGATCCTCGAGGCCGCCGGTGTCCGGGTGGCGCGCGGGGCGCCGTTCCGCTCCGGACCGCTGCCGGCCGGCGCCCAGGGCCACGTGCGCGTGACCGTGGGGATGCTGAGCGAGGACGCCGACGCCGTCGCCCACCTGCTCGCCGTCGCGGCCGCCGGCTGACGCCCGCCGCCGAGTCGCGCCGGATGACGCACCCCGGTGGACCAGGCAGACTGAGGCCCCGATCGGTCGACACCCTGGGAGGACCTGCGTGAAGGTCACCGTCGTCTCCGGTGGCGTGGGCGGCGCCCGCTTCACCCGAGGCCTGCTGGCGCTGCTCGCCGAACGCCTTCCCGACGGCCAGGGGGGCACGACGGCCGCGGTCACGGTCGTCGCGAACACCGGTGACGACATGTGGCTCCATGGCGTGCGCGTGTGCCCCGACCTCGACACGCTGATGTACACCCTCGGCGGGACGGTGCACGAGGACCAGGGCTGGGGGCGGCGCGACGAGAGCAGCCGGGTGTCGGCGGACCTCGCCGCCTACGACGTCGGGTGGGAGTGGTTCACCCTCGGCGACCTCGACCTCGCGACGCACCTGGCCCGCACCCAGCTCCTCCGTGCAGGACTGCCGCTGTCCGCCGTGACGGCCCACCTGTGCCGGCGGTGGCGGCCCGGGGCGACGCTCGTCCCGATGACCGACCAGGAGGTCGAGACCCATGTCGCCGTGGACGACGGCGCCGGTGGTGAGCAGCTCCTGCACTTCGAGGAGTGGTGGGTGCGGCATCGCGCGAGCCTGCCGGCACGGCGGTTCGTCCAGGTCGGCCTCGCGGGCGCGACGGCCGCACCGGGCGTCGTCGAGGCGATCACCGACGCCGACGTGGTCGTCCTCCCCCCGTCGAACCCGGTGGTGTCGGTCGGCACCGTGCTCGCGATCCCCGGCGTCCGCGACGCGATCACCGCGACGCGCGCGCCGGTCGTCGGTGTGTCACCGGTGATCGGCGGCGCTGCCGTGCGCGGGATGGCGGACGCGTGCCTGCAGACGATCGGCGTGGCGACGTCGGCCGAGGCGATCGCGCGGCACTACGGGCTGCGGTCGCAGGGCGGCGTCCTCGACGCCTGGCTCGTCGACACCGTGGACGCCGGTGCCGCGACGGCCCTGGCCGCCGACGGCTGGTCCGCACGTGCCTTGCCGACCCTCATGACCGACGTCCCGGCGACGGCCCGGATCGCCGCGGCGGCTCTCGAGCTCGTCGGCCTCTGACCACACGTCGGCCTCTGACCACACGTCAGCGGCCGAGCGGGCCCGGTCGATCGGTGCGCCGCGGCCGTGCGAGCGACCCGACCACACGCAGCACCCTGCGGGTCCGGTCCCCCACGCCGAGGGCGATCACGGCCGGGAGGTCGTCGGGCACGTCCACGTCGTGACCGAGCCCGGAGCCGGGCGCGAGCGCGATCCGGACGTGCCCGCGGTCGAGGTGCGCCTGCGCCGACCCCGCGCCGAAGGCCGGGTGCACCGGGACCCCGGGCAGCGCCGTGAGCAGCGTCGTCCCGGCGCCGGTCGCGTCGGTCACGACCCCGAGCGGATGGGCCGCCGCGGCGGCGAGCGCCTCGTCGACGTCGGTCGCGTGCAGCGCCGGGAGATCGCCGAGAAGCACGCCGACGCCATGGGTCGGGTCGAGGCTGCGCGCATGGTCGATGCCGGCGCGCACCGCCCGGTTGAGGTCCGGCGGCTGCGGCTCGTGGACCACGTCCATGGCCGCGCCGACGGCAGCCTCGCGGACCCTGCGGACGGTGTCCGCGTCGCTCGTCACGACGACGATCCGGTCGACGCGCTCCGCTGCTGCGGCCGCCGCGACCGTGTCGGCCGTCATCGCACGCACGAGTGACATGCGTGGCCCCGGAGCGAGCCACCAGGACAGCCGCGACTTGCCCTCCTGCGGCGGCTTGAGCGGGACGACGAGGGTCCACCGGAGGCCGCTCACGTCAGCCTTGCCCGTCCGCGACCGCCGCCTGCGCATCCGCCCACCCCTGCGCGTACGCCTCGGCGCTGCCCTGGGCGAACATGTCGTCCGGACCGAGCCGGACCACCGCGCGCGCACCCGGGCCGTCCTCGTCGGTCACGAGGTGGCCGAGACCCCGGACGACGGCGATCGGCCGCCCGTCGCTCTTGCCCTTGACGAGCTCCGCGGCCGCGGCGATCTCGTCCGCGACCGCCGTGACGGTCGCCGTCAGCAGACGCCCGTGGGTGTCCCGCTCGCCGCGCAGGTCGTCGAGGACGACGACACCCGCGGCGCCGATGGCGAGGTCGGTCACGCCCTGGCGCCACGGCCGGCCTGCGGTGTCGGTCACGACCACGCCGATCCGCACGCCGAGCCGTCGCTGCAGCCCCGCCCGGATCGTGCGTGCCGAGGCATCGGGGTCCAGCGGGAGCAGGAGGACCGTCCCGTCGGGGGTGTTGCTCGCATCGACACCGGCGGCGGCCATCACCAGCCCGAGGCGGTTCTCGACGATCCGCGTGGTGCCACCCGGGTGCTCACGCGTGGCCACGACGCGGACCGTCTCGTCCGTGATCGCCTGCTCGCGGTCGTGCGCGGCGACCACGCGTCCTTCGGACTTGGAGACGATCTTGGAGGTGATGACGACGATGTCGCCGTCCTGCAGGCCGGCGAGGACGGGGGCCGTCAGGGCGACGAGGTCGTCGCCGGGGTTCACCTCGGGGAGCCCGTCCGGTGCCCAGACGGTGAACGGGCCCGTCACCGCACTAGCGCCGGCAGCACGTCGCGACCGAACGTCTCGATCCACTCGCGCTGGTTCCGGCCCACGTTGTGCAGGTACACCCGGTCGAAGCCGAGGTCCACGTACTTCTGGATCTCGGCCCGGTGCCGGTCCGGGTCCGCGGAGATGACCATGCGCCCCTCGAAGTCCTCGGGTCGCACGAGCCGCGCCATCTGCTCGAAGTCGAACGGCGACCGGATGTCGGCCTTCGGGAACTTCATGCCGCCGTTCGGCCACTCGGTCATCGCGTTGGCGAGCGCCTGCTCGTCGGTCTCGGCCCAGGACAGGTGGAGCTGGAGCACCTTCGGCATCGTGGCGGGGTCCTTGCCCGCGTCCCGCGCCCCTTCGTCGAACTTCGCGAAGAGACCCGAGATCTTCTCGAGCGGGGCACCGACCGTGATCAGGCCGTCGGCGTGGCGGCCCGCGCGCTTGGCGGTCACCGGTCCGGCGGTCGCGACGAGGATCTCGGGCGGCACCTCCGGCATCGTCCACAGCCGCGTGGACTCGAGCTTGTAGAACGGGCCCGCGTGCTTGACGTCCTTGCCGGCGAGCGACGCGGAGAACAGCTTCGAGATGATCTCGATCGCCTCGAACATCCGGTTGATCCGCTCGGGCGCCTCGGGCCAGTAGCCGGCGACGACGTGCTCGTTGAGCGCCTCGCCGGACCCCAGGCCGAGCCAGTGCCGACCGGGGTACATCGCGGCGAGCGTCGCGGACGCCTGGGCGACCATCGCCGGGTGCCAACGGAACGTCGGTGCCGTCACGCCCGGACCGAGATCGCCGACGGTGCGCTCCCCCAGCGCGGCGAGGACGTTCCACACGAAGGCCGACTGGCCCTGCGCGGGCACCCACGGCTGGAAGTGGTCCGCCGCCATGACCCCGGAGAACCCGTGCTGCTCGGCGAGCACCGAGAGCTCGACGACCTCGGTCGGGTGGAACTGCTCGAGCATCGCCGCGTATCCGACTGTCAGACCCTGCGCCACAACCCACTCCTCGTCTCGCCGACCTGCTGCAGCGAGGGTAACCCGCGCAGGTGACGGGCAGATTTCCGGTGGCGCACGATCTGTGCACGGCCGGTCGGCGGCATCTGGGAGAATGCCTGACCATGAGCGACTCCCCCCGGACCGAGACCACCGCAGCCCTGCCGACGCCGTCCCCGACGACCTCCCGGGTACCGGACAAGGTCTCCCTCGAGGGACTCGAGAGCCGCTGGGACGCGGCCTGGAGCGCGCAGGGGACGTACGACTTCGACCGCACCGCCGTCCGTTCCGACGTGTACTCGATCGACACCCCGCCGCCCACCGTCTCCGGCTCGTTGCACGTGGGCCATGTGTTCTCCTACACGCACACCGACATCGTCGCGCGCTACTGGCGGATGCGCGGGAAGTCGGTCTTCTACCCGATGGGCTGGGACGACAACGGCCTCCCGACCGAACGTCGCGTGCAGAACTACTACGGCGTGCGCTGCGACCCGTCGCTGCCGTACGTCGAGGGCTACCAGCCGCCGCTCGAGGGCGCCGAGGGCAAGAGCGTCCGGGCGGCGGACCAGCAGCCGATCAGCCGGAAGAACTTCGTCGAGCTCTGCGAGCGCCTGACCGCCGAGGACGAGAAGCAGTTCGAGGCTCTGTGGCGCCACCTGGGGCTCTCGGTCGACTGGCGGCACCACTACCAGACGATCGGTCGCACGGCGCAGGCGACCGCGCAGACGGCGTTCCTGCGCAACCTCGCGCGGGACGAGGCCTACCAGGCCGAGGCGCCCGGCCTGTGGGACGTCACGTTCCAGACCGCCGTCGCGCAGGCCGAGCTCGAGGCCCGTGACTACCCGGGGCACTTCCACAAGGTCGCGTTCCACGCCCCGGAGGGCCCGGTCTTCATCGAGACCACCCGCCCGGAGCTGCTGCCGGCCTGCGTCGCCCTGATCGCGCACCCCGACGACGAGCGCTACCAGCACCTGTTCGGCACGACGGTGCGGTCGCCGCTGTTCGACGTCGAGGTGCCCGTACTGGCCCACCCGGCCGCCGAGCCGGACAAGGGCGCCGGCATCGCGATGTGCTGCACGTTCGGCGACCTGACCGACGTGCAGTGGTGGCGCGAGCTGCAGCTCCCGACGCGCTCGATCCTCACCCGCGACGGCCGGCTGACCCGCGAGGTGCCCGACTGGATCGCCACCGCGCCCGCGGTCGAGCTGTTCGAGGCGATCGCCGGCAAGACGACCTTCTCCGCACGCGCGGCGATCGTGGACGCGCTGCGCGACTCCGGCGACCTCGACGGGGAGCCGGTCGCGACGCAGCGCAAGGCCAACTTCTTCGAGAAGGGCGACAAGCCCCTCGAGATCGTCACGAGCCGCCAGTGGTACATCCGCAACGGCGGCAGGGACGCCGCTCTCAACACCGCCCTGCTCGCGCGCGGTGCCGAGCTCGACTTCCACCCCGAGTTCATGCAGGTCCGCTACGAGAACTGGGTCGGCGGCCTGAACGGCGACTGGCTCGTGTCGCGGCAGCGGTTCTTCGGTGTCCCGATCCCGGTGTGGTACCCGCTCGACGCGGACGGCGAGCCTCGGTGGGACGCCCCGATCGTCCCGCCGGAGGAGATCCTGCCGATCGACCCGTCGTCGGACGTCCCGGCCGGCTACACCGCCGACCAGCGCGGTCAGGCCGGTGGCTTCATCGGGGACCCGGACATCATGGACACGTGGGCGACGTCGTCCCTCACGCCGCAGATCGCCGGCGGGTGGCTCGCCGACCCGGATCTCTTCGCGCGGGTCTTCCCGATGGACCTCCGTCCTCAGGGCCAGGACATCATCCGGACGTGGCTGTTCTCGACGGTCGTCCGTTCGCACCTGGAGCACGGGTCGCTGCCGTGGAGCGACGCCGCGATCTCCGGATGGATCCTCGATCCCGACCGCAAGAAGATGAGCAAGTCCAAGGGCAACGTCGTGACCCCGATGGGTCTCCTGGAGGAGCACGGCTCGGACGCGGTGCGCTACTGGGCGGCGTCGGCCCGCCTCGGCACCGATGCCGCGTTCGAGGTCGGTCAGATGAAGATCGGCCGCCGCCTCGCGATCAAGGTGCTCAACGCGAGCAAGTTCGCGCTGTCGTTCGCCGGTGACGGCGAGGTGCCCCTCGACCCGGCCCTGGTCACCGAGGCCCTCGACAAGGCCATGCTCGCGGGTCTTGCGGACGTGGTCGAGAAGGCGACGGCGGCCCTCACGGCGTACGACCACACGCGCGCGCTCGAGCTCACCGAGACGTTCTTCTGGACGTTCTGCGACGACTACCTCGAGCTCGTCAAGGACCGTGCGTACGGCGCGGACGCCGCCGAGGGCGCCGCCCCGTCGGCCGCCACGGTGTCGGCGCGCACGAGCCTCGGCCTGGCGCTCGACACTCTCCTCCGGCTGTTCGCACCGGTGCTCCCGTTCGCGACCGAGGAGGTCTGGTCGTGGTGGCGCGAGGGGTCGATCCACCGTGCCGCGTGGCCGGTGGCGGAGCCGCTGCGGGCTGCGGCGGGGGACGCCGACCCGACAGTCCTCGGGGCTGCAGGCACCGCGCTGGCAGCTCTGCGCAAGGTCAAGTCGGAGGCGAAGGTCTCCCAGCGCACGGTCCTCACCGAGGTCGAGCTCGCGGTGCCCGCCGGTACCCTCGCCGGCGTCCGCCTCGCCTTCGAGGACGTCCGGTCCGCCGGGCGCGTCACGGAGCTCGTCCTCGTGGCCGACGACTCGCTCGAGGTGCCGGTCGTGCGCACCGTGGAGCTCGCGGCGAGCTGATCCGTCCGATCGTCGCCGGGTCCGCGCTCCCCCTGAGGGTGCCGGGCCCGGCACCTTGCGCTGCACAAAAGAGGACAAACGTCCCACGTTTGCCAGATGATGCATATCCATGATGTGCTGTGAATGCTTACTCGTGATCGACGTCCAGGAGTCACCATGCGCACCTCCCTCCGCCTCGCCGCCCCCCTCGTCGCCGGGGCCATGCTCCTGGCCGGGTGCAGCAGCACCAGCACCCCCGCCGCGTCCTCCTCGGCCGCGGGTGGCGTCACGCTCGTCAAGGCGGGCACGCTGACGGTCTGCACGAACCCGCCGTACGAGCCGTTCGAGTACACCGACGCCTCCGGCAAGGTCGTCGGCTTCGACATCGACCTCACCAACGAGGTCGCGAAGGACCTCGGAGTGACGCTCACCACGGTCGTCTCACCGTTCGAGTCCATCCAGTCCGGGGTGGCCCTCGACACCAACACCTGCGACATCGTCGCGTCCGGCATCACGATCACGCCGGAGCGTGAGGCGAAGATCGACTTCTCGGACCCGTACTTCAATGCGGACCAGGGCCTCCTCGTCAAGGCCGGCTCGAGCCTCAAGACCGCCGCGGACCTCGTGGGCAAGAAGGTCGCCGTCCAGCAGGCCACCACGGGTGAGACCTGGGCGAAGGACCACAACCTGGACGCAGTCCAGTTCGAGGATCTCGGCCTGCAGGTCCAGGCGCTCCAGACCGGCCAGGTCGACGCCGTGATCAACGACGTCGCCGTCCTCGGCCCGTTCGTCAAGCAGGGCTACTCGATGAACGCGAACTTCTCCACGGGCGAGAAGTACGGCCTCGGGGTGAAGAAGGGCAACACCGCGCTGCTCGACGCCGTCAACAAGACGCTCGCGCGCGTCCAGTCGGACGGCACGTACACGACGCTCTACACGAAGAACATCGGCACCGCGCCCTCGGCGAGCTGAGATGACGACCACGATGACCGGCGCCCCGATCCCGGGGGCGCCGGTCCGCCCACGGATGAGCCCTCGACGTCGGGCCCGGATATCGCGCGGCATCCAGTACACGGTGCTGCTGATCGCCCTGCTCGTACTCGCCCTCGCCACGGACTGGCACCGCGTCGGGACACAGTTCTTCAACCTCGACGTCGCGCGGGAGCTTCTGCACAGCATCCCGAACGCGTTCCGGAACACCGTGGTGTACACCGCGGCGGCCTTCGCCGTCGGGCTCAGCCTCGGCATGCTGCTCGCGCTCATGAAGCTCTCCCCGGTGCGCCCCTACCGCTGGATCGCGACCGCCTACATCGAGTTCTTCCGCGGCATCCCCGCCCTGCTCGTGGTGATCTCGTTCGGCTTCGCGGTACCGATCGCCCTCGGTGTCTCGATCGAGTCCCTCACCCTCAAGGCCGCCCTCGCCCTCGGCATGGTCTCCGCCGCCTACATCGCCGAGACGTTGCGGGCCGGGCTGCAGGCCGTGCCTCGCGGGCAGGTCGAGGCGGCCAGGTCACTGGGGATGTCCCAGGGGCGCACCCTCGCCACCGTGGTGATCCCGCAGGCGTTCCGCATCGTGCTGCCGCCGATGACCAACGAGTTCATCCTGCTCACCAAGGACACCTCGCTGATCTACCTGATGGGCCTGCAGGTGAGCCAGTACGACCTCACGAAGGTCGGTCGCGAGGCGCTCAACAGCGCCCACGGCGGCCTGACGGCGCTCTTCGTGATCGGCGCGGCCTACCTCCTCATCACGATCCCGCTCGGCCTGCTCGCGCGGTGGCTCGAGACCCGCACCGGAAAGGCGCGCCGTTCATGAGCACTCCCGTCGTCGAGATCACCGGCCTGCACAAGGCCTTCGGGACCCACGAGGTCCTCAAGGGGATCGACCTCGAGATCGACGCCGGCGACGTCGTCTGCGTGATCGGCCCGTCCGGCTCGGGAAAGTCCACCCTGCTCCGCTGCGTGAACCTGCTCGAGCAGCCGTCCGCCGGCACGATCACGGTGCTCGGCACCGAGGTCACCGACCCGGATGTCGACATCGACCGTGTCCGGACCCGCGTCGGCATGGTGTTCCAGCAGTTCAACCTGTTCCCCCACCTCGACGTTCTCGCCAACTGCACCGTCGCGCAGCGCAAGGTGCTGCACCGGTCGGCTGACGAGGCCTCTGCGATCGCGATGGCGAACCTCGACCGGGTCGGCCTCGCCGACCGCGCCCACTCGCACCCGACCGAGCTGTCCGGCGGACAGCAGCAGCGCGTCGCGATCGCCCGTTCGTTGTCGATGGACCCCCAGCTCATGCTCTTCGACGAGCCGACCTCGGCCCTCGACCCCGAGCTCGTCGGGGACGTGCTCACGGTCATGCGCGAGCTCGCCGACTCCGGCATGACGATGCTCGTCGTGACCCACGAGATGGCCTTCGCGCGTGAGGTCGCCGACCGGGTGGTCTTCATGGACGACGGCGTCGTCGTCGAGCAGGGCACGCCCGACCTCGTGATCGGCGCCCCGACGCAGCCCCGGACGCGCGACTTCCTGCAGCGGGTCCTCGACCCGACGCACCGCCACCCCTCCGCGACCTGACCGAGCCTCCCGGGTCGCTCGTCTCACAGGACCGGCACAGCGACTAGTCTCGGTGGGCCACCCGCCCGGGGCGGCGGATCGACGAGGAGACGTCGTGGACGAGACCATCCCCCCTGCCATCGCCGGCGCCCCGACGGGGTCCGTCCCGCACCGCGACGAGGCGACCACGCCCGGCTTCGTCGAGGTCGACCCGGCGCTGTCGATCCCCGCGATGCTCGCCGCGCGGGTCTCGCGTTCTCCTGAGGGCACGCTGATCGAACGCAAGACCGGCCTCGGCGGAAGCTGGACGCCGGTCTCCGCGCGGGCGTTCGCCGCCGAGGTCGCCTCGGTGGCGAAGGGCCTTGTCAGCCACGGCATCGCTCCCGGGGACCGGGTCGGGCTGATGTCCCGCACCCGGTACGAGTGGACCGTCCTCGACTTCGCGATCTGGCAGGCCGGGGCCGTCCCCGTGCCGGTGTACGAGACGAGCTCGGCCGACCAGGTCCAGTGGATCCTCTCGGACGCCGACGCCCGCCTCGTGGTCGTCGAGACCTCCGCGCACGCCTCGCTCGTCGAGAGCACCCGGCCGGCGCTCCCCCGGCTCGGTGCGATCCTCGTGATCGACGAGGGTGCCGTGGCGGACCTCGTCGCCGCCGGGAGCTCCGTCACCGACGCCGAGATCGCACGCCGCGCCGGCCTCGCGGGCTGGGACGACCTCGCGACGATCATCTACACGTCCGGCACCACGGGTCGGCCCAAGGGCGTCGAGCTCACCCACGGGAACTTCTGCGCCCTCACCCTCAACGGGGTTCATGGTCTGGGGCCGGTGTGCGCCCAACCGCACTCGCGCACCTTGCTGTTCATGCCGCTCGCGCACGTCTTCGCGCGCTTCATCGAGGTGCTGTGCATCCCGTCCGGCGCGGTGCTGGGCCACACCCCGGACACCCGGAACCTGCTCGCCGACCTCGGGAGCTTCCACCCGACGTTCATCCTGTCCGTCCCGCGCGTCTTCGAGAAGGTCTACAACTCCGCGGAGCAGAAAGCCGGTCACGGCGTGAAGCTCCGGCTCTTCCGGTGGGCCGCCAAGGTCTCGATCACCTACTCGCGTGCGCTCGAGAGCCCCGGCGGCCCAGGCCTCCTGATCACCGCGCAGCACACCGTCGCCGGCGTGCTGGTCTACCGCAAGCTCCGTGACGCCCTGGGCGGACGCGCGGAGTACGCCGTCTCGGGCGGGGCGCCGCTCGGCGAGCGCCTCGGTCACTTCTACCGCGGGATCGGGCTGCGCGTGCTGGAAGGCTACGGCCTCACCGAGACGACGTCCGCGACGACCGTGAACATGCCCGAGATGACGAAGATCGGGACCGTCGGACCGCCCTTCCCCGGTACCTCGGCCCGGATCGCGGACGACGGCGAGGTCGAGGTGTCCGGTCCTCACGTCTTCCGCGGGTACCACAACAACCCCGCGGCGACCGGCGAGGTCCTGGTCGACGGGTGGTTCCGCACCGGCGACCTCGGCACGCTCGACGCCGACGGCTACCTGAGGATCACCGGACGCAAGAAGGAGATCATCGTCACCGCCGGCGGCAAGAACGTGGCACCGGCGCTCCTCGAGGACCGCCTGCGCGGGCACCCGCTGGTGAGCCAGGTCGTCGTCGTCGGTGACCAGCGGCCCTTCATCGGCGCACTCGTCACCCTCGACGCCGAGATGCTGCCCGGCTGGCTCGCGAACCACGGCATGCCCGCCATGTCGGTCGACGCCGCGGCGAAGGACCACGCGGTCCTCGCCGCCCTGGATCGTGCCGTTCTCCGCGCCAACGAGGCGGTGTCCCGGGCCGAGTCCATCCGCAAGGTGCGGGTGCTCACGGCGGACTTCAGCGAGGAGAACGGGTACCTGACGCCGTCGCTCAAGGTCAGGCGCGCCCGGGTGCTGGAGGACTTCGCCCACGAGATCGACGCCCTGTACGTCGACGACCGCCGCTCACCGAGTTCCTGACTCCGCCGGGGCCACACGGCTCGGGGCCGGCCGGGCGACGGCCCGACCGGCCCCGACCGCCTGCCCTCAGACGATCGAGTGCATGCGTTTGCGATCGCTGCTCAGGCTCGGCACCGACTCGCTCGGTGTGGAGCCGTCCGACCAGCGGAGCAGGACACCGACGCCGTCGACGAGGTCCACCGCACCGTTCGTCGCGAACGTGAGACCCGCATCCTGGCCCACCGCGGCTCGGACGAGCGCGATGTCCGCCGGGAGCTCACGTGCCCCCTCGGTGACCCCGATCGCCTCGAGCTCCGCCCGGGTGAGCGCGAGCTGCAGCGGGTCCGGCCCGACCCAGGCCGTCCGCCCGGCGATCGGCGAGGACGCGCCGGCGATCGACTCGTGCAGCACGAGCTCACGCGCCTGCCCCCGTCGCAGCACCGTGATGACATCGCTGAGCTCGGTGACCGCACCGGTGCCTCGCCCTTGCTCCTCGCGGAACTGCGCGAGGACCGCACCCGACCGCGCGGCCCGGTGCGCAGCGAGCGCAGCACGTAGCTGTGCCGCGAACGCGGCCTGGTTCACCCCGTCGCTCCGCGACCCGCCCGGCACCTCGATCCACATCGCACGAGTCCGCTGCCCGACGGACTCGTGGACCAGGGCCACCGCGCGGACGTCGCCCGCCACGAGCACCAGCTCCGGCCGCTTCTCGGCGACCACCTTGTCGATGTCGGCTGCGACCGCCTGGGCATTCCGTTCCCAGGAGTCCTCCGCGCGTGCATGGGTACGGCGATCCGACAGCCCGCTCTCGTTCCCCTTGTGGACCACGTCATGGCCGCCGTCCACGACCTCGACCTGCCGGGTCGGGTGAGGTCCCGTCTCGTCGGTGAAGGTGAGGTCCGCACCCTGCCGGTCGACCACGACCAGCAGCGAACGAGTGGACTCGCATGCCGCACGCACCACCGGCAGCAGCGCCGGAGCCGGGCCCCGCACCGCCCAGGACCGCACGGGTGGCGTGGCGAGCAGGCGGTCCACCCGCACGCCCTCGGCATCCGCGACGATCACCCGCCCGTGCGGCTCACGCAGGTGCGTCGGTCGCGCGACGACGTCGCCGATCTCCTCGAGGAGGCCCTCTGGTGCACCCTCGTGCACGAGGTCACGGCGCAAGGCCCGCCATCGGTCCACTGCCGCCTCCGCACCGGCTGAGTCCGCTCGGGTGGCGTCGAGGCAGACCGTGATGAAAGGAGCAGGACGTCCGAGCAGCGGCTTGAGCCAGTGAAGTTCCATGGGCAGCCTCCGTGTGGGCAGCGGAGCCCGGTTCGCGTCGAGCACCGCACCGGGCCTGACTCCTCTACCTTCGTCCTCCGTGCGCACCCGCGCCACCCATCGCGCCGGTGCGCTCCGGATCAGGCTCCGGAGCTGCGTTCCGAGGCGATCGCCTCGTGGTGGCGGATGACCTCGTCGACGATGAACGCCAGGAACTTCTCCGCGAAGACCGGGTCGAGCTCGGCCTCCCGCGCGAGCTCACGCAGCCGTGCGACCTGCTGCAGCTCGCGCGCCGGGTCCGACGGCGGGAGCCCACGCGCTGCCTTGAGGACCCCGACCTGCTGGGTGGCCTTGAAGCGCTCGGCGAGCAGGAAGACCAGTGCGGCGTCGATGTTGTCGATCGAGCCTCGCAGGCGGACGAGCTCGGCAGGCAGCTCGATGCTCGGTCGATCGTCGGGGGCCGCGGAGAGGGGGGGCTCGGAGGTCACGCCGTCGATCCTAGGTGCCGGAGACGGAGATCAGGCGCTCTTCTCACGCGGCGCACGCTTGGGTGCGACGACCTCACGGGGGACGAGGGTCGGGTACACGTTCTCGAGGACGACCTCGCGCGAGATCACGACGCGCTCGACGTCGTCCCGGCTGGGCACCTCGAACATGACCTGCTGAAGGACCTCTTCCATGATCGCGCGCAACCCCCGCGCCCCGGTGCCGCGCAGGAGGGCCTGGTCGGCGATCGCACCGACGGCGTCCTCGGTGAACTCGAGCTCGACGCCGTCGATCTGGAACATCCGCTGGTACTGCTTGACGAGCGCGTTGCGCGGCTCGGTGAGGATGCGGACCAGGGCGTTCTGGTCGAGCGGTGCCACCGTGGTGATCACCGGCACGCGCCCGATGAACTCCGGGATCAGACCGAACTTCAGCAGGTCCTCCGGCATGACCTCGCCGAAGACGTCGACGTCGTCCGCGGAGTGCAGCGGCGCCCCGAAGCCGATGCCGCGACGCCCGGCACGGGACGTGATGATCTCGTCGAGACCGGCGAAGGCTCCGGCGACGATGAACAGCACATTGGTCGTGTCGATCTGGATGAACTCCTGGTGCGGGTGCTTGCGGCCGCCCTGCGGTGGCACCGACGCCGTGGTCCCCTCGAGGATCTTGAGGAGCGCCTGCTGGACGCCCTCCCCCGACACGTCACGCGTGATCGACGGGTTCTCGCTCTTGCGCGCGATCTTGTCGACCTCGTCGATGTAGATGATCCCGGTCTCGGCCTTCTTCACGTCGAAGTCGGCGGCCTGGATGAGCTTGAGCAGGATGTTCTCGACGTCCTCGCCGACGTACCCGGCCTCGGTCAACGCCGTCGCGTCCGCGATCGCGAAGGGGACGTTGAGCATCTTCGCCAGCGTCTGGGCGAGGTAGGTCTTCCCGCAGCCGGTGGGCCCGATCAGCAGGATGTTGGACTTCGCGATCTCGACGGACTCACCGTCGGTGCCGGTCCCGCGGCCCGTCTCCGCCGCCTGGATCCGCTTGTAGTGGTTGTACACCGCGACGGCGAGCGACCGCTTGGCGGGCTCCTGGCCGATCACGTACTGCTCGAGGAACTCGAAGATCTCCTTCGGCTTCGGCAGCTCGACCATGCCGACCTCGGTTGCCTCGGCGAGCTCTTCCTCGATGATCTCGTTGCAGAGGTCGATGCACTCGTCGCAGATGTAGACGCCCGGGCCCGCGATCAGCTTCTTGACCTGCTTCTGGGACTTCCCGCAGAAGGAACACTTGAGGAGGTCAGCCCCGTCCCCGATGCGTGCCACTGCGGTCCCCTTCCGTCCTGTCGCTCCACGCCTCGTGGCGGCAGCGCCCTGCGCGCGCCTGCCTGGCCGCGGTGCTCAGTCCATTGCACACCACGGACGCCGTGATGTCAGCCGCACCGCATGAGAGTCCCCGACGTGTTGCCGGACCGTGATCTTCACGGCTCCGGTCGGGTAGGTCTTCGGACCTACCCGACCGGGGTGACGCCTCACGCCGGGAGGACGGCCGCCTTGCGGCTCGCGAGCACCTGGTCGACGAGGCCGTACTCCAGGGCCTCGGCAGCCGTGAGGATCTTGTCGCGCTCGATGTCGTTGCGCACCTGGTCGACCTCGCGGCCGGTGTGCTTGGCGAGCGTCTCCTCGAGCCACTCGCGCATGCGGATCAGCTCGTTGGCGTGGATCTCGATGTCCGACGCCTGGGCGTAGCCGCCACCTTCCATCGCGGGCTGGTGGATCAGCACCCGGGCGTTCGGGAGGGCCAGCCGCTTCCCGGGCGTCCCGGCACCGAGCAGGACGGCCGCCGCCGACGCGGCCTGCCCGAGGCACACCGTCTGGATCTGCGGCTTGATGTACTGCATGGTGTCGTAGATCGCCGTCATCGCGGTGAACGAGCCACCCGGTGAGTTGATGTACAGGATGATGTCGCGGTCCGGGTCGGTGCTCTCGAGCACCAGGAGCTGGGCCATGACGTCGTCGGCCGACGCGTCGTCGACCTGCACCCCGAGGAAGATGATCCGGTCCTCGAACAGCTTGGTGTACGGGTCCTGGCGCTTGAAGCCGTAGGCCGTCCGCTCCTCGAACTGCGGCAGCACGTACCGCGCGCCCGGTGCGCCGTACGGCAGCGCACGGCCGCCTGCGAGGCGCTCGGCCCCGGCGTAGAACTGTGACTCGATGCTCACGAGGGACTCCCTGGTGTCATCTGCCGGCACTCTGGCCGGCAGGCTCGATGGTCGACGGGTTCGGCGGCGCCACGGGGCGCCGCTGCGGTCAGGAGGCCGTGGTGCCGCCACCACCGGCGACGGAGCCGGCGTGCGCGACGACGTGGTCCACGAACCCGTACTCGAGCGCCTCAGGCGCCGTGAACCACCGGTCGCGGTCGGAGTCGGCGTGGATCTGCTCGACGGTCTTGCCGGTCTGCCCGGCGATGAGCTCGGCGAGGACCGTCTTCATGTGCAGGATCAGCTGCGCGTTGATGCGCACGTCCGTCGCCGTACCACCGATGCCACCGGAGGGCTGGTGCATCATGACGCGTGCGTGCGGCGTCGCGTAGCGCTTGCCCTTGGTGCCGGAGGACAGCAGGAACTGGCCCATGGACGCCGCCATGCCCATCGCGATGGTCGCGACGTCCGGCTGGATGAACTGCATCGTGTCGTAGATGGCCATGCCCGCGGTGATCGATCCACCCGGCGAGTTGATGTAGAGCCAGATGTCCTTGTCGGGGTCCTCCGCTGCGAGCAGCATCATCTGGGCGCAGATCGCGTTCGCGTTCTCGTCCCGCACCTCGGAACCCAGCCAGATGATCCGCTCGCGCAGCAACCGGTTGTAGATGTGGTCATTGAGGCCGAATCCCGGAGACTCTGCCCGGGCGATCGCCGGCGTCTGGTCGTTCACGAAGGCTCCCTCGTCTGGCTGCGTGCTTCATGGTCGACCCGGAACGGGTGCGACCCCTGCTTGTGCAGTGACCCTAACGCGACGGGTGGGACGCGTTCGTCCCGTCCACGGGGGTTTTCGCTGACGGCGCAGCGTCGTCGCCCGGAGCCGCGGGGACGACGACGGCCCCGCGCGCCAGGCGTGCGGGGCCGTCGTCGAACGAACGAACGGATCAGGCCTCGGTGGTCTCGTCGTCCCAGATGATGTCGCCGGCCACGTCTCCCGCGACGGTCTCCGCCGAGGTGTCCTCGCTGCCCGCGCCCTCGAGCGCGGCATCGCCCTCGTCCGACCCGATGAACTCCGTCAGGTCGACCGTGGCGCCGTCGGCGGTCACGATGCTGACGTGGCGCAGGGCGACGGCCAGGGCCTTGGAGCGGCTGACCTCGCCGACCATCGCGGGGATCTGACCCTGCTGGTCGACGGTCTGGATGAACTCGTTCGGGTCCATGCCGTACTGCCGCGAAGCGCTCACGAGGTACTCGAGCAGCTCGTTCTGGCTGATCTTCACCTCGAGCTGCTCGGCGAGCGTGTCGAGGAGGATCTGGTTCCGGAGCGCCGCAGTGGCCTGCTCGGTCACCTCGGCGCGGTGCACGTCGTCGTTCTCACGGCCCTCGGAGCTCAGGTGACGCTCGACCTCGGCCTCGATCACGCCGGCCGGGACCGGGATCTCGATGTCCGCGAGGAGCTTCTCGAGAAGCAGGTCGCGAGCCTGGACCGCCTGGCCGTTCGCCTTCGAGCGGCCGGCCTGCTCGCGCAGGTCCACGAGGAGCTCCTCGAGCGTGTCGAACTCGCTCGCGAGCTGGGCGAAGTCGTCGTCCGCGGCGGGCAGGTCGCGCTGCTTGACCGACGTCGCGGTCACCGTGACGAGGGCGTCCTCGCCGGCGTGCTCGCCACCGACCAGGGCCGAGGTGAAGGTCGTCGTCTCGCCGGCCGACAGCCCGGTGAGCGCCTCGTCGAGGCCCTCGAGCATGTTGCCCGCGCCGATCTGGTAGCTGATGCCGCTGACCTGGTCGACCTCCTCGTCACCGATCGTCGCAGCGAGGTCGAGGACGACGAAGTCTCCCTCGGCGGCCGGCCGGTCGACGCCGACCAGCGTGCCGAAGCGCTCGCGCAGGCTGTCGAGGCTCGTGGTGACGTCCTCGTCGGTGACCTCGAGCGAGTCGACGGTCAGCGTCACGGCGTCGAGCGGCGGCACGGTGATCTCCGGGCGGACCTCGACCTCGGCCGTGAAGTGCAGCTCGCCCTCCGTCCCGGCGACGTCGGGGACCTTCGTGACCTCGACGGAGGGCTGACCCAGCGGGCGCACCTTCGCCTCGATCACGGCCTGCCGGTAGAAGCCGTCCAGCCCCTCGTTGATCGCGTGCTCGAGCACGGCACCGCGCCCGACGCGCTGGTCGATGATCCGCGGGGGAACCTTGCCCTTGCGGAAACCGGGGACGTTGACCTGCTCCGCGATATGCACGTAGGCGTGGTCGATGCTCGGCTTGAGCTCGTCGTACGGCACCTCGACGGTCAGCTTGACCTTGGTGGCGTCCACGGTCTCGACAGCGCTCTTCACTTCGATGATCTCCAACTGATCGGGGTGGTGGACACCGGATCCCCGGCGTCAGGTCAGGCGCACACGGGGCGCCGACGTGACCATGACTGGGCCGCGATGCTCCGATACGGCACGTGCGGGCGCGAACCCGCACAACCTGACGATCGTACGCCACAGGGCACCGGCGACGCGAAGCGCGTGCCCGGTCCGCACGGCGGTCACCGAGGCGCCCGCTCCGGTCCGCCTCGTCGCGCAACTCGCGCTCTGGTCGGGATGGCGGGATTCGAACCCACGACCTTCCGCTCCCAAAGCGGACGCGCTACCAACCTGCGCCACATCCCGTGCGTGCGGAGTCTATCGGCTGCCCCGGGCGGTGCGGCCGCGTCGCCACGACGGCTCGGCGGACCAGGTAGCATTGCCCGCTGTCCGGCTCGCCGGGCACGCGGGTGTAGCTCAATGGTAGAGCCCCAGTCTTCCAAACTGGCTACGGGAGTTCGATTCTCCTCACCCGCTCCATCACCTGGCCGCAGCGCTGCCGCTCAGGCGGTTCAGCCCGCGCCACGTCGCCGGCCGGAACCGACGCCGGCCCCACGCCACCGAGGCTCCTCAGCCGACCGGCACCCGTCCCCGTGCTGCCTCGGGCACGCGCATCGTGCCGAGGGACACCCCGATCCCGTACGTGAGGAAGTGGTCCTCCGGCGTGATCTCGATGATCGCGCTCGACGAGCGGCGGTTCGGCGGGAGCAGCCCGGACAACCGGTCCAGCACCACGCCCATCGCCGGGTCGTCCGCGGGGTGCACACTCGCCGTGCCGTGGAACGAGATGGTCGCCGGCGGGATCGGGAAGAGCAGCGACAGCAGCCCTCCGCGTCGCACCAGGACCGTCATCGAGACGCGTCCGTCGGCCCGGATGTGCCGGTCCTTCCAGGTGCCCGGCGCGATGGCGACGTACAGGCGTCGGTCGATCGAGCGGTAGACGACGCCGCTCGTGCGGGGCGCACCGTCCGGGGTGACATGACCCAGCACGGCGTTCGACGCCCTGGCGATCGTGTCCCAGACCTGCTCGGTGCTCACGTTCGGGGTGCTCGCTTCGGTCATGTCCCAGGATTATTCCGCACGAGCCCGCGGGGCGAGGGACCATGGTCGCCCCAGAGAGGATGTCCACCAGTCGGGAGGAATCCTCCACAGCCTTTGCGTGTTAGGTACACCAGAGCTAGCGTCATGCCGACGCTGGCCCGATCTGAGGAAGGACGCGCGATGCCCCGCACCTGCTCGCCGTCCGTGCGCAGCGGTTCGTCGACGGCACACGTCCTGATCTCCACGTGTTGCTGTCGGTAGAGCGCTGACGCGGCCCTGTCGGTCGCCGCAGCGGAGCGCCGCGCGCGCTCTGCCAGCGCTCGCCCCGGCCCTCGCCGGCCCGACCACGGCGAGACCTCCCCGCACACCACAGGGCCCCGATCGGCCCGCTCCCAGACGAGGACTCTCATGGCACGCATCTACGAGAACGCGACGCAGCTCATCGGCAACACTCCCCTGGTCCGCATCAACAAGCTGACCGCCGGGTCGACCGCGACGGTCGTCGCGAAGCTCGAGTTCTACAACCCCGCCAACTCGGTCAAGGACCGCATCGGTGTCGCGATCATCGACGCCGCCGAGGCGTCCGGCGAGCTCACGCCCGGTGGCACCGTCGTCGAGGCGACCAGCGGCAACACCGGGATCGCACTCGCGTTCGTCGGTGCGGCACGCGGCTACCACGTCGTGCTGACGATGCCCGAGTCGATGTCGAAGGAGCGGCGCGCCCTGCTCCGCGCATTCGGCGCCGAGCTGATCCTCACCCCGGCGGCACTCGGGATGAAGGGCGCCGTGGACGAGGCCGACCGGATCGCCGCCGAGCGTCCCGGCTCGGTCCTCGCGCGCCAGTTCGCGAACAAGGCGAACCCGGAGATCCACCGCCGCACCACGGCCGAGGAGATCTGGGCGGACACCGACGGCGAGGTCGACATCGTCGTCGCCGGCATCGGGACGGGCGGCACGATCACCGGCGTCGGTCAGGTGCTCAAGGAGCGCAAGCCGAGCGTCCAGATCGTCGGCGTGGAGCCGGCCGAGTCGCCGATCCTCAACGGCGGCGCGCCCGGTCCGCACAAGATCCAGGGCATCGGGGCGAACTTCATCCCGGAGATCCTCGACACGACGATCTACGACGAGATCATCGACATCGACGGTGACACGGCCGTCGCTGTCGCCCGGCGGGCCGCCAAGGAGGAGGGCCTGCTGGTCGGCATCTCCTCCGGCGCGGCGCTCCAGGCCGCGATGCAGCTCGCGGCCCGGCCGGAGAACGCCGGGAAGCTGATCGTCGTGATCATCCCGTCCTTCGGCGAGCGGTACCTGTCCTCCGTCCTCTACGCCGACCTGATGGACTGAGCTTCCGATGAGCGGTGTGCGCGCGTTCTGGTCCGTCCTCAAGGACGACCTCGAGGTGGCTCGGCAACGGGACCCTGCCGCCAGGTCACGGATCGAGGTGGCGCTCGCGTACCCGGGCGTCCACGCGGTGTGGGCCTACCGGCTCGCCCACCGCATGTGGCGCGAACCCGGGCTGCGGCTGCCCGCCCGCCTGCTCTCGCAGGCGACGCGGGCCGCCACCGGGATCGAGATCCACCCGGGTGCACGGCTCGGCCACCGGCTGTTCATCGACCACGGCATGGGCGTGGTGATCGGCGAGACCGCCGAGGTCGGCGACGACGTCGTGCTGTTCCACGGCTCGACGCTCGGCGGCCGGTCGATGCGTCACGGGAAGCGGCACCCCACCCTCGGAGACGGTGTGGTGGTCGGCGCGGGGGCGAAGATCCTGGGGCCCGTGTGGATCGGCTCGAACGCCCAGATCGGCGCGAATGCGGTGGTCGTCAAGGACGTCCCGGCTGGAGCGGTCGCGGTCGGCGTGCCTGCCCAGATCCGCCTCCGGGCCGAGGTCCGGAACTGGGACGTGGAGATCGACGACCCGGCCATCTACATCTGACCGAGGCGGCTCGGTCCCGACGGGACCGAGCCGCTCGCGTCTGAGATGAGCCCTCGTCTGAGATGATCACGCGGTGCACGACGACGGCGTCGCGCAGCAGGGAGTGACGATGCGCCTCGGCTACCACACGGGCTACTGGTCGGCCGGTCCACCGCCCGGGGCACAGGAGGCCGTCCTGGCCGCCGAGAGCCTCGGGTTCGACTCGGTGTGGACCGCCGAGGCGTACGGCTCCGATGCGTTGACACCGCTCGCGTGGTGGGGTGCACGGACCACGACGGTGCGGCTCGGTACGGCGATCGTCCAGATGTCGGCACGCACCCCCACCGCGACGGCCATGGCGGCCCTGACCCTCGACCATCTCTCCGGGGGACGGTTCGTGCTCGGCCTCGGCGTCTCCGGACCCCAGGTCGTGGAGGGGTGGTACGGGCAGCCCTACCCGCGACCGCTCGCACGCACGCGTGAGTACGTCCAGGTGGTCCGTCAGGTCCTGGCACGCGACCGTCCGGTCACGATCGACGGCGACTTCTACCAGCTGCCGCTGCGGGGCGGCACGGGACTGGGCAAGGCGCTGCGGTCCACGGTCCACCCCCTGCGACCGGACCTGCCGATCCACCTCGCAGCCGAGGGTCCGAAGAACGTCGCGCTGTCCGCCGAGATCGCCGACGGGTGGCTGCCGCTGTTCTACTCCCCCCGGATGGACGCGACGTACCGTGAGCTGCTCGCCGACGGGTTCGCCCGCCGCGACCCGGCCCTCGCGCCGCCCGAGGCGTTCGAGGTGAGCGCGACGGTCCCCGTCGTGGTCGACGACGACGTCGAGGCAGCCGCCGACGTCGTCCGCCCCTTCATCGCGCTGTACGTCGGCGGGATGGGGGCACGCGAGGCGAACTTCCACCGCGACGTCCTCGTCCGGCTCGGGTACGGCGAGGCGTGCGACGAGATCCAGGACCACTACCTGGCGGGGCGGCGAGACCAGGCGGTGCGGGCCGTCCCGCGGGAACTCGTCGACGACGTCGCTCTCGTCGGACCGGTCGAGAAGATCCGTCGTGAGGCCGCAGTCTGGCGTTCGACGGCGATCACGACTCTCGTCGTCCAGTGCGACCCGCGCCTGCTCCCTGTGGTCGCGCGCGCACTGTCCTGAGCGGGTCACGCAGTCGCGGGGTCCCTGCCATCCGTGCCGCCCGGCCCGGCGCTGCCGACCGCTCCGACGTCCGGGTCGCTGCCGGGCCACCAGATCGCCGCGCGCACCGCGACCCGGTCCCCGGAGGCCCTGACGGTGACCCCTTCGGCGCGCAGCCGTTCCAGCGCCTCGGCGCGCAGCCACGCGGGCGGGCAACCCGAGGCGTTGACCACCCGCCACCACGGCACGCCGCCCCCGGAGTGCGCCATCACCTGACCGACCTGGCGCGGGCCTCCGTGCGGGGTGCGTCCGAGGGCCACGAGACCGTCGGCTACGACCTCCGCGATCAGCCCGTAGGTCATGACCCGGCCCGCCGGGATCGTGCGCACGACGTCCAGCACTCGTTCCGCGTAGTCGTCGTCCATCCCGTCTCCCTCAGTCGCGGTGCACCAGCACGAGAGCGCGGTCATCGCTCTCGGCCGCCTGGACACCCGCCATGACGGCCTCGGCGTCGCCGCGCCCGGTGGCCACGACCCGCTCGACCACGCCCATGAGCCGATCGATCCCCAGGTCGAGGTCGTAGCCGGGGGCCTCGACCAGGCCGTCGGTGTAGAGGACAAGCGTGTCCCCGTGGTCCAGCGACCCGACGTGCGTCAGGAAGGACAGGCCCCGGATCACCCCGAGTGCCGGTCCCCCGAGCGTGTCGAGGATCTCCTGCGAGCCCGACCCCGCATGGACGTGGATCGCCGGAGGGTGACCGGCGGTCGAGATCCAGAACTGGCCGGTGTCGAGCCGCACCGCGACGTGCACCGCGGTCGCGAAGCCCTCGTCCCACGCCTGTTCGAGGAGGTACCGGTTCGCGGCGGTGAGGAACTCCTCTCGCGGCATCGCACCGAGGAGCCCTCCGAACGCCCCCGACAGCAGCAGGGAGCGGACACCGGCCTCCTGTCCCTTCCCGGAGACGTCGACCAGGACGATCTCGAGCAGCTGTCCGCGCTCGCCGCGCGCCGCGACCATGAAGTCCCCGGAGAACGCCTCGGCGTGCGCCGACCGGACTGCGGTGTCGACCCGCCACCCCGGGGGCAGGGCAGGCACCCTCCCGTACGCCGCCAACCGGTCCCGGAGGTCGACCAGCATCAGCTCCCCCGGCGCGCCCTGGAGCCCGAGGCCCTCCCGCTGGGCGGCGAACAGGACGAGCGCGACGAGCGAGACCCCGATCACGATGAGGGTGCCGGGCACGATCTGCGTCCAGGTCGTGAGCTGCATGACGAGCAGCTCCAGGATGATCGTCATCGCGAGGACCAGGACACCGGCCAGCCGGAGCAGGAACGCACCCAGGAGGCCGATCAGCAGGAACAAGGACGGGGTGACCCAGGTCGGGTCGAGAATCGTGCCGACCGAGGCGAGAACGGTGAGGACGACGAGGTCGAGCACGATGAGCGGTTGCGACGTCCGACCCCACCGCCGCGGCAGCAACGACCGCCGCTGCGCGTCGGCGTTCGACCGCGCGCGACCGGTCGCCTGGGTGCTCACTTCGCGAGGTTACCGTCCGGGACGGACACCGAGCCGTCGATTGCGTTCGCACCACCCCGCAGGTCGCCCACATGGCCGTACAAATCGGGTGACGCAGGTCCTGTCGCACGACACCATGACCTCATGAGCAGCGGCGCACCGCAGTACCGCACGGTCGGCCTCGACGACACGCGCCGGGCGGAGGTGATCGATCTCGACACCTGGGCGTTCCCGTCGTCGGTCCCACCGGATCTCTCGCTCCCCCTCCCGCTGACCTGGGACCGCACCGTCGGTGTCGAGGACCCGGACGGCAACCTCGTCGCGCTGCACTCGTCGTACCCGTTCTCGCGCTTCCCCGTCCCCGGGGCGCGGCTGGCGGTCGCCGGTCTCACCTGGGTGGGCGTGCACCCCCAGCACCGTCGCCGGGGGCTCCTGACGTCGATGATCCATCGCCACGTCGACGACTGCCGCACCCGCGGGGAGGCGGTCTCTGCGCTCTTCGCCGCCGAGATGCCGATCTACGGCAGGTTCGGGTACGGGCTCGCCGCGCAGGGGGTCCGGATGACCCTGCCCCGGGGCGCGGCGCTGCGCGACGTCGAGGGCACCGACGCCGTCGAGCTGACGATCGAGCACGCCGTCCACGCCCGGCACGCCGATCTCGTTGCGACCGTCCACGACGCGGCCGGCATCCGGCCGGGCTGGGCCACGCGCGAGACCCCCGAGCTCCGGGAGGTCTTCCTGTCGGACCCGCCACAGGCGCGCGCCGGCGCGGAGTCCGCCAGGATCGTCGTCGCCAGGGTCGCGGGTGAACCCCGCGGCTACGCGCTGTTCCGGCGTGTGGACCAGTGGGAACCCGGCGGCCCTCGCGGTGTCGTCAAGGTCCGTGAGCTGGTCGCCCTCGACGCCGCGGTCGCCCGCGCACTCTGGGGTGTCCTCGTCGACCTCGACCTCATGGCCACGATCGAGACCCCGGTCCTCGCTCCCGACGACGCGATCCTGCACCTGCTGGTCGACCCCCGCGCGGGTGTCCCCCGGCTCGTGGACAACGTCTGGGTCCGGCTCGTCGACGTGCCGACCGCCCTGACGGCCCGCCGGTATGCCGCTCCGGTCGATGTCGTGCTCGAGGTGACCGACACCCTCGTGCCCGAGAACGCCGGGCGATGGCGGCTCACCGCGGGTCCGTCGGCGGGTGACGGCGGGTCGCCGAACGCCGACGGGCACGGGTCGCACCCCGCGCACGTGAGCCGGACGCTCGATGCCGCCGACCTACGCCTCGACGTGCGCGAGCTCGGGGCGGTCTACCTCGGCGGCGTCTCGCTCGCCGCGCTCGCGACCGCCGGGCTGGTCCACGAGCACACCCCGGGCGCCCTCGCCCGCACCGCGACGGCGTTCTCGTGGCCGATCGCCCCGGTGTGCAGCTGGGAGTTCTAAGGGCACGTGTTCTGACGGCACGTGTCCTGACGGCACGTCGACGGCGCACGAACAGCAGGACGTCAGCCTGCCGCCGGCAGGTCCAGCAGGTGCGGCGTCACGGGAACGACCGTGGCGCCGCAACCTCCCGGTTCAGTCGCGATCGGCCTCGTAGGCCGTGAGCAGGTCGATCCGCCGCTGGTGACGCGGGTCCTCGGAGAACGGCTCGGCGAGGAACGCCTCCACGAGCTCGATCGCCTCGTCCACGGTGTGCTGGCGGGCGCCGATCGCGACGACGTTCGCGTCGTTGTGCGCGCGCCCGAGCCGCGCGGTGTCCTCGTTCCAGGCGAGAGCGGCGCGGACGCCGACGACCTTGTTGGCCGCGATCTGCTCGCCGTTGCCGGACCCGCCGATCACGATGCCGAGGCTGCCTGGCTCCGCGACGACGGCCTCACCGGCCGCGAAGCACATCGGCGGGTAGTCGTCCTGGGCGTCGTACGAGTCCGCTCCGTGGTCGACGACCTCGTGCCCGGCAGAACGAAGGTGCACCACCAACGAGCTCTTGAGCTCGAATCCGGCATGGTCCGAGGCGATGTGAATGCGCATGTCACCATCCTGCCGCACTCTGGCCTAGCCTGACCCGATGACGAGAAGTGGCATCGACCTCACCGACCTCGACCCCACCGTCCGGCCCCAGGACGACCTGTTCGGACACATGAACGGACGCTGGGTCGCCGCGCACGAGATCCCTGCCGACCGTGCCATGGACGGCCAGTTCCGGATCCTGCACGACCAGGCCGAGCGCGACGTCCGCGACATCATCCTCGAGAGCGCCGAGCTCCCGACGGCCGATGACGCGGCCGCGAGCGTCGAGTCGAAGATCGGTGCGCTCTACGCGAGCTTCATGGACACGGCCACGATCGCCGGGCTGGGCGGCACCCCTCTCCGCACGGACCTCGCCCTCGTCGACGACGCGACGGACCGTGCCGCCCTCACCGAGGCGCTCGGCGCGCTCCAGCGGACCGGTGCCGCCTCGGCCGTGAGCTTCTGGGTGGACAACGACGCCAAGAACCCCGACCGGTACGTCGTCGTCCTGCACCAGTCCGGGTTGGGCCTCCCCGACGAGTCGTACTACCGCGAGGACCGCTACGCCGACATCCGCACGGCCTACGTCGCCCACGTCGAGCGGATGCTGGGGCTCGCCGGCTACGAGGACGGCGCCAACGAGGCCGCGCGCGTGCTCGCGCTGGAGACCCGGCTCGCGGCCGCCCACTGGGACGTCGTCAAGGATCGCGACGCGGACCTGACCTACAACCCGACCACGCTGTCGACCCTTGCCGAGACGGCCGTGGGCTTCGACTGGCACGCCTGGGTGCGCGCGCTCGGTGCCCCGGCGGACGCGCTCGAGTCGCTCGTGGTGCGGGAGCCGTCGTTCGCGGCGGAGTTCGCCCGTGAGTGGACCGAGTTGGCCCTCGACGACTGGAGGGCCTGGCTGCGTTTCCACGTGGTCAGCTCGCGCGCACCGTACCTGTCGGACGAGTTCGTGGACGCCAACTTCGACTTCTACGGGCGCACGCTCACCGGCGCCGAGGAGCTCCGCGAGCGGTGGAAGCGGGGCGTGTCCGTGGTGCAGAGCGCTCTCGGCGAGGCCGTCGGCAAGGTGTACGTCGCCCGCCACTTCCCGCCGGGGCACAAGGCGAAGATGGAGGTCCTCGTCGCGAACCTCATCGAGGCGTACCGCGAGTCGATCACTGCCCTCGACTGGATGGGCGAGGACACCAAGGTCCGCGCGCTCGCCAAGCTCGACGCCTTCACACCGAAGATCGGTTACCCCGCACGGTGGCGCGACTACAGCACCCTCGTGGTCGCACCTGACGACCTCGTGGGCAACATCCGCCGCGCGAACGTGTTCGACCAGGACCGTGAGCTCGCGAAGATCGGCCGACCGGTCGACCGTGACGAGTGGTTCATGACACCGCAGACCGTCAACGCGTACTACAACCCGGGTCTGAACGAGATCGTGTTCCCGGCGGCGATCCTCCAGCCGCCGTTCTTCGACCCCGAGGCAGACGACGCCGTGAACTACGGCGGGATCGGCGCGGTGATCGGGCACGAGATCGGGCACGGCTTCGACGACCAGGGCTCGAAGTACGACGGCACCGGTCGCCTCGAGGACTGGTGGACCGCGGACGACCGCGCCGAGTTCGAGACGCGCACGCGCGCCCTCATCGCGCAGTACGACGGCTTCCGGCCCCGCCAGCTGACCGACGACGCCACCGCGCACGTCAACGGCGCCTTGACCATCGGCGAGAACATCGGCGACCTCGGCGGCGTGTCGATCGCGCTCACCGCCTACCGGATCTCCCTCACGCACGCCGCCGGTCACCCGGTGGAGCTGGCCGACGCGCCGGTCGTGGACGGACTCAGCGGCCTCCAGCGGGTGTTCCTCGGGTGGGCCCGCACGTGGAGGTCGAAGGGGCGTGACGCGGAGATCCTTCGTCGCCTCGCGACCGACCCGCACTCCCCGGACGAGTTCCGCTGCAACGGTGTGGTCCGGAACGTCGACGCGTTCTACGACGCCTACGACGTCCGTCCCGGTGACGCGCTCTACCTCGCCCCGGAGGATCGGGTCCGCATCTGGTGAGACCAGGCGCGCGGCCGACCCGGCCCCGGGTCGGCCGCGCGGTGACAGGTCAGTCCTTCGGCGGGTCCTGCAGCGAGTAGGTCTGGCGCGCGATCGAGAAGCCCTGGCCCGTGGTGTCGTTCCAGCAGGTCATCGCCGCGGTCGAGCTCTCGCACGTGTACCCGTGCACCGAGGTCCTCCGCCCGTAGTCGAGCACCGCGACGTCCTGGCCGGCGACCTCCGGTGCCGGGCCGTCGGGGCACGGCATCGCGGAGCCGGTCGCGTCGACCATCACGACGTGCCCGACCGGTCCCGTGCAGCCGTTGATCGCCGGCGGGGTGAACGTGATGCTCGCGATCGTGCAGGTGGCACCGTCGGCGGTGATCGTGCACGCGATGTTGCGGCTCGGTGAGGCGAACACCGAGAGCGACTCGTGCGTCGTGGGGCTCGTCGACGGGCTCGCCGAGGTGGTCGGCGACGCCCCGGTCGTCGCCGACGTGCTGCCGGATCCGGTGCCGCGCGCGAGCGTGACCACGATGAGGACGAGCAGCCCGAGGACGAGGACGGCGTCGATCGCCGCGAACGTCCGCATGCCGGGTGAGAGCGTCCGCCAGGACAGCCCCGACGTCCACCGCGGCTCCTGCCCCGTCGACTCCCCCTACCATCGATCTCCCTCCGTGCGGCTCGGACGCCGCGCGGACCAGCATCACACGCACACGCGATCCGGGCCATCGCGTCACGACCGGTGGACTCCCTCAGTCGAAGACGGGCCCCTGCCGCCGGGTGCGCTTGAGCTCGTAGAAGCCCGGAGTCGCCGCGACCAGGACGACACCGTCCCAGAGTCGTCCGGCGGCCTCCCCTCGAGGTGCCGGTGTCACGACCGGACCGAAGAACGCGGTGCCGTCGAACGCCACGACCGGCGTGCCGACGTCCTCGCCCACCAGGGAGATGCCCTCCTGGTGCGAGGCCCGCAGCACGGCGTCGTACGCCTCGGACGTCGCCGCGGCGGCGAGCCCGACCGGGAGCCCGACCTCGGCCAACGCCTCGACCAGCACCGCGTCGTAGTCACTGCGGCCTCCCGGGTGGAGTCGGGTGCCGATGGCGTCGTACAGCGGCTTGACGTGCTCGTCGCCGTGCTCGACAGCAGCCGCGACAACCACACGCACCGGTCCCCACGCCCGGTCGAGGAACGCACGGTAGTCGGCCGGCAGGTCCCGTCCCTCGTTGAGGACGGACAGGCTCATCACGTGCCAGCGCACCGAGATGTCCCGGACCTTCTCGACCTCGCCGATCCACCGGGACGTCATCCACGCCCACGGGCACACCGGGTCGAACCAGAAGTCCGCGACCGCTCTCGTCGAGCCGGACGGTGCCGCCCCGGAGGCGAACTCGCTGGTGGTGGTCGTGCGGGCGGCGGAGGTGCCGTTCATCGAACTCCTCGGTGGCGGACGCGCGAGCGTCGGCCCGCTCGCAGGAGCACCAGGATCACACGGGCGCGAGCGCTCTCGCGCCCGTGGTCGTGTACATGGGGCTCCCCGCTGACGTCATGCCTAGGGTGGCGGGATGATCGTCGTCGACCGTGCCACCACCTGGTGGCGAGCGCACCCGGCGTGGCGCGCCGCCGCACCCGGGCTCGTCGTGGCGGTGATCGGCCTCGCCGGCTTCCTCGTGCTTCTGGACTCCGTGAACGAGCACGACGACCTGACCATCCTCGACCAGCCCGTGCTCACGTGGCTCGTCGGCCACCGGCACACCGCGCTGACCGCCGCCCTCGGCGCCATCACCCTCGTCTCCGGCCCGATGGTCCTGCCCGTCCTCGTCGCCCTCGGTTGCGGCGCGTGGGGCCTCTCGACCCACTCCTGGTGGCGCCCCGGACTGCTCGCTGCCGCGATGGTCGCCTCGACGCTCGTCTCGCTCGCGGTGAAGTCGTCGGTCGCACGGCCACGACCGCCGGCGGAGGACATGGTCATCCCCGGGGCCGAAACCACCTTCTCGTTCCCGTCGGGCCACACGATCGGCGCCGCGACGCTGGTCCTGACACTCGGCTACCTGCTCCTCAGCGGGCATGCCACCGTCGCACGGGTGCTCGGCTGGGCGGTCGTCTCCGCCGCGTGGATCGGCGCCGTGGGGCTGAGCCGCCTGTACCTCGGCTACCACTTCCTGACCGACGTGGTCGCCGCCGTCGCGCTCGCGCTCGCCACCGTCGGAGCACTTGCGGCGGCTGACCGGGCACGGCGGTACCGGTCGGAGTGCCCCCAGCAGGACTCGAACCTGCAACCTACGGATTAGAAGGCCGTTGCTCTATCCATTGAGCTATGGAGGCGGGACATGCGGGAATTCATCGGGAGAACCCTAGGGGAAACCCTAGGGAAAACTCCGCTGGTCCGCATGACTCGGGGACCAGGGTACGCGGGTCGGCCGGATCCGCCTCCTACTGGTCCGCGCTAGTGCGCGGGGTGTGCGCGCTCGCGCACCGACGCCCCCCGTCCGCACCCACGCCAGCCGTCATCGCGTCGACTAGGCGGCCCAGATGGTCGTGTTCCTCCTTGTCGAGAGCCCCCAGGGTGTGCGCGACGCGCCCGAATCGGCAACCTTCCGAGGAGTCGCTGCCCCACCAGAGCACCCAGTCGCGAAGTACAGCGTCGATCACCTTGCGAGGCTGACCCCGAACCGTCGATCGGACAACGTAGATCCGGTCGAACGCCCACGCGAGGCGGAACAACGCCTCGGTGAGCTCGTTAGCCGTCGCATCGCCGGGCAGACGCGAAGCTGTATCGCACCGCACCCATGGCTGGCTGCCGAGCAGGTGGCGAGCCAGCGCGATCTCCCCAGTAGTGGCGTAGTCGAGCAGACGCTCGGCGCGCTCGAAGTCAGCGCGACGGTGCTGCAGGAAAGCCAGATAGGTTCCGACAGCAGCAACGACAACCGAGACGATGGAAGCAAAGACGGTCATCGCGCGCACACCTCGAGGCGAGGCATGCCGGCCGGCACCTCGCCTCTCTCACCCATTGGTGGCTGCCGCAGCTTCCAGCGCCGCAGCGACCGCCTCGAACTCCGCAAGTGCCGCCGTGAGGTCCTCGACGATCTCGCGAGCGATGACCTCGGGTGCGGGCAGGTTGTCCAAGTCTTCGAGGGACTCGTCGCGCAGCCAGGTGATGTCGAGGTTGGCCTTGTCGCGGGCGACGAGCTCGTCGTAGGCGAAGGAGTGGAACCGCTCGGTCTCCACCCGCTCGGAGTGCGGGCGACCCGGTGCGTAGGAGTCGACGAAGTCATCAAGGTGCGCCCGCGTGAGGGTGTTCTGCTTGAGAGTGAAGTGCTGGTTGGTGCGCAGGTCGTAGATCCACAACCGCTCGGTCCACGGGCGCTCGGCCGCGGGCTTCTTGTCGAAGAACAGCACGTTGGCCTTGACCCCCTGGGCATAGAAGATCCCCGTGGGTAGGCGCAGCATCGTGTGCAGGTCAAAGTCGCGCAGCAGTCGGCGCCGCAGGACCTCACCGGCACCGCCCTCGAAGAGCACGTTGTCCGGGAGTACCACCGCGGCCCGACCGTTGATGTCCAAGATCGTGGCGATGTGCTGCAGGAAGTTCAGCTGCTTGTTGGAGGTCGTGACGACGAAGTCCTGGCGCTCGATCTCCCGGTCCTCGCGGACCTCGCGCCCGTCGGCACCCACCATCGTCATGGACGACTTGCGACCAAAGGGCGGATTCGACAAGACCACGGACCATCGGCGGCCCGGATCAGCGATCAGGGAGTCCTTGACCTCGATGAGCGACTCCCCGGTGGCCTCACCGATGCCGTGCAGCAGAAGGTTCATCGCGGCAAGCCGCGCCGTGCCGTCCACGAGCTCCACGCCGTGCACGAAGGTGTCGCGCAGATGCACTCGCTCCGGAGGAGTCATGGACTCGGCGCCACGCGAGGCGTAGGCGTGTGCGGCCAGCATCATGCCGGCCGTTCCGCAGGCGGGGTCGGTGCAGGTGTCGCTGACGGTGGGTTGCAGGCAATCCACCATGGCCTGAATGATCGAGCGCGGCGTGAAGTACTGGCCCGCGCCGGACTTCACATCCTCGGCCCCCCGCGACAAGAGCGATTCGTAGGCGTCGCCTTTGATGTCCACGCCGGCCTGGGACCACTGTTCGGCGTCGATCAGATCGTGGATGAGGCGCTTGAGCTTGGCCGGGTCTTGGATCCGGTTCTGCGCCTTGCGGAAGATCGTCCCCAGCGTCCCAGGCTGCCGGGCGAGCCCCAGCAAGATCCGGGTGTACTCGACCTCGAGCTGGACCCCGTCGGCGTCCAGGAGTCGCTGCCAGGAGAACTCTTCCGGTACGACCTGCTCGGGTCGCAGCGGGCGCGTCGCGCGCTCGTGCGCCATCTTGAGAAACAGCAGGTACGTCAGTTGCTCGGTGTACTCCAGCGTGCCGACACCGTCGTCGCGCAGCACGTTGCAGTACGACCACAGCTTGTCGACAAGTCGACGGGCGTCAGCCACTGTTCCGTTCTCCTTCTTCGGTTCGGATGAGGCTCATCAGCACGCGTTGCCGGTTCATGTGTCCGCTGCATCGTCCACGGCAAGCACCGACGTGAGCGGCATCCGCGCACGCCAGCCAGCCCCCAACGCGTCGTAGTGCTGAAGCACAAGACCGACGACGTCCTCTCCCGTGAGCAACCGCAGACCGCTGCGCTGACGCTCGATCGCCAACGCCTCCTTGCTGTAGCCGCCAAGAGTGACGAACAACGACAGCTCGCCTGGGCCCTGCGTGCCGATGAGCTGCTGGACCTCCGGGGCGCCGATGGTCCCCGTCAGGTGCTTGCACTGCACCTTGATCAACGGCGGTTCGACACCCAGCAGGTCGCGGTGAGCGATCACGTCCACACCGCCGTCCTGCGAGTACGCCGTCACGCGCGCCTGGTAGCCCAGCGCGCGCAGCAGATCGGCCGTGAACTCCTCGAACTCCCGGTGACTGAGCCGGTGGTGGAGCGTCTCGAGAACGAAGTCTCGCGTGTGCCTGTCAATACGCGAGGCGCGCGGCTCATCCGAGACCTCGTCGACCGCCGTCGCCTCGGCGACAGCCTCGACCGTGCGAGTCACGTCCTCCACCGACGCGCCCTCCGCTGCGGAGAGGGCCGCGCGGAACTCGTCGTCGTGCTTACGGATCCCGAAGACCGTCAGGAACGCGCCGAGCTCGTACAAGGCAGGCTGAGAGAACACCGTCCGCGAGACACCCACCCTCTTCCATTCCACGCGGCGGCGGTTCCGGTGGGTCTCGGCGCCCGGCACGAACTCGTAGTCGCCCGAGACGACGCCGAGGCTGATCGTGCTGTCGGGCTTGTAGGGCGCGACCACGATGTCACCCGGCTGCATCTCGTCCCTGAACCGGATGAGGATCCCGGCCCACCCGGCGATCGCGTTGGGCCTGCGGTCCGGGAACGTGCGGGACAGGACGGCCTTGATCTCCTCTCGGGTGCCGCCGATCTCCCGGAGGTCGCCCAGTTCGTCCCAGCCGATGCTGACGAACCCTTCGTCGACGAGTTCCGTCGTGAGCGTGTCGTTGTGGACGCCCCACACGTTCGTCATACCGAGACCATCTCCTCTGCGCGATCGAGATCGGACGTGCGACCGGTGAGGCGGCCCGCGAACGCGGCGGCGAGCAATGCGCGCCGGAGGGATGCCCCCCGCTTTGCTGACGTCAAGATGGCCGCTTCGAGGCCTGTCAAGTCGGAGTCCACGTCTTCGGCGCGCGAGACGATCTGGCGTTGCGTCGCGAGATCGGGAACTGGCACTCGAAGGCTCGAGATCGCCCCTTGGTCGATCTTCGGCATCGAGCCTGCAAGGCCCTTTGCCCTCGACCGCAGGGCTCTGTGGGCCCGCTCGCTTTGCATTGCCAGACACAGGTACTCCGGCTCGACGCGCGAGGTGTCCGTGCGGAGGCGGATCAGGAGATCGGGGAAGATCGCCCAGTTGCGTGGTCCGCGGTAGATGGCCGTCGAACCAACAAGATCTGGGGTGTTTGAGCGTTGGACGAGGATGTCGCCCGGCTCCAACCAGAGGTCGCGTACGCGCTCGGGTGACGCACTCGTGATCTTGCTGAACTCGTCGGTGAACGTTCGTCGAGTAACCGCCGTCAGCGTCAGCGTCCTGATGCCATTGCCGGCAAGCGCTCGCGCGGAGTGGCCGTTTCGCATCACCTCCCGCAGGAGATCGCCCACCGAGGCGAGTCTGGCTTCGGGCGTCCAGATCGCCTGATCCGTGATCGATCGCGCGAGCGCCGCAGCCCTGGCCTTGCTCGACTCGAGGCTGTCTGCAGCCGCGTCGAGTCGGGAGAGGTGGTCTTCGAGGATGTCGACGATCCGCCGCTGCTCGTCGAAGGGCGGGAGAGGCACGATGGTGTCCTCGACGACCCGCGCCTTCAAGTTGTTGATGTTAGTTCCACGGGCCGCGGCACTCCAGGAGTCCCTTACATGCTGAGAGGCTACGAAGTGCGCGAGGTATCTGGGATGCACGCTCTCCCGCGGCCGGATCGCGAGACAGAACGCGCCGAAGGTTCCTTCCCACTCCGTCAGGAGCTGTCGACTTTTGCCTACGACCGAGATCGAGCCGCTCGACGAGGCGACCACAATGTCATTGCGACGCAGGACCTGAAGCGGCTTGACCACCTCGGCAGGCACGTACACCAGATCTGCGACGAGCTCCAGCCGGTCCGTGATGTTGGTCGCCCGAAGGAGCGGAATCCGACCCGGCGCAGGTTCGCTACTTGCTTGGCGCTTCTCGTACGTCACGCCACGATGCGTTGTCGCGACGTCACGTAGCGGCGCGGCGGTCCATTGAGCCGGAAGTTCGATCACGCGGTGAGCTCCGTGTTCAGTTCGTCGATGAGGCCGGCCGCTCGGGTGCCGAGGTCGCGGATGGCGCCGTCGACTCCGCCGCGTTCAGTGAAGGGTGCGGCGTCGAGGTCGTTGTCGCTGATCCCGGCAGAGGAGGCGATGACGTCGGCCATGTTGTCTAGCCACCATCGTTCGGTCGCTGTGTACGTCACCCCTGCCTGTGCCTGCTGGGCGAGCCACCCGGCGTAGCGAACATGCACCCGCTGGGCGTAGGGGATGAGCGTGTCGTCCGCCCCAAGGGTGAACCGCAGGAGGGAGACCATGTCGGTGAGGCGGGCGTGGTCGTTGTGGGTGACGCGTCCGGCTTCGACGGTCTCGTAGGCGGCCCAGACGGTGTCGATGGTCCAGTTGTGGGGTGGGCGGGCGATGCGGTCGGCGAGTTCCTTGAGGGAGGCGAACGGCACGCGTCGGGCCTTGGCTTCTCCGAGGATCTGGATGGCGGTGATCTCGTCGCGGTGCTCGTCGAGGTAGGCGCGCCAGGACTCGACGATGCCTCGTGCGCGCTGGGGGTCGATGACCCCGTGGGCGTCGAGGAGGGTGTCGACGGTGACCTCGTCGAGGACGCGGTCGTGGGACTGGCGCAGTTCGAGGATGCGGGCGCGCAGTTCGGGGTTGCCGGCCATGGGTTCGACGGCGCGTTCGACAAGCTCGGCTATGACGGCGGCGGGTTCGGTGCCTGGGGAGGCAGCGATGGCGTCGGCCTGGCGGTCGGGGTCGACGGCTTCGACCAGTCCGCGGATGACGTCGCGCAGGTGCGCACCGGCGACCTGGTCGAGTTCGGCGCGCTCGTCGGGGGTGAGTTGGAGTTCCAGGGCGGAGAGCCGGGAGGCGAGGGTGGCGGTCTCGGCTTCGGTGATGGTCAGGGTGGCGACCTTGTCGAGGAGCTTCTTCAGGGAGATGCCCTTGTCGCGGTTCAGGGGTGGTTCGACGAAATCGTGCTCGGTGACGCCGACGGCGTCGACGATGACGAACCGGGTCTTGGTCTGCGCGTCGGGGGTGACGGCTTGGAAGTCGGCTGCGGGGATGGTGCGTGCGCCGCGGCCCTTCATCTGCTCGAAGTACTGCGCTGAGCGCACGTCACGCATGAAGAACACGCACTCCAACGGTTTCACGTCGGTGCCGGTGGCGATCATGTCAACGGTCACCGCGACACGCATGGACGCCGAGGTGCGGAAGGACTGCAGGTGACCCTTGGGGTCCCTGGCGGCGTAGGTGATCTTCGCGGCGAAGTCGTTGCCCTTGCCGAAGACCTCGCGCACGGTGGTCACGACCTGTTCGGCGTGGGCGTCGTCCTTGCAGAAGATCAGCGTCTTCGGGACGGCGGTGCGGCCGGGGAAGATCTCGCCCATCCGGTCCCGATAGGTCTCCAGGACCAACCGGATCTGGGACATGGACGTCACCGCGCGGTCCAGCTGCGGGGCGGTGTACTCCAGGTCTTCGTCGAGTTCCTCGTAGCGCTGGACCCGGGTGCGGCGGTCGACCTTCGGCACGACGGTGCCGGCCTCGATTCGCCCGCCCTGCTCGGTGGTCTGGGTGCGGATGCGGTAGATGTCGAAGTCGACGTTGACGCCGTCGGCCACCGATTGGGGGTAGGTGTACTCCGAGACGAGGTTCTGCTGGAAGAACCCGAAGGTCTGCTTGCCCGGTGTGGCGGTCAACCCGACGATGTGGGCGTCGAAATACTCCAGCACCCCGCGCCAAACCCCGTAGATGGACCGGTGGGCCTCGTCGACGATGATCAGGTCGAACGTCTCGGGCGGCAGGTCGGAGCTGTAGGAGACCTCGACGGAAGCCTCGGGCACGTAGTCGTCCAGGTTCGGGTCATCCTCGCCGGGCACCTCGCGCCCGGTCAGTGCCCGGTGGACGCGCTGAATGGTGGAGATCACGACGTTGGAGCTCTCCAACATCCCGGCTGAGGAGAGCTTGTCGACGGCGTAGAGCTCGGTGAAACGGCGACCGTCGTCGGGGGTGCGGTAGTTGCCGAACTCCGCGAGGGTCTGGTCGGCGAGGTTGTTGCGGTCCACCAAGAACAGGACCCTGCGGAACCCGCCGTGCTTGAGCAGCCGGTAGGACTGCGTCACCGCGGCATACGTCTTGCCGGCGCCGGTGGCCATCTGGATCAAGGACCGGGAGAAGTGCTGCTCGGCCAGGGCACGTTCGACGCCCATGACGGCATCGATCTGCGCGGGGCGCAGCGGCGCGGTGTCCAGCGACGGCAGGGTGCGGACCTTGGCGCGCCATGTCGGGTGCTCGGGGTCGGTCTCGGCGTCACGCAGCGCCCGTGCGAGCGTGGCGGGCTTGGGGAAGGAGAAGATGCGCCTGGCCCTGGGATCAGGGTCGTAGCCGTTGGTGAAGTGGGTCTCGGTGCCTGAGGCCTCGAACACGAACGGCAGGCGCCCGGCAACGGTGGTGGCCTTGACCCGGTGGGTCTCGGGCAGTCCGGTGGCGTACATCGCTGACTGCCACTCCACACCCGACAGGGTGGTGCCCTGGGGTTTGGCCTCGATGACACCGACGACGCGCCGCTCGACGTAGAGCAGGTAGTCCACGCGCCCGTGCCCGGGGGCCATGACAACCTCGCGAACCGCGATGCCGGTCCCGGCGAGCAGGTTCAGCTCGTGGCGGTCCTGGACGAGCCAACCTGCAGCGGTGAGCTGGGCGTCGATGAGGACCCGGGCACGTTGTTCCGCCTGCAGGCGAGACGCGTTTTCCACGGGCACGCCCCCAAGGTAGTCGCCGCCTGCTGCTCAGGTGGCCATCGAGGTCATCGGCACGTTCGGGCGAGGTCTGTACGACGCGGCGGCGGACGCAGGTGTCGTGTCACCTCCTTGCTGCGTCCGGTGAGTTGGGGTGGCTGTCGCGCGTGCGGCGTTGTTGGCTCTGCAGTTGTCAAGGTGCATACAGATGAGGGGCCTAGAACGCTTCGACCGGGGTGACGTCCTGGGCGATCTCGCTGCGTATGTCGGCGAGCCGTGCGGTGGCATCCAGGTCACGTCCGGACTTCTCCGTGGCGGCCTCGGGGCCTTCGATGAACCAGGTGTGCCGGATGCGCCAGGCGCGGGGGCTGGCGGGGGAAACGTCGCCCTCGTTGATCTGCACGGCGTCCATGAACCGGGACATGATGCCGCTTACCGAGGCGGCAGCGGCAGCCGAGCCGGGCTTGTTGGTGCGCGGGCAGTAGGAGAGCGTGTCGCGCGGACGACGCGCAGGGTCCTGGGACATCCGCTCGGCCAGGATCGCGGTGTGGAACTCCTCCAGGGGAAGCAGGCGGGCGTTGAGGCCCTGGTGGTGGCCGGCGGCCTGCACGAGCGGGCACTCGGGGCTGTCATCGATGTCCGCGCCGGTGACTTGGGTGGTCTCCGTGGGTGTCAGGCCGGCGTCGCACAACGCAAACACCGTGGCGCCCTGGCTGGTGGACAAGTCCGCGATACGGATGGCGGCCAGGACGCGCAGCAGGGTGATCTCGTCGTCGGTCAGGGGCCGGTCACGGGACTGGGAGCGCTGCTTGAGTCTGGGGATGCACGCAAGGACGGGGCGGGTGTCGACCCCGACCATGGCCGCGGCAGCCAGGATGACGGTGATCGCGGTGTTGCGGTACAGGTGCAGCTGGTCGCGGACCGCCAGGGCGGGGTAGCCGGTCACGTTCTTCTGCCCTGTCAGGTGGGCCAGCACGGCGGGGAGCTTGGTGAGCAGGGCACCGGTATTGAGGATGCCCAGATCGGTGGCGGCCTGCGTGATCTCGTTCCAGGTCTGGACCAGGGTCGGGTGGTGATGGTCGAGGGTCACGGCGTGGGCGGCAGCGAAGACCTCGAACTCTCCGAGGAGCTCGCGCAGGGGAATGGCTGCGGCGGTGGGGCTCAGGGGCGCGCTGGACATGGTGTGCTCCGGGTGTGCGGCGGGTCAGGACCCGGTCACTGGTCCGTTACCGCCACCCGCGCGCAATCCCCGCACACACCAGATGCCCGCCCTCCCCGAAGGGAAGACGGGCATCTGGTGCGTGCGGGGGGCGCTCAGCCGAGGGAGGCGGCCCAGGTGTTGGAGTTGTTCACGACAGCCGCGAGCAGGAAGTCCAGCTCCTGACCAGCAGCAGTGATGCTCGCTGCGCGTGCACGCGCCTTGCCGGGCAGGGACCTCTTGAACCAGGCGTTGTAGGACTCGGAGGTGTTGCGGGCGGTCTCGACCGCGCCGTACCGCTCCCGGTCGATCCGGGGCACGGGACGAAGGCGCCACCCCAGGGTGTCGGCCGGTGCACGGTCAGACTCCTTGTCCGTGCGGTGGAACCGGCGGTCCTGCGGGTGCCAGAGGTTGGTGTAGGTGAACGGACCGTGCTCGCAGGGCACCTGGTAGGTCATCTCGCGCCCGAAGGTCCCCCCGGGTGCCCGCACGGCGCGAGCTGACGTGCAGCGCAGGTAGGCGCCCTTGACGACCGCGTCGTTCACGGCGTCAAACGCGCACACGAACAGCGCACCGTCGTCCATGACCAGGTCGTGGGAGCACACGACCCCACCCGGCCCGGTGTGCTGGGCGGTCAGGAACTCGAAGTACCCGTAGTTGACGTCGAAGCTGGGCTGGTCCTTGATCTGGATGGCCCGGGGGTACACCGAGGTCCCCACGGGCTGGGGACGGTTGCCCGCGAACACCTTCTCCAGGATGTCGTTGCGCAGGATCCGGCGCACGTATTCGTGGCGCGTGTCCGCGCCCTTCTCGGCGGCCAGTGACGCCACGCGCTTGGTCAACGCATCCCCCGCACGTGCAGCGTCTGCGCTGCTGGAGGCCCCCACCTTGCCCAGAACCTGGATACGGTGGGCAGCCATCAGGTAGTCCACGTGCCACCCGGTCAGCGCACCGTCGTAGACCACCGTGTGCACCCCATCACCGGCGCGAGCGACGATCTGATCGATGAGGTCCAGGGCGGTCCACTGCTCGGCGCCGAGCTCACGCCCGACGCCCAGCACGATCGACCCGAACGGGGTACGTGTGCGAAAGGACACGAAGTTGATGCCGGCGATGGCCTTACCGTCGACGTGCATCACGCGCACCTCACGCTGGATCTTCGCTCTTTCGGGTTCGAGGGCCCGGCTGCCGATCAGGATCGGCTTCTTGGTGAGCGGGTGGATCACCTCGCGCACGTCGCTGAACGGTTTGACGATCGTCCCGTCGCCCTCGATCATGTGACGCACATCGACCTCGGTCCAGTCCGGTTCACACCCCGCGCCCAGGCTCCCCAACCGGCGGGCCTGGCGCACCGCCACATCAGTGAACGTGTCCTTCAACGCGTCCAGCGTTCCCGTGCGCCCGGTGATCTTCGACTGCAGGTGCATCACGTGGTCACGTGTGGGAGGGAGGTCCGCGACCGGCTCGGCCTCCGGCAGGCGTGCGTAGGCCGCGCAGCACCGTTCCCACGTGTCCCCGTCAGCCAACGTCGTGATCGCCGAGGACAGCGAACCGGTCACGCGGGCAGTGGCGGCCGCGGCTAGGAGCAGCCGCGCGGGGTAGTGCGTCTTGCGGCCCTGCGGGCCGCGCCGGCTGGCGTCGGAGGCGTCCAGGGTCCGACCCAGATCGATCAGCCCGGGGTACTGGAACAGGTCGACGATCTGCTCCACGTCCGCGCGCCGGCTCGTGCCGGTCGTACGAACCAGATCCGCACGGGACCGGGAAGCCTGCACCGGTACGACCCCGGCGGAGCGCGAGTGGTGGGCGAAGTTCGCCGGGTCGAGGGCGGTCACAGTGCCGATGGTGGTGGCGTGCATGGTCAGTTCCTTCGGGTCGAGTGCGGTATTTCCGCTGGTCAACACCCTCTCCAGGAACAGGCGGCGGGCACATCGGTCCATTGCCCGAAATCCGGACCTGTCATCCGTCGGAGCCCCTCCGGCGAAAGACCCAGAGCCTCGGTCGAAAGACCGAGGAGCAACAGGGGCGAACCGGATACCGAAGGACGAAACGACGCGCTCCGAACGCTGCGCTGATGGTGCCGCCGGCCCCAGTTCCGACGGCCCCCGGAGTGTGATCTCCCTCACGCCCGGTGGGCAAGTGGTCCCCGGCCGACTTCGGAGCACGGCGCCGGGTGCGGGCGCGCGCCAGACGCGCACGGTGCCGCCTAGGCTGGCTTCCCAGAATGGGAAGGGATCCGAGGTGTTGTTCTCGATCAGGGTCGCCCGCGACGTTATGCCGCTTGGCGGTGAGTACTACGTAGACGACGATGGCTTTCGGTTCGACACCGTCGGGGTAGACGCGCAGGCTCTCGCCGACATCGCACCGACCACTTCGCTAGCCATTCTGGGCGAGCCCGGCATCGGCAAGACGGGGGCGCTGCTCGAGCTGACTGCCAGCGACGAGAACGTCATCGTCATCGCCCTGGGCACCGTCGCCGATGTACGGGACCTGCGGGACGAACTCGATGCAGTAGATGCTGCGGTGGCCAAGGGCATCACCCCGGACCGCATCACGCTCGTCCTTGATGGCGTCGATGAGTGCCCGATCCCGCCCAAGACCCTGATTCGCAACATCGAAGACACGCTGCAACGGCACCATGCGCCGCGAGTCGTTCTCGGTTGCCGGACCGCTGACTGGCCGGAGTCCCTCGGCCACCGGCTGCAGGCCCTGTTGCCCAACTTCGAGGTGGTCGAACTCCTCCCGCTTGGACGTACCGACATCGCCACTCTGGCGGCCACCCGCGGTGTCAACGGCGGCGCCTTCCTGACTGCTGTGAATGAGGCGGCGGCGGTGCCACTGGCCGTACTCCCGCTGACCTTGGACCTGCTGCTGGTCGCCTATCAGCAGGCCGGGCAGCTGCCCGCCTCCGCCACCGAGTTGTACGAGCAGGGGCTGTTGGCGCTCGTCGAGGAGCCCGACTCAGATCGGGAGCCCGGCAAGAAGCCAGTTGGCAGCGCTCCGCAACGGCTCGCGGTCGCCGCAAAGCTCGCCGCGTACACGATGCTGTGCGGTCGCAGCGCGATCGCACGAGATGCCCCCGCCGGCGCCGGCGAACTGCTCGCGGGCGCGCTCTCCGCCGGCACTGAGCCCATCGACGGCGGCGACCTCACCATCACCGACGAACTCCTCCGCGCCACGCTCACCACTGCCCTGTTCACCGGCCGCGGTGCCGGCCGGCTCGCGGTCGTGCACGCCAGCATCGCGGCCTACCTCACCGCTCGTTACCTCACGGCGCACGCCGTTCCCGAGCACCAGCTTCGCGCCCTGCTCACCCGCACCAACAGCCTGGGCCGTACTCGGGTGCCGTCCCGGTTGCGCGAGACCGCCGCTTGGCTCGTCGCGCTCGAAGCCGACCGCAATGGCTGGATCGTCGCGGTCGATCCGGAAGCCCTCGCCGAGCACTCTGGGCTGGTGAACGTCGCCGCCGTGCGACGCGCCCTGGTGGACTACCTGCTGGACACTCCCAACCCGGAGTTGCGTACCGCTCGACGACGCTGGCGACTGGGGCACTCTGGACTGGCCGTGCAGCTCCGTCCGGCGCTGCATGCGCCGCTGACCCAGGACGACGGTGCCCACCTCGGGCAACCGGTGCTCCGGCGAGCCCAAGTCGCGGTCGAGATTGCCCGACGCGGCGGCGGACTCGACTCGGTCCCCGACCTCGTCGACCTGCTGCTCAGCAGTACCACCGACTCGTACTTGCGGTCCTCGGCGGCATACGCGCTCATCGACCTCGACGCCAGCACCGCTGCGCAGACCCTACGCTCGGTCCTCGATGAGGTCACCACGCACCCCGACCATGATCCGGACGACGAGCTGCGCGGCCTCGCGTTGCAGACGAACTGGCCGGACACCCTCACCGCCACTGAACTCGTCGACGCCCTGACCCACCCGCAGCGAAGAGACTTCTTGGGCACCTACGCCTTCTTCCTGTTCGAGGGCCGGTTCCTCGACGACGTCGGCGACCAGGTCATCACCGACCTCATGAGGGAGATCACTCCTGACTTCGACGGCGACGGCGAGGGCGCGGGAGGCGGGTGGGTCGATGAGCAAGACCCAGTCAGCGACGCGGCATCCGCCCGTCCGCTCCCCCTGCTCACCGGTCCTCGACGCGGCGAGCGGGTCATGACCAAGCTGCTCGACCGCGCGCTCGCCAGCGCGCAACTAGACGTCATGGTGGACGAAGTCGGATGGCTACTTGCCGCTGGTGTCCGACACCATCACAGCGTCGCCGTTCCTGCACGCTTCTCCGATTCCGGCGATCGAGAGAACCCCCAAAATGAGCAGCTTCGCCACGCCTTGGTGCTCGCGGCACTACGGCACATTCCAGCAAAGCAGGCAGGGCTGCTCGTGCTCAGGGTGCTCGGCGGAACGCCATGGCTTCTGAAGTCCACCGACCTCGAGTGGCTGCTCTCTCTAGGTGGAACAGAGTGGGAGGCGCACGCAGCGCAGCTGATTCGGTTCGTTTTCGACATCACCGACACTCGCCAGCAAGAGCTTGTGTGGGCCCATCGCGGCGAGCCGATCTTCGAAGACTCCGTCGCGCACTGGTTCCGCGCGGTCGACCTCGACAGCCCGCAGGCCGATCTGATGCGCGAGGAACACGAGTGGTCGCTCTCGCGCGACCGCACCTGGGAAGGCGCCGCCGCACACGAGTCGGCGCTCCGCGCCGCCTGGGCGCAGTGCGAACGAAGCGAGCTCGATGGATTCCTCGTGCTGTGTGAGCGACTTCGAGTCGACCCTACGAGCGGTCGGGTCACCGACACCGACGACTTGACCTCGTGGCCCGGCTACTCGTACCTCACTGTCGACGAGGCGGTCCTGCGCGCCGCCGCCGAGAGCTACCTGCGCAGCGGCAACACAGGCGGCGACGGATGGCTCAAAGCGATCGGCACCATGCCGATCCGCGCCTTCGCTGGTTACGTTGCCTTGGCGTACCTCGCGCGGCGCCCAGACGGCGACTCCCGACTGGATGCACTGCCCGCAGAGGTGTGGCGACGGTGGACACCGGCGATCCTCGGGTTCTTCACCGGACACTGTGATCCCGCGGTGCGGGCGACCCTGAAGCAGAAGGCGCAACAGCGCGTGCCCGATGACTACCGGGAGTGGGTGCTGCGCCGCCTTGAAGTGAAGGTCGATTCCGGCCGGGCCCTGGACCCAGCGGACGACTTCACCGGCGAGTACGACGACACGATCGGCGATCACCTTGACGCCGTGCTGCACGGCATCGTGGACACCGTCGCCAGCATCGTCGCCGCCCTTGACAAGCCATCCGAGCCTTCCGACGGCCCGCAGCAATTGCGACCATCCGAGATCGACCTACGCCCGACGTTGTCCATCGCGCGCAGCAACGCCATGCAGCTCGCGCGCTTCCTCGCACCGCGCCGCGACCGCACCGCGGTGTGGTTGCGCGAACTCGCCGAGTGCGCGGGTGCCGCCCGCGTCGAGACACGGGTGCTGGCCACCGAAGTGCTACTTCCCATGGGCATGCTGAACTGGGACGACGTCTTCGCGCGCATGCAGGGCGACGAGGACTTCGGTACTGCAATGGCTGTCGTCTTCGCCCGCGAGCGCGGCGACGAGGTTGCCACACCGCACCTGGCGGCCGAGCAGCTGGCTGAGCTGTGGCGGTGGCTCGACGAGCGATGGAGTAGCCAGACCGACACCCTCGTGAACGGTTTCGTCTCCGACGATCAGCGCGTCCGGGACTGGCGCAACAGCATCGTCGCCGAGCTGCAGGCACGAGCCACACCCGATGCGTTGGCCGCGTTGGCCGGGCTCGTCGACAGCCGCCCCGACAACTACCGGCTGCAGGCGGCGCTCGCCGATGCCGAGGCACGTGACTACGACGGGAACTGGCAGGGCGTCGAGATCGCGGAGCTGACCGCACTACTGGCCAACGGGCGGCGCACCTTGGTCAACGACGACGACGCGCTCTATCGGGCCGTGCTCGCCTCGCTGGAGCGGTTCGCCGTCCGGATGCGCGACATCGGTCAGACGCTGTGGAACGAGAGCCGTCCCGCGGGGTCCGCGAATGGCGAGGCCAGGGTCTGGAATCCGAAGTACGAGTCCGCTGTGTCCGCCGCGCTGAGAGACCACCTCAAGCAGGAGTTCGGTGAGCAGCTCGTCGTCAACCGCGAGGTGCTCGTCAAGCAGACCACCAGCAAGGGGCACGGGCTCTCCGTCGACGTTCTGCCGACGTCAACCGAAGCCGACGCGGGCCATCATCTGCCGACCTGCCCGATCGAGGTGAAGGGCTGCTGGAACCCGAAGCTCCTCACCGACCTGCAGGCCCAGCTCGTCACCGACTACCTGCCTGCCACGGGCGCGACACGTGGCATCTACCTGTGCGCCTGGTTCCCGATTGGGCAGTGGGACGACTTCGACGATTCACGACGCGCGACGGCGGCGGCGCGTGACCGGGATCAGGTCGCACAGAGCCTCGCCGACGCGGCGCGAGTCGCCGCGCAGTCCGGCGAGATTGAGGTCGCCGCGGTCGTGATCGACATCCCGAGGCCGACGCCTTCGTCCCGGGCGGCGGGCGCGTCCACAGGCGGCAACCAGGCTTCCTGACTGCACCCGGCCAGCCGGCGCTTCTCGGTGTCTCGTGCCATGCCTGATGGGCTCCACGGAGCCCTGCACGGGAGACTCGATGGCGACCGGATGGCTCATGCGACGGCGTGCAGATGGTTGTGGTGGGTGGCGCGGTTGCGGGCGCGGTAGTCGTTGCGGGCGTTGTGCAGGACGGCGAAGGCGAGGACGTCCAGGAGTTGTCGTCGCCCTCCCAGGCTCATGGCGCGGTCGACGAGCAGGGTGCGCTTGAGCTGGGCGTTGAAGGACTCGGCGTCGTTGCGCAGCCCATACAGGGTCTCGAAGTCGGCTTCTCCTTCGGCGATGACGCGCACGGCGTCGGCGCGCTTGTGGTCGGTGTCGGTGGGTGCGCCGTGGGGGGTGACCCAGGCGGTGAAGTTCCCGCTCGGGCACGCCACGGTGTAGGCGACGCTGAAGTGGTAGCGCCCGGAGGCCCGGCGGGGGCGTTTGACCTGGGTGCGGTCCAGTGCACCCAGGACGACGAGCTTGCCGGAGTCGTCCAGAGTGATCTCCGATACCGCGCCGTCGACAGCCGCCAGGTGGTGGGTGCAGGCCCCGGTGGGGGTCTCGTGCTCCCAGGTGCCCAGGGTGTGCCAGCGGGGGGTGGTGGTCTTGCCGCGGCGGGTCGCGGTGCGCGCGGAGGCGTGGACCTTGTTGATGACCACGACGCCGGCGCGGGTCATGATCTCGTCGATGTGGACCCCGCGCATGGCCCCGTCGTACACGAGGGCCTGAATGCCGGGCCCGGCGATGTGGTGCAGGGGCCAGAACGCGCTGACGGCAGTTTCGGCTTCTTGTCCGGGGCGCGGGACGCGGTCCACCGCGAGCACGACGCGTTGGTGGGGTCCAGGTCCCCGGACCGACCAGGCGACGAAGTTCTGCCCGTGCACGGGCCCGGCGTGCCCGTGGTAGAGCGCGCCGTCGGGGTCGAACCGGCGGGTCGGGGCGTCGGCGGGTTTGCCGTTCGCGTCCAGGTAGGTAACCTTCTCCAGGCCGGTGACCGGGTCGGTGGTGCGTTCGGCCGCTGGTGGGCGGTACATGGGGCGCACCACGGTCCCGTCGCCGTAGATGGTCCGGGTGGGGTGCGGGTGGCACAGCGATCCCCCGCCACCCGGGTCCAGCAGGCCCATGGCGTGGGCCTGGTCCACGGCGCACCGGGTGAACTCCGCGAGCATCGCGACCAGCACGTCGGGGTCGGTCAGGTGCCGGTCGCGGGCGTAGCGGTAGGCGTCCCAGTGCGGCGGGTTGGGGCCGGGGGGTGCGATGTCCAGGTCGGGGAACATGCGTGTGGCGGTGGTGATGGCGGCGGTGACCACGGCCCACAGGTCCGGGTCGGTGAGCTCGTGTGCGGTGCGTGCCCCGGACCGAAAGACCCGAGACAGTGCCGCGTACCCGAGCAGCAGGTACGTGGGGAACGCGCGGGGGCGTCCGACGCGGTCCTTGGCCGGGACGGCGGCGGCGATCTCGTACAGGGCGCGGTGGGTGAACACCGCGGTGAGCTGTTGGGGTGTGGTCAACGCGGCCGGGGCGGTGCGCCGGCGCACAGGTAGAGCGGCGGTGGTGTTCATCAGCGCTGGGCCTCCTTGGCGGTCCAGTTCAGGGCGATGTCCGTCGCGGTCGGGTTCAGCGACCGGTGCCCGAGCAGCACGGCGACCTGCTCCAGGGGCATCCCGGCGTCGTACGCGCTGCGACCGGCCCAGTGGCGCAGCGACGACGGGCGCACGTCAGGCTCTGCGCCCAGCCCGGCGGCGTACATCACCTCACGCAGCGCGTTGCACACCGAGGACTGCGCCTTGGCGCCGTCCGGGGCGGCGGCGCCCCCGTAGGCGAGCAGCGTCTGTGGCCCGCCGGTCCCGGCTCGGGTGAGCAACTCCACCCGGTAGGTCAGGACGTGTCGGGCCCACCCGGTCAGGGGGACCTCGCGGGGGTTCACCCGCCGAGTGCCAGGCAGACGCACCCGGGTCGGGTCTTCGGGGTCGTCCAGGTCGCCGATGCGCACCTGGGTGATCTCCGAGCTGATGGCCCCGGCCTCCCCCAGGGCCCATGCGCTCGCACGCGTCCACCCGCGCCGCCCCGGCAGGGTCTGGGCGCAGGCCCGGCACAAGGTGACCTCCTCGGGGGTCAACGGCCGGGCGACCTGTTGCCCTCGTGGGGGCAGGGTCAGGTCCAGCGTCGGGTCCCCCACGTCGTAGCGCAGCTGACGCAACGTCCGGTACAAGGTGCGTACCGCGGTGCGCCGAAAGTGGCGGGTGGGAACCTCCGGGGGCGCCCGTCCGCTAGGGGTGCCAGCACGAACGCCGCAGCCTGGCCGGGCGCGACCTGCGTGAAGGACCTGACGCCCTGGGCGCTCAGGCGCCCAGCGAACCGGTGGACCGTCTCGGTCATCTTCACCAACGTCAGTGGGGTGTGGACCTGGCTGGCCTTCCACACCAAGAGCACCTCGTCGAGCTCGTCGGCCATCGTGGAACCGGTCACCCGACCGGTGTCCTCAAGGCCCTGGAACGGCACACGTCGTGCCATGGGGAGTCACCTCCGGCGCCGAGGCACCCACGGCCCCGCAACGCACCGGCACCGTGACCGCCCCACCGGCCCTGACATTGGCCGCCCGCACCACCCGCGTACCGGGCACCGGCCGTGGCTGAGCTCGTCACCTGCCCGCACGCGGCCCCTTGTGCGCCAGTGCGGTGCGTCGACGGTGGCGCCCATGACAACAACAAACGATTCACCGGCCGGGCAGCTGTGCGTGCACTGCCACCACCTGATCGACGACCACGTTCTAGCCGCGCTACCCGTGGACCACCCCGCGCCGATGGGCGTGATGCTCTGCCGCGCGCCTGGCGGGTGCGAGTGCACCACCACCTGGCGGGCCGGTACCCGGGCCTGTACACCAGAAGAGATCCACGAGACCCGCGCACTGGTGCGCGAGGCCCTCGCCCGCCTCGAGCTCCCCATCCCCCCGCACATGCGGTGACCCCCTCCTCGTGGCCCGGCACCCGCCGGGCCACGAGCCGTTCACCGAAAAGGGGCTGGTTCGCGTCGAGTCTATTGCGGGCCCGCCAGCAACGAGTACCTGCGCAGCATTCTTCCGTAGTTGCCGGTAGGCATGGCGGTTCGGCTAGGCCACCCCGCTGATCCGCCTGGATCGGCGGCGCGTGGCGGCGCGCCGTGGAAAGCGATCCAGCCGCGTGGCATCCTGTCGACATGGACTTCGAGTTCCACGATGAACCGGTTCGCAGCAAGCCGGCTGCCGAGCCATGGGACGCGAGCGAGCGACCGTGCCCTCGGTGCGCTCAGCGGTTCACACCGCGACTTCGCACCCAGAAATACTGTTCGCCCGACTGCAGACAACCGCCCACGGAGCGTAGTTGCGCCCATTGCGGCAAGTCGTTCACTACAACCACCCGTCGAAAAATCTACTGCAGCGTCCGTTGTCGTGAGACCGTCAAGGCCGCGCGCTACGCGGAAAGCGCGCGCGAACGATACGGAACCGAGATGCCAGAATCGGTTAAGGTTGCGATCGACGTGAAGCGCCACCTCGCCGCACGCGGTGGCTACCGCGTTCCCGGGCGAGAAGTCTCTCCCCGACTCCGGCAAGAAGTCGTGGAACGTGACCAAGGACTCTGCCAGGAGTGCGGCCAGCCCGGCACAGAAGTCGATCACCTCTTCGGCGACCACAGCGAGCTGGATCTCCTCCAGCTGCTTTGCGCAGAGTGTCACGCGAAGAAGACCATCCCGATGCTCGCCTACTTCATGAAGGGCGAGCCGGGAATCGGGACTTCGATCCAGGTCCTGGCCGAGAGAATGGCCAAGAACGCGCACCACCAGCACATCGAGTAGGCGGACACCAGGACCGTCGTCGACTCGCTGACGGTCCTGGTGGACGACACGAGGGCTGCCCTCGCGCTCCCCTGCGGGCCCCATTGTCGCCGCGGGCCAGGTCAGACACGCTGGATCGCGGATGACGACTGGGACTGCGACGTCCATGGAGGAGGGCCCGTGGTCGGCACGGCTCAGCGCCCGCACGCCCGCTCCCAGGGCGAGTGCGGCCGCCTGCTTGGGGCGGCGGTCGACGTCGTTCGAAGCGAGGGGTCGCCGTATCCGACGAGACCGGGCCTCCACTGGCGGCGAGTCAGCGAGACCTACGCGCTCACGTAGGGCTCTGGTGTTTCAACCTGTTCGCCCCCTCCGCCCACGTGCCGGACCGGTGCTTGTGGGTTGACGGGTGCCGGACGGCGAGCCGGACCCGAGTGCATCGCGCCGTCGCACCCGCCCGGTGCGACGGCGACGGCCGGTCGACGAGACCGCGACCCCCCGCCACCCGTTGGTGCGCCGATTGCCGCCGGGGGCACGTCTGGTGACAGTGTCCGGCGGCGGCACGACCGTACGCACCTTGAGAACTGCACAGAGGAACTGATCGACCAGTCGGCCGCCGTTCGGCCGGGGCAGCCACCCGTGAAAGGAGGTGATACCGCAGGCTGCCCCGGCCCAAACATCCGCCTACGAACAGGCAGGTCAAGGCCATTGTCGCGACCGGACTGGCGGGCACGGTGCCCGGCGAGCACCGCGGTGCTTCGCACGACGGACCGGCACACCGCCGGACGCGTGCCCAAACAAGGAGGTCACCATGACCACCACGACACCGAACCCGACCCGCTCGATCATCACCGCATCGGACGTCTACTTCGCCGCACCCCGGGAGACCCGCCAGCTGGCCCGGCTGCTGCAGATGCGCGAGCAGCTCGCCCGGTACTCCACCGAACGCGAGAGCCACGGCCTGGACGACTCCGACCTGGCGTTCGCGGCGATGATCTCCGTCGAGGACGAGATCGCCGACGTCGCCCCGGTCGTGCACGCGGCACTGTTCCCGCTGTGGGTCAACCACGCCATGGGTGTGGCACACGCCCCCGGGGTCTTCAACCCGCGCTGCGGGATCTGCATGGCCACCGTCGACCGGCCCACCGCCTCGCGCGACAACGACACCGAACCCCTCACCGGCCCAGCAGCCGAATGACCTCGGGCGCCGCCACCCCACCACGGGGTGGCGGCGCCCACCGCTGCGGCACCCCTGAACGCCCCGGGACGACGAACCTTCAAGTGAGGACTGATGACACCCGACACGACGATCGACCAGCTCGTACTCGCCGACGCCCACGAGTGCTACGCGATCAGATCCACCTCCCCGACCGTGTACTACCTGGACGCGCGCGGCACCCATCCACTGGTGCTGCGCGCCACGATCGAAGGCTCGATCACCGGGCCATACGACAAGGTCTGGACGCGACTGATCACCCTGACCAGCGCCGAGGACACCGGGATCATCACCGTCGGCAGACGCCACCGATGGGACCTGGACCCCGAACCCGAACGGCCCGACGGAGTAGTGATCTGGTGGATCTCCCGCGCCGTCACCACAATCACCCCCGTAGACCCCGGGGACCTGCCTGCCGGCCGCCGACCTCGACCCGACGAAGCCAGCCGCTCGTTCACGCACCCCGAACTCGACTCACAGAAGTAGACGCGTAACGCGGCGGACGGCCGTGCCCGTGGACCCCTCCCCAGCGGCCCGCCCCAACCACCAAGGCGACATCTCGCGCCGACTCCACTGCATCCAAGTCCGGCCCAAGACGCCCCGCAGTGAGCCGAGTCCGACCGCGCCGTGGCGATGTCGAACGGGCGCTCTGCACAGGTCGTCACCTCGCAAGATCCGCGCAGGGTCTAGCAGAAGCGCGGAGCCTGGCATGTCCGTAAACAAAGACGCCCGATAGCGCTGGCGAGGGGTGCTTGCTGCGGTCGACGCTGGTCGTGCACACCGAGCCGGCGCCGTCCTCCTCTTTGGCTCCGGCGTGTCCAGCGGATGCCAATGGGATCAGTGCACGCGCCGCGCGAGCCGGAACCGTCAGGAGCCTCACCGTTTGGCGCTACGGTGACGCGACGGCCGAGATAGCGTCAGCGACGGGGAGGGAAGTTGACCAAGCACTCAGCGGCCGGCTCGGCGCTCGGCTACCAATACCAGGCGGACTACTGCCTGCTCGCGTTCCTGCGAGACTCCGGCCCGGGCCGCTCGATCAGTCTGGAACTGCATGACGACTTCGCTTGGGACGATGGGAACGTGCCCACAGACCTGGTGCAGGTCAAGCATCGGGTGACTGGAGCCGGCGGGCTTGGTGACCGATCCGACGCGCTGTGGCGCACGCTCAAGGTGTGGATGGACGAGGCCAACCCCGCTGACCCCGACGGCGCGAGGTTGTGCCTCGTGACGACCGGGACCGCGGCGCCCGGCTCGGCTGCCGCCTACCTGCAGGTCCCAGTGAACGTCGATGCAGCGCTGACCGCGCTGCGAGCGGCGGCCATCGATGACGCGACCGGGGAGGGCACGGCACCGGGCCGAAGCCAGTTCCGCAAGCTCAGCCCGACCGTGCAGCGCGCTTTCGTCAGCCGGATACAGGTCGTGGACGCCCAGCCGACCATCGTCGACATCGAGGCGGCGATCCGCAACATCGAGCACCGCCACATGCCCGCCGACGCGCAGAAGCAGGACGAGTACATCGATCAGCTCTTCGGATGGTGGCGGCGGCGGGTCGTCGAGATGCTCAGCCACCGGTACTTTCCGAATCGCGGGCTACGCGCGACTGTGACCAGCAGCGACCTGCAGTTCCAGGAGAACAGGCTGGCGGTGGCGTTCAGCAACAACGGACTGCCCGAGTACGACGACCTCGACATCGAGGACGACGACGATGCCCTCGCCGGGCTAGACAACGAGGTGTTTGTACATCAGATGCAGATCCTGAAGATCGACCAGATGCTGCTGCGCCAGGCGATTGTGGACTACTACCGTGCCACCACCAGCGAGACCCGATGGCTCGACCGGGACTTCCTCGAGCGCGACGACGTGCGCAAGTACGAGCGCCGTCTCAAGGACCGCTGGCGCTCGTCCTTCGGCATGATGTGCACCCGGATGCCCGAGAACCCCACGGCAAGCCAGCGCGTTGAGGCAGGCCGCACCCTGCTCCAAGAGGTCCTCTACGGTGCACCCGTGCCGATCCGCACCCAGGTCGACCAGGACTTCTACTACCGCGGCAAGCATCACATGCTGGCCCAAGCGGGCGAGATCGGGTGGCACCCCGAGTTCGAGTCCAGGCTTGGCGCGCTGCTCGTCGGGCAGGCTGACGGATGACTGGGAGCGAGTCGACGCAGGAGCGGCTTGAGCCCTGGTCCGAGCGCTCCGCAGTCGCCGCTGCCATGTTCAACCCCGCGCTTGTGGCTGTGATCATCGCCGTCACGTCCAATCAGTACCGGGCGACTGCAGGCCTGGCCATGCCGTGGCCGCTGAGCTTCCTCGCCTGCCCCATGGTGTTGCACGGCCCGACACGCTCCGACCTTCCGCGTCAGAGCCGCACGAGCCTCGCCTCTTGGGTGAGCGAGCACGAGGCGCTCGCCGCCGGGTTCGCGGCCCGAGCCAGGAACATGAGCCCCTTGGTCTGCGAGGGCGTGCGGTTCGGGTTGCGCGAGGGCCTATTGCGTGTGGTCGACGACGGGCGACTGCACTGTGACGAGGTTCCGTCGGTCGGCGTACGCGCGCCCGCCGATCTGCGCAAGGTGGTGCTCGGAGCCGGCATGCTCGGACGCGTGTTCGGCCGTACGGGTGATCCGGCCACGATCTTCGCGACGCTGCGGGTCCGCCCTTAGCTCGAGCCAGCGGCGACGCGCGTCAACCTGGACCCCTCCAATCCCGGCTTCTGGCATCCTGGGCCAATGCAACTGGTCTCGCTCTCGCTCTACTCCTCCCGTGGGCAGCGCGAGACGATCCCCTTCACCCTCGGCTCGCTGAACGTCATCACCGGCCAGTCCAAGACCGGGAAGTCGGTGCTGGTCAAACTCATCGACTACTGCCTGGGCCGCTCGGACGTACCGACCTCGGCTGGGAAGGTCGAGGCCGCCCTGCGGTGGGTCGGTGTCGTCTGGCAGTTCGCCGATGGGGGCCGCGCGTTCGTGGGTCGCCCGCTGCCGAAGGTGGGACGCACTACGAACTCCCAGGCAATGGTCAGGCTCGGCGACGAGACGTTACAGCCGCCCGAGTTCAGCGAGTTGGCAGCGAACCAGACATGCACCTCCATGCGGGTAATGCTCGGCGAGCGCATCGGCATCACCGAGAGCCGCGTCGAACCGGCGCCCGGCTCGTTGCGCCGTCCGTTTCGAACGGGCCTGGGTCACGCCGCTCTGCTTTGCCTGCAGAGTCAGGACGAGATCTCGAGCTCGACGCACATCTTCCATCGCAGCGACGACTGGGCCCAGGCGCAGAATCTGCGCGACACGCTGCCGTACTTCCTCGGCGCAGTCCCAGCCGACCAGGCCGCCCTCAAGGGGATGCTGCGCGGGCAGCAGCGGCAACAACTGCGCCTCGAACGCGATCTTGAGATCGCCCAGAGGCGGGCCGAGGGACTCGACGACGAACTCCAGTCGTTGCTCATCGAGGCAGCTGACGTCGGGCTGACGGACCGACCGGAGCTCGCGGCGGCGCCCCTGACACGCGAGGAGCTACTGACACGACTGCACCGCGCCGCGGGCACCGCCCTGCAGCCAAGTTCGCAGGAGCCGACATCGACGTCACGCACCGACGTACAGGATGCGCGTCGTGCCGCTCAGGCCGAGCTCGAGGTTGCCGAAGACGAACTCGACCAACTCATGGGCAAGCGCTCGCTTCTCCTAGACGAGTCCGAACGTGGCAGCGAGTACGCCGATGCCCTGGAGGTCCAGAGCGGACGGCTGGCGAGCATCAACCTGCTGCCACGAGCGACTGACGGCGATGAGCAGGACCCGCGCAGCACCGCGACGTGCCCGGTATGCGGCCAAGTCGGCCAGGTGCCCGACCCGACCGCGTTGCAGCTACGCGCTGCGCTGGATGTGCTCGACACGCGCCTACGCAAGATCCGCCGCGCCTCACCGGCGAAGGGCTTGGCGCTGGCGCAGGTCGCTGGGCAGATCGCAGACGCGCAAGGCCGCGTCGCCCGTGCGCGGGCGCTCGTGGGCGCCGCGCTGAGTGCTGATTCCCTGGTCGGTGCGGACCCGCAGCGCAGGAGCGACTTCGTGCGCGGGCGCATTGATGCGGTGTTGGAGCGCGCGCCGAGCGTCGACCGTACGCAGATAGATCAGATTGCCGCCCGGATCGCGGACGTCGAGCAGTCGGTCGAGGACATACAATTGCAGCTGTCCGATGACAAGGCGCGCGAGCTGCTGAACTCGCGCCTCCTTGGGGTGGGTCGGGACCTGACGACGTACGCGAAGCGCCTCGAACTTGAGCACTCCGACCGGGAGGTACGTATTGACCTGTCGCAGCTCACCATCATCGCGGATGTTGACGACGTGCCGGTCCCCCTGCACCGGATCGGCAGCGCGGAGAACTGGATCGGCTATCACATCGCAAGTCACCTGGCCTTGCACCAGTCGTTCATCCGCCACGACCGCCCGGTCCCACGTCTTCTAGTCATCGACCAGCCATCGCAGGGGCACTACCCGTCTGAGATGGCTAAACACCCCGGGCGCACTCAGGTAGACGCTGACGAGATCGCCGTGCGGCGTCTGTACTCACTGATCTACGAGTTCGTGGCCGCGAATGACGGCCAATTCCAGGTGATCGTGGTCGACCACGCCAACATCGACGAGCCCTGGTTCCAGGACTCGATTGTCGTAGAGTGGCGCAGGCAGGATCCGGACGGCCAGATCCGCAAGCTCGTGCCAGCATCTTGGCTCACGGATGAGGACCCGCCCGAGCAGTCGTGATCAACCTGACAGGCAGAGGCGTCGGCTGATCCGGCCAGGCTCGGGGTCGTGCGCAAGGCCTCGAGTCCTTCGCATTCACGGGCGCCGCTGAGTGGACGTTTCGCTCGGGCACATCTGCGCCGCACGCGCGACGTGGGCCAAGTGGCTCGAGCACGCGGGTTCGGACGCAAACTGTCGAATCGTGGTCGTCACTACTGATGACCAGCGGCTTCGCGAGCACCTCCGAGGGCGCGCACCCAGATGCGAGGCTCGCGCCGCGCACCGCGCCTCGACCGACCACCATGTTCCCTGCGAACGGCACGACTGTTGTGAGCCAAGTGCGGCCGACCACGCAGCGTCCCGTTGAGGTCCTCGAGCTGAGGTTGCGGCTTGAGGCGGCAGCGGCGACCCTTCGCGAGCGCGCTTGCCGACCCAGCGGAGGGCCGCGCGATGTTAAGGCGCAACTCCTCCTCGAGCTTCTCGCTTCCGCGTCCAACCCCGCGGACGGGTCGTCGGGTCAAGACCCCGGACGCGCTGCACGCTCGAGTGAGCACGCTGAACCTGCCGCAGGTCGTCGTCGAAGAGTGGCGCGAAGTGGTGGAGGAGGTCGAGGCGTTGGTGTGCTTGTTCCCGAGCGAGGAGTAGGGCGAGGCGCACAGCCCGCGGGAACGCCGGTGCATCCGTGCAGGTGGCATGCTTCGGCAAGGGAAGTCGCACGCCGGGGGGAGAGTCGGTGCTGGGCAGGTCAGGGGCGGGTGGCGTGTGCCATGGCTGAGCGGCAGATCTCGTTGCGGTTCGAGACGAAGTGTCGTCGGTGCGGGCGAACCCTGGCGGCCGGTGAGGCTGCCCGGTGGAACCCGGAGACGAAGTGGACGGCGTGCGTGCGCTGTCCGACGACCGGTGCGCGGACGGGCGCACGCGCCCCGGCGGGCGGGGTATCGGGGAGGTCGGTGAGCCCGGCTGTTGCGGCAGCGAACTCCCCGTGGACGTCCTTGGTCCGCTACCACCTGCTCGCGGTGCAGCGCGCCGGGGTGGCCGAGCCGCCGGGCGTGGGAGACGGGGAGCTGTGGCGCCCGCTGCGCCTCGCCCGTGAGGACGTGATCACCGGCAGGGCCGACGAGGTCCCGCTGGATGGCCGCCTGCGGTCCCTGTACGCGAGCCTCGCCCCGGGTGAGGCCGTGTTCTACGGGTGGCCGCTGGTGATCGCGACCGACCGGTCCGGGCGACGACGGGTGGGCCCGTTGGTGATGACAGAGCTGGACATCCCCCTGGAGGGTGGGCCGGCGACGGTCATGCCCCGCGATGATGAGCCCTACCTGAACCCGGGCCTGCTCAGCGAGGGGTTCTTCCCTGCTGACGCGCTGGCCGCGGTGGACGGGTGCGTGCAGGCAGGGTTGCCGTTCGGGGACGCGCCGGCGATGCAGGGGCTCGTCGAGCAGGTCGCGGCAACGTTGGGCTTCGAGGCGACCGTCCTGGACCCCGACCACCTGATGCCCCCCGACCTGAGCCGCGTGGGTGTGCAAAACACGGCGGTCGTGTTCCGGGGAACGTCGAATCTGGCCACCAGGGCCCTGGTGGCCGAGCTGACCACCTTGCTGGATCGGAACGACTGGCGTGGCACGGCCGCCCGGTGGCTGCTGGAGCCGCACGCGGGCACCAGGCCTGCAGCGGCCCCCATGGCCCTGGCGCCGGCAGTCGGCGCCGCGCAGGGCGGGCCGGTGCTCGACCTGGTCGGGGGTCTGCCGCCGGTCGCCGTGGACGGGTTGGCGTTGAACGACTCCCAGGAACGTGCGCTCATCGCGGCCTCCCGGGACGCGGTCACGGTCGTGACGGGCCCACCTGGCACGGGCAAGAGCCAGCTCGTGGCCGCGGTGGTCGCCAACCAGTGGGTGTCCGGGCGCAGCGTGTTGGTGGCCTCGACGAACAACGGTGCGGTCGACGTCGCCGCGCGGCGGTGCGCGAGCCTGGACGAGGCGCTGCTGATCCGCACCGGCAACCGGGACCAACGTGACGCGCTGCCTGCGGTCCTGGAGGCGCTTGCCGCGCGCGGTGCGCAGCCCGGCCCGTCGCGCGCCGTGATCCGCCGCCAGCTCGAGGCGGGCGCGTCCGCCCGGGAGGCCGTGCACGGGCGCCTGGCCCAGCGGACCGCGGTGGAGGCCCAGCTTGCCCAGCTCGTGCTGGACGTCGAAGCCCTACGCACGGTGATCTGGGGTTCACCGCACCCGGGCCCCGCACATGACCGACGCACCGAGATCGCCCGACGCGCCGTCAAGGCGGCCGGATCACGGTGGGGGCGCGGGCGCGAGGAACGGCGACTGCTGACGCTGGCGGCTCCGAGCGTGCCTGGGGTGAGCGTGGGCGACGTCGCGGCCTGGGCCAGTGCTGAGGTGCGCGCCGACGAGCTCCGAGCGTTGCTCGGCGACTGGGGCCCGGCCGATCCAGTACGCGACCGCACCGAGCTCGCCGCCGCGGACGCCGCGTGGGCCGCGGCCGGCACGAGCGCGGTGCGCGACACCGTCCAGGAGCACCTGCACACCGGCAAGGCCGCGTTGCAGCAGGTGGCGCGCCTGCGTGCCGCGGCCCAGGCGGCGCGCACCGCCGCGGTGGTCCGGGCGTTGCCCCACGTGCCGGGGTGGGCATGCACCACCCTGTCGGTGCGACAGAGCTTCCCGCTGACGGCCGGACTATTCGATCTCTTGGTGATCGACGAGGCCAGCCAGTGCTCGATCGCGGACGTTCTGCCGTTGGCGTACCGGGCCAAACGGATCCTGGTGGTCGGTGACCCGAACCAGCTCACCCCTGTCGTCACCCTCACCAAGAGCGCACTGGAGCAGATCGCCACCGGTGCGGGCACGACGCACGCGCAGATGCACCAGCGGGCCCTGTCGGTGGGGCAGGACTCCGCGTACACGGCGTTCGCCGCCACGTGCCCCACTCCCCCGCAGCTGCTCGAGGAGCACTACCGGTGCCACCCGCAGATCGCCCAGTTCTTCAACGAGCAGTTCTACGCCGGCGCACTGCGGATCCTGACCGACGTCTCCACCCAGACCGGGAACGTGCGCGGGCTGTCCCTGGTCGAGGTCCCCGGGCGCACCCGCCGCGGCGAGAACGGCGGCGCACAGAACCTCGAGGAAGCCGACGCGGTGGTCGCGTGGGTCCTGGCCCACCTCGACGAGCCCGGCACCCTGGGGGTCGTGACCCCGTTCGCCGCCCAGGCCGCGCTCATCACCACCCGGCTGAGAACCGCACTCGGTGCGAGCGCCTGGGACGCGAAGGACGTCACCGTCGGCACCGCGCACCGCTTCCAGGGCGACGAACGCGACGTGATGCTCTTCTCCACGGTCCTGGCCGCAGATGCGAACCCCGGCACGGCCCGGTGGGTCGAAGAACAACGCAACCTCGTCAACGTCGCGGTCTCCCGGGCCCGGCGCGCCCTGGTCGTCTTCGCCGACACCACCTCCCTGGCCCAGACGCCCGTCCCGACCCTGCACGCCCTGGTGGCCATGGCGAGCGGAACAGCCGACCAGGCAACAGCAGCCCAGGACGCCCTGATCGAGGTCGCGGCCCTGCACTCCGACGCCGAACGGCGCCTGTTCGCCGCCCTCGCCCGCCGCGGACACACCCCCGAGCTCAAGGTCGTCGTCGAGGGCTACGAGCTCGACTTCGCACTGGACACCCCCACCGGTCCGCTCGACATCGAGGTCGACGGCGTCCACCACACCGACACCCGCGGACGCCAACGACGCCAAGACCTCGCCCGCGACCAGATCCTGGAATCGATCGGCTGGCGCGTCCTGCGGATCCCCGCCTGGCAGTGCCTCGCCGAACCCGACCGCGTGGCCACCGACGTGGAACGGACGATCGGCACGCGGCCTGTCGCGTCGCAGGGCAGGCATGCCGGCTGACGTTGAGCAGGATCGGGTGCGCCCGCGCGCTACGTTGTCGATCAGAGCGACGATCGGTCCTACGACTCGGAGGGGCAACGATGTCGGACGGTGTGTTCCTGGAGCGAGGCGGCGAGCTCATCGCCATGGAGTTGGCACCCTACGACGTAGAGGCTGACCTGCAGCGATTGCTCGAGCAGCACCCCGCGCTGCTGTCCGGGCGCCAGATCGACCCTGACGAACCCCGCGAGTGGCTGTTGATCGCGCGCGAGCAGGGACTTCCGGGAGCCATCGATGGACCCGACCAGTGGAGTGTCGACCATCTTTTCGTCGATCAGGCCGGGGTGCCCACCATCGTCGAAGTCAAGCGAAGCACGGACACGCGCATTCGCCGCGAGGTCGTCGGCCAGATGCTCGACTACGCCGCCAACGGGGTGCGGTACTGGCCCGTCGAACGCCTACAAGCAGATCTGGCCGCACGCGTCGGCGGCCAGGACGAGGCGAACAGCGCGGTCGTCGAGCTACTTGGCCGCGCCGGTGGAGCAGTCTCCGTTGAGGCGTTCTGGGGCCAGGTCCAAGCGAATCTGGCCGCCGGTCGCTTGCGGTTGCTGTTTGTCGCCGACGTCATCCCTGAGACGCTGCGGCGCATCATCGAGTTCCTCAACGAGCAGATGACCCAGTGCGAAGTGCTGGGCATCGAGATCCGCCAGTACGCCGCAGATGGGCACCGGGTCTTCACCCCGACCGTGATCGGCCAGACAAGCGAGTCACGCCGCACCAAGAGGAACACCACCGACGACCGCACCTTCGACCAGCTCCTCGCTGCGGCCTCCGTCGCGGTGCGTGACGTCGAGCGATGGCTCAGTGACCTCGCACGGGTGCACGGCTGGGAGGTCACCACGTCCAAGACCGGGCGCCAGTACCGGCTCCCCAACAACTGGACGCTGGTCCAGCTCTTCCCGGGCGACGGCGGCGGATCGCTCCAGTTCATGCTCGGCGCCGTCGCCGACGCCGGCCTCGACGAGGAAGCACGAGCGCTCCTGACCGAGCTGAGCGCCATCGCCGGGCGCCCGCTCGCACACCGCCAGCCCTGGGCGCGCGTGGATGGCTTTCACGAACACTGGGAGCAGTTCGCGGACGAGTGGCTTCCCCGATACGCCAGCGCCGTTGATCGCGCCGCCACCCTGCTCTCTGCGACGCCGTAGGCGAAGCACCTTCCGCCTCGCTGCGGCACGGGCGTCCACAAGAGTCTCGGGCATTCGTGCGTCGGACCGAACACTCGTGGGAAGGCCCCTTAGGCCTAGGGTCCATCCATCTCCGCGCTCCGTGGCGGTGCGGGACACTTCGGGTGTCGCCCCGTAGATGTGGGTCGATCATCCATGTGCAGAGAACAACTGGGGGGCTAGACGATGGCGTTGCCGGCAGCGGGCACACAACCGCGCGAGGCGTTCATACTCGGCGCGGGATTCTCGAAAGCGATCTCGCCGGTCATGCCGCTCACCGACGAGCTAGGCGATCGTCTCGCCTCCGCTGACCCGAACGCATTCACGCGTTTGCAGGGCGGATCGTTCGAGACCTGGCTGTCTCATCGGGCTGAAGCCCAGCCCTACCTAGATGCCGCTGACAATCTGGAGCGTCAGTCCGTCTTTGCGCGCGCGACCTCCCGAATCGCGACGACCCTTGACGAGCTGATCGCTGAGGCGCTTTCAGCACCCTTGCCCCCGTGGCTCGCGCAGCTCGTGAGCCTGTGGCACCTGCACGACGCCGACGTCCTGACCTTCAACTACGACACGCTTGTCGAGTGCGCATTCGACACTCTCCGGTTCTGGGACTGGCGCGCAGAGGCCGAGTTCCAGTGGGGTTCCCTGCTGAACTACAACCCGACCGGGAAGGCCGGGAGTTCTATTGGTGAGTTTGACGGTACGAGCGGACCCCATCGGAGCTTCCGCCTGTGGAAGCTCCACGGCTCCACCAACTGGTTCTGGACACCTGGGGATGCCTCGGGCGCCAGCGCCATACGGGTAGCGCTGCCCGGCAAGTTCGGCGCCCCGAAGAGCGCCGATGCTGACGAACGCCACTGGATGGCGCCTGGCCGCGAACCGCTACTGGTCCCGCCTTCGGCACTCAAGTCGTCGTACTACGCCAACCCCATCACGCGCGAGGTGTGGTCGCGCGGCTACGAGGCGCTGCGCGCTGCCGAAGTCATCACGCTCATCGGGTACTCGCTCCCGCAGACCGACTTGACCACAGTCGGAATGCTCGTCGATGCGCTTCACGCAGGGACGGTGAAGGAGGTCCGAGTAGTCGATCTGGCCCCTTCTGAGATCGCTGACCGTCTTCGGTCCCTGGCACCACCTGGCGTCGCCGTTGTCGAGTACGGAAAGCACGATCCGAACCCGGCGCAGGCGTACGTGACGATCCGGCTCGCAGAAGCTGCCGAACGCGCAGCGTCGCGGCTGAGCGCTGGATCGGACGACGAAGACGCGCTCTTGCTGGTCACCTGGGGCGACCTCGGGCCGGGACCGCAGTTCGGGCGCACCGCGCCCGTCATCGGGCTTCACCGGTCTCCCGACGGGAGCGAACTCAGGGTCGAGGCAGGATCGCTGACGACATTCGCTGGCGCGACCACGGTTTGGCGTGAAGGCGGCCCGTCGCCAGTCAGCGTCGCCGAACTTCGCCGTGAGCTCCGCGGCGCACACCGCATCGTGGCGATCGTCGAGGGGAACTCGGCGGAGTCAGTGGTCATCGACTTCACCCATCGAGCCACCACTGTCGGCCAGGGTAATGGCGAGTGGATTCAACTGATCCCAGCAGGAGCGGCGCCGTTCGTCGGAGTCACCTGAGGCTTGATCAAGGGTAGACGCTACCTGGGAACCCCGGGGTGGGGTGGCCACGACTCAGACGCCAGCAACAGCGTGAAGGAGGCAGACGCGCGGGAAGGACGGCGAACTGTGCCATGCAGCGAGCTGGCGCGAATCACACCCAGATCGCGGCGGGCCACCCGTCGCTGAAGCGCTCCGGCGGGTCAGGCAGCGAGATGGCCTGTCCAGCCGTGAATCTGCGGGCAGACCACGCCGCGGCGCCTGCGTCGAGCACGTCGTCCACCCCGGCGTTCCAGCCTGCCAAGCCCAGGTCCCCCGACAGGGCTACCCCGCACGCACGCAGCAGCTCCCGGCGTTGCTCCGCCCCTGCCCAGGTCAACTTCCGACTGGTCAGCGGCTGGCCTGCCATGTGCGCGAAGGACACCTCGGGGTGGACCTCGATGAGCACATGTGAGTCTCGTCCGGCGAAGCGCTCTACTTCGAAGACCTTGACCTTCAGGCCGAAAGCCTGAATCGAGAAGCCTTCGCCGGCCAGTTCGCGGTTGATGGCGACGGCGGCGCGATGGTCGGGCGCCCCCAGGGCGCGCCGTACGGGAGTCATGAAGACCGACGACCGCCGGGCACCGACCTCCGCCTTGGCGAGCTCGTCGGCCCGGCGCCGCCCGGAGTCAGGCAGCCCGATGGGGATGTCGACCGCCACTACCGCAAGCGGGCCGTGCTCTTCGACCTGTCGGACGAGGGCCTCGATGTCCGCGGCGGCGTACGCCTGCGGGTCTTGTTCGCCGAGCGCAATGCCGACCCACCCGCCCTTGCAGGCGTCGACCCCCAGGACACGCCCGGCAACCCGCCCCCGTTTCTGTATGACACTCGGGTGCGACGCCTCGCTCATTGTTCACGCCAGAACTGCCAGTCCGACGGCGGTTCTGGGAATTCTGCGCTGGGGCTCCAGCCCCCTGGGGGTGACCACCCCTCCGGCGGCGTCGGCCAGCTTGGCGGGACGACGAAGACCAGGCGAGCTCGACGGCGCCGCCACGTCTGCCGGAGCAGCAGCGCACCGGCCGTCGAGAGCGCCAAGCACGCCACGGCCACCAGCATCGCGAGAAGCCGGAAGAGACCGAGATCGGCCCCCTGACCCGGGCCCGGATCACTCGGCGCCCCACCCAGAACCAACGCGACAACGCCAACCAGACCAATGACGAGACACAAGAAGGACAAGCTGGCATAGGCGGCGCGTATCCGTCGAGACTCCGCCGGTCGTTCCAGTTCGGCGTTCATCGGCCCCCTCAGCACGCCCGTCCGGGCCAACCGGACCCAGAGCAGCGTTCTCCAGGCCTTCACCCGCGCCCAAACTAGCCCGTTCACGCTCGGCCCGGAGTAGACAGGAACGGTCCGCGTCGCGTGACGGGAGAGGGCGGCGGTCAAGGCAACAGTCAGCGCCATCACGACGGCCGGGTCGTGAACATGGAGCACGCCGTCACAGGCTCTCGCATCACCTCGGCGGCGGGCCCTTACGGGACGGGCTTCGCGTGCCGATGGCAGTGCGTGAGTCGGGGAGTGCGGAGGGGGCACACGTGAGCGCGACGCGACCGGGGAGCCATGCCCGCGACCCGTCCGTTCCCCCGCCGGTCGATCCTGAGCTGACGCGGCTGTCGGTACGGTGGACCCACCGTGCGTTGCGAACGGTGATCGCCGTCTGGTTGATCGCAGGCCTTGTCGGCGCCGTCAGTGACGCTCTGAGTCGCTACGGGCATCTGACCTGGATCCTGGTGTGGGGTGGGCGCGGCGGCGTGGGCTTCGTGTGGCAGCTCCAGGTGCCGAAGGGCAGACTCGCCGTCGTCGCGCTCGCCGTAACGGGTGTTGCGGTGATCCCGTCGCTGATCGGCGCCTCACGGATGTTCACGGCTGCGCGGACGGGGCGCCCGCATCGCGGTCCGTCCTTGTGGTCGATCGTGGGAGTCATCCTCGCCGTTGCCCTGGGGTCCAACATCATCGGGTGCTTCGTCCTGTCGGAGATCTACGGACCTACCTCCGACGCGGTGCTCGTCGCCGGGTTCGCCCCGCAGGTGCTGGGCCTTTTCGGTGGTCTGGTCATCGGGAGCGCCGTTCGGACGCGATACAACCCCTGGACGTGGACCGATCGTCGTAGTCGCCCCGCACCAGGTGCCCTGCAGAAGCGGCGACGGGACGCACGCGTGCTGACCGTGACGCTCGATCCGGAGACCACCGTGTTGACGGCCACGTACGCCGACGGCTCCCGGTACCAGTACACGGGAGTAAGCGAGCAGGAACACGAGCTCGTCTCGGCCGGCTCCCGGATCGACCAGGTGGAGTTCCTCGGCCGGATCGCCCAAGCCAAGTCCTTCCGTCGCCTCGGCGAGGACGGGTGGCGACCGGCTCCGAGCACCGATGAGATCGGCCTTCCCCCGCCGACTGGACCCGCTGGGCACAGGACTTCCTGCTCGGCGAGCGCCCACCGACCGGGGACACCCATCCGCGGGCTCCCCGCGCACCCCGTGCCAACGCCCGCCGGGTCGAGGTCACACCCACCGGGGTGACCTGGCACACCCTGATCGGACGCAGTGGTCACGTCCCCGCCGCGCACGTCGGCGACGTTCGTATGGCTGAGGTCGAGTTCTCCGGGAACGTCACGGTCGTGTTCTCCTACGCGCTGGTCCTCGACCACGACGGCGCCGCGCTGCTCCGAGTCTCGGTGCGCAGCGGAGGGTCGGTGTCCGCGGCGGAGGGAAAGCGCCGCCTGCGCGAGATGTGGGCTCCGCTCGGCGTCCCGGTCACGCGATACTCCAGCGCTCTCAGCCGCGCGAAGGATCTCCGCCGACGCTGGCCCGAAGCCTTCCCATGGGCACGCGCCTACCCGCTCGTGACCGCCTGGGGCGCTGCCGCGCTGTGGATGGGCGTCGTCGTCCCGATCCTGGACCACCTCTTCGGTTCGTGAACCAGACCCCTGAGCCAGCACACGACGCCACCGGAACGGTGTGGCCGAGCAGGGAACGTTCACCCAGGCCAAAGGCGCACCTCAGTGCGCACGCTCGTTGCGGTTCTCCCCCAGGACCGGACCGTGTTCCACATCGACCGGATCCGCATTCCAGGTTCAGCCGAAACGCGTCCCGAGATCGCCTGAGGCAAAGTCGCAGGTCAAGACCGAAATCCCAGGTCAGAGTGAATTTTCGCATGCCCCATGGAGGCGTGCCGTCAAGCGTAGCGGCGCTCGCCCGAGCGGACGATCCTGTGCCCGACACCCGCTCGCAGCCCGCCCGCGACGACGCGCCTACCGCATGATGCTGGGAGCCGGCGGGAAGGATGGAAGGATAGCGACGTGACTGTGCAGCCCGGTCCCGCCGCGGAGCGGGACACCACCGAGGCTCCTGTCGTGACCCCATCGCTCCTCGACGCCGTCCAGGACCTCCGGCGCGATGTCGAGGCCACCGCGTTCCCGCTCGAGATCACGGGTGTCACTCGGGCCCGCGCCTCGCAGCGCCGCCTGCTGGACCAGCTCCAGGACCACCTCCTCCCCCGCCTGCGTGAGCTCTCGGCGCCGGCGATCGTCGTCGTGGCGGGGTCCACGGGCGCCGGGAAGTCGACGCTCGTCAACTCGCTGCTCGGGGCCGAGGTCAGCCAGGCGGGGGTCCTGCGTCCGACGACCCGCCGGCCCGTGCTGGTGCACCACCCGGACGACGCCGACCTCCTCGCCGATCACCCGGTCCTGACAGCCGTGGAGGTGGTCACGCACGAGCGCGTGCCGCGCGGTATCGCCCTGCTCGACGCCCCCGACCTCGACTCGGTGCTGGAGAGCAACCGGGAGGCCGCGCACCGGCTCCTCGAGGCCGCCGACCTGTGGTTGTTCGTCACGACGGCCGCGCGGTACGGCGACGCACTTCCGTGGCAGGTGCTCGAGGGTGCGATGGAGCGTGGTGCCTCGATCGCGATGGTGCTCAACCGCGCCCCGGCCGACTCCCTGCCGACCGTCCGCGGCGACCTCCTCGACCGGCTGCGCAGCCACGACATGCAGGCCGTGCCGTTGTTCGTCGTCCCGGATGCCGGCCCTCACGAGGGTCTGCTCGACAGCGCCGGCGTGGCGCCGATCACCCGCTGGTTGACGATGCTGGCGGGCACCGATCGTGCCCGTGCGGTGATCGCGCGCACCCTGCGGGGGTCGCTCTCCGCGCTGCGGCCGTGGGTCGACGAGCTCGCCGAGGCGGTGCAGGACCAGGCGGACGCCGCTCAGGCGATTCGCGAGGTCCTTGCCGTCGCGGTCGAGGCCCCCGCACGGACCGCCGAGGAGAACGTCCGCGGCGGGTCGGTGGGCGACGGTGCCGCGCGGGCCCGGTGGTCGGAGCTCGCAGCGGCCGGCGGCCCGCTCGCCGCGGTGGTGCGCCCGTCCGGGCGCTTGCGCGGAACACGGCGCACCGGGCTCGCCCGGCAGGAGGCGCTGTCCGTCCTCGCCGATGACCTGCAACGTTCGGCGGAAGCCACCCTTCTCGGCGGTGCGATCCACGCCCACACCGTGCTGGTCGGAGCGCTCACGGCTCCGGACGGCCCGGCCGGCGGACCGACCGTCGCAGGTGCGGCACCGCTCGAGCAGACCGCTCAGGAGCGACGGACCTCGGCGGTCGAGGCCGCTGCCGACTGGGTCCGGACGGCCGACCAGGCGGTGCATGCGCTGGTGACCTCGAGCGATCGCCACGTGTCCGCCCGCGCGTCGCGCGCGGCCCGGGCGCTCGGCGAGCACGGCCTGGCAGTCGTCGCTCTTGCCGCGGCCGCCGGCGTCACCCGTGCCGACGAGCTCCTCCTGGCGGCGCTCCCGGCCTCCGGCAGCGAGCTGAGGACCCACCTGCGCGAGAACCTCGCGGCGCGCGCCGCAGCGCTGGCCCGGCACGAGGAGGTCGCGATCCTGAGCGGTCTGCTCGACGGAGCCGACCTCGCCCCGGACGCGGCATCGGTCCTCCGCCTGCGCCTCGCGGTGCTCAAGGGGCTCTCATGAGCGGCCAGCACATCGCGGCCACCGAGCTCACCGCGCGGACCGATGCGCTCGAGCAGGCTGTCACGCTCGCGGGTAGCCGGGTCGACGAGACCGTCGCACGGCGGGTGTCCGGGACCGTGGCCGGTGCACGCGAGAGGCTCGCCCTCGGCGTCGACCACACGCTCGTCGCGCTCGTCGGGGGTACCGGATCGGGCAAGTCGAGCCTCTTCAACGCGATCGCCGGTCTCGACTTCGCCGACGTCGGCGTCAAGCGCCCCACCACGGCCGACGTCACCGCGTGCGTCTGGGGCAGCACGGGTGAAGCACTCCTCGACTGGCTCGGCGTCGCATCCGACCGGCGCATCGAGCGTGAGAGCGCACTGGACGGTGACACCGAGGCGCCGCTGCGCGGGCTGGTCCTCCTCGACCTGCCGGACCACGACTCGATCGAGCAGACCCACCGTGTGATCGTCGACAGGCTCCTCCCGATGGTCGACCTCCTCGTGTGGGTGGTGGACCCGCAGAAGTACGCCGACGACGCGCTGCACTCCGGTTACCTGCGGCACCTGGTCGGTCACGAGTCCGCGATGACGGTGGTGCTGAACCACATCGACACGGTCCGCCCGGAGATGCGCGACGAGCTGGCCGCGGACGTGTCACGGCTCCTGGTCGAGGACGGGTTGACAGGGGTGCAGGTGATGGTCGCCTCGGCGCGCGAGGGCGTCGGCATCGCCGAGATCCGCGCCCGGCTCACCGACGTCGTGAGCCGCCGGAGCACCGCTGCGGTCCGGCTCGGTGCCGAGGTCAACGACGCCGCGGTGGCGCTGGCACGCGCGGTGGCGGCGCCGTCGCCGTCTCGCGCGCCTCTCCCGGTCGACGACGTCGTGGACGATCTCATCGCTGCTGCAGGTCTGGTCGCGGTGGCGGACGCCGTCGCCGCTGTGGTCCGCGGGTCCTCGGGCTCGGTGCCGGCCCTCGGCCCCGTCCAGCCGGACTCGGTCGACATCGCACGGTCCCGGTGGCTCGAGGCCCTCGTCGGGCGTGCGCCCGAGTCGTGGCTCGCCGACGTCGGCGCCCGCATCGCCTCCGTGGACCGGCTGCGCGTCACTGTCGACGAGGCCCTCGGCTCCCTCACACTCGCGGCGCGACGGTCACGGCTCGCGCTCGCCCTGTCTGTCCTCGCGGTCGTCGCCGTCCTCGCCGGGGTGGCGATGTCAGCGGTGGCCGCGGGTTGGTGGACGGTCGCCTCGCTCACCGACCTGTCGACGGTGCCGGCCTGGGCCCTCGCGGCGGGCGCACTGATCTTGGCCGTGGCCCTGCTCGCTCTGGCGGGCGCCGCGAAGAGGTCGGCGGCTCGGCGCCGCTCGGCCGCCGTGCTGCGCGAGGGCCGGGAGAAGGTCGCCGGTGTCGTTCGGATCGCTCTGGTGGAGCCGACGACGGCAGTCCTCGACGAACGCGACCGCGTGGAGGAGCTGACCGCGGTCGCGCAGGCCGGCCACTCGACCGACCCGTCCCCAGCACGACCGCCGGCGTGACGTCCCCCAGCTGATCGGATCGTCGGCACGAGGACCTCGCCCGTCGCTGCACGATTCCCGCACGGGTCGGCACCGGGCCGGCCCCTGAGCGTGGAGGAACCGATGAGCAGCAACGGACTGACACTGACTTTGACCGGCTGGGTGGGCACCGAGCCCAAGCACTTCCCCGGCTCCACGCCGTTCACCAGCTTCCGGATGGCGAGCACGCGGCGGTTCTTCGACGTCCGTCAGAATGCGTGGGTCGACGGCAAGACGCTCTGGTTCACGATCAAGGTCTGGCGCGAGGCCGCCCTCAACGTCGCGGAGTCCCTGCGGAAGTCCGACCCGGTTGTGGTCACCGGTCGGCTGGGGACGGAGGAGTGGGACAGCCCCGACGGGCCGCGCAGCACGCTCGTGCTCGAGGCCACCTCGATCGGACCGGACCTCACCTACGGCCAGGCCAGGTTCATGCGGACGGTCCACCGGCCCCTGACCGACGCCCCCGACGCGGAGGACCCCGGCGACGAGCCCGGCGCCCGCGAGGACCTCGACGCGCTCGATCAGCTGAGCGAGCTGTTCGAGACCGACGCCGACGCGCAGGCCGACGCACCCGGAGCGAGCGACGCCGGCGATCTGGTCGGCTCGGGCACGGAGCGCGGGTGATCGCCTAGGCTGGGTGACCGACAGCGCCCGGTCGCACACGTGCGGCCGGGCTGCTCACCGAGAGCACCCATCTCGGGTACCGCGCGGTACCCGATCAGCGAATGCAGGGCGGACGAAGAGCCAGTGGCTGAGTTCATCTACACCATGTACAAGGCACGCAAGGCGCACGGCGAGAAGGTCATCCTCGACGACGTCACGATGAGCTTCTACCCGGGAGCCAAGATCGGCGTGGTCGGCCCGAACGGGGCCGGCAAGTCCACGATCCTCAAGATCATGGCCGGTCTCGACCACCCGTCGAACGGCGAGGCGCGCCTCTCCCCCGGCTACACCGTCGGCATCCTGCTGCAGGAACCCCCGCTGAACGAGTCGAAGACCGTGCTCGGCAACGTCGAGGAGGGCGTCGCCGAGATCAAGGCGAAGCTCGACCGGTTCAACGAGATCTCGGCGCTGATGGCCGAGCCGGACGCGGACTTCGACACTCTGCTCGAGGAGATGGGGCACCTGCAGGAGGCGATCGACTCCGCAGACGCCTGGGACCTCGACGCCCAGCTCGAGCAGGCGATGGACGCGCTGCGCTGCCCGCCGCCCGACGCAGACGTCAGCGTGCTCTCCGGTGGTGAGCGCCGCCGGGTCGCCCTGTGCAAGCTGCTCCTCGAGAAGCCGGACCTCCTGCTGCTCGACGAGCCGACCAACCACCTCGACGCCGAGAGCGTGCTCTGGCTCGAGCAGCACCTGACGACCTACCCGGGTGCCGTCCTGGCCGTGACCCACGACCGGTACTTCCTCGACCACGTCGCCGAATGGATCGCCGAGGTCGACCGGGGTCGCCTGTACCCGTACGAGGGCAACTACTCGACCTACCTCGAGAAGAAGGCCGAGCGTCTGCAGATCCAGGGCAAGAAGGACCAGAAGCAGGCCAAGCGGCTCAAGGAAGAGCTCGAGTGGGTCCGGATGAACGCCAAGGGCCGTCAGACCAAGTCGAAGTCCCGCCTCGCCCGCTACGAGGAGATGGCTGCCGAGGCGGACCGCACCCGCAAGCTCGACTTCGAAGAGATCCAGATCCCGCCGGGGCCACGCCTCGGTTCGGTCGTGCTCGAGGCGACCGGTCTGCAGAAGGGCTTCGACGGCCGGACGCTGATCGACGGCCTCTCGTTCAACCTGCCGCGTAACGGGATCGTCGGGGTGATCGGTCCGAACGGCGTCGGCAAGACGACGCTCTTCAAGACGATCGTCGGGCTCGAACCCCTCGACGGCGGCACGCTCAAGATCGGCGAGACGGTCAAGCTCTCGTACGTCGACCAGTCCCGCGGCGGGATCGACCCCAAGAAGTCGCTCTGGGAGGTCGTCTCGGACGGCCTGGACTACATGAAGGTCGGCAACGTCGAGATGCCGTCGCGTGCCTACGTCGCTGCCTTCGGGTTCAAGGGCCCGGACCAGCAGAAGCCCGCCGGCGTGCTCTCCGGCGGTGAGCGCAACAGGCTGAACCTCGCCCTCACGCTCAAGGAGGGCGGCAACGTCCTGCTCCTCGACGAGCCCACCAACGACCTCGACGTCGAGACCCTCGGGTCCCTCGAGAACGCGCTGCTCGAGTTCCCGGGATGCGCCGTCGTCGTCTCTCACGACCGGTGGTTCCTCGACCGCGTGGTGACGCACATCCTCGCGTACGAGGGCACCGAGGAGAACCCGGGCGCCTGGTACTGGTTCGAGGGAAACTTCGCGTCGTACGAGGAGAACAAGGTGGCGCGCCTCGGGGCAGACGCGGCCCGCCCGCACCGGGTCACCTACCGCAAGCTCACGCGCGACTGAACGGACCGGCGGGGTGCGACGGGCGTCAGCGCCCACGGCACCCCGCCGCCCGTCCCCGTCCGGAGCGACGTCCAGGGAGCAGCGATGAGCCGGATCGTCATATCTGTCCAGCTGAGATGGTCCGACATGGACGCCTACGCCCACGTCAACAACGTCGAGATGCTGCGCCTTCTCGAAGAGGCGCGCATCGAGGCCTTCTGGCGACACCCGGCGCCTCCGGCCGACGGCGGGTGGCCCACCGCGGTGCTCGACGCCGGGCCCGGCGCGCAGACGACGACCCTCGTCGCGAGCCAGGAGATCGAGTACGTCCGTCCGCTCGGCTACCGCCGCTCACCGGTGGCGATCACCCTGTGGATCGGCCACCTCGGCGGGGCCAGCATCGACGTCTGCTACGAGGTGACCGACCAGGACGAGGGAACCGGTCAGCCCGTCGAGGTCTACGCCCGAGCGCGGACCACCCTCGTCCTCGTCGACGCGACCACAGGCGCTCCACGGCGGATCACCCCCGACGAGCGGGCCGCCTGGCTGCCGTACCTCGACGAGCCCGTGCGGATCCGCCGCCGGAACGACCGCGACCGCTGAGGGTTCCGCGCGCCGCAGCTCGTGCACCGGCCGACCTGCGGCGCGGCTCGCTGCACGGCACGGCTCACGCCTGCGGCGCGCGCACCATCCCCTCCTGCGCGATCGTCGCCACGAGCGTCCCGTCCCGCGTGTAGACACGGGCGAGCCCGAGACCCCGTCCGCCCTGAGCTGACGGCGACGACTGCTCGAACAGCAGCCAGTCGTCGACCCGGACGTCGCGGTGCCACCACATCGCGTGGTCGAGGCTCGCGATCGACAGTCCACGCGTCGCCCAGCTCAGGCCGTGTCGTCGGAGCACCGGCTCGAGCATCACCTGGTCGCACACGTACGCGAGCAGCGCCCGGTGCACGAGCTGGCTGTCCGGGACGACACCACGGGCTCGCATCCACACCCGCTGCTGGTCGGAGGAACCGTCCCCCTCGACGCCAGGTACTGCCGGCCCCAGGTACAGGGACGACCCGACGTGCCGGACGTCGAAGGCCGCGTAGCGCGTCCAGAACTGCGCGACCGGGTGGTCGAGGGACCCCAGGACCTCGACCGCCGAGTCGATGTCATCCGGACCGGCGTGCGGCTGCGGGGACACCGCGTGGTCGAGACCCGGCTGATCCTCCTGGAAGGACAGGATCATCGAGAGGATCGGGACGTCGTCCTGCAGCGCATGGATCCGGCGCGCCGTGAACGAGCGGCCGTCGCGCAACCGCTCGACGGCGTAGGTGATGGGCTGGTCCACGGCGCCGGCCCGGAGGAAGTACCCGTGCAACGAGTGCGGGAGCCGGTCCGACGGGACCGTGTGACCCGCGGCGATCAACCCTTGCGCGAGCACCTGCCCGCCGAAGACCCGACCGTTGAGCTGAGGCAGGTTCTGCCCGACGAACGTGTCGTCGTCGACGCGGCGGATCTCGAGCGCATCGAGCAGCTCGCGCGTCGGGTCCGGTGCAGCGGGAGCTGCGTCCCGTGCCGCTCCGTCGCCGGCTCCCTCCGTCCGTGCGCGCTCTGCCCGTGTGCTGTCGACCGGCCCGATCCCGGCCCGTCCCTGGTCGGATGTGGTCACCGCGTCCCGTCCTCCGGAGTGTTGATCAGTGAGTGCGCGGCACGCTCGAGGTAGTCCCAGAGCATCGCCTGGTCGAGGGGCGCCAGACCGAGGGACTCGACCGCCGTCCGCATGTGCCGCAACCAGCGGTCCCGTGCCTGCGGCGTCACGGCGAACGGCGCGTGCCGGGCGCGCAGCCGTGGGTGCCCACGCTCGTCGCTGTAGGTGGACGGACCGCCCCAGTACTGCTCGAGGAACATCGTCAGCCGGCGCGCCGCGGGCCCGAGGTCCGCCTCGGGATACATCGGTCTGAGCAGGTCGTCCTCGGCGACTCCGGCGTAGAAGGCCTCGACCAGCCGCTCGAAGGTCTCGTGTCCGCCGATCGATGCGTAGAACGACGCGGCCGGGTCGGTGAAGGTCACCGCGCCATCTTCTCACCGCCACGAGGGTGCCGATCGGCGCGTCGTAGGTGGTGAGCCGCGCGGACTAGTCTGTGGAGCACCACACCGGTGGGGTGTGCGCGACCTGGGGAGTTCTATGAGCAAGGCAGAGCAGATCCTCGTGGCCCTCGGCGGGGCCGCGAACGTCGTCGACCTGGAGCCGTGCATCACACGGTTGCGCGTCGAGGTCGCCGACCCTGCGCTGGTCGACGAGGGCGGGCTCAAGGAGACGGGCGCGTTCGGCGTCGTACGTTCCGGTCGCGTGGTCCAGGTCATCGTCGGCCCCGAGGCGGACAACCTCGCTGCGGAGCTCGACGGCCTGCGCTGAGCGGACCGGACCCGGAGACGTCGCCGACGGGCCTCGGGTACCTCGGCCCTGACGCGTCAGGGCCATGTCCGCCTGCGTCCGGACCCGGTGACCCGGTCGGCGCCCGCCGGCGCTCACGACACCACGGCCGGACGGTTCTGATCGGCCCGACACGACGTTCGTCCCCGGACCGCTCCCCGCTCTCTGGCAGGATCGTGTCGTGTCCGAGACGGTAGTGGGTCTTCCCGATCAGCTGATGCGGCTAGCGGCCGCACACGGCGTGGTGCCCGACTACTGGGGGTTCGACGGCACGCACCGGTGGGTCTCCCCGGAGACGCTGATCGCGGTGCTCGGAGCCCTCGGCGTTGACGCGACGTCACCGGAGCGTGCCGAGGTCGCCCTCGCGCACGCCGAGGACGACCCGTGGCGACAGATGCTCCCACCCGTCGTCGTCGTCCGTGCGGGCACCGACCACGAGCTCGCCGTGCACGTGACCGACGGCGACCCGGTCACCGTATGGGCCGAGCTCGACCCCGAGTTCGGAGGCGGGCGACGCGACCTCGTCCAGCTCGACGTCTACGTCGAGCCGCGCACCATCGACGGACGCAAGGTCGGGCGTGCCACGTTCGCCGTGCCCACCGACCTGCCGCTCGGCTGGCACGAGCTCCACGCCGAGTCCCCACGGGGGTCGGCACGCTGTCAGCTGGTCGTCACCCCCGCCCGCATCGAGCTGTCGGAACAGCTGCGAGACGGTCGCGCCTGGGGCTTCATGACTCAGCTCTACTCGGTGCGCTCGCGCGCGTCGTGGGGCATCGGCGACTTCGCCGACCTCGCCGACCTCGCGTGGCTCGCCGCACGCGACTGCGGTGCGGACTTCCTCATGGTCAACCCCTTGCACGCCGCCGAGCCCGTCGGCCCGATGTCGCCGTCGCCGTACCGCCCCGCGACTCGGCGGTTCATGAACCCCCTCTACCTCCGCGTCGAGGACATCCGCGAGACGGCGTACCTGTCCGCTGCCGATCGCTCCCTCGTCGAGTGGGCTGCCGAGTCCGTGCTCCCGTCCGACACGAGCGACGGCCCGATCGACCGCGACGCCGCGTGGGCAGCGAAGCGCACAGCCCTCGAGGTCGTGTTCCAGGCGCCTCGGTCCCGCGCGCGGCAGGCCGCCTTCGACGAGTTCCGCAAGGACCAGGGTGCCGGTCTCGAGGACTTCGCGCTCTGGTCGGCGCTGTGCGAGCGGTACCAGCACGACGACGCGTGGCCCGCCGAGGCCCTCGACCCGTCGTCCGCCCTCGTCGCCCGTGCCCGCACCGAGCTCGCCGACCGGGTGACGTTCTACTGCTGGCTCCAGTGGGTGGCGGACCTCCAGCTCCGAGCCGCGCAGCAGGCCGCGACCGAAGGTGGCATGTCGATCGGGATCATGCACGACCTCGCGGTGGGTGTGCACCCGGATGGTGCCGAGGCGTGGTCCCAGCGTGACGTGTTCGCCGCCGGGGTCACGGTCGGTGCTCCCCCGGACATGTACAACCAGCAGGGCCAGAACTGGAACCAGCCGCCGTGGCGTCCGAACGCGCTCGCGCGTGCGGGCTACGCGCCGTACCGGGACATGCTTCGCACGATCCTCCGCCACGCCGGTGCCATCAGGATCGACCACGTGATCGGCTTGTTCCGGCTGTGGTGGATCCCCGGAGGCCGCGGGGCCGACGCCGGCGCGTACGTCCGCTACGACCACGAGGCGCTGATCGGCATCCTGTGCCTCGAGGCTCATCGGGCCGGGGCGATCGTGATCGGCGAGGACCTCGGCGTCTTCGAGCCGTGGGTGCGTGGCTACCTCGAGGAGCGCGGCATCCTCGGGACGTCGGTGCTCTGGTTCGAGAACGAGGACGGCGGCCCGATGCCACCGGAGCACTACCGCAAGCTGGCGATGTCGACGGTCACCACGCACGACCTCCCGCCGACCGCCGGGTATCTCGCCGAGGAGCACGTCGCGATCCGCGAACGACTCGGCCTGCTGACGGAACCCGCTGCCGTGGTGCACAAGAAGGCGCGCGACGAGCGTCAGGCCCTTCTCGCGCAGCTCGCCGCACGGGGACTCATCAGCCCCGACCCCACCGAGCGTGAGGTCGTCGAGGCCATGCACCGGTGGATCTTCCAGACGCCGTCGGTCCTGATCGGCGTCGCGCTCGTCGACGCCGTCGGTGAACGCCGCGCCCAGAACCAGCCCGGAACCGATCGGGAGTACCCGAACTGGATGGTCCCGCTCGCCGACAGCGCAGGGCAGGTCGTGCTGCTGGACGACCTGTTCGACAACGCCCGGCTGCGTTCCCTCACGGCCGCGCTCCGTCGTTGACAGGCACGGCTCCGTCGCGGGCAGGCACGCTCCGTCGCTGACCGCCGCGGCCCGTCACCGACGGCTGCGTTCCGTGACTGGCAGAGAAGGTGGGGCGGTCGACCCGCGACCACCCCACCTCCCCGCGCGATCCACCTGTTCGCGCCATCCACCACGTCGCGCCATCCGGTCAGGCCGAGGCGCGGTCGACCTCCTGCGCACGGAGGGCGCGCCGAACGCCGTCACGTGCCTCGAGGACGAGCCGCCGCAGAGCCGGGGTGCGGTCACCGAGACCGTCCAGGAACGCGTCGGTGGCGGCGAGCACGTCCACACCGGGCTCATCCGCGAGATCCACCGGGTACAGCCCGACCACGATGTTCTGGGCGATCTCGTTGGTCCGGGTCGCCCACACGGTCTCGAGCGCCGCGAAGTACGGCTCGACGAAGTCGACGAGCAGGGACCGGTCGTGGACCCGTCCGAACCCGGCGATCGTCGCCTCGTGCACCGCGTTCGGCAGCGTGTCGCTCTCCACGACCGCAGCCCAGGCCGCCGCCTTGGCCTCCTTGGTCGGGATCGCGGCACGCGCCGCCGCCGCCGCCCGCTGGCCCGTCGCCGTGGCATCCCGTCCGAGCTCGGCGTCGATCGCGTCGGCACCGAGCCGACCGGCCGTGACGAGCGAGGTGAGGAGCTCCCACCGCAGGTCCGTGTCGACGCTGAGCCCGTCGAGCGGGCCGGTGCCGTCGAGCAGCCCCGCCACCACGTCGAGATGTTCCGGTGCCGCTGCCCGGCCGGCCAGCACCTTGACGAGCTGAAGCTGCAGGTCGCTGCCTGGCTCCGCGCGCCGGGCAGCCACGACCAGCCGGTCCGTCGTGGCACGGTCGATCGCGTCACGGTCCTCCCGGGCGACGTACAGGTCGAGCGCCGTCGAGAGCTGGCGGAGCAGGACGAGCGCCACCGACGAGTCGGTCTCGTGCTCGATGTTCTCCAGGACGAGGTCGACGAACCGCCGTGCGGGCCACTCCCCGTCGCGGGTCATGTCCCACGCCGCCCCCCAGACGAGGGTCCGCGGCAGCGAGCTCGTGAACGTCGACAGGTGCAGGCGCGCCGTCTCGAGCGACCGCTCGTCCAGCCGGATCTTCGCGTAGGCGAGGTCGTCGTCGTTCACGAGGACCAGGTCGGGGCGACGACGGCCGACCAGCTCCGGGACATCGGTCAGCGCACCCGCCACGTCGAGCTCGACCGTCGAGGTCCGCACGAGCCGCGACACCCCGCCCTCCGTCACGACGTCGTAGCCACCGACCGCGAGCCGGTGCGGACGCAGCGCGTCGACCGGCGCCTCCGGGTGCTCCGCCGGGACCTCCTGGCGGATCGCGAAGGAGGAGACGACCTCGGTGCCGTCCGGTCCTGTCTCCGAGGTGATCACCGGCCGGAGCAGCGTGAGCCCGGCCTGCTCGAGCCACAGCGACGACCACCGGGACAGGTCGCGCCCACTGGTGGCCTCGAGCTCGACCATGAGGTCACGGAGCTCGGTGTTCCCCCAGGCGTGCTTCGCGAAGTACGACCCGACACCGGCAAGGAACTGCTCGCGCCCGACCCACGCGACGAGCTGCTTGAGCACGCTCGCGCCCTTCGCGTACGTGATCCCGTCGAAGTTCACCGAGACGTCCTCGAGGTCGCGGATGTCCGCGACGATCGGGTGCGTCGACGGCAGCTGGTCCTGCCGGTACGCCCAGCTCTTCTCGAGCGAGGAGAACGTGCTCCAGGCGCTGGTCCACTGCGTCGCCTCGGACGCCGCGAGCGTGGACGCGTACTCCGCGAACGACTCGTTGAGCCACAGGTCGTCCCACCACCGCATGGTGACGAGGTCGCCGAACCACATGTGCGCCAGCTCGTGCAGGATCGTCACGGCGCGACGCTCGATCATCGCGTCGGGGACCTTGGAGCGGAACACGTAGCTCTCGAGGAACGTCACCGCACCGACGTTCTCCATCGCCCCGGCGTTGAACTCCGGGACGAAGAGCTGGTCGTACTTCGAGAACGGGTACGGGACGCCGAACGCCTTCTCGTAGAAGGCGAAGCCCGCCCGGGTGAGGTCGACGATGTTGTCGGTGTCGAGGTGCGCGGCGAGCGACTGGCGGCAGTACACACCGAGCGGGATCGTCCGGCCGTCGCTGCTGGTCAGCTCCCCGGTCTCGCGGTGGTACGGCCCGGCGACGACGGCCGTGACGTAGCTCGAGATCCGCGGTGTGGTCTCGAACGTCCACGTCGCGGTGCCGCGGTCGGAGCCGCCGTTCCGGTTGACGCCGCCGTCGACGGGGACCGGTGCACCGAGGGCGGGGTAGTTGGACACGACCTCCCAGTGCGCGGGTGCCGTCACGGTGAATGCGAACGTCGCCTTGAGGTCGGGCTGCTCGAACACGGCAAACACCCGGCGTGAGTCCGCGACCTCGAACTGCGAGTACAGGTACACCTCGTCGTCGACCGGGTCGACGAACCGGTGCAGGCCTTCGCCGGTGTTCATGTACGCGCACGAGGCCTCGACCGTCAGGACGTTGTCCGCCGCGAGGTCGTCGAGCTGGATCCGCGAGTCCGCGAACACCGCCCCGGGGTCGAGGGCCACCCCGTTGAGCTCGATCCGGTGGACCTCGGGGGCGATCAGGTCGACGAACGTCGCGGACCCGGGCTCGGCCGAGAACCGGATCGTCGTGCGTGACGCGAAGGTCGACGGACCCGTGGTCAGGTCCAGGGCGACCTCGTAGGCAGCGACCTCGACGAGCGACGCCCGGGTACGGGCCTCGTCGCGGGTCAGGTTCTCAGCAGGCACGGACAGCTCCTCCAATGACGAGAGTGACGAAGGAATCCTTTCACGCGCTCCGGAGCGGCCCGCACCGCGCCGCCGGAGGGCGTGAACCCGCACGCCAGCGACCCTGTCGGCCAGAAAATCGGGCGACAGCACCACCGCCGCCGTGGTTGTCTCAGAGTCACCGCGGTGATCTCCCGGGCCCGGCCAGGCCCCTCCTTCCCACCCTCGACGGAGAGCACCATGCCCACCTTCCTGCTCAATCTCCTCCGACCACCACGACCCGGGCCGTCACGACGGAACACCCCCAGCCCGGGTTGCCACACCCGACCGACCGAACCCGATCTCGTCGCGGACACCGCGATGTCGACGTGCTTCGGGCCGCTTGCCCGACTGCGCTGAGGCGCCGAACCGACGCCCCAGATCTGACACGATGGACCGGTGATCACACCGCTGCCCGTCCGACCCGCCCTCGCGGATCGCTGATGGGCCGCCATGCGACCGCCGGCCAGGCCGGTCCTCCGGCCCCTGGGCGTCACGGGCTCTGGTGGGAGCGCGCAGCTCTCGCCGTGGTGGCGGCGGCGACGATCACCGGAGTCCTGCGATGGGCGGGCCAGCCCTGGCTCACCTCGCTCCTCGTGGCCGGTGGCGTCGCCGTCGCCGTCGTGGTCGCCGCGCTCGTCGCCGCGACGGTGCCGCCGCCGCACCCGCACGCACACATCCTCGAGCGCGGCCACACCCCAGCCTCCGCACCGCGCCCAGCCCCGGCGCCCCACCGGGAGCCACCCCCACCGGATCCCCGCTCGTGGCCGGGCGGGCCGTAGGCTGACCCGGTGAGCCTGAGCAACCACTCCCCCAGCAGCACGGACCGCATCGTCTGGATCGACTGCGAGATGACAGGCCTCGACCTCGGCGCCGACGCGCTCGTCGAGGTCGCTGCCGTCGTCACGGACTCGGAGCTCAACGTCCTCGGCGAGGGCGTCGACGTGATCATCCGTCCACCGCACGAGGCGCTGGTGCAGATGGGCGACTTCGTCCGCACCATGCACACGACCTCCGGGTTGCTCGACGCCCTCGCAGGCGGCACCACGCTCGCCGAGGCTGAGGCCACCGTGCTCGAGTACGTCCGCGCCTGGGTGCCGGACCCGGGGAAGGCCCCGCTCGCGGGCAACTCCGTCGGGACCGACAAGGCCTTCCTCGAGCGCGACATGCCGGAGCTCGTCGGGCACCTGCACTACCGGATCGTGGACGTCTCCTCGATCAAGGAGCTCGCGCGCCGGTGGTACCCGCGCGTCTACTTCGCGTCGCCGCAGAAGAACGGCGGGCACCGGGCGCTCGCCGACATCCTCGAGAGCATCGACGAGCTCCGGTACTACCGTGCCGCCCTGCTCGTCCCGGAACCGGGCCCCGACTCGAAGGCGGCCAAGGCCATCGCGGACCAGATCGTCGCGACGTCGGTCGCACGGCCGGTGGCGACGCCTGCCGCGACGGCGGCAGCGGTCGCGGGCAGCGGCGCGGCTCCCGACGGCTCCGACACCGCATCCGCCGCGCTCTGACGCGCGGCCAGCGGCCCCGCGGGAGCGACGCGCAGAACCACTCCCCCGGCTCCGGTACACTTTTCGCTGGCCCGGCAACAGGCCGTGGTGGCTATAGCTCAGTTGGTAGAGCACCTGGTTGTGGTCCAGGGGGTCGCGGGTTCAAGTCCCGTTAGCCACCCCACCAAGAACGCGCCCCGGCATCAGCCAGGGCGCGTTCTGCTGTCTCTGGGCCCGTCATCGGCACCGGCCCGTCATCGGTACCGGCCCGGCGACGACCGGGAGGCGAAAGACCCTGTGGTGGGCACCCACTCTGGACGAACACGCAGGGCGCTCCCCATGCGACCGAGAGCGCGAGAAGTCACGGAGTCGCGCGCCGCAATCCTCGGCGCCGCTCACAGTGCACGCTTAGTGTGGGAGCCACGTCCGACAGCCGGATCAACGGCCGTCGGACCATCCAGGGGGCTCAGATTCACGCTGACTCCGGCGTATCCATGACGTGAAGTCGAGAGCAGGTACCGAGAGTGATCAATCGCAGGGGCTCGACCGTCGTTCTCATTCTTCTATGTGCGTCCGCACCCTTCGTCCTTTCAGGGTGCACAGGGGCCACATCTGCTGCGGACATGCCCGCACCGGTCGCATCGGCGTTCCCGACCGTCGGTGTGACGACTGGCTCGGTATCCGCTCCCACCGCGGCGCCCACGGACGTACCTTCGCCGAGCCCCACTCTGTCCGCCGCGGCGATCATCGTTGCGCCTGGGAAGCTGCAGGCATCGGGCGTGGCACCCCTACGGGTCGGAACACATCTGACCCAGGGCGCTGCCACGTCTCCGCTCGCGGTCTGGAAAGCAGATGCTTGCGCGGGCACGGACGTGCCCGGCCGATGGGTCGGCCCGTTCCCCGAGGTCTTCGGCCCATATTCGCTGTGGACCGACAACTCCGGTGAACTGACCCGCATCGACGTGTGGTCCACAGGACCACACCTGGAAGGCGGGATCGGGATCGGTTCCTCACTTGCCGAGTTGCAGAGCGCCCAGCCGGACGCAACATTGATTGCCTCTCCCGCGGCGTCGGGCGACATGGCGCTCTGGCAGATCAATGATGCCAACGGCATCGTCGTCCTCGAGATCTCAAATGACGAGAAGGTCTACCAGAAGCCGGACGGCACGATCCTCGCGATGTCGATCCTCGCGGCCGGAGACCCGCACGGGTTCCTCGACAGCCATGCGCGGTCCTACCACCCCGCCTACGGGGGCGAAGTCTGCGGATGAGTTCGGCGGCGACATCGCGCATCGTCGCTCACTCCCGGCATGCCGCTCGTTCGTATCCGCTCCTTCATGCCGCAGCTCGGCGGCGGGCGGACAAGAACGCGCCCCGGCATCAGCCAGGGCGCGTTCTGCTGTCTCTGAGCCCGCCGTCGCACCACCCGGCGAGGCGCCTCGCGTCAGGCGCCGACCCGGCGCGCGATCGCGTCGGCGAACCGGTCGAGCGCCCCTGGTGCGAGTGCCAGGAACATCGACGGCTCGGTCAGCTCGAGCTCGAGGACGACAGGGTTGCCGGCGTCGTCGGGGAGGAGGTCGACCCGCGCGTAGAGCAGCGGACCGTCGACGCCCGGGAAGAGACCGGGCAGCGCGGCGATGGCGCGGTCCGCCGCCTCGCGCTCCGCCGGGCTGGCCTCGCGGGAGCTCATGGTCTCGACCCGGTACAGGTCCTCGTTCGCCCGGTACGGACCTTCGAGGAGCGGCGCCTTGCGCACCGCATGGCTGAACTCCCCGTCGATGTAGACCATGCCCGTCTCACCGACCGTGTCGACCTGGGTGAGGTACCGCTGGATCATCACGTGGCGGCCGCTCTGCAGGATGTTCTTCGCGTGGGTGATCGCGAGCGAACGCGACGGCGTCACGTCCGCCTGGTACCGCCCGGTGTCCCGCGACCCGGCACTGATGGTCGGCTTGATGACGAAGTCGCCGAACGCCGGGAACCTCGTGTGGATCGCGCGCGAGTCGAAGTTCCGCTCCGGGTCGAGCCAGATCGTCGGGACGGTGGGGACCCCGGCCTCGTCGAGGTCGCGCTGGTACCGCTTGTCGACGTTCCAGGCGATGACCTCGGCGGGGTTGAGCAGCTGCGGGAGGCTGCGCACCCATGCGACGAAGTCACCGGGGTGCTCGGTGTAGTCCCACGTGCTGCGGATCACGACGAGGTCGAAGGCCGTCCAGTCGGTTCCCGGGGCGTTCCAGATCACCGGGACCGCCTCGACCCCGCGGGCCGCGAGCGCACCGATGAGCGGGGCGTCGTCCGCGTCGAGGTCGGGGAGGGCCGTGCAGGTCGCGAGGGCGATGCGAGGAGTCGTCACGCCAGCAGACTACCGACAGGAGCCCGCCAGACCCGCGTCGGACGTCCGGCGGTCACCGGCCGGACCCGACCGTGAGATCGCCGTCCGACAGCCGGTGCAGCGCCGCGAGCAACCCGGCGGCGGTGACGTGCCCGACGAGCGTCCCGGACCGCGTCACCCCGACCCGGTCACGCCCTGCGGCGGCCAGGGCCGAGAGCGTCTCGTCGAGCGTCGCACCGAGCTCGACGGAGACCCCTGACGTCATATCCGGGTCGGCGGACTCGGCGCCCCCCTCGATCGTCACGACGTCCTCGAGCTGCAGCTGTCCGAGTCCGAGAAGACGGACCGCGCGCCCGGTGCCGATGAACGCCTCGACGGTCGCGTTGGCCGGCCGGGAGAGCAGCGTGACGGGGACGTCGAGCTGCTCGACCACCCCACCCGGGCTGAACACGGCGATCCGGTCCCCGAGGTGCACGGCCTCGTCGATGTCGTGGGTGACGAGCATCACCGCCGTCCCGAGGTCCTGCTGGATCCGGCGGAACTCGGTCTGCAACCGCCGACGGCCCTCCGGGTCGACGGCACCGAAGGGCTCGTCCATCAGCAGCACCGGCGGATCGGTGGCCAGGGCGCGCGCCACCCCGACGCGCTGCCGCTCGCCACCGGAGAGCTCGTGGGGGTAGCGCCGCGCGTAGGTGGACGGCTGCAGGCCGACGAGCTCGAGCAGCTCGCCCACCCGCTCCCGGGTGCGACGGCGGTCCCAGCCGAGCAGCTGTGGGACCGTGGCCACGTTCTGGCTCACGGTGCGGTGCGGGAACAGGCCGACGTGCTGGATGACGTAGCCGATCCGGCGCCGGAGCGCCACCGGGTCGACCGTCGTGACGTCCTCGCCCTCCAGGAGGACCTGCCCCGACGTCGGCTCGATCAGCCGGTTCACCATGCGCAGGGTCGTCGACTTGCCGCAGCCCGACGGCCCGACCAGCGCGAGAAGCTCGTGCGGGCGCACCTCCAGGTCGAGGTCGCCCACCGCGATCGTGCCGTCCGGGTACTCCTTGCGGACCGACCGGAACTCGATGACCGGGTCCGTCGTGCCCTGGGTCGCCATGCGTCGACGCTACCCGGCGCCACCGACGACGATCCACCCGGCATCGCCTTGCCGCCGGAGTCCGGGTACGTTCGCTCTGATGAGAGTCGACCCGCCCGCCAACCCGTGGCTGTCGTGGACCTACGTGCAGGACAACTCCGCGGAGATCGCGCGGTACCTCGTCCAGCACACCACGCTGACCGTGCAGGCCCTCCTGGTCGCGCTCGCTGTCGCGGTGCCGCTCGCGGCGATCGCCCACCTGCGCCCACGCCTCGCCGGGCTCGTCCTCGGGACCTCCGGGGTCCTCTACACGATCCCCTCGCTCGCGCTGTTCGCGATCGTCTACCCGTACCTGCGCGACCGCCGCACGACCGTCCTCACCGGACTCGTGCTGTACGCGCTGCTGCTGATCGTGCGGAACACCCTGGTGGGGCTGCGCGGCGTCGACCCGGACGTGCGCGACGCCGCACGGGGGCTCGGGTACGGACGATGGCGGCTGCTGCTCACCGTCGAGCTGCCGAACGCGCTGCCCAGCGTGATGACGGGCCTCCGGCTCGCATCGGCGAGCACGGTCGCGCTCGTCACCGTCGGCGTGGTGATCGGGTACGGGGGGCTCGGCCAGCTCATGTTCCGCGGCTTCTCGAGCGGGTACCACGCCCAGATCATGACGGCGACGCTGCTGTGCCTGGCCGTCGCGCTCGTCCTCGACGTCGCCCTGACCCTCGTCGGGCGCCTCCTGACGCCCTGGGCGAGATCGGCCGCCTCGGTATGAGCTACCTCCAGCTCGCGCTCGCGTGGCTCAACGACCCGCTCAACTGGTCGGGGTCCGGTGGCATCGTCGCGCTGACGGTCGAGCACCTGACGATGTCCGTCCTGGCTGTGGCGCTGGCTGCGGTCGTGGCGCTCCCGGTGGGCATCGGGCTCGGGCACAGCGGTCGTGCGGCGCGGGTCGGGACGGCGACCGTGATGACCACGAACGTCTCACGCGCGCTGCCGACGTTCGCCCTGCTGACGATCTTCGCGTCCACCGGCATCGGCTTCGGCGACCGTCCGACCGTCCTCGCGGCGGCGGTCTTCGCCCTGCCCGTGATCCTCGCGACCGCCTACTCCGGGATCCGCGGGGTCGACGCCGACGTCCGGGACGCCGCCAGCGGGATGGGGATGTCCGGCCTCCGCATCCTGGTGCAGGTGGAGATCCCGTTGGCCGGTCCGATGATCGCCGCGGGCCTGCGGACGGCGGCCGTCCAGGTGGTCGCGACCATCCCGCTCGCGGCTCTCGTCGGCGGAGGAGGGCTGGGGCGCATCGTCGTCGAGGGCTTCGGCACCCAGCGGTACGGGCAGGTCATCGCCGGCGGCGCGCTGGTCGCGACGCTCTGCCTCCTCGTCGAGGGAATTCTCGCGGTCGGTCAGCGGGTTCTCACCCCACGAGCAGTGCGATCGCTGCAAGCCGGATGAGGTATGGGCTTGCGCGAGCCGGATCGCCAGGTTCGAATTGTCCCCAACCCCGCCGACAGGAGACGCTCGATGCGTTCACACCGCGCCACCCTGACCACGGCAGCGACCACTCTGGCCGCCGTCGCCCTCCTCGTCTCCGGGTGCGGAGCGCCAGGATCCTCGGGAACCACCACCCCGGCCGCGACGTCCGCGGCGTCCTCCGGGCTCCCGACCTGCGCGCCCGTCGCGGGCGACACGTTCGTCGCCCTGACCGATGACAAGCACTTGCAGAACCCGGACAACATCATCCCGGCGATCAACGCCGCGGCCGCCTCGGCCGACCCGGAGCTCACGACGCTGCTCGACTCGGTCTCGGCGGTGCTCGACACCCCGACCCTCGTCGGCCTGAACAAGTCGGTCGACGTCGACCGCAAGACCTCCGTCCAGGTGGCGAAGGCGTTCGTGGCCGACAAGGGACTCGCAGCCTCCGACAAGGTCGGTGCCGGCAAGAAGGTCGTCGTCGGCGCACCGAACTTCTCCGAGGGCGCGACCCTGGCGAACATCTACGCCGACGTCCTCGCGAGCGCCGGGTACGACGCGACCACCCAGGACGTCGGCAACCGTGAGCTGTACCTGACGGACCTCGAGTCCGGTGCGATCACCGTCGTCCCCGAGTACGTGAGCACGCTCACCGAGTTCCTCAACACCAAGAAGAACGGCGCCAACGCCCCCGCGGTGGCCACGCCGGACCTGACGGCCACCGTCGCGAAGCTCACCGAGCTCGGCTCCGGCGTCGGCCTCAGCTTCGGGACGCCCGCCGCCGCGCAGGACCAGAACGCGTTCGCGGTCACCACGGCCTTCGCCGACAAGTACAAGGTGAAGACGTTGTCCCAGCTCGCCTCGGCCTGCGGCGGGATCATCCTCGGCGGCCCGCCGGAGTGCCCGGACCGCACGTTCTGCGAGGTCGGTCTGAAGTCGACGTACGGCCTGGACATCACCGAGTTCACGTCGCTCGACGCCGGCGGCAACCTCACCAAGGACGCGCTCCGCCAGGGCAAGATCACCCTCGGTCTGATCTTCTCGAGCGACGCCTCGCTCGCGTCCTGACCAGACCCCGTCGCGGTTCCTGGCCGCCGGCTGCTGTCCTCAGCAGCCGGCGGCCTCGAGCAGGCGCAGCCACACCTCGCTGACCGTCGGGTAGGCGGGAACGGCGTGCCACAGCCGGTCGATCGGCACGGCGGCGGTCACCGCGATCGTCGCCGCATGGACCAGCTCGGCCGCGTCCTGCCCGGTGAACGTCGCCCCGAGCACCGTCCCGACCGCGTCGTCCAGGACGAGCTGAGCCGTGCCGACGTACCCCACGGCGGCGACGTACGCCCCGGCGACCGACCCGGTCGCGTACCGGACCGTCCGGACGTCGTGGCCGCGACGACGCGCCTCCGCCTCGGTGAGCCCGACCCAGGCGACCTCGGGGCGGGAGAAGACGACCTGCGGCACGGCACCCGCGTCGGCGGTCGCCCGGTAGCGGCTCCACGCGGTTGCGGACCGCTCCTCGCGGGCACGCTCCTCCCCTTCGGACCCGGGGTCCGCCGCGAACCGGGCCGCAATCACGTCACCGGCGACCCGGGCGTCGTACTTCCCCTGGTGGGTCGTCGCGGTGCGCCCGGTCACGTCCCCCACGGCGAACAGCCACCCGTCGGCCACCGCGGTCACCTGCAGCGCATCGTCGACCGCAACAGGAGCGCCGGGGAGCAGCCCGATCGTCTCCAGGCCGAGGTCGGTGGTCCGTGGCTCGCGACCGGTCGCGACGAGGACCTCGGTCGCGTGCAGCTCGCTTGCGTCGTCGAGGACCAGGTGCACGCCGTCGCCGTCGCGCCGCACCGTCGTCGCCCGCGTGCCGAGCCGGAGGTCGATGCCGAGGTCCCGGAGCCCGTCGGCGACCTCCTGCGCGGCGAACGGCTCCGCGCGGGGCAGCAACCGGTCACCGCGGACGAGGACCGTGACCGCACTGCCCAGGTCGGTGTAGGCGACGGCCATCTCGACGGCGACCACGCCGCCGCCGAGGATCACGAGCGACGCCGGCACGGCCTCGACCGAGGTCGCCTCGCGGCTCGTCCACGGGGAGGACTCCGCGAGTCCGGGGATCGGGGGCACGACGGGGTCGCTGCCGGTCGCCAGGACGACCGCGCGACGGGCCACCACGCGGGTCGTCGTGCCGTCGGGTCCCTCGACCTCGAGCTCACGTGGTCCTGTGAAGCGGGCATGACCGCGCACGAGGGCGATACCGGCGCCGGTGAGCCAGTCGACCTGACCGTCGTCGGACCAGTGCGACGTCACCACGTCCCGTCGCGCCAGAGTCGCTGCGACGTCCACCCGGCCGGTGACGGCCTCTCCCGCGCCCGGCACCGACCGGGCGGCTGCCAGCACCGCTCCTGGCCGCAGGAGGGCCTTGGAGGGCATGCATGCCCAGTAGGAGCACTCACCGCCGGCGAGCTCCCCCTCGATCACGGCGACCTGTAATCCGTGGCGACCTGCGCGGTCGGCGGCGTTCTCGCCGACGGCACCCGCTCCCACCACGACGACGTCAACGACCTGTTCGGCGTTCTCGCTCATGCTGCTCCGTCCGTCGGCACGGTTCGACCGTCCCAGGGTCATCGCGTCGCCCGGTGCGTACGGGCCACCACCCATAGGACCTTCGTCCCAGTGTGGGACATGCGTGCTCCTGCTTGGGTGTGCGAACGATGAGACTCACGCCGATCTACTACTACTCCAGCTCCAGCGGCCTGGTCCGCACGTTCGCCGAGCGTCTGGACCGCCCCGTGTTCAACCTCGCCGAGCGCGAGCACCGGCTGTCCGAGGTCGACGGTCCGTGGGTGCTCCTGACGCCGTCGTACAAGACCGGCAACGACAGCAACGACACGGTGCCCGAGGGTGTGCGCCGGTTCCTCGTCTCGGAGAACAACCGGCGACGCATGGTCGGCGTCATCGGCAGCGGCAACCGGAACTTCGGACGCCACTACCAGATGGCGTGCCGGACGATCGCGAAGCGCTCCGGCCGCCCGGTGCTGTTCGAGTTCGAGCTCTCGGGGACCCCGTGGGACGTCGCCGAGTGCCAGCAGATCATGCACGACCTCGACCTCGCGCTCGACGCCGCGACCACGGCACCCTGAGGACCGGCGCCTTCGCAGGAACGCGCCGGGTCGTCGGTCATTGCAGGCCGGCTCGTCGCGCGTGACGCGGCGGGTCGTCAGCCGGGACGCGGCGGGTCATCGGCCGTGGCGCGGTGGGTCGTCAGCTGTCGCGCGGTGGGTCGTCATGCATGATGCGACGGCGCCGCCGCACGGACGACGCACCACTCGTTGCCCTCGGGGTCGAGCAGAACCTGGAAGGACCCTGCGATGGCGTGGTGCTGCTCGCCGACCGCGACGGCTCCGAGGGCCACGGCTGCGGCGATCGCGATCGTGATGTCGTCGACCTCGACGTCGAGGTGCAGGCGGTTCTTGGTGGACTTGCCCTCCGGAACCCTCTGGAACGCCAACCGGGTCCAACCCGGAGGATCGACGTAGCACCAGTCGGCATCGCGCATGCGCGCCTCCCCGCCGAGCACCGCCGCCCAGAACTCGGCGAGCGCCAGCGGCTCTGCGCAGTCCACCACGACCTCGTCGATCCGCCCGATCACACCCGCCACGCTAGCGCCCGAACCGTTCGGCGTTCGCCCCGTCACCGACCCCCCGGCCCGTCCGATCACGCCAGGTCCAGCCCAGCCCGACCTGGTCCGATCCAGCCCGGTCCGACCCGGCCCAGCCCGACCCCCGGTCCAGCCCAGCCCAGCCCGACCCCCGGTCCGACCCAGCCCGATCCAGCGCAGCCCGATCCAGCGCAGCCCGATCCAGCGCAGCCCGACTCAGCGCAGCCACGCTCCGCGCCGCATCAGGTGACAGTGGGAACCATGTGAACGATGAGACGCACCACCAGCACCACTGGCCACACCCGTCCCACGTGCGGCGCGCAGCGCGAGAACCTGCCACAGGCGCCCCACCCGCCCCATGCGCGGCGCGGAGCGCGGAGACCTGCCACACGTGCGGCGCGGAGCGCGGAGACTCGCCACACGTGCGACGCGGGGTGGGGGTGTCTGGGGTGGCGCCTGGGGAACGGCCTCGTTCGGCGGCACGACAGAGGCCCCCGGTCTGCGTTGCCGCAGGCCAGGGGCCTCTCGTGGTGCGCCATCAGGGACTCGAACCCCGAACCCGCTGATTAAGAGTCAGCTGCTCTGCCAATTGAGCTAATGGCGCGCGGTGCAGAACGTTACCACCGCTCCGGCCGAAAGTGCGAACCGGTCGTCAGCTGCTCGCGCCGCCGGTCGACGGTGCGTCGTCGGCGGCCTCCCACCAGGCGTCATCGGGCAGTCCCTCTGACTCGAGGATCTCCTGGGACACCGGGCCACCGGGTGCGGCGAGGTCGGCCAGGAGCGCGAGCGGGACGTGCTCGGCGAGCAGACCCATCACGGTGTCGGAGTCCGCAGAGGCGCCGGCCGGCCACTCGGTGCCGCTCGTGTCAGCCATCGCATCCTCACTCATGCCGTCCGCCTCTCATACCTGTCGGGACACTGGACCACCGGCCGGTCCCGGCGCGCAACCTGTTCCGGGCAACTCTCACCAGAATCACACATATGGTCCAGTCGTGACGCAGCGTCCTCACGGCTCGCCGCGTCGAACATCCAACGTTCAGAGGTACAGGCCGGTTCCCTCGCCGGTCGCGTCAGGCCGTGCGACGGCGTGCACGTCCTTCTCCCGCAGCAGCAGGTACGTGCTGCCGGAGAGCTCCACCTCGGAGCGGTCCTCCGGGTCGAACAGCACCGTGTCGCCGAGCGCCACCTGACGCACCTGCTGGCCGAGGGCGACGACGCGCGCCCACGCGAGCCTCTTCCCGACGACCGCCGTGGCGGGAATGACGATCCCGGCGGCCGACCGCCGTTCGGAGGCGTCCGCGTCGAGCTCGACCAGGAGCCTGTCGTGGAGCATGCGGATCGGGAGCGGTGAGACCTGGCGTTCCGAGGCGCCTGCCGTCGGCGGTCCCGACGGGGAGTGGACGTCGTTCACGCGACGACTGTACGTCCTCGTTAGGCTCGTCCCATGGCCACTCGACTCGCGGTCGGCGACACCGCACCTGACTTCACTCTTCCGACCGCGGACGGCGGCTCGATCACGCTCTCCGACCTCCGTGGTCAGCACGTCGTCGTGTACTTCTACCCTGCGGCGATGACACCGGGCTGCACGACCCAGGCCTGCGACTTCCGTGACTCCCTGGCGTCGCTCCAGGGCGCCGGGTACGCCGTCGTCGGCATCTCCCCCGACCCGGTCGGCAAGCTCGCGACCTTCGCCGAGCGCGACGCCCTGACGTTCCCGCTCGCCTCGGACACCGACCGGTCGGTGCTCACCGCCTGGGGCGCGTACGGGGAGAAGTCGCTGTACGGCAAGACGGTCACCGGGGTGATCCGGTCCACGGTCGTCGTGGACCCCGACGGGGTCGTCGAGCTCGCGCAGTACAACGTCAAGGCCACCGGGCACGTCGCGAAGCTCCGCCGCGACCTCGGGATCGACTGAGAGGGCTCCGGATCGGCCGCCGCCACGGGGCCGGTCCGACGGCGGCGAGGACCCGATCCTCGCCGCCACCGCGGGAGTGGTGAAATGGCAGCCACGCCAGGTTTAGGTCCTGGTGCCCGAGAGGGCGTGCGGGTTCGACTCCCGTCTCCCGCACCACCGTCTCGCAGCACGGGTGCGTAGGTCGTACGGCAGGTCTCACGGCACGGCAGGTCTCACGGCAGGGGGTGATCGTGACCGACTCCGCACGACCGGGACCGCAGGCACGGGTTCATCTCCCCCTGCTCGCACCGTCGGTGCGGACGTTCCTGTCCACGGAGGCCGGCGGCGCCGTGCTGCTGCTGGCCGCCACGGTGGTCGCGCTCGTCTGGGCGAACCTCGCGCCCGGGTCGTACGTCCACCTCTGGTCGACGACCGCGGGGTTCCATGTCGGCGGCACGAGCCTCGAGCTCGACCTGCACGGGTGGGTCAACGACGCCGCGATGGCCGTGTTCTTCCTGGTCGTCGGGCTGGAGATCTCCCGCGAGGCGACCGTCGGCGACCTCCGGAACCCGCGCGCGATCGCCGTCCCGGCACTCGGGGCCTTCGGCGGCCTGACGGTCCCGGCGCTGCTGTACGTGCTCGTGAACCACAGCGGTGAGGCGGCGCACGGCTGGGGGGTGGTGATGTCGACCGACACCGCGTTCCTCGTCGGCGTGCTGGCCCTGTTCGGCCCCCGGTGCCCCGACCAGCTGCGGCTGTTCCTGCTGACGCTGGCGATCGTCGATGACATCGGCGCGATCACCGTCATGGCCGTGTTCTACACGCCCCACGTCGACTGGCTCCCGCTCGGGGTCGCAGCGGTGCTGACGCTCGGGATCGTCGCGCTGCGCTGGCTGCGGATCTGGCGCCTCGGCCCGTATGCGGCGATCGGTGTCGCGCTCTGGCTCGCGGTGCACGCGTCCGGCGTCCACGCCACCCTCGCCGGGGTCCTGGTCGGGCTGCTGCTGCCCGCACGGCCCCCCGCGCGGGTGCATGCGGACAGCGTGCCCTCCTGGGCCAGGCGGCTGCAGGAACGCACGACCGCCGACCGTGCCCACCTGACCGAGCTGGCCGCCCGCGCCGCCGTCCCGACCGCGGACCGCGCCCAACGGTTCCTGCACCCGTGGAGCGCCTACGCCGTCGTCCCGCTGTTCGGTCTCGCGAACGCCGGCATCCGGCTCGACGGACCCGCACTGACCGGCGCGCTCCACTCCCGGATCACGATCGGGGTCGTCGTCGCCCTCGTGCTCGGCAACGCGATCGGGATCTTCGGTGTGTCCTCGCTCGCGCTGCGCAGAGGTCTCGGCGAGCTACCCGGCCGGGTGCGGTACGGGCACCTGCTCGGCGGCGCGATGCTCGCCGGGATCGGTTTCACGATCTCGCTGTTCATCGCCGAGCTCGCCTTCAGCGACGACGCGCTGCGGGAGCAGGCGAAGATCGGCATCCTCGCGGGGTCGCTGATCGCCGCTCTCCTTGGCACCGCGCTGCTGCGCATCCTCGGCGAGCGACTCCCGCTGTGCTCACCCGCGGGGCTGCCCGACGCGTTGCCGCCGCGGCCGTGGCTCGAGCCGGTCGGGTGAGGAGAACGGGCGAGCTGACGCCCGACGTCGGCCACTCCGCCGACCGAGTCGGCAGGTCGGGTCAGCAGGCCCGGACAGCGGCACAGGCGCGCCGACCCGTCGAGAGATCCCGACGTGCCGGGCGCTCAGGTCGGTGGGCTCCCGCGCTGCGCCCCGACCGTCGGCACTCCGCGGCCGGCGCCGAGCGCCTGGGCGACGCAGGCACGCAACGCCGTGAGCGTCACCTGTCCGCTGAACCGCTCGTCGTTGACGAAGAGCGTCGGCGTCCCGCGGACGTCGAGGGCGCGACCGTCGGCGTAGTCCTCCTCGACCCAGTCGCCGTGCCGTTGGGCGGCCTCCCCGACGACGAGGCTCCCGTCGAGACCGAGCTCGTCGGCTGCCGCCCGGAGCGCCGCGTCACCGAGGTCGACCGGACCGCTGACCAGTCGGTCGAACATCGGCCAGAACGCCCCCTGGGACGCGGCGGCCTCGACGGCCAGCGCCGCGGTCAGGGCGTGCGGGTGCACCTCGAACAGCGGGAAGTGCCGGAACACGAGGCGGACCGTCCCCGCGGCCGTGTCGACGAGCTCGCGTAGGACGGGTGCGGCGGCCCGGCAGTACGGGCACTCGAGGTCGCCGAACTCCACGACGGTGACCGGCGCGTCGGGCGGACCGTAGACATGACGACCGCGACCGACCGGCCCGATGGGCTGGTCGGTCGCGGTCACGGTCGTTCGACCGACGCGGGTCAGTTGCCCGCTGCGGCGATCTGCGCGCGGACGTCGTCCATGTCGAGGCCCTTGACGGCGGCGACGACCTGCTCGAGGGCCGGACCCGGGAGCGCGCCTGCCTGGTTGAAGACGAGGATCCCCTCGCGGAACGCCATCAGGGTCGGGATCGAGGTGATCCCGAGCTCGGCGGCCAGGCCCTGCTCGGCCTCGGTGTCGACCTTGCCGTGCACGATGTCCGGGTGGGTCTGCGAGGACGCCTCGAAGACCGGTCCGAAACGCTTGCACGGACCGCACCACTCGGCCCAGAAGTCGACCAGGACGATGTCGTTGTCCTCGATGGTCTTCTGGATCGTGTCCGCGGTCAGCTGTGTGGTGCTCATACTGTTGTCCCTCCGGTTCGCTCTCGGCCGACGCCTACAGCGCCCGCATGCGGTCCAGTATTCCCAACAGGTGCGCGTCGGGGCATGCGCGACCTCCACCGCACGGTAGAAAGGCATCGTGACCGGCACCGTTGACTTCCCCGAACCCGTGCGCCCCTCCGGCTGGCTCCCAGCCGCCGACATCGCCCGCGCCCGCACGCAGCTCCCGTTGCTCTACGTCGACGCCGTTCCCGTCCGGGTGGACGAGTCGGGCGACGTGGTCGCCGTCGGTCTGCTGCTGCGCGTGACCCCCGAGGGTGTGATGTCCCGCGCGCTCGTGTCGGGCCGGGTGATGTACCACGAGCGGATCCGCGACGCCCTGCTGCGCCACATCGAGAAGGACCTCGGCCCGATGGCCCTGCCGCAGGTCCCGCCCTCCCCGCAGCCGTTCACCGTCGCGGAGTACTTCCCGACGCCGGGTGTGACGCCGTACCACGACCCGCGCCAGCATGCGGTGTCGCTGGCCTACGTGGTGCCGGTCTCCGGCGACTGCGAGCCTCAGCAGGATGCGCTGGACCTCGCCTGGCTCACCCCGGAGCAGGCGGCGAGCGAGCAGGTCCAGGTCGAGATGAACGGCGGGCAGGGTCTCCTGCTGCGGCAGGCCATGGCGTACGTCGGGCGTCTCGCCTGACGCGACCCGTCAGACCGCGCGACCGTCTCGGAGCCGGAGCTCCGGCCAGTCGGCGAGGTCTGCGCGCATGCGGCGGTCGTGCGTCGCGACGACCACGGCCGCCGACGTCAGCCGCAAGGCCTGGGTGACCTCGTCGACCAGGTCGATCGACAGGTGGTTGGTGGGCTCGTCGAGCACGAGCACGTGCGGCACGGCGAGCAGGGCGCACGCGAGGTCGAACCGCCGCCGCTGCCCGACCGAGAGCTCGTCGAGCGGACGGTCGAGGTCCTCCTCGCTGAGCAGGCCCAGGAACGCGATCGGCACGACGCTCGCGGGGTCGAGCAGGCCGCCGTCGAGCAGCCGCAACGCCTCCTGGGCGTAGGCCTCGAACCCTGACGGCGCGCGACCAGGCTCGTGGCCGGCGACCCGGCGGACCGGCGCCACATGACCTGGTGCACCGAACCCCTCCTGCGCGACGACGCCGATCCGGACACCTGCCGCCACGGTCCGCGTGCCGCGGTCGAGCGCGAGCGTCCCGGCCAGGGCTCCGAGCAGCGTCGACTTCCCGGAGCCGTTCGGACCGGACACCAGCAGCCGCCCCGCCGGGGGGATGCTCAACCGTGTCCCGGGAAGGTCCAGCCGGCCGGCGACCGCCGGGCTGCGGAGCTCGATCACGCCGTGGTCGGGGTCCCACCCCGGGGCCATCGCGGGCAGGTCCGGGAACACGAGCTCGCGCGGCGGCGGCGGGATCTCGACGGCCTGGGCCTCGAGCCGGGCGATGAGACGGTCGACTGCCTTGACGTGCGTCCGGGCCCGGGTTGCCCGTCGGTTCGCCTGACTACCCTTGGGGGGCCGCCACTCGTCCGAGAGTCCCTCGTAGGACGCGTCCAGGCGCTGCGCGAGCAGGACCCGTCGCTGGGTCTCGGCCCGGAAGCGCGCCCGCCAGCGGCGCAGCGCCTGGTCCTTCGCGAACCTGTAGCTGAGGTAGCCCGGCTGCCCGTAGAGCGCCGGGCGTCCGTCGACGGACGGGTCGAGGTCGAGCACGCCGGTGACGACGTCGTCGATCAGCTGACGGTCGTGGGTGACGATCAGGATCGCCCCACGCCACCTCAGCAGCTCGGCGGTGAGGAAGTCGATCCCGGCGTCGTCCAGGTGGTTGGTCGGCTCGTCGAGGGCGAGGATGTCCGCGCGCTCGGCAAGCCGGCACGCGAGCCGGACCCGGTACCGCTCCCCCACCGACAACGTCGCGAGAGGACGGTCGCGGTCGGTCGGCGCGGCCAGCCGGGACAGCGCGACCTCGACGCGGTGGTCGGCGTCCCAGACCGCCAGGTGCTCCGCGCGCGCGAGCACGTCGGACAGCTCGGCAAGGTTCCCGCGATCGTGGTCGAACTCCTGGCTGACCCGGTCGAGCTCGGCAGCGACCGCCCGGAGCCGGGACAGGGACTGCTCGACGAGGGTGCCGATCGTCGCGCCGGCCGGTGCGTGCAGCTCCTGCCCGACGCCGGCGACGGTCCCATGGCGGCGCACGGTCCCCGCCGACGGGGTGAGCTCGCCCACGAGCACGCGCAGCAACGTCGTCTTTCCCGACCCGTTCTCACCGACGACGCCGAGCCTGTCGCCGGGGCCGATACGCACGGTGACCCCGCTGAGCACGGGCCGGCCGGGGTGCGCGAACGCGACGTCCGTCGCCGTCAGGTGAACGGGGCCGGACGTGACCACGTCGGCGAAGGTGTCCACACGGCAGGGTACCGTCGGGGCCATGCTCCGACGCGTTCCGCCCCTGCTCCTGCCCATGCTCGCGGACCTCGCCGTGGTCGTCCTCTTCGCAGCGATCGGGCGCTCGGCGCACGAGCACGGTGACAGCGTCGCCGGGGTGCTGTCGACCGCGTGGCCGTTCCTCGTCGGGACCGCCGTCGGCTGGCTCGTCGCGGCGCGGACCGTCACGGGCGCCTGGCTCGCCGCGCTGAGGCTGTGGCCCACCGGGGCGATCGTGTGGGCATCCACGTGGGCGCTCGGGATGGTCCTGCGCGGGGTCACCGGTGGCGGGCTCGCGCCGTCGTTCCTCCTCGTGGCCGCGCTGGTGCTCGCGGCGATGCTCGCGGCGTGGCGAGGGCTCGCCCGGCTGGTCCTGCACCCGGGCACGCTCACCCAGGACTGACCGCCACCGGTCGCGGTCAGCCTGCCGCGGGAACCTGCCCCGAGAGCACCGCGACGATGGCGGGCGCGAGCGCGCGGAACGCCTGGCCGCGGTGCGAGATCGCGTTCTTCTCGTGCGGCGTGAGCTCGGCGCACGTCCGCACGTCGCCGTCGGGGACCAGGACGGGGTCGTAGCCGAAGCCGTTCGTCCCTCGTGGCGCGATTGCGAGGCTCCCGATCAGATGACCGGTCTCGACGTGCTCGTACCCGTCGGGCGTGACGAGGGCGGCGGCGCACGTGAAGCGCGCACCGCGGTGCTCCGGTGCGACGTCCGCGAGCTGGGCGAGCAGCAACGCCAGGTTGGCGGCGTCGTCACCGTGCCGCCCGGCCCAGCGGGCCGAGAAGATCCCCGGCGCACCGCCGAGCACGTCGACGCACAGGCCCGAGTCGTCCGCGACCGCGGGCAGCCCGGAGAAGGCCGCGAGCGCGCGCGCCTTGATCAGGGCGTTCTCCGCAAAGGTGAGGCCGTCCTCGACGGGTTCGGTCGCGCCGAGCTCCCCGGCGCCGACGATCCCGTCCGGCCCGAGACCCGGCACCTTGCCGTCGAGGATCGCACGGAGCTCGCGGACCTTGTGCTGGTTGTGCGTCGCCAGCACGAGCCGGACCGCCCCGGCGGGACCAGCCGCCTGCTCCTGGCCGCCCGCCACGCTCAGCGCTCCGTCCACGGCTGCGGCGTGGTCGCGAGGGCCTCCGCCTGCAGCCGCGCCAGCTCGGCGGTGCCGCTCAGGGCGAGGTCGAGCAGCGAGTCGAGCTCGCGCCGGTCGAACGGCGCGTGCTCGGCGGTGCCCTGCACCTCGACGAACGTGCCGGCGCCGGTCACGACCACGTTCATGTCGGTCTCGGCCTTGACGTCCTCGACGTACGGGAGGTCCAGCATCGGTGTGCCGTCGATGATCCCGACGCTCACGGCGGAGACCGAGTCGAGGATCGCCGGTCGCGAGCCGGTGATCGCCCCCTGCGCCTTGCCCCACGCGACGGCGTCGGCGAGGGCGACGTACGCCCCGGTGATCGCGGCGGTCCGGGTGCCGCCGTCCGCCTGCAGGACGTCGCAGTCCAGGACGAGCGTGTTCTCGCCGAGCGCCTTCACGTCGATGATCGCGCGCAGGGAGCGTCCGATCAGGCGGGAGATCTCGTGCGTCCGGCCGCCGACCCGCCCCTTGACCGACTCGCGGTCCGAGCGTGTAGAGGTCGCCCGCGGCAGCATCGCGTACTCGGCGGTGACCCACCCCTCGCCCGAGCCCTTCTTCCAGCGCGGCACGCCGGCGGTGAAAGACGCGACGCACAGCACCTTGGTGCCGCCGAACTCGACCAGGACGCTGCCCTCGCCCGCATCGAGCCACCGTCGAGTCAGCCGCACGGGGCGCAGCTCGTCGGGGCGGCGCCCGTCGGCACGCAGGACGGACGGGGCGGTGGAGGGGGTGTCCAGACTCATGCGCGCCAGCCTATGCGAACCGTCGTGGGGTCCCTGCGCCTCGTCAGAGGGCGTAGACCGCTCCTGGCCGCGCCAGCTCGATCGCACCGGTGAAGACCCCGCGGGCCTCCGCCACGGTCACCTCGGGGTCGTTCCACGGGGCGATGTGGGTGAGCACCAGGAGGTCCGCAGCGGCCTCGGCGGCAGTCTCACCGGCGCGGCGACCTGTCAGGTGCACCCCGCGAACCTCGTCGTCCCGGCCCTCGACGAACGCGGCCTCGGCGAGGAGGAGGTCGACCCCGGCGGCGAGCTCGGTCAGGCCGGGGCAGGTGTCGGTGTCACCGGTGTACGCGAGGACGGCGCGGCGGTCCGGGTCGTGCTCGCTCGGGCCGGTGATCCGTAGCCCGAACGCCGGCACGGGGTGCTGCACGGGGATCGGGGTGATCTCAAACGGGCCGACCTGCACCATGCCGTGGTCCGTCCAGTGGTGGACCACGAACTGGTCCGCCATGTCGGTCGCCGGATCGGTGCCGGCCATCTCCGCGAGTCGGCGCGCGGTCCCGTCCGGGCCGTACAGGTCCAGGGGCGGGCACGGGCCCTCGGGGCGGTAGCGCCGCATGACGTTCAGCACGACGAGGTCGGCGACGTGGTCGGCGTGCAGGTGCGTGACGGCGGCGGCATCGAGCACGTACGGGTCGCACACGCGCTGGAGGGGGCCGAGGGCGCCGTTGCCGAGCTCGACGAGCAGGCGCCAGGTACGGCGCTCGGCGCCCTCGCCGTGCTCGGCCTCGAGCAGGTAGCTCGACGCCGCCGAGTCCGGGCCGGGGAACGAGCCCGCGCAGCCGACCACGACCAGCCTCATCGCCGTCCCCCCGTCACCGCAGCGTCGCGCTCGGCTCGACCAGGGCAACCTCGGGGCCGAGGAAGCGTCGTGCCAGCGTGTGGAACGCGTCGGGGTCTCCTGTGGCGAGGAACCGGTGCATCGGCGGGCCCGCTGCCGGGTCGCGCTCGAGGCCGTGGGCGACGAGCGTGCGGTAGACGTCCTTCGCGGTCTCCTCGGCGCTCGAGACCAACGTGACCTCCTCGCCCATGACGTAGGAGATCACCCCGGTGAGCAGCGGGTAGTGCGTGCAGCCGAGGACGAGCGTGTCGACGCTCGCATCGCGCACCGGGTCGAGGTACTCGTGCGCCGCCGCGAGCAGCTCGGGGCCCGACGTCACGCCGGCCTCGACGAACTCGACGAACCGGGGGCACGCCTGCGTGGTGAGCTCGACGCCCGGTGCCACGGCGAACGCGTCGTCGTAGGCGCGCGAGTCGATGGTCGCCCGCGTCGCGATCACCCCGATGCGCCCGGACCGTGTCGCGAGCACGGCCCGTCGCGCCGCCGGGAGGATCACCTCGACGACGGGGATCCCGTACCGGAGGGTGTACCGCTCGCGTGCGTCGCGCAGGACGGCAGCGGACGCGGTGTTGCACGCGATCACGAGCATCTTGACGCCCGCGTCGACGAGGTCGTCGAGCACCTGCAGCGCATGGGCGCGCACCGCGGCGATCGGCTTGGAGCCGTACGGGGTGTTGAGCGTGTCCCCGATGTAGACCGTCGACTCCTGCGGGAGCTGGTCGAGGATCGAGCGGGCGACGGTCAGCCCACCGACGCCGGAGTCGAAGATCCCGATGGGCGCGTCGTTCACCCGACTGAGCCTAGTGCTCCCGGAGGGCGAGGTCGGTCACCGGTCGCCGCCGCGCGGCAGGTCGCGGAGCATCGCGGTCAGCAGCGACTCCTGGAGGTAGGTCAGCAGCGCGTACACGGACCCGAGGAACCGGCGACGGTGCGCGAGCTCGACCGCCTCGGGGGTGGCGGAGTCATCGGGCTCGTCGTCCTCGAGCTCGACGTACAGCGCCTCCACCCGGTCGTCGTCGGCGAGATCGAGCCGGTCCGCGAGCACGAGCCGGACGTCGGTCAGCGTCGCGGCCACGTCGCTCGCGGTGTCGCGTGGGACCTCCACGTGCTCCCCCGCCGCGCGCAGCAGCTGCCGGAAGGCCACGAGCCTGCGCACCTTGGTGTCACGCAGATCACTCTCGGTCAGCCGGCGGAACTCCTGCGACACCTCGGCGTCGTCCCGCGACGCGTCCGGCAGGAGTCGGCGGACGGCGGGGTCGTCCGGTGCGACAGCGCTGTCCGGCGTCACGGCCCGCGAGAGCAGGGTCGCCTCCTGCAGGTCCGGCGGCACGACGTCCAGGTCGGCGCCGAGCAGCTCGACGATCTCGGCGACGATCGAGGCGATGACCTCACGCTCGACGGCGTCGAGGACCGCCCGATACCCCGTGGGCACGGCGACGAAGGGCCGCATCAGTCGTCGCCGCGCTGCATGGTGGCCCACAGCCCGTACCCGTGCATCGCCTGGACGTCGACCTCGACCTTCTCGCGGTTCCCGTGCGAGACGACCGCCTTGCCCTCCTCGTGCACCTGGCGCATGAGCGTCTCCGCACGGGCCTGGGAGTACCCGAAGTACGTCTGGAACACGTAGGTCACGTACGACATGAGGTTCACAGGGTCGTTCCAGACGATCGTCATCCACGGAGTCGCCGGGGTCGTGGACACCTCGGCGAGCTCCTGCTCCGCGGGCGCGATCTCGGTGGCCACGTCTCCACTGTAGGCGGCTGGCCGCGGACGGTCCCGCGTTCGCCCGGTGCGGGTGTGCATCGGGTGCGACCTGCGCCTACGGTGACGGCATGCCAGGAACTGCCCTGCTCACCGACCGCTACGAGCTCACGATGCTGCAGGCCGCGCTCGCCGACGGGACGGCGCAGCGACGGTGCGTCTTCGAGGTGTTCACCCGGCGGCTGCCACCAGGGCGCCGGTACGGGGTGGTCGCCGGCACCGGTCGGGTGCTCGAGGCCCTTGCCGACTTCCGGTTCTCCGACGACGAGCTCGCGTGGCTGCTCGACGCACGGATCGTCGACCGGGCGACCGTCGACCACCTGGCCGGCTACCGGTTCACCGGGTCCGTCGTCGGGTACGCGGAGGGTGAGGCCTTCTTCCCCGGTTCACCGGTCATGGTGGTCGAGGGCACGTTCGCCGAGGCCGTGCTCCTGGAGACCGTCGTGCTGTCGATCCTCAACCACGACTCGGCCATCGCCTCGGCGGCGTCGCGCATGACGAGTGCTGCCGTGGACCGTCCGTGCCTCGAGATGGGTGCGCGACGCACGCACGAGGGGGCGGCCGTCGCCGCCGCGCGCGCGGCCGTCGTCGCTGGCTTCGCGGGGACGTCGAACCTCGAGGCCGGCCGGCGCTACGGCCTGCCGACGATCGGCACCGCCGCGCACGCGTTCACGTTGCTGCACGACGACGAGCCCGCGGCCTTCCGGTCGCAGGTCGCCTCCCTCGGCACGGGCACGACGCTGCTCGTCGACACGTTCGACGTCGCGGCCGGGGTCCGCCGGGCCGTCGAGGCCGGGGGGACGGACCTCGGGGCCGTCCGGCTCGACTCCGGCGACCTCGCCGTGCTCGCCGTCGAGGTGCGCGACCAGCTCGATCGGCTCGGCGCCACCGGGACCCGCATCACCGTGACGTCCGACCTCGACGAGTACGCGATCGCCGCGCTCGCCGCGGCACCGGTGGATGCCTACGGCGTGGGGACGTCCCTCGTCACCGGGTCAGGCGCGCCGACCTGCGGCATGGTCTACAAGCTCGTCGCCCGTGAGGGTGCCGACGGGACGCTCGCCCCCGTCGCGAAGGCCTCACCGTGGAAGGTCGGCCACGGTGGGCGCAAGGCGGCCGCGCGCCGGCTCGACGACGAGGGTCGCGCCGTCGAGGAGGTCGTCGTCAGCGGTCCCGACACGGCCGTCCGGTCCTGGCGTCCGCCGTCCGGCGACCTTCGACCGCTGCACGTCCCCCTCGTGACGGCAGGTGAGACCGACGACCGGTGGACCGGGGCGGGCGGCGTCGCCCTCGCCGTGGAGCGGCACCGCACGTCACGCGCCGAGCTGCCGCGGGGCGCACGTCGGCTGTCCGCGGACGAGGCCGCCGTGCCCACCGTCACGTTGTCGCTCTGAGGCACGCCGTCGCTCTGAGGCGCGCCGCCGGTCGCCGCGCTACCGCTTGCCGATGAACCAGTCACGCAGCAGGGCGATCCGGCTGGTGAGCTGATCGGGGGTCGCGAGCGCCACCTCGGGTCCGCCGCACCGTCGGCGCAGGTCGGCGTGCACCGAGCCGTGCGGTTGACCGCTGCGACGTGACCATGCCCCGACCAGCGTCGACAGCTCCTTGCGCAGCTCGGCCTGGCGACGGTGGTCCATCTCGGCGAGCTCGGCCGCAGCCTTGGCCTTGCTGCCGGTGGTCAGCTGGTTCGCCTGACGCTCGCGCAGCAGGACCGCGACCTGGTCCGCGTCGAGCAGCCCGGGGATCCCGAGGAACTCCTCCTCCTCGAGCGAACCGACGTCCGCGCCGGTGCCGAACTCGCCACCGTCGAACAGCACGCGGTCGAACGACGCCTGCGCCTCGAGCGCCTCGAAGGACCCCGCCGTCCCGTCCGGACCGACGGCGTCCGGTCCGCTGCGGTCGGCGTTCGCCGCCGCCATCATCGCGTCCTCGGGGTTGTACAGGTCACCCGACTCCTGGGCGCTGAGCGGTCGGTCCAGGGCGTGGTCCCGCTCCAGCTCGAGGGTGTTCGCGAGACCGAGCAGCTGGGGGACGCTCGGCAGGAACACCGACGCCGTCTCGCCGCGGCGGCGCGCCCGGACGAATCGGCCGACCGCCTGGGCGAAGAACAGCGGGGTCGACGTCGAGGTCGCGTAGACGCCGACCGCGAGCCTGGGCACGTCGACGCCCTCGGAGACCATGCGCACCGCGACGAGCCAGCGCGACTCCCCGGCGGAGAACTCGTCGATCTTGTCGCTCGCGCCGTCATCGTCGGACAGCACGACCGTGGGCGACTCCCCGGTGATCCGGGCCAGGTGGCCCGCGTACGCCCTCGCGTCGGTCTGGTCGGTCGCGATGATCATCGCTCCGGCGTCCGGGACCTGGCGCCGGACCTCGGTGAGCCGGCGATCGGCGGCTGTGAGCACCGCAGGGATCCACTCGCCGTTCGGGTCGAGCGCGGTCCGCCAGGCCTGGGCGGTCATGTCCTTGGTGAGGTCCTCGCCGAGCCTCGCGCTGACCTCGTCACCCGCCCGGGTGCGCCAGCGCATCTGACCGCTGTACGACAGGAAGATCACCGGTCGGACCACGTGGTCGCGCAGCGCGTCGCCGTAGTTGTACGCGTAGTCGGCACGGCTGCGCCGGATGCCGTCCCGGCCGCGCTCGTACGTCACGAACGGGATCGGCGAGGTGTCCGAGCGGAACGGGGTCCCGGTCAGCGACAACCGCCGCGTCGCCCCGTCGAAGGCCTCCCGGATGCCGTCACCCCAGGACAGCGCGTCACCGCCGTGGTGGATCTCGTCGAGGATCACGAGCGTCGGGGCCGCCGCGGTGCGTGCCGCGTGCAGCGCAGGCTTCATCGCGACCTGCGCGTACGTCACCGCCACGCCGTCGAAGCCTGCGCCGTGCCGCCCCTGGGCGTTGCGGAAGTTCGGGTCGAGCCGCACGCCCACGCGAGCGGCGGCGTCGGCCCACTGGCGTTTGAGGTGCTCGGTCGGTGCGACCACCGTGACGCGCCGGACGACACCCCGCTCGAGGAGCTCGGTCGCGACCCTGAGCGCGAACGTCGTCTTGCCGGCGCCCGGGGTCGCGACCGCGAGGAAGTCCCGCGGCGACTGCTCCCGGTAGAGGTCGAGCGCATGCGCCTGCCAGGCCCGGAGCTTCCCTGCCGTCCCCCAGGGCGCACGACCAGGGAAGGCCGGCGACAGATGGGACGCAGCGGAGGACGAGGCCGACTGGACGGCCTGCGTCGGTGCAGCGGTGCGGGGCTGGCTCTGCGGCGCGGTCACTTCCCGCCGTCGGCGTCGCCGCCGGAACCGGGGCCGCCGTCCTGCGGGCCGCGCAGCCCGTCGTAGATCTCCTTGCACACCGGGCACACCGGGAACTTGTTCGGGTCCCGTCCCGGCACCCAGACCTTCCCGCACAGGGCGATCACGGGTGAGCCCGAGACGGCCGACGCGAGGATCTTCTCCTTGCGGACGTAGTGGGCGAAGCGTTCGTGGTCGCCCGGCTCGACCTCCTCGCGCGTCTCGGTGCGCTCGAGCACGCTCGTCGAGGTGCCACCCGTCGGGTCGGAGCCGTACGGGTCGTCAGGGGCGCTGCTCGGCGTGGACTCACTCATGGCGACGAGTCTAGGCGCCGGCTCCGACGTCCTCCGCGGATGTGCCAGGGCTCACAGGACCCGGCGTCAGGCGTGGGCCTGTCACAACCCCTGCCACGCCGGCTTGCCCGCGTACGTCTGCCGGTAGTGCTCGGCGAGCTGGAGCCGGCTCGCCGCCGCGTCGTCGACCAGCACGGTCACGTGAGGATGGTGCTGCAGGACGGTCGCGGGCCACATCGCGCTCACCGCACCCTCGGCGAGGTGGTGCACCGCCTCCGCCTTCGCCCGACCGGTCGCGAGGAGCACGACGTGACGTGCCTCCATGATCGTGCCGAGCCCCTGCGTCAGGCAGTGCTCCGGGACCGCGGCGAGGTCACCGTCGAAGAACCTGGCGTTGTCCTCCCGGGTCTGCCGGGTCAAGGTCTTGATACGGGTCCGGGAGGCGAGCGACGACCCCGGCTCGTTGAACGCGATGTGCCCGTCCGAGCCGATGCCGAGGAGCTGCAGGTCGACACCGCCCGCGTCGACGATCGCCGCCTCGTACGCCGCGCACGCCGCCGGGAGGTCGTCGGCGAGGCCGTCGGGCCCGTGCACGGCGCCCGGCGCGAGGTCGACGCGCGAGACGAGCTCGACCTCGATCACGTTGCGGTAGCGCTCGGGGTGGTCCGCGGCGAGGCCGACGTACTCGTCGAGCATGAACGCCTGCGCACGGGCGAACGACAGACCCTGCTCGCGGTGACGCCGCGCGAGCTCGACGTACACCGCGAGCGGGCTCGACCCGGTCGCGACACCGAGCACCGGTGCGGCCCGCGAACGGAGGACCGCCTCGACCGCATCGGCGGCCAGCCGTGCGAGCTCCGCGGGCGGGGCGATCACGACCTCCATGCATCCACCCCCTCCCGACCACGGATGTCGGTCGGCGACGAGGCGCACAGCAGCGCGGCGCCGATCGCCGCGACCGGGACGTCCTGCGGTGCGAGCTCGACCCTCTCGGCCATCTCCATCGACCGCAGGAACGGTGAACGCGCCGCCTGATCCGCCAACGCGGCCTCGACGGCCCGCAGGAGCGGCGTGCCGAGGCCGCTGACGCCGCCGCCGATCACGACGCGATCCACGTCGCACGTGAGGATCAGCAGCCGCACTGCCGCCGCGACGGCCGACGCGAACGCGTCACGGACCGCCACGGCCGCCGGATCGCCGCTCGCTGCCGCCGCGAAGAGCTCGACGGGCGACGGGCGCCCCGACCTGCTCGGCCAGGCGAGGTCCAGGGCCGCACCGGAGGCGTACCGCTCGAGGCACCCGCGTTGACCGCACGGGCACGCCAGCCCGTCCGGCACGACGGGCACGTGCCCGATCTCGCCTGCCGCCCCACGCGCGCCGCGACGCACCGTGCCGTCGAGGACCAGTCCGGCCGCGACACCCGTGCCGAGCGACAGGTAGGCGAGGTCGGCGTCCGTGCTCCCCGGCCCGCTGCGGTGGGCGAGCCGCGCGGCCCGCACCCGTGCGGCCCCGAGCGCGGCCGCGTTGAGGTCGTTGTCGACCCGCACCGGCACCCCGTGCAGCCGCTCGGAGAGCAGGGCCCCGAGCCGCACCGTGCCGCGGATCCCGAGGTTGACCGCATGGGACACGTCGCCGGACACCGGGTCGACCACCCCCGGGACGCCGACGCCGACCGCGCGCAGCCCGCCGACCGGGAGATGCGCGGCCTCGGCGAGTGCCTCGACGACGGCGGTCGCAGAGGCGACCACGCCGTCCTCGCCGGTGGCGGTCGGCAGCCGCACGGTGTGCCGTGCCTGCGGCGTGCCGTCGTCGAGGTCGACGAGCACGCCGAGCACCTTGGTCCCCCCGATGTCCAGGCCGACGGCCCATGAGCCGGGGATCGCGTCGATCACGTCGTCGGACATGTCAGCCCTTCACCGCGCCGGACATCAGGCCGCTCGTCATGCGCCCTTGGACGATCAGGAAGAACGCGATGACCGGGATCGCGATGAGTGTGGACGCCGCCATCACCTGCCCCCAGTCGGTCTCCCGGCTCGCGCTCGCCTGCAGGAAGCTCCGTAGCCAGATCGGCAGGGTCTTCGCCTCGTTCGACTGCAGGATCACCAGCGCGACCGTGAACTCGTTCCACGCCTGCAGGAACGCGTACACCCCGGAGGCGACCAGGCCAGGGGCGAGCAGCGGGAACGTGATCCGCAGGAACGCCTGCGGACGGCTCAGGCCGTCGACCATCGCCGCCTCCTCGAGCTCGGCCGGCACGCCGGCGACGAACCCGCGCAGCATCCAGATCGTGAAGGGGACGACCGCGCCGACGTAGATGATCGAGACCCCGATCACCGAGTTGAGCAGGTTGAGGCTGCCGATCAGCTTGTACTGCGCGATGAACAGGCCCTCGGCCGGCAGCATCTGCACCAGCAGGACGGTCAGGACGAACGCCTTGCGCCCCCGGAACCGGAACCGGCTGATCGCGAGCGCCGCGAGGAAGGCGAACACCAGCACGACGGCCACCGTCAGCAGCGTGACCGCGAGGCTCATCCGCAGCGCCGCGGGGAAGCCCGACCCGGTGAGGACCGCGCGGTAGTTGTCGACGGACCCGCCGATCGGGACGAACGTCGGTCGGGTCGACTGGAGCTGGATGTTCGGCAGCAGGGACGAGCTCACCATCCAGTAGACGGGGAAGATCCAGACGAGCGAGACGACGATCGCGACCGTCGCGAGCACGGCGCGGCCGACCCGGCGCGACCGACGCGGCCGATCGCGCGCTTGGACACGGACGGTGACCGGCGCGTGAGCGCGGTCGACCATGACGGGGGCGCTCATGCGTCCTCCTTCAGCAGGATGCGGACGTAGAACCAGCTGAGCGCGACCGTGAGCGCGAGGACGAACACCGAGACGGCCGAGGCCATCCCGAAGTTCTGCGACCCGGTGCCGAGCTGGAAGATGTAGGTGCCGAGCAGGTTGGTCTCGCTCGGCGTCGACCCGGCGTCCTGCAACAGCTTGATCTGGGCGAACACCCGCAGGTCCCAGATGATCTGGAGCAGCAGCACGATCATCAGCACCGGTCGCACCATCGGGACGACGATGCCCCAGAACCGTTGCCAGGCGTTCGCGCCGTCGATCTGCGCGGCCTCGATCACCTCGTCGGGCACCTGGGTCAGCCCGGCGTACACGGACAACGCGACGAACGGCACCGACATCCACACGATCACGGTGCTCGCCACGAAGAAGAACGACAGCGGCTTCTCGAGCCAGTTGTGCCCGATGAAGTCGAGACCGCCCCACGTCAGGACCCAGTTGACGACGCCCCGGTTCCAGTCGAACAGCCACCGCCACACGGTCATCGCGGCGACGACGGGCATCGACCACGCCAGCAGCATCGAGACCTGCAGCGCCAGTCGCGGCAGGGTGCCGACGGCCTTCATCAGCAGGGCGACGAGGACCCCGACGAGAACCGTCACGAACGCGTTCGCGAGGCAGAACACGACCGACCGGAGGACCACTGTCCACAGGTACGAGTCGGTGAAGAGGGTGACGTAGTTCGCCAGCCCGACCGACTCCGGCGGCTTGCCGAACTGCTGTGCGAGCCCGAACTTCTGGGTCGAGGTGAGGAGCTGCCATGCGAGCGGGTAGCCCATCGCGAGCAGCAGGATCGCGGCCGACGGAGCCAGCAGCAGGTAGGGGGTACGTGAGGCGCGACGGTGCCGGACCGTCACCGCGCTGCGTGCCATGGTCGTTCTCCTTCGGCGCCCGTCGTCCGGGCGGGGTGGTGCCGTGGGTGGGGGTGCGTGCGCACCCCCACCCACGGGTCACGGACGCGCTCGGTCAGCTGACGCCGTTGAGGAGCGGGGTGATCTTGGCGTCGTACTCGGCGGCGAGCGCCGTGATGTCGCCGCCCTGGGAGACCTTGCTGAAGAACTCCTCGAGCAGGCCGGAGCCCTCGACCGCCGCCCAGCCCGGGGCTGCCGGGGTGAGCTTCGAGTTCGACGCGGACAGGATCGCGTCCTTCGCGAACTGGTCGGTCCCGAGCGAGCTCACGTAGTCCGAGTTCGCCGGGCCGAGCCCGCTCTCGCCGAGCATCTTCTGGTAGGCGGGGCTGAAGATGATCCGCATCAGGCTCTTGGCGAGCTCGGGGTGCTGGGACTTCGCCGAGATGCCGATGTTCGACCCGCCGGCGAGGACCGGAGCGGCCCCACCGTCCTTGCCCGGGAGCACGAACGTGCCGAAGGTCGCGTCGTTCCAGGTGCGGACGGGCTTGCCGTCCTTCTCCGAGAGGTCACCGATCGACCAGTGCGCCCAGCCCGGCGCCATGATCGTCGCGGCCGCAAGGGACGTGTTCGTCGTCGTCTTGTCCGTGTTGGTCGCGGTGTCCGTGTCGTTGAGGTAGAGCCACGGGCTCTGGTCCTTGGCGTCCGCGGGCGCCTTCGAGGCCTTGAGGTCGATCTGCTGGAGCTGGGTCAGGCCGGTGATGCTGTTCGGGTCCGAGAGCGTCGAGACCCACTTCCCGTTCTCCTTCTTGGCGAGGTCGCCGCCGTTGGCGAAGATCCACGAGATCCCGTTGCGCCAGTCCTGGCCACCGATGAAGAAGCCCGAGAAGTTCGCGATGTTGCGTGGGTTCTTCTCGGCGATCGTGACCACCGCGCTGTTGAACTCCGCAAGGGTCGTGGGGACCTCGACCCCCGCCTCCTTCCAGACGTCCGCGCGGTAGAACATGTAGCGCGAGCCGAAGTAGTACGGGAGCGTGAAGTTCTTGCCGTCGACCTCACCCGCGGCGACGAACGACTTCAGCAGCTTGTCGCCGCCCAGCTCGGTGTACATGTCGGAGATGTCGAGGAACGCGCCGACGTTCGTGAAGGTCGGCGACTGCGTGTTCCCGAGCTCGACGACGTCGGGCGTGTTGTTCGCGTCCGGCAGCGCGGTGGTGAGCTTGGTGACGAGGTCGCCCCAGTCCTGCTGCTCGATCGTGAGCGTCGACCCGGGGTTCTCCTTGGCGAACTCGGTCTTCAGGTACGTGCGCAGGCTGTCGGGGGTGTCGCCCCCTGCGAGCCAGAGCCTGATGTTCGCGGGTTCGGGCGTGCCCGCGGCGGACGGGGTCGTCGACGCGCCCGAGCCGCTCGAGCAGGCGCTCAGTGCGAGCGCCGTCGCGGCACCCAGTGCTGCGAAACGTAGGATCTTCACGTTGGTGTTCCTCCCATGTGCGGAGGCGATCGCCGGACAGCGTCGCCGCGGGGGTACTGCCGACCTGCATGGCCGGTCAGCTCGGGGTCGTCACGTGACCCCGAGCTGGCCGGACAGAACGAGCACGGCCGCCCCGGACAGGGCGGCGTCCTCGCCGAGGGTGGCCATCCTGACCGTGAGCGGTCCGCCGATGACCGGCATGGTGCGCTCGCGGATGGTGGCCAGCGCCTCCTCGCGGACCGGGCCGTCGAGCAGCTCGGCCGGGCCGCTGATCAGCACCTCCGCGAGGTTGAGCGCACTGACGACGGGTGCCAGGACCATGCCGAGCATCCGTCCGACCGACGCCAGCGCGGCGTCGGAGGCGTGGGGGTCGAGTCCGTCGACCAGGTGACGCAGGGCGGGTACCGAGAGCACCGTCTCGAGGCACCCCCCACCGTCCGCAGGCGCACTGCAGCGGCGCGGGCCCGCCGACCTGGTGGTCCCGCTCGTCGACGACGGTGAGGTGACCGACCTCGCCGGCGGCGTTGGCGTGGCCGGTCAGGAGCATGCCGTCCACGACGATCCCGGCGCCGACGCCCTGCCCGACCGTGAGCACCAGGAGGCCGTCGCCGCTCGCCCCGCCGTAGGTGTACTCACCGAGCGCACGGGTGTTGGCGTCGTTGCCGACGTGCACCGGGACGCCGAGCCGGGAGGTGAGGATGCTCGCGAGCGGGACGTCGTACCAGTCACGGTTCGGCGCCTCGATGACGACGCCGTCGCGATCGATCACCCCGGGCGACCCGATGCCGATGCCGATCACCGGGCGGGTGGCGGCGGCGAGGAGCTCCTTGGCGAGCTCGGCGAGGAGGTCGAGCGCAGCCTCCCCGGCGCGCCCGTCGAGCCGTGCGGCCCGTCGGACGACGACACCGCCGACGAGCGACATCACCGCACCCCGGATCCAGGCATCGTCGGCGAGGTCGATCGCGACGATCTGGTAGTCCTCGGTCCGCATCCCGACGAGGGTCGCGGGCTTGCCGACGCGCGCCTCGGTGCGCAGCCCGAGCTCTTCGACGAGGCCCTCGGCGATCAGCTCGGCGACGAGGTCCGAGACCGTCACGCGCGTCAGCCCGGTGCTGCGTGCGAGGTCCGCCCGTGACGTCGGGCCCGCGTGGAACAGGTGCTGGAGGACCATCGAGCGGTTGTGCGCCCGGGCGTGCTCCGGCAGCACCTTGACCATGGGGCGCAGGACGCGACCGAGTCCTCGGCCTGCGGCCCCGGGGCGAGCCGTCGTCGGTGTCGTCACATTTGTTAGTAGACCTTCCTTACAAACTCATGTCAACAGTCGGAACACTCCGTGACCGGATCGTTGCCGAACTGCGTCAGGTGCGCTTTCGCCGGTGCCCGGCGACTGCCAGGACACCGAGCGTCAGCGAACCCGCGACACCGAGGAGCCCGGCGGCGTCCGCTCCCCCGGCCGTCGACCGGGCTGCTGCTGACGACGCACCGGTCGCCGCGGCAGCCGGAACGGAGTCCGGGACGGCGTCCGGAGCCGAGGTCAGGGTGGGGGCAGGCGTCGGGCTCGCTGACGGTGACGGGGACGGGGTGGGGGTGGGGGGTGGGGGTGGGCGCAGGAGGCGCCGGGGCAGGCAGCAGAGCAGGTTCAGGTGCGGGCGCGCTCGAGTACGTGCCGAAGTTCTGCGTGCCCCAGGCCGTCCTGCCGCGGACCACGATCCCGATCCCGATGTCCGTGTACGCCGGGTTGAGGATGTTGGCCCGGTGCGGCGCCGAGCTCATCCACTGAGCCTCGAGGCCCAGCGCGTCGGCGGACGTGTTGCAGGCGACGTTCTCGCCGGCAGCGCTCCAACCCCGCGGGATCTGCTGGGAGAAGGACGGGTTGTGCGCGAGGCCGCCCGGGCACGTCCCGGAGTCGGCGAGATGAGTGCTCCACCTGGTCGCCACGGCAGACATCGCACTGCTCAGCCGGAGGGGCGGCGCACCGACCGCAGCGCGCGCCTGGTTGACCTGCACGAGGATCGCCGCGGCGTCGTCAGCGGCGGCGGCCGGAGAAGCGCCGACGCCGAGCGGCACGGCACCGACACCCACGCCCATGACCAGGAGCACCAACGCGACTCGCGCGGCCCACGACCGCGCAGGCCGCGACCTCGACGGGCGCACGCGCACCGGCCGGGCGTGCACTCGGCGGCGGCGCAGGTGCCACGCACCCACGCACGAGGCCACCACGCGCTGCGCGCGCCCGCTCTCCTCGGAACTCATGAGCGGTACCCCGGCACCCAGCCTCGCGCCCCGCGGAAGTGGACCGACTCCGACGCGACCTGCGCGGCACGTGCGAGCACGTCGACCGGATCGCTCGCAGCGAGCTCGCCGGCGAGGAACGCTGCATACGCGCCGTGCAGCACGTCACCGGCTCCGACCGTGTCGACGACGGTCCTCGACGGGTCGGCGGGCACGGTCACGGACCGCACCTCCGCCGGCGTGCGGGAGTCGAGCACCAGGATCGGGCCGGCCCCGTCGGAGCGCGCGACCACCCGAGGGCCGAACGCCGCGACCTGCCGCAGGAGCCGCTCACCGTCGACCGTCGCACCGCTCGCGATGTCCGCCGCGGGGCTGCCGGTTGCCGGCACGTCGGACGCGGGTACGTCCGCGGGAACCACACCGACGGGCACCCGGAAGTCCGCAGAGACGATCGCCTGGTCCACCAGGGCGAGCAGCCGCTCCATCCCGGGCTTCCAGCTGCCGTCATCGAGCACGACCAGCACTCCGCCGGCACGCGCCGCCCGGGAGACCTCGATCGCAGTCTCGAGATGATGCCCGTCCACCAGGACGACGTCCACACCGTCGAGCACGTCCGTCGGCACCGCCGCCAGCGCGCCGGACCTGGTGGCGTTCACCGACACCACCGCCCGTTCCCCGGTTGACGCAGTGACCAGGACGGTCGACACCGCAGGTGCGGCGCCGGTCCCGCGGGCAAGGTCGACGACCTCCACCCCGGCGTCGGCGAGCCCGGCCAGGGCGAGATCGGCGACGGGTCCGGAACCGATCGCGGTCACCAGCCGGGCGTGCGCCCCCACGGCCACCGCCGTCGCCGCCGCGTTCGCCGCAGGTCCGCCGAAGGTCAGCGTGGCGGACCGGGCGACGACCTTCTCGTTCGGTCCCGGGATCCCGTCGACCTCCTGGATGGCGTCCACGGTCGTGAGCCCGCAGCAGAGCACGACGTGCGATCGACGATCGACCCCAGCGACACCGTCGCGCCCGACGCCCGCCGGTTGGGCGTGCGCGGACAGCACCTCGGGTGACCTCGGGCCTGTCATCCGCCGATCATGACGGACGCGACCGTCCCCCGTCATGCGCCGGACCGGAGGAATATCGCGACCGTGCATGCGTTTGCATGGGAATGGACCTCGGCTTCTACACCTTCGGAGACCTCGGCACCGGCGACGGGAACACCCGGCCCCCGTCACCGGGTCAGCGGATCCGCGACATCCTCGAGCGGGTGAGGCTCGCGGACGAGGTCGGCCTTGCCTACGCCGGCATCGGGGAGCACCACCGCCCGGACTTCGCGGTGTCGTCGCCCGCGACCGTGATCGCCGCCGCACTGGCTCAGACCTCACGGATCACGGTCGGATCGGCCGTCACGGTGCTGAGCACCGAGGACCCGGTGCGGGTCTTCCAGCAGTTCGCGACGATGGACCAGTTCTCCGGCGGCCGGGTCGAGCTCCTCGCGGGTCGCGGCTCGTTCATCGAGTCCTACCCGCTGTTCGGGGCGGACCTCGCGGACTACGACGACCTCTTCGAGGAGAAGATCGCCCTCCTGCTGGCACTCGACCGCAGCACGCCCCTCAGCTGGCACGGGCGGTTCCGTCCCGCGCTGCAGGACGCCGTCGTGCTGCCCCGGCCCCTCGACCTCCCCGGTCGCGGCCCGCACCTCGACATCCAGGTCGCCACGGGCGGGAACCCGCAGTCCTCGGTGCGCGCCGGAACGCTGGGCCTCCCGGTGAACTACGCGATCATCGGCGGACGACCGGCGGACTTCGCACCGCTCGTCGAGCTGTACCGGCGCACGCACGCCGAGGCCGGTCACCCGGAGGAGAACCGCCGGGTGACCGTGTCCGGGATGGGGTTCGTCGCCGAGGAGGGGGCGCTCGACTTCTACTACCCGTACTGGCACCGGTCCATGGCCGGGATCGCGCGTGAACGCGGCTTCGCCATGCCGAACCGGATCATGTACGAGTCCACCGCTGCCCGTGGCGGCGCCTACGCGATCGGCACCCCGGAGCAGGTGGCCGAGAAGGTCGTCGAGCTGCACGCGCACCTGCACCACGACCGGCAGATCTTCCAGCTGGACCTCTCCGGGGTCCCGCAGCGCGAGTCGCTCAGGGCGATCGAGCTGCTCGGCACACAGGTGCTGCCTCTCGTCCAGGAGGCGCTGGGCGCCTGACCGTCCCGGCGCAGGACGGCCACCGCCCGCGGCACCACCATCAGCTCACCCGGACGAGGAGCGGCGCCCACCGGGAGTCGAGCGCGCGCCCGCCGAGATCGACGGCCGACCGCAGCAGCAGGCCTCCCCCGAGCACGCCGAGCGCGAGGGTGACCCAGCTGGCCGCCGGGCTCCACCACCAGGCCAGCGCGAAACCGACCAGCACCGGCAGAGCGAGAACCGTCGTCAGCACCGACGAGACGAGCTGGGCCGCCATGCTCGCACCGATCCCGCCGGTCTCCGCCGCGAACGGGCTCGCCCCGGCCCGCGGTGCGGGGTACGGCAGCACGACGCTCGCGACGGCAGACACCCCCAGCCCCACCAGCAGCAGGCCCAGTCCTGCACCGAGGCTCGCCGGGAGCATGGCCCACCTGCCGGCGACCGCCGACCCGACGACGGAGCCGACGACGACCACCGGGGCCGCCCAGATGATCACCCCGCGCGCCCGACCGCGGCGGTCGTCGACGCCGCGCATCCCGGAGGTCACGTGCATCCACAACGCGCTGCCGTCGAACGCCGTGTCGTTGTGGCGCCCCCAGCCCAGCGTCGCCCCCAGCAACGGACCGAGCACGATCACGGCGTCACGCGCGGCGATCGCGACCAGCCCGGTGATCATCACCGGGAGCAGGAGCCCCGCCGCGAGCGCGGAGAGGTACCGACCGTCACCGGCCCAGTACCGACGAGCCCGTCCGGCGACGGCCGCCGCAGCCACGCGTGAGGTGTTCCGCGGCGCCCGGTCGAGGATCAGGTCGTGACGCCGTCGCGTCGGCCCGCCGCGCAGCACCGGGTGGGTGAGGACACCACGGAGCAGGTGGTGCCAGGCACCCACCAGCCCGATCGCCCACACCACGGCGAGGACGAGCCGCGCGACCGCCCCGGCGAGGTCGCCTGTCGCCGCGGCTCCGGGCGCCGCCCAGGTGAACGCGAGCGGCGACCACCCGAGCACCGTGCTCAGCCCGGGGACCGCCTCGAGCGCGGCGCTCATCCCGAGGGACCCGAGGAACCACACCCCGAGCGCCACCAGCCCGATGACAGCGACCGCGGCACCCGCCGCGAGCCGACGACCACCGCGCGTGGCGATCACCCGGGTCGCCGCGAGGGTCGCGACCCGCGCGGACAGCAGGCACGTCACCCACGACACCGGGGCGCAGAGCGCCGTCACGATCGTCACCGTCGTGCCCTTGCCCGCCCAGGCGACCAGGCTCAGGGTGCACACGACACCGGCGAACACGGCCGGCACGCTGATCGCGCTCGCGACCCCCAGGGCCGGGACCAGTCGGCGGACCGGGACCGCGAAGGTGGCGAACCGCACCGGGTCGAGGGAGTCGTCCGTCCCGAAGACGAGGACCGGGATGACGACCCACCCCAGCACCAGCAATGTGCCGGCCACCACGAGGATGTCAGGGCGTGCCGCGGTCCCCGGGCCGGCGAGCCACCACGCCCCGGCCAGCAGGGTCGGGGTCGTCCCGAGCGCCCACAGGATGCCGAGGAGCAGCACGACGAGCCGCCACGGGTCGCGGCGCAGCGAGTGCCGCAGGAGCGTGAGCTTCAGGCGGACGACGGTCGCAACCACGACAGCTCCTGCTCGGGGCCCGGTCCGCCGAGGAGCCCGAAGAACCGGGTCTCGAGGTCCTGGCCGGCGCGCACGTCGTCGAGGGTCCCGACGGCGAGCACCCGGCCGGAGGCGATGACGGCGACGTGGTCGCACATCCGCTCGACGAGCGCCATGACGTGGCTCGAGAGCACGACGGTCCCACCGGCCTCGACGAACCTGACCAGGATCGTCCGGATCGCGCCGGCAGACACCGGGTCGACGGCCTCGAACGGCTCGTCCAGGACGAGGAGCCTCGGCGCGTGCACGAGAGCGCACGCGAGTGCGATCTTCTTGGTCATCCCGGCGGAGTAGTCGGCGACGAGCACCCCGGGGGCCGAGGCGAGGTCGAGCGCGGCGAGGAGGTCGTCACGCCGCTCGCGCACGACGCCCGGGTCCATCCCGCGCAGCAGACCCGCATAGGAGATGAGCTCGGCACCGGTCAACCGGTCGAACGTCCGGAGCCCGTCGGGGAGGACGCCGATCAGACGCTTGGCCTGTTCGGGCCGCGCCCAGAGGTCCAGGCCATGGACCAGGACGGTACCGGCGTCCGGGACGAGGAGCCCCGTCGCCATGGACAGGGTCGTGGTCTTGCCGGCACCGTTCGGGCCGACCAGCCCGAACATCGACCCCGCCGGGATGTCGAGGTCGAGGTCGTCGACCGCGACCGTGGTGCCGAACGACTTCCGCAGCCCGCGCAGGGCCAGCGCTGCGTCTCGCGGCGAGGTCTCCACCGGCGCAGCGTACCCACGTGTCGTCTCGAACCGAGGCAGGTCGGCGGATCGCACGGCCGTTCGGGTGACCGGTGCGCGCACCGCCGGCACGCTGTGCCCGCGCCGTCGGCACGCTGCGGGCGTAGGGTCCCGACCAGGCGGGTCTCCACCGGTCCCGCCGGTCGGCTGCGCTCGTGCACCACCTCGCCAGGGCCGGCACGCGGGACCACCTGACGCGCCGCGCGACGAGGCGGTCAGGACCCGCCCGCGATCGTGCGTCGGTGGACCGCCGCAGGGGGCGCTCGGACCGCCGCAGTGCGGGGAGGAGGACGCGATGGCACGGCGAGCCCCGCGGCCGGACCGGCGCGTCGGACACGTCGACGGGGCGGTCGGCGCCCTCGTCGGGCTTCTCGTGGTGTTCGCCGTCACCCTGCTGCTCTCCGGGTCGGACGTGCAACCGGTCGGCCCTGTCGCGTCGCTCGTGTACCTCGTGACGAGCATCGTGGCCGGCATCGTGTGCTGGTTCCCCGCCGACACCGGACGCGGGACGGTCTGGGGGTGGCGCCTGGTCGGCGTGCGAGCGGTGTTCGCGGTCGTGGCGACCATGCTCGTGGCCGTGCCCCGCACGTCGACGGGCAGCAACGCCTACCCCGTCGTGGCGGACTGGATCGTGCTCGCCGGGTTCCCGGTGCTCTACGTCGCCGCGATGCTCCTGGTCACCGCGCAGGTCCGGCACCTGGACGTCGGCGCCTGGCTCGACGGGGTCGTCGTCGCCGTCGGCATCGCAGCGGTGGCGAACGCGGTCCTGCTCGCTCCGCTCCGGGCCGCTCAGCGGACGGCCCCGACCAGTGTCGCGATCCTGCTCGGTCAACCGGTGGCCGACCTCGGCATCCTGCTCGCGGTCTGTGGTGCGATCCTCAGCCTCCGGCTCGTCCCCTCGGGTGGGTTGAGGCTGCTGCTCGCAGGCGTCGCCGTCAGGTTCCTCGGGGACAGCCTCCGCCTCGCGATGGAGGCCTCCGGCACGAACTCCCTCGAGCGCCTCGTCGCCTTCCTGTGGCTCTCGTCCGCGGTGCTCGTGGCCGTCGCCGCCCGGGTCCCGAGCTCAGGCACGGTCGCGGTCCGGACCACCCCGGTGAGCGACAGCGCAGCGTGGTGGCGCGGCCTGGCGCTCCCCGGCGGCGCGGCACTCGGCAGTCTGGCGATCCTCGCCGTCGCCCAGCAGCATGCGCTGCCGCTCGCTGCGTCGAGCCTCGCGCTCGTCACCCTCACGCTCGCGCTGGCCCGCACGGCGCTGACGTTCCATGAGGTCCTGTCGCTCTCCGACGTCCATGCCCAGGCCCGGACGGACGATCTCACCGGTCTGCCGAACCGCCGCGCCCTCTTCGAACGGGCCGATGCGTTGTTCCGACGGCGCAGCGCACGGGCGGCGTCCGCCGTGGACCGCGCCGTCTCGAGCCGCACGGCGTCCGCGTCGCTGCCCTCCCCCACCTCCGACACCACCGAGACCACCGGCACGGAGCGGCCCATGGGCACGGCGCGGTCCATGGGCACGGCGCGGTCCATGGGCACAGAGCGGTCCGTGGGCACAGAGCGGTACACGGACACGGGGCCGGCCTCGCTCGTCATCGTCGGCCTGGACCGGTTCAAGGAGATCAACGACTCGCTCGGCCACGCCGCAGGTGACGCGCTGCTGATCCAGGTCGGCCAACGGATCCGCACGCACCTGCGCAGCGACGACCTCCTCGCGCGGCTCGGCGGTGACGAGTTCGCCCTGCTGCTCCCCCGGACGTCTGCGGAGGGTGCCGTCGCGCTCGCCCGGACCGTACGCGCGTCGATCGAGGAGCCGTTCACCGTCGAGGCGACGCGCCTGCACGTCGACGCGAGCCTCGGCGTCGCGACGACCCCGGTGCCGGGCGGGTCCCGCGCCGAGCTGCTGCGGTGCGCCGACATCGCGATGGACGACGCCAAGCGCTCCGGCTCCGGGATCGCGCTCTACTCCCCCGTCATGCACGGCGAGGCGACCAACCGCGTCGCTCTGCTCGAGGAGCTGCGGTCCGCGCTCACGGGGGACCCGGCCGGGGGCGAGCTCGTCATGCACCTCCAGCCCCAGATGACGCTCGTCGCCGGGTCACCGGCGGACCAACGGGTGCACGGCATGGAGGCGCTCGTCCGCTGGATCCACCCGACGCAGGGGTTGCTCCTTCCGGGGCGGTTCCTTCCCCTGGCCGAGGGGACCGGCCTCATGCGCGACCTCGGGTACGTCGTCGGCGAACGCGCCCTGGACGCGTGCCGGACGTGGTGGGACCTCGGGTACCGGTTCCCCGTCTCGATCAACCTCTCCGCTGCGGACATGCACGACGAGGCCCTCCCCGAGAGGATCGCCGCCTCTCTCGCGTCGCGGGGCCTGCCGGCGTCCGCACTCGTGATCGAGGTGACCGAGCACAGCCTGATGGCCGACTCGGCGCGGGTCCGGCCGGTGCTCGAGCGGCTGCGCGCCTCGGGGGTGGCCATCTCGATCGACGACTACGGGACGGGCTTCTCCTCGCTGGCCTACCTGCGCCGACTGCCGCTCGACGAGCTCAAGCTCGACCGGCTCATGGTCGCCGACGTGCACCAGGACACGGCGAGCGCCGCAATCGTGCGCCACACCGTGGGTCTCGCGCACTCGCTCGGGCTGCGCCTGGTGGCCGAGGGCATCGAGGTCGCGGAGACCCGCGACATGCTCGCCGACCTCGGCTGCGACGTCGGGCAGGGGTATCTCTTCGCACGACCGATGCCGCCGTCCGACGTGGCGGACTGGCTCGCTGCCTCTGCCGCGCCGTCCCGCTGACCGCCCCGCTCACCACTCCCGCTGACTGCCCCGCTGACCGCCGGGCGGAAGGTCCGCCCCCGTCACGACCGCCAGGGCAATACGGTGGTCCCGAACGACAGCCGCGAGAAGGAGCACTGTGTCCACCACACCGATCGATGCCACGACCACTGCCGCCTGGGCGGCCCTCGCCGCTCACCGGGACGCGCTCGAGCCGGACCTGAGGTCCTGGTTCGCGGCCGATCCGGAGCGCGCCGCCCGACTGTCGCGCACGGTCGGTGACCTGCACGTCGACCTGTCGAAGAACCTCATCACCGACGAGACCCTCAGCCTGCTGCTCGACCTCGCCGGTGCTGTCGGTCTGGCCGAGCGGATCGACGCGATGTTCTCGGGCGTGCACATCAACGTGACCGAGAACCGCGCGGTGCTGCACACCGCCCTGCGTCGCCCGCGCGGCGCGACGCCTGCCCTGGTCGTGGACCGGCAGCAGGTCGACGTCGACGTCCAGACCGAGCTCGACAAGGTCGCCGCCTTCGCCGAGAAGGTCCGCTCCGGTGAGTGGACCGGCGTGACCGGCAAGCGCGTCGCGACCGTCGTCAACATCGGCATCGGCGGCTCCGACCTCGGCCCGGTCATGGCGTACGAGGCACTCAAGCCCTACGTCGCGGACGGTCTCGAGGTGCGGTTCGTCTCCAACATCGACCCGACCGACGTCGCGCAGACCTGCCAGGACCTCGACCCGGCGACCACGTTGTTCATCGTCGCGTCGAAGACCTTCGGCACCCTGGAGACGCTCACGAACGCCCGGCTCGCACGTCGCTGGCTCTGGGACGGGCTCCTCGCGTCCGGGGCGATCCAGGACACCGACGAGGCGCGCACGCACGCCGTCTCTCGGCACTTCGTCGCCGTGTCCACCGCCCATGCGAAGGTCGAGGCGTTCGGCATCGACCCGCAGAACGCGTTCGGGTTCTGGGACTGGGTCGGCGGGCGCTACTCGGTGGACTCTGCGATCGGGACCTCGCTCGCGATCGCGATCGGGCCGGACGCGTTCCGGTCGTTCCTCGACGGCTTCCACACGGTCGACGAGCACCTGCGGACCGTGCCGTTCGCCCAGAACGTCCCGGTGCTGATGGGCCTGCTCAACGTCTGGTACGTGAACTTCCTCGACGCGCACACGCACGCGGTCCTGCCGTACGCGCAGTCGCTGCACCGCTTCGCGGCGTACCTCCAGCAGCTGACGATGGAGTCGAACGGCAAGTCGGTGCGGTGGGACGGCAGCCCGGTCACCAGCCAGACCGGTGAGATCTTCTGGGGCGAGCCGGGCACCAACGGCCAGCATGCGTTCTACCAGCTGATCCACCAGGGCACCCGGCTGATCCCGGCGGACTTCATCGCGGTCGCGACGCCCGCGCACCCGCTCGAGGACGTCGACGCGCCGGGTGGGGACGTCGACGTCCACGAGCTGTTCCTGGCGAACTTCTTCGCCCAGACGAAGGCGCTCGCGTTCGGCAAGACCGCCGACGAGGTCCGTGCGGAGGGGACCCCCGAGGAGATCGTGGCGGCGCGTGTCTTCGGCGGGAACCGTCCGACCACGTCGATCATGGCGCCGGCGCTCACCCCGGCGGTCCTCGGTCAGCTCATCGCCCTGTACGAGCACATCACCTTCGTGCAGGGCGTCGTGTGGGGCATCGACAGCTTCGACCAGTGGGGGGTCGAGCTCGGGAAGAAGCTCGCGATGGAGATCGCACCGGCGGTGGCGGGCGACGCCGAGGTCCTGGCCGAGCAGGACTCGTCGACGCGCGGCCTGATCGAGTACTACCTCCAGCACCGGAGCCGCTGAGCGGCACGCCACAGCACAGCACGATCGCACCGGGGCCCCGCAGGTCAGCACTGCGGGGTCCCGGTGCGTCGGTGGGTCCCGGTCGCCGGGTCCCGTTGGTGGGCGGTCCCGGATCAGTCGGCGGGCTCGGATCAGTCGGCAGGCCCGGCGATCAGCGTCACGGTGGCCGTCTGGCTCGCCCCGGTGGTGCCCGACGTCCAGGTCACGGTCACCTGGTCACCCGGTTGGTGCGCGGCGAGGAGCTCGCTGAGCGCGTCTGCCGAGCCCACGGCCACGCCGTCGAGAGCGGTGATCGTGTCCCCTGCAGCGAGACCGGCCTGCTGCGCCGGGGTGCCGTCGATCACGCCGGCGACCCATGCGCCGGTCGTGGCCACGGTCGTGCCGGGACGTCCCGTCTGCGTGCCCATCTGCACCCCGAGGAAGGCGGGGTAGCCGATCGTCACGGTGTCGGTGTCCGTCCCGGCGAGGATCGTCTCGGCGATGGCGAGCGCACGATCGATCGTGATCGCGTAGCCGCTGATGTTCGAGCTCCCGGACGACGCCGCAGTCGTCACCCCGACCACGGCACCGGAGGAGTCGAGCACGGCCCCGCCGGAGTCACCCGAGACGACGTCCGCGTCGATCTGCAGGAGCCCGTCGAGCGTCACGAGCTCGCCGGTGACCTCGTCCTGCGTCGTGACCGTCGCGTCGAGGGAGGTCACGGTACCGGCGGCCGCCACGAGGCTCCCGCCGCCCTCGGCGTTCCCTACCGCGGTGACGGCGTCGCCGATCGCGACACCACTGGTCGCGATCGTCGCGGTCGCGAGCCCCGAGGCACCGGTGAGCCGCAGCACGGCGATGTCGGCGGTCGCGTCGGTGCCGACGACCTCGGCCGCGTACGTCGCACCGGTCGACTCGACGGTCACCTCGATCGCGGTGGCGCCGACGATCACGTGGTTGTTGGTGAGGACCGTGCCGTCGGAGGTCAGCACGATGCCGGTGCCCGCGGAGGTCGCCTCCTGGTACCCGAGCGTGGACACGATCGTCACGAGGCCGACCTGCTGCGTCGCGGTCGCCGCCGTCGTCTCGAGCGCCGTCGGCTCCGCTCCGCGGACCGGCCCGCTCCAGCCCCGGCCGGGCAGGTTCGACGTGTCGGGGATCTGCTCGTCCGGCTGCGTGAGGGCGCTGTCGGTCGACACCGACGCCGAGTCGAGGCTCTGCGTCGCCGACCAGATCGCACCTCCGGTCGCGAGCCCGAGGGCGAGGGCCGAGGCGGCCACGATCGCCACCGTGCGCCGACGCCGAGGACGTCGCACGACGGGTTCGACCAGGAACGTCTCCACCGGGACGTCGGGCGACGCTGCCGCGCCGGAACCGGGTGCTGTCGGGGTAGGTCCGGTGCCGTCGTTGTCATCCATGGGAGTCCTCCAGCCGTCCAGCACCTGGGTGGTGCCGTCACCTCCAGGCAACTCCGCAGGACTCTGAGCTGCCTGTGACCGTGCTGGGCCCCGGCGAAGCGTTCGGACGCGGGCGGCGGTCCAATGGTGGCCGGGTCGTCGGCGCTCGGCGCACCTCATGCCTAGGCTGGGGCGGTGGCCGTACCGGAACCTCTCGTGTCCACCCGGGTCGATCGCTGGGTATGGGCCGTCCGGCTCGCGCGCACCCGCGCGCTCGCGGCCGCCGCGTGCCGCGGTGGTCACGTCCGGGTGAACGGCGACCACGTGAAACCCGCGGCACCCGTGCGCGTCGGTGACGAGGTGCGGGTCCGGGGCGACGGCCCCGAGCGCATCGTCGTGGTCACGCGCGTGATCGAGAAGCGGGTCGGTGCCGGACCCGCGGCGGAGTGCTTCGTGGACCACACGCCGGCTCCCCCGCCACGCGAGCACGTGGCCGTCGCCGCGCAGCGCGACCGCGGTGCCGGCCGGCCGACCAAGCGCGAGCGCCGCGAGATCGACCGTCTTCGGGGTCGCTGAGCACGGCTCGATCGCCCCCGCCCGCACCCTCGGGCGCCACGAAACCTCCGCGGTACACGCGCGCACTAGGGTGCCGAACCATGACCTCTCGACGGATCGTGTGCCCCAGCGCTGACGGCGGGCTCGCCGCCCGGTTCGACTCCCCCGAGCTGCGCCGTCGGCTCGAGGCGCTCGGCGAGGTCGTCATCGCCGGCGACGTCCCCGACCAGGCGGAGATCCGGGAGTGGGTGAGCACCGCCGAGGTCGTGCTGCTCCCGGTGCACCTCGACGACGACACCCTTCGCGAGTGCGCCGGCCGCACCGAGCTCCTCGCGTTCGCCGGCACAGGGGCTGCGACCTACGTGAACCTCACGCTGGCGCGCGAGCTCGGCATCACGGTGACCAACGTGACGCACTACGGCGACCGCGCGGTCGCGGAGCATGCGCTCGCCCTGCTGCTGTCCGCTGCGCGCGGGGTGCCTGCCGCCGACCTCGCACTGCGGGGCGGGGACTGGACGGGCCGCGCGGGGCGCGAGCTCGAGGGGGCGACCGTGGGCGTGGTCGGGTTCGGCGGGATCGGCCGGACGTTCGCCCGGCTGGCGGACGCCCTCGGGATGCGGGTGCTCGTCTGGGACCGTGCGGTCGACGACGCCGACCTGTCGCCGGTCCACGGGCGGGCGGTCGACCTCGACGAGCTGTTCGCGAGCAGCGACGCCGTCAGCCTGCACCTGCCGTTGACGCCGCAGACCGACGGCCTCGTGACGGATCACCTGCTCGACCTGCTGGCTCCGGGGTCGATCCTCGTCAACACCGCGCGTGGTGAGCTGCTCGCGCGCGGCGCCCTGGTCCGTCGCCTCGCGCGCGGTGACCTGCTGGCCGCACTCGACGTGTTCGACCCGGAGCCGCTCGCGCCGGACGACCCGCTGCTCTCCGCGCCGGGCACGATCCTCACCCCTCACCTGGGGTTCCGCACCCCGCAGGCCCTGGCCCGGATGGCCGAGGGGACGGTCGCCGCCGTCGAGGGGTTCTGCGCCGGGCGTCCCGTCAACGTCGTGACCTGACTCCCGCTGCCCGCCCGGGGGTCATCCCGTCGTCACGCGGGGTTCATCGACGGTCGGTAGCATCGCCGCTCGTGGCACTCACCCTGTACCTGGTCCGGCACGGTCGCACGGTCTACAACGTCGAGCACCGGCTGCAGGGGTGGTGCGACTCACCCCTCACCGACGACGGCGCGGCCGGGGTCGACGTGACCGCGCACCACCTGCGTACCCGGTCGTTCGCCGCCGCATACGCGAGCCCATCCGGTCGGACGGTCGCGACCGCCGACGCGATCCTGAGCCATCATCCGGACACGGCGCTGACCACGGATGACGACCTCCGGGAGTTCAGCTTCGGCGACTTCGAGGCCGCGCCGGAGCAGGATCTTCACGCGTACGTCGACCCCTGGGAGATGTTCGCCCACGTGTTCGACGGGACCTACCCCGGCCTCCCCGGCGGCGAGTCCGCGCAGACGTACCTGGGTCGGGTCCGCGCCGGCTTCGCACGGATCGAGGAGGCCCATCGCGGCGACTCCGAGGTCCTGGTCGTCAGCCACGGGGTGACCCTTGCGGCGTACCTCACGCTGATCGGCTGCGCGCCGACGCATCCGCTCCCCAACGCGAGCGTCTCCACCGTCGAGATCGACGCGGACGGCGGGCACCACGTCACGTCGTTCGCGGTCGACCCGTCCGGTCAGGGCGTGCCGCAGCTCGGCACGATCCCGACGCAGGCCACCGAGCGGTCCGACCAGGCCCGCGCGTCGGCCTGACCCGCGCACCGGCTCACCTGTTCGTCGACCTGATCCGCGCGCCGGCTCACCTGGATGTCGGCCTGACCCGCACGTCGGTGTGACTCGCCCGTCGACCGACCGACGTTGCACGGACGCCGGGCCCCGGTCACCACGAGGGTGCCGAGACCCGGCGTCAGCGTGCCGTTCTGCCTGTTCGGCGCCGTCCTGCCGCCTCAGCCGCGCGCGGCCTCGACCTCGGCGTAGTCCTCCGCCGTGAGCGTCAACGACGCGGCGGGCAACCAGCCGTCGATCTGCGCCGGCGTGCGCGCGCCGACGATCGCACCGGTGACGCCCGGGAACCCCAGGGTCCAGGCTGCTGCTGCGGCCGCCGTCGGGACGTCGTGCCGTTCGGCGACCCGGGCGAGCGCTGCGGCGACCCGCAGGTTCGCGTCGAGCTCGGTGGTGAACGCCGGGGCCGACCTCCGCCAGTCGTCCGCGGGGAGGCCGGCCACCCGCTCGGCGGTGAACGCGCCGGTGAGCAGACCGGATCCCATCGGGCTGTACACGATCACGGCGGTGCCGTGCGCGTCGCACCACGGGAGCAGCTCGTCACGGGCCTCCTGGCGGATCGCCGAGAACGGCGGCTGCAGCGAGTCGACGTGGCCGAGGGACTCGGCGACCTCGAGCTGCGCGACGTCGTGGTTCGACAACCCGACGGCCCGCACCTTGCCCTCGGCCTTGAGGTCGAGGAAGGTCTGCCAGTAGACCTCCACCGGCGTCCCGTCGGCCGACGGCCAGTGCAGCTGGTACAGGTCGATGCGGTCGACGCCGAGCCGACGCAAGGACGCCTCGACCTCTGTCCGCAGCGACTCCGGGGTGCAGACGCTCCGCGGTGCGAGGCGGCGGTCGTCGTCGGACCACACGCGGCCGCCCTTGGTGAAGACGTACGGCCGCTCACCCTCCGGCAGGTCGCGCAGGGCGCGCCCGACGACCTCCTCGGAGTGGCCGAGCCCGTACACCGCCGCGGTGTCGATCCAGTTGACGCCGGACTCGACCGCGTGATGTATCGCCGCGATCGAGTCCTGGTCGTCCTGCGGTCCCCAGGCGAACGCCCAGTCCCCGCCGCCGATCGCCCATGCGCCGAAGCCGACGCGGGTGATCTGCATGTCGGTGCGCCCGAAGGTCACCGTGGGCAGCTCGGTCCTCATCGCTCTCCTCCGACTCGCGACGGGATCAGCGGGTCGGGTCGGCGGAGAGCGTGGCGATCTCCTCCGGGGTGAGCACGAGGTCGGCGGCCTGCGCCGAGTCCTGGATGCTCGCCGCACGCGACGCACCGGGGATCGGGATGACCACCGGGGCGAGCGCGAGCTCCCAGGCGAGGCAGACGCGCTGCGGGCTCACCCCGTGGGCGTCGGCGACGGTCTGGAAGGCGCCGTGCTGACCGCCGAGCTCACCGGCGCGGGCGATCCCACCGAGGGGGCTCCACGGAAGGAAGGCGATGCCGAGCTCGGCGCACAGCTCGAGCTCGCCGAGGCTGCTCCGGAACGCAGGCGAGAACTGGTTCTGCACCGACACCAGGCGCCCCCCGAGGATCTCCTGGGCCTGACGGATCTGGTCGACGTTCGCGTTCGAGATCCCGGCCATCGCGATCACGCCGTCGTCGAGCAGGTCGCGGATCGCGCCGACCGAGTCCGCGTACGGCACGCGGGGGTCCGGGCGGTGGAACTGGTAGAGGTCGATCACGTCGACGCCGAGGCGCTTGGCCGAGGCCTTGACGGCCTCCTTGAGGTACTCGGGCCGACCGTCCTGGGTCCACGAGCCGTCGCCGGGACGCAGGTGCCCGCCCTTGGTGGCGACGAGGACGTTGCTGGTGTCGCCGCCGTAGCTGCTCAGCGCGCGCGCGATCAGGCTCTCGTTGTGCCCGACGTCGGTCGCGGTGAGGTGGTAGGCGTCCGCGGTGTCGATGAGGGTGACACCGGCGTCGAGCGCGGCGTGGATCGTGCTGATCGACTGGCTCTCGTCGGGACGGCCCTCGATCGACATCGGCATCCCGCCGAGTCCGATCGCGCTGACGGACCGGTTGCCGATGGTGCGCTGCTGCATGCTGCCCTCTTCCTGTCCTGGTACTTGCTGGTGCCGCACGTGCACGGGGCACGGTGACGTGTGAGGACGCGCAGGAACGCGCGTCGTCGATCGTCCGGCACCGACGATGCTATGAAGCCGTAGACTTCGCGTCCAACAACTAGACCTCGTGAGATTGAGAACGGTGGGTCATCAATGGAGCTTCGGCAGATGGAGTACTTCGTCGCCCTCGCCGAGGAGCAGCAGTTCACCCGGGCGGCCGAGCTGACGACCGTGTCCCAGTCCGGGCTCTCGGCGGCGATCCGGAGCCTCGAGGAGGACCTCCAGACCCCGCTCTTCCTGCGGACGACCCGGCGGGTCGAGCTCACCGAGGCCGGCCACGCGCTGCTCCCGTTCGCCCGGACCCTCCTGGCCCAGGCCGCCGCCGGACGCGACGCCGTGATCGCGACCAAGAGCGAGCTGTCCGGACGTCTCCGCGTCGGCAGCGAGCAGTGCCTCGGCGTCGTCGACGTCCCCGAGCTCCTCGAGCGGTTCCACCGGCGCTACCCGCAGGTCGAGATCGAGTTCGAGCAGGCGGGGTCGCAGACGCTCCTCGGGCAGATCCGCACCGGCGAGCTCGACGTCGCGTTCATCGCCGGACCGGACAGCCGCACGCACATGCGTCTCGGGACGGTCGAGCACGTCGAGCTGAGCTCGGAGCCCCTCGTCCTGCTGGCGCCGCCGGACAGTCACCTCGCGACCAAGTCCCGCATCGAGTGGTCGTGCCTCGACGGTCTGGACTTCATCGACTTCCACCCGAGCTGGGCCGTCCGGCTCCTCAACGACGAGGCGTTCGAGGCCCGAGGGATCCACCGGCGGGTCCGGTTCACGGTCAACGACGTCCACACGCTGCTCGACATGGTCCAGCGCGGTCTCGGTGTCGCGATCGTCCCCCGACCGATCGCGTCGAAGCCCCAGGCCGCGTCGCTCGCCACGCTCCGTCTCACCGATCTCTCCGCACCGAGGTGGGTGGTGACCGCGGTCGCCGGCGCGTACGACCGCTCCGCCGTCGCCGCGAGCAAGCTCATGGAGATGCTGCCCGCGCGCGAGGCATGACGGCCGCGAGCGCGCACGACGCCGTCCTCTCAGGACACCGGCATCCGTTCCGTGCGGCGGACCGGCCTGCTACGGTCCGCGCATGACGCGACGTGTGCCGTTCCTCGGCGAGGAGAAGGAGAGCCTGCGGACGAGCCTGGACCGGCACCGTGACGTCGTCCTGTGGAAGATCGAGGACCTCGACGACGAGGCGCTCCGCCGCCCCATGACGCCGTCGGGCACGAGCCTGCTCGGGCTCGTCAAGCACCTGGCGGCCGTCGAGTACGGCTGGTTCTGCGAGACCTTCGACCGCCCGACCGAGCCGCTGCCGTTCGATCCCGACGACCCGGAGGCGGACCTGCGGGTCCGGCCCGACGAGACCACGGCGGACGTCGTCGCGTTCTACCAGCGGGCTCGCGCCGCCGCCGACGCCGCGATCGACGAGCTGGAGATCGACGACCTCGGCACCGCGTGGTTCGGGGAGACGGTGTCGCTGCGCTGGGTGCTCATCCACATGATCGAGGAGGTCGCCCGGCACGCAGGGCACCTGGACATCCTCCGCGAGCTGATCGACGGCAGCACGGGCGACCACCGGTAGCCGCCCGACGGGCACGACCCCACTCGACCCGCCCGGACCCCGGTTCCGGGTGATCTGCCCAGGCCACGGCGGTGCGGGCCGGCCCCCACCGGTGGAGCAGAATGGACCCGAGCACGCGCTCCGCCGCCGAGCGCCCCGTCGATCCCAGGAAGTCCTCGTGAACCAGCCCCGCATGAACGTCGAGTCGTTCAACCTCGACCACCGGACCGTCGTGGCCCCCTACGTGCGGCTCGCCGACACCAAGGTGCTCCCGGCCGGCGACGTGATCAGCAAGTTCGACGTGCGGTTCACGCAGCCCAACCGCGCCCACCTCGAGATGCCGGTGGTGCACTCTCTCGAGCACCTGTTCGCCGAGCACTCGCGCAACCACTCGACGCAGGTCATCGACTTCTCCCCGATGGGCTGCCAGACCGGCTTCTACCTGATCCTGCAGGGCGCCTGGGAGCTCGATGCGGTCCTCGACCTCGTCCAGGCGACCCTCGAGGACATCCTCGTGGCCACCGAGGTGCCGGCCGCGAACGAGATCCAGTGCGGGTGGGGTGCGAACCACACGCTCGAGGGTGCTCAGGACGCGGCCCGCACCTTCCTCGGTGCGCGCTCCGAGTGGAGCACGGTGACCGCGTGATCGCTGTCGACGCGATCGTCGTCACCGCCATGGCCGAGGAGTCGGCCCCGTTCCAGGACCGGGCCGAGGTGGTCGGGCGCGCGGTGAAGGTCGGCCATGCGGTCCATCAGCTCCTGGTGCTCCGCGGGCGGAGCGTGCTGCTCGTCCAGTGCGGGATCGGCCTGGTGAACGCCGCCACGGCTGCCGCCGTCGCCCTCACGAGCACGACCCCGCGTGCCGTCTTCAGCGCGGGCAGCGCTGGTGGGCTCGGGGCGGACGTCCGGGTGGGCGATGTCGTCGTCGGGTCCGCGTACGTCTACTCGGGTGCGGACGCCCGGGCCTTCGGGTACGCCCTGGGACAGGTGCCCGGCATGCCGGCGCTCTACCACGGGGACCAGGCGCTGCTCGACGCCGCGATCGAGGCGAACGCCTCGCAGGCCGAGGGCGAGCCGACGTTGCGCGTGCGGACCGGGACGATGCTCGCCGGTGACGCGTTCGTCGACGCGGGGATGGTCGAGGGGCTCCGGGCGTCGTTCCCCGCGGCGCTCTCGACCGACATGGAGTCCACGGCACTGGCGCAGACGTGCCACCTGTACTCCGTGCCGTTCCTGTCCGTCCGCGGGATCTCGGACCTGTGCGGGCCGGCCGCCGATGCCGACTTCCAGCAGCACGTGGACGACGCCGCGGAGCGCTCGGCCTCGGTCGTGATCGGCGCGCTGCACCGGCTGGTCGACCTCGCCTGAGTCGGCTCGGCCCGATCCGGATCGGCCTGATCCAGATCGGCCTCCTGCGATCGCCTCGCGCACCGGCAGGCATGGCCGGTGCGGGCACCCGGTCTCGTCGGTCGCGCGGTGGCTCAGTCGCCGAGAAGCCGCTCGACGAGCCTCGCGCCCACCCCGGACGCGTCGACCGCGTCACCGGTGATGGCGGCAAGCATCGTCGAGAACGTGCACACGGCAACGAGGCCGAGGGCCGTGTCCCGGTCCGCCGTCGTCGGTGGTGCGTCGGGCTCCCCGCCGGAGCGCGCGACCCTGTCGTCGCGGACCTGTGACGCGAGGTCCGCGAGGCTCGCCTCGACGACCGGTCCGAGCGCCGCCCGAGACTCGGGGTGTCGCACCGCATAGGCGAGCACCTCGAGGGTGAGGAGCATCTCCGGACCGTCCGGGACGGCCGCCATGCCCGCGACGAGCCGGTCGGCCAGCGAACCGGCGCCCGCGTCGACAACCGGCGCGGTGCACAGCACCTGCTCGCGTGCGAGCGCGAGGAAGAGGTCGGCCTTCGACCCGAAGTTCGCGTACACCGCGCCCTTCGTGTAGCCGGCCGCGGAGGCGATGTCTCCGACGGCGGCCCCCTCGTACCCCTGGGCGGCGAAGACGCGCGCCGCCGCGGCGAGCAGGTCCGCGCGCGTCCGGTCGACGCGCGCCTGCCGACGGAGGTCCGCCCGGCTCGCACCGGTGCGCTTCTCGACCGTCTCGGAGGCGTCGGACAGCCCCCGCGCCGCCTCACGCAGGCTCGCGGCGACAGCCTCGGAGACCTCTGCGCCGACGGCCGAGACCTGGTGGCTGAGGAGCCGGGTGAGGGTCGCGGTCGCGTCGGCGAGGGCGCGCGTCGCGGCGCCGACGCTGTCGTCGTCGGGATCGGGTGCATGGGTGTCGCGCAGTCGTGCCATGAACCGACTATACACACGACATACCGATCGGTATGTCGTACGTCAGTCCACATGCCGCTCGTGGAGCCGATGTCCCGCGCTGTCCCTCTTCACATACCGTGTGGTATCTGTTACGGTCCGTCACGTACTCATCGGTATATCCCTGGAGGACCTCATGGAATCCCGTGCCGTGCTCACGGTCCGCGGACTCAGCAAGCGCTACCCCGGGCGCCGCGGCGTGCAGGCGAACGACGGCATCGACCTCGACGTGACACCCGGCCAGGTGGTCGGCCTCCTCGGGCACAACGGTGCCGGGAAGACGACCCTCGTCAACCAGGTCGTCGGGCTCGTCCGTCCGGACGCCGGCTCGATCACCCTCGACGGCGTCGACGCGATCGCCCGGCCCGACCTCGCTCGGCAGCGCACCTCGATCCAGGCGCAGGCCAACGTCCCGATCACGGGCCTGACGCCACGTGCCGCGATCCAGCTCGTCGGCCGGATCCGCGGCGGGCGGCGGGCTGACGTCGCCGCACGCACCCAGGACCTCATCGACACCCTCGACATCGGGGCCTGGGCCGACACCCCGTCGCAGAAGATCTCCGGCGGTGTCGCACGGCTCACGGCGTTCTGCATGACGGCTGTCGTCCCCGGCCGCCTGGTCGTGCTCGACGAACCCACCAACGACGTCGACCCCGTCCGCCGCCGCCTGCTCTGGGACGAGATCCGCGTGCTCGCCGACGCCGGCGCCGGCGTCCTGCTCGTCACCCACAACGTCCGCGAGGCCGAGCGCGTCGTCGACCGGCTGGCCGTCCTCGACCGCGGGCGCGTGATCGCGACCGGCACCCCGTCGAGCCTCTCGGCGTCGGCGCACGGCCACCTCACGGTCGAGCTCGATCTCCCGCCGGGAGTCGAGCCCGACTGGCCCGCGGAGGTCGGCGCGACGTCACGCAGCCGGCTCCGCGCGACCGGCACCGTCCGGGCGGAGGACGCCGCCGACGTCGTTCGCTGGGCCCAGGCTGCCGTCGACTCGGGCGTCGTCGAGCGCTACTCGCTCACGGCTGCCTCCCTCGAGGACGTGTACGTCCGGCTCGTCGGTCCCGATCGCGTCGACCCCGCGGAGCCCGGCGGCACCGCGCAGCCCACCGACCCCACCGACCCAGACCCCACCGACCCGGACCCCACCGACACCGAGCTGGAGGTCGTGGCATGACCGCCGTCCGCCAGACCCTTCTGCTCGCACAGTGGCAGTTCCGCCGCCACTCCGTGTTCATGCCGCTGCTGGTCGTCGTCCAGATCGCGATCGCGGTCGCGACGGTGGTCGGCTACGGGCTGCTCGTCGGCGACCCGTCCCCCGAGGTCGCACTGTTCCTCGCGACCGGCGCACCCACGATCACCCTCATCACGGTCGGCCTCGTCATGGCACCGCAGCTGCTCGCCCAGGCGAAGACCGAGGGCAGTCTCGACTGGATGCGCACCCTTCCGGTGGCCCGGGCGTCGTTCCTGGTCAGCGACCTGCTGGTATGGACGGTCGTCGCCCTCCCGGGCATGGTGCTCGGCATCGTGGCGGGTGTGCTGCGGTTCGGCGTCGACCTCTCGGTGCGCCCGTGGATCGTCGGGGCCGCCGTGCTCATCTCGCTCACGTCGGCCGCGGTCGGCTACGCCATGGCGTCGCTCCTGCCGCCGGTCGTCGCCCAGCTGATGACGCAGATGATCATCTTCCTGGTGCTGTTGTTCTCCCCCGTCAGCTACCCCGCGAGCCGGCTGCCGGAGTGGCTCCAGACCGCCCACCAGTACCTGCCGATCGAGCCGATGGCCCAGATCATGCGGGCGGGCCTGGCCGGTGCCGCGTTCACGGTCCCCGGCCGCTCGCTCGTCGTGCTCGGGCTCTGGTGCGCGGCGGCCGTGGCCGGAGCGCTCGCCGCCCTCAGGCGACGGGCCTGACCGTCGCCCCCGTCCCGGCATCCCGCAGGCTGGGGGCCGGGACGGGGGTGGCCACGCCCGCGGCACCTTCGTCGGCTCCGGCCGCGGCGTCGACGCCGATCACGCTCTCGCTATCGCTCTCGCTCTCGCCCTCGCCCTCGCCCGCACGATCCCCGCGGCGTGGGGCGCGGAGCGCGACGGCGACCGCGCCGACGAGGAGCACGGCGGCCGCGACGAGGAACGCCGCCCCGGTCGCGTCCACGAACGAGCTCTCCGCCGCCGCGACGAGGCGGGTCCCGACCGCACCGAGCTGGTGGAGCTGCTCGGCGCCGAACCGGATGAACGCGATCGAGGACTGCGCGTGGTCGGCGACCGCCGTGGGCAGCCCCGCGACCGCGTCGTGCAGACCGTTGCGGTAGGTCTCGTTCAGGACGGTGCCGAGCACCGCGATCCCGAGCGCGCTGCCAAGCTCCCGAGACGTGTCGTTGACCGCAGAACCGACGCCCTGCTTCGACGCGGGCAGCGAGGACACGATCGCGGTGGTCGACGGCGTCCCGGCGAGCGCCATCCCTGCGGCGAAGACCACGAGCGACGTCGCGAAGCGCCAGTACTCGAACGTGACACCGAGCGTGGACATCCCGAGCATGCCGAGGGCGCTGAGCGTGAGGCCGAGGGGGACGATGCGGTTGGTGCCGAACCTGTCGGCGATCCGCGGGGCGTTGCGGGCCAGCGGGACCATGACGATCGGCAGCGGGAACAGGGCGACCGCGGCCCGCAGCGGCGAGAGGCCCGCGATGTACTGCAGGTACTGCAGAGAGATGTAGAAGAAGCCGAAGCTCGCGAAGAACTGCAGGGTCAGGGCGAGCGTCCCCATGCCGAAGCCGCGCAGCCGGAAGAGCCGGACGTCGAGCATCGGGTCGCGGCGGTGCAGCTCCCAGCGCACGAACGCCGTCAGCGCGATCGCCCCGAGAGCGAAGCCGCCGATCGTCAGCGGGTCGGACCAGCCGCGGTCGGGTCCCTCGATGATCGCGTACACCAGCGAGACGAGCCCGACGAGCGACGCGAGCGCACCCACCGGGTCGAGCCGAGGGGCGTGCGGGTCGCGCGAGGACGGGACGATCGTCAACGTGCCGAGAACGGCGAGCGCCGCGAGCGTGACGTTGAGCGCGAAGAACGAGTTCCACGCGAAGTACTCGAGCAGCAGGCCGGAGCCGAACAGGCCGATCACCGCTCCCCCGCCGGCGACGCCGACCCAGACGCCGACGGCCTTGCCGCGCTCCTCGGGCGGGAACGACGTCGTGATGATCGACAGCGTCACGGGCATGACCGCAGCGGCACCGACGCCCATCATGGCCCGCAGCAGGATGAGGGTCTGGGGCGAGGTGACGACCATGGCCGCGGCGGCCGCCGTGCCGAAGACCAGCAGCCCTGCGAGCAGCACACCCTTGCGGCCGTAGCGGTCGCCGAGGGCGCCGGCCGGCAGGAGCAGCCCGACGAACGCGAGGGTGTAGGCGTCGACGATCCAGGTGATCTCGGTCTGGCTGGCACTGAGGCTGGTCGCGAGGTCCGGGAGGGCCACGTTCAGGCCGCTGACGGCGGACACGACCATCATGAGCGCGAGGGCGACGACGCCGAGCAGGGCGGAGCGTCGGCGAGGCGAGAGCGGGGGCACGGACTCGGACATGCGATATCCTCCGACTAGTAATTCCCAACGCGCTGAATTCTTCACATGTGGAATAACTCCTGTCAAGGCCCGGCAGAACCGACCGAGAGGCGAAGCGACACCATGACCCGCGCCCACTCCGGACGACGCCCCGGCGACAGCGGCACCCGCGAGGCGATCGAGGGCGCCGCACGCCGACAGTTCGCCGAGCTCGGCTACGACCGCACGTCGCTGCGGCAGGTCGCCCGCGAGGCCGGCGTCGACCCGACCCTGGTCAGCCACTTCTACGGGTCCAAGCAGCAGCTCTTCGTGACCGTGGTCGAGCTCCCGTTCCGACCCGCGGAGGTCCTCCCACAGCTCCTCGAGGGCGACCCCGGCGAGCTCGGGCTTCGCCTCGCGCGGTTCATCCTCGGGGTCTTCGAGTCAGCGCAGAGCCGCGGTCAGGTCATCGGGATCGTCAGGTCGGCGACCTCCGAGCCCGAGGCCGCACGCCTGGTCCGCGACATGCTGACCCGCGAGGTCCTCACCCCGCTCGCCGAGGGCCTGGGCGTCGCCGACGCCGAGTTCCGCGCAGGGCTCCTCGGCTCGCAGGTCGTCGGCATGATCATGGCGCGCTACATCGTCGCGATCGAGCCGCTCGCGTCACGCGACGCCGCGGAGGTGGCCCTCGCGATCGCCCCGAACCTCCAGCACTACCTGACGGGTGACCTCAGCTCGTCACGCTGAACGGCCCTCGGGCGGGCTGCTGCTGAGTGAGGCAATGGGTCCAGGCGCCGTCCAGGTCACGCCGGCACGCCCGGATCGACGGGCGCCACGAGTGCGCCGTACGTGTCGGGTCTCCGCGTACGCAGGAATGGGAACAGGTCGAGCCAGTCCGTGCGCTGACGCAGGTCGAGGTCGACCACGAGCACCGCCTGCTCGTCCCGCGGTGCCTGCACGAGGACCCGTCCGTAGGGGTCGCTGACGAACGACGACCCGTAGAACGTGTGGCCGGGGGTGCCGTCCGGCCGTGGCTCCTGGCCGGTCCGGTTGGCGACCACCATGAACAGACCGTTCGCGATCCCGTTGCCCACGATCACCTGACGCCACAACGGCTCGGTGTCGAAGTCCGGGTGGTCGGGCTCGGAGCCGATCGCGCTCGGGTAGACGACGACGTCCGCGCCACCCAACGCGTAGGCGCGCGCGACCTCCGGGAACCACTCGTCCCAGCAGGTCGGGAAGCCGAAGCAGGCCCCGGCGTCCTCGGCGCCCCCGGCATCCTCGGTTCCCCCGACGTCCTCCGATCCCCCGGCCGGCCCGGTCCGACGGGCAGCTCCGGCTGTCCCGCCGAGCCGGTGCACCGGGTACGGCCCGAGCGCCGGATCGGCCCCCTCCGCCGGACCCGGGCGGAAGTACAGGTCCTCGTGGTAGCCCGCCGTGACCGGGAGGTGCAGCTTGGGCGTCCGGACCAGGATCTCCCCGGCGGGTGACACGACGATCGCGACGTTGAGACCCCGGCCGTCGGCGTCGCCGGTGCGCTCGTACAGCGACCCGTGGACGAGCACCCCGTGCGTCGCAGCTGCGGCCGCGGCGAACCGGACGGTCGGGCCGTCGACGAGGCTCTCGGCCACGGCGTCCGCCCGCCCGGTGGGCACCGTGTCCGCGGGGTACCGGGACAGCGTGAGCTCGGGAAGGACGACGAGGCGCGCGCCCGCGTCGGCGGCCATGCCGATCGCGTCGGTCAGTGCGCCGGTCAGGACGGCGGCGTCGGGGTGCCAGGCATGCTGCACGAGCCCAATCCGCACGCGCGGACCCGCCCCGGCGCCGGGGACCCGGGCCGGGGACGGCGGCGGATCGAGGGCGAGGATGCGCCGGAACCCCGGGGTCACGGCCGGTCGGCGGTCACGACCGCGGACTTCGCGTGCACGCCACACCTCCTCTGCGATCGACGACTGCGACCGGACGCTACCGGACCGTTCGGCGCGGTGACGAGCACCGGGAGCGGCCTCGGGGCACGATCGCACCATGAACGTTCCGGAGGCCTGGAGCCTGCACGCACGCGTCGCCCTGGTGAGCGGGGCCGGGAGCCCGACGGGAATCGGTCTCGCCGCAGCGCGGGCACTGGGCGAGCTCGGGGCCACGGTCGTGCTGACCGCGACCACCGACCGGGTGCACGCACGCGCCGCCGAGCTGCGGGACCTGGGCATCGACGCCACCGGCGTGGTCGCGCGGCTCGAGACCGAGGCGGCGGTCGACGAGCTGTCGCGGACCCTGGCCGCCGCAGGGATCGCGCCGGACGTGCTCGTCAACAACGCCGGCATGGTGGCCACCGGTGACCCCGGGATGATCTCCGGCGAAGCGACGATGCCGGTCGCGGACTGGCACCGGAGCCTCGACCTCAACCTGACGACGGCGTTCCTGCTCACCCGGGCACTCTTGCCGCACATGCGCGACACCGGCTGGGGTCGGATCGTCACGGTGTCGAGCCTGACCGGTGCTGTGATGGCGGCGCGCGGCGACGTCGCGTACGCCGCGGCGAAGGCCGGGCTCGTCGGCCTCACCCGTGCCCTGGCTGTCGACGAGGCCCGGTCAGGCATCACGGCGAACGCGGTCGCCCCGGGCTGGATCGCTACCGGCTCCCAGCTCGAGAACGAGGCCCTCGAGGGTCGTCAGGTGCCGGCGCGGCGCAGCGGGACGGCGAGCGAGGTCGCGTCGGCGATCGCGTGGCTCGCGACACCGGGCGCGTCCTACGTCACCGGTCAGCTGATCGCCGTCGACGGCGGCAACAGCGTCGCCGAGGAACGACTCCTCTAGCCGTACCGACCGGCCACGGTGGTGGTCGAGTGGAGCGTTCTGCACGCGACACGCGGGCGTGTCGCGGCAGAACGCTCCACTCGACCGCGGGGGGCGGAGGCTCCACTCAAGCGGGGCGGGCGGCGGGTGGCCGGATCGACGTCGGCCGGGGCGAGGTGCGCAGCCGTCATCTCACCCGTGCACGTCCGTTCGATCTGCGCGCACGCACGTGTCGGCAGTTCTACTGTGACGGTGTGCCGGCAGACTGCCCGCACGAGGTGTTCAGTGAGGTGTCATGACGAACGAGAACATCCGTCCCGAAGAACCCAGCACCACGCAGCCACTGGTGCGGCTCCCCGACGGCACGATCAAGCAGGTCTCCCCCCATGACCGGGACGGTCGTCTGGACCATCCCCGGCCGAGCGCACCGCCCGCTCGCGGTGCAGTCGCACGACCGACGGCCGGCGGACCCCGCGGAGAAGGATCTCCTGTGCGGTTTCTGCGCAGGTCGCTACCTCGAGACCCCGCCGGAGAAGTCGCGACTCGTCGCGAACCCGGACGGCACGTGGTCCGTCCTGGACGACGTCCCCATCAGCGCGCTCACGGACACCGTCGCGCAGTTCCGCCGCATCCCCAACCTCTTCGAGATCCTCTCCGTCGACTACTGGCGCGCCAACCACGGCTACGTCGTCCCCGACGACGCCCTCGCCCGGGCCGAGGCCTACATGGCCGACCCGCGCGGGCGTGCCCACGTCCTCGAGATCCTGCGCCGTCGTGCGATCGCCTCCGGGACCACCGACGCCGAGTGGGCGCAGGTCCCCGAGCAGACCAAGCTGACCGACGGGATCGACCTGTTCGCCGGGTCGCACGACGTGATCGTCGCGCGCCGCCACCTGGTCGACGACGCCACGTACGACGACGAGCTCGCCGGCTCGGGCACGCTCACCCCGCAGGAGCACCACGAGTACCTCGCCTTCACGATCACCGCGATGCAGAACCTCTACGCGTCACGGGCCCACGCCCGGTACGTCGCGGTCTTCCAGAACTGGCTCGCACCGGCAGGCGCGACGTTCGACCACCTGCACAAGCAGCTCGTGGCGCTCGACGAGCACGGGCCCCAGACGGACCGCGAGCTCGCGCGCCTGCGCGTCGAGCCCGACATCTTCACGACCGCCGTCCTCGATCACGCCGTCGCCCACCGCCTCGTGGTCGCGGAGAACGACCACGCGATCGCGATCGCGGGGGTCGGCCACCGCTACCCGTCCCTCGAGGTGTACTCACGCAGCGAGCACCACCTGCCGTGGAACCACACCGAGGAGGAGGTCCGCGCGGTCTCCGACCTGCTTCACGCCGTCCACGCCGCGACAGGCGTCCACGTCCCGACCAACGAGGAGTGGCACCACCGGCCGCCGGACGCCCCCGAGCCGATGCCGTGGCACATCGTGCTCAAGTGGCGCACCTCGACCCTCGCCGGGTTCGAGGGCGGCACCAAGATCAACGTCAACACGGTGGACCCGGCGACGCTGCGCTACCGGGTGGTCAAGGAGCTGTACCGGCTGCGCGAGACCGGGTCGATCGCGGACATGCGGATCGGTGACGAGTGCTCGCACCTGACCGGGACGCTCCGGTACACCGAGGGCATCGACCGCTGGGGGTGACCGGGCCGCGGAGCGGGTGCGTCAGCCGAGCGCCGCGAGCGGGCCGACCGCGGGGGCGACCGCGTCGCGCACCCATGCGCTGAGCCGAGTCGCGGGCGGACGCAGGATCACCGTCTCGACCCCGAGCGCGGCGTAGTCCGCCATCGTTGCGACGAACCCGTCGACGTCGCCGCGCTCGAGCTGCTCGCCCATGTGCAGAAGGGTGACCCGGATCTCCTGCGGGTCGCGCCCGACCGTCTCGCAGTGCCCGCGCAGCACGTCGAGCTTGTGCGCGACCTCCACGGGTGAGGTCGCGAACAGGTTGCACGCGTCGCCGTACTGCGCCACGAGCCGGAGGGTCTTCCGCTCGCCCGACCCACCGATGAGGATCTCCGGCCGCGGCGCAGTCAGCGGCAGCGGCGAGCACAGCGTCTCGGCAAGGCGGTAGTGCACGCCCTCGTACGGACCGTTGTCCTCCGGGTCCCACATCTGCAGGCAGATCTGCAGGGTCTCCTCGAGGCGTTCGAACCGCTCACCGAGCGGCGGGTACGGCACACCCATCGCGAGGTGCTCCCGCTCGTACCACGCCGCACCGATCCCGAACGTCGCACGCCCGCCGGACAGGACGTCGAGGGTGGCGACGATCTTCGCCAGCAGACCCGGGTGGCGGTAGGTCACACCGGTGACGAGGACACCGAGCTGCGCAGTCGACGTCACGCCCGCGAGGTACCCGAGCGTCGTGTACGCCTCGAGCATCGGGTCGGCGGCCGGGAATCCGGCACGCTCCATCTGGAAGTAGTGGTCCATGACGGAGATCCACGACACCCCGGCGTCCTCGGCGGCCGCGCAGGTGTCGGCCAGCTCGCGCCGGAGCTCGCTCGGCTCCTGACCGTCGAACCTCATGAGATGAATCCCGACGCGCATCGCCAACCCCTTCTCCCGCGTCGCGGGGACCGGTCGGCGCCCGCCGGGACACTCTGCCCATCAAGGAGGGTTCCCGGTCAAGACCCGCCCGAAGGTTCGCGCCTGATGCACGAGCGGCTGCGCCTCAGGCGACGAGCGGCTGCACCTCGGTCGCGACGAACCGCACGAACCCCTCGTGGTCGGGCTCGTCGGAGGTCGGCTGCAGCACCACGGTGTCCGCGCCGGCGTCTGCCCACCGCCGGACCGCTGCGGCGACGGTGCCGGCGTCACCGGCGACCCCGACCTCGTCGGTGAGGTCGAAGCCCCAGGCTCGTTGCTCGGCCTCGAGGCGCTCGGCGGCACCGGGGCCTGTCGCGGCCATGACGTTGACGACGATCCGGTGCGGGTCCGTCCGTCCGACGGCGCGCCGTCCCTCGTCGATGAGTGCGCGCGCCCGGCGCACCCCGGTCGGGCTGGTCCCGCCGGTGAGGAGGGTGCCGTCGGCCAGTCGACCGGACAATCTCAGGGTCCGTGGCTTGCCCGCACCGAGCAGGATCGGCGGTGTCGTGAGCGGTGGCCAGTCGAGGCGCACGGCGTCGAGGTTCACGTAGCGTCCGGCCGTCGTCACCGTCTCCCCGCGGAACAGTCCCGTCAGTGCGGTCACGTACTCGCCGAGCAGGGTGATCGGCGACTCGGGACGCGCGCCCACCTGGCCCATCCAGTCCTGGACGCCGTGGCCGAACCCGACGCTGACGCGCCCAGGGAACAGCCGGAGCAGGGTCGCGGTCTCCATCGCGGTGAGGGCGACGTTGCGCAGCGGCACCGGGAGGAGGCCGATCCCGACGGTCACGCGCTCCGTCCAGGCGAGGGCCGCGGCCGCGCTGGCGATCCCGCTCTCCTTGAAGCAGTCCTCCCAGAACCAGAGCTCGGCCAGGCCGGTCTCATCGGCGACGCGCGCGATCGAGCGCAGGCGCTCCGGAGGGAGCTGGGGCAAGAACACCGCACCGAGAACGGTCATGCAGCGATTCTCGCTCAGTCACCTCCCCGGGGCGCGGGCAGAGTCGGTCGCCACGCCGGGTGTCGTCGTCGACGCCTCAGGCGACGTCGTCGGCGCGGCGGGACGGGACGGCGTTCCGCCGCCGTTCGGCGAGCCACATGAGCCCGATCGGGAGAGCGCCGCCGACGAATGCCGCGAGCGCCCCGTGCAGCAGTCGCACCGAGGTGCTGCCGGTCGTGCTCGCCACGACCCCGATCACGAAGAGTGCGGCGATCACCGCACCACCGGTCACGCGGGCTGAGTGCCGGCGCGGTTCCGCGCCAGGGTCTTCCCATCGCGTCATGCCGACTCCCCCTGGATGTCCCGAGCCGTCCACCGCTCAGGCCTGCGCGTCAGACCTTAACCGCTGAACCGTCCGATTTGCCGCAAGCGTCCGCGGCCACCGCGCGGTGGCCGCTCGCGGCCACGATCGCTCCGCCGGCTCGGACGTCAGTGCGCTCCGCCGGCTCGGACCTCAGCGCCCGAACGTCCGCTCGATCTCCGACGGTCCGACGTGCCGGTCGAGCCACTGCGTCAACGGCACCGAGGCGCGCAGCACGGCGACGACCTGGTCCTTGGCCGCGGCGGTCGACAACCACGGCTCGACCGGCCACTGCTTCCAGGTGACCAGCCCCTTCAGACGGAGCAGCTCGATCCGGGGGTGGTCCTTCGGGTACCCGCGAGGTGCGGTCGCGAGGGCGCCTGACGCCGTGATCGTGAGGCCGGCCGCGCGCACGTCCGCGACGATGCCCGCGAGCGCCTCACCGGGGAGGTCCAGCGCGACGGCGCGGCGGTACCTCGCGAGCTGGTCCGCCGCGAACACGTACATCCCGCTGGCCGCCGCGAGCCCGTCCGCGGAGACCTGCACGTAGCCGCCGCTGCGGAGGGTCGCGCCGATCGCGGTCTTGTACGGGGACTTGTCCGCGCTGAACCGCACGTCGCGGTTCGGCCGGAAGATCTTCGCCTCGCCGAACTCGTCGGTGAGCTCGGCGAGCAGCGCCTCCATGGGCCCACGCACGTGCTCGTCGTACATCGCGCGGTGCGCCTGCCAGTAGGCCTTCGAGTTGTCGATCTCGAGGCCCTCGTAGAAGTCGAGGACCGCGTCGGTCCACCCGTGGAACGTCATCGTGGTCCTCTCCAGCTCGCCCGGTGGCCGTCGCCCCGGGCCGGCATGCGCCCGATGCGGAATCGTCGCGCGCGAGGCCCGAGTCTGCCACCGGGGAATGACATGGCCCGGGGCCCGGCGATCCGCGTAGCGTGCGGGTGCGGTGCGGTGCACCGTGGTCCCCGTCCGTGCGGGTGACCTCGGCGTCCGGAGAGGAACCCGCATGGCACCTGGTCGTGGCGACCTCTCGCCCGACGGCATCGTCCGCCGGCTGCGCGCCGCCGGCTGCGTGTTCGCCGAGGACGAGGCGCGGCTGCTGGTCGCCGAGGCGCCCACCCCGGCTCGACTCGCCGAGATGATCGATCTGCGCGTCGCCGGTCTGCCGCTCGAGCAGGTGCTCGGCTGGGCGGAGTTCTTCGGGATGCGGATCGCCGTCGAGCCCGGGGTGTTCGTTCCTCGGCGCCGCTCGGAGCTGCTGGTCAGCGAGGCTGCCGCGCTGGTCCGGGCTGGGGGCGACGCACGACGCGTGGTCGTCGTCGACCTGTGCTGCGGGTCCGGAGCCGTCGGCGCGGCGCTCGCCACGGAGCTGACCCGCGACCGACGGTCCGACGACCGGCGCGGACGGTCGCGCGACGTCGAGCTGCACGCCGCCGACATCGATCCGGTCGCGGTGCGGTGCGCCCGCCGGAACGTCGCGGCCCTGGGTGGCCTCGTCCATGAGGGCGATCTCGACGGTCCGCTGCCCGACGCCCTGCGCGGACACGTCGACATCCTCGTGGCGAACGCGCCGTACGTCCCCACCGACGAGATCCGGTTGATGCCACCGGAGGCGCGGGACCACGAGCCACCGGTCGCGCTCGACGGCGGCGCGGACGGGCTGGACGTCCAGCGCCGGGTGGCCGCCGCGGCGCCGCGGTGGTTGTCGCCGGGCGGCCACCTGCTGGTCGAGACGAGTCGGCGTCAGGCGCCGTCGACCGTTGCGGCGGTCACCTCCGCCGGGCTGGTGGCGCGGGTGGTGACGTCGCGGGACCTGGACGCGACGGTCGTGGTGGGTGCCCGACCGACCACGGCGGAGCACGTCTAGGACCTTGTGCCCTTGCCTCATACAGTGATTGAGTGCCGTTCAGCACGGTCGGGGTCCGCACCGTGCAGCACGGGTCGACGCAGAGTGGCATCGAGACCGGGAGGCACGCCGTGAGGTCCAGGTTCGGATCCAGATTCGGTTCGCGATCGCTTCGAGCACGCATCCTCGTCGCGTGGGTCGCGGTCATCGCCCTCGGCGTCGGCGTCGCCGGCCCCGCCGACGCCCGCACCCGGCACGCGACACCGTCCTACTACCTCTCGCTCGGCGACTCCCTGGCCTACGGGTACCAGCCGAACCTTGTCGCCGCGGGAGACCTCGACCCCACGCACTACGTCAGCTACGCCGAGGACTACGCGCGGCTCGACCGTCACCTCACGCTGGTCAACTACGGCTGCCCCGGTGAGACGACCGCGACCCTCCTCACCGGTGGCTGCCCGTGGCCGTCGACCGCGCTGCACGACTCCTACGGCGCCGCGACGTCCCAGCTCGCCGCCGCGACCGCGTTCCTGACGGCGCACCGCGGTCAGGTCTCCCTGGTGACGATCGACATCGGCTCGAACGACCTGCTCGCGCTGGTCGGACAGTGCCAGACGACCGCGACCTCGGCGACAGCGCTCGAGGCCTGCCTCGCCGCCGGGCTGCCCGCCACGATCTCGACGATCGCGACGAACTACGCGACGCTCCTCGGCACGATCAAGACCCTCGCGCCCTCGGCGACGATCGTGATGTTCAACCTCTACAACCCGATGGCCCTCACGCTGCCCGGCAGCGACCAGCTCGTCGGCGTCGTCAACCAGGCCCTGGCCGGCATCGCCGCGAACGCCGGTGCACGGGTCGCGGACGCCTTCAAGGCCATCAACGTGAAGGCCGACTCGACGGTCGAGAAGGCGTCGGTGTGCCTGCTCACCTGGGAGTGCACGTCGTACAAGAACGTGCACCCGACCACCCTCGGCTACGACGCACTCACCTGGGCGCTGGTCGTCGCCCGCTGGGAACGGTGACGGCCGGCGTCAGCGGTACCGCCGGCGCACGTTCTCGCGGGTGGACGGCCCGGACGGGGTCGGCGCGATCCACGGTCCGGTGCCCTCCGACGGGTCCATCACACCCTGCTCGAGCCAGCGGACCTTGCCGTCGAGGACGGCGCGGGCCAGTCGCCGGTCGCTCACGTCCGTGTGGTGGCTGAGCTCGCGGAAGAGCTCGTCCACGCGCGCGCGGGACTGTCGGCAGAACGCGTCGGCGAGCCCGTAGGCACTCGCCCCGGTCGCGGGATCCTGGCGACGCATCGACTCGGCCCGTGTGCAGACGGCCGACATCGCGAACAGCTCCGCACCGATGTCGACGATCCGTCCGAGCAGCGCCTGCTTCTGCTCGAGCCTCGTCTGCCATCTCGCCATCGCGTAGAAGGTGCGCCGTGCGACCGCCCGTGACGAGCGTTCGACGTAGCGCAGGTGCTCCGCGAGCGGTCCGAACTCGCTGTACGCGCCGGGGAGCGACCCGCGTCCAGTGACGAGCTGCGGCAGCCACCGGGCGTAGAAGCCGGTCGCGTGCACGGCGGCCGAGGCCTTCGCGCGCACGCCCGAGTCGACCGACGCGAGGTCGCCCGCAGCCGACAGGTGGGCGTCGACGGCCTCACGCGCGATGAGCAGGCGCATGATCTCCGACGACCCCTCGAAGATCCGGTTGATCCGCATGTCCCGGAGGAGCTGCTCGACGGGCGCAGCCCTCTCGCCACGTGCCGCGAGCGAGTCGGCCGACTCGTAGCCGCGCCCGCCGCGGATCTGCACCAGGTCGTCCGCCACCGCGTAGCCCATCTCGCTCGCCCACAGCTTCGCGAGCGCCGCCTCGATGCGGACGTCCTTGAGGCCGGCGTCGGCCAGCGCGGCGGACAGCTCGAACACCGACTCGAGCGCGAACACCGTCGCGGCGATGAAGGCGACCTTCTTGCCGACGGCCTCGTGCTGCCCGACGGGCTTGCCCCACTGCACCCGCTCGGCCGACCACTCGCGGGCGATCTTCAGCGCCCACTTGCCGCCGCCCGCGCAGATCGCCGGGATCGAGAGCCGGCCGGTGTTGAGGGTGCTCAACGCGATCTTCAGCCCCTGGCCCTCCGCACCGACCCGGTTCTCGACCGGGACCCGCACCTGGTGGAAGCGCGTGACCCCGTTCTCCATGCCCTTGAGGCCCATGAAGGCGTTGCGGTTCTCGACCGTGACCCCGGAGGTGTCCGCGTCGACGACGAACGCCGTGATGCCGCCCCGGTGGCCGTCGCTCGGCGGCACCTTCGCCATGACGACCAGCAGCTCGGCGATCGGCCCGTTGGTCGTCCACAGCTTCACACCGTCGAGCAGGTAGGCGGCGCCGTCCTCGGTCGGGACGGCCGTCGCGCCGAGCCGGGCGGGGTCCGACCCGACGTCGGGCTCGGTGAGGAGGAACGCGGACACCGCGCCCCTCGCGCAGCGCGGCAGGAACTCCCGCTTCTGCTCCTCGGTGCCGAACATCCGCACCGGCTCCGGGACGCCGATGGACTGGTGTGCCGAGAGCAGCGCACCGAGGCTCGGGTGCACCGTGCTGATGAGCATGAGCGCACGGCCGTAGTACACCAGCGGGAGGCCGAGCCCGCCGTACGCCCGTGGGATCTTGATGCCGAACGCCCCGAGCTCGGCCAGACCCGCGAGGTACTCGTCGGGGATCCGGTCCTCACGCTCGATCCGGCGCCCGTCGAGCGTCGCGCAGAACGTGGCGACGTCCGTGAGGAACGCCTCCCCGCGCGCGGCGTCCATTGGGTCCGGCTCGGGGAACGGGTGGATCAGCGACAGGTCGAGCTCCCCGAGGTACAGCCCCTTCGCGAAGCTCGGTCGGTCCCACCCGGCCTCCCGTGCCGCCTCGGCGACCTCTCGCGCCTCGCGCTCGCTCGGGTCCGACGTGCTGGTTCGCTGCCCTGGCGTCGCGCTCATCTGAACCCCTCCACCGAGGTCGTGCCGGCTTTTTCCCCGGCTTCGACCGACGATACGCGCGGACTCCGCTTCCGGCGCCCGCAGCGGACGGGGCCCCGGCGCAGGCGCGACGGCTCCGCCTCAGACGCCCGGGTCGACCACCTGGTCCCAGAACGCGTCCGGGGTGAACAGCCTCGCGATGCGGGGGTCGACGGGCGTCGTGTCCGTCCCCGCGGTCGCGTCGTACCGCGCGACGGGCGCTCCTGCGGGAGGCGACTGCCACAGGCCCAGCGAGAGCTCCGGCGCCACGGAGACCGGCGGTGCGGCAGCCCCGAGGTGCCGCGCCCACAGGCGTTCGCGCATGCGCTTCACCCCCCCGGGCCGGTGACGTCACCGAAGGCGACGCCGGCCTCGGAGTCGTGCGTCATGCTGCGCCGGTTGACGTTGGCCGAGGACACCAGGGCGACCTCGTCGTCGAACACCCACGTCTTGGCGTGCACGTACTGTTCCGACGCCACGGTCGCGACCTTCGCGGCGTGCGGTGCGAGGTGGGCGAGGAACCGCCGGCGTCGGTCCCAGACCTGGAACAGCTCCTTGCTGACCTCCTCGGAGCGGCTGATCACCATGATCAGCGCGTCGAGGTGCGGCATCGCGGCGGCGAGGTGCCGTGCGATCTCCTCGTCGACGAGGTACTGGTCCTCGAGGTAGATGAACCGCTGGGACCGGTCGATCGCGTGGACGAGGAAGTCCCGGACAGCGGTGCTACCCGTCGGCGCGAACGGGTACGGCGGGCCGCCGAGGCCCGCGTAGGCACGGGGGTCGGCGTAGGTGGTGAGGATCCGGGTGCGATGCGGGGTGCTCGGTGCGCCGATGGCAGCGGATGGGAGCGGCGGGAGGGTGATCCGTCGCGGTCGGCGCGGGTGCGCGTTCCATCGCTCCTGCACGATCCCGTAGAGGTCCGCGGCGCCGGCGCCGGTCAGCTCGGCCTGGACGTCGTGCATGGCCGAGCCCCGACGGACCGGGCGGCCCGGGCGGCGGGTCCGGCCCGGATCGTCGGTCCCGTCCGGGTAGTCCGTCCGGTTCGGGTTGAAGTCGACGCCCCCGCACCAGGCCCGGAGCTCGGTCCCGTTGCGCACGATCCACACCTTCTGGTGGTGGACCCCGGTCTGCACCGGGTTGACGAGCCGCCCGCCGGCGACGGCCAGGTCACGGTGCAGCAGCCACCCGTCGTGGATCGCGGCTCCCCCGGGGAGCGCCGTGACGAACGACGTCGCCGCCCTGTTGTTCGCGAGCCCGACCCGGAGCCCTGGGAGCGGACCGACCCTCACCGCCGGGAACCGCGTGAACAGGGCCCTGACCGGGACGCCACGCGCCGCAGCGTCGATCAGAACGCTGCCGACGGTCGCGGCCTCGGTGAGGTGCGTCGACGGGTGGAAGCTCCAGCCCACCACAACGACCAGAGAGTCGGGCCCCGCACAGTCCGCGACTGCCGCCTCGAACGAGGCGAACGCGTCGCGGGCGCTCGTGTGGACGGTCACGTCGGACCGGGACACCGCCGACGTGCGTCCGGTCAGGGGGACGTCCAGCCACGCGTCGAGCACCGCGAGTCGGGACGCGTCGTCCTCGTGCGGTGCCGTCCCGCCGTCGGGCCCGGGTCCGGTGGCGCGCCCAGGCTCGCTGGTGCGCTCAGGCTCGCTGGTGCGCTCAGGCTCGCTGGTGCGCGACGGGTCGGGCATCGACATGGGGCAACCTCCTCGCGCAGTCTCTCGCGGATGGGCAGGTCGCCGCCTGCGAGCGGCGAGGTGCGTCGTGGCGCGTGCGGCAGGACGCACGTTTCCCCCGCGTCACGGCAGACCGACCGCCACCACGGACCGACCGGACACCTCAGACGTGCGTGTCGGCGAGCGGGTACCGGTGCAACGCGATCGCGGTCCCACCGAGCACCATGAGCACGACCACGGCGAAGACCACGAACGACCCGGCGAGCGGCGCACCTGCCGCACTCGCGAGCCCGATCCCGAGCACCGGCACGACGAGCCCGGTGTAGCCGCCGAGGAACACCCCCGCGATCGCTTCCCCGCGGGACTCGGCCGGTGCGAGCTGCCCCGCAGTGCCGAGGGCGCCCTTGAGCAGCAGGCCGGCCCCTCCTCCGGCGACGAGCCCACCTGCGAGGAACGCGACGGCTGACGTCGCGATGACGCCGCTCCCGAGGACCAGCATCCCGGCCGCCGTGACGGTGAGCCCGAGACCGAGCTGGCGCGGCGCCGGGAGCGAGCCGAGGGCGATCTGGGACCCCGCCGCAGCCGCGAAGACGAGGAACGCGGCCAGGCCGCCGACGAGGGGCGACCGCTGCCCGATCGAGCTGAGGAAGCTCGGCGCGAGCGAGGTGAACAGTCCCATGATCGCGAACAGCCCGAACGCCGCCGCGGTGACCGCGACGTACCGCCCGCGCGCGCGGCGCGGGACCGTGATCCGCTGGGGTCGGTACGGACGGCTCTCCGCGCGGACCGTCTCCGGCACACCGGACACCGCGATCGCGCCGACCACCAGGAGCACGAGGAACACGACGTCGGGCACGACGAGCGGGTGCGGTGCGAGCACGGCGAGGATGCCGGCGACGAGTGGGCCGAGTGCCAGTCCGCCGAGGTTCGCGGCGACGGCGACGACCCCGGGCCGGGTCGTCGCCTCGTCCGGACGCGCGACGGCATGCAGCTCGGCAAGGTGGGCGGTCGCGGTCGCGGTGATCATCCCGACGCCGAGACCCGTGAGCACACGGGCGACGATCAGACCCGGCAGCGACGTCCAGACCAGGAACAGCACGGCTGCGACCGCCTCGACGAGCAGGGCGGGGAGCAGCACCCGGGTACGCCCGACCCAGTCGGAGACGTGGCCGACGAGGAACAGGCTGACGATGACGCCGACGGCGTAGGCGGCGAACGCCACCGTGACCCACAGGGTCGAGAACCCGTCCCGCTGACGATAGAGACCCCACAGCGGTGTCGGGATGGTCGAGAACGCCATCCCGACGACGAATGTCCCGCTGACCACCCAGAAGCCCGCGCCGTGGCTGAGGCGCTCGGTCCGCGGACGCGGCGCTCCCGGCTGCTGCGGTTCGATCGGCTGGTACGACCCGGGTCGCGGGCTCGACCCGGCTCGCGGGCTCGGCTCGGTATTCAGCGGGGACGAGTGTGCAGGCCGGAGGTGGCTGGCCTTGTGGGCGGTCGTGGTGGACATCGCGTGCTCCTCGGACGGCGGTGATGAGGTGCCCTCATGGTGCGTACGAACTATCGATCGTGTCCAACGATTCTTTTCGCTACTTCCCATCTGTATCTGCGATAATGCCGTATGGAACTGCGCCACCTGGAGGTCTTCCTCGCGATCGTCGAGACCGGCACGTTCACTGCTGCCGGCCAGCGGTTGCACCTCGTCCAGTCGGCGGTGAGCGCGACGCTGCACGCGTTGGAGACCGAGCTCGGCGCGCGCCTGTTCGTCCGCACCGCGCGTCGCGCCATCCTGACCGACGCAGGCGTCGCGCTCGTCCCGGAGGCCCGTGCCGCTCTCGCCGCTGCGGCCGCAGCACGGACGGCCGTCGCCGAGGTCCGCGAGGGCGTCCGTGGCCCGCTCGCCGTCGGCACGATGACGACGACGCACCTGGTCGACCTGCCGCGGCTGCTCGGCAGGTTCCAGGAGACCCACCCGCACGTGACGATCAGCCTGCGCACCCTCGCGCACGGTTCGCGCGACCTCGAGGCCGGCGTTCTCTCGGGTGAGCTCGACGTCGCGTTCGTCTCTGTTCCCGGCCCGACGCCGCCGGGGCTGCGGCTCCGCCCGCTCGCACGCTTCCCCATGCGACTCCTCCTCCCCCTCGGCCATCCCGCTGCGGTCGCCGACGCGGTGGCGCTCGCCGACCTCGCCGCCGAGCGGTGGATCGACTCGCCGCCCGGCTTCGGCAACCGCACCGTCGTCGACAGCGCGTTCGCGGAGGACTCGCTCACCCGGACCGTTGCGATCGAGGTCGCGGACGTCCCGACCCTCCCGGCGTACGTCGCGGCCGGTCTCGGCGTCGCCGTCGTCCCGGGTTACGTCCCGATCGACCCCGAGGTGGTCCATGTGCGGCAGGTGCGGGGCCATGACCTGACATGGCCGATGTCCCTCGCCACCGCGACGCGTCGGCCGGAACGGGCCGTCGTCAGCGCCTTCGCCGCCGTGGTCGCCGAGGAGGTCGGCGCTCGCATCGGCACGGCATGAAAGCGCCGGTGTGACGGGGCTCGCTACCGGACGCACGATGTCAGGCCGGTCCACGCACGTCGGCGTTGACCTTTCCTGGACATTCCCTGGCAGTTTTGTTTTACCCGTTGTCCACCGTGGCAATGCCTCGTAGCCTCTGGTCGCGTCAACACGTTCCGCAAGGTCGCCGCGCCCGCTCTGATGCGGCAAAGGGCGTTCGGCGGAACCCCGAAGGATGCCCCCGGCACGTTGAAGCGCCGAGGCCGTGCGAAACGAGGGATGCGGTCATGGCGGTCATCGAAGAAGAACCGGCCCAGGCCCCGGCGAGATCACTGCGACGGGAGATCGGCCTGATCTCCCTGCTGTGGGCCTCCATGGGGTCGATCATCGGGTCCGGCTGGCTGTTCGGCGCGAAGACCGCGCTGGCCACGGCCGGGCCGGCCGCGATCATCTCCTGGGTCGTCGGTGGTGGCGCGATCCTCATCCTCGCCCTGGTACATGCCGAGCTCGGGGCGATGTACCCCTACTCGGGCGGGTCGGCCCGGTTCCCGCACTTCGCGTTCGGCGGCGCGGCAGGGGCCTCGTTCGGCTGGTTCTCCTGGTTGCAGGCCGCGACGGTCGCGCCCATCGAGGTCTCGGCGATGATCAGCTACGCGCAGCACTACTCGTTCGCGAGCGGCTGGCTGGACTCGAAGGGCCTGCTGACCGGCAGCGGTCTGGTGATCGCCGTCATCCTCATGGCGCTCGTCTCGTCGGTGAACTTCCTCGGCATCCGCGCGCTCGCCCTCACCAACAGCACGGCGACGTGGTGGAAGGTCGGGGCGCCACTGGCGACCATCCTGCTCGTCGCGATCCTCGGCGGACTGCACACGTCGAACTTCACGGCCGCCGACGGCTTCTCTCCCGACGGTGCGCACGGCATCCTTGCCGCGGTCGCGACCAGCGGGATCATCTTCTCCTACCTCGGATTCGAGCAGGCCGACCAGCTCGCCGGCGAGAGCACGAACCCCAAGCGCGACATCCCGGTCGCCGTGATCGGTTCGATCATCCTCGGCATCATCATCTACATCGCCCTCCAGGTCGTCTTCCTGCTCGCCCTGCCCGCGAGCGCGATCGGGTCCACCTGGAGCGAGGTCGGCACCGGTCTCTACACCGCGTTCACCGGCCCCTGGGCGCAGCTCGCCTCACTGGTGAGCCTCGGCTGGCTCGCGGCGATCCTCTACCTCGACGCGATCATCTCTCCTGCGGGCACCGGCCTGATCTACACGGCGGCGTCGTCGCGCGTCTCCTACGGTCTGAGCCGCAACGGCTACGTCCCGATGGCCTTCGAGCGGTTGAACAAGCGCGGGGTGCCGTGGGTCGGCGTGATCGTGGCCTTCGTCATCGGGTGCATCTGCTTCCTGCCGTTCCCGAGCTGGCAGTCGCTGGTCGGCCTGATCACGAGCGCCAGCGTCCTGATGTACGCCGGCGCGCCGCTGTCGTTCGGGGTGTTCCGGAAGCGCCTCCCCCACGCCGAGCGCCCCTACCGGCTACCGGCCGGAGGCTTCTTCGCCCCGCTCGCCTTCATCGTCTCGAACCTCATCATCCTGTGGTCGACGTGGGACACCGACTGGAAGCTCGGCGTCGCGATTCTCCTCGGCTATGTGATCCTCGGGATCAACAGGATCTTCAAGCTGAACCCGCACGCTCCCGTCCTGAACTGGAGAGCCGCACAATGGCTTCCGGTGTATCTCATCGGAATGGGCGTGATCGTCTACCTGAGCGACTACGGGCCATTGAAGAACCCCGTCATCCCGTTGTGGTGGGACATCGTCGTCGTGAGCGCGTTCAGCCTGATCATCTACTACTGGGCGATCGCGGTCGCACTGCCCAGCGAGCAGATCCAGGCCATGATCAACGAGTCGGAGGAGTCCGTCGCCCTCGCCGGCTGACATCGCGCGCGGGAAGGCGTGACCCGGATGTCGCACGCCTGAGGACTGCACTGATGTCACTCGCGCCCCGGGACCGCATGGCCTCGACGGCGGCGACCAGGTGCGCGACCGCGCGAGATCCCGATGGCACGCTCCTCACACTCTCCTCACAGCCATCTCAGTGGCGCGGTGTTCGCTGATGGTGCGCGCGGGCCTCCGCGCGCTGCCGAGAGGAGTTCGCCATGTCTCGCACCATCCGCATCCTGGCCGTCGCCGCGGCGGTCGGAGTCCTGCTCGCACCGACTGCGCAGGCCGCAACGCTGGACCCGTCCACCGACGCGAACCTGCACACTGCGCTGCAGATCGAGGCCTTCGACTGGGCCCGCTACACGGTGTACGCCGAGCAGGCCGACCGAGAGGGGGCTGGATCAGCGTCCGCCTTGTTCACGACGACCGCCACTGAGGACCGCTACGTCCACGCGGCCGAGCTGGCCGTTCCCGCTGCCCTCGTGGGCGACAACGCCCAGAACCTCCGCGCCGCCATCGACGGCGAGACCTACGAGGCGACGGTCATGTACCCCGAGTTCGCTGCCACCGCCCGCGCCGAGGGGTGCACCCGGGCCGCGAACATCTTCGACTCCATCGCCAAGGAGGAGATGATGCACGCCAACAAGTACACCGCGGCGCTCTCGGCGATCCTGACCGGCAGCGGCCCGATCCCTCGGGCTTCCGCGCTGCAGTGGATCACCGTCACCCCCCAGCTCCCCAGGTGCGGCGGACAGACCCTGACGAACCTCGCCACCGCGATGCACGGTGAGTCTCTCGCCCAGGTCAAGTACGACCTGTTCGCGCAGGTCGCCCGCGACTCCGGCCAGACCGCGCTCGCCGACCTGTTCGCGGGTACCGGACAGGTGGAGTTCCGCGAGCACTTCTCGGACGAGGCGAACCTCGCAGGCCTGATGGGAGACACCGCGACGAACCTCACGAACGCTGCCGTGTCCGAGGACCTCGAGGCGACGGTGACCTACCCGGGCTTCGCCCAGGAAGCCACGGCATCGGGTGACACCGACGAGGCCGTGCTCTTCGAGGGGCTGGCGAGCGCCGAGGCCCTTCAGCGCGACGCCTTCCTCGCCGAGGGCTGAACGGTCGTCCCTGGCGGCTCCGAGTCTCTCGGGGCTCGGAGCCGCCAGGAGAGCCGCACCAGTTCCCCCGTCAGACCTCGGCAGCCGTGCTCGGTGCGCGGCCCGGCTCCTTCGAGTCGAGCGCCCACCTGATCGTGGCCGTGATCGCCTTGCCACCTGCCCGGCGCAGCGGGTCGAGCGTCGGCGCCGCACGCACACCGAGCTCACGCCGCGCCCACGGCGGCAGCAGCGCGAGACCCCCTGACGTGATCAGCCCGTAGCCAGGTCGCGCCACCCAGGGCAGCGGCGGGGTGTGCAGGAGGAACGTCGCGACATCGCGTGCTGCGTCCGTGGCGGCCAGCTCGCTGCGGAAGGCATCGAGCTGTGCGCGCAGGCCCGCGTAGGTGACCGGCGGGTCCTCGACCCCGAGAGCACGCGCGACGACGGCGGTCTGCGCCACGTATTCGTCGCAGCCGGCGTCGTCGAGCGGTCGCCGGCCGAAGTGCTGGTGCGCGAGCAGGAAGCTCTCCGCCTCGCCCAGGTGCACCCAGGACAGCAGGTGCGGGTCGGCCGCGTCGTACCCGACGCCGTCGGGCATCGTGCCGAACACCCGCTTGTGCACGGCCTGCACGATCGCGATCGCCTGCTCCGAGGCGGCGCTCGTCCCGAACGTCGTGGCGGCGATGAAGGTGGCCGTGTTCTGCAGGCGCCCCCACGGGTCCAGGCGGTACCCCGAGTGCTCGGCGACGGCCGTCATCACCCGCGGGTGCAGAGACTGCAGGAGCAGGGCGCGCACTCCGCCGATGAACATCGATGCGTCCCCGTGCACCCGCCCGATCGGGCTGTCCGGGTCGAACCATCGAGGGCCCGGGGTCAGGTGGATGCGGTCCCTGGCGGCGTCCGGGTCCGGGCCGGCGACACGGCTGAGCAGCGCGTGCGCGAGGGCCGCACGTGGGTGTCGGAGAGAGCTCACCCTCTGATCGTCACATGCGACGCCCTCGACGGACTGGACGCGGGACCCGACCTTGCCGACGGCAGGGCGCGGATCATGCTTCCGATCGGCCGGCGACGGCTACTGCTTGTCGTGGATCGTCACGGAGTACCCGTCGAGGTCCGTGAAGGCGAACGTCCGCCCGAACGGACCGTCGAACGGTGGCGTGACGATCGGCACGCCTGCGGCGGCGAGGGAGTCGTGCAGCGCCTGCGCGTCGGTGCAGTGCAGCCACAGCGCAACACCGGCGCCCGGCTGGCCGGCCCCGTCCAGGTCGACACCGGGCAGCGCGTCCCGCACCGCGAACGGGACCGGTGTCGTGGCGAACACCACGGCGTGCGGCGGGCTGAACGGCGCGCGGCGCAGACCGAGGCGCTCCTCGTAGAACGCCGCAGCACGTTCCAGGTCGCGTACCTGCAGGGCGATGAAGTCGGGTCCGGTGATGGTCATGGCGCTCTCCTCTGATTGTCAATGTCCTGACATCGCGGACTGTATGTCAGGATACTGACATGGAGCAACGCGAGGTCCTCGGTCCGGTGGAAGGCGCGGTCGGCTATGTGCTCAAACAGGCCGCGGTCGCGCTGCGGAGCGCGCTGGATGCCGCACTACGCCCGCTGCACCTGACCGTGACGCAGTACGCGTGCCTGGAGCTGCTCGGGCAACGTCCCGGGCTGTCGAACGCCGAGCTGGCTCGCGGAGTCTTCGTCACCCGTCAGTCGATGAACGTCGTCCTGCGCGGGCTCGAAGAGCGTGGTCTCGTCGCCCGACCCGCCATCGCGCCACACGGCCGCGAGCTGCCGACCGAGCTGACCCGCGCCGGCCGCGAGATCCTCGAGTCGGCCAGCGCCGCGGTGCTCGAGGTCCAGACGACGATGTGCACCGGGCTGACGGCCGACCGACAGCAGGCCCTGCTCGAGACTCTCGGCGTCTGCATCCGCAACCTCAGCGCCGACGCCTGACCTGTGCCTGGTCAGTTTCGCCGACTTCACGCTGGGGTGCTCGACGTCGGTGAGTGGAGGGGGCCCGAGGTCGCGCCGCCTGGGAGTGGCGTCCGTCCGACGGACCGGCTGACGACGATTGCCGGACGGTAGTCAACCCGGCACCCCTCGGGCGCCCGTCGATGCGCTGCGGTTGACCCGCGGTGCAGCTGAGGCCGCGGGGACGGGCCTGTTCCCATGGGGAGGGTGCAGAGTCGGGTTCGCGACTACTCGTCAATGTGCCCCCTCGCTGCGAGGCCCTGACCTGGGGGTTCGCGACGCGGTTGGCCCGCAGGCGCGCCTGGTCGTCGTGGTCTGTCGTCTCGCCTCCGGCGGCTATCCGATCGCTGAGCGTGGCCCTGCACTCCGACGGGTCCTCCGGGCGGTTCGCGCGTGGTCGGGGTCGGTGCTCCGCACCAAGGTCCACGGGCCGGGCGTGAAGGTGCCCGTATGCCCCGTCTGCGTTCCGGGCTGGTGCTCCGCTATCGGATGGACGCCTCAGTGCGAGCCCGGCCCGCACACACCCGTGGGTGCGGTGGGGTTCGGCTGTCCCGAGCGGGGCGGCGGTGCGGTGCGTACTCGGCGCTCGCGCGCCGTGCGCGCGCCCCGCACCCGCCGTCCCCGCACCGGGGCGAGCCTGGCCCGTTCCGGCTCCCGGGGTGGCGTCGAGGGCTCCCCAGTAACGCTGCTACTTCAAGTCAAGCGCGCGGCTGCGCCGCGCGTCGGTCGTTCAGCGCCGGTCCGGATCGGAACCCTCATGGACGACATGCGACGGCGTGGGTGGGCTCGATAGCTCCGGCAGCGACTCAGTTGGGCCGGTGTACTTGTGGAGATCCTTTGGGTGCGTCTCGCGATTGAATCGCACCGACTCCAGACTTTCCGGGGGCAGCGAAATTATCGTGCCCTTGCCTGTCATGTATACCCAGTCCTGCGGCGTCACGTTAAAGGACCAGGACTCAATCGCCACCCAACTGCGCGAGCGCGTCGTCTTCGCCTCCAGAGTGAACCGGAGATCCTGTATTACCGGCTTCTCCCAGCGAGACCAACAGACAAACCTCTTATCCACGACCGCTTTCGAGAGCACGATAAACGGCGGCCCCGTGCCACTTCGCGCCTTGAGCACGCTCCTACCAGGGCCCGAACGCAGCTCAGTCGTCGTGTCGAGCTCCATGTTGAAGTCCCAGATCTCGTGCGCATCCGGAATCGGCAGACCACGATAGCCGACCCGAACGCGTAGGCCCTGAACGACGATAGGCCGTACGCCGGTGTTGGCAATCGATGCGGAAATTGCGATATCCGGTGTAAACCAGCCGCATCCGTCGTTGGTCCACTGAGTCACCGAGAATTGAGCAAACCGGGGCGTGAATATGACACTGCCTCGCGTGAAGTGGGTACGCCACAGTGCGACGCCCGAGAAGATCGCGGCGATTAGCGAAATGAGAAGAGCGACGAGCGCGATCCAAGTTCCTGCTCGCGAACCATCACTTCCGGCCGCAGACGCGGCCTCAACAAAGAAAGTCGTCCCAGTCAATTCGCCCTCCCGCGGGATAGCATAGTGGGTGGCCAGGTCACGCTCAGTGGGTGTACTTACGACTAGCGGCGTTGGCGTCTTGGGTTGACACCGGCACCGAGTCGTTCGCGCGAGGCGCGGGCCAGGGATGCGCTAGCCCCGCCGAACGGTCAGACCCGCGGCCTTGCTCCGGTTACACGGCCCGCAGAGCACTTGAAGGTTCTCCGGAACGCTACTGCCCCCCATCGCAACCGGGATCACGTGGTCGAACTGCAGTTCGTACACGGCACCGCAGTGTCGGCAGCGTCCGCCGTCGCGATTCCAGACGAACTGCTTGACATCGTCGGGGATGCTCCCGCGCGGCGACGGTGGTCGGGGCGCGCCTCCCATTGCGACGGCTGCCTGCGCTCGTTCGACCCGCGCCGCTTCTCGCTGCTGACGCGTGACGAGCAAGGCGTAGATCTGATCGGCGCGGAGCCCATCATTGTCCCAGTAGAAGGCGTTCCGGAACTGCCAGTAGGCTCGACTCTCGACTCTCGCGACGGGAACGGGCTGCTGAATCTGCCGCTGAGACCTGGCCGAAAACTCAGCCTCACTGATCTTGCCAAGCCGATATTCCTTCCGCCCGACCTTCAGCGTCAACCAGCCTTTGCCTCCGAAGATTCCAGACTTGTATGAGACAGTGACATTTTCTGCCCGACGCAGCATCAAGCCTCCATCACGTCGCGGACGCAGCCCCCGATGAAATCGACCGCGAGGCGAACACGGGGCTCGACAAGGCAACGTACACCGGCACGGCACGCCACGAAAGAGCGTTCGTCATCCGCTCAGACGTCGCGATGCCATGACACCACTTGCCCACAGTTCGGCTGCCGGCCTGCCGGAACGACATGCGCCCCCAATCCGAGCGCGATCGGTGGTTGCCCGTTCGGCGAGGGTGGGGGCGTATTGGTGACTTGTCGGGTTGCCCACACCGGTCGCTCCCCCGTGCGAACCGCACGATCACCGCGCCCCGGGGCGCGCGCGTCAACGAGCGACCGCCCACGCACCCCCTATGCCCGCAACCCGCGCCCCGTCATCCGCCGGAACACCGCCTCGATCCCGAACGACACCCCCACCATCGCGACCAGCACCCCGGCGGACCCGAGGCTGCTCTTGGCCAGGAGCGCAGCGAGCGCCCCGACACAGGCCACTGCCCCGACGATCGAGATCCACGGCGCCGATCCGCGCTGCTTCGAGGTTCGAGCCTCGGCGATGTTCACCACCGCGAAGATGATGAGGAACCCGGCACTGCCCATCGTGGAGATGCTCTGCAGGTTGAGGACGTTCGCGAGCACGAGCGTCGCGGCGGCGGTGATGATCAGCCCTTCCAGGGGCTGGTTCCAGATGGGCCGCTCGAGCTGTGCCGGGAGCTCGCGCGCCTTGGCGATCGTGTAGGTCATGCGCGCCGACCCGTACAGCGTCGCGTTGATCGCCGACGCCGTCGAGAGCATCGCGGCGACGCCGATCAGCGCGAACCCGGCTTGCCCGAGCGTCGGGCGTGCGGCGACCGCGAGCGCGTAGTCGCGCGCGTCGACGAGCTGGGCGACCGGCACGGACCCGACGGCCACCACGGCGACGAGCACGTACAGCACGATGACGAACACGACCGAGATGTAGTACGCGCGCTTCAGCGTCCGCGCCGGGTCCACGACGTCCTCGGCGGCGTTGGCGATCAGCTCGAAACCCTCGTAGGCGAGGAAGACGATCATCCCGCCCGCGACGAGGGACAACGGCGGACTCCACTGGTCGGGTGCGAGCCGCGACGTGGAGACACCTGCCATCCCGACCACGACGAACAGCAGCAGGATCGTCAGCTTGACGGCGACGACGTACCGCTCGGCACGCGCCACGGTCGAGGCCCCGGCGACATTGAGGACGGCGATCAGCACGACGGCCACCGTCAGGAACATGTGCTTGCCGAGCTCGTGCTGCTCGGCCGGCAGGAAGCTCGCCGCGTAGCTGCCGAACGCCTGCGAGTAGAGCGCCAGCATCACGATGTAGCTCAGCCACAGCAGCACGTTGATCCCGCCGGCGAACAACCCGGGCCCGAACGCGCGGTTGACGAACGTCACGGTGCCGCCGCGGCTCGGGAACGACGCCGAGAGCAGCGCGTAAGAGCGCGCGGTGAGCAGCGCCACCAGCCCGGCGACGAGGAACGCGACCGGCGCCCCTCCCCCGGCGATCTGAACCGACAGCCCGAGGACCGCGAAGATCCCGCCGCCGACCATCCCGCCGATGCCGATCGACACGACACCCCACAGGCCGACGCGCCTGGTCCCGTCGGTGGTCGCCTCTGCCACGTGCGTTCCTCCCTGCAGGTCGGCGCTCGCGCGCCACGTGCCGGTCACACGTCCGGCGACCCCGCAGGACACGATGCCACGACGCACCCGGCGAGGGTCTGCGCCGCGGCCGAGAGCGGATCTCAGGCAGTCGCCCGTGCCGACGTCGAGCGACTGGCGGCGGGATGACCGAGGCCGGCGTGGATTGTCAGGTGCTCACGGGCGCAGGAAGGTCGAGGTTGAGGCGGGAAGTCCCAGGAGACTGCGGAGGTGCCCGGAGCTCTGGGCGCGAGTCGCATTGAGGTGATCGTCCTCGTTCGGATTCGAGACGTAGCTGGCGAGATCCTTGTACCCGGCCATGAGAAACGCGTCATAGGCCTCGATCGCCGCAATCAGATTCTCGGCGGCGGCAGCCGCGTCCGTCGGGAACGTGATCCCTCGCAACGCGGCTAGGAACAGCTTGTCGGCGTCGACCTGGGCCAGCAGATCCGTTCGGTAGATGTATCCGGAGTGGGCGGAGAGCATCGCATCAACGTTTCGCCACCCGGGTGTAGCGGCATCCACCGCCGCGAGGTATGCCGATCCCGCCGCCGACACCTCCGTCGCAGTTGCGGGTGGAGAGGGCGTCTCTCGCTGACGCGTCATGCTGTGGGGGCTCTCCTCCGACGCCGAGGACCCGCTGGCTGGCGCAGCCGGTGTGCATCCTCCCAGAACAAGGACCAGGAACGAGAGGCATGCGGCGACCGCGGCCCATCCCGCGGAGAGCGGGCGCGAAACGCGACGTCGGCCCCCTGGCGAGGGATGACGGAGAGCGTCCTGCACCGGTCGCGTCATGGCGGCAGCTTCTTCCGGGATCGCCCGCATCCTCCGGACCGGCATTGTCCTCACCACGGGTAGTCCTTCAGCATGGAATCCACGGTACGTGACCCGAACCTGCTTATTCGCGAATTCCGTCGGGCTGATTGTCGCTCACGGCACGCGATTCTCAGGGTGCGCGTGCGATCCGAGAATCGATCGTCTCGCACCCGGTCGGGGTGGACCCACCGAGGACGCACTGACATCGCCGGCGGCGCCAGTGGCGCGCGAGCTGGGATGGCAGACGGAGGCCGTCGAGTGGGATCGGAGCGACGAGTCGGAGAACGCGGCGGTCATCCAGGGACGGGAGGCGCTGCACGCGCTGCCGACCGGGCGCTCGGTCGTCATCGGCAAGCCCCTCGGTTCGCTCCTGCTTCCCGTCGGCACGGCGAGGGCGCGCGTTCTTCGAGAGTCTCCCCTCGGCCTGACCTTCCGAGAGCACGCCGTCACTCGTCGTCGGGCACGGCGACCGTGAGCCGCTCGATCCGCCGGTCCGGGACCAGCCACATCGCCGCGACCGCGACGTACAGGACGTAGGACAGCGGCGTCCACACGAACGCGGCGCCGATGGCCAGCGCATACAGCACGGGCGAGATCCGGCCCTTGACGTCGCGCCCGATCGCCCGTGCGAGCGTCCCGTCGGCCCCGCTTGCTCGGATGATCGTCTTGCTCAACATGAAGTAGGCAACCCCTGCCATCAGCAGGATCACCCCGTAGAGCGCGGCGGGCGCGGCAGCACCACGGCTCTCGCCGAGCCAGCTCGTCGAGAACGGGACGAGCGAGAGCCAGAACAGCAGGTGCATGTTGGCCCACATGATCGGGCCGCTGACGTGGTCGGCCGTCGTCATCAGGTGGTGGTGGTTGTTCCAGTAGATCGCGACGTACACGAAGCTCAGGACGTAGCTGAAGAACACCGGGACGAGGTGGGCGGCGGTGAGATCGGCGAACGTCGCGACGTGCCCCTCCGCGGCGATCGGCACGCGCAGCTCGAGCACCATGATCGTGATGACGATGGCGAGAACACCGTCGCTGAACGCCTCCAACCGGCTCGTGCGCATGCCGCCGACTATCGCCGAAGTGCAGCCCGCCGTCCAGATGACCCGCGACCAGGCGCGAGATCGTGAGTCCGGTGCGAGATCGCACGTCCAGACTCACGGTCTCGGGCCGGACTCACGATCTCGGCGAAGGGGGTGGGTGGCGGTGGTGGTGCGGGTCGTGATGTCGGACCTGGCGAGCATGATCGGAACGAGCTGGCTGGCGACCGAGTCGATGAGGGAGGCACTCCGATGCCGACGCACCAGGGCGATCCTGGGGACGTCCCGGACACCGACGTCGCGGCCCGGACCCGGCCGCGCATCGTGACCCACAACGCGGCGTCCGTCGACGGACGGCTCTCGATCTCCCCCGACGTTCTGCTGATGTTCGACGAGCGCTGGCCGACGTTCGCCGGGTCCACCTACGGCGATGTCCAGCGGCGACTCCGGCCCGACGTGCTGCTCGAAGGCTCGGGGTCGTTCGTGACAGCAGGGCACGAGCCGGACCCGCTCCCGGACCCGACGGAGCCCGCCGACCTGCTCCTCACCGACTTCCTCCCTGCCGATGTCGTCGCGCGGGTGACCCGTGGCTGGCTCACCGTCGTCGACAGCCGAGGGCGGATCCGCTGGCTGTACAAGGAGTACCCGGGTGAGCAGTGGAGGGGCTGGCACGTGCTCGTCCTGGTCTCCGCAACGACACCGCTCGCCTACCTCTCCTACCTGCGACGTGAGCAGGTTCCCTACCTCGTCGTCGGCGAGGAGCGCGTCGACCTCCCGCTCGCGATGGCGACCCTCCACCGGCTTCTCGGTACGCACACGGTCGTCTCGACCGCCGGTGGACGGCTAAACGGAGCCCTCCTCCGCGCCGGTCTCGTCGACGAGATCGAGGTCGAGGTCGTCCCGATAGCCGTGGGCGGCACCACCACGCCGGTCCTGTTCACCGCGGCCGACCTCGCGCCCGACGACGCCCCGACGCGTCTGCACCTCATCGAGACGATCCCACGCAGCGACGGCCGCGTCCTGCTGCGCTACGCGGTCGAGCCGGGCGATCCGGGCGATCCGGGCGATCCGGGCGATCCGGGCGACCAGAGCACCGGCCTCGAGGGGGCAACCGCCGTGGACGGGAATGTCGGCACCGGCCTGCACACTTGACCTCGTGGTGGGCCGCACGGCGCGGCAGCGGAAGGGTCGGGATGAGCAGCGACGGCGTCGGCTTCAGGTCAGAACGGGGACCGATCCTCATCGCCGTCATGGTGACGACGGGTCTGGTCGCGATCGACTCGACGATCCTCGCCACGGCGGTCCCGACGATCGTCAAGGACCTCGGGGGCTTCGCCAGCTTCCCGTGGCTGTTCTCGATCTACCTGCTCACGCAGGCGGTCGCGGTCCCCATCTACTCGAAGGTCGCGGACTCCGTCGGCCGCAAGCCCGTCGTCCTCCTCGGGGTCGGCCTGTTCCTCCTCGGGTCCGTCGCGTCCGGGTTCGCCTGGAGCATGCCCGTGCTCATCGGGTTCCGCGCCGTCCAGGGCCTGGGTGCAGGTGCCGTGCAGCCCATGGCCATGACGATCGTCGGCGACATCTACACGCTCGAGGAACGCGCCAAGGCGCAGGGGTACATCGCGAGCGTGTGGGCGGTGTCCGCGATCGTCGGGCCGACCCTCGGCGGGGTGTTCTCCGAGTTCACGTCGTGGCGGTGGATCTTCTTCGTCAACGTGCCGCTGTGCCTGGCCGCCGCGTGGCTGCTCGTCCGGCACCTGCACGAGACGGTCACCCGCACCCGCCACGCGATCGACTGGCTCGGCGGACTGTTCCTCACCGGGGCGTTGAGCCTGCTGATCCTCGCGATGCTGGAAGGCGGCAACGCCTGGGCGTGGACCTCGACGCCGAGCATCGGGGCGTTCACGGTGGGCGCCGTCCTTCTCGTCGCCTTCGCACTGGTCGAGCGCCGCGCTGCCGAGCCCGTGCTCCCGCTGACGATGCTCACCCGGCGCGTCGTCCTGACCACGTCGCTCGTGTCGGTGGGCGTCGGCGCGATCATGATCGGCCTGACGTCGTACGTGCCGAGCTACCTCGAGGCGCTGCTGCACGCGTCGCCGTTGACGTCCGGGCTGACGTTGGCGGTCCTGACCATCGGGTGGCCGATCGCCGCGACGCTGTCCGGCCGGGTCTACCTCCGGGTCGGGTTCCGCACCACCGTGCTCCTCGGGTCGTCCATCGTGATCCTCGGCACCGTCGAGCTCGCCGTGACGTCGCTGCACCCGGCACTGGTCGCCGTCGGCCTCGGCTGCTTCATCGTGGGTCTCGGGCTGGGTCTCGTCGCGGCGCCGAGCCTCATCGCCGCGCAGTCGAGCGTGGCGTGGGGTGAGCGCGCCGTCGTCACCGGCACCAACATGTTCGCCCGGTCCGTCGGCAGCGCCGTCGGGGTCGCCGCGCTCGGCGCCGTCGTCAACGGGATGCTGCGCGGCCAGGATGCGACCGGCGACCCGCAACGGTTCGGGGTCGCGGTGACGTGGGTGTTCGTGGGACTCGCGGCCATCGCCGTGATGCTCGTCGTCGCCGGCGCCGCGATGCCGCACCACACGGCGGCAGCGGCACGCGCAATCGACACTGACACCGACGACGACACCGCCGACCAGGCTCCCTCCGCCGAGACCGACACGGTCCCGTCACCGACCGACGACCGCGACCCGCGCCTGCTCGCGCAGCCGCCCGAGTAGCTGCCGCGGCTCACCCGCCCGGAACGGCCGCCAGCTCCTCGTCGAGGTGCCGTGCGAACCACTCGTCGAACACCGACGCCGGCACCGGCCGCGACAGGAAGTACCCCTGACCCGCGTGGCAGCCGAGCGCGCTCAGCCGGTCCCACGTCGCCCGGTCCTCGACGCCCTCGGCGATCACGTGCAGGCCGAGGCTGCGAGCCAGGTCGATGCTCGACGACACGATGACCTCGTTGACGTCACCGCCGAGGTCCGTCACGAAGCTCCGATCGATCTTCAGGCCGTGCACAGGCAGGCGCTGCAGGTACGCCATCGACGAGTAACCGGTGCCGAAGTCGTCGATCGACACCGTCAGCCCCAGCTCCGTCAACGACCTCAGCACCCCGAGAGCGCGCTCCGGGTCGGCCATGACCGTGCTCTCGGTGATCTCCAGCTCGAGCATGCTGCCCGGCACGTCATGACGCGCGAGCGCCGCGGCGACGTCGTCACGCAGCGTCAGCTCGAGCAACGACCGGGCCGACAGGTTGACGGCGACGGCCAACGGCCGCCCGGCCCGCGCCCACTGCGCGGCCTGCGCGAGAGCCTGGTCGAGCACCGCGAGGGTCAGCTGGCGGATCAGCCCGGTCCGCTCGGCGAGCGGGATGAACTCGTCCGGGAAGAGCAGGCCACGGGTCGGGTGCTCCCAGCGGACCAGGGCCTCGGCACCGGTCACCTCGCCGGAGTCCATGTCGACCTGCGGCTGGTAGTGCAGCACGAGCTGGCCGGCGTCGATCCCCCGCCGCAGCTCCCCCAGCATCGCGAGCCGCGCGGGACTGTTCGCGTCGTACGCGGGGTCGTAGACCGTCACCCCGTTCTGGTGGGTCTTCGCCGCGTACATCGCGACGTCCGCGTGCCGGAGCAGCGTCTCGAAGTCCTCGCCGTGATCCGGGCTGATCGCGATGCCGATGCTGCCCCCGACGTCGAGCTCGACCCCCTCGACCGCGAACGCCTCGTCCAGCACACCGAGCACCCGGCGCCCGATCGCCAACGCGTCGTCGGCCCCCACGACCTCCGGGAGCAGGACGACGAACTCGTCTCCGCCAAGCCGCGCGATCGTGTCGTGCGGGCGCAGCACCGACGTCAGCCGAGGCCCGATCAGTGCCAGCAGCAGGTCGCCGTGGTGGTGACCCAAGGTGTCGTTGATCTCCTTGAACCGGTCGAGGTCCAGCAGCAGCAGCGCCACGTGGGTGTCGTGCCGCTGCGCGGTGGCGAGGGCCTCGGCCGCCAGGTCGCGGAGGAGGCTGCGGTTCGCGAGCCCGGTGAGCGTGTCGTGGAGCGCGAGCTCACGGTTCACCTCGGACTGGTGACGCATGCGCCGGCTCGCCGTCGCGACGATCCTGAACAGCGCGAGATACAGCACCAGGAGCCCGCCCGCGAGCCAGCCGTACACCATCGCCGTGTCGTGACGGATCGCCGCCTCGGTGTGGACGTAGTCCTGGGTGATCTCGACGACGACCCCGGGTGTCGAGGTACCACCGACCGCGAGTGGCATGTCGACGAACATCACCTTCTCGCCCGCGTGCTGCTGGACGTCGTACGAGTCGCTCCGCACACGACTCGCGTCGGCGATCCCGGAGACCGTCTCGCCCGTCAACGCCTTCGTCGCCGATGCGGGCAACGTCTCGCGCGTCCCGATCTCACCGCGGGCCGTCGAGAACACGACCAGGCCGTTCGAGAGCCAGGCCTTCGCCGAGAGCACCTGCTGCCGCACGACGGGGTTCTCGGTGAGCTGCTCGGACAACGAGAGCTGATGCGACGTCGCGAGCCCGCCCGCCGCCGGGCTCTGCATGTCCGGGGTGAAAAAGGTGCGCTCGACGAGCTGCAGGTAGACCTGGGCCGCGGCCCGCGCGTTGGCCTGCGCGCGGTCGGTGATGAGCGAGTGGAGCTGTTGCCCGACCACCAGGCCGAGCACCGCCACGATCACGAACGACAGGGTGCCGAACTGGAGCAGGAGGGACGGCCGGACGGCCGGACGGCGACGCACCGACGCCAGGCGCGGAACGGTCATTCCACCTCCATCGGTCGTGATGTCGTCAGCGTGACGTGCCCGGTCTGCCCCGACACGTCCCGGTCGATCATCCTGTCACTGCTCGGCGGCGTCCCCGGTACGTCGTCCGTGCTCCGCGCGGCGCGCGCTCTCCTGACGGAGGACCACGCGGCGGATCTTGCCGGAGATCGTCGTCGGCATGTGCTCGACGAACTCGATCACCCGCGGGTACTTGTACGGGGCGGTCCGGTGCTTGACGAACGCCTGGATGTCCTTCGCGAGCGCATCGGTCGGCTCGATGCCGGGAGCGAGCACGATCGTCGCCTTGACGACGGTGCCGCGGACCTCGTCCGGTGCCCCGGTGATCGCGCACTCGATCACGGCCGGGTGGGCCATCACGACGCTCTCGACCTCGAACGGGCCGACCCGGTAGCCGGACGTCTTGATCATGTCGTCGGTACGACCGACGTACCAGAAGTAGCCGTCCTCGTCCTTCCGGGCCAGGTCGTGCGTGTGGTAGTACCCGTCGTGCCAGGCGGCGCGCGTGGTCGCGAGGTCGTTGTCGTACCCGGTGAACAGGCCGATCGGCCGCGCGCCGTCGGGCACCCGCACGCAGATCTCGCCGTTCTCGCCGACGGCCGCCTCGGTGCCGTCCTCGGTGAGCAGGACGACGTCGTAGCCCGGTGAGGGCAGGCCCATCGACCCGGGCTTCGTCTCCTGCCAGTAGTTGGTCACCACCGCCAGGGTCATCTCGGTCTGCCCGTAACCCTCCTTCAGGTCGAGACCGGTCTTCTCCCGGAACGTCTCGTAGACGACGGGGTTCATCGCCTCGCCCGCGATCGTGCAGTGCTGGAGCGCCGAGAGGTCGTATGCGGCAAGGTCGTGGGTGATGAGGAACCGGTAGACCGTCGGTGCCGCGCAGAACGTCGTGACCCGGGCCTCCTGGAGGTGCTCGAGCAACCGGACGGGGTCGAACCGGTCGAAGTCGTAGACGTCGACGCAGGCCTCCATGAGCCACTGGCCGTAGAGCTTGCCCCACACGGACTTGGCCCAGCCGGTCTCCGAGACCGTCAGGTGGAGCCCGTTCGGGTCCACCTTGTGCCAGTACTTGGCGGTCGGGATGTGCGCGATCGGGTACGAGAAGTCGTGCACGACCATCTTCGGCTGCGCCGTCGTGCCCGACGTGAAGTACAGCAGCATCGGGTCCTCGACCGCGGGCAGGTCCGCGCCCCGCGGTCGGACGAACGGCGGCGCGGCCGCCATGCCCGCGTCGAGGTCCGCCCAGCCCTCCCGTGAGCCGCGCACCCCGATCCGCACCAGCGGGCGCCCGATCTCCTGCTCGGCGGCCTCGACCTCCGCCGCCACGTCCCCCTCGAGCGTGCACACCACGGCCGTGATGTTCGCCTCGGCGAGGCGGAACACGAGGTCGTACTTCAGGAGCTGGTTGGTGGCCGGCACCGCGACGGCCCCGATCTTGTGCAGGCCGGTGATCGCCCACCAGAACTGCGCATGCCGCTTGAGGATGAGCAGCACCCGATCGCCCTTGCGGATGCCCTGGGACAGGAAGTAGGCGGCCGCCTGGTCGCTGAGCCTGCTCATCTCACCGAACGTGTACGTCCGCTGCTCGCCGGCGTCGTTGCACCAGCGCAGCGCCCGACGCGCCGGACTGTGCGACCCGAGGCGGTCCACCACGTCGTACGCGAAGTTGAACCCCGGCGGGCACCGCAGCGTGAAGGCCCGCGGGTGGCCTGCCTCGTCGAGCTCCTCGGTCAGGTACCGCGCGTGCAAGGCGGCCATGGATTCTCGTCCCTCTCCCCCGCGCCCGCACATCGCGGCGCCCCCGAGCGACCTTAGTCCTCCATCACGGGTCGCTCCCAGGACTTGAGGTGGATGCCCCGAGCCGCACCGGTCACCGCCCGGCAGGGACTCCCAGCGGCCGGAGGCTGAGGGCCAGGCGCGGGCACAGGGTGACGGCGTCGCGCGCGTCGGCGACCAGCGCGCTCGGGATGGGCACGTCCGACCCGTACCCGGCCGCGCGCGGGTACCCCCACTCGTCACGGACCAGGAGAGGGCCGAGCAGCTCGGTGCACAGCCCGCGCCCGTCGCACGCCGTCCAGTCGATGTGCAGAGACTGCCGGGTCATGAGCGGATCACCTCGCAGTACCCCGCGAGGTGGGCGCGGACGTCCGACCCGAAGACCTCCAGGGTGCTCAGCACGAACCTCGCCGTCCCGTCGGGATGGCTGCACGCCCCACGCCCGGACACGACCTCGGCCAGGCGCCGCACCTCGTCGGGCAGTCTCGAGCTCCCACCTCCCGCGGCCACCCGTGCGAGGACGTCGGCCATCGCCGGCAACCCGTTGACGCACGGACCGCACTGCCGGGCCGACTGCCCGGCGAGGTACTGCGCGATCCCGACCGACGCCGCCAACCCGCAGTGCTGGGTGCCGAGGGCCACGAGGATGCCGGCGCCAGGACGCGTGCCGTAGGGCTCGAGGTCACGACGCGAGAGCCCGACCCCCAGGTCCGTACCGGGCACCCAACCCCCGTGGTACCCGCCGACGAGCACGGCCTGCACCCGCGAGGTGTCGAGGCCGACCGCACCGAGCGCCTCACCCAGGGGCAGCCCGCCAGTGGCCTCGATGACGCGCCTGTCGACGCCGTCGCCGGTCACCGTCAGCAGTCGCGTGCCCGGCGAGTCGTCCGTCCCGACCGACCGGAACCAGGCGGCCCCGAATCGCGCCACGAGAGCGACGTGGGCGAGCGTCTCGACGTTGCTCACCACCGTCGGGCGCCCGCCGAGCCCGGAGACGGCGAGCCGCTCGCGCCGGTCACGCGGGATCGCCACACCCGTCGCGATCGCGCTGACCACCGCCGATGCCTCACCGGACACGAACGTGTCGGGCGCCTCGTGCAGGATCACGGTCCGGGCGTCGGACCGCTCGCCGATCGCGCGCCGGACCGCCGCGAGCTGGACCGGCCCGCTGTACAGGTGGACCTCCCGGGCACCAGTGGCGTCCGCCGCAAGCAGGAGGCCGTCGAGCGCGAGGTGTGGGGCGTGGCACAGCAGGATCTCGTCCTTCGCGCTCATCGGCTCACCTTCGGCGCCGTTCGCGATCACGACCGGTGCCGAGTAGGCAGTCGGGCCCGCGGACGTCCGCGCAGCCACGAGCTTGCGCCACGTCGCGAACCCGGCGCCGCCGCGCCCGTCGAGCCCCGAGGCCTCGAGCTCGGCGAGGAGCTGTCCAGGGGCGATGCCTCGCGGTGCGGGACCGAACCGCGCGAGGTGGCTCGCCAGGTCGGGCGCCCCGGCCGCGAACAGGCGGTTCACACCGACCGGCGCCGCGACGGCCGTCCGGGGGATGGTGGACTCCACGGTGCTCATCGACGTGCCTCCTCGACGCGGGTGTGCTGGAACTCGACGAACGTCGTGGACACCCGCCAGAAGAGCGAGGCGACCACCGACCCCACGCACGTCATCAGGAGCAGCACGAGCCAGGACTTCCCGACGTCGCTGCCGTTCCCGAGGGTGTGCAGGACGGCCACGGGCCACATCGCGTAGCTGAACCAGTGGACGAACCGGAACGCCCGCTGCCCGAGGCGCTGCCGGAGCAGACCGGTGACGACCAGGGCGATCACGAGGTCGAACGCGAGGGTCCCCAGGCCGAGCCAGAACGGCTTCTGGACACCCAGGAACGGCACGAGCACGTCGACGAGCCGCAGCTGCGCGTACGGGTCGAGCAGCAGCGAGACGACGTGGATGACGACGAGCACCGTGGCCAGCAGCGAGACGTTCCGGTGCACGAGGGTCACCGCGAAGCGCGGCAGCCCGAACGCCGGCCGGCCGGAACGGGTCAGGACGCCGAGCAGGACGGTCACGGTGAACAGCACGAGCGACACCACGCCGGTGGCGCGCGCGAGCGCCCAGAAGGCCTCAGACATGGCCGGTCACCTCACACCGCCGCCCGGCACGCCCGCCGCGACGTCGCGCGTCGATCGCGCGGTCACGCTGGTCGGTCACCTCAGGACCCCGTCGAGAAGCCGTGCGTCACGCGACCGTCCCCCGGCTGCACCGGCACCACGCCCGACGCGCCGCCCTGCGCCGTCGTACCACCCTGCGCCGAGGTGCCACCCTGCGCTGTCGTACCACCCTGTGCCGAGCTGCCGTATCCCGACGAGGCCCCCGGCAGCCCCAGGACGTTGGCGCCGTCGTCGGACTCAGGACGCTCGCTCGGGGGCTGCTGCGTGCCGGTGGCACCCGTCGTCCCGGAGCCGGTCGACCCGGTGCTCGCCGCAGCCGCTGCCGCGGCCTTCGTCGCGGCGATGTCGGTCGCGGCGACGCCGAAGACGGTCCCCACGCCGAGCACGCTCCCGATCGCGACGAGGGTCGTCGCCTGCCGTGTCCGTTCCCGGCCGAACTCTCTGATGTCCATCGTGTCGACCCCTTCCCGTTGCGACCACGATGGCGGGCGAGTCTGGGAGTCGAGTGTGAGGACGCCGTACGCTGGGCTGGATCTTCTCCGGTGGGCGCCGGTTCATCCCCTCGGCGGGACCGGTGTCCCGGTGCCGCCCTTGGAGCTCGTGAGCCGCGTCACGTCGACGGCGGCGACGTCCTCCGCGAGGTCACCGAACCGCCGCAGCACGACAGCCACGCATGCGGTCGCGAACCCGGACGGGGCGGTCTTCCGGCCGAACGAGAACCCCTCGAACCCTCGGTAGCACGAGCGCGGTGTCACGGTCCCGTCGGGTCCGACGTTGTACGCGACGAGGCAGGCGACGAGCTCGGCGAGTGCGCGTCGATCGGCCGGCTCCGCCGAGGCGCCGCGCCACAGGCCCGGGTAACGACCGAGCGTGTCGAGGACCTCGAGCACGCCGTACCAGAACGCCGGCCACTTGACCGTCTTGAACGCCGCACCGTGCCCGAACATGTAGGGCTTCTCCTCACCGCGCGCCCGCCATGCCCGCAACGCCGTGCGCGCTGCGTCACCCGCACGGTCCGGGACCTGCGGCAGCCGCGCCCACGTCCGCAGGGCCTCGAGCGTCACCTGCGGGCAGAAGTCCGCGCGGCGCCCCGGTCCACGGAACCCGGACACCGGGTGCGGCAGGCACGGCCATGCCTCGCCCTGGGGCGTCGCCGCGAGGTCGTCCGTCATCGCGTCCAGGGCCCGCCGGACAGCCGGGTGCTGCGACCGCCCGAACCGGACGAGCACCTCGGTGATCGCGTGCGTGTCGCACAGCAGCGCACCCCACACGGGTTCCGCCGACGCGCGACTCGTCCCGAACGTCGCGAACCTGCCCGTGGGCTCCTGGTGCGCGAGGAACGCGTCCAGCACGCGCCCGATCCGGTCGTCGTCATCCGCCGTGACGCCCAGGTCCGCCAGGAGACCGAGCAGGTTCGGGGCGAAGGCCGGGCTCGCATGGCCGGACAGGTGGTTGTCGACCTCCCAGTCGGGCAAGCGGTCGAGCAGCGTGCGCGTGCCGGCATCGGCGACGACGGCCGCATGCGCGTCGGCGACGTCGGGATCGCCGGCAGGCCGGTCAAGCAGCCCGGTGAGCGCGATCCACCGCGCGGCGGGCTCCGAGCACTCCAGGAGCCACCCGCGTGGGTCGCCGCCCATGGTCGTCGTCCAGGGCTCGGGCACCAACGCCGTCCCCATGCGGTCACGCTACCGGCGGTCCCGACGTGCCGCACGGGTGCGCCGGCGCCCCTGAGCGCAGCCCGGCGACCACCGCAGTACCGTGACCTCATGCGACTCGGTGTGCTGGACGTCGGCTCGAACACCGTGCACCTGCTCGTCGTCGACGCCCACCCCGGCGGTCCGCCGGTCCCCCAGTCCTCCCACAAGTCCGTCCTGCGCCTCATGCGGTACCTCGAGCCCTCCGGCGCGATCAGCACCGAGGGTGTGCGTGCCGTCGTCGACGCGGTCACCGCCGCCGCTCGGCAGGCGAAGGCCGCCGGGATCGACGAGCTCCTCCCGTTCGCAACCTCCGCCCTGCGCGAGGCACCCAACGGCGCGGAGGTCCTCGACCGGGTGGCGATCGAGACCGGTGTCCGGCTGCAGGTGCTCACCGGCGAGGACGAGGCGCGCCTCACGTTCCTTGCGGTGCGCCGCTGGTACGGGTGGTCGGCCGGGCACGTGCTCCTGTTCGACATCGGCGGCGGGTCGTTGGAGATCGCCGCCGGCGGGAGCGAGGACCCGGAGGTCGCGGTGTCGTTGCCCCTCGGTGCCGGCCGCTCGACCATCGGGTTCCTGCCGGACGACCCGCCGAGCACCGCGCAGGTACAGGCGCTGCGCACCCACGCCGCGCACCTCCTGGCCGAGGCCATGGATCGCTTCGCCGGGTCGCCGCGACCCGCCCACGTGGTCGGGTCGTCCAAGACGATCCGCTCGCTCGCGCGGCTCGCCGGGTCGGTCGCGGAAGGCGTCGGGCCGCAGGACCGCTACCTGCTGCGCCGGTCAGCCCTCGAGGACTGGATCCCCCGGTTGGCCAAGATCCCCGCGGAGGCCCGGCCGGCCCTGCCGGGCATCACCGCGGACCGGACGTTCCAGATCGTCGCGGGCGGCATCGTGCTGGCGGCGACGATGCGGGCGTTCGACGTCGCGGAGCTCGAGGTCTCGCCGTGGGCGCTCCGCGAGGGCCTGATCCTGCGATTCCTCGACCACCTGGGCTAACCCGGCACCGACGCCGCTCCCGTCACGGCGCGAGGAGCGACGCCAGCACGTCAGGCTCGGTCGTCGGGCGGCCGCAGACGAAGTCCCGGCACACGTAGGCGGTCGCTCGGCCGCGGAGCATCGGCCGGTCCTCGAGCAGTGGGACGAGGTCCTGGACCCGCCCTGCCGTCGACCAGGCGGCTGCCTCCCCGGGCGTGGCCGCGTGGCCGGTGCCGACCGCGCGCACCGCGCCGGGAGCAGTCGAGAGCACCGCGACGCGACGGAGCGCCTCCACCCCGGCGTCACCCGCGGGTCCGACGACGGCCACCTCCCGCGGCCCGTCCAGCAGAGCCTCCGCGGTGGCGAGCGCCCAGCCGGCCGCCAGCGGATGCTGCTCGGCGAGCCGCAGCGGCTCGTGGAGCGCTGCCTCGGCGGCGGCACGTTCCCCGGCCGAGCCGGTCAGCGCCGAGTACGTCAGCAGGGCACCGGCGGCCGCGGCCTGACCGGAGGGCGTGGGTCCGTCGGCGAGCTCCTGCGGGCGCCCGATCCGCTGCAGGACCGGGTCGGTCTCGTCGTGCGACGTGTCGTAGAACCCGCCGTTCCCGTCGGCGAACCGCACCAGCACCTCACCGAGGAGCGAGCCTGCGAGCGTCAGCCACCGCACCGTGCCCGTGGCCTGGTACAGCGCGAGCAGACCCTCGGCGAGGTTCGCGTAGTCCTCGAGGACTCCGGGCGCGGTCCCGGCGGTGCCGTCCCGCGATGTGCGCGCGAGCCGCAGCGCCGACCCGACGCGTCGCAGGTGCAGGGAGGTGACGTGCTCGGCGGCCTCCGACGCCGCCTGCACCCACTCCGGCCGCTCGAACAGGTCGCCGGCGTCGGCCAGGGCGGCGATCGCGAGTCCGTTCCACGACGCGACGACCTTGCCGTCCCGCGCCGGCCGCGGGCGCGACTCCCCGCGCCGCGAGCAGCCGGGCACGCACCGACGCGTAGCGCTCGGGGTCGGTGGGGTCGACGGGAAGCTGGAGCACCGAGGTTCCCTGCTCGAACGTGCCGCGCGCCGTGACACCCCAGGTCATGGCCGCCCAGCTCGCGTCGTCGGCTCCGAGCGCCGCCGCGAGACCGTCCCGGTCCCACACGTAGAAGGCCCCCTCACGGGGGACGTCCGGACGACCGGTCTCGCCGTCGGTACCGGTGGCGGAGCCTGACGGGGTGGTCCCGAGCGAGCGGGATGCCGGTACGGGCTCGAACGAGTCGGCGTCGAGGGACGACGCGAAACCGCCCTCCGGGGTGCGGAGCTCGCGCAGGAGCCACGCCGCCGTCTCCTCGACGACACGGCGCGCGAGCGGTGACCGGGTCGCGCGCCACCAGTGCGCATACACGCGCAGCAGGAGAGCGTTGTCGTAGAGCATCTTCTCGAAGTGCGGCACGAGCCACGCGGCGTCGACCGAGTACCGCGCGAAGCCACCACCGAGCTGGTCGTAGACCCCGCCGCGGGCCATCGCCTCGAGGGTGCGCTCGGCCATCGCGAGCGCCTCGGGCGCGCCCGGCCTCCCGCTCGACGCACCGTGCCGAAGGAGCCACTCGAGCAGCATCGACGGGGGAACTTGGGTGCGCCGCCGAACCCTCCGCGGACGCCGTCGTACCCCCGCGCCGCCGCCGCGAGCGCCTCGTGGAGGACGGCACGGTCGACCACCGGTGCGGCGGCCGCCGCAGGATCGAGCAGGACGTGGTCGGCTGCCGCCCCTCGGTCGGCCAGTGCTGCACGGATGCTCGCCGCGCTCCGCTCGACCTCGTCACGCCGCGTCGTCCACGCGTCGTGCATCGCCTCGAGGACCTGGCGGAACGACGGCAGGCCGTGCGCAGGGTGCGGCGGGAAGTACGTACCCGTGTAGAACGGCTCGCCGTCGGGCGTCGCGAACACCGTCATCGGCCACCCGCCACCACCGGTCATCGCGCGCGTCGCGTCCATGTACACGGCGTCGACGTCGGGTCGCTCCTCGCGGTCGACCTTCACGGCGACGACGTGCGCGTTCATGAACGCCGCCGTGGCCGGGTCCTCGAACGACTCGTGCGCCATGACGTGGCACCAGTGGCACGCCGCGTACCCGACCGAGATCAGCAGCGGGACGTCCCGGCGGCGCGCCTCGGCGAACGCCTCCTCGCCCCACTCGTACCAGTCGACCGGGTTCTCGGCGTGCTGGAGGAGGTAAGGGCTCGTCGCGCGCGCCAGACGGTTGCTCATGCTCCTACCCTCCCCTGACGCGCCGTGCTCCGCTCATCCGCGCCGACCTCGGGCCGCCGGCAACAGCCCGCAGACCGCAGACCGCAGAGAGGCTCACGCTCTCTGCGACCTGCGACCTGCGACCTGCTCCCGGTCAGTCCTGCACGCGCTCGAGGCGCGCGAGGCCGATCTTGGAGTCGGCCATGCCGTAGAACACGTAGGTCTCGTCGCCGATCGTCTCGATCGCGGTGGGGAACACCACGTTGTTGACGACCCCCTCGGTCTCCTCCGCGGTCTCGGGGATCAGCAGGGGCTCGACGGTCCGCGCGATCACCTGCGACGGGTCGTCGGCCGACAGGATCATCGCCCCCGCCGAGTAGGTCACGTGCTGCTGCGGCGCGAAGCTGCTGTTGTCCACCTCGCCGCTCACGCCGTGGTGGATCAGGAGCCACCCCTCCGGGATGCGGATGGGAGCCGGTCCGGCACCGATCTTGACGACCTCCCAGTCGAACATCGGCCCGGCGACCAGGCGGTGCCCGAACGGGCGGGTCAGGGCGGAGATGTCTGCCTCGGCTGCCTCGACGTCGACGTAGGAGATCCAGATGCTCGCGCGGTCGTCCGTGGTACCCGCCGGGAGCGGTGCCGACTCCTGGGGGCGGGTGAACTCCATCTCCCACATCGGCCGGTGCAGCAATGCGTAGGCCGGGCGTCCGTGCGGGCCGGGCACCGGCTCCGGGAAGAAGACGACATCCTTGTTCGGGAAGATGTTGAGGTCGGTCGACAGTGCGTCGTCGTAGGCGAACTGGATCGGTCCGAGCCGACGCCAGGACTCCGTGTCGGACGACACCGCGAGCGCGGGGCGCGGGCCGAGCGGGCCGAACGCCACGTACGTCATGACGTCCACACCCAAGGACTCGATGCGAGTGATCCGCGGGTCCTCGACGCCGGCGTGCGCCACACCGTGCTCCCACCCGCGGTCCGGCTCGAGGACGACGCCCGCGCGCTCCACGCCCACCGGCGTCGACCCCTCGACGATCACCCGCGCGCGGCCGATGCGCGAGACGTTTCCCTTCGCGACGAGCCGCGGGAACAGGTAGAGCGCGCCGTCCGGGCCCCAGGCGGTGCCGGGGTTGAGGACGCCCTCGGCCTCGTTCGCGTCGGTCGCGACGTGGCGCATGAGCACTCCGAGACGCTGGAGCCGGTACGGGACGTGCGTCAGGAGGATGGGGCGGTCGGCGGTCGAGGTCACAGAGAACTCCAGCTGGGTACGTGAGGACGGTCGGGACGGTGGGGGTGCGGATCGGGTGCGGGCTCAGCCCTTGACCGAGCCTCCGAGCACCCCGGCGACGAGGTAGCGCTGCAGGAACACGTAGGCGACGATGAGCGGCGCAGCGACGATCACGGTCGCGGCGGCCAGGAGACCCCACTGGTTGGAGTAGGTGCCCTGGAAGTTGAACAGCCCGAGGGTGAGCGGCGCCTTGGTCTGGTCCGGCAGAAGCACGGTCGCGAGGATGATCTCGTTCCAGATCCACACGGCCTGCAGGAGGAACACGGTGGTGAGGGCGGGTTTGGTCAGCGGCGCGACAAACGTGAACAGGTAGCGCCAGTAGCCGATGCCGTCCAGCGAGGCTGCCTCGTCGAGCTCACGCGGGATGGCCTTGATGGCTCCGTGGTAGAGCAACGGACCCACCCCGACCCCGGCCGCGACCATGCAGATGTAGCCCAGGCGCGAGTCGTAGAGGCCGAGCCGCAGGAGGAGCTGGAACTGCGTGATGAGCGCGTTCGGCAGGAACAGCACCACGGTGAACAGCGACAGCCACAGGCGGGTGCCGCGCAGGTAGCCGCGTGAGACCGGGAAGCCGAGCACCAGGGCGATGAACGTCCCGATCCCGGCGCCGGCGATCGTGTACAGGAGGCTGTTCGCGATGTACGCGCCGAACCCGCCCTTGCTCCACGCCTCGGCGAAGTTCCCCCACTGCGGGTCGGTGACCAGGCCCATCGGGTTGCCGGCGAACTCCGCGGTGCTCTTCAGGGCGGTGTTGGCCAGGAAGGCGAGCGGGAACAGGAAGACGAACATGACGACAGCCACGAGGACGTACGCGCTCACGGTCGAGCGTCGCTGACCGCGGGTGCGCACCGGGCGTCGCTGCTCGAGCGGGCCGGTGGTGACGACGGGCTGCACGACGGCTGCCGCGGAGGTGGTGGAGCTCACAGTCGGGCCTCTCTCCTGCGCAGGTAGACGAGCGTTCCCAGGGCGATCACGGCCACGAGCACGAACTGGACCATCGAGATCGCCGCGGCATACCCCTGGGTCTGGGAGATGCTCGTCCCGGGCACCCCGCCGAACCCTTGCGTGTAGATGAGCAGGGACAGCACCTGCGTCGCCTTGTTGATCGGACCTGTCAGGACGTAGGCGAGCTGGTAGCTCTGCAGCGAGTTCACGATGCCGAGCAGCACGTTGGCGGTCATCGACGGCGCGAGCATCGGCAGGGTGACGAAGCGGAACTGCTGGAACGGCGAGGCGCCGTCGATCGCGGAGACCTCGTACAGCTCGCTCGGGATCGACTGGAGACCCGCGAGGAAGATGATGACCGCGATCCCGATCGTGACCCAGACCTGGACGAAGATCACCAGGTTGAGCGAGATCGCCGGGTCGCCGAAGAACGCCGACGAGGTCCCGAACATGGACAGCACGCTCGCTGCCGGTCCGCCTGTGGGGTTGAAGATGAGGGTCCAGATCAGGCCGGTGACCGTCACCCCGAGGACGGTCGGCAGGAACACCACGGAGCGGTAGAAGTTGCGGCCGCGCAGGTTCCGGTTGAGCAGGATCGCGATCGCGAGCCCGAGGCCGATCTGGAAGATCGTGCTGACGAGGGCGAACCGCACCGTGTTCTTCAGGGCGTTGAGGTTGTCGCCCCAGTGCGCCCGGGAGAAGAACGACAGGTAGTTCTCGAGGCCCACCAGGTGCACCGGGATGCCGGGGAGCCCTCGGATGTCCGTGAAGGAGACGAGGAGCACGCCGACGGCGGGGATGAGCCCGAAGACCGTGAGGATGCCCAGGCCGAGCCCGAACGACAGGCGCATCGGGCTGCGGCGCGCGAACGGATAGGACGTGGTCATGACCGATTCCCTCGATTCTCGACCGGGAGGTGGGCCGTGCCGGCGGACGCGGCCCACCTCCCGAGCACGATCAGAGCCCTGCGGACCAGTCGGCCTGTGCGGCCTTCGCCGCCGCAGTCGGGTCGAGCGTCCCGAGGGGCTTGAGCTCCGGGTAGTTGAACGGGAAGAGCGCGGCCTGGCCGGCCTTCGGGTTCCCGGTCCAGACCTGCTCCCACGCGAGCTCGAAGTTCGAGGTGTACGCGGAGATCCCCTTGAGGAAGTCGGTCGTCCCCACGTCGGGCTCGGCCGGCGAGAAGCCGGACTGCTTGACGAACTGCGCGTAGTTCGTCGGGTCCGAGAAGAACGTCAGCCAGGCGAGCGCCGCGGTCTTGTTCTTCGCCGAGGACGGGATCCCGAGCTGGAGCTCGATCTTGCCGTTGAGGTTCGCGTTGTCCGCCGCGGTGTCCGAGGTCGGGATCGGGATGTAGCCGTAGTCGAACGCCCCGGCGACGGCCGCCTTGATGGTGGGCTCGTTCCACGTGCCGTCCGGGATCATCGCGTAGTCCCCGCGGGCGAACCCTGCCGGGATGTCCGCGTAGCCGATCCCGGCCATGCCCGACTCGGTGTCGGCGAGGATCGTCGCGGTCCGGTCCAGGACGGTCTGGGGCTTGGCGTCGGTGAGCTTGACGGACCCGTCCCAGAGCCCCTTGGCCAGCGCCTCCTTCGACGCCTGGTCCGGGTACTCGCCGTTGACCGCGGCCAGCATCGGGAGGCCGGCCGGCCACGAGTCCTTGCCGCCGATGCCGAACGGCGTGATCCCGGCTGCCTTGAGCTTGTCAGCGGCAGCGACCAGCTCGGTCCAGGTGGTCGGGACGGCGATGCCGTTGTCGGCGAAGATCTTCTTGTTGTAGTACATGCCGGTCGAGTAGCTCAGCCCGGTGGGGACCGCGTACTGCTTCCCGGCGAACGCCTCTGCCGAGAGCACCGAGGGCGTGAAGTTCTTCATGAAGGGCTCGTTCGTCAGGTCGACGTAGCCGCCGCTGGCAGCGAGCCGTGCGTCGTCGGACTCGGATCCCTTCGCGTAGCTGGGCACCTCGACCAGGTTCTTGACGACGAGCAGGTCGACGTTCCCGGCGGTCAGGCGCGACGCCTTCGACACCGGGTAGTTGTCGTTCGGCACCGTCGCGAAGGTGACCGTGACGCCGGGGTACGCCTTCTCGAACGCGGTGTTGACGGCGCGGAAGGCCGCGTCGGACGCGTCTGCGCTCGACACGAGGATCTGCAGCTCGCCGGACGGGGTACCGCCGGTGCTCGTCGCTCCAGATCCGGATGAGCAGGCCGCCAGGGCCAGAAGGGCGACCGCCGAGCCAATCGCGGCGATCGACCGGGCGCGGCGCCACGGTCGCAACGTCATCGTTGCCATGAGCTGCTCCATATTCGTCTTGGGGGGTACCGAAACGTTTCGGTTCACCGGACAATAGCACCTCGGATCGGGACTGCCTAGCGTCGGTCCTACGCCGACGTGTGGCGGAGGTCGCGCGACTGGGGCGCGTAGGCCGTCGACGCCCGCACCACGAGTCGCACGGGCTCGATCTCGATGTCGGGCACCACGGCCCCCTCGATGAGATCCAGCAACGCCGTCGCCGCGTGCGCGCCGATCAGCCGAGGGCTCGCCGCTGCGGTCGTCAGGGTCGGGCGCACGTAGGTCCCGAGCTCGATCCCGTCGAAGCCGACGACGGACACGTCACCCGGGACCTGCACACCCTCGTCCTGGAGCCGACGCATGAACCCGACCGCACTGAGGTCGTTGGCGCAGAACACCGCCGTCGGACGATCCGGCAGGGCGATCATCTCGCGGGCGGCGCTCACCCCGCCCGCATAGGTGAAGTCGCCGTCCAGCACGGGCCCGGGCTCCAGCCCGGCGTCCAGCACCGCCTGCCGCCACGCCACCAGGCGCTCGCGACCGTGCACGAAGTGCTGCGGACCGCTCAGGTGACCGATCCGACGGTGGCCGAGGTCGACGAGATGCCGCACGATCTCCTGCACGGCGGCGACGCCGTCCTGCCGGACCACCGGGAACGGGAAGCCCTCGATGCCGCGATCGGCGTTGATGGCGACCGCAGGCATCTCGAGCTTCGTCAGCAGCGCGATGCGCGGGTCGTCGACCTGCAGCTCGTTGAGGAACACGCCGTCCACGCGACGGTACGACGACAGGTCCCGGTACCGCCGCGCCACGTCACGGGCGGTGATGCCCATCTGGAGGACCAGCGCATAGCCCCGCCCCGCGAGAACGGACTCGATCCCGCTGATGAACGCTCCGAAGAACGGGTCGGACTCCAGGACGTCGGACTCCCGCTGGACGACGAGGGCGACCGCGTACGCGCGCCCCGCGGAGAGGCTGCGCCCGCGCAGCGACGGGACGTAGCCGAGCTCGTCCGCCGCGGCCCGCACGCGCGCCCGCGTCGCCTCGGAGACCCCCGGGCGCCCGTTGAGGGCCGTCGAGGCCGAGCTGAGGGCCACCCCTGCCCTGGCGGCGACGTCGACGATGGTCACCCTGCGCGGCATGACCACCTCTCAACAGATCTGTGACGTGCACCGGTCCACAGCGGCGCGGTAACACCCTAGTGGCCTGACTGCGTCGATCCCGGCACACTCACCAGCGCGACGCGACCGACTCCTGACAGCGTCGCCACCTCGCCGTCGGCGACCAGCGCGGCCTCGCCCGGTGCGAGCGCCACGCGGCCCGTCGGCGTGCCCACCGTCGCGGCACCGATCAGCCCGAGCAGCAGTCGAGGACCGCTCGACCCCGGGCACACCCACGGCTCCGCACCGTCGAGGTCGACGACGTCCAGGGCGTACTCGCCGAAGGGCAGGTCGTACCTCCCGACCGTCACTCCGGGCGACGGGTGGGACGCGGTCGCCCGCCGCACGTCCGGCGGTCCCGGCGCGAACCGGACGACGGCGAGCAGCTCGTCGACGTCGACCCGTTTGGTCGTCAGCCCCGCACGCAGCACGTTGTCCGAGCTCGCCATGATCTCGAGCCCGAACCCGTGGACGTAGCAGTGCACCACGCCGGCCCCGACGCTGAGCGCCTCCCCGGGTTCGAGCTCGACGGTGTTGAGGAAGACGGTGCCGAGAGCGCCGACGTCGTCGGGGTGGGCGACCAGCACCTCGCGTGCGACCTCGAGGGCGTCGTGACCCCAGGGCCCGGTCGAGGTACCGCCCGCCATGCCGACCAGTGCCTGCAGGGCGGCGCGACGGTCGTGCGGCGACAGCCGGAGGAGCCGGGCGAACGCGTGGCCGATCCGCGCGTCGGCCGTGCCGGCGGCGTGCAGGGCGGCGACGACGTCCACCACGGCGTCGCTGCCGATCCGTTCGAGATCGTCGGCGATCGCGTCGGGGTCGCGGAAGCCGACCAGGGCGCGCACGGCACCCAGCGCGACCAGGGTCTCGGGCTTGTGGCGGTCGTCCCGGTAGCTGCGGCAGTCGTCGGAGAGGCGTGCCGCGGTCTCCCGGGCGTACCCGGCCGCCGCCTGCTCCGCGTCCGGGTGCACCTGGAGGGACAGCGCCTGGGCTGCGGCGAGAAGCTTGACCAGGTAGGGCAGGCGAGCCCCGAAGGCGTCGCGGACCCGTTCACCGAGGACGGTCCGCGGGTCGGAGGACACGAGATCGTCCAGTCGGCGCGCCCCGCCGTCCGCTCCTGGGTGCGCCCACCGCGGAGCTGTCGGCACGACGGTCGCCGCGCCACCGGGGTGCGCCCCGAACCAGACCTCGGCGTAGGTGCGTCCGTCCGGCCTGATGCCGAGGAACTCCGGGATGGCGTGCGGCGACCCCCAGCCGTAGCCCTGCACGACCCCGTGAAGGTTCCACATGTGCCCGTCTCCTCGCGACCGTCGATCGGCGCCGTGCCGAAACGTTTCGGTTGTCGACAGTAGCGCACCGCGGACGCATCGGATCACCCCGGGGCACACCCGCGGACCCGCCGACCGCGGTCACCGCCCCCTGCTGCGACCTCCTGCACGGCGCGCGACCAGCACCACCGCGACCAGTGACGCGACCATCCACGCCGCGGCGTACCCGAAGGCGAGACCGGGGGCGACCGTCGCCCAGATCACCCCGACGACCAGCGAGGCCCCGAGGTCACCCGCGGACTGGACCAGGCCGAGCACGCCGTAGCCGTTGCCGCGCAGGTGGTCAGGGAGCATCACGGCGACCATCGTCGACTCGGCCGTCTCGGCGAAGCCGATGCCCACCCCGGCGAGCACGAACGCACCCAGCAGCACACCCCAGGAGTGCTGCTCCCACGCGAAGCCGAGGTAGGCGAGCACGTACACGGCCGTCCCCCCTGCGAACACCAGCCGTGGGCCCACGCGATCGATCAGCCGACCTCCGCCGAGCGCCGCGAACGTCGCGGCACCGTTGTGCGCGGCATACAGCACGATCGCGAGACTCGTCGCCGCCGCAGCAGAACGACCGTCGACGCGCAGCAGGTCGGTGGCCCGCAGGAGCAGCAGCGTGGTCGCCACGTTGCCGAGCTCGAAGAGCGCCACCGGCACGAACGCGCGCACCAGACCGGCCTGCCGCAGCTCGCGGAGGTTGAAGGTCAGCGCGCGACGGCGCTCGGGCACCCGGAGCGTCCGCCGCGCCTCCCGGGCGGCGACCGAGATCCCCAGCACCGCGAAGACCGACGGGACGAACGCGAGCAGGATCACGTGCCGGACGCCGAGCACCCCGACGAGCGCCGCCGCCAGCAGCGGCCCGACGACCGCGCCGGCGTTGTCCCCGGCACGCTCGACCCCGGAGGCGCGCCCGTAGGCCTCACGCGGGACCAGCGAGACCAGCAGCGTGTCGCGCGCCGGCGACCGGATCCCGCGGGACATCCACGCGAGCGCACGCAGCCCGGCGACCTGCCACACGGCGGTCGTCAACCCGATCGCCGCCGTCGCCACCGCGGTGAGCAGGTAGCCACCCCGCGCGAGGCTCGCTCGTCGACGCGGGTCGTTCGAGAGCGGGCCGCCGGCGAGCTTGCTCAGGCCGATGAGGGCGTCGGAGACCCCTTCGATCGCCCCGAGCGCGCCCGGACCGGCACCGAGCGCCGAGCCGAGGAACGTCGGGAGCACGCTCGACGCCATCTCGTGACCGACGTCGGAGAAGAACGACGCCGCGCCGACGCTCGCGACTCCCGGGGTCAGCCACCGGGTCCCGCCGGGAGCGCCGTCCAGCGGCGCGGCGTCGTCGTTCGCGACGGTGCCGTCCGGCCCGTCGGTCGCGTCGCTCCCGGGCGTCGTCACGTGCCGCCCTCCGCAGCGATCAGCGCGGCACCGGCCCGCGCGGCGGCAGGGTCCAGGTAGCGGCCGCCACGGGGTCCGACGCGCCCGTCGGGCGTCGTGTCGTACCGGAGCGGCTGGCCCGCAGGCAGGTTGAGCTCCTCGAGCTCGTCCTCGTCGAGGTCGTCGATCAGGGCGCACAGCGCACGCAGGCTGTTCCCGTGGGCGACGACGAGGATGCTCCGACCGTCCGCGAGCCCGCCCCGGATCCCGCCCTCCCAGCACGGGCGCACCCGCTCGATCACGTCGTGCAGGGACTCGCCGGAACCGGGCGCCGGGAGCTCGGGCGGACGGGTGCTGACGAGACCCCAGGTCGCGATCTCGGCCGGGTCGGCCGCCGGTGGTCTGCCGTGCAGCGTCCGGCGCCAGGCAAAGAACGTGTCATGCCCGTACCGCTCGACGACCTGCCGTTTGGGGACCCCGGTGAGCACCCCGTAGTCGCGCTCCTCGAGGCGCCACTCCTCGACGAGCGGGACGTCGCACCCCAGCTCGGCGAGGACGGCGTCCGCGGTGCGCCGCGCACGCCGCAGCGGCGACGAGAGGACGAGGTCGGGGACCGCGGAGTGCTCCGCGAGCAGACGTCCGGCCTCGCGGGCCTGACGCTCCCCGAGCGGCGAGAGGTCGACGTCCAGCAGACCGGTGAAGACCCGGGCGGCGTTGTACGTGCTCTCGCCGTGCCGCAGGAGCGTCAACGTCCCGGCCACACCCATCGTCACCCGTCCCTCCGTCGCCGCGCCGACTATAACGAGCGGCCTTCGACCTGCGTGGGGACCTCCGGCCGTCCGCCGGTCCCACGCCAGATCTGAGTCGAAGGTCACACGTGCTCCCTGGACGTTCGGCCTAGCGTGGCTGTGTCATAGCAAGGTCGCTATCCAGCAAAGCCAGAGGCAATCGTGAGCGCTGCCCGACCCGAGGGACGCGCCGTCACCGGTGCATCCGCACGTTCCGTCGACCCGCGTCGTCCTGCTCCCGGCGGGACCCCGACTGCAACCCAGGCGCCGCCCGGCTCCCCCGGGCACCGCCGATCGTCCCGTGGCCTCGCCCTCCGGACCGCCGCGCTCGGCGGAGTCGCGGCCCTCGTCCTCTCCGGGTGCGCATCCTCCACCGGGTCGACCGAGACGACCATCAAGGGCGGCGAGGCGAGCCTCGTCCTGCCGGACCTCGGGTCCGTGACGATCCTCGGCGGGATCTCCGGCCGCGTGCTGCTCATGCTCGGCCTGGTCGTGTGCATCGCCGGCATCGCGTTCGGCGTCCGCAGCTACGTCGAGCTCCGCAAGATGCCCGTGCACCCGTCGATGCTCGAGATCTCCGAGCTCATCTACTCGACCTGCAAGGCGTACCTGATCCAGCAGGGCCGGTTCCTGCTCATGCTGTGGGTGTCGATCGCCGCGGTGATCGTCGCCTACTACGGGCTCCTCGTCGGCTTCCCATGGGGACGGGTCGCGATCGTCATCGCGTTCAGCCTCGTCGGGATGGCCGGGTCGTACTCCGTCGCCTGGTACGGGATCCGGGTCAACACGTTCGCCAACTCGCGCGTCGCGTTCGCGTCGCTGCGCGGCAAGCCGCTGCCGATGCACCGCATCCCCATGAAGTCCGGCATGTCGATCGGCATGGTGCTGATCAGCATCGAGCTGATCATGATGCTCATCATCCTGCTGTTCCTGCCGCGCGACCTCGCCGGCGCGTGCTTCATCGGATTCGCGATCGGCGAGTCCCTCGGCGCCTCGGTGCTCCGGATCGCCGGCGGCATCTTCACCAAGATCGCCGACATCGGCGCCGACCTCATGAAGATCGCGTTCAAGATCAAGGAGGACGACGCGCGCAACCCCGGCGTGATCGCCGACTGCACCGGTGACAACGCGGGTGACTCGGTGGGCCCGAGCGCGGACGGCTTCGAGACCTACGGCGTGACCGGCGTCGCGCTCATCACGTTCGTCCTGCTCGCGGTGCACGACCCGGCGACCCAGGCGAGCCTGCTCGTCTGGATCTTCGCCGTGCGCGTGGCCATGCTCATCGCGTCGGCTGTGTCGTACCTCGCCAACGACCTGTGGACCAGGTCCCGCTACGCGAACGCCGACCGGTTCAACTTCGAGGAGCCGCTCAGCTCCCTCGTGTGGATCACCTCGGCGGTGTGCGTCATCACGACGTTCGTGACGACCTACGCGGTGCTCGGCCAGTCGCTCAACGACGGCCTGTGGTGGAAGCTCGCGTCGATCATCTCGTTCGGGACGATCGCGGGTGCGATCATCCCCGAGCTCGTCAAGGTCTTCACCTCGACCCACAGCAAGCACGTCCGTGAGGTCGTCAAGAGCTCACGCCAAGGCGGCGCCTCGCTCAACATCCTGTCCGGCCTGGTCGCCGGGAACATGTCCGCCTACTGGCTCGGCATGGCGATCGTCGGCCTCATGGGCGGCGCGTTCCTCATGAGCGGCCTCGGGCTCGACGCCCTCATGATCGCTCCTGCGGTTTTCGCGTTCGGCCTCGTCGCGTTCGGGTTCCTCGGCATGGGCCCGGTCACGATCGCGGTGGACTCGTACGGCCCGGTGACCGACAACGCCCAGAGCGTGTACGAGCTCTCGCTGATCGAGGACGTCGTGGGCATCGAGGACGAGCTCGAGCGGGACCACGGGTTCAGGCCTCAGTGGACCAAGGGCAAGCAGATGCTCGAGGAGAACGACGGCGCCGGCAACACCTTCAAGGCGACCGCCAAGCCGGTGCTGATCGGCACGGCGGTGGTCGGCGCGACGACGATGATCTTCTCGATCATCATGAGCCTGACCAACGGCCTCACGACGGGCATGGAGAACCTCTCTCTGCTGCACGCCCCGCTTCTCCTGGGACTCATCACCGGCGGCGCCGTCATCTTCTGGTTCACCGGCGCATCGATCCAGGCCGTCACGACCGGGGCCTACCGGGCGGTCGAGTTCATCAAGAACACGATCAAGCTCGACGGAGAGACGAAGGCCAGCGAGGCCGACTCCCGCCGCGTCGTGGAGATCTGCACGCAGTACGCGCAGCAGGGCATGCTGAACATGTTCCTGGGCGTGTTCTTCGCGACCCTCGCGTTCGCGTTCGTCGAGCCGTACTTCTTCATCGGCTACCTGATCTCGATCGCGATCTTCGGCCTCTACCAGGCGATCTTCATGGCCAACGCCGGAGGCGCGTGGGACAACGCCAAGAAGATCGTCGAGGTGGACCTGCACGCCAAGGGCACCGCGCTGCACGACGCGACGATCGTCGGCGACACCGTCGGCGACCCGTACAAGGACACGTCGTCGGTGGCCCTCAACCCGGTCATCAAGTTCACGACCCTGTTCGGCCTGCTCGCGGTCGAGCTCGCCGTCAGCCTGACCGACAAGGGGAACCACACCCTCGTGGTCGTGCTCGCGGCGGTGTTCTTCGTGGTGTCGGCGTTCTTCGTCCACCGGTCCTTCTACGGCATGCGGATCCGCACGACCCTCGAGGACACCGGGATGGACGCCGAGGTGCACGGGCTGCCCGACGGCAGCGGGACGACCACCTCCGACGCGTCGCGTCGGGACACCGAGCTGACGCAGTCAGGAGTGGGTGACGAACGATGAAGGTCGCGATCCAGTACGCAGCGGCACTGGTCGACTCCGACGGGCACGTGGCCGGCCACGACGCCGGCGCGACCCTGGTCCGGCGCCTGCTCCGGGTGTTCCCCGGCGCCGAGCTGATCGGCCCCGGACCGCGGCACTGCGCCGGGTTCAACATGATCCCGCTCGAGTTCGTGGACGGCGACGACACGGTCGTCATCGCGATGGACGTGATCGACTCCCTGAGCACGTGGCGCACGCTCAAGGAGAACTGCGACGAGCCGAAGGTCATGAACTTCGTCTGGTGGAACACGTCGCAGTACACCCACCCGGTCGAGAGGGCCGCCCTCGCGCTCTCGTGCGCCCTGTTCCCGACGTTCGCCAACTCCGAGCGGACGGCCATCGAGGTCCGCGAGATCGTCTCGAGCTGGACGATCTCGCCGATCGCGGAGAAGGCCAAGATCGCCTGGGTCAACCTGGGCATCCGGCTCGAGCACGTACGCCCACGGCACGAGCCGCCGGTGCCCGTCGTGCTGTACCCGGCGATCTACCTGTCCGAGCGCAAGCAGCCGAAGCTCTTCTTCGACGTCGTCGAGCGGGTGGTCAAGCGGACGCCGATCAAGGTGGAGGCCCGCCTGCACGAGTCCCACCTGATCTCCGAGTGGGCCATGGCGCTGTCCCGCAAGGACTGGACCTGGGTCGGCCCGCTGACCGCGAGCCGCGAGGACTACTGGGAGGCGCTCGCCCGGACCACGGCGTTCCTCGCGACGGCGACCGAGGAGTCGTACGGCCTGGAGTACATCGAGGCACTCGTCGCCGGAGCCATCGGGGTGTTCCCGGACCGCCCGTGGGTGCGGGCGATCCTGCCCGCGGGTTACCCGTTCCTGTACCGGACGCCGGCTGAGGCCGAGGCGCTGCTGTACCGGGCGGTCACCGACACCGCGGCGTGTCGCCGAGAGCTCGACGAGGCCGCCGGTGGCGACTTCGCGCAGTGGCTGCGCGCCCGGCACGACGACGACCAGTTCGAGAAGGCGATCGCCGACCGCGTCACGGAGTGGTTCGGCGCCTGACCGGCCGGCCGCGTGCGACCACGTCGTCGGCTGCACCGACGACGGACGGGCCCCCTGGCCGAGCATCACGCTCGGCGAGGGGGCCCGTCCACGTCCGGACCACGGCTACTTCGTGTACCCCTCCAGCTTGTTCGCGGCGATCACCAGGTCGTTGGTGTACGTCGACGGGAGGTCGATCGCCTTCTTGATGTTCCCGGCCCCCTTCTCGACGGCGAGGACGGTCTCCGGCCCGTTCGCCGGCATCATGCCGTCCGGGAGGAACTGCCCCTTGTCCGCGTCGAGAGCCTTGATGTAGTCGGCCTTGGTGACGAGGCTGTTCGACACGAAGCCCGGGGGCAGGTGGTCGGCGATGTCGGCGGCGCTGTGCGTCGCGATGTAGTGCATCGTGGCGACCAGCGCATCCACGACCTTCTGCGCGGTGGCCTTGTTCGCGTCGAGCCACGACTTCTGCACCAGAACGGCCGCCGACGGGAACGGTCCGCCGAGGGCCTTCGTCGCCCCGGCCGTCGAGGCCAGGTCGATCGCCGAGTACGCGACGCCCTTGGACTCGAGAGCGGCGACCGTGGGCTGCGTGGTCATGCCGCACACGATCGTCTTGTGCTGCAGCGCGGCGATGAGCGTGCTGCCGGCGCCGACCCCCTGACGGTGGAACTGCTGGGACGTCACGCCGGCCTTCGAGGCCATGTACAACGTGAGGTCGTCGGTGCCCGAGCCGAGGTCGGTCACCCCGACCGTCTTGCCGGCCCAGTCCGCGGCGGACTTCACGTTCGACCCGGTCGCGCACATCTCACGCTCACCCGGCGCCCCGCTGAGCTGGGCGATGCTGATGACGTCCTTGCCTGCCTGCTGGAAGTCGATCGTGTGCACGTACCACGCGCCGGCCATGTCGACCTGGCCGAACGCCACCGCGTCCTCGGCACCGACGCCACCCGACTCCTCGGTGCTCAGCACCATGTTGACGCCGTACTTCGTGTAGTAGCCGAGCCCGGCGGCGAGCTGGTACGGCAGGTAGATCTGCTTGTCGATGCCGCCGACCATCATCGTCACGGTCGGCATCGAGGCGAAGGCCGCACTGTCGTTGGTGGCGGCCGTGGTGCCGCCGGGGCGCCGCTCGCGGCGCTGCTGCACGCGGCGAGGGCGGTCACCACCGTCGCGGCAAGGATCCCTGTCATCGTGCGGGTGAGTACTCGTCTGGCCATGTCTCGCTTCTCCTCGTTGAGAGCTGATGTGCGTGTGCACGGGGTGGTGATCGGCGGTTCGTTCGGGTCAGGGTCGGGTGGGACAGCACCTCCCGGTGTGGGGCCGGACAGCGGTGAGAGTGGGCACAGCTGTCGCAGGGAGACGGGGCGTTCGTGGTGGGGGCTAGAGCCCGGCGGTCTCGACGTGCATGCCGGGGCGCCAGCTGAGCAGGCGCTTCTCGAGCTGGCTGATGAGACCCTCGGCGGTGAGAGCGATCACGGCGATGATGAGCATCGCGGCGAAGATGCCGTCGGGCAGGAAGTGGTTCTGCGAGTTCGAGATGAGCAGGCCGAGCCCCTCCTGGGACCCGAGGAACTCCCCCACGATCGCCCCGATGATCGCGAACCCGAAGGCGACGTGCAGGCTCGCGATGATCCACACGACGGCCGACGGCAGGACGACGTCACGGATCACCTGGGAGCGCGACGCGCCGAGGACGCGGACGTTCGCGATGAGGTTGCGGTCGACCTCGCGCACGCCCTGGAACGCGTTGAAGAAGACCACGAAGAACACCAGGACCGACGCGAGCAGGATCTTCGAGGTCGGACCGAAGCCGAGCCACACGACGAAGATCGAGCCGAGCACGATGCGCGGAACCGCGTTGAGCACCTTGATGAAAGGCCCCAGGACGTCCGCGAGGAACGGCACCTGGCCGAGCAGCACGCCCAGCACGATGCCCGCGAGGGTGCCGTAGACGAAGCCCCCGAGGGCCTCCTTCATCGTGACGCCGATCTGGAGCCACAACGTGCCGTAGGGGGTGCCGTTCTGGAACCAGTCCACCAGCTGGCTCGCGATCCCGGTCGGCTGTCCGAAGAAGAACGGGTCGACGATCTTCAGGTTGGTGAACAGCTGCCAGCCGCCGAGGATCGCGATCACCACGGCGACCCGGGTCGCATGGACCTGGAGCCGCCGACGGCGACGGCGCGCGTGCGCCGCCGCGGCGATCGATGCCTCGTCGCCTGCGGGCGTCCGCCTGAGGTCGTCCTGGATCGCTGCGAGCGCCTGGGCGTCGCTCACGGTCGTGGTCTGGTGGTTCACTTCCGTCCTCCTGTGCTCTCCGTGGTGCGACCCGTCCGGGCGTACGCGCGCTCGACCTCCTCGCGCAGGGACTCCCAGATCTGCTGGTGCAGCTCGAGGAAACGCGGCTCGAAGCGGATCTCCTGCACGGCCCCACGGGGGCGTGGGAGGTCGATGTCGTAGACCGCCTTGACCGTGCCCGGGCCCGCGGTCATGACGACGACCCGGTCGGCGAGCGCGACGGCCTCCTCGAGGTCGTGCGTGATGAAGATGACCGATGGCTTGGTCCGCTCCCAGAGGGTCAGGAGCTCGTTCGACATGATCGCCTTGGTCTGGACGTCCAGCGCACCGAACGGCTCGTCCATGAGGAGGATCGACGGCTCGCTGATCAGCGACGCCGCGAGCGTCGCGCGCTTGCGCATCCCGCCGGACAGCTGGTGCGGGTGGTGGTCCTCGAAGCCGGTGAGGCCGACCACACGGATCCACTCGCGCGCCTTCTCGAGCGCCTCGGCCTTCGGGACGCCGCGGAACCGCGGCCCGAGGGCGACGTTCTGCAGGACGCTCTTCCACGGCAGCAGGGCGTCGTTCTGGAACATGAAGCTCATGTGGTCGGCGATGCCGTCGACCGCCCGTCCGCCGACCCGGACGACGCCGGCGGAGGGCGGCTCGAGACCGGCGACCATGGTCAGGGTCGTCGACTTCCCGCAGCCGGTCGGTCCGACGACTGCGCAGAACTGCCCGGGTTCGACCGTGAAGCTCACGTCGCGCAGCGCGGTCATGGCGGTCCCCGTCGGGGACACGAATCTCTTGGTGACACCGGCGAGCTCGATGCGCGAGCGCTCGTGCGCACCGCTCGCCCCGGCTGCTCCAGCTGCCGCGCGCGGTGCCGGAAGGGTTCCGGTCACTGCCTCTCGGGCCGAGCCCGTCGGGGTCTGGCTGATGGGGGTCATGCCTGGTGGTCCTCTCATCTCGTCGTGCGATCACCGGGTGAGAAGACTGTGAGCGGGGTCACATGTGACGTCCAGATTTCGTCGCTAGATGGCGTCAAGTGGTCGCTGCGGACTTTGTTGACGATTACGGTCGCGGGTCCCTGGGACCTAGGTCGCACTACCATCCGAAGATGGCACTCATCGGCGAACGCCAGCGGCTCTCGACGCAGATTTTCGTGCTGCAGATCGTGATCATCCTGCTGACCGTCGTCGCCGGGTTCGCCGTGTCCGTCGCGCAGGCCAGGCGTGTCCTCGACCAGCGCACCGGGGAGACCTCCCTGGCGATCGCCCGCACGATCGCCTCGATGCCCGCGATCGTGTCAGGGCTCACGGCACCCGACCCTGCCGGCGTCATCGACCCGATCGCGGAGCAGATCCGGGCCGCGACCGGTGCGGCGTTCATCGTCGTCGCCGACCGCCGCGGCATCCGGTACTCGCACCCGAACCCCGAGCTGATCGGCACCTCGCTCCTGGCGGACGCCGACGAGTCGGTGCAGTCCGTGCTCGCCGGCAACACGTTCGTCGGGGTCCAGAACGGCTCGCTGGGCAGGTCCATGCGGGCCAAGGTGCCCATCCGCGCGACCGACGGCACGGTCGTGGGTCTCGTCTCGGTCGGGGTGCTCGAGGCGAAGGTCAGCTCGGAGCTGGCGGCCCGGCTCCCCGAGTCCTCCGTCCCGCCGTTGCTCGGGCTCGCCCTCGGAGCCCTCGGCTCCCTCCTGCTCGCGCGTCGGGTCAAGCGGCAGACCTTCGGGCTCGAGCCTCACGACATCGCCGCCCTGCTGGAGCAGCGCGAGGCGATGCTGCACAGCGTCCGCGAGGGCGCCCTGACGGTCGACTCCGCCGGTCGCCTCACCCTCGTCAACGACGAGGCCACGCGCCTGATCGGCATCGACACCTCGGCGCTCGGGCGCGACCTCGCCGAGGTGGCACCCGCTGGTCGACTCCGCGACGTGCTGACCGGCCAGGTCACGGGCCGCGACGAGGTCGTGCTCGTCGGCGACCGCGTCGTGGTTGTCAACCGGATGCCGGTCGAGGTGCACGGCCACCCGGTGGGTGCCATCGTGACGCTGCGTGACCGCACCGAGCTCGACGGGCTGTTGCACGAGCTGAACGACGTGCGCACCCTCGCCGACGCCCTGCGCGCGCAGGAGCACGAGTTCGCGAACCGCCTGCACGTGATCGGCGGCCTCCTCGAGCTCGGGCGTTACGCGGAGGCCGTCCAGTTCGTCAACGTGAACTCGTCGCTGCACCAGGAGCTCGCGGCCGCGCTCGTCGACCAGATCGGCGACCCGATCGTGTCCGCGCTCCTGCTCGGCAAGGCCTCGGTCGCGAGCGAACGGGGCATCACGCTGCGGGTCTCGATGCTCACGGACGTCCCGGTGGGCCTGATCGACCCCCGCAGCCTCGTGACGATCCTCGGCAACCTGATCGACAACGCTCTCGACTCCGCGGCGCAGGGCGGCTCGGGCGGCCACGTCGACGTCGCCCTCGCCGTCGAGGGCCCCGAGCTCCTGCTGCGCGTGCACGACTCCGGGCCGGGCATCGACCCGTCGTTGTCCGACGAGATCTTCCGTGAGGGCTTCACCACCAAGGTCGCGACCGGCACGGGTCGCCGCCGAGGTCTCGGCCTCGCCCTCGTGAGCCAGGCCGTCCGCCGCCACGACGGACACATCCGTGTCGACAACGTCGACGGCGCGGTCTTCACCGTCACGCTTCCCATCCGCCACCAGCAGGGGATGCAGGAGGTCCTCGCGTCATGATCCGGACCGTCATCGTGGACGACGACTTCATGGCTGTCTCGGTGCACCGCCAGTTCACCGAACGGGTGCCCGGCTTCGAGATCGTCGGCACGGCGAACACCGGGGCGTCCGCTCTCGCCCTCGTGGCCGAGCAGCGCCCGGACCTCGTGCTGCTCGACGTGTACCTGCCGGACCTCAACGGCGTCGAGGTCCTCCGCCGCCTGCGCGCGACCCCCGGCCTCGAGGTCGACGTCATCGCGATCACGTCCGCGAAGGACGTCGACATCCTGCGCGGGGCGATGCACCTCGGCGTCGCGCACTACCTCGTCAAGCCGTTCACGTTCGAGATCTTCCGCGAGCGCCTCGAGACCTACGCAGTCGCACGTCAGCGGCTGCAGCACATGGCCGAGGCCGACCAGCGCAGCGTCGACCGGGTGTACGGCACGCTGCGGTCCGCCGGGACGGACTCGCTGCCCAAGAACATCTCGGCGCCGACGCTCGCCCTCGTCGTGCAGGTGCTGCGCGAGGCGGCGGACGGCATCTCCGCGGGAGACGTCGCGAGCAGCGCGGAGATCAGCCCGGGGGTGGCGCGTCGCTACCTGCGCTACCTGTCCGACGCCGGCACGGTCGACTACCGCCTGCGCTACGGTGCGGCCGGCCGCCCGGAGCACCTCTACCGGTGGATCGGGCCGTCCGGCGACGCCGCGCGGCACCGAGCCGTGCCCCGGTCCGGCGGCGCCTCCTGACGCATCCGGGACGGACGGTCCGCAACCCCGGGTGACAGTCGGCTCCCGCGCCGGGCACACGCACCCGCAGGTCGCCACCCACCGACACCCGCGCTCACCGACCCCCACCGGCGGCCGTGATCGCCGCGAGCTCGTCGGCCAGCGCCGAGGCGATCGTGCCCAGCTCCGGGACCACGTCGGGGTCGACGATGACCGTCACGGTGAGCCGCCCGGCGTACGAGAGCGCCGCGAACGCGACCCCGACGTTGCCTGCGGTGATCGTGACCGGGGCGATCCGGAGGATCGGCGCGCCCGCGAGGCTCAGCCGGGACACCGGTCCCGGCAGGTTCGTGAGGAACGTGTTCACCAGCCGCTGGCGGTCGACGAACCACCGGAACGCGCCGACGGCCGCGAGCAGGCGGAAGGCCGGTCCGACGAGTGCGGCCGACGTGCCACGGACGTGCGTCTTCTGCGCGCGCGTGGTCTCTGCCACCCGGACCAGGCGCTCCGTCACGGTGCCGCCGACCTCGACCCGGACCGGCATGACACCGACCTGGTTGCCCAGCGCGTCACCGGCCTCGACCCGAGCCGAGACCGGCACCGACACGACGAGGTCCCGCGTGGTCTCGCCACGACTGCGCAGGGCGGTGGTCATCGCGCCAGTGGTCGCGACGAGGAGAGCGTCGTTCACGGTCGCACCGTGCTGCCGGGCGGCCGCACGCAGCGGCGTCAGCTCGACCTCGACCGTCGCCACCGCACGACGCGGTCCGGTCGGCGCGTCGAGCGAGCACCGGGGCGCGCCCGGTCGCTGGTGCCCCGCGCGACGCCCGAGCTCCGTACGGGCACGGGACAGCCGGGCACCGAGACCCCGTAGCCCGCGCACCGTCTGCCACCGCTCGCGCAGGACGTCGGCGAGGAGATCGAGCACGCGCGGCGCGGCGACGGGAGGTCCGGCGGCGTGGGGGGGCCGGGGACTTCTCCGTCGACCCCGGCCCCCTCGAACCCGGCCCCCTCGCCCCTGGCCCCCTCGAACCCGGCCCCCTCGCCCCTGGCCCCCTCGACGCTGCTCCCATCGCTGCGGGTCCGGTCACCGCCGCTGCCGTCCCGTCGGGTGCACCCCGCTCGCGGTCCACCAGTCGCGCGAGCACCCCGAGCCCCCCCGATGCCGTCCGCCAGGACGTGGTGCAGCACGATGACCACCCCGACGCTGCCGTCCGCCAGCCCGCTGACGACGACGGCCCGCCAGAGGGGTCGCGACCGTGGGAGCGGCCGGGTGACCGCCTCGACGGCGACCGCGAGCAACGCGTCGACGTCGCCCGGTGCCGGGCAACGGACCTGGACGACGTGCCCGCGCAGGTCGACGCCTGCCGGTTCGAGCCAGTACGGCCGCCCGAGTCCCCACGGCGGTGTCATCAGGACCTGGCGCAGCCGCGGGATCCGGGGCACCCGCCTCAAGAGCGTCTCGACGACGGTGTCCGGGTCCGGGGAGCCACCCAGGTTGAGGGTCGCGCCGACGTTCATCGGCACGGGACCGACGTCGGTCGCGAGCTGGACCTGGTCCCCGGGACCGATGCGCTCGACCACCCGGTGCGCTCCCACGTCCCGAGCATGGCAGCGATCGCGGGGCCCGCCCTGAGACCAACGTCAGGAGCGACGCGTCAGGAGCGGCTCGTCAGGAGCAGACCCTCATGAGCCGCTCGTCAGAAGCCGCTCGTCAGGACCCGACCGTGAGAACGAGCCGACCGGAGACGTCACCCGTCGCCTGACGTCGCCAGGCCTCGGCGACGGAGTGCAGCGGCTGGGCCTCGTACGTCACCGCGAGCCGTCCCGACGCTGCGTGCATGAGGACGGCCTCGAGCGCGTCCCGTCGCCGCTCCGCCGTGAGGGAGTTGTTGGTGTAGCCGAGGATCTCGGCTCCACGTCCGCGCAGGACCGCGGAGGAGAACGTCGCCTCGTCCCCGGACGCCCCACCGATGTTCACGAGCCGACCGCCGGGCGCCAGGATCCGGGACGCAGCGGTCGCGGCCGCCCCGAAGACCGGGTCGATGACGACGTCCACCGAGCCGCCGGTGACCTCCCGGAGCAGCGCCGTGAGCTCGTCGACGTCGGCACGCAGCGGCACGACGTCGTGCGCCCCGGCCCGTCGGGCGCGGTCCTGCGCTGCCTCGGAGCGGCACACGGCGGTGACCCGCCCGGCCCCGAGCGCGAGCGCCGCACCGATCGCCGCCTGACCGACGGCTCCTCCGGCCCCCAGCACGAGCACGTGCTCCGTCGGCTGCAGTCGGGCACGCCAGGTGAGGGCCATCCAGGCGGCGACCGCCGAGAGCCCGAGGGCGGCGACCGTCGCGTCGGGGACCGATGACACGAGCGGCACCAGGTCGGCGTCCGGGACGGCGCAACGCTCGGCGAGACTGCCGTCACCCGGCGCCATGCCGGCGTTGGTCGCGAACCAGACGCGAGTCCCGGTCGGCAGGACCTCGGAGCGCTCGACGATCCCGACCCCCTGGACCCCGGGGACGTACGGCAGGGTCGGCGATCCGAAGTAGGACGTCCCCGACGCGCAGAGCAGGTCGAGCGGCACGACGGGCGCCGCGGTGACCCGCACGAGGGTGCGCCCCGGAGTCGTCGACGGGTCCGGGTGCTGCCCGTACGTCGGCGGCTCGCCATGGGCATGGAGCACAGCAGCGAACACGCAGGTCCTCCTCGGGACGGGCGGCCCGGGGCCGGCGGTGCGGCCCGGAAACGCTGGTGGTCAGGTCGCAGCTGTCAGGCGGCAGCTGTCAGGTCGCGATGTCCGGGTAGGGCATCGAGAGGTGTTGCATCGCCCTCCCGTAGGCACGTTGGTACTCGAGCGGGCCGTGGTCGCGCTCGAACATCGCGATGAACAGCGTGAGCGTCAGGAACGGGTGGGCGCCGAGCTCGAACAGGGCGACGTGGTCGTGCTCGCTCAGGGCGCGCCGCTCCTCCGCCGTGAAGGCCAACCACGTGGTCCTCTCGTCGGCGGTGCAGTTGAGCAGCGTGCCCGCCATCTCCTGCTCCCACCAGGTCACGGTGCCGACGGGGTCCTCGCGGTACCGCTCGACGAGGGCGGGGTCGCGATCGACCGTGAAGAGGAACTTGTCCAGCAGGTACTTGCTCATGCCGGGACTCCGTTCGGGTACCAGGTGAAGTACGCCTCCATGGTGTGGAACAGGTCGAGGGAGTCGACGTAGTCGGCCTTCGCGCCGTCGCCGGCCACGCCCATCATGAGCATGAAGTCCATGAAGCCGTGGGTGGCGTTGCCGGGGTGGTGGAGGCTGTCGAGCGTCACCTCGGCGAGGCAGCCCGCGATGTCGCCGCTCGCGATCCAGTCGACCGCCTTGCGGTCGAACTCCGGGTCGGGCCCGTGCTCGCCGAACTGGCGCGGGCCGCCGAGCTCGAGCGACAGGTGGCCGGTGCCGATGATCGCCACGCGCTTGTCCTCGGGCCAGGACTCCACGAGCTCGCGGATCGTCCGGCCGAGCTGCACGAACCTCTTCGGCTGCGGCAGCGGCGGGGCGAAGATGTTCGTGTAGATCGGCACGATCGGCAGGTCGGCCTGCGGGCGCAGCGTGATGATCGGGCACGTGATGGAGTGGTCGATCCGCAGCTCGTTGCTGAACGCCAGGTCGAAGTCCGCGTCGAGCCCCTGGCGCAGGATGTGCGCGGCGAGGTCCTCCTCCCCGCGCAGGGTCATCCGCGGCAGCCCGAACTCCCGCTCCTCGTTGTAGAAGTTCGCGTCGAAGAACGGCGCCTTCCCGACGAGGAACTGCGGCATGTTGTCGAGCCACAGCTGGTGGAAGTGGTCGCTCCCGACCATCACCAGGACGTCGGGCTCGGCCCGGGTCAGCGTCTCGCGGAACGCCTCGATCTTGGTGACCCACTCGTCGGCGAAGGGTGGTCGATCGTCACCGGTCGCCGTGCTGGCGCGGTAGTAGAAGGGGTGGTGGGTCGAGGCGATGACCGCAGCGACGGTGGCCATGTGGATGCTCCTTTGCGTCCGGCGGGGATGAAGATCAGGTCGACGGGGAGCCGTCAGCACCGGTGCGTCGGTCGACAGGTGCGTCGACGGGCGAGTCCGCCGGCAGGTCGACGGGAACCGCATGGCGGTCGACCGCCAGGTACAGGTCCATCGCCATCGGGTCGAGGCGTTCCTCGGCGATCTGCCCGAGCAGCCCCGCGGTCCGGGCGAGCAGGGCGAACCCGCGCAGCAGCTCGACCGGGAGGTCGAGGTCGGCCAGCGCGGCCCCGCACACACCGGCACCGTTGAGCGGGAGCCGTCGGCCGAGGACCTGCTCGTGCACCCGGCCGATGGCCTCGAAGAGGCGCAGGTGCGGGCCGCGGAGCCCTTCCTCGTCGGCGATGCGGATCAGCGCGGCGGTCCGCGGGTCCCGCTCCTTGTGCACCGGGTGCCCGAGCCCGGGGACGAACCTCCGGGCCGCTCGGGTCCGGGTCACCGCGTCGAGCGCGAGGACGTCCCAGCCGGCGTCGTCCGTCGGCAGCTCGCCCTCGTGGCGGGCGAGGACGTCGTGGAGGTAGGTGCCGCAGTCCTCGGTCACCCCGAGGAACCGCGAGCCGCCGCCGAGGAGCCCGGCCGCGAGCGCCCCCTGGAGGGAGTCCGGGGCCGACAGGTACGTGAGCCGGGCGGCGATCGCGGTCGGGGTGAACCCGTGGTCGGCGAGGGCGACGAGCACGGCCTCGAAGACACGCGTCTGCGACGGGGTGGGGCGACGACGGGCGACGAGCCAGAACGCGAGCTCGCCGAAGCCCACCTTCCCCATGAGGTCGTCGGCGAGGTCGTGGCCGAGCAGCCGGATCTCGGTGGGCGTGGAGGCCCCGAGGGACGTGCGGAACGCGAGGGGGTCAGCGGTGTCGCTCATGCGCGTCGCTCCTGCCTGTCGGCGGCCGGCAGCGGCTGCTCCCCGGTCCGGTCCTGTCGGTCTGCCGGGCCGTCCGGCGCGGTGGCCAGCCAGCGGCGGATCTCCGCGCCGTGCTCGTCGAGCATCGGCGGCCGGCGTCGGTACTCCGGTGCCGTCTCGGAGAACGTGATCGGGTTCCGCACCGAGGGGACCGCGTCGGCTCCCTCCCCGATCGTCACGACGGGGTCCAGCCCGAGCTCCTCGGCGAACGCGACCCCGCCGTCGATCGTGTTGATCGGCCCGCAGGCGACACCGGCGGCACTCAGGTCGCGGAACCACTCCGCCGTCGTCCGGGTGCGCAACCGCTCGACGAGCAGCGGTCGCAGCTCCTCACGTCGTGCGGTGCGGTCCTCGTTGCGCGCGAACCGCGGGTCGTCGGCGAGCTCGGGGACGCCGAGCGCGGTGACGAGGGCGCGGAACTGCCCGTTGTTGCCGGCCGTGACGATCAGGTCGCCGTCGGAGCAGGGCAGTGGCTCGTACGGGAACAGGCTCGGGTGGCTGTTGCCCATCCGGAAGGGGACGACACCGCCGGCGACGTACGCGCTCGACTGGTTGACCAGCCCGGACAGCGCCGACGAGAGCAGGTTGACCTCGACGTGCTGCCCGCGACCGGTCGTGTGCCGGGAGCTCAGCGCGGCGAGGATCCCGATGGTCGCGTGCAGCCCGGCCATGACGTCGAACACGGAGATCCCGGCCCGGAACGGCTCTCCCGTGGGGCTCCCGGTGAGGCTCATGAGGCCGGAGACGGCTTGGACGATCAGGTCGTAGCCGGGGAGCGACGCGCCCTTCGGTCCGCTGCCGAAACCGCTGATCGAGGCGTAGACGACGCCGGGGTTACCTGCTGCGACGGTCTCGTAGTCCAGGCCGAACCGGGCCAGCCCGCCGGGCTTGAAGTTCTCGACGACGACGTCGGCGCGGCGGGCGAGCTCCTGGGCGGCGTCGCGGTCGTCCGGGTCCTTGAGGTCCAGCGCGATCGAGCGCTTGTTCCGGTTGATCGCCAGGTAGTACGTCGAGATGTCGTCGCGGACCGGTGGCAGCCACGAGCGGGTGTCGTCGCCGCCCGGGCTCTCCACCTTGATGACCTCCGCTCCGAGATCCGCGAGCAGCATGGTCGCATACGGCCCCGCGAGGATCCGGGAGAAGTCGGCGACGACGACGCCGGAGAGTGCGCCGCCGCCCGCCGCGCGGTGACCTGGCTGTTCGTCGACCATGAGGGAGAGGCAACCTTCGCTTGAGTTAGACGCCATACGGACAGATGTCCGCACTTCTGGATCTCAGTCTGTTTCCGCCCAGCCGGGCTGTCAAGGCGCGACCACAGCCAGGAAATTCTCAGAATCCGCGCTCGCCCCCTCCCCTTGACATGTGATCCGGGTCACCCCAGAGTGGGCACGTCGACGCAGTCGTCGACCAGGTGACCGACAGGCGGACGCTAGTCCGCAGCGAGACGCCCTCTGGAGGAGAACATGTCCGACCGTGACAACGAGGTCCCGGCCGCAGGTCGTCCGATCGTCCTGCGCGGTGGCACGGTGCTGACGATGGACGACGCGCACACCGTGCTGACCCACGCGGACGTGCTCGTCGTCGGTGACCGCATCGCGGCCGTCGGCACTGCGCTCGAGGTCCCCGAGGGGACGCAGGAGATCGATGCGACCGGCGGCATCGTGATGCCGGGGATGATCGACACCCACCGCCACATGTGGCAGACCGCGATGCGCGGCTACGGGGCCGACTGGACCCTCACGCAGTACTTCGTCTGGTACTACCTCGAGCACGGCAAGGCCTTCCGGCCCGAGGACGTGTACGCCGGCAACCTGCTCTCGGCGTGGGACGCCCTCGAGGCGGGTGTGACGACCACGGTCGACTGGTCCCACGGTCTGCAGACCGTCGACCACGCCGAGGCCGCCGTCGACGCGCTCCAGGCCGTACCCGGCCGGTTCGTGCTCGCCTACGGGAACATCCAGGCCGGCCCGTGGGAGTGGACGTCCGACCCCGCCGTGCGGGCCTTCCTCGAGCGGCGGCGACGCGGAGCGGGCGACCTGCTCGGCTTCCAGCTCGCGTTCGACGTCACCGGCGACCCCACGTTCCCCGAGAAGGCCGCGTTCGAGGCGGCTCGCGACCTCGGCCTGCCGGTGACCACCCACGCCGGCGTGTGGGGCGCCACGAACGACGACGGCATCCGCCTCATGCACGAGCACGGGTTCATGACCCCGGAGACCGTGTACGTCCACGCCTCGACCCTCAGCACCGACTCCTACCAGCGGATCGCCGCGACCGGTGGCTCGGTGTCGGTGTCGACCGAGTCGGAGCAGAGCGCCGGCCAGGGCTACCCGTCGACCTGGCAGGTCCGCCGCTACGACATCCCGGTGTCGCTGTCGATGGACACCAGCGTCTGGTGGAGCAGCGACCTGTTCTCCGCCATGCGCACCACCCTCGGCGCCGACCGGTCGCGCGAGCACCTCGAGGCGCACACCCTGGGCGAGACGGTGACCCACGTCCACCTGCGCGCCGAGCAGGTGGTCGACTGGGCCACCCGCGGTGGGGCCCGTGCTCTCGGCCGAGACGACCTCGGCCGGCTCGAGCCCGGCGCCAAGGCCGACGTCGTCCTGATCAAGAACGACCAGTCACCGGTCTCGTTCCCGCTGCTCAACCCGTACGGGCACGTCGCCTTCCAGGCGCAGCGCGGCGACGTGCACACCGTGCTGGTCGACGGCCGGGTCGTCAAGCATGCCCACCACCTCGTCGGGGTCGACCTGCCCGCCGTGCGTCGCACGATCGACGCGACGGTCGAGCACCTGCGCTCGAGCATGGGCGAGGAGGCGTGGACCCGCGGCATGAACCCCGACCTCCCGCATGACGAGGTCCTGGACAACCCGTACCAGTACACGGACTACAAGTCCGACTCGACGCACGACGCCTACCACGACGTGCAGGCCGATCCCGTGCCCTGATCCCTCCCCCGCCCGGCGCGGGCACCCGGCGTGCAGACCGCCGCTGCCGGGCGCCCGCGCCGTAGGCTCGCCCGTGACGTGCCGGTCCGGCACGCGCGAGGCATCGCGAGACACGAGGAGGACGCGGCGATGGCTGGACGGGGAACCGGTCCCGACTTCGTCGAGGCCCTGGCGCGGGGGCTCGACGTCCTCGCGTGCTTCGACGCCGATCACCCCACCATGACCCTGACCGACGTCGCGACCGCGACCGGCCTCGCCCGCCCCACCGCCCGCCGCCTGCTGCTGACCCTCCAGGAGCTCGGCTTCGTCCGGTCGGTCGAGGGGTCGTTCCAGCTGACCCCTCGGGTGCTGACCCTCGGCATGGCCTACGTCGGTGCGCTCGGCCTGTGGGAGATCGCCCGACCGCACCTCGAGGCCCTCGTGAGGCGCACCGGTGAGTCGTCGTCCATGGCACAGCTCGACGGCTCGGACATCGTCTACATCGCCCGCGTCGCGGTGCCGAAGATCATCGCGCTGCGCGTCGAGGTCGGCACCCGGTTCCCGGCGGTCAGGACCTCCCAGGGCAAGGTCCTGCTCGCCGCCCTGACCCCGGCCGAGCTGTCGGCGACCCTGGCGCACCCGAGCCGCGCCGGTCTGCCGCCGCACCCCGAACCGTCGGCCGAGCACCTGCGCGATGAGCTCACCGAGGTCCGCGCACGCGGCTGGGCGCTTGCCGACGAGGAGCTCGCTCCGGGCGTGAGATCCGTCGCGGTCCCCGTGCGGGACGGGACGGGCACCGTCCGCGCCGCCATGAACGTCACGGTGCACGCGGCCGAGACCTCGACCGAACGCCTCGTCGAGGAGCACCTGCCGCTGCTGCTGCGCACCGCGGGCGACGTGAGCGCGGAGTGGGCGCTGTGGCAGTCGCGCCCGCACGTCGACATCGGCAGGCATCCGGCCACGGGTACGTCAGGTGCGTCGGACTGATCTGCGCGGAGCCTGCCGGTAGCCTCAGGACATGTCTGCGGAGTCGCACGACACCCGGACCACGGACGTGGTCGGACCGGACGCCAGGCTCGCACCACGCCTCTCTGCCCCGACGGGGGTCCCGCCGCGACTCGTCGCGCTCGAGCCGTTGGCCTGTCTGGCCCTGGCCGTGCACGGTCTCGGGGTCATGGTCACCGCCCCGACCTCCTTGGCGTGGGACATCGTCGCGGCCGCGGCCGTCCTGACGGCGCTCGGCACAGCCGGCCTGCTCGGGTGGCGTGCACCGTGGGCCGTCGCGACCCGCGCTGTGGCGGTCCTCGTGCTCGGCTTCGTCCTGATGGCCCTGCGCCAGGAGGGCAGCGGGTACTTCCTCCTCTGGTACTTCGTGGTCGTCGCCGTGTACCCGCTGGTCCTGTCTCGCCGGGCCAGCCTGCTGACGGCCGTGGTCGTCCCCGGTGCGTACCTCCTGCTGCTGCCGCTCGACGCGGCCGACGGGCCCGGGCCCGTCGCGCTCGTGCGAGCGTTCTCGCTCGGGCTCATCGCAGTGTTCGTGCACGTGGCTGCCGAGGCGTACCGCACCGCGGTGACGGACCGGACCCACGCCCTCGCCCTGCTCGACACGTACGCCGACGCCACCCCGGTGGGCCTGGGCTTCTGGGATCTCGGGCTCCGGTACCGGCGGCTCAACGGCGCGCTCGCCGAGCTGACGGGGCTCACCGTGGCGCAGCACCTCGGACGCCCGGCGCTCGACGTCTCCCCGACGACCCCCGCGCTCGCCCTCAACCTGCACCGCGTGCTCGAGACCGGTCAGCCGGTGCAGGACGTCGAGCTCGCCTCGGGGGACCGCGTGTGGACCTCGAGCTACTTCCCGGTCCGGATCGGGTCGACGGTCGTCGGGGTCGGCGGCGTCGTGATCGACGTCACCGACCAGCGCCACGCCGCGCAGGCGCTCGCGTTCTCGACGACGCACGACGCCCTCACCGGGTTGCCGAACCGGGTGCTCCTGGGGGACCGGCTCGAGGTCGCCACCGGCCACGCCGCACGCACCGGCGGCTCGGTGGCGCTCATGTTCTGCGACGTGGACCGGTTCAAGCTGATCAACGACTCCCTCGGCCACGCCGCCGGCGACGAGATCTTGCGGGAGACCGCCCGGCGCCTCGCCGTCGTCGTCCCGGCCGGGGACACCGTCGCCCGTCTCGGCGGTGACGAGTTCGCCATCCTGACCACTCAGGTCACCGGCCTCGACGACGCGATCGCCGTCGCGGAACGCGCCTGCGCCGCCATGCGTGAGCCGATGACGGTCGCCGGCACGAGCGTCATCTCGACGATGTCCGTCGGGGTGACCATCTGCGTTCCCGGTGCCACGGACGTCGCCGGACTGCTGCGTGACGCCGATGTCGCGGTGTACCAGGCGAAGGACGCCGGCCGGGACCGCGTCGCGGTGTTCGACGCCCGGCTCCGCAGCAGCGCCGACCACCGGCTCGAGTTCCACGGCGCCCTGCGCCGGGCGGTCGAGGACGGTGAGATCCGGGTCGTCTACCAACCGGTGCTCGCCCTGGACGCCTCCGCGGACAGCGGCACGCCCGGACCGCGGTCGATGGTCGGCGTCGAGGCCCTCGCGCGATGGCACTGGGTGGGGCACGGTGACGTATCCCCCGGCATGTTCATCCCGACGGCCGAGGAGCTCGGCCTCATCCATGCCCTCGGGGACCAGGTGCTGCGCGAGGCGTGCTCCACGGTCAAGCGGTGGCGCGACGAGACCCGGCGCCCGTTGACCGTCGCGGTGAACCTCTCCGCCCAGCAGCTCGTCGAGCCGGGGTGCGTCGACCTGGTGGCTGCGGCCATCGCCGATGTCGGGCTGCCGGCCTCGGCCCTCCAGCTCGAGATCACCGAGAGCGTGCTCATGGTCGACGTCGAGCACAGCCTGCGCCAGATCGCGGCCCTGCGAACGCTCGGGGTGCGCGTCGCGATCGACGACTTCGGGACCGGGTACAGCTCGCTCGCCTACCTCCGCGACCTCCCGGTGGACATCCTCAAGATCGACCAGTCCTTCACGCGCCGGCTGCCCGGCGGCGACGCGATGGTCGCGTTCATCGTCGAGCTCGCCCGGGCGATCGGAGCGACCACCGTGGTCGAGGGTGTCGAGACCCGCGACCAGCTCGATGCCGTCACCCGGCTCGGCTGTGACCAGGCGCAGGGCTACTACCTGAGTCGACCGCTCACCGCGGGCGCGACGGCCCGGTACCTGCGGCGGGCCGGGGCAGAGCGCTGATCCCTGCGCGTCGAACCCGCAGGTGGTACGGCTCCGGCCGCAGGACGAGGAGGATGGCTCCCATGACGATCGACAGCTCCGAGACCGGCCGCCGCCTCCGCTGCGCACTCTTCGTGGACTTCGACAACGTGTACATCGGGCTGCAGCGCCTCGATCCCCGCGCCGCCGAGGCGTTCGCGAGCGCTCCCGCGCACTGGCTCACCGCTCTCGAGACGGGCAGCGACGCCGACGGTGACTTCACCCGCCGATTCCTCGTGCGGGCCTGCTACCTGAACCCGTCGGTGTTCTCGCAGTTCCGACCCAACTTCACCCGCGCCGGCTTCAGCGTCGTCGACTGCCCGTCGTTGACCCAGCAGGGCAAGAGCAGCGCCGACATCAACCTCGTGCTCGACGCCGTCGACGCCCTCAGTGCCGAGACCCGGTACGACGAGTTCGTGATCCTGTCCGCCGACGCCGACTTCACCCCTCTCGCCCTCCGCTGCCGCGCGGCCGACCGCCGCGTCACGATCATCACCGCCGGGCCCGCGGCGAGCGCGTACCGCGCGGTCGCCGACACCGTGGTGACCGCCGACGAGCTCGCCGACCTGGTCAAGCACCCCGATGCAGCGCTCGAAGACGCCCCGGCCTCCACCGGTGAGGTGGCCCCGGACACGACGACGACCGGGGCCGAGCGCGGCCGGACTGCGACCCGGACGTCGACCCGCGCGACCGCGCCCGCCCAGGCGCCGGCGAGCCCCGCCCGCAAGGCGGTGCTGCGGCACGTGCGCTCGGCCGACAAGCCCCTGACCGGCGGGGTCGTCGCCCAGGTCGCCCAGAAGGCCGACCCCTCGCTGCTCACGTCGGGCTGGGACGGCGCCGGCGGCTTCTTCCCGTGGCTCGCCCGCGCGGTCCCCGAGCTCGGTGCCGCGTCACGGCCCGCGCCCGGCTTCGTGTGGGACCCCAAGCGCTTCAGCGAGGCGGACCTCACGAGCGCGACCGGCGTCGACCTGCCACCGCTGCAACGGCAGGTCGTCGAGGTCACGGACATCCCGAACCTGCCGACGGAGCGCTACCGCGTCCTGCTGACCGCCCTTGCCGACGACGTCCGCACGACCCCGTTCGACCGCCCCGAGACGTCGCGCCGGGTCCGGGACGCATGCCAGGCGGCCGGCGCCGCCGTCGGTCGCGCCTCGGTGAACACCGTGATCTCGGGTGTCCTGTACGCGGGCCTCGACCTCGCGGCGAGGCCCACCGCCAAGAAGGTCGCCGAGACCTGGGCCGACAACGTCATCGGCCTGTGCCGCGGTGCCCGGATGGAGCTCGGCCCGCAGGACGTCGCCGCGATCCGCATGTGGGTCAGTGGTGGGCTCCTCACCCGGTAGCGGAGGTCGGTCGATCGTCGCCGCCCCGCGATCGCCCGCTCGATGACCCGGCCGGACGTCTCCGGCGATCCGTTCGTCCGGCTGCTCGCCGCTCCGCCCGACCTCCCGGTGGCCGCAGGTCTCGCCGAGCTCGGCGCCGCGGTGCGGGCTCGGGGCACCGCGGTGCTGCACGCGCCACCCGGTGCGGGGAAGACGACCCTCGTCCCGCCCGCCCTTGCCGTGCTCGACCATGGTCGGGTGGTGGTCACGCAGCCGAGGCGGCTCGCCGCGCGCGCAGCCGCCCAGCACCTGGCGGACCTGCTCGGCGAACCGGTCGGACGGAGCGTCGGGTACACGGTGCGCGGGGAGAGCCGCACGAGCGCCGCGACCCGCGTCGAGCTCGTCACGACCGGCGTGCTGCTGCGCCGCCTGCAGCGCGACGCCGAACTCCCCGGCGTCGCGGCGGTCGTGCTCGACGAGGTCCACGAGCGACAGCTCGACGCCGACCTGGCGCTCGCCCTGCTCGTCGACGTGCGGACGAACCTGCGCGAGGACCTCGTCGTGGTGGCGATGTCCGCGACCGTCGAGGCCGAACGGACAGCCCTGCTGCTCGGTGGCGTGGCTCCCGCGCCGGTGATCGCGGTCCCGGGTGCCCTCCACCCGGTCGAGGTCGTGTGGTGCCCGCCCCGTCAGGCGGCCCGGTCGGACGTCCGCGGCGTCACCCCCGGGTTCCTCGACCACGTCGCCGGCTGCGTGGGCCGCGCGCTGACCGAGCGTGCGGGTGACGTGCTCGTCTTCGTCCCAGGCGCCCGCGAGGTCAGCGGGGTCGTCGCGCGGCTCGGCGGGATCGACGGGGTGGACGTCCGTCCGCTGCACGGGCGACTCAGCCACCGCGACCAGGACCTCGCCCTCGCAGAGGGTCCGCGCCGACGGGTCGTCGTCTCGACCTCCGTGGCGGAGTCCTCGCTCACGGTGCCCGGCGTGCGCGTCGTGGTCGACGCCGGACTCTCCCGGCAACCCCGCACCGACCATCGCCGCGGGCTCGCCGGACTCGTGACCGTCGCGGTGAGCCGTGCCGCTGCGACCCAGCGCGCCGGGCGCGCAGGGCGCCAGGGTCCCGGAGCGGTGTACCGCTGCTGGTCACCGGGTGAGCACGCCCGGCTCGCCGAGCACCCGGAGCCGGAGATCGCCACGGCCGACCTCACGGCGTTCGCCCTGGCGCTCGCCTGCTGGGGAACGCCGGACGCGACCGGGCTCGCCCTGATGGACCGCCCGCCGGAGCCCGCGATGGCGTCGGCCCGTCGCACGCTGCTCGAGCTCGGGGCCGTCGCCCCCGACGGGACCGTGACCGCGCGCGGTCGACGGATCGCCGACGTCGGCACGGATCCTCGGCTGGCTCGCGCCCTGCTCGACGGCGCGACCCTGGTCGGCCCCCGTCGCGCCGCGGAGGTCGTCGCGCTGATCTCGGAGGACGTCCGCGCTCCCGGAGGAGACCTCGTCGCGGCGCTGCGCGCGGTCCGACGAGGCGGCCCCAACTCCCGGACCTGGGAGGCCCAGACCGCCCGCCTGCTGGCGTCCGCACGGGACGCGGGTCCTGATGCGGACGCGGGCTCCGGCGGCGGCACCGAGTCCCGGCCCACGTCCCGGACCGACCTCACGGACGATCTCGCCGTCGGTCTCGTGGTCGCGCTCGCCCACCCCGACCGGATCGCCCGGCTGCGCCCGTCTGGCACCGCGTACCTGATGGCCTCGGGGACGGGTGCGACGCTGAGCGGCCAGGACGTCGCCCTCACCGGTCTCCCGTGGCTCGCCGTCGCGGACGCGGACCGCACACCCGGACGCAGCGACGCGACGGTGCGCTCCGCGGCCCCGCTCGACGAGGACCTCGCCGTGCTGGCCGCACCGTCGCTCGTACACGTCGAGGAGACCGTGACCTGGGAGTCCGGTCAGGTGGTCAACAGGCGCACCACCGCGCTCGGCGCGATCGAGCTCGCGACGTCCCGGCTCACCGACCCGTCGCTCGACCTGGTGGTGCGCGCGGTGCGCGCCGGTCTCGACCGGGAGGGCCTGTCGGTCCTCACGTGGTCCGGCGCTGCCACCCGGCTGCGCGCCCGCCTCGCGTTCCTGCGCACCGCGATCGGCGACCCGTGGCCGGACGTCTCGGACGAGGCCCTGCTCGCAGGTCTGGACACCTGGCTAGGTCCCGACCTCGATCGGGTCCGCGGCGCCCGTGACCTCGCGAGGATCGACGTGCTCCGCGCGCTGCGGCGGCTCCTCCCGTGGCCCGACGCCGGTCGCCTCGACGCACTCGCCCCCGAGCGGGTGACAGTCCCGAGCGGCTCGGAGGTCACCGTCAGCTACGACGACCCCGACCAGCCGGTACTCGCCGTCCGGGTCCAGGAGGTCTTCGGCTGGCGTGCGACACCGCGGCTCGCCGATGGACGCGTCCCGCTGCTCCTCCACCTGCTCTCCCCCGGCAGGCGCCCGGCCGCGGTCACCGCCGACCTCGAGTCGTTCTGGCGCACCGGCTACCCGCAGGTGCGAGCCGAGCTCCGGGGCCGGTACCCGAAGCATGCGTGGCCCGACGACCCGCTCACCGCCGCTCCCACGCGCGGGGTGCGACGGTGAGCGGTACCGCGACGGCCGTGTCCACCCGCACTCAGGAGGTGAACGGAACCTTCGTCCAGCTCAGCACCTGCGGGTTCCGCGGCTCGACCGTCACCCGCAGGTAGTCGGAGACCCCGGTGGAGCCGTCGACCGTCACCCGGGTCAGGTTCGACACGGGCGACGTCACCCCGTAGAACCCGAGCCACGAGGACCCGGCGGCCAGCGGCGCGTCGACGTTGTACACGTGGCTGTCGCCGTTGAACAGGTACACCGGCCCACGGAACGCGGCCGACTCCGCCGCGATCGTCTGCACGATCGGCTGGAACGCCGAGTAGTCCGCGAACGCCGGGTCCGGGACGGTCGGGTCGAACATGTCCGCCTGCATCATGACGACGACCGCGCGGTTGTGGTCCTCCCGAGCCTCGCGGAACGTCGCACGGATGTTGGCGAGCACCGCGGCCGTCCGGCTCTGCTCCTCGGCCACCTGCTCGGGTGTGGCCGTCATGTGCCCGGTCCACGGCTTGAGGCTGTTGTTGCTGCCGATCACGTCCACCGCGGCGAAGGCCACGTCACCACGTGTGTACCGCACGTTCTCGGGGACTCCGAGCGACGCCTGCGACGTCACCCGCGCCGGGTGCTGGCCGAGCGTGTACCCGGGGTGTGCGAAGAACACCGAGCGGATCGCGGCGAGGCGCTCGAGCGGGTCGTACCCGCCGTTGTTCGGGCGGTGGCAGTCCGTCCACTCGTTGTCGCCCACGGTGTAGACGAGGGGGTCGACGAACATGTCGAAGTCGGCCTTGATCTGCGCGAAGTACGCGTCGCTGCAGACGGTCGAGCCGGACTTGATGTCGCCGAGGTGGTCGACGAGCTGGACCGCGGGGTCGGCGTTGATCTGCGCGATGACGTTCGGGAAGTTGGCGATCTGGGCGGTGCCGTACGGGATGTCCCCGATGACCGCGAACGTGAACGGTGTCGCGGCGGCGTGGTGGTCACGGTCGTGGCCGTGCTGGTCGCTCCGGTGTCGGCCGTCCGCAGCGGCCGGTGCGGCGGCGGCGAGGGTCACGCACACGGTCACGAGGGCGAGTGCGGGCACGAGCAGGCGGCGGGTACGTCTCATGGTGTCCTCCGTGGGTGGTCGATGCCCACCCACAGTGGCGCCACAGGGTGAACGACAACGCCCCACCCGCCAACCCCCAGATGAACACCCCACCCCGAATGCCGAGATCGCACATCCGACGCGAGATCGCACCGTCGGACGTGCGATCTCGCGTCGGATGTGCGATCTCGGCGGGGGTGGGTGAGCAGTGGGGGGTGGCGTCGCGAGGGGGCTACGTCGTCGCGCGCAGCTCTGAGGCGATCATGGCTGCCCAGGCCTCGATCTCTTCCCAGTCGCGGAAGTCGCCCGCCGGCAGCGCGGCCTTCGCCTTCGGCAGGAGACCCATCATCCGCTCACCGACGCCGACCGGTGGCGCCGAGGGGTCCCACGCCCCGAAGAAGACCCGGTCACCACGCACGGAGAGGCCACCCTCGAGGCGCTCCCACTCCTTGGGGCGCGAGACCTCCACGATGTCACGCCCCTCCTTGTCGACGAGGTCCGTGCCGACCGGTCCGCTGCTGAAGAGCCACACCGGGTGCTGCGCGAGGATCGTCCGGTGATGGGTGACGAACTCGGTCGCTCCCTTGAGCCAGTGGAACATGTAGGCCGCGCCGCCGATGACGAACGCGTCGTACTCCGCGACCTCGATCTCGTCGGTGACGGGCCGCGACTCCGCCTCGACCCCTTCGACGGTCAGCACGCGCGCGATCCGTTCGGCGATGCCCTTCGTGGCACCGTGTCGGCTGGCATAGGCGACGAGGACGGTCATGGTCGGCCTTTCCCTGGGTCGGTTGTCTGGAACGTAGAGTCAGGCGACGCGACGCACCAGGGTCGAACGTCCCCGGGAGGACCGGGTGAGAAGCGCGCGGACCGCGTCCCCTCCCCGGGATCTCTTTGGCAGGATGGCGACCGGGCTTCCCCGACCCTGGGGACGTGCGGCCACGAGAGCGAGGGACACGGCGACGTGCGGCGCCACCCGGACGCGCATCAGCGCACACACCCCCGCGGCGTGACGATGCGCCCGTGAGCCTTCCCCCGACGACACCGGCTCCTCGCCCGAGAGCCCGACGCCGCTCGGTTACTGGGAACCGGGCGATCCGATCGAACCGGCCGCCGTCATGAGCTGGGCCACCTCGTGGGCCTCGGGCACGTGGACGACCCGCACCAGCTCATGTCCCCGACGCTCGGCGCGCCCGTGACGTTCCAGGACGGCGATCTCGCCGGACTGGCTCAGCTCGGTCGCGGGGCCTGCGCCCCGTGGATCTGATCCGCTGCGTCAGGACGCCGGATCGAACGTGCAGTCGCTCACGAGCGCACCGTCCAGGGTCGCTGGCGCCAGCTTCGCCCCGAGGAAGGTCGACCCGGTGACTGTCGCCCCCATGAAGCTGGCGCCGGTCAGCTTCGCCGTGTCGAACGACGCCGACCGGATCGTCGCCCGATCGAGCTTCACCGCGTCGAGCTTCGCCCCGGTCAGATCGATGTCCGTCAGGGTGGCTCCGGTGAGGTCTGCACCGGTGAGGTCTGCCCCCGAGTAGTCGCCCGTCAGGGTCATGCCTGCGAGGTCGCAGCCGACGAGGTTCGCCCCGGAGAGAGTCGTCGATCCTGCGCGGGCAACGTCGCAGGGTGTCCGCGTGACGGGGGCCGGTGTCGGTGCAGGTGCAGGTGCGCCCGACGGCGGCGGGCCCGGCAGCGGGAGGACCGGGGCCGCAGCAGTCGCGGGGCCTCCCGGCGGTGCACCCGGCTCGGACGGCCGGGAGTCAGGCGGCGGCGCTGCCGATGGCGGGCTGCTCGCCTGGTCGAGCCACGGCCCGGCGCTGGCCGGAGCTGCCGCCGCGACGCCGCCCGACCCGCCGTGGTTCCCGCCCACGTCGATGGGGGCACCTGCGGCCAGTCCGGACAGCGAGAGGATGGCGCCGACCATCCCGGCGGCCACGAGTGCTGCACCGGTCGTCCCGAGGGCCGTCCCGGCACCCGCGAGCGCCGCCGTGCCGGGGAGCGGTGTCGACGCGAGGCCCGGCAGTCCCGCCAGCAGCGAGGCCGGGCCGGCGACGCGTCGGAGTCGGCCGAGGCCCACGGCCAGGAACGCCCGTACGACCTCCGGGTCGAACTGCGTGCCCGAGCACCGGGCGAGCTCGGCCCGAGCCGCCGAGGCCGAGAGCGCCGTCTTGTACGAGCGTGCCGAGGTGAACGCGTCGAAGGCGTCGGCGACGGCGACGATGCGAGCCGCCCGACTGATCTCGGCCCCGGCTAGTCCGCGCGGGTACCCGCCGCCGTCCCACCGCTCATGGTGCTGGCCGACCGCCTCCAGCCACGGCCCGAGCCATGCGGCCAGCGGTGCGGCGATCTCCATACCGGCGATCGGGTGGCCGGCCAGCACGTCCCACTCCGCGTCGGTGGGCCGCGTGGGCTTCGAGAGGATCTCGACCGGCACGCCGACCTTGCCGACGTCGTGCAGCAGAGCGGCCCAGCTGAGCTTCGCCGCGTCACGCGCGGTGAGCCCGAGCTCCGTCCCGATCAGGGCAGCGTAGGCCTGGACGCGCTCCGAGTGCCCACGAGTGAGCTCGTCGTGCGCCCCGATCGCCGCGACCAGCTCCAGGAGGAAGGCGGCGTGCTCGTGCTCCTCGGTCCGCTCGGCCGCTCCGTCGACCTGGTCGCGGAGGGTTCCCGGTGAGTAGCGTCGCCGGGCGACGGCCAGCCGGGACGGCGCCTTGTCGGGGAAGATCACGGTGAGGCGGAGCAGGGTGCTCAGGGGCAGCAACCGCCTGGTCAGCTGCGTCACGGCCAGGAGCACGACCGTCGCGAGTGCGACCTCGAGGACGAGCCAGAGCCACAGTGCGATCCCGAGCCGGGTCGCGGGTGCCCACCGCGCTGCGGCGAGACCGAGGGCGAGGGCCGCGAGGGGTGGGGCGGCCAGGATCGCCACCCGGACGAGCGCCGCGAGGACAGGGTGGGGGTGCCACGTCCCGAGGGTCGTGTCGTCGTAGTTCTGGGTCGGCCCGAACGACATGCCCTCGTATCGGCCGGTGCCGTCGGGAGATGAGTCGGCCGCGAACCTGGGCGTCTGAGGGTCAGGTCCCGTCGAGCTGTGCGAGACATGGGTCGCGGGCCCGCAGCAGGTCGGCGTGCGCGCGCCGATCGGGGTCACCGGACGCGATGAGGTCGGCGTAGACCAGGGGCGCAGGGACGAGCGGCGCGGCGACCACGGGTGCGGGGACCAAGGGTGCGGAGACGAGGTGCGCGTCGTCGCCACCGGCCCGCTCCTCGGGTCGCCAGAACCGCCGCCGCACGTGCACCGTCCCGTTGGCGTCGTCCCGCTGCATCCGGTGGCGTACGACGAGTGCTGCCGGCAGTCGCTCGGCGTAGAGCGTCGTCGAGGATCGGCCGGTCGCGTCGACGAACCCGGCCGCGAGGTCGCCGCCGATCTGGACGTCGTCCTCCGCCAGGTCGGCGCCGTCCCACCAGCGCGCGTCCGGCACGGTGTAGGAGGCCAGCGAGAGCTTCGAGGCGAGCGACACGACGTACGCCTCGGTCCAGCGGCTGAGGAGCTCTCCCCCGCGTGCGACCGCACGTCCGTCCGGGCCGGAGACGAGCAGCCCACCGCGCAGCAGGTCATCGACGACGATCTGCGCGGTGCCGAGCGAGACACCGCCGACTCGTGCGAGCTCGCGCAGCGGGAGCGTCACGGCGTCGTCCCAGGCCAGCAGGGCGAAGATCACCTGCGCTCCCGACCGGGTGAAGGCCCGCGCCGCCGCGGCCGGCCGACGCGCGGGGGTGCCGCGTGGGGGGCGTCGGCCACGCACGTCGACGAGCACGCCGTCCCACGCGAGGCGGACGTTGCCCGTGGTGTCTGCGAAGTCGATCCCGCGGGCGCGCAGGACGCCGGCGGACTCGTCGCCGATGACCGGGGCGATCACGAGCAGCGGCGGTCCCGGTGGCACGTCGATGGCTGCCGCCACTCCCGGGCCCATCCGCGGTCGCGTCTCGACGGTGTAGGTCCGGGCACTGCTGCCGACGTGCACCGTCACGGAGCGACGTCCACCGACCGCCGAGCCGTCGTTCGCGCGGACGGCGATCCCGTTGTTCTGGAGGGCACGAACCGCGGCGAGGGTGATCGACGGGGAGTTCACGGGATCACACTGTTCATGATGAATGAACAGTGGTCAAGAATGAACGCCCGATGAAACGGCCAGGAGGGCCTCGCGCCTTCGCCCGCCCGGGCCACGAACCAGCTCGCGTCGACCGCCCGACCGACGCTTGCGGTCGGTCGGGTCAGCCCCGCTCGAGGAGCGTGAGCACCTCGTCGTGCGAGGTCTGCGGGAACATGTCGAGCACCCGGGCCTGACGCGGCCGGAGCGACGGCATCGCAGCAAGGTCACGCGCGAGCGACCCCGAGTGACAGCTCGAGTAGACGACGTGCTCCACCGACGAGCTCTCGAGCCAACGGCACAGCTCCGCCCCGAGCCCACGCCGCGGAGGGTTGACGATCACCAGCCCCGGGGTGCCCGGCGCCCGGACGGCGAACTCCGTCGCATCCCCGGTCCGGAACGTCACACGGTCCAGCCCGGCGTCCCGTGCGCTCAGCTGCGCGCTGGCCACCGCCTCCGCGCTGGTCTCGACGCCGATCACGTCGCGGTCGCCGTCGGCGCAGTGCAGCGCAAAGCCCCCGACACCGCAGTAGAGGTCCCAGATCGACGTGGGCGCCAGCACTGTCACCCACTCGCGCGCCTGACGGTAGAGCGCCGCCGCGACCTCGGTGTTCGTCTGGAAGAAGCTCTGCGGCCTCAGGTGCAGGTCGATCCCGTTGACCCGCATGCGCAGCGTCGTCTGCTCCGTGAGCACGATCTCGCGCGTCCCCTCGACGACGGCCTTGTGCTCGGGGAGCAGGTTGACCGAGACCACGGCCAGGCGCGGGAGGGCCGCCTGCAGCGCCGCGAGGTGCTTGCGGATCCGTGCCACCGGCTCCTGCGAGCGGGTGACGAACCGGATCATCAGCTCGCCGTCCGGCGACTCGGTCACGATCACGTTCTTGAGCTCGCCGATGCGGCCCGGGACGTCGTACGGCGTCAAGGACGCCCGCGTGACGAACTCGGCGATCGCTGGGAGGCTCGCCCGGATCCCCGGCAGGTAGAGACCGCACTCGCGGAGGTCGACGCCGCGACCCTCGCCGTCGAGGATCCCCAGGGTCGGTCGCTCGACCGTCCCGCCGACGACCATCTTCGCCTTGTTCCGGAAGCCCTGCTCACGGCTCGCGACCGGCGGGAGCCAGTCGAGGGCGCCATCGCCCTCTCCCCCGCGCACCCCGCCGACCCCGCCGAGTGTCGTCTCCGCGTGATGCTGCTTCACCGCGAGCTGTCCCTCGTAGGGCTGCCCCATCCAGGTGCACGATCGGCACCGCTCCGCGGTGAAGTAGGCGCAGTCCATGCCGCGAGCCTATGCGGAGCGGGCCACCTGACCGCGGCGCCGGCACCCCCTCCGCACCGACGAGCGCCCGTGGCCGTCGTACGTGCGACGACCACGGGCGCTCGTCCCGTCCGAGGGAACGACACCCGTCACACGAGGACGGGGACGGGCTCCTCCGGCACGACGACCTCGGCTCGTGGCGCTGCCGGCCGGGCGGTGATGACGGTCGCGGCGATCGCGGCCGAGACGAGCAGGCAGCCGACGGCCCACCAGATCGCGACCGAGAACCCGTGCACCGCCCCAGCGGCCATCGTCGCCGGGTCGGTCCCGTGCGTGGTGAGGTACCGCGCAGTCGCCGAGGTCGCGATCGTGTTCAGCAGGGCGATGCCGATCGAGCCGCCGACCTGCTGGGCCGTGTTCACGCTCGCGGAGGCCACCCCGGCGTCCCGCGGCTCCACGCCGTACGTCGCGGTGCTCATCGCCGGCATGAAGGTCGATCCCATGCCGAGGCCGAGGAGGACCAGCGAGGGAAGGACATGGGTCAGGTAGCTCGAGTCCACCTGGATCCGCGTCAGCAGGACGAGGCCGGTGGCCGCGACCAGCAGGCCGGGGGTCATGATCAGGCGTGCCGGTACGCGCGGCAGCAGCCTGCTCGCGATCCCGACGGCGCCGGTCATCATCCCCGCGGTCAGCGGCAGGAACGCGAGCCCGGTCCGGACGGGCGAGTACCCGAGGGTCACCTGCAGGTAGTAGGTGAGGAACAGGAACATGCCGAACATGCCGATCGTCGTCATGCCGACGCTGAGCAGCGCACCGCCGCGGTTGCGGTCGCGCAGCACGCGCATCGGCAGCAACGGGTGGGTGACCCGACCCTCCGCGACGGCGAACAGCGCGAGGAGCACGAGACCGCTCGCGAGCATCGAGAGCACGAGGCCGGAGGTCCACCCGCGCTGCTCGGCCTCGCTGAGGCCGTAGACGATCGCCAGCAGTCCGCCGCTGGCGAGAACGGCCCCGACGACGTCGAGCCGGGTCTCGCTCTCCTGGCGCTTGTCGTGCAGGAAGACCATCGCGCCGATGACCGCGAGGATCGCGATCGGCGCGTTCACGAGCAGGCACCACCGCCAGCTCAGGTACTCGGTGAGCAGACCGCCCAGGATCAGGCCGACGGCGCTGCCACCACCGGCGATCGCACCGTAGATGCCGAAGGCCCGCGCGCGTTCGTGCGGTTCGGTGAAGGTGATGGTGACGAGGGACAGCGCGGCGGGCGCGAGCACGGCAGCGAAGACCCCTTGCAGCCCACGGGCGGCGAGCAGCAGCCCACCGCTGGCCGCGATGCCGCCGAGGGCGGACGCCCCGGCGAACCCGACGAGTCCGATGATCAGCGCGCGCCGGCGCCCGATCAGGTCACCGATGCGACCGCCGAGGAGGAGGAGCCCGCCGAAGGCCAGCGTGTAGGCGGTGATGACCCACTGCCGGTTGGCGTCCGAGATACCCAGGTCGGCCTGGGCCGACGGGAGGGCGATGTTCACGATGGTCATGTCCAGCACCACCATGAGCTGAGCGAGCGCGATGACCCCGAGCCCCCACCAGCGGCGAGGATCGGGACGCGTGTCGGCGAGGGCGAGGCCCGCACCGGTCGAGGGCATGGCAGAGTCCATCGAAGGACCTTCCTGGAGAAGTGGAGAGCGGCGGCGCTCGAGGCCCGGCCAGGTGCTCCCGTTCGCGAGACGGGGACGTGGGACCTACCTGCTAGCCGGCCGGCAAGTTGTACTCTTGAACCGTAGGTCGCAACTTGCCGGTCGTCAAGTAAGAATGTCGATCCGGTTCAGATCAGCTCGCACAAGGAGATGACGGCACATGTCGGCGGACACCCGACGTCGCGGCGACACCCGCACCGAGATCCAGCGGGTCGCACTCACCCGGTTCACCCAGGACGGCTACGACAAGACGTCGCTGCGGGAGATCGCCGAGGACCTGGGCGTCACCAAGGCCGCTCTCTACTACCACTTCCGGACCAAGGAAGACATCATCGAGAGCCTGGTCGCCGACATCGGGCAGGCAATCGACGACCTCCTCGCGTGGGTGCGCTCCGCACCGTCCACACGCGAACGGCGCGTCGAAGCGCTGCACCGCCTGGCCGTCCTCGCCCAGGGTGGCGCCGGCGACATGATGCGGTGCGTCCAGCAGAACGAGGTCTCGCTGGCCGCCCTTCCACGCACGATCGAGCTGGTGCACCAGTACAAGGAAGAGCTGTGGCGCGCGTGCACACCGCCGGACGCCACTCTCGAGGACCGCCTCCGGGCCCGCGTCGCGATCCTGACCATCCTGGTCGCGAACCGAGGCACGGCCGACCTCGGCGGGACGGATCAGGAGCGCACCGAGACCGCGCTGCGCATCGCGTCCGAGGTCATGCCCTGAGGACCCGTCAGGACCCGCTTCCGCCGTTGCCTGTCATCCATGAGGGCGGTGGCGGTGTCGGTGTCACGCCAGCGGGCGCCGCTGGCGACGGCGCGGCAGACGGCGCCGGCGACGACGCCGGCTGAGCTTGCCACCCCGGACCGGGCGCGCCCGCTCCGGGCGCTGGAGGCGGCGCTGTGTGCAGGGCGAACGACGCGACTGCTCCTCGCGCCTCCAGGTCCTGCAGCGCCGTCAGCACGCGCTGCCGCTCGGCCGGATCGGCCGTTCGACCGGTCGAGTCGAGGTAGACGAGGACCCCGAGATCCCGGAAGAGCTTGTCGACGTCACCGGCCCCCGGCACCTTCGGCCCCGAGAGGCCGGAGCTCGCCAGTGCGGTGTCCGCCTTCGCCGCCAGGTCGGTCGCTGCGGCCTTTGCCTTGTCCAGGAAGCCCATCTCTGCTCCTTCGCCAGGTGCTGCACTGATCGTCGTCGATCCACGCGTCGCTCCCCTCGTTCAGGTTACTCAGATCGGGGCGCCTCGATAGAGTCGGAACCGGCCCGCTGGAGTGCCGCGGGCACGACGACTCCCCAGGAGACGACAGCCATGACGATCCACGGATCGCTGTTCCAGGAGTTCAAGGAGAACGCCTCGCCGGACCCGTTCTCCCTCCAGAACAAGAAGCTCCTGAAGATCCTGATGGGCTACGGCCCGGTGTGGGCCAAGACCGGCTCGATGGTCGCGTACCAGGGCGACGTCCACTTCGAGAACAAGGGCGCGGGCGGCCTCGGGAAGATGCTCAAGTCCAAGGTCACCGGTGAGGGCGTCGACATGATGCAGTGCACGGGCCAAGGGGAGCTCTTCGTCGCCGACCGTGCCGCCGACATCCAGATCGTGTACCTCGAGGACGACGCGCTCTCGGTCAACGGCAACAACGTCCTCGCCTTCTCGTCCTCGATCGAGTGGGACATCCACCGCATCCAGGCCCGCGGCGCCGCGATGACGGGCGGCCTGTACAACGTCGCTCTCCGCGGGACGGGCTACGTCGCCGTCACGACCCAGGGCGAACCCGTGGCGCTCGACGTCGCGAGCGCGCCGACGTTCGCCGACTCCCAGGCCGTCGTGCTGTGGACGGCGGGGGCAACGATGGACCTCCGTGTCGACACCGGTGGCCTCACGTCGATGCTTCGTGGCGGCACCGGTGAGGTCTTCCAGATGGCGTTCGGCGGGCAGGGCTACGTCCTGGTCCAGCCGAGCGAGTCGGTCGTCCAAGGTGGCACCCGGTCGACCGGCGGCAGCGGTGGTGGACTCGGCGGCCTCCTCGGCGGCTGACGAACGTCCTCGGGGCGGGCGAGGTCGTGCCCACCCGCCCCGTGAACGGATCGATCAGTCGGTCGTGAGGTCGTGCGCGAACTCGTCGAAGCACGCGACGTACGCGTCGACGGCCTCGTCGGTGTGCGTCACCGAGAGCGTCCACTCCTCCTCGCGGCCCGGCGTCATGAAGATGCCGCGGTTGAGGTTGAACAGCCAGGCGAGTGTCGAGAGCTCCTCGTCCTGGTTCTGCTTGAACGACTCGTAGTCGACGATCGGCACCGGCGAGAAGGTCACGCAGCCCTTCGAACCGATGCCGACGGCGTACCCCGGCAGGCCGTAGCGCTCGACGACGTCGGTGCACCCGGCGAGGATCCGCGTGTTCAGGTGGTCCAGGTGCGCGTAGGCCTCGGGGGTGAGGACCTCGGTCAGGTTGGCGCGTGCCGCCGCCATGCCCAGCGGGTTCCCGTTGTAGGTGCCCACCTGGTAGACCGAGCCGTCCTCGACCACGGACATGACCTCCTCGGTGCCGCCGATCGCACCGGTCGGCAGGCCGCCTCCGAGGGCCTTGGCGAGGGTCACGAGGTCGGGCCGGACGCCGTAGCGCTCGGTCGCACCACCCGCGGCGATGGTCAGGCCGGTCTTGACCTCGTCGAAGATCAGGACGATGCCGTGACGCGCGGTGATCTCGCGGACCGCCTCGAGGTAGCCGGGCTCCGGGAGCACGACGCCGAGGTTCATCATCGCCGGCTCCATGATCACGCACGCGGGCTTGCGGCCCTCGGCGGTCAGCCGGACGATCCGGCGCTCCATCGCTCCGGCGTCGTTGAACGGCACCGGCACCGTCATCTGCACCGTCGAGTCCGGGATCCCCGCGCCGTAGGCGAGCGAGGCGAGGTTCTCGCGGTCACCGATCTTGTCGTACGCGACACCGATCGACACCATGACGGTGTCGTGGTGCCCGTGGTAGGACCCGAAGATCTTCATCACGGTGTCGCGGCCCGTGTAGGCGCGCGCGATCCGGATGGCGTCCATCGTCGACTCGGAGCCGGAGTTCGTGTACCGCCACTTCGGCAGGCCCCACCGTCGGGCGAGCTCGTCGCCGACGACGATCGCGTCCTCGGTCGGCGCGGCGAAGTGCGTGCCCAGCGGGTAGCGCTCGGCGATCGCGCGGCCGATGGCGGGGTGCGCGTGGCCCTGGACCATCGAACCGAACCCGTTGTGGAAGTCCCACATCTGGTTGCCGTCGACGTCCCACACCACGGGGCCGTTGCCCCGCTCGAGGTAGATCGGCCACGGGTCGCGGAGCTGGTAGGAGGACGCCACTCCCCCGGCGAGGTGCTCGCTCGCACGCGCGTACATCGCGCGCGATCCCTGGGTGCGTGCGTCGAGGCGCTCGGCTTCGCGAGCGGTGAGATCGCGGACGCGCTGACGGTCGATCCGTGCGGCCTGGTGGGTACCCATGACTCTCCTCGCCCGGCCGACCTGGCGCCTGGGCATCATCTCGGAGCTGCGTATCCCCTGACCGGCCTGGCGTCGGGGTCCTGTGCGATGACGCCAGGATACGGGACGGTGCGCCGGATCGGGAGGCCCGGACCGCTCCTCGATGCGCGTCAGGCTGCGCCGTGGAAGTCGACGTCCGCCGTCGCGACCGTGCCGGCGGTCCGGCCCGGCGCTTCCTGGTACGTCCAGTACAGGTTCGTGTGCGCGATGACCTGTGCCGGCGGCGGTGCGCCCCACTCCGAGTGGTCCTCCGTCGTGTGGGCGTCGCTCACGAGCGTCGCGTCGTACCCCCGGACGAACGCACCGTGGAGGGTCGAGCGCACGCACGCGTCGGTCTGCGCACCGACGACCACGAGTCGCCCGACCCCGAGGCCGGACAGCACGTCCTCGAGCGGCGTGGCCTCGAAGGAGTCGCCGTAGTGCTTCTCGACGAGCGGCTCGGTGTCGGCAGGTGCCAGCTCGGGAACGATCTGCCAGTCGGTGCTCCCGCGTACGAGGTCCTCGTCCTCGTGCTGGACCCAGACGACGGGGACCGCCTCCGCACGCGCCTTCTCCACCAGTGCCGCGATGTTCGCGATGACCGCGTCTCGCTCGTGCGCGGACGCGACGACGCCGTTCTGCACGTCGATGACGATCAGCGCCGTGTTCGGTCGGTTCTCGAGTGTGCTCATGGTTCGTCCCGCTCGCATCGGAGTGCCGTACAGCGCCACCGTACGGCGATCCTCTGACAGCCGGGGCTCGAGAGCAGCGGGCTCGTGCCCGACACAGACCCTCTCTGAGGGTCGCCGGCCCTCACACACCGGCACCGCCCGCCTCCCATCGGCTCAGATCGGCTCACATCGGCACAGGTCGGTCACAGCCCGCCTTGTTATCGTCCCCGGACGTCCGCCGCCCCGGGTGCCCCGAGCCCTCCGGGTGCTCTGAACACTCCGAGGGCTCCGGGCACGGCTACGACCCGGGAGCCCGGCCATGGCACGTCGCACGCGCTGGACCGCTGCAGCAGCGGTCGTCGCTGTTGCTGCCGTGGCGCCGTGGGCAGCGAATGTCCGCGTCGTCACCACGTCGACGGTCCACGCCGATCTGCTCACCGCAGCGACATGGAGCTCGACGGCCGAGGTGCGCGACGAGGCCGGGCTGTCGTCCGACGAGGCCGGGATGTCGTCCGACGAGGCCTGGCTGGAGACGGGCACGATCCCCGGCGCCGGCACGCGCTGGGCCGACCTGGTCCGCGACGCCCTGCTCGACCTGCACCGCCTCACGGCCGCGAACGGTGCGGTCGCGGCCGGGGCCGCCGAGCGCTGGGGGTACACCTGGCCACGCGACGGCGCATTCGTCGCCGTCGCGCTGGCGACCACGGGGCACACCGCCGACGCCGAGCGTCTCCTCGACTTCCTCGGTGACGTGCAGGACGCGGACGGAGGGTTCCAGGCCCGGTACGTCCTCAGCGGCGACGGCACACCCGACGACCGCGAGCCGCAGTCCGACGGGGCCGGCTGGGTCCTGTGGGCGGTCGACCAGGTCGCGTCGGCGAGCCCGGCACCTGCCGCCGTCGCCGAGCGGTTCCGGGACCTGGTCGACCGGGCGACCGGGTTCGTGCTCGACCAGGTCGCCGACGGGGCGCGACTCCCGCCCCCGAGCTCGGACTACTGGGAGCGGGACGAGGCGACGCTCACGCTCGGCATCGCCGCCCCGTTGCTCGCGGGGCTGAGGTCGAGCGCCCGACTGTTCGCCGAGCTGGACGACGTCGGTGCGGTGGTCCGGTCGACCGTCGCGGCGAACCGTCTCGAGGCACGTCTCGTCGAGGCGTTCGGGGCCGACGGCTACCAGCGGTACCCGACATGGGGCGGCGTCGACGCGGCTGTCTGCTTCCTCATGCCTCCGTTCGCCGCTCACCCGTCGGCGGCCGTGGTTGCCGCGTGGCAGCGCTACCAGCTCGACGCGATCCGACCGGCCGGTGGCCTCGCCCCGGGCGCGGGCTGGAAGAACGACGGGATCTCCTGGACGCCCGAGACTGCGCTCGTGGCCCTGACGGCCGCGTCGGACGGGAGACCCGACGTCGCCGCTCGCTGGTTGGACTGGCTGGACGCCCACCGCACCGCCTGGGGCAGCCTCCCGGAGAAGGTGAACGCCGACGGCACGCCCGGAGGCCCGGCACCGCTGGCGTGGACCGCCGCCAGCGTCGTCCTCGCCGTCGCGACGCTCGACGCACCGGGCACCACGCCCTCGGCGCCGTCCGAGCCGTAGCGCGACCCGCGTCAGTCCAGCGGGGCGGTCCAGCGGAGCAGCGCACCGCGCCCGGAGGGCGGCCGGAGGATCACGAACGTCCCGCCGCTCTGGAGTGCACGGGCCTGGAGGTTCCGCGTCCCGGAGGCACGTGACGGTGCCGGGGGGACGCCGACGCCGTCGTCCTCCACCTCGACCGTGATCGCACCGTGCGGCGGGGGTGACGTCACGGCGACGCGGACGGACACCGAGCCCGACCGGGCGTGCCGGGCGACGTTCGACAGTCCCTCGCGGACGACGGCGACGACGTTGTTGGCCCGGCCCGGCGCGACCAGCTCGTCGATCGCGCGTTCCGGGTCACGGTCCGCGCCGTCGACGTCGATCGGGTCGCCGTCGAGCGTGATGCTCAGCGAGGGCGGGAAGCCGAGAGCGCTCTGCGCGAGCTCGAGCTCGGCCCGGACGCGCTGGACGAGCGACACCGCTGCGCCCGGGTCGTCCAGGGTCCGCACGATCACCCGGATCTGCCGGATGCCCGAGTCGACGTGCCCGATCACGGAGTCGATCACGCCGTCGAGCTTCGGGGGCAGCGGGATCGTGGCGTCGGCGCGAGCGGCCTCGAGCTGCAGCCCGGCGGCGAAGAGCTGCTGGATCGCGAGGTCGTGCAGGTCGCGGGCGATCCGGGTGCGCTCGTCGTGGAGGACCGTCTGGCCCTGGACGCGCCGCCCCTCGGCCAGGACGAACGCGAGCGCGGCCTGCGAGGCGAACGTGCGCGACAGCGTCAGGTCGATCGGGTTGAACGGGGGCGCACCGAGCCGACGCAGCAGGACCAGCACGCCGACGCCCTGGCCCGAGGCCCGCATCGGGGCGAACAGCGCCGGGCCGTACTGCGCGAGCAGCGGGTGGACGTCGTCCGCCGCGGCGAGGCTCGAGGTGATCTGGCCCGTGCCGTCCTCGAGGGCCGACGTCACCCGGGGGTCGTCGGTGAGGTCGAGGCCGAGCAGCTGCGCCTGGTCCGGACCGGTGACGATCTCCATGACCAGCTCGCCCCCTCGCCCCGGCAGCACGAGGGCACAGGTGTCGGCCCCGTCGATCTGGCGGGCGGTGGTCGCGATGTGCTCGAGGACCTCTTCCTCGTCGGTGCCCTCCAGCAGCATGGTGGTGATCTGCTGCCCGGCGTTCAGCCACTGCTCGCGGCGCCGCTCGATCGCGTACAGCTCAGCGTTCTCGACCGCGACCGCTGCGGCGGCGGCCAGGGCGAGGACGATGGACTCGTCCTCGGCGACGAACCCGCCGGGCTTCTGGGAGAGGTACAGCGTCCCGTACCGCTCGCCTCGCACGCGCACCGCGGCCCCGAGGAACGAACCCATCGGTGGGTGCCCCGGGGGCAGACCGCCGAAGGCCGGGTGCTGGGTGAGGTCGTCGAGCCGCAGCACACCCGTGTCGGGGATCTGCCCGAGCACACCGGTCGCGTGCGGCGGGTGCCCGAGCGCGGCGACCGTGCGCTCGTCGACGCCGCTCTGGACGAACGTGGTCGACGCGCCGTGCTCGTCCACGATGTTGATCGCTCCGAACCGGGCGCCGGTCAACGACGTGCTCACGGCGACGAACCGTTCGAGAAGACTGCGGATGTCGAGATCCCCGGCGAGATCCAGGATGGCCGTCAGGAGTTCTCCGGTGACGTCCTCGGTCGATCCACTGCGCATGTGCGCCTGCACCCCTACCTGCGAAATCTGCCCTTACCGCACATCACCGTACGCGATGCGGGACCAAGGTCCCACATCCCACGCACAGGCGCCACGAGCGCGGACGGGCGTGTCGCGACGCCGTCTGGGTCGACGACGGCCGACGTCTCACCAACCAACGGTCGGCGGGCACGGCCACCGGTGCTGCGGGCCCGCGTCGAGGACGACACCGTCGCGTTCGACCCGCACCTCGCACGGACACTCGCCCTCAGGCATCACCGCGGCCGCGAACCTCGAGCCGTACTCCGCGATGAGCGGCGACAGGGTGAGCTCGACCTCGGTCCCCCGGTCCGTGGTCGCGACCGCCCGCGTCACCGAGGCGCCGGTGCGCGCCAGGACGTGCCACGGAAGACCGTCGGCATGCCCGCGCGAGCTCTGCAGCACCGTCCCCCCGAACGACCTGCCGCTGGCGAAGCCGGTCCCTGACACGTATCGGTCTCGTCGGAAGAGGTTCAGCATGACCAGGAGCGACCCGTCGCTCGCGTCGACGCTCACAACCCAGCGCAGGTTCCCGCTCGCGTCACCCTGCAGCACGGCGATCCCGTCGTACGGTTCATCGGCCATCACAGTCCCCCTGCAGTGGTGAGCGGTCGAGATCAGTCTGGCCCCACCGCCTCGGTCGCGGGAGTCACCCGTCTGGCCGGTCCGCACGCGCGCGGGCCTGAACAGGTGAATCATGGAGGCGTCATCACCGGCAGGGAGGCCACCATGGGATCGCGCCACGACCACGACGTGAAGCACGGGAAGCACGACAAGAAGCAGAGCTTCCAGCAGCTCGTCCGGCTGGTCGCTTTCGGGCTGGCTGTCGCCGCCGTCGTGAAGGAGAAGCGCCTCCCACCCGAGGAGCGCACCTGGCACGGCGTCGTCGCCGGCTTCGTCCCCTACGACTTCCGGATGCCCACCGTTGCGCGGTTCCGTGAGCGGATGTGGAACCCGGACGGCAAGCACCTGATCAACCCGCGCGTCTTCGGCGTCGGGTGGACCATGAACGTCGGCAAGGCCGTCAAGCTCGTCCGCGAGAAGGTCGCCGAGGTGAGCTGACCCTGCTGACTACGGCGTGGGTCCACGCAGCGCCGACGACGGCACGAACGCCTCCGGCCCCGCCTCCCCGCCGAGACTCGCGGCCAACAGCTCCCGGGCCCGCGCCAGGTGCTCGTCGAGCATCGCCGCGGCCCCGGTCGCGTCGCCCGCCGCGATCAGCTCGAGCAACCGGGCGTGCTCGGCGACGATGATCTCGGGGCTGAGCTGCTGTCGCCCCTGCAGCTGCGCCATGCAGAGCTTCACCTCGAAGGCCAGCGAGTGGTACATCGCACTGGTCCGCTCGCTGCCGAGCTCGTCGATCAGGCTCGTGTGGAAGCGCATGTCCGGCTCGACGACGGCGTACGAGCCCTGCGCCCACAGCGCGGCGATCTCGGCGTTGGCCTCGCGTGCGGCCGCGGGGACGCGGCGGAGGGCGGCCAGGCGGCGCAGCACCTCCGACTCCAGGTAGGTGCGCGTGCGGTAGATGTCCCGCACGTCCTCCGGTCCGAGGTGCACCACGCGGGCCGTCTTGTGGGTGTTGCGCACAAGGACCTTCTCGGCGGTGAGCCGTTCGATCGCGGCCCGCGCGCTGGCTCGGGCGACCTCGTACCGGGTCGCGACGTCCAGCTCGGTCAGCGGGGTCCCCGGGGCCAGCACGCCGGACACGACCTGGTTGCGGAGGTCCTCGACGAGAGCGTCGACCAGGCTCGTCACCACGATCCCGCGCGCCATCACGCCCTCCTTCGCCACCGTGCGGACGAGCCCCACGATCTGGGACTCTTGTCACTTGCGTCTACTTGTCCGACAATCTAGCGAATCTCGATGAGGAGAACGATGACCTCGACGTCGTTGACCACGCCTGGTGCGCCCGCCCGACCGGCGGCCCGCCCGTGACCGCCGCCGCACCCACGTCGGTCGCGCCCACGCCGGCAACCCTCGGCCTGCTGCTCGCCGACTGCGTCGCGGACCCGGCCCAGATCAGCACCGACGAGCTGACACGCCGCGCCCTCTCCCACGACGCGTCCCACGTCCTGCTGCTCCCCTCGGCCGTCGTCGCACCGCGCGACGCGCACGAGGTGGCGCGGCTGCTCCAGGCCACCGCCGACGCCGGGATCCCGCTGACGTTCCGGTCCGGCGGCACCAGCCTCTCCGGGCAGGCCGGGAGCGACGGTGTGCTGGTCGACGTCCGGCGGCACTTCACCGGGATCGAGGTGCTCGACGACGGCGCCCGCGTCCGCGTCGGGCCCGGCGTCACGGTGCGCGCCGTCAACGCCCGTCTGGCCCGGTACGGCCGCAAGCTCGGCCCGGACCCCGCCAGCGAGGCGGCGTGCACGATCGGCGGCGTCGTCGCCAACAACTCCTCGGGGATGGCCTGCGGCACGGTCGAGAACAGCTACCGCACCCTCGAGTCCCTGGTGGCGGTGCTGCCGTCGGGCACGGTCGTCGACACCGGCGCAGCGGACGCGGACGACGTGCTCCGCACCCGTGAGCCGGCCCTGCACGCAGGGCTGCTCTCCCTTCGGCGACGCGTCCTCGACGACCCGGCCTCTCTCGCGACCGTCACCCGGCAGTTCGCGATGAAGAACACCATGGGCTACGGGATCAACGCCCTCGTGGACTTCGACTCGGTCCCGGAGATCCTGGCCCACCTGCTCGTCGGCAGCGAGGGCACGCTCGCGTTCCTCGCCTCGGCCACCTTCCGTACCGTCCCGGTACGCCCCCACGCCGCCTCGGCGCTGCTCGTGTTCGAGGACCTGTACGCGGCGAACCGCGCGCTGCCGGCCCTCGTGGCGACGGGTGCGGCGACGCTCGAGCTGATGGACGCGACCTCCCTGCGGGTCGGCCAGGCCATCCCCGGTGCACCCGCCGTGATCACGACGCTCACGGTGGACCGGCAGGCCGCCCTGCTGGTCGAGTACCAGGCGACCGACCCCGAGGAGCTCGAGCACCTCACGCGCGCGGCCCGCGCCACGCTCGACGCCCTGCCGCTCGCGGATCCGGTGGTTCTCAGCACGGACGCGACGATCCGCGGCGAGCTCTGGAAGCTCCGCAAGGGGCTCTACACGTCGGTGGCCGGAGCCCGCCGGAGCGGGACCACCGCCCTGCTCGAGGATGTCGTCGTCCCGGTGGAACGGCTCGCGGACACGTGCGCCGCCCTGGGCGTGCTGTTCGAGCGCTACGGCTACGAGGACGCGGTGATCTTCGGCCACGCCAAGGACGGCAACATCCACTTCATGCTCACCGACCGCTTCGAGTCCGCCGACCAGCTCCGGCGGTACACCGAGTTCACCGAGGACCTGGTCGACCTCGTCCTCGCGAACGGCGGCTCGCTCAAGGCCGAGCACGGCACGGGTCGCGTCATGGCGCCGTTCGTGCGGCGGCAGTACGGCGACGAGCTGTACGACGTCATGCGCGAGGTCAAGCGGCTGATCGACCCGCGGGGCCTGCTCAACCCTGGCGTGGTCCTCACCGACGACCCCGAGGCGCACCTGCAGCACATCAAGCTCGCGCCGACGGTCGAGGCCGAGGTCGACCGGTGCGTGGAGTGCGGCTACTGCGAGCCGGTGTGCCCCTCGCGCGACCTGACCCTCACACCCCGGCAGCGCATCGCGATCCGCCGCGAGATCCGGTCCGCCGAGCAGTCCGGCGACACGCGCACCGCCGCGCGGCTCGAGGACGCCTACGCGTACGCAGGCGTCGAGACGTGCGCGGTGGACGGCATGTGCAGCACGGCGTGCCCGGTCCTGATCGACACCGGCCAGCTCGTCAAGAAGCTCCGGCGCCAGACGGTCCCGGGGCCTGCGGCTGCCGCGTGGACGACGGCCGCTCGGCACTGGTCGGCCACCACCACCGTCGCCCGGGCGGCCCTCACGGTCACGCACGCACTGCCGGGCCCCCTCGAACAGGTGCTGCGCGGCGCGAACAAGGCGGCTCGGGCACTCCTGAGCACCGACACCGTCCCGTTGTGGTCCTCCGAGCTTCCGGGTGGGGGCCGTCCGCGACACCGCCCGGCGCCTGCCGACGCACCTGTGGCCGTGTACCTGCCCGCCTGCGTCAACGTCATGTTCGGCCCGACGGAGGGACCGGGGGTGCAGGTGAGCGTCGAGGCCCTCTGCGCCGCGGCCGGCCTCACCCTGCTCGTTCCCGAGGGGATCGATGCGCTCTGCTGCGGGACGCCGTGGTCCTCCAAGGGCGTCGCCGCAGGTCACGACGCGATGCGAACGGCGGCGCTCGACGCGATCCGCGCTGCGACCGACGGTGGCCGGCTGCCGGTGGTGTGCGACGCGTCGTCGTGCACCGAGGGGTTCCGGCACCTCGTCGAGAGCGATCCGGAGCTCGACGTCGAGGTGATCGACGTCGTCGCGTTCGTCGCCGAGCACGTGCTTCCGGTGCTCGGGGTGCACCCGAAGCTCGGTTCGCTCACGCTCCACCCGACGTGCTCCTCGACGCAGATGGGCCTCAACCCCGACCTCGTGACGGTCGCCGAGGCCATCGCCGACGAGGTCACCGTGCCGCTCGACTGGGGCTGCTGCGCATTCGCCGGCGACCGCGGGATGCTGCACCCCGAGCTGACCGCGTCGGCGACCAGGCGCGAGGCGGCCGAGGTGGCCCGCGTCGGTTCCGACGCGCATGCGAGCTGCAACCGCACCTGCGAACTGGGCATGACCCGTGCCACCGGCACGCCCTACCGGCACGTGCTCGAGCTCCTCGCCGAGCACGCCCTCCCGACCTTTCCGCCGAACTGACCGATCACATCCAGCAAAGGAGCATGCGATGAACCCGGACACCACCGCACTTGTCATGATCGAGTTCCAGAACGACTTCACCACCGAGGGCGGCACGCTGCACGACGCCGTGCGGACGTCGATGGAGGCGACCGGCATGCTGGCCAACGCCCGCCGGGCGCTCGAGGCCTCGCGGGCGGCGGGCGTCACCGTCATCCACAGCCCGATCGCCTTCCAGCAGGGCTACTACGAGATCACCTCGCACCCGTACGGCATCCTCAAGGGCGTCGTCGACACGTCGTCGTTCATCAAGGGGTCGTGGGGTTGCGAGATCGTCGAGGACGTCGCCCCGACCGACGGCGACATCGTGATCGAGGGCAAGCGTGGCCTCGACGCGTTCGGCTCGACCAACCTCGACTTCATCCTCCGCTCCAAGGGCATCACCACCGTGGTGCTCGCGGGCTTCCTCACCAACTGCTGCGTCGAGTCGACCATGCGCTCGGCCTACGAGAAGGGCTTCGAGGTGATCACGCTCACCGATGCCGTCGGTGCGACCTCGATCGCCGAGCACGAGAACGCGATCACGTACGACTACCCGATGTTCTCCAAGCCGACCACCGTCGACGAGTACATCGCGGCGCTCCAGGGGTCGGCAGTCTCTGCCGACTCCTCGCGCGGCTACTGACCGCGACTGCTGGCTTCGACCACTGACCTGCCCTCCGGCGGTGGCGGCACGTGCCGCCACCGCCGGAGTGCGTCGGGCAGCCGTCGGGCAGGCATCGGGCACGGCACGACGTCACAGAACCGTAAGACGAGTGGCCTTGCTCCATGCATTTCCTGGCAGGCAAGGTAGAGGGGCCGAGCCAATTCACCACAAGGCTCCGAAGAATGACGGACGCCGTCGCGCGGCTGCCACCCGTCAATCAACCGCCCATGGCCGCAAGGCCTATTCCGCCATGCCCATCTGGAGTTCGACGTGAACCTTTCACCCATTCCTTCCCGCTTCCGGCGGCGTTCGGTCGTGACACTCGCCAGCGCATTCACAGCGCTCGCGCTCCTCCCGGTCGGCGCCACGACGGCGTCCGCCCACGAGCGCCACGACGACTCACGAGGTGCCGTGTTCGTCCAGCTCAACGCGGTGAGCGGCAACGAGATCGCCGCCTACTCGCGGAGCGACGACGGCAGCCTGACCTACTCCGCGACCTACCCGACCGGCGGTGACGGCGGGACGCAGGTAGGTGCCCCGCTGGACGCGCTCGCCTCTCAGGGTTCGCTGGTCCTCGACGCGCCGAACCACCTGCTGCTCGCGGTCAACGCCGGGAGCGACACGATCACGTCCTTCGGCGTGCGCGGCGCACAGCTGGGCCACGCGACCACGGTGGCGTCGGGCGGCCAGTTCCCGACCAGCGTCGCGGTGCACCACGACCTCGTCTACGTCCTGAACGCCGGTGGTGACGGCAGCATCTCGGGCTTCACGGTCCGGCACGGCGCGCTCGTCCCCCTCGCGGGGTCCACCCGGTCGCTCGGCCTGGGGAACACGAACCCGCCCGCGTTCCTCCAGTCCCCCGCCCAGATCGGCTTCAGCCGCGACGGGCGCACGCTGATCGTCACCACGAAGGCGCACAACGAGCTGCTCACGTTCCCGGTCGGCCGGGACGGGCGACCCGCTGCGGCTCCCCTGGTGACGCCGTCGGCAGGCGCGGTCCCGTTCTCGTTCGTCGTCGACCACACCGGGCGCGTCCTGGTCACCGAGGCCGGCACCGGTGCGATCAGCACCTACACCGTCGCCCGGGACGGCTCGTTGCACCTGGTCGGCTCGTCGGCCGGTGACGGCGGAGCGGCGCTGTGCTGGAACGTCCAGGTCGGACGGACGGTCTACGGAGCGAACGCCGGCTCTGCGACTCTCTCGGCCTGGAACGTCCCGAACCGTGGCGCCGCCGCGCTGACCTCTCCGGTCGCGACGACCACCGGCGCCGGTCCGATCGACCTCGCCGCCTCGCGCGACGGACGGTTCCTGTACGTGCAGGAGTCGGTCGCCGGGACCCTCGGCGTCTACGCGGTCGCGCACGACGGATCCCTGGTACGCACCCAGACCGTGTCCGGGCTGCCGGCCTTCACCACAACCGGCATGGAAGGCCTCGCCGCCAGCTGAACCGGGACGAGTGCTTCGGGCCGCGCCGTCGTGATCCCACGGCGGCGCGGTCCGCGGTCCGATCCGTGGCGCAGGACGGCGCCGCCTCCCGAACCATGCCGACCGCCGTCGACCACCCGCACACCCGCGCGAGGTGCTCCTGTCGCCGGCACGGCCGCCCGGAGGATGATCGGTGGCCTGCGCCGGTCCCGTGCCCCGACGCCCGGGTGGACGACGGACCCGGCACGACCGCTCAGCATCGGGGCGGCCCGGGACAACGAAGGACGGAGGGCACGTGGCAGACATCCTCGTCGTGGACGACGACCACACGGTCCGCGAGGTCGTCGCCTCCTACCTGCGCGCCGGCGGCCACGAGGTCGCCGAGGTCGCGGACGGCGAGGCGGCCCTGGCGGCGATGCGTGCACGACGCGCCGACCTCGTGGTCCTGGACCTCATGCTGCCCGGCATCGACGGTCTCGAGGTGTGCCGCCGGCTCCGCGAGTCGGGCGACGTGCCGGTGATCATGCTGACCGCGCTCGGGGCGGAGACCGACCGGATCATGGGTCTGGGCCTCGGGGCGGACGACTACGTGACCAAGCCCTTCAGCCCGCGTGAGCTCGTGCTCCGCGTCGACTCGGTGCTGCGCCGGGCCGGTCAGCGTGCCGAGCCGACGGACGTCGTCCTCACCGACGGCGACCTCGTGGTCGACACCGCACGTCATGAGGCGACCCGTGCCGGGCAGCCGCTCCCGCTGACTGTCCGGGAGTTCGACCTGCTGCGGTTCCTCGTCGCGAACGCCGGGACGGCGTGGTCGCGCGACGACCTGCTCCGGGAGGTCTGGGGATGGTCGATCGGCGACCAGTCCACCGTGACCGTGCACGTCCGCCGCCTGCGCGAGAAGGTCGAGACCGACCCGACCCGTCCCGCTCGGCTCGTGACCGTCTGGGGCGTCGGCTACCGGTGGGAGGCCTCATGAGCAGCGCCACCCTCGCCGTGATCGCGATCTCCGCCGGCTGGTCGATCGCCGTGGGGCTCGTCGGTGCCCTCGTGGCCTGGCTGCTGCGCCGTCGGTCCGTCCGCTGGCTCGCGGCCGTGCTCGGCGTGGTGGCGGTCACCGGCGTCGCAGCCGGCGTGGTCGGCACGGCCCGGGCCATGTTCCTGTCGGACCACGATCTCACGGTCGTGATCACGGTCTGCGGGGTGTCCGGACTGGTGTCGGTCGGCTTCGCCCTGTGGCTCGCCGGACGGCTGGGCGGCACGACCCGCCGTCTGCGCGACGCGGCCATCCGGTTCGGGGACGGCGGCGAGTTCGTCGGGCCCGACGACGCGCCACGTGAGCTCGCGGACATCTCCCGCGAGCTGACGCGGAGCAGCGTCCGGCTGCGCGAGGCCGCCGAGCGCGAGCGTCGCCTCGAGGAGTCCCGACGCCAGCTGGTCGCCTGGGTGTCCCACGACCTGCGCACCCCGTTGGCCGGCATCCGTGCGATGGCCGAGGCGCTCGAGGACGGCCTCGCCGTCGACCCGCAGCGGTACCGGGCCCAGATGCGCACCGAGATCGACCGGATGGTCACGATGGTCGACGACCTCTTCGAGCTCTCACGCATCCACGCCGGCACCCTCCAGCTGTCCATGGAGACGGTGCTCCTCGGGGACGTCGTGAGCGACGTGATCGCCGGGGCCGACCCGATCGCGCGGGCGAGGCAGGTGCACCTCGGCGGGCACGTGGACGCGCGCTCGCTGGTGCGAGGCGACGCGGAGAGCTCTCGTCGCGCGTCGTCTCCAACCTCGTCATGAACGCGATCCGGCACACCCCGGCCGACGGCGCGGTCGTGGTCGAGGCGACCGCCGCCGACCGGGAGATCACGCTCAGCGTGACCGACGCGTGCGGGGGGATCGCCGAGGACGAGCTCACGCGCGTCTTCGACGTCGCCTGGCGCGGCGGGTCGGCCCGGACCCCGGGTGCCGACGTCGGAGCAGGTCTCGGGCTCGCGATCGTCAAGGGCCTCGTCGAGGCGCACCACGGGACGGTGTCCGTCCACAACCGGGACGCGGGCTGCCGGTTCGTGGTGACGCTCCCCGTCTGACGGCGTCGACGTCGCGGGCGGCCCGCCGACCCGGTCGAGGACGCGGGCCGGCGCGTCAGGGCCGCCCTGGCCGCGTCGCAGGCCCGGGCGCCGGCACGATGCGGGATCATGCGGTCATGAACCACCTCGTGGCGGGACCTCCGGGGCACGTGATCGTGCACGGGCTCGAAGGCCTCGGCCTGCGGGTCGTCGAGCACCTCGTCGCGCTGGGGCTGGAGGTCGTCGCCGTCGACGACGGCGCCCGACCGGGTGCCGTGCAGGCTGCGAGCGCCCTGGGGGCGACCGTCGTCCCGCACCACGACGGCGCCGCCGCCGCGCTCGGCGCCGCGGGTCTTCGCGACGCGCGCGCGGTCGTCTGCCTGTCCTCGACCGACCTCGGGGCGCTGGAGACCGCGTTGCTCGCGCGTCGCCTCCGTCCGGAGCTGACGGTCGTCGCGCAGATCCGCAACCAGGCCGTCGCCCGTGCGGTGCGCGCCGACGCCGGCATCCTGGTGCTCGACGTCGCGACCATCGCGTCGCCCGCGATCGTCGAGGCGTACCTCGGCGAGCGGGGGCACGGGCTACGGATCGCCGACGAGGTCGTCCAGGTGCGCACGGTCGCGGCACCGCGGGACGGCCTGCTGCGGGACCTGTTCGGCGAGGTCCTCGTCCCGTTGTCCGTGCAGCGGACCGACGGGACGAGCGATCCGGTCGTCTGCCCCGGACGCGATCTCGAGGTGCATGCAGGCGACGCGGTGAGCCTGCTCGGTCCGGCCGCCACCTGGGACGAGGTCGTCCCGTCGACCCGGACGCCGGTCCCGCCGGCGTCCGCGAGGCGGTCGGCGGGTCAGCCGCGTGGCGAGCACGGCCCGTCCGGCGCGGTGCGGCGATGGGGCCGGGCCGTCGCGCGGGCCACCGACACCCGGTTGCGGCGTGCGCTGGCGACGCTGCTCGGTCTCGGGCTGACCTCGATCATCGTGCTGATGGCGGGCTACCGCGAGGCGGACGGCACGAGGATGACCCCGCTCGACGCCCTGTACTTCACCGCGGAGACCATCGGCACGATCGGCTACGGCGACTTCAGCTTCCGTGCCCAGCCGAGCTGGCTGCGGGCCTACGCCGTGCTCCTCATGCTCGCGGGCGCGGTCCTCGCGGCCCTCGTGTACGCCCTCCTGACCAACCTGCTCGTCTCGCAGCGCCTGCAGGAGTCGCTCGGCCACGGACAGGTCACCGATCTGCGCGGGCACGTGATCGTCGTCGGTCTCGGGTCGGTCGGGGTGCGCGTGGTCGAGTCGGTGACGGCGACCGGGGTGCCCGTCGTGGTCGTGGAGACGGACGAGACCAACCGGTACCTGGCACAGGTGCGTGGGCTGGGCGCGAAGGTCGTCCTCGGTGACGCCACCCTCGCCCGCACCCTCGAGCTCGTGAACCTCGACCGGGCGCGGGCCGTGGCCGTGCTGACGTCCGACGACCTGACGAACCTCGAGGTCGCGCTCGCGGTGCGCGACTGGCTCGGCGAACGCACCGACGTCCCGGTCGCGCTGCGGCTCGCCGACCGGCGGCTCGCGTCCACCGTGCGGCAGGCGTTCGGCTTCACGCACGTGCGCTCCACCGACGAGCTCGCGGCGCCGTGGTTCGTCGGCGCGACCCTCGGGCTGGAGGTCCTCGGCACGTTCTTCGCCGGCGACGTCCCCCTGCTCTACGCGCGCGTCCAGGTCACCCCCGGCGGGGGCCTGGACGGCGCCCGTCTCGACGCCCTCACCGGGCGCAACCGCGTGCTGTCGGTACGCCACAGCGGTGAGCACGAGGTGCACCGCGTCGTCCGACGGTGGACGACGCTCCAGGCGGACGACGAGGCGTTCGTCGTCGGACCGCATGACGAGCTGCTCGGCCTGCTCCGCCAGGACGCGCTGCCACCCGCCCGGCGCCCCGGCGCACCGACGGGCCCCTGAGGTCCCGCTACGCCTGCTGCGGTTGCGGGGACGCGTTGAGGTGCGGCGGCGAGTCGCGTGCCTTCGGTCGGACCGAGACGATGTCGGCAGACACGGTCGGACCCATGCTGCCGACCGCGTCGGGCTGACCTCTCAGTACGTGGCGCGTCCACCGCTGATGTCGTAGACGCTGCCGGTCGAGAAGCTGCACTCGTCGGACGCGAGCCAGGAGATCAGGGCGGCGACCTCCTCGGCCGTCCCGAGGCGGCGCATCGGGATCAGGCTGATCAGGTGCTCCAGGACGTCGGGGGCGGTCGTCGCGTTCATGGGCGTCGCGATGACCGCCGGTGCGATGGCGTTGACGAGGACGCCGCTGGTGGCCAGCTCCTTGCCGAGGGACTTCGTCAGTCCGATCACCGCGGCCTTCGACGCCGAGTACGCGCTGAGGTTCGGGTTGCCGTCCTTGCCCGCCATGCTCGCGATGTTGACGATCCGACCCCAGCCCTGCTCGCGCATCCCCGGCACCACGGACCGACACATGGAGAAGATGCCGTTCACGTTGACGTCGAAGGTCGTGCGCCACTCGGCGTCGGACACCTCCCACAGGGGCTTGTTCGGGCCGACGATCCCGGCGCTGTTCACCAGGATGTCGACCGGTCCCACCGATGCGACCGCGCGCGCGACGTCCTCCGGGACGGTGACGTCGACGACCACGTCGGCACCGGGTGAGCGGTCGAACGTGACGACGCGGACGCCGTCGGCGCGCAGTCGCGTGGCGCACGCCTCACCGAGCCCGCTGAGCCCACCTGTGACGATCGCTGTTCTCATGAGTTCCTCCTGGTCGTCGAGGCGACCGCGACGCGGTCGTGCACCTCGGGGATCGTGCGGGTAGGGCTGTGTGGTCACCGCGCCGTGCCGGGTGGCATCAGGCCGCGGCAGGTCAGCGCAGCGTCGGCGCTCGGAGCGCTCAGTGGGACGCTCAGTGGGACTCGCGGTGGATGGTGTCCCCGCTCGAGCCGACGAGGAAGTCCAGGTCGACCCCGGTGTCGGCCTGCTGCACGTGGTCGACGTAGAGCCGCTCCCACCCGCGGACCGGCGCCGCGTAGGCCGCCGTGCTCGCCGCCGTCGCACTCCTGGCCGCGAGCTCGGCGTCCGGGACGTCCAGGTGCAGGCGCCGCGCCGCGACGTCGAGCTCGATCTCGTCGCCGGTCCTGACCAGGGCGAGCGCACCGCCGGCAGCGGCCTCAGGGGCAACGTGCAGCACGACTGTGCCGTAGGCGGTGCCGCTCATCCGCGCGTCGCTGATCCGGACCATGTCGCGCACGCCCTGCTCGAGCAGCTTGCGCGGCAGCGGCATGTTCCCGACCTCGGGCATGCCGGGGTACCCACGTGGACCGCATCCGCGCAGGACGAGGACGGAGTCGGCGGTGACCTCGAGGTCGGGGTCGTCGATCCGGGCCCGCAGGTCCTCGATGCTGTCGAACACCACGGCCGGGCCCCGATGGTGCAGCAGCTCGGCGCTGGCCGCGGCGGGCTTGATGATGGCACCACGCGGCGCGAGGTTGCCGCGCAGCACCGCGATGCCCGCATCGACCATGAGCGGTTCGTCGCGAGGCCGGATGACCGTCGGGTCGAACACCGGGTTGTCCGCGAGGTGGTCGACCAGCGGCGCGCCGGTGACCGTGATCGCCTCGGGCCGGAACAGCTCCCGCACCTGGGCGAGCGCGGCGAGCACCCCGCCGGCCCGGTGCAGGTCGTCCATGAGGAACTCACCGGACGGCTGCAGGTTCACCAGCAGCGGCACACCTCGGCCGACCTCGTCGAAGTCCTCGAGGGTCAGGTCCACCCCGAGCCGCCCGGCGATCGCCAGCAGGTGGAGCACGGCGTTGGTCGACCCGCCGACGACGGCGACGGCGACGATCGCGTTGAGGAACGCCTCCCGGGTCATGACGTCGCTCGGGCGCCGGTCCTGGGCGACCATGTCGACGATCAGCCGCCCGGTCTCGTGCGACATCGACAGGAGCCGCGCATCGGGGGCCGGGATGCCGGCGAACCCGGGGATCGTCATCCCCAGCGCCTCCGCGACCACTGCCATGGTCGAGGCGGTGCCCATCGTGTTGCAGTGCCCCTTGCTGCGGATCATGGAGCTCTCGGAGCGCGTGAAGTCCTGCTGCGAGAGCGCGCCGCCGCGGACCTCCTCGCTCAGCCGCCAGACGTCGGTCCCGCACCCGAGCGCAGTGCCGCGGAACGTGCCGGTCAGCATCGGCCCTCCGGGCACGACGACGGCCGGCAGGTTCACCGACGCGGCCGCCATGAGCAGCGCGGGGATCGTCTTGTCGCAGCCGCCGAGGAGCACCACGCCGTCGATCGGGTTGGCGCGCAGCATCTCCTCGATCGCCATCGCGGCCATGTTCCGCCACAGCATCGCGGTCGGCTTGACCTGGGTCTCTCCGAGCGAGACGACCGGGAGGTTGTACGGGACCCCACCGGCCTCCCAGATGCCCTGCTTGACCGCGTCCGCCACCTCGTTGAGGTGCATGTTGCACGGCGTCAGGTCTGACGCCGTGTTGGCGATGGCGATCTGCGGCCTGGTCGAGTCGAGCGCGGAGTCCGGCAGGCCTCTTCGCATCCAAGCCCGGTGGATGTAGGCGTTCCGGTCCTGCCCGTCGTACCAGTCGGCACTCCGAAGGTGATCCACGGCGATCCTCGGTTTCCAAGAGTTAGAAGATCCGTCTAGTATTCGGAACATGCTACAGGAACTCGGCGCGACCCCGCCGAACCCGTCGGGCCTGTCAGGACCGCCGGTCCTGCCGACGCCGTATCCCTCGCGCCAGGCGACCGGACCGGAGTTCGAGCTCGCCGAGGGGATCCTCTGGGACGACCGCCGCCACGAGGTGGTGTGGGTCGAGATCCTCAGCGGCGAGGTCCACGTCGCCGGCTTCGACGGGAACACCCTTGCCCCTCACCGGGTGCTGACCGTCGGACCGACCGTGGGCGCCGTCGCGCTCGCCGAGGACGGCGGGTACCTCCTCGCCGGATCGCGCGGCCTCGCCACCCTCAGCCCTGACGCCGTCCTCCAGCGCGGGCCCGACCTGCTCGGCGATCGGCAGGATGTCCGACTGAACGACGGCACCGTCGACCCGCAGGGCCGGTTCCTCGTCGGCACGTTGTCGTTGACCGGTCCGACCGGGCTGGAAAGGCTCCTGCGCATCTCGCCCGACGGCACCGTCGAGACGGTGCGCACCGGGCTGAGCCTCAGCAACGGGGTGGCGTTCTCTCCCGACGGCGCGACGGTCTACCACGTCGACACCCTGCGCCACAGCGTGGAGTCGCACTCCTACGGGCCGGGTGACATCGACCTGGACGAGCCCTGGGTCCCCATCCGCGCCGCGTTCGCCGGTCTCCCCGACGGGATGGTCGTCGACACCGAGGGTCTGCTCTGGATCGCCCAGTGGGGCGCCGGCCGCGTCCAGCGCTTCACCCCGGACGGCACGCTCGTCGCGGAGGTTGCCGTCGACGCACCGCACGTCTCCTGCATGGGCTTCATCGGGCCGGGGAGAGACACGCTCGCCATCACGACGGCCCGCGAGGGGCTCGCCGCGCCCACCCCCGCCTCGGGCGCGCTCTTCCTCGCGGAGGTCGGCGCGACCGGGCTCCCGGAGCACCGGTGGGCCGGCAGCACCGTCGCGCCCTCCTGGGTCACCTGACCACTCTGACCCGATCTGCTTCACCGACGACAGTCCGCCATCACCGCACCACCACCACAGAGAGCAGGACCGCATGCGACTCGTCCGACTGGGAACCGCCGGCCACGAAGCACCCGGGGTGCTGGTCGGCGACGACACGTTCGTCGATCTCTCCGACGTCGTCGGCGACTTCGACGAGGCGTTCTTCGCCTCCGGAGCACTGTCCGGTCTCGCCGACATCGTCGCGACCCGGGTCGCCGCCGGCGCAGGAGAACCGGTCGCCGGCCGCCGGTTCGGTGCACCGTTCGCCCGACCTCACCAGATCCTGTGCATCGGGCTGAACTACAGCGATCACGCGGCAGAGACCGGCCAGGCCGTCCCGGACGAGCCCATCGTGTTCAACAAGGCGCCGAACACCCTCGTCGGTCCCGATGACGACGTCGTCGTCCCGCTCGGCAGCAAGAAGACCGACTGGGAGGTCGAGCTCGGCATCGTCATCGGCACCCGCGCCTCCTACCTGCCCGACGAGGCGGCAGCGGCCGCGTCGATCGCCGGGTACGTGCTGGTCAACGACGTGAGCGAGCGCGCCTGGCAGATGGAACGCGGCGGCCAGTGGGTCAAGGGAAAGTCGGCCCCGACGTTCAACCCGGCCGGCCCGTACCTGGTGACCCCCGACGAGGTCGGTGACGTGCTCGACCTGGACATGTGGCTCGAGGTCGACGGCGTGCGCCGTCAGACCGGGTCCACGCGAACCATGCTCTTCAGCCCGACGTACATCGTCCACTACCTCAGCCAGTTCATGGCGCTCGAGCCCGGCGACCTGATCAACACCGGGACACCGCCCGGCGTCGGCCTCGGGTTCACCCCGCCGGTGTTCCTGCGTGCGGGCCAGACCATGACGCTCGGCGTCTCCCGGCTCGGCTCCCAGACCCAGCACGTCGTCGCCCACCCGTCGGCGGTCGGCTAGTGCGCGCCCTCGTCGTGACCGGCCCGCGCGAGGCGTCGGTCCAGGAGGTCCCGGCGCCGGTACCGGCACCCGGAGAGCTGCTCGTCGAGGTGGAACGGGTCGGCATCTGCGGTACCGACGTCGAGCTCTACACCGGCGAGATGGCGTACTTCGGTCAGGGCGTCACGCACTTCCCGATCCGGCTCGGTCACGAGTGGGCCGGGCGGGTGATCGCCACGGGATCGGAGTCCGACGCGGACTGGCTCGGGAAGCGGGTCACCGGCGACACCATGCTCGGCTGCGGTCGCTGCGAGTACTGCCTCCGGGGGGTTCACCACGTCTGCCCCGACCGGTTCGAGGTGGGGATCCGGGACGGGTGGCCCGGTGCTCTCGCCGAGCAGACGCTCGTCCCGACGCGGTTCGCGCATGTCGTCCCGGAGAACGTCAGTGTCACGTCGGCCGCGCTCGTCGAGCCGGCAGGCAACTCCCTGCGGTCCGTCTGGGCCGCCGACCTGAGCGCCGGGGACCGGCTGCTCGTCCTCGGCTCCGGGACGATCGGCCTCCTGGCCGCCCAGCTCGCCCTGGCGCACGGGATCGAGGTGCACGTCGCGGGGAAGCGTCCACGATCACTGGAGCTGGCGCAGCAGCTCGGCGTGCCGCACGTGCGGACCCTCGACTCCCTCGGCGACGCCGATGCGAATACCTTCGATGCCGTGATCGATGCGACGAGCCTCACCGACGGGCCCGCGCTCGCCGCACGGCTGGTCAAGCCGCACGGACGGATCGTCCTGGTGGGCCTGTCCGGCACGCCGAGCCTCGTCGACACCCGTGACGTGGCGCTCAAGGACGTGACCGCCGTCGGCATCCTCTCGGCATCGCCGGGGCTGGCGGGCGCGATCGCGGAGCTCGCCTCGGGTGGCGTCGTCCCCGACGCGATCGTCAGCGAGGTCATCACGCTCGAGGACGTGCCGGACCGACTCGACGGGCACCGCGGCGCCGAGGCAGGCCCGGGCCCCAAGGTCCACGTCGACCCACGCGCATGACGAGCCGACAGGAGTCGGTGGCTTCCGACCAGCCGCACCCCGACGACGAGCGCCTCGTCGGGGCCGACCGTGTGCTCGCGGTGCTGGTCGAGCTCGCCGGCCACCCCGACGGGGTCACGCTCGACGAGCTCGCCCAGACCCTCAACGGCACCAAGCCCACGATCCACCGTGCCCTCGTGTCCCTGCGCAAGGCCGGGCTGGCGGACCAGATCGGGCGCGGTCACTACCTCCTCGGCGACGAGTTCCTCCGGCTCGCGTTCCGCAACCACGAGGCGCGGCCCGACGCGACCCGCATCGAGCCTCTGCTCCGAGCCCTCGCGGACGAGTTCGGGGAGACCGCGCACTACGCCGTGCTGAACGGCACCGACGTGGTCTACCGCGCCAAGGTCGACCCGCCCGCTGGAGCGATCCGTCTGACCTCGACGATCGGCGGCCGCAACCCGGCGTACCGGACGGCGGTCGGCAAGGCACTCCTCAGCCGGTCGATCACGAGCGAGGCCGCCCTGCGCGACTGGCTCGGCACCACCACGCTCGAGCGCCGAACCCCGCGCACCCTCACCACCGTCCCGGCGCTGTTCGAGGACCTCGCGCGTAGCCGCGACCGCGGATACGCCGTCGACGACCAGGAGAACGAGGCGTCCGTCAACTGCGTGGCGATCCCCGTGCACCTCAGCGGCAGCGCGATGCCGACCGGTGCCGTGAGCGTCAGCGGCCTCACCTTCCGAACCCCGCTCGCGACCCTGGTCGAGGCGGTGCCGCGCATCCGCGCGATGATCGAGGAGCACCTCGGTACCGGCGCCTGCGGACCGCTCTGAACCGTGGTGCCCGAGCATCGCCCCGGCTCAACCGCATCCGCGAGCGCGAGGATCCCGCGGGCTGCCGCAACGGGCCTCACGCCTGCCGTCACCCCTCGATCAGGATGCGGACGTCCCACGGCCCGAGCGGGACCTGGTGGTCACGCTCGACGACCTCGCCGGACAGCGCGTCCCGCACGGCGACCGGGACGGTGACGTCGACGGGCTCCCAGGACCAGTTGTGCAGGAACCGCAGCCGTCGACCCGCACCCGAGGTTGCCGAGTACACGGTCACCGAGCCGGTCGCGAGCGCGCGCCAGGCGTCGTCGGCCACCGGCACGAGCCACTCGACGAGTGCCTGCGCGAGCTCGGCGTCGGGCACGGTACCGATGGTCGTGATGCGCCCGTCACCGTGCGCGGACGTGGTGACGGCGGCCCACCTCCCGAGGAACGGGTGCTCGTAGGCGGCGACCACCTCGGCCCCGGCGGGGACGAGGCCGTCCGCCCACCCCGTCGCACGGGCGCTCGACGGCAGGTCGAGCGCGCCGCCGACGGCGTGGACCGGGACGGGTTCCGCCAGCGTGGCGAACTCCTGGTAGGACACACCGGCCGCATCCGACAGCAGCGCCGGTTTGACCGTGAGGCGTGCGCGCGCCTCCTCGTCGGCGTACGCGGAACGAGGGCCGAGCACGAGGTGACCGCCGGCGGCGGCGTAGCGCCGCAACCACTCGAGGAGGCGGTCGGACGCGATGTAGAGGGCAGGAACGAGAAGGACCGGCAGGTCCCGAGCGACCTCGGCGGGGTCCATCAGGTCCGTCTCGTCCTGCACCAGCTGGGCGTCGTGCACCATCCGGACGGTGACCCGCGCGTCGAAGGTGCCGCGGTAGAACGCGTCGAAGATCCGCTGGTAGGAGGTGGCGTCGGGCTCCGCGCCGCGCGTCAGGACGGGCTGCGCGGCCAGTCCCCACGCCGAGGCGTGGGAGTAGAGCATCCCGACCTGGGCATCGGGGGTGAGACCCGCCACCAGGTCGCCGGCCTGTTTCAGCTCCGCCCCGAGAGCGGACAGCTGCTCGTAGACGCGGCCGGGTACCTGGTCGTGCGGGAGGATGCCGATCCAGTAGGTCTCCGTGCCGTAGTGCAGCGTGTGCCAGTTCCAGTACTCGATCATCTGGGCGCCGCGGGCGATCATCGCCCAGGCCACCTGACGCCACTGCCCGTCGTAGGCCGGGAAGTTCATCGACGACCCGCCGATCGCCCCGGCGTCCGTCTCGGTCACCAGGAACCGCTCCTGGCGCGAGGCGTACATGCGGTCGGCGCTCTCCAGGACGCTCCACGTCCCGGCCATCGCCCAGCCCTGCCCCTCGATGCCCTGGTCGGGAACGGCCAGCGCGTCCTGCATCGCGTAGTACGGGTTGCCCGCAGCGACGTCGAGCACCGCGGTCAGCGCTCGGTCGTCCACCGCGGGCCGGCTGTAGGCGAGGCAGGTGGTGACGAACTGGTCGGGTCGGGCGATCTCCCGCACGATGCCGACCTGCCAGGCGATGAAGTCGGTCGTCAGCTGGGCCTGGAACCGTCGCCAGGCGAGATCGTACTGCGGTTGGGCGTTGCCATCGGGGGTCCAGAGGTCGGCCCAGGTGGACAACCGGTGCGACCAGTACGTCAGTCCCCACTCGCGGTTGAGGGTCTCGACGTCGCCGTAGGTGTGTCGCAGGTGGTCGACGAACGTCGCGAAGATGCCCCTGTTCTGCAGCAGCTCGAGACCCGGTTCGTTGTCGACCTGCACGCCGATCACCGCAGGGTGGTCCGCGTACCGGCCGACGACCGCGCGGATGATGCGTTCCGCGTGGAAGCGGAACGCCGGGTGCGTGAAGTCGGCCTCCTGGCGGGCGCCCCACGGGATCCGCTGCCCGGTCACCCGCTCTCCGGCGATCTCGGGGTACTTGCGCGAGAGCCACGGCGGCACCGCGTACGTGGGTGTGCCGAGGATGACGTGGATGCCTCGCTCGGCCGCGCCGTCCACGACGGGCGCCAGCCACTCCAGGTCGAGGACACCGTCCTCGGGCTCCCACGTCGACCAGGTCGACTCCCCGACGCGGATGACCGAGAAGCCGGCCGCGGCCATGAGGTCGAGGTCCTTCTCGAGCCGCGGAGCCGGTTGGTACTCGTGGTAGTACGCGGCGCCGAAGAGGACGGGCCGGGGAAGTTCGCGCATCGGGAGCTGCTGCCCTTTCATGTGGTGAACCGTGAGGTCACTGCTTGACGCCGCCGGTGGCGAGCCCGGACTGCCAGTACCGCTGCAGGAACAGGAACGCGACGACGAGCGGGATGATCGAGACGAGTGATCCGGTGATCACCATGGAGAAGAGCGCCTGCGACCCGGACCCTGCCGAGGAGGTCGCCTGCCACTGCGCGAGCCCGACGGTGAGCGGGAAGTACTGCGGGCTGCTGAGCATGATCAGCGGCAGGAAGTAGTTGTTCCACGTCGCGACGAGCGCGAACAGCAGCACGGTGACGAATCCCGGCGCGAGCAGTCGGAGCGCGACGCTGAAGAAGATGCGGGCCTCGCCTGCTCCGTCCACGCGGGCCGCCTCGAGGAGCGAGTCGGGGATCGATCCCGCGGCGTAGACGCGCATCAGGTACACGCCGAACGGGCTGACCAGGGACGGCAGGATGATCGCCCAGGGTGTGTCGGTGAGCCCGACCTTGGCGAACAGCAGGTAGGTCGGGATCGCCAACGCGGTCAACGGGACCATGATCGCGCCCATGACGATCGCGAACAGGCCGTTGCCTCCCGGGAAGTACAGCTTGGCGAAGGCGTAGCCGGCCGCCGTCGCGAGAGCGGCCGCACCGACCCCGCTCGCCACGGCGTACACGATCGTGTTCCGCAGCCACGAGAGGTAGATCCCGTCCTGGAACGTGAACACGTCCAGCAGGTTCTCGGCGAGGTTGACGTGCGAGAACCACAGCCCGAACGTCGAGAACAGGTCCGCGTTCGACTTGGTGGAGGCGATGACGAGCCAGGCGAGCGGAAGGAAGAAGTAGGCGGCGCAGGCGAGCAGGGCGATCGTGAGCACGTTGCTGCGTCGGCTTCCCACCTGTCGGCGGCGTCTCGTCCGGGTAGGCCGTGCGCCTGCCGCAGTCGAGTTCCGTACGGCGACGGTGCGCAGCTGGCCGGCGAGGGGTCCTGAGGTCATGAGCGACGCTCCCGTCGAAGCGCGCCGAGCTGGACCGCGTAGGAGGCGATCATGATGACGATCCCCAGGAGGAACGCGACTGCGGCGGCATAGTTGATGTCCTGGTTGACGAACGCGAGGTTGTAGACGTAGAGGTTCGGCGAGTAGCCCACCCCGATGACGTTCGGTGCGAGGGACCGCAGCAGGTTCGGCTCGTTGAAGAGCTGGAACCCGCCGATCACCGAGAAGATCGTGGTGAGCAGCAAGGCAGGCTTGAGCGCGGGGATCTTGATCGACCACGCCACCCGGAGCTCGCCCGCGCCGTCGACCCGGGCCGCCTCGTAGAGCTCGGTGGGGATGGACCGCAGGGCGGCGTACAGGATGATCATGTTGTAGCCGACGAAGCTCCAGGTGACGATGTTCATGATCGAGCCGAGCATCCACTGGCTGCCGAGGAAGGGTGGTGCCGGCAGGCCGATCGCTCGGGCGGCCTGGGCGAACGGCCCGAAGTCCGGGCCGTAGAGGTATCCCCACATGAGCGCGGCGATCACCCCGGGCACCGCGTACGGCATGAAGATCGTCAGCCGGATCACCCTCTGCAGCCGCAGACGACCGCTGTCGAGGGCGAGGGCGAACAGCAGCGCCAGGCTGAGCATGATGGGCACCTGGATGAGCAGGAACTTCAGCATCCGCAGCAGACCCTCGAGGAACAGCGGGTCCTGCACGGCGCGCATGTAGTTGCCGAGCCCGGCGAAGACGGTGCCCCCCACGAGCTGGTCACGGAAGAGCGAGAGGTAGCCGGCGTAGACCAGGGGCAGCACCAGCATCGTCAGGAACACCAGGAAGAACGGCGCGACCAAGAGGTACGAGGCGATGGCCTGGCGCCGCTTGAGCCCTCCACGCCGGTGCGGGCGCACCGCGACCAGCTCCGGTCCGCGCCGCGTCAGGGCGATCTGGGACATGTCCTGTCCACCTCCTCGGTGGGGTGTGCGTGCTCGGGGGCTGGCGATCGGCTGAGGCCGCGGGCGTGGTGAGCCGGCGAGATGGGCCGGGGCTGCGGGCGGGCCGGATCCTCACCGGCCCGCCCGAACGTGGGGCTACTTGACCGTGAAGCCCTGCTGGGTGGCGTAGGTCGTGAGCGCTGTCTGCCACGCCTTCAGCCCGGCGGCGAGGTCCGTCCGGTCGGCGACCGCCTTGCCCATGGTCTCGTTGTACGACGAGTACGCGTAGTCCATGAACGGCAGCCACGAGAAGTCCGGCACGACGGTCGCGGAGATCGCAGCGAACTCCTTGTTGACCTGCTGGCCGCCGTAGAACTCCGACTTCTCGTCGATGAAGGCCGGGTCCTTGAGGATCGACGTCGAGGCCGGGAAGAGGAACTGCTTGGTGGCCAGCATCAGGGACGGCTCGTGCTGGGTGTTGAGCCACAGGGCGAGCTGCGCGGCGGCGATCGGGTTCTTCGTCGACTTCATCACGGCCGTGGTGGAGCCTCCCCAGTTGCCTGAGGTCGGCTTGCTGGCGTCCCACTGCGGCAGGGGCGCCGCGCGCCAGAGCCCGGACGTCTTGGCCGCGGTGCCCTGGAGGAACACCGGGCCCCACGCGGCGGTCTGCCAGGAGGCGTACCGACCGTTGGCGATGCTCTGATACCACTGGTCGGTGAAGTCGGGGTCGACCGCAACGACGCCGTCCTTGACCAGCGGGTTCCAGAAGTTGACGACCTTCTCCGCCTCCGGGGACTCCAGGTTGATCGTCACGGTCTTCTTGCCGTCGTACCCGAAGGGACGCGCACCGGCCTGCCACAGCAGGCCCACGAACGCACCGGCGTCGTTGCCCGGGTAGTCCGTGAAGTACTTGTCGGGGTTGGCCGCACGGTAGGCGCGAGCATCCGCGGCGAACTCGTCCCAGGTGGTGGGCGGGGTGATCCCGGCCGCCGACAGGAGGTCCTCGCGGTAGAGGTTGCCCATCGGGCCCACGTCCTGCGGGATCGCGTAGACGGCGCTCCCGTTGGAGACCTGGGACCAGATCCAGCTCGCGTAGTCGCCGGAGGCCTTCGCGGCACCGTACGGCGCCAGGTCGAGCAGCGAGTTCCCCTGGGTGAACGAGGGCAGGTACTGGTACTCGATCGCGGCGACGTCGGGCGCACCGGTGCCCGCCTTGATCGCGGTGCGCAGCTTCGTGTAGTGCGCGCTCCCCTCGTTGACGACGGTGACGTGGATGGCCGGGTACTTCTTCTCGAACAGGTCGATCTCGTCCTGGATGTTCGGGACCCAGGTCCAGAACGTCAGGTCGGTCTTGGTCGTCATCGCGGCGTCGATCGCCGCCTGGGAGACCGCACTGGGGGCGGCGGTCGTGGGGGTCGTGCTCGCCCCGCCCGAGCACGCCGACAGGGCAAGAGCTGCCACGATCGTCGTCGCAGCGAGGCCTGCTGCCGGACGCTTCGTGAACGGACGCATAGCGCTACCTACTTCCTTGTGGGTGTGATGCTGTCGTGCACGGATCAGTCGTGGCGCCGTGAGGCGCCGGGTACTCAGCTCTGGGCGACCCGCGTCGGTGCGGGGCCCGAGCTCGCGCGGATCACGAGGTCGACGGGCATCTGTGTCACGCCCGGAGTGATCTGCTCTCCGTTGATCGCACGGATGAGCTCCGTCACCGCGCGGCTGGTGATCGCGGTGAAGTCCTGGCGCACGGTCGTCAACGGCACCATGAGGAACTCGGAGTCGGGCGCGTCGTCGAAGCCGACCACCGAGACGTCGCCGGGGATGCTCCGGCCCTTCTCACTGAAAGCCCTCATGAGGCCGATGGCCATCTGGTCGTTGGCCGCGAGCACGGCTGTCACGTCGGGTCGCTCGGCAAGCTCGAGGCCGGCACGGTAGCCGGATCGGGCGGTCCAGTCCCCGGCGATCGGCTCGTGGATCGGTGCGCCGGCCTCACGCAGGGCGTCGCGCCACCCCTCGATCCGATCGGTTGCCGCATGCCACGCCACCGGTCCGGCGACGTGCCACACCGTGCGGTGCCCGAGCGAGAGCAGGTGCTCGGTGGCCCGCATGACTCCGCCTCGCTGGTCGGCGACGACCGCGGGGCACACGACGCCGTCGGCCACCGGGTCACCGACGCTGATCGCCGGGATGCCGCGGAAGACCTGGGCGGCGATCCCCTCGACGGCGACGGGTCCGGTGAGCACGATCCCGTCGACGCCCTGGGAGACGAGACGGTCGATCGCGCGAGCCATCTCCTCACCCGAACCCTCGGCCGCCGAGACGATCACGACGGCGTACCCGGCCGCGGAGGCCGCGTGCTCGACTCCGAAGAGCTGTGCGGACGGGCCGAAGAGCGCCGTCCCTGCCGTCACGATCCCGATCACGCTGGTGCGCTGGGTCACGAGGGCGCGAGCTGCGGAGTTCGGTCGGTAGCCGAGGGACTCGATCGCCGCATTGACCTTCTCACGGACGCTCTCCCGGACGTTGGGGGCGTCGTTGATGACCCGCGAGACGGTCTTCTGGGACACCCCGGCAAGGCGTGCGACGTCGGTCATCACCGGCCTCGACGCCGAGCGGTCCGTGTCCTGAGTCACCCTGATCCCTCCAATTGACTACGCTGTCAACCCGATGACTACGTAGTCAATGCCCCGCCCGCTCTCCCGTCAAGAGCCCGGAACAAGACTTCTTCCGTTTGACCCACCGCGGTGCGGCACACGGGAGGGACTCTGCTCCGCTCCTCGACACCTGACCTGGGCAGACGCCAACGCCGTGCCGACCGGCCGCCAAGAACCGATCACGCCGTCATTCGTCGGGCGGCACGGTAGGCGTGGTGGGGGTGATCAGGCCACGCCGAGCACCGCGAGCACAGCGATCAGCACGATCGACACCGCCGTCGACAGCGTCAGCACGCTGCCGATGAACGCCGCGTTCCGCTTGTAGTACACGGGGATCACGAACGGCGCCGGCAGGACGAACAGCATGACCGCGGCCTTCGCGTACCACACCGAGAAGCCCAGCGCCGGGACGACCAGCAACCCGAACCCCAGGCCCAGAGCCAGGCCGACGACCGTCCGCAGCACCACGATCTTCACGATCGCCGGGTCCCTCGGGATCCCGCCGGCCAAGGAGGCTCCGATCACCAGGCACACGAGCGGCGTCGTCAGACCACCGATGGTGTCGAAGATCGGTGCCGCGAACCCGTCGGCGCCGGCAAGGCTCGAAGCGAAGCCCGGCGCGACCAACGAGATCGCCAGTCCCCCGAAGATCGCCCACAGCACCTTCGACGCCAAAATGTCCCGCCACGGGAAGATGATCGATCTCCCGGTGGCACCCCACGCACCAGCGCCCGTCGCGACGGCCACCGCACCACCCGTCCCGCCCGGTGACGCGCCGACAGACCCGACGGGCAGCGGTCGACCGACCACGACCTCCTCGCGCACCCGGTGCTGCTCGAGGACGCTCATCTGCACCATCAGCACGGTGAAGACGTAGACGACCTGCCCCATGTCGAGGGCCGCGAACGAGGAGAGCTCCTCGTTCCCGTGCAACGCCACGAAGAACGCGTAGCCCAGCATCCCCGCCTCGAACCCCTGGAACAGCAGCCGGGTCTCCGGTCTCGGCAGTCGCACAGCCCGGGTCAGCACGGCACCGATGCCGGCCATCACCGCGCACGCGGCGAAGACGGCGAGGGCAAGGACGGCGTTCCGCCCCTCCGGCCGGAGCTGGAGGAACGCCCGGAACAGCAGCAGCGGCAGCGTGAGCGTGGTGATGAGCAGCTTGAGCCCGTCCACCGCGCGCTCCCCCAGCAGCCCTCGCCGGGACATCAGCACACCGGCGAGGAGGAGGACCCCGATCGACACCAACGACCCGGCGGCCTGCAGCACGGTCAGCCCCACATCCTCATCGGTCCGACGCCGTCCGCAGAGGTTCGGTGGCGTCCGGGTCGCAGGCTACTCGCCGACGGGGTGCGACCGACGCACCGCCCACGCCGCCCGCCGGTCCCGACGGCCGACGATCCGCGCCGGGGTCAGAAGCTGCAGTTCTGGGCCACCCAGACCGCGACCGTGCCGATGTCCGAGGAGTTCCCGGTGAGGGCGTCGGCGATCGCGGTCGACAGCGCGGCCTGGTCGATCGTCCCGCCCTGGGCGGCCTTGCCGATGGCGTCCATGACGTCCGCATAGGTGGTGGCGGCCTGGAGGATCTCGGCCGGTGCGAACGTCCGCATGTCTGTCGCAGCCGCGCGGAACTGCGCGCCGACGGTCGCGAGGTCACCCGTCGGGGTCTCGCTCACCGCCTGGAGCTCCTGGAACGCGCCGCAGAAGTCGGTCGCCGTGCCTCCGGCCACCGGCGCCGGCGTCGTGGGCGGCGCGACCGTCTCCGCGGGCGACGACACGGCGCCCGCGGTCGTGGCGGGAGCGCTCGACGATGAGGGGCTCGACGACGACGAGCAGCCGGCGAGCGCGACGACCAGGAGCGAGAACAGGACGATGAGGCGCTTCATGGTGTCTCCCCCACATGCCGGACACCTCTGTCCGTTCCAGCGTAACGCCGGCCTCACCGGACCCGCCTGCCGAACGACGGCGTCCGGCCGAGGCAAAGGCCACGACAGGGACGCTCGCCGAGGTCCACGATGGCCCGATGTGGACGACGCAGGTTCAGGTTCTCGACGACGTCGCACCCGCGGACTGGCTCGCCCCGCGGCTCGACGGATCGTTCGGGACCGTCGCGCGGACGGTGCCCCGCGGTTTCGCCGCGTACGCGCGCATCCTGCACCCTGCGTTCGACGAGGACGCAGAACCCGTCCGCTGGTCGGAGGTCGCGATGCGCACCCGCCGTCAGGTGCACGCCACCGCGCAGTGGCACGCCCTCGTCGGCTCCCCGGACCACTGGGACACCCACGACGGGCTGTGGCCGTACGGACCACCGGAGCAGGGCAACCTGCACCTCGACCCGCTCCTCGCGCTCTGCGACGCGCTCGCGAGGCACACCACCGCACCGGACACGTGCTACTTCTGCCTGTGGGAAGGCTGGGGCTGGATCCACGGAAGCCCTGCGGTCGCCCGCGCCACCTTCGGGTCGGGGAAGGCCGAGCCCGTTCCACCGGCGCTGACACCCGACGAGCTGCAGTCACCCCGGGTGGTGCACCCCGGCCGGAGCTACCTGCTCCTGCGCGGCCCGCTGTCGGCGACCGAGGCCCTGGCCCGCTACGAGCCGGGACGTTGGGGAACCCAGTCCCCCAACCTGTTCTGGCCTGCCGACCGGTCGTGGTGCGTGGCCAGCGAGATCGACTTCGACTCGACGCTGGTCGGCGGCAGCACGGCACTCGTCGACGAGCTGCTGCGGTCACCGGACCTCGAGGCCTGGCCCATCGGCCCCGACGACTCGATAGCGTTCGACGCCGACACGGTCAACGTGCTCCCGGGGCCGGCGGAGGCTGACGCCGACCCTGGCGCTGGGCGCGTCAGGCGCGCGTGGTTCCGGGCACGTCGCGGCTCACCGCACCGTCGCGAGGACGAGCACGACCGGAGCCGTCCGCCCCACCCAGGTGCCTGAGAGCACGGCCCGTCGTGTCGCCTCGGCTGGTACCAGGGCATCGAGACCCGACGCATCAGGACCCAGCGCGCGGGCGATGACGAGCGAGAGGTCACCTGCCTCGACGACGGTCACGTCCTGCTCCTGCCGCACGGTGAGCTCCTCGACCGGGACCTGGGACGGCACGGGGGCGTCAGCCGGACCGCTCCCGGTGACGCGTGCCGTCGGTTCGCGCGTGACGCGCTCGCCGTCGACGTCCAGGTACAGCTCGGCCTGCCGTCCGCCTGTCAGCGCCGCCGTGGCCACGGCCTGCACGTACACGGGATCACCGACACCGTCGTACACCCACCGCGGACCCAGCACCGAGTGCTGCATCGTGCCGATGAGCCACTGCTCACCGCCGACGAGCGGCGCACCTCGATACGTCAGCGGGACCTGCAGAACCGGGCCGTCACCTGCGCGCACGAGCAGCGTCTCGACGCCCACCTCACCCGCCGGGTCGTCGAACCGGAACGCCCCGACGCTCGTGAGCGTCGCACCGGACTCCCCGACGTACCACGGCTGGGACGGTGCCCACCCGTCGAGGAGCTCGATCTTGGACGGGGTCAGCTCGGCCTGGTGAAGGAGTGCCATGCCGCCGATGCTACGGCGCGCTCACCCGGTGCAAGGACCGGGCAGGTCGGTCGGTCTCGCGCCGGTCGGAGGCGGACCGTAGGTTGAGGAGGTCCCCAGCGCGATTCATCCTGCAGTCCATGAGGAGACGTCACCCGATGACCGTCATCAAGATCAATGCCATCACCGTGCCGGCCGACGGCGGCGACGAGCTCGCACGCCGGTTCGCCGGGCGTGCCGGTGCGGTCGACAACCAGCCGGGCTTCGAGGGGTTCGAGCTGCTCCGACCGACAGATGAGCGCACCACCTGGTTGGTCGTCACCCGCTGGGCCGACGAGGAGTCGTTCCAGGCGTGGGCGAGCTCACCGGCGTTCGCGCACGGGCACCGCGGCGCGGCACCCGATCAGGCCCCGGCGCCGCAGGTCGCTGTCAGCAGCGAGCTGTGGTCCTACGAGCCCGCCGGCGGCTCGACCCACTGACTCCCACGCCGGGAAGTCCCACCCCCTCCGCGGGCGCCGAGGTCGAACCTCGCCTCGGCGCCCGCGCTCGGACCTCCGGGAGCTCAGCGGTGCAGGTCGAAGCGGTCGAGCTCCATGACCTTGACCCACGCGGCGACGAAGTCGTCGACGAACTTCTCGGCGGCGTCGTCCGACGCGTACACCTCGGCGACCGCCCGCAGCTCGGCGTTGGAGCCGAAGACCAGGTCGGCGCGCGTGCCGGTCCACGTCCTGCCGGTCGCCCCGACGGTGCCGACGAACCGGGTGGACGCCTCGTCGGCGGCGCGCCACCCGGTGCCCAGGTCGAGAAGGTTGACGAAGTAGTCGTTGGTCAGCACACCCGGCCGGTCGGTGAGCACACCGGTGTCGGACCCGTCCCAGGTGGCCCCCAGCACGCGCAGCCCGCCGACCAGGACGGTCGTCTCCGGGACGCTGAGGGTGAGCAGGTTGGCCTTGTCGACGAGGAGGTACTCGGCCGGCACCGACGTACCTGCGGCGACGTAGTTGCGGAAGCCGTCGGCCTTCGGCTCCAGGTAGGAGAAGGAGTCGACGTCGGTCTGCTCCTGCGTCGCGTCCACGCGGCCCGGGGTGAACGGCACGGTCACGTCGCGACCGGCTGCCTTCGCCGCGGCCTCCACGCCCGCCGATCCGGCGAGCACGATCAGGTCGGCCAAGGAGATCGCCTTGCCCGGGGTGCGGGCGTTGAACGTCTCGGCGATCGCCTCGAGCCGGGGCAGCACCTGGGCGAGCTGCTCAGGGTTGTTGACCTCCCAGCCGGCCTGCGGTGCGAGCCTCAGCCGTGCACCGTTCGCGCCGCCTCGGCGGTCGCTGCCGCGGAACGACGACGCCGCCGCCCAGGCGGTGGAGACCAGCTGAGGGACGGTCAGGCCGGAGGCGAGCACCTCGGCCTTGAGCGCGGCGACGTCGTCGGCGTCCACGAGCGCGTGGTCACGTGCGGGGAGGGGGTCCTGCCACAGCAGCACCTCGGCCGGGACCTCGGCGCCGACGTAGCGGGAGACCGGTCCGAGATCGCGATGCGTGAGCTTGAACCAGGCCCGGGAGAACGCGTCGGCGAACTCCTCGGGGTGGTCGAGGAACCGGCGGGAGATCTTCTCGTAGACCGGGTCGACGCGCAGGGCGAGGTCCGAGGTCAGCATGCGCGGCTCACGCGTGCCGTCGCCGAACGACTCCGGCACCAGACCGGCGCCGCCACCGTTGACCGGACGCCACTGCTTGGCACCGGCCGGGGAGTCGAACAGCTCCCACTCGTAGGCGAAGAGGATGTGGAAGAACTCGTTGTCCCACCGGGTCGGGTGGTAGGTCCAGGTGACCTCCAGGCCACTGGTGATCGCGTCGAGGCCCTTGCCGGTGCCGTAGGTGGACGTCCACCCGAGGCCCATCTGCTCCATCGGGGCGACCTCGGGCTCGGCGCCCAGCGCGTCGGCGGGTCCGGCGCCGTGGGTCTTGCCGAACGTGTGCCCACCCGCGATGAGCGCCACGGTCTCCTCGTCGTTCATGGCCATCCGGGCGAAGGTCTCGCGGATGTCGCGCGCAGAGGCCAGCGGGTCCGGGTGTCCGCCCGGCCCCTCGGGGTTCACGTAGATCAGGCCCATCTGGACGGCGGCGAGCGGGTTCTCCAGCTCACGGTCGCCGCTGTAGCGCCCGTCACCGAGCCACTCGGACTCCGGGCCCCAGTACACCTCGTCGTCGGACTCCCAGGCGTCCACGCGACCGCCGGAGAAGCCGAACGTCGTGAAGCCCATCGACTCCAGGGCGACGTTGCCGGCGAGCACGATGAGGTCGGCCCAGCTGAGCGCCTTGCCGTACTTCTTCTTGACCGGCCACAGCAGGCGCCGCGCCTTGTCCAGGCTGACGTTGTCCGGCCAGGAGTTCAGCGGCGCGAACCGCTGCTGCCCGGACCCGGCGCCGCCGCGGCCGTCCTGGACGCGGTAGGTCCCGGCGCTGTGCCAGGCCATGCGGATCATGAACGGGCCGTAGTGGCTGAAGTCGGCGGGCCACCACTCCTGCGAGGTCGTCTGCACCGTCGCGATGTCCCGCTTGACCTCGGCGAGGTCGAGCGCGGCGAAGGCGGACGCATAGTCGAAGTCGGCACCCAGCGGGTTGGCGACGGCCGGGTTCTTGGCGAGGACCTTGAGGTTCAGACGCTCGGGCCACCAGCGCCCGTTCGCGGGCCCACCGCTCGGGGCGGTGCTGTGGACGACCGGGCAGCCGTCGGCTGATCCGGTGACGGTCGGGGCGGTGGTGGCGTCGTGCAGCTCGGTCATGGTGCTCCCTTGGGTGTGGTGCGTGGACGTCAGGCGTGGAAGGTGGGCTCAGTGCCGGAGAACGAGGTTCCGGAGGACTACGTGCCGGAGGGCTCGGTGCCCGGGGACTCGGCGCCCGAGGGTTCAGCCCCGGCGGCGAGGCGCGCGCAGGAGGGGCACGTGCCCCAGTAGACGACCTCGGCCTCGTCGATCTCGAAGCCGTGGTCCTGGGCCGGGGTCAGGCATGGCGCGTGCCCGACGGCGCAGTCGACGTCGCTGATCGACCCGCAGGTGCGGCAGACGACGTGGTGGTGGTTGTCCCCGACCCGCAGCTCGTAGCGCGCGAACGTGCCCTGCGGCTGGATGCGGCGGACAACGCCACGCTCGGCGAAGGTGTTGAGCGAGTCGTACACAGCCTGGTGCGAGACCTGTACGGCGCTCGCACGGACGGCCGCGATGATCTGGTCGGTCTCGGCGTGGGGATGCGCGCCGACCGCCTCGAGCACCGCGAGTCGTGGAGCGGTCACCCGCAGTCCGGCGCTGCGCAACAGGTGCTCGAGGTCGAGCTGCGTGGTGGCCACCTCGTGACCGTAGGCCACAATCTTGAATGATTCAAGAGAACTCGCGGACCCGCGTGTCTCCGAGCATCCTCCGCCGCGGTTCGGACCCGTCCCACCGGAGCGTGCGCTTGAGGAGCTTCCCGGTCGCCGTCGTCGGCACCGACGGGCTCGCGAACCGCTGAGTGGTGCACCACCGGCCGGCCGATCTAGGTTCGACGGCATGACCATCCGCTTGGGTTACCAGATCCCCAACTTCACCTACCCCGGTCGGGTCCCCGCCGAGATCGTGCCGACCGTCATCCGGCAGGCACGCGAAGCCGAGGCGGCCGGTGCGGACGCCGTGTTCGTGATGGACCACTTCTACCAGCTGCCCGGCATCGGCGACCCGGACGATCCGATGCTCGAGGCGTACACGCTGCTCGGGGCGCTCGCGACGGCCACCGAGCGCGTGCAGCTGTCGACGCTCGTGACCGGGAACACCTACCGCAACCCGACGCTGCTGGCCAAGGCCGTCACCACGCTCGACCTGGTCAGTGCCGGTCGCGCGGTCCTCGGCCTCGGGGCCGGCTGGTTCGAGCTCGAGCACCAGCAGCTCGGGTTCGAGTTCGGCACGTTCACCGATCGGTTCCATCGCCTCGAGGAGGCGCTCGCGATCATCCTCCCGATGCTGCGCGGTGAACGTCCCACCGTCTCCGGCGAGTGGTACCGCACCGAGCAGGCGATCAACGAACCGCGCCTGCGCGACGACCTGCCCCTGCTGATCGGCGGCGGCGGGGAGAAGAAGACGTTCCGCTACGCGGCGCGGCACGCCAACCACCTCAACCTGATCTGCAACGCCTCGGACGTGCCGCGCAAGCTCGACGCGCTCGACGCGCGGTGCGACGAGGAGGGTCGGGACCGCTCGACGCTCGAGACCAGCTTCCTCGGCTTCGTGATCGTCGACGAGGACGGCGATGCCGCACGCCGGATGCACACCGAGATGCTCGCCTCGCGCGGCATCGTGCTGGACACGATGGACGCCGCCACCCGCCGGCTCGCCACCGACCGGCACTTCGTCGGCTCGCCCGAGGACGTCGCGGAACAGGTGAAGACCCGGGTGCTCGACGCAGGCGTCGACGGCTTCGTCTTCAACCTGGTGGCCAACGGGCACGTGCCCGGTGTCGTCGCGATGGCCTGCGAGGCGTTGAGCCCGCTGGTCAGGCCCTGAGGAGCTCGTCGAGGATCTGGGCCGTGACCGCCGGGTCCTCCTCGTTGGGGCAGTGACCGGTGGCGGGCACCACGCGCACCGGCGCACCGAGCCGAGCCGCCATCGTCCGCTGCCAGTCCTGGGGCCACGCGTCGTCGTTCTCGCCGTGCACGACGGCGGTCCGCAGGCCGGTGGCGGCGAGCTCGGCGGTCCGGTCGGTGGGGTCCGCGAGATGGTCGATCGCGGCCACGAGCTGGTCCGGGTGGGTGAGCTCGGCGCGAAGCCGAAGGAACGCGTCGTCCGGGGAGAGGTCGAGGTCGTCCAGGTGAGCGCGCTCGGGGTTCCGCAGCCGCCACAGGTCGATGTGCGGGTTGGCGAGGAGCGCGGCGCGGTCGTCGGCGTTGCGACCCGCCCAGCCGTGCGGGCCCGAGCAGAGCAGCGTCAGCGAGGCGAACCGTTCCGGGTAGGCGATCGCTGCCGCCCGCGCGACCAGCCCGCCGAAGCTGTGACCGATCAGATGGAGACGCCCGCCGGCCGCTCCGAGTACGGCGCGCGCGACCTCCTCGACGTCTCCGGCCAGCAGATCCATCCCGTAGGACGTTGGCAGGTCCGGACCGGAGGAGTCCCCCTGCCCGCGCTGCGAGAACGACCACGCGTCCCAGCCGCGTCGGGCCAGCTCGGGCAGCAGCAGCCGGTGGTCCTCCTTGCTGCCGGTGAACCCCGGGACGATCAGCACGGTGCCGGTCGGCGGTCCGTCAGGGGCGTGGTGCAGGGCCGTCAGCGGGCCGACCTGCGCCCGGATCACGCGCACCTGCGTCCCGAGCTCGAGCGGCAGGTCGCCCAGCGGGATCCCCGGCAGCACAGCCGGCGCGTCGTGAAGCACCTGATCCTCCGTCCCGCGTCGGCCCGTCCGGCGCTGCGGCGACGCTAGGCCACGAGGTCGACCGCGGCAAACGCCCGGGCCCCAGCGTGGCTCCGCCCTCGACGAGCCCGCGGTGCGGACCCGCCTCAGCGGAGCTTGCGCTTGAGGATCTTCCCGGTCGCCGTCGTCGGCAACGACTCGACGACCTCGACCAGGCGCGGGTACTTGTACGCAGCCATCTGCTCCTTGCCCCAGGCGACCAGCTCGTCGGGGGTGGCCGAGGCGCCGGGCTTGAGGATGACGAACGCCTTGACCTCCTCGCCGTACCGCTCGTCCGGGACCCCGATCACCGCGGCCAGGGAGACCGCCGGGTGCGTGAGGAGGACCTCCTCGATCTCGCGCGGGTACACGTTGTAGCCACCGCGGTTGATCATGTCCTTGGACCTGTCGACGATGTAGTACCAGCCGTCCTCGTCGCGACGTCCGAGGTCGCCCGTGCGGAACCACCCGTCGTGGATGGCCTCCGCCGTCGCGTCGGGCCGCTTGTAGTAGCCCTTCATGACGTTGTGGCCCTTGATCGCGATCTCACCGATCGCGTCGGGCGAGTCCTGGAGCTCCGCCCAGCCGACCGGGTCGATGAGCTTCATCTCGACGCCGGGGATCGGCAGCCCGATGGACCCGACCCGCGCCGGTTCCCCGTACACGCTGAAGCTCGCGACGGGTGAGGTCTCGGACAGCCCGTACCCCTCGAGGATCGTCACACCGAACCTCTGCTCGAAGTTCTTGTGGACCTCCACCGGCAGAGCGGCCCCACCCGAGACGGCGACCCGGAGGTTCTTCGCGATCGAGGAGATGTCGACGCCCTGCTCCAGTGCACCGAGCAGCGCCCAGTACATCGTCGGGACGCCGGCGAAGAACGTCACCCCCGCCTTCAGCATGAGGTCCAGCGCCGTGCCGGCCTCGAAACGCGGCAGCATCACGACCGTGCCGCCGAACGCGCACGCGGTGTTCTGGATCACGGTCTGCCCGAACGAGTGGAAGAGCGGGAGCACGCACAGGTACGTGTCCGGGGCGTCGACGTCGACGTCGAACAGCGGCCCGCAGGACAACGCGTTGTCGCGCATGTTGCGGTGCCGCAGCTCGGCGCCCTTGGGCTGCCCGGTCGTCCCGGACGTGTAGAGGATCACCGCGGTGTCGTCCTCGTCGGTGGCCACGGACTCGAACGTCGTCGGCTGGGAGGCCATGGCCTCCCCCAACATCTCGGTGCCGGGGATCGGCGACGCCGCGGTGGGGTCGGCGGTGATCACGAGGAAGTGCTCGCAGGACTCGACCTCTCCGAACCCTGCGTATCCCTCCGCCCCGATCGGCAGCTCGGGCGTGCCCTGGAAGCAGACGTAGGCCTTCGCCTCCGAGTCGCTCAGGTGATAGGCCACCTCGCGGCCCTTCAGCAGCACGTTGAGCGGCACCACGGTCGCCCCGGCCTTGAGGATCCCGAAGTAGACGATCGTGAAGTACGGGAGGTTCGGGCAGCTCAGCGCCACCTTGTCGCCTGGCGCGATCCCCCGCGAGACCAGCAGGTTCGCGACCTGGTTGGCAGCGCCGTCGAGCTGGGCATAGGTGAGATGCGTGCTCCCGAAGACGATCGCGTCACGGTCGGGGAACCGGTCCGCACTGTTCTCGAGCAGGGACGCCAGGTTGTACTGCACGGGACCGCACCTCCGCCATTGGGGTTGGTGTGGCTAACCTACCCGCGCGGCTCCGGGAGGACGAGAGCCACGCGACGAGCCGACCTCCGGTGCTGGTCGGGTGCACCCGTGGGACGATGCGAAGGACTCCAGCATCCGCCGGCGCGCAGGAGGGCACGATGGGAAGCCCCTCGCCGCTCGCCCCCGCCCCGGACGCCGGCCTCGGCACGCGTGACCGTGTGCTCGACGCGGTCAGGGCCGCCGCACTGGTCGTCGTCGTCATGGGCCACAGCCTCCAGTGGGACACCAGCACCGGGAGCCCGACCGCTGTCCTCGAGCAGCGACCCGGCCTGGTCTGGGTCACGTGGGTCGCTCAGGTCCTGCCGCTGTTCTTCGCGGCCGGGGCCGTCACCAACGCGATCTCGTGGAGACGCGACCCCGACGTCGGCGCCTACCTGCGGCGGCGACTGGTACGCCTGTCGACCCCGGGCCTGGTCTACGCGACCCTCTGGACCGTCCTCCTGCTCCCCCCTCACGCCGCTGTCCACGTCGGTGGGGTTCGCCGGACGGTTCCTGGCCGAGCTCGTGTGGTTCCTCGCCGTCTACGCGACAGCGACGCTCGCTGTCCCCTGGACGATCCGCTGGACCCGGCGACCGTGGTTCACGATCGGCCTGTGGTTCGCCGCCGTCGGCGCGGTGGATCTGCTGCGGTGGAACGTCTGGGCACCGCTGGGGTGGCTCAACCTCGTGCTCGTCTGGGGGCTCGTGCACCAGGTCGGGTACCACCTCCCGGCGCTGCGGGAGGCCCGACGTGCCTGGCTCGTCGCAGGCGGTGTCGTCGCCGTCGCCGCCGCGATCGGGCTCGGGGTGCTCGGTCCCTACTCGTCGTCGATGGTGTCGTTCGGCGGCGATCCGGAGCCGTCGAACCTGGCGCCCCCGACGCTCGTCGTCGCGTTGTTCGGGCTCGGCCAGGTGCTGCTTCTCGCGGCGCTCTGGCCGTGGCTGGCGCGGCGGCTCACGGTGGACCGGACGTACCGGGCGGTCGGCGCGCTCGGGGTCCGGTCGATCGGCATCTACCTGTGGCACATCCCCGTCGTCGCCCTGGTCGCCGGGGCGGCGTGGGTTCTCGACTTCCGGGCCGAGCCCCTCGGCGCCGTGTGGTGGCTCGCGCACGTGTCGGGGCTCGCCGTCATCCTCTCGGTCGCGTGGGCCGTCGCCGGTCCTGCTGCCGTCGTCGACCACCGGGCGCGCGCGTGGGCGGCACGGCGGCGTTCCTGGACGCGCGCGGTGGTGCCGTTCGCCGTGGTGGTCCCCGTCGTGCTCTGCAACATCTCCGTGACAGGGTTCGGGACCTGGTGGGGCGCGGGGATGCTCGGTCTGCCGTCCTCGAGCGTGCTCAACCTGGCCGTCCTCGCTCTCGCGTGGTTCGCCCTCGCGGCACGCGGAGAGCCGAGGCCCTCGGGGGCCGTACCGGGCCCGGCGTGATGCCCGGCCCGACGTGATGCCGGGCCCGACGCCCGACCCGAGTCCGGGCCCGACGTGCCGGGTGACGTGGCGCGGGCCGCCGGGTGGGAGTGACCGCGGTCGGCGCGGTGCGACCCGTGGGCGGACTCGCGCGCGAACGCCCCGGGACCCGGTCCTTCACCGGCCTCCGCCCCTCCCCTGGCGATCAGCGTGGCCACGAGCTGTGCCGCCCCCACGCCCAGCATCAGGAGACCGGCGAGCTCGGCACGGTGCACGCCGAAGGGACGCCAGGTGCGTCGTGACGCCCTTGTGCCGACCGCTTGGGCATCCTGTGTGCCCCGCGTGCCGACCTCGTGCCGATGGACGGTCGATCCCCGACGGGCCGTCGCGGGACCTGCACCGTGGCCATGATGGATCTCATGGGGGACGAGGCCGCTGGGGTGGAGCAGGGCCGACCGGAGCCCATATCGCGCCGTGCGACGACGCTGTGGCGGGTCGTCGAGATCGGGTTCGTGGTGGTGACAGCGGCGGCCTGGGTGACCGCCGCATGGCTCCCGAGGTTGCCCGTCACGGACGACTCGGGTCGCAGCGTCATGTTCGTCGTCGGGAACCAGCCGAGCGACTTCTGGCTGGGCGCCTCGATCGTCCTGGCCGCCGCCATGTCTCCCGTGACTGCGGCCGGTCTTCTTGTGTGGATCGTTCGTCGCGTGCCCAGGAGGTGGCGGGTACTGGCGAAGGTGGTCGCCTGGACCGTATGGCTTCTCGGCACGGTGCCTCTCGCTGTGATGGCCGTGGTGGGGGTCCTGCTGATCGGGATCGCGGAAGAGCAGATGATCGTCCGCGGCGATGACGGTTCACGGGTCATGATCGTGTGGGGCTTCGACGGTGACGTCGCCGGTGTCTGGCGTCAGGCAACCTCGTTCACCTACCTGCGAGACCCGGGAGAGACGACGATCGATCCCTCGAGCGGGCCCTGCCACCTTGACCGTGCGATGGCGTCACAGCTGACACTGACCTGCGGCTCCACGTCACAGCTGGTGAGCGATCTCCCTGGGGTCTGAATCGCCCGCCACGCGAGCCCGACGCTCCCCGGCGCCCGAGGGGGGCGGCGAACCCCGTCGCGACACGAGCCCGACGCGCCCCGTCGCCGCACAGCCCTGCCCCGCGAGACGCGGCTATGATCGTGCAACGTCACGCCGCCATCCCGTCTGCGGCATGACGAGGGACGTCACGCACGATCGTGGCCCGACCAGGCGTGATCGAGGTGTCCGGCGGGACGCTCCAGGTTCTCCGGTGACCGGCCGGGGCGCGACCGGGCCCCGCGGTGGTTCACCGTCGGCGCGAGCACGGGCCGACGGGCTGCGCGCGGGAACTCGACGCGGTGACCTGGCGTCCGCTCGCCGTGCCTGCGCCCAGGTGGTGCATGGCACGGGTACGACGCCCGACCGGTCCCGGGCGACCGCAGCACGACGCGCTGCACCGTGATCGCGGTGCAGCTGGTGCGAAGGAGGAGATGTGGCTCGACCAGGCCGACGCCGGTCCGGCGGTGCACGCACGGACGCCGTCACCCAGCGCCGCAGCGCCCCCCGTGCCGCCGCCCGACGACCCGACGAGCAAGGGCTCATCCCGGTGCTCGCCGAGGTCGCCCACGACGTCGACAACGCGGTGCGCCGCCCGCCGACGCGCCCGACGGTTCGCGCGAAGTTCCAGGCCGTGGCGCTGCTCGTCCGCGAGGAGCGCGCTCGGGTGCGGGCCGACACGACCATCACCGAGTCCCGACGGACCCAACAGCTGCGTCGTCTCGACGGGGTGGCGACGCTGCTGGCCAAGACCGCCGCCCGGGACACCTCGCTGCTCGGTCTGCTCGCCGACGACGCCCGGGTCTCCGACGCGGCCCGCGCCTTCAAGGCGACCGTGATGCGTGCCGGCGGCCTGGAACCGCCCGAGGAGCCCGCCCCCGCCGAACCGCCCGCGCCGACGCCCGGCTCCACGGGCCAGGTGGTGCCCCGGTCGGTGATCTCACGCCAGCTCGCGAACCCGTTCCTGGCCCCCGACTTCGAGGCCGCTGCTGAGCGGATCGCCGCCCGACCCCGGCTGCTGGCCGGCTGGGAGCTCCTCGAACCGCTCTTCCGGTCCTTCGAGTACGGCACCACCGGCACACCCGCCTGCATGCCGCTGCCCCGGGCCACCTCGGTGTCCGCTCCCCACGGCCGGGTGCTGATGCCGCACCAGGCCCAGGTCGTCGCGGCGACGGCCGCCGGTCACCGCACGTTCCTGCTCGCCGACGAGCCCGGGCTCGGCAAGACCGCCCAGGCCCTGCTCGCCGCACAAGCCGCCGACGCCTACCCGCTCCTGGTCGTGGCGCCCAACGTCGTGAAGACGAACTGGGCGCACGAGGTCGGGCTGTGGACCCCGAACCGCCGGCCCACCGTGGTCCACGGTGACGGCGACGAGGTCGACGGGTTCGCGGACATCGTGATCGTGAACTACGAGCTCCTCGACCGGCACGTCGGCTGGCTCGGCAGTCTCGGGTTCCGGGGCATGGTCGTCGACGAGGCGCACTTCATCAAGAACAAGGGCTCCCAGCGCTCCCAGCACGTCCTCGCGCTCTCGGAGCGAATCCGTGCCCGCACTGCCCGCCCACTGCTGATGGCACTCACCGGGACCCCGCTGATCAACGACATCGAGGACTTCCGCGCGATCTGGCAGTTCCTCGGCTGGATCGACGACAAGATGCCGCTCGGCCGGTTGATGGCCGCGCTCGAGGAGAACGGGCTCACCCCCGCCGACCCCGGGTTCTACACCGCCGCCCGGACCAGCGTGATCGACATGGGCATCGTGCGTCGCCGCAAGGTCGACGTGGTCGCCGACATCCCCGCCCGCCGCGTGGCCGACCTGCCGGTCGAGCTCGACGGGGCCGTCGGCCGCTCGATCCGCGAGGCCGAGGCCGAGCTCGCCCGCACGCTGGTCCACCGCTACCGGTCCGCCCTGGAGGTCCGGACGACGAGCGAGGTCGTCGACGGCATCGACCACGAGCTCGTGCGCCGGGTGGCGGCCGGGGCGCTCAAGGAGTCGAAGGCGCAGACCGGCGGCGAGAACGTGTTCACGATGGTCCGGCGGATCGGCCAGGCCAAGGCCGGGCTGGCCGCCGACTACGCCGCGCAGCTCGCCCGCAACGTCGGCAAGGTGGTGTTCTTCGCCAAGCACATCGACGTCATGGACCAGGCCGAACGTACGTTCGCCCAGCGCGGCATCCGCTACGCCTCGATCCGCGGCGACCAGACGCCCAAGGTCCGCGCCAAGAACATCGCCGCGTTCGTGGACGACCCCGACGTGGCGATCGTCGTGTGCTCCCTGACGGCTGCCGGCGTGGGGCTGAACCTGCAGGTCGCGTCGAACCTGGTGCTGGCCGAGCTGTCCTGGACCGATGCCGAGCAGACCCAGGCCATCGACCGGATCCACCGGATCGGCCAGTCCGAGCCCGTCACCGCATGGCGGGTCATCGCCGCGCAGACCATCGACAGCCGGATCGCCGAGCTGATCGACAGCAAGTCGGGGCTGGCCGCCCGGTCGCTCGACGGCGCGCTCGACGAGGACGCGTCGGGGTCCACGGACGTGCAGCTCGAAGCGCTGGTCGGGCTGCTCACCGACGCGCTCGTCGCCGAGGGCGTGGGCTGACGCCGTTCCGCCTCGGTACGGTGCTCACGTACAGCGCCGCGCACGCTGACTCAGGATCTCGGGGGTGATCATGACGGCCACGCCGATCACCCTCACGGACGAGTTCACGCGCGCGTTGGCGCTGCTCGACTCGGGGTGCAACTTGTTCCTCACCGGCAAGGCCGGTACGGGCAAGTCGACGCTCATCCGGCACTTCATGGCGACCACGGGGAGGCGCGTCGTCGTCGCCGCGCCGACCGGGATCGCGGCGCTCAACGTGGACGGCTACACGATCCACCGGCTGTTCAGCTTCGGGACCACGACGAGCCTCGCCGACGTGCTGGAGGGCCGCTACCGCCCCGGTCGGTTCGCCGCGACCCTCGCCGCCCTGGACACCCTCATCCTCGACGAGGCGTCGATGGTCCGCGCCGACCTGTTCGACATGCTCGTCGCCGCCCTGGAGCGGTTCGGTCCCCGGCCCGGGACGCGGTTCGGCGGGGTGCAGGTGGTCCTGGTCGGCGACCTCTTCCAGCTCCCGCCGGTCACCACCGAGCGGGAGAAGACGTTCTTCGAGACCCGGTATGCCACGCCGTACTTCTTCTCCGCCGACCGGTTCTCCCGCGAGGACTTCCCGACGGTCGCGCTCACCACGGTGTTCCGGCAGCTCGGAGACCAGCGCCTGACCCGCCTGCTCAACGCCGTGCGGGAGGGCGTCCTGGTCGAGCGGGCCCGGGCAGAGCTCAACTCCCGGACCGACCCGGACTTCGAGCCGCCCGACGACGAGTTCTGGCTCACGCTCGCGCCGACCAACCGGGTCGTCACCGCACGCAACCGTCGCCAGCTGGACCGTCTCCCCGGCGAGGCGGTGGTCCACCACGCCGTCGAGCGCGGCGACCTGAGCCTCTTCGATCCCCCGGTCGAGCGGACGCTCGAGCTCAAGGTCGGCGCGCAGATCATGATGCTCACCAACGACTCCGCCGATCGCTGGGTCAACGGCACGCTCGGTCGGGTGGTGGACCTCTGGCACGATCGCGACGGCCTGGGGATCGAGGTCGAGTTCCGCGACTCGACGACGGCGGAGGTGCGGCCCTACACCTGGGACGCGACCCGCCCGGTGCCCGAGGGCGGGACCCTGCGGCGAGAGGTCGTCGGCAGCTACACCCAGCTCCCCCTCAAGCTCGCGTGGGCGATCACCATCCACAAGAGCCAGGGGCAGACGCTGGACCGCCTGGTCGTGGACCTGCGTGGCGGGGCGTTCGACTACGGGCAGGTGTACGTCGCGCTGAGCCGGTGCACCTCCATGGACGGACTGGTGCTGACCCGCCCCGTCCTCCCCAAGGACCTCAAGACCGACCGGCGGATCCTGCGCTTCCTGCAGGCGGTGACCGCACCCGAGCAGGCCGCTCGGCGGTGTGCCCTCGGTATCCTCACGGTCGGCATGGACGGTCGGATGTCCCGGCCACGCCCGGTGGAGATCGCGGTGGCATTCGACGACGGGTCCGCGATCAGCACGCTCGTGAACCCTCAACGTGACCTCGACGACGCCCGCAGCGCCTTCGGGATCTCCGTGGACGACGTGCTCCTGGCCCCGACGCTCGCGGAGGCGTGGTCGGCGATCGCGCCGCTGCTGGACGGCTGCACGCCGGTGGGGTCGGGGATCGACGAGGCCCTGGGGCTCGTCGACTTCGAGCTCAAGCGGCTCGGGTCGGTCGCACCGCTGCCGATCGGCGTCGAGCTCCCCGCCGGGGCGCTGACACGCGAGGACCTCTGGGGGCTGTCGGGCCCGACGGCGTTGACCCGGGCCCGCGCGGCGATGGAGGTGCTGAGGCGCGACGACCTCGACACGTCGGGCGGCACGACCTTCGACGTCAGCGGCATGGACGACGAGGGCGGCTCCGCCGTGGACGTCGCGTACCTGCTCACCAGGGATGTCGAGGTCCGCCCGCCTGCGAGCGCGACGATGCCCACCCTCTCGGCGCTCATGGACACCAGCCGCCTGCTGAGCGGGGTGCTCCTCGCCGGCGACGTGCCCGCACCGCCGGCCGAGGTGACATCCGATGCGACGGTGGCGGACGTCGTACGCGGGGTCGTGGCCGAGCGTCTCGTGGCGGCTGCGGCGCGGACGACGGGACTGCCCGCCGCGCTGCTCGAGCGACTGCGTCGGCTGGAGGACGTGCTCGGGATCGGAGTGGTCGACGCGATCCTTGCCGGGATGGCGGCCGAGCAGGGCTCCCTGGCGGAGGCACTCCCCTCGGGTGCCCGGGTCTGCTTCACCGGCACCGCCGTCGACCCAGCCGGCCGGATCTGGGCCCGAGAGGAGATGAACGCCGCTGCCGCAGCCCGCGGACTCGTTCCCGTGGGCACGGTCACGAAGACGAGGTGCGACGTCCTCGTCGTCGCCGAGGTCGGCACGCAGTCCGGCAAGGCGCGGAAGGCGAAGGAGCTCGGCAAGCCGGTGTTCTCGGCGGACGAGTTCTTCGCGTGGCTCGCTGACGGGGCGTGAGGCCGGGGTCTGTCGCGGACGTCGTCGTGGGTGTGAGACCGCTGGCGCTGGGTACAGGAAGGGCCGCCATCCCCGGCGAGAGGGATGACGGCCTTCGAGGGCGTGCCGGTCTTGCGGCCGGACCACGACGTGGGTCAGCGTACCTCGGTGCCGTGATCGCACGATTCTGCCGTCGGCGCGATCGAGTTCGCCGAAACCGCCCCCTTCCCCGTGCGCCGGGCAGAGATCAGTCGTGCGGAGTAGGAATCACACGGCACGTAAGGCTCCTCCTCCACCTCGTGGTTCACCTCTCGGGACCACCAAGTCCAGGGGCCCTTGCTGGGCTAGCAGAACGGATCAGCCAGCGCCCTTGGTCAGGTGTCTCTCGATGGTCACCCCCTCCAGGGCCGAGGATGCTCACCGAGAGCACCTCTGGCTGGGTGTGACCACGCGGGCGTAGCCTCGGTGCGTGGGCGAGGTCGACGCGTATCTCAGCACGATCGATGGGGCGGATCGGGAAGCGCTCGAGCGCGTCATCGCGATCGCCCGCGACGTCGTACCCGAAGCCCAGGACGGCATCAGCTACGCCATGCCTGCGCTCCTCTATCGCGACAAGGGTCTCCTTGCGACGGTACGCACGAAGAAGTTCCTGTCGCTCTACCCCTACAGCGGTGCCGTTGTCGCGTCAGTCCTCGACGCGCTCAGCGACTTCCAGACCACGACCGGAAGCATCCACTACTCCGCGCACCACCAGCTGCCCGACGCCGTCGTGCGGCGCATCGTCGAAGCGCGACGAGCCGAGATCGACGCGACGTCAGGACAGGCATCCGACCGCGGCGAACCCCGCTGAGTCACTCACCACGCGGTCCGACCCTAGCGGGTGCTCCACCTTCAGCGGCTCACACCGGCCCCAGACACAGCGATAGCCACCCGCAAAAACGGGTGGCTATCGCTGTGTCAACGTGACCAGCGTTCCCGCAGCTCACAGCTGTGGAGGTGGCGGGAATCGAACCAGTTGGGACACCTTGGGACGTCGTGGCTTGACGCGCTGAACTGCGGCAACGCTTGCGACGCCTTCGGTCTTTGCGGGTCCGATTCGCCGCATGTGTTGACGGCGTCAACGCCAAGCGGTGATCGCCGAATAGTGACTCGCTCCCGCCTCCGGCGTCGGCGGCTCAGAGTCGGGGGTCGATCGGCTCCGACTCCAGGGCGAGGATCGCGAAGACGGCCTCGTGTACCCGCCAGATCGGCTCTCCCGCGATGAATCGCTCGAGCGCTTCCTGGCCGAGGGCGTACTCGCGCAGGGCGAGGGATCGCTTGTGGCCGAGGTTGCGGGATCGCAGCCGCTCGAGGTTGGCCGGCTCCGTGTAGTCGGGGCCGTAGATGATCCGCAGGTACTCGCGTCCGCGGACCTTCACGCCCGGCTGCACCAGCCGGCGACGGCCCGCGACGAGGTTGTCCACGGGCTTGACCACCATCCCCTCTCCCCCTGCCCCGGTGAGGCTCTCCCACCACTCGACACCGGCCGCGACCGAGTCGTCGTCGGCGACGTCGACGACCAGGCGACGCGTGGTCTGCAGCAGCCCGGTGGGGTCGGCGGCCACCAGGCGGTCGGCGACGTCCAGGTGCCACAGGTGGCTTCGGTCAGCGAACGTGGCACCCTCGGCGGCGAGCAGCTGGAACGGGGCCAGGCGGACACCGTCGAGCCCGTCCACCGACCAGACGTAGCGGCGGTAGGCCTCGACGAACTTGTCGGCGTTCTCCGAGCGGGAGCGCGTCCGGCGAAGCAGGTCATCCACCGGCAGGCCCGCGGCCGCCGCAGCCTCCAGGGCCGAGACGGCGGCGGGCAGTGCCGTGCGGGCCGCGGCACCCACGCTCGCGTACTGCGTGCGCAGCAGATCCTCGGCCTTGACCGACCAGGGCATCAGCTCGCAGTCGAGCAGCAACCAGCCGGCCTCGCTGCCGTTGCCCGACACGCTCCACAGGCCTGCTGCGGTCACGGCGTCGCGGACGACGGCGAGGAGCTTCTCGGTGAGCTCCGGGCCGAAGAACGGCCGCCCCGTTCGGGTGTGCACCACGCCGGTGACACCGTCGGGCATGGCGAAGGTTCCCGCAGCCGTGGCGCGGTCCCGGCACACGAGCACCGTGGCACGCGAGCCCATGTGCTTCTCCTCGCACACCACCCGCTCGATACCGTCGGCCCGGTAGTGCGCGAATGCCTCCCGGGGGTGCTCGAGCAGATCTCCGTCGGGCGCGGTGGCGCACGGGCTCATGGTGGGCGGCAGGTACAGGAGCCAACGCGGGTCGACCGCGAACCGGCTCATCACCTCGAGCGCACCGACCGCGTTCGCCTCGGCGACGGTGACCCGACCGTGGTGGCGGGTCTCGACGATCCGCTTGCCCAAGACGTCGGTGACATCAAGCACGTCCGGGTCACGGCGCCCACCTGCGCCGGCCTCGTCGCCTGCCGGGGGGAACGGCCGGGCAGGCTCGTACCAGACCCGCTCGGCGGGAACCTGGACGATCTCCTTCTCCGGGTATCGCAGCGCGGTCAGGTGCCCACCGAAGACGCACCCGGTGTCCAGGCACATCGTGTTGTTGACCCAGGTCGTGACCGGGGTCGGCGTATGGCCGTAGAGCACCACGGCTCGCCCCCGGTACTCCTCCGCCCACGGGAGCCGGACGGGCAGCCCATACTCGTCGGTCTCACCGGTGGTGTCCCCATACAGCGCGAAGCTCCTGACCCGGCTCGAGGCCCGCCCATGGAAGGCTTCCTTGAGGCCGGCGTGCGCAACGACGAGCCGGCCGTCGTCGAGCACCAGGTGAGCCACCAGCCCGTCGCAGAACTCCCGCACGACCCGCCGGAACTCGTCGGGCTCACCTGCCAGCTGGGCAAGGGTCTCGCCCAGACCATGGGAGACCTGCACCTGCCGACCGTCGAGCGCGCGCACGAGCTTGTTCTCATGGTTGCCGGGCACCGCGAGCGCGTGACCCGCCCCGACCATTCCCATGACGAGGCGCAGCACGCCGGGCGAGTCCGGGCCGCGGTCGACGAGGTCGCCGAGGAAGAGTGCGCGGCGCCCCTCCGGGTGGCGGGCGTCGACCGGGCGGCCGGCGTCATCACGTACGACGGCGTAGCCCAGTGCGACCAGGAGCGTCTCCAGCTCGCTTCGGCAGCCGTGCACGTCGCCGATCACGTCGAACGGCCCGTGGTCGTCGCGGTGGTTGCTGCGCAAGGGGGTGCGCACGATCGTCGCGGCAGCGACCTCCTCACCGGCGCTGAGCACGTGGACCGTGCGGAACCCTTCCCGGCCCAGGGACCGGAGCGAACGGCGCAGCTGCTGATGCTGTCGGCGGATCACGTGCGTGCCCAGGTCGCGGTCTGTACGGCCCGCGTTCCGCTCGAGACACACGTCCTCGGGCAGGTCCAGGACGACGGCGACCGGCAGCGCGTCGTGCTCACGTGCAAGGGTGACCAGGCTCTTGCGTGCTTCCGGCTGCACGTTCGTGGCGTCCACGACGGTGAGCAGCCCGGCGTCGAGCCGCTTGCCGACGATGACGTGCAGCACCTCGAAGGCGGCCTTGGTCGCGGCCTGCGAGTTCTCGTCGTTGGACACGAGACCGCGGCAGAAGTCGCTCGAGATCACCTCGAACCGGCCGAAGTGGCGGGCCGCGAACGTCGACTTCCCGGATCCGGACACCCCGACCAGGACGACGAGGGACAGCTCCGGGATCGTCAGCGCGCTCATGAGCTCACCGGTGAGGCCGGTACGGCATCGGGTGCAGCGGCAACGCCGGAGGACGCACCGGCATCGACTGCCACGTCGTCGCGGGTGAACACCGCCATCTGCGTGGGAGGGCCGACCTCGCCGTCCTCGGCGCCCACCGGCCGGAATACGACCGTGTAGCCGTACATGCGAGCCCCGGCCTCGGCCCACTCTCGGAACTGCGCGCGGTCCCACTCGAACCGGTGGTCATGGTGCCGCACCGTCCCCGCACGGAGGGCGGGGAACCGCACGTTGTACTCCGCGTTCGGGGTGGTGACGATCAGCGTGCGGGGGCGAGCGTGGCCGAGCACCGCTCGTTCGAGCGCCGGGAGCCGTGGCGGGTCGACGTGCTCGATGACCTCCATGAGCACCGCCGCGTCGAAGCCGGCGACCCGGGCGTCCCGGTAGGTGACGGACGACTGCACCAGCTCGATCCGACGCCGCTTGACCTCCGGCAGGCTCTCCAGGTGCAGCCGTCGGGTGGCGAGCTGCAGAGCCCGGAACGACACGTCGACCCCGAGGAGGCGCTCGTACGTCCGGTCGCCCAGAAGTGCAGACAGGAGGGTTCCCTCACCGCAGCCCAGGTCGACGACGGAGCGTGCGCCCGACTCGGCGATAGCTGCCAGCACGGCGTCGAGGCGTCGGTGCGCGAGCGGCACGGGTGGAGCGTCGGGTTGCCCGGCGGCGGAGTCGCTGAGGGCGGCGTCCACGCCGACCGGTGACGCGGCGTCAGCCGTCGACCCGTCCGGGACGACGACGGCATCATCGAGGGCTTCAGAGAGAACGTCGTCCACGTCGGCAAGGCGTTCGAGCGCCGAGGTCGCGAGACCGCGCTGGTTGGCGAGGTACCGATGCACGATGCGCTCACGGTCCGGGTGCGTGGCCAACCAGCCCTCGCCTGCACGCATCAGCTTGTCGATCTCCTCGTGCCCGACCCAGTAGTGCTTGTCGGCGTCCAGGGCAGGGAGCAGGACATAGAGATGACTGAGCGCGTCGGACAACCGCAGAGTGCCGGAGAGTCGCAGGTCGACGTACCGGGAGTCGCCCCAGCGGGGGATCTCCGGGTCGAGCGGAACCGGTGTCGCATCGACCTGCCAGCCGAGCGGGGCGAACATCTGTTCCGCGACGGCCGCGCCGCCACGGCACGAGACCGCCGGCGCGTGGATCTCCAACGGGATCGCACATCCAGGAAGCTCGGGACGCGCGTCGCACCGTCCGGCGATCGCCGTCCGATACACCCGGCCGAGAGCGACAGCCAACATCGACGACGCGGCGTACGGCCGGTCGTTGACGTACTGCGCCAGACTGAAACCCGCCCGCTGGTCCCCGGACCTGCCGCGGACCAGGGCGATCGGGTCCACCTCGAGAAGCAGGGCCGCGGTGCAGCGCTCCTCGGTCGCCTCGGGGTAGAAGACGTAGGCCGTACCCACCGAGAGCTCGAACGACTGGACCTTGCCAGGATGCTTGTGAAGTAGGAAGCCGAGATCCGTCGCCGACGGCGCGGTCGACGTCACGGTGAGCAGCATGTCCATGATCCTGCCACCGTGAGCCGCCAACGAGCTCGGCTTCTGAACATCGCGTTCAGAGGCGTCTTCGCGCGGTAACCCCGTCGAACCAGCAAGATCGCCCGCTTCCTGTGGTATCCATGACTTACGCTACCCAGTTGGAGAATCGCCATGGATCAGACTCCGAATTTCCTCCCAACCCAGCGCATGCTGGAACGGGTCGAGATCGCACGCAGCGACTCCGATACTGCGTACTTCTTCGAACTGCTCTACCTCGGGGAGTTCACGATCAAGCTCATCACGGTGGAACTTCTCGCGGGCCTCCGGGATGACCGAGATCGGCAGCGGTACGCGCTGGAACACAGACTCGTGCGTGCCGACGGAATCGGCGCGTGGGCTGAGATCGTAGATGAAGCCCTGACTGGCCCCGCCAGTCAACATTTTGTACCCGACGCACGGGATTCGCAGACCGCCATCGCGATGACGTTCGGTCCCGGTGACGGCAGTTGGCAACGTCGAGCCGTAGATCACCTCAATGCTGCGTGTCGGTACCTTGAGCCCACCTATGGCGACACATCTGCACTAAAGGTCTCTTTGAGGAACTGGATCAGAGATTTCGTGTGGCTGCGCAACCGTACTCGCGGCCACGGTTCCCCGAAACCAGAAATGCTCTCCACGCTAAGTCCGCGACTCCAGGAATCCCTCGATGCGGTACTGAACGGCTCGCCGACCTTCTCCCGATCGTGGGTGCACCTGAAGCGCGGACTATCCGGCAAGTACCGAGTGACGCGCTTCGGCGGCGACCGATCACCATTCGCGCATCTCGCCGCAGAGGCCGATCACCAACTCGCGGACGGCATCTATGTGGCCCAAGGCGAGCCGAGACGGGTGCAACTACTTTTCACAGATGCCGATCTGACCGACTTCTTTGTGCCAAACGGAGCCTTCCGTGGTGACGTCTTCGAGGCGGTCTCATATGTTACGGACGATCGTCGGTCGATACCAGGTGCCAGTTGGCTACTGCCCGCGGACGCTGAGCCGCCGAGCGAGACCGCTGCATATCCGGGACTTGAGGTCGTAGGCGAATCGTTCACAAATATGCCACCACGGCGAAGTGGATACATTTCCCGCCCCACACTCGAATCCGAGTTGGACTCAGTGCTCTGCGATGATCGGCATCCCGTGATCACGCTCCACGGGCGTGGCGGGGTGGGCAAGACATCGATGGCACTGGAGGTTCTCCACAGAATCGCCGAAGTGAGCGAGTTCTCTGCGATCGTCTGGTTCAGCGCCCGTGACATTGACCTCCTCCCGGACGGACCTAAGGTCGTTCGCGCGGACGTCCTCTCGATCGACGATATTGCACGGGACTTCGCTCGACTCCTTACTGGGGCAAAGCCCAAGATCTCCGATGCTCGTCGACTTATAACAGCTGCGCTATCTGGCACGTCCGCGGATGGCCCGTATCTCTTCGTCTTCGATAACTTTGAAACCATTCGCGCTCAGGGCGAACTCTACGCATATCTGTCAAACGCCGTGCGATTGCCAAACAAAGTGCTCATCACAACCCGCAGCCGAGACTTCAAGGCAGACTACCCTGTCGAGGTCGGCGGGATGGCCCGGGAGGAGTACCAACTCCTCGTGCAGGACGTGGCTGGACGGCTGGGGATATCAAGTCTTCTCGACGAAGAGTACAAAGAGCGCCTATACGAAGAGTCCGATGGACACCCCTATATCACGAAGGTCCTTCTCGGCGAAGTGGCCCACGCAGGACGAAAGGTCGCATTCAAGCCGGTTGTGGCGACGAAGGCTGCGGTTCTTGACGCGCTATTCGATCGCTCTTTTGCCTCCCTCTCGCTTGCCGGAAAGCGCGTGTTCCTGACCTTGTGCAGCTGGCGGTCGCTTGTGCCCCGTATTGGCCTGGAGGCGGTACTATTGCGCCCGGGCAACGAGCGATTTGATATAGATGCAGCCGTCGCCGAACTGGCGCAAGCATCCCTAATTGAGGAGGTGTGGTCCGAGGAGGACTCTTCGTCATTCCTTTCGGTACCGCTCGCGGCCGCCGTCTTCGGAAAGAGGAAGCTGGTTGCTTCGCCTCTTAAGATCGCCGTTGAGGCCGATATTGATCTCCTTCACAGCTTCGGAGCGGCGACAGCTGGAGAAGTTGCGGCCGGATTGGGCCCGCGAGTTGACCGTCTCGCCAAGGTGGTCGCCCAGCGAATCGCCGAGGGCGCGAATCGAGATCAGGAGCTCGCGGTGGTTCAGTATATTGCCACTGCGTACCCAAAGGCATGGCTGAATGTTGCTCAGATCGAGGAGGACGGCGGCAATCTTGCAGAGGCGGCCGCGTCAGTACGGCGCTATCTGGAAGCAAGGCCGGATGACGAAAGCGGGTGGCGCAAGCTTGCGCAGTTGTGTCGCGCGGCAGGGGATTCGCTCGGCGAGGTGAGCGCGCGCATTGAGTTGGCCGAAAGAGCGAGTACGGACTTCTATGACTTAAGCATGGCTGCTCAGCGACTCAACTACCTTCTGTCGACCAAAGAAGTGAGTCTTGAGGCCGACGAGCGGCTCATGGCGGTGGGCCGGCTTCGGCTCGTCATCGAGGCGCGGTGGCGCGAGGCCGATGCTACCGACCTTTCGCGACTGGCGTGGCTGTGCATGCACGACCACGATCTCGAAGGTGCGAGGCACTGGGCCTCAGTTGGACTCGAGTCGGAGCCGGACAACGAGCACTGCCGTCGACTCGTTGAGCGACTCACGAGTTCGTAGAGCCCCGCGGGGTCCGATCGCAGGTCGGCGCGGCCCGGAGGTGTCGGTCCCCAACGACGCGGTCGCTTCGCGCGTGTGTTGGTCCTGAGGTCGGCGTGGCCAACGCCTCGGGCAGACACTCCTCGCCGTGGTGCCAGAAGTGTCTACGCCCATTCTGACAACTCGGGTTGTCGTAGACCGGGAGGTCTTCGGGAGTCGGCACCGAGGCGTCGATCGTTTGGGGCGGGTTCGTGGGATCGTGAGGTCGTGAGCGCGCTGACCTGTCCGATGTGCGGAAGTGAGATCGATGCGTCCGGACCGGGCGTGGCGTCGCATCATCCGGACTACGACCCGTTGCGTGGTTGGGCTTCTTCCTGGGTCCCGTTTGTCGAGGATCTCCGGGGATCGCCGCCGCGGCTCGTGCATGCCGCATGCTTCGCGAACGAGCAAGGGATCGATGCCCTGATCGAGCTCTTCCACACGCGCGACTTGGCCGTGCGGCAGACGGAGCACGAACGGTGGCGGAAGGACCGCGGGATCGCCTGAGCCGAGCCGCGCGGACTGTCGCGGCGTGCCGCCAACTTTCTTGGATGCCGAGCGGACGGCGGCCGGCATCGTGATGCAAGAAGAGTCTTCGTCTCAGCAACCGTGGTTGTCAGTGGTCAGCACCAGCATGATGGCGAGGGAGCGGCTGGAGGCGCGATGGGCAAGGGACGGCGGGAGCGGGAGGAGCGGGCTGCGGCGCGCAGGGCGCCCGCGGCGGGGCCGGCGGAGCAGGTCGCGTGGGACGAGATCGCAGCGCTGCTTCCGCCCCGCCACGGGCAGGTTCCGCCGACGACAGTGCCGCCTCGGCTGGCAGCTCGTCCGTCGGCTGGCCGCTCGGCAATGTCGGCACGGGCGCCTGCTCGGCGGCCGCGCGGGCAGCGGGAGTTCGTCGAGCTCGCCCGTCTCGCTGCAGAGCGCGACCAGGTTCGCGAGGTGCTGGCTGCAGCGGAGGCGGCGATCGCCAAGCAGATGCATCGGGAGCGTCGGGCAGGCGCGAGCTGGGGCGACATCGGCCAGGCACTGGGCGTGAGCCGCCAGGGTGCTCGTCAGCGGTTCGGCGAGGGGTAGTCCACGGGCCCAGGTGATCGGCACGGCGCGCAGATTCGTCGTCGGGCACCTGGGCATCGTGGTCGCCGTCCGCAACCGCTACTCGGTGAGGGCAACGCGTCGCGCGCCGATCCCGACCGGCCGCGAGGTTCCGTGCGGCGGTCGCGATTCTCGCCCTCGGTACACGCGCCCCGCGGGCGCAGACGACGACGCAGGGTGCGCGTGATGTGCCTGGTCACGAGGGTGGCGCTCATGTTGGTCGCACTTCCGCATACCTCCTAGTAGGGAGACTGCGCGCGGTCTGCCCGATCGGTCGCCACCGGTCGTGCCGGTTGACGCGTCTTCTCCCTCCGATCCGCGCACCTCACGGGTGCGCGGCCGACGATGGAAGCCTGCGATGAACCAGGACGCGACGAGTCGTGACGTGATGACGATGACACCGGAGGAGGTCGCCCAGCGGCTGGGGATCTCGGCGTGGTGGGTGCGCGAGCAGATCCGGCGCGGGCGGGTGCCGCATCTGCGCTTCGGCCGGCGGCGGATCGCGCTGCTGCCCGCACATGTGGACGCGATCATCGAGCTGGTGACCGTGGAGCCGGTGGGGTGGCAGGGGAACGGCGAGAGCGACGGACCTGCGTCAGGCTCGGGCGGAGACGCATCGGTCAAGCCGCCGATGGCGTCAGGAACTGCGTCAGTCGACCTGACGGCACTCCATCCGACGGACCGCTCCGTTCGCGCGCACCGGCGACGGCCCCACGTCCAAGGCGACCAGCTCTTCTGACCTGCGGTCGGTCATCGGCCCCGCCATCACGCCGACGCGGCCAGGCGCCAGGCCTCACGGACGGAGTCAAGCGCGTCAGCGGCGGTCACTCGCAACCTCGTCTGGTGCCCGAGGGCACCGCGCCATACGGTCTCGTCAGGAGCGGTCTCGAAGACCCAGCTCGCAGGCGGCCGCGCCTGCGGACCCCGGCGGACGAACACCTCGAGCGCGCCGGCGTCAATGAGACCTCGCTCGCCCATCGCCCAGAGGTCGTAGAGATCACGGGGCGCGTGCCGGTCCATCCACGCGCTGAGCTTGGCACCGGCGAAGCCAGCTGCCGTCAGGGTGCGGAGCCGCGCCGGTGGAGCGTCGCTGTAGCGCTGCTCGATGTCGCGGACCTCGGTGGGCCAGAGGTAGCCGTCGCCGCTGACGAGCTGAACCTGGACACTTGCGGTCCCCGCGAACACGAGCGTCGTCGGCTGGCTGCCTGTTGTCGCGCTCAACGCGGGGCGCCAGGTGGGCCGTCCGTGGCTCCGCGCCAGATCCCGCCGAACGGCCGCCTCGATCTGCCCGGCGACGTCGGTGCGCGGAGCGAAAGCGATGAGGTCGACGTCCTCACTGAGCCGGGCATCCGTCAGGAAGGTGCGCGAGAGCGCCGTGCCCCCGAAGAAGACGACATCGTCGGTAGCGACACCCGTCGAGATCGCCGCGAGGACATGGGAGATGAGGTGGTCGCGGCGCACCTGCTCGAGGTCCGCACCGAATGCGTCTGCGACAGCCGCCCACTCGTCACGCTGGAGGGAAGTCATCGGCCGACCGCAACGCGCCGAAGCGTCGCACGCATTCTCTGCCGGGCAGCGATCTCCTCAAGGACTTCGGTGTCGCACTCCGGCCAGAGTGCCGCAATCGCCTCCAGGGCGTCGACGTCCTCGGCCTGCGGGTCGTTCCGGGCGAGGTCCAGCACCGTCTGCTCGGGTGTGGTGGCGAGCGCCGGGCCGAGGTCGGTCTGGACGAGCACGGCGTCGAGCGTCGTGACGTCGCGCGTGACGAATCTGACGTCGCCGTCCCGGTCGGCCAGACGCAGCGGACGCCGCCGGGTAGGAACCGCGACATAGCCCGTGCCGATGGCGCGTGGAAGCGCGCGGTGGACTCGCGCAGCGGTGAGGCCGGTGAGCACCGGAACACGGTCGCCATACAGGGCGGTGGCGACCGCAGCAGTCGCCGCCTCGAGCGTCGGCCGCCACGTCGCGGGGTCACTTTCCGGCGGAATGGCGCAGTAGATTCCGTGGGCCAGACGGTGCAAGAGGCCACGGCGTTCGAACTCGCGAATCTCCTGCCTCGGATGCGCATAATCGAGCGCAAGCTCGGCGGTGCGGATCGTGCGCAGCGGCGCGCGAGCGGCGCGCCTGACGACCTCCGTGCGTGCACTCATATCGCACATAGTAGGCTCCTGAACCTACTTTTCGCACACTGTTCTTCGTGTCGGACCAGTCCCAGAACTGGCCGCCAGGTCACCGCCGGCCGTCGCGGCGACTTCTGTCCCGCTCATCACTTCCTGGCGCCGGCGCGCCCGTCCAGGTCCGCTGCGGCCCCACCGGGCGCCGCCAACCCGGCCATCGCCCTCCCCGCCGCATCGGCCGCCGCCCGCTGCTGGTCCGGCATCAGGTGTGCGTAGGTCTCCGTCGTCGTCGTGATCGACTCGTGCCCGAGCCGCCGCTGCAGCACGAACAGGTCCGTTCCGGCAGCGATCATCCAGGACGCGTGCGTGTGCCGAAGGTCGTGCACGCGTGGTCGCTTCGTCAGCCGGGGCGCGTCGAGGTCGGGCGATCCGTCTGCCAGCCGAGGGTTGCACGCCGCGTCGAGCGCCGGTGTCCACGTCGTCGTCCAGAACCGCGAAGACGAGAGCTGCGACCCGACCGTGTTGGTGAACAGCAGCTCGTCGGGCGCCTTCCCAGCGACGAGCGGCAGCAGCACGTCCACGAGGTCATCGGGCAGCGACACCGTCCGCCGCGCCCGCTTCGTCTTGGGCGGCCCGACGTACCAGTGCCGATCGGCGTCACGCTTCCACGCCTTCGTCACCCGCAGAGTCGCCGGTCGCGCGGTCAGGTCGACGTCCCCGGCCGTCAGCGCCGTCGCCTCGCCCCACCGCAGCCCCGTCGCCACGAGCGTGAGCACCAGCGGCTGGTAGTGCGCGGACACCTTCGACAGCAGCAGCCCGAACTCGTCGCGCGTGAGGACTGTCATCTCGTCGCGGGTCGCCACCGACTTCGGCAGCTCGACTCCGACGCACGGGTTGTCGGTCCGGTAGCCCAGCCGCGTCGCGGTCGTCATCGCCGCCGACAGCAGCCCGTGCACGTTGGCGATCGTCTTGGGTGCGAGGCCCTTGTCCGCCATCGCGCGCACCCATCCGGCCACGTGCCGGTACGTGAGGGCGCTGACGGGATAGGACCCGAGGACCGGCGCGATGTGCGCCGTCAGCTGCTGGCGATAGTGCGCCCGCGTGTCCGCGCCGACACCCGTGAGCAGGTCGATGTGCTCGGACATGGCCTCGAGCACCGTCGGGCCCGGTTTCCGCACCGCCTCGGCAATGCGCGCCGCCTCGGCCGCGTGGCCGCCGGCCGCCTCGATGAGCTCTTTCGCGACGCGCGCCTCGCGTTCGTCGTCGTACGTGAGCGACGTCTGGCGTCCCGTCTCGGGATCGCGCCACAGCACCGCGAACGAGCGTGTCCCGTCGGCTCGTCGACGCTCCCGCACGCTGGCCATAGACACAAAAATAGCCACCCGTGTCAACGGATGGCTATCCCTGTGTCAACAAGACTTGCGTTCCCGCAGGTCAGAGTGGTGGAGGTGGCGGGAATCGAACCCGCGTCCGATGACGCAGAACCAGGACTTCTCCGGGCGCAGACTGCTGCGCTTTTCTCAGCCCCCACGATCTAGCAGACATGCCGTGGACAGGCTCAGTCGCCTAAGAGTCCCCGCAGCACCGACGACGAATGCTGCGAGCAGTGGCTCTCTAGATGACGCCAGTTACCGAATCGAGAGCGCATTCGGGCTGACGGACTTCGAAGACTCGCTCAGGCGGCGAGTGCGAAGTCGGTGCGCGATGTATTGGCACCTATTGGTTTGCGCGGATCGTTAACGAGATAACCGTGCGTCCTCGGCCCGCTTCTCCTGGCTCGACGACCACCGTCGAAACCGATCACCCCCTGTGCAGTTGTCAACTGCTCGCTCGGCCCCGAGGGGCCACGCGTGCGCTGTCACTCTACGGGATCAACGCCGCGGGGCGCCTCATGATTCCTGCGGCCCGGGGGCGTCTGCCACCCACAGGAGACGTCCGGCACGGCCGGTCCCCCCGGTGGCGACGCCGTCGCGCCGAGAGCACGCTGATGCCATGGACGAGCTCCTGGAACTGCACCGTGTCAACGCCGACCGCTTCACGGGACTGGTCTCGCACATCGGCGACAGGTGGGACCTGCCCACCCCGTGCGACGAGTGGTCGGTGCGCGACCTCGTGAACCATCTGACCTCGGAACAGCTGTGGGCACCCCGGCTGCTCGCCGGGCGCACCGTCGCGGAGGTCGGCGACGCGTTCGACGGCGACGTCCTGGGTGACGACCCGGTCGCGACCTGGCGCTCCGCCATGAGCGCCGCGCTTGCCGCCTTCGCAGCCGACGGTGCCATCTCGCGCACCGTGAGCCTGTCGCGCGGACCGACACCCGCCCACCAGTACCTCGAGGAGATGGTCATGGACCTGGCGATCCACGGCTGGGACCTCGCCCGCGCCCTCGGGGTCGACGAGACCATCGACCCGGCGACGGTCGACCGCCTCCTCGTCGCGCTGAGCGCCAACCCTCTCGGGCCCAGCCGCTACTTCAAGGAGCCGCTTCCGACCACCGAGGACGACGACGAGCAGACGCGGCTCCTGGCCCTCGTGGGCCGCCGCGCCTGACGGCGGACGGCTACCAGCCGCCCACTCCCCCGCCGCCGCCACCGCCGCCGGAGAACCCGCCGCCGCCGAAGCCCGACCCGCCGGACGAGCCGGGCGTCGGCGCCGCGATCGACTCGGTCGCGAGGTTCGTGAACGTGTCGAGGTTGCTGCCGAACGCGGCGTACGACGCCCAGAACATCCCCGTGTGGAACCCGACACCGCCGTACCAGGTCGGTTCGGCGACCGCGTAGCCCTGCGCGGCGAGCTCGCCGAACACCCGGGCCCAACGCTCGGCGACACCGAACACGATCGCGTAGGGCAGGTACCGGCTGAAGATGTCCTCGCCTTCCTCGAACCGGATCTGGTTCGCCTCCGCGGTGGTGAGGTACCGCTGGAACCCGAAGGCCTGCGCGAGGACCGCCGTCCCGGCAGGGGTCCGCGCCGGTGCCGACTTGGCGACGACGACCATGACAAGGCCCACGATGACCAGGGCCCCCGGCACGAGGGCGATGCCCTTGACGTCGACGACGTTCGCGGCCGCGAACGCCCCGAACAGCCCGAAGAACGCGAGGATCGCCCCGCCGACCTGCCACCGGCTCCGCACGCTCGCCGGGTTGGCGGAGAACCACCGGTTGTCGGTGACGTCCTCGTACAGCAGCGTCTGAACCCTGCTCATCGACGATGCGAACGTCGTCTTCAGCGTGCTCAGGTCGACCTGCCGACGTTCGGCGAAGATGTACCCGAGCAGCGTCGCCTCGAACATCTTGAGCTCGGGACCGGCCTCGCGGAGCTGGCTCAACGTCCAGTCGTTCGGCTTGCGGCCGGCCTTCTTCGGTGGGACCTCGTCGATGCGCAGGTAACCGCGCACGGCCAGGTCGATGATCGTGGCCGTGACGTCCTTGGGGTCGGCGACCTCGTCGAGCAACGTGCCTACCTCACCGGGGCTGACCCCGGGCGGAGGCGTGAACTGCACGGCCACGGGCGTGCGCTTGTCGCGGTACCCGACCTGCAGCTCCTGTCCCGGTGCCGGCGCCAGTCCGGGCGTGAGCCCCAGGTACTGGCGGTCGCGCCCGTTCCGCATCACCCGCCGTATCACGAGCACCGAGCCGGCGCCGGCGATCAGCAGCGCGAGCACACCGGTGACGGCCGTCGGGGTGACCGGGTCGAGCGGGCTGGGCGTCGCGATGATCAGCGCCTTCGCGCCGGTGAACGCCGACGCCGGGTAGTGCACGGCGACCGTCAGCCCGTTCCCCGGGTTCAGCGTCTGCTGCGTGAAGGCCGCGGTCCCGTCGGGGTTGACCGCCCCGGCGTCGCACGGCGTCGTGCTGTTCGTCGGCCCGCTGAAGCATGTCGCGCCGTCGGCCGCGACCGGCCCGGCGACCGTCACCGAGACGTCGGAGATCGGGATCGACCCCGCGTCGGCGCCCACGACGTTCCAGTAGAACTCGGCGTGGTCGCTGAACGGGTTCACCACCGAGCCGATCGTGTACTCGATGTGGTAGCTCTGGACGCCCGAGATCCCGCCTTCGTTCGCGTCACCGATCTTCACGATGAGCCACCCGTTGCTGGTCTCCGTGTTGACGCCGGCCGGAGCACCCGTCGAGCTGGAGGCGGTGAGGCCGGAGACCGGGTAGGAGCGCACGTGCGCGCTGTCACCGGTGATCGCCTGCTGCACCGGGATCGAGATCGTCGGCCCGTGCCCCGGGTCGCCGCCGAAGTCGAAGTCCAGGTCGATCGCCACGTGCGCGTTGCCACCGGACGTCAGCGTGTACGTCAGGGCGTAGCGCGTGACGTGCCGTCCCCCGGTGTCCGACGCGTGCACCGCGGCCACGGCCGGAGCGGACGCGAACCCTCCCCAGGCCACGAACAGTCCGGCGAGCAGTCCGACGAGCACGGTCACCACGGCCGCGCGGCGTCGTGGAAGGAGGTGACGCAGGGGCATGGTTCTCACCGATCCCGCTTGGAGCGCATGGCCCGTTGGGCCTCGAGGTTGTCCTGCCGTTCGCGGAGCGTCTGGCGCTTGTCGTACTCGCGCTTGCCGCGTGCCAGCGCGATCTCGACCTTGGCGTACCCGTCCTGGAAGTACAGGGACAACGGGATGATCGTCAGGCCCTTCTCGTGCGAGCGCTGGTCCAGGCGCTCGATCTCGATGCGGTGCAGCAGGAGCTTGCGCTTGCGCCGTGGCGCGTGGTTGGTCCATGTCCCGTGCGCGTACTCGGGGATGTGCACCCCCTGCAGCCAGGCCTCGCCGCCCTCGATCTCGCAGAACCCGTCGACCAGCGACGCCCGCCCGGCCCTCAGGGCCTTGACCTCGGTGCCGCTCAGCACGATCCCCGCCTGGAAGACGTCCTCGATCGTGTAGTCGTGGCGCGCCTTGCGGTTGCTGGCCACGATCGTCCGGCCCTGCTCCTTGGCCACCACGCACCTTCTCTCGTCCGACGGGCATCGCCGCGCACCGCATGATCGGGGTGGGAGGCTGCCGCCCCAGGGTAGAGGACCGCACGCCGCGCGCGTGCATGGTTTGCCGCACCCGCGGAACACCCCGGCGCCCGGCGGACGCCACCCGGTCGGTGCCGGCTCAGGCCAGGCCGAGCAGCGGTTCCGGGTTCACGACGGCGCCGTTGACGTACGCCTCGAAGTGCAGGTGGCACCCGGTCGAGACCCCACCGGTCATCCCGGCGTAGCCCACCAGCTGGCCCTGCGACACCGACTCCCCGGCGTGCACCACCACGGTGTTCATGTGGTTGTAGCTGCTCATGAGCGAGCTGTTGTTGACGTAGCCGTGGTTGACCATCACCTGGTTGCCGTACCCGTTGACCCACTTCGCCCACTGCACGGTGCCGGCCCGCGCCGCGTAGATCGGGGTGTTGCAGTACGCGCGGAGGTCGACCCCCGCATGCATCCGGTAGTACTTGAGGATCGGCTGGAACCGCCAGCCGTAGTGCGACGTGATGAACATGGGGTTCGTCGACGTCGGGTTGGCGAACACGGCACCGTTGATCGGTCCGTGCACCCCCGCCGCCGCCCGCGCCGCGTTCTGCTTCGCGATGATCTCGGCCAGGCTCGCCGCCAGCGCTGCCGCCTGGGCGTCCAGCTCGGCCTGCTGCGCCTTCTCGGCCGCGAGACGGTCGGCGATGGTCTGCTTGCTCGCGGTCTGCTCAGCGATGAGGCTCGTGATCTCGGCCGTGCGCTCCTCCGCGTGCACCCGCGCCTGATCGGCCTCGACCACCTTCGCGTCGGCGTCGGCCTTCAGCTCGGTGATGCGGTCACGCACCGCCACCAGGCGGGCCTGGCTGTTGCGGTTGTCGGCCTGCACCTGCTGCAGCCCTGCGAGCGACTGTGCCTGGGCGCGCAACGCGCTCGACACCGCACCGTACGTCGCGATGAACTCGTCGGTGCTCTGCGCCCCGAGGGCCACGCCGAGGCTGGAGATCTCCGCCCCACCCCGGTACGCCTGACGCGCCATCTCCCCGAGCGCGTTCCGCACGGCCGTGCTGCGCGCCGTGTCGGCCTGGATCGTCTGGGTGATCGACGCCTCCTGGTCGCGGGCGTCCTGCAGGCGGCCGGCGATGATCGCCGCCTCGCGCTGGGCTGTCGCCAGGTCGTCCTTGGCGGCGGCCAGCTCGGCTTGCGCCTGCGGCAGCCGCTGCTCGGTCGCCTGCAGGTCCATGGCGGCCTGCGCGAGTGCCTTGTCGGTGTCCTCGAGCGATGCGGCGAGTGCGTCCTGCGCGGCCTTGTTCGCCGCGGCCTGCGCCTTGTTCTGCGCCACCTGGTTGTCGTAGCTGTCGGCGAATGCCGACGGCGCCGCACCACTGAGCACCGTGAGGAACGTGAGGACGACGACGAGCAGCCCCGTCGCGCGGCTGCGGCCTCGCATCGTCACTGTCGACCTGACGGTTCCCATGATCTAGACCTTCGTGTAGCGCCGGAGGGTGACCAACGAGGAGACCGCAGCGAGCAGGATCGCCGCGCCGACGAGGAACGGCGCGACCACCAGGACCTGACGCTCGGTGATGAAGTTGATGGACGTGACGGACGCGCTCAGCCAGTCGATCACCAGGTACTTCACCCCCAGCCAGAGTCCGCCCACCGCCAGCGCCGCACCCAGGGTCGCCGCGATCGCGCCCTCCAGCATGAACGGGAGCTGGATGAACAGGTTCGAGGCGCCGACGAGCCGCATGATGCCGGTCTCGCGCCGTCGACTCATCGCCGACAACCGGATCGTCGTCGTGATGAGCAGCACCGCCGCCAGCAGCATCACCGCCGCCAACCCGGCCGAGAGCATCGTCGCGCCGTTGAGCACCCGGAACAGCGAGTCGAAGATCTTGCGCTGGTCCTGGACCTCGTCGACGCCTTGCCTGCCGGTGAGGACGTCGGCGACGACCTGGTACTTCGAGGGGTCGGTGAGCTTGATCCGGTAGGAGGAGTTCATGTCGTCGACCGTGATCGACGAGGCCCACCACTGGTCGGAGAACATCTTCTGGAACGAGACGAACGCCTGCTGCTTGGACTCGTAGTAGACCTTCTGGATGTACGGCTTCACGTCCGGGGAGTCGAGCTCCGCCTGGATCGCGGCCTTCTGCGCATCGGTGACCTCACCCGCCGCGCACGTCGGCTTCTGCGACCCCGCGGCGCACAGGAACACCGACACCTCGACCTTGCCGTACCACTCGTCCTTCATCTGCGAGATCTGCAGCTGCAGCAGTGCCGCGCTGCCGACGAACGTCAGGGACACGAAGGTCACGAGGATGACCGAGATCGTCATCGCCAGGTTGCGGCGCAGACCGATGCCGATCTCGGAAAGGATGAACTGAGCTCTCACGCGGTGCCCTCGGCCTTCTCAGCGCGCCGAGCCGTACACGCCACGGGACTGGTCACGGACCATCGCCCCGGCGGACAGCTCGACGACGCGCTTGCGCATCTGGTCGACGATCTCGTCGTCGTGGGTGGCCATGACGACGGTGGTCCCGGTGCGGTTGATCCGGTCGAGCAGCCGCATGATGCCCAGCGACGTCGTCGGGTCGAGGTTTCCGGTCGGCTCGTCGCACAGCAGGATCGGGGGGCGGTTGACGAACGCGCGGGCGATCGCCACGCGTTGCTGCTCACCACCGGACAGCTCGTGCGGGCGGCGCTTCTCCTTGCCGGCGAGGCCGACCATCTCGAGCGTGTCCGGCACGGTCGTCATGATGTGGTGCCGCGGCTTGCCGATCACCTGGAGCGCGAACGCGACGTTCTCGTACACGGTCTTGTTCGGGAGCAGGCGGAAGTCCTGGAACACGGCGCCGATCTCCCGGCGCATCTGGGGGACCTTCCACGAGGACAGCGTCGTCATGTCCTTGCCCGCGACGAACACCTTGCCCTCGGTGGGTCGCTCCTCGCGCAGCACCAGCCGCAGGAAGGTCGACTTCCCGGAGCCGGACGCGCCGACCATGAACACGAATTCGCCCCGCTCGATCTCCAGGGAGATCGAGTCCAGGGCTGGCCTCGCGCCGCGCGCGTAGACCTTGCTGACGTTCTCGAAACGGATCACAAGCTCGCAGGCCAGTCTCGGGGACGGGGGGTAGGACCTACCTGGCCGTCATCGAGCGTAGGCAGACGGTCCGAGCCGATCCGGTCAGACACGCCGCAGCCGGGCCTGTGAGCCGCCCGATCCCGCCGATCCGGGCGAAACGTCCGGATCGGGCGCCGACCGGTCAGTTCTGCTGCCCGCGCCGCCACCGGATGCCGGCCTCGATGAACCCGTCGATGTCACCGTCGAACACCGCTGCCGTGTTGCCGACCTCGTACTCGGTGCGCAGGTCCTTGACCATCTGGTACGGGTGCAGCACGTAGGAGCGCATCTGGTCGCCCCAGCTCGCCTTGATGTCGCCGGCGAGCGCCTTCTTGGCGGCGTTCTCCTCGGCCTGGCGCTGGAGGAGCAGCCGGGACTGCAGCACGCGGAGGGCCGCGGCGCGGTTCTGGATCTGCGACTTCTCGTTCTGCATGGACACGACGATCCCGGTCGGGATGTGCGTGAGCCGGACGGCGGAGTCGGTCGTGTTCACCGACTGGCCGCCGGGGCCCGACGAGCGGAACACGTCGACGCGGATCTCGTTCTCGGGGATCTCGATGCTGTCCGTCTGCTCGATCAGCGGGATCACCTCGACCGCGGCGAACGACGTCTGCCGGCGGCCCTGGTTGTCGAACGGCGAGATCCGCACGAGGCGGTGGGTGCCGGCCTCGACGGACAGGTTGCCGAACGCGTAGGGCACCTTGACCTCGAAGGTCGCCGACTTCAGGCCGGCCTCTTCCGCGTAGGACGTGTCGAGGACGGCGGTCGGGTAGCCGTGACGCTCGGCCCACCGCAGGTACATGCGCATGAGCATCTCGGCGAAGTCGGCGGCGTCCACGCCACCGGCGCCGGACCGGATGGTCACGACGGCCTCGCGCTTGTCGTACTCGCCGGAGAGCAGGGTCCGGACCTCGAGCTCGCCGAGGTCCTTGCGGATCGAGACGAGCTCGGCCTCGGCCTCGGCGAGGGTCTCGGCGTCGTCGGCGCCCTCCCCCTCGGTCGCCATCTCCACGAGCGTCTCGAGGTCGTCGATCCGGCCGGTGAACTTCGCGACCCGGTCGAGCTCGGCCTGCGCGTGCGACAGGGCGGACGTCACGGCCTGCGCGGCCTCGGGGTCGTCCCAGAGGTCGGGCGCGGACGCCTTCTCCGAGAGGTCGGCGATCTGGGCCGTCAGGGCCTCTGGGTCGGTGACCTTGCGGATCGTGTCCAGGGTGCTCCGGAGGGCGCGGATCTCGCTCGGGAAGTCGGTGGTTGCCACGAGGGTCCAGGTTACGCGAGTCGGGCCGGGGCGGTGTCACCAGGCCCGAGCCGACGACTCGACCTGGAGCGCGATCCCGTCCGACCACGGTGCGGTCACCCAGCTCAGGAGCACCGGGTGGGCGAGCGCGCCGAGGGTGATCTCGGCCGTGCGTCCGTCGTCGGAGGCCCGCGCGTCCACGCTGAGGCCGGTGAAGTCCGCCGCGGCCTCGGGGTTGTCGTGCAGGTACTGGTCGACGGCGCGGGCGACGTCGCGGTCGGTCAGCGGGATGGCGGCCCCGGGCTGCGGCGCATGGCCCTGGTCCGCATAGACGGTGGTCGGCTCGAGTGCGTCCGCGGCCTCGAGCGACAGCGCGTCGGCGAGCGCGAGGAGGCGCTTGCGTTCGAGGTGGACACCGGTCGCCGACACGACCGCGGTGACGAGGAGCAGGGCGAGCATCGTGAAGAGGATCGCGAGCAGGGTCACCTGCCCGTCGTCGTCCCGCAGCCGCCTCACGGTCGCCCCGCGTACGCGTCCACCGGCGCGACGTGACGCGCGGAGACGGGGACGTGCACCGGGACGACGCTGCGGAGCAGGTCCGGCACGAACGGCAGGTCGACGTCGAACGCCACGACCGTCACGACGTCGCTCCCCGGTTGCAGGCACGGGTCGGTCGAGCACGTGAGCGTGAGGGCGCGCACCGGGTCGACGTCGTCGAACCCCTGGTCGTGGAGGGCGATGCCGACCGACGTGACGGCCCGCGCGGTCGCGTCCGCGGGCCCGTCCGCCGTCGCAGCGGTCCGGCCCGCCTCCCGCGCCGCCCCCTCGGCCGCGAAGGTCGCCGCCTGGACCCGGCCCAGGACGAGGGACAGGTACACGACGGGAACGAGCAGCAGGAGTGCCGCCGCCAGGAACTCGACGATCGCGTTGCCGTCGTCGGCCGGCAGGGCGCGTCGCGATACGGCACGGCGCCCGGTCATGGCTGCTCCTCGAGCGCGTGACCGGTGACGGTCAGCCTCCCCGACGGCCCGATCAGCCCGACGACCGGCACCGGCGCGACCACCTCGACCTCGATCACGCGCACACCGTCCAGGACGGTCTCCCGCGCCGTGACGTCCTCGGCGAACCGGGGGGCCAACGACATCGTGATCAGCTCGCGCGTCCGCGCCTCACCGTCGGCGGGCGACCGGTCGGCCAGCGCGGCGTGACGTGCCCCCTCGGCCGCGCAGTCCACGAGCGTGTTGCGCACGTGCACCGCGAACGTCAGCTGGAGGACCGCAGCGAACAGCACCGTGACGAGACCACCGACCAGCGCGAAGTCCACGATCGCCGACCCCCGGTCGCCACAGAACCCCGCACCGCGATCCCCGGCCACTACGGGTGACTGCCGGTGACCTGCGCGATCGCGCTCTCGAACACGCTCTGCAGCGCGGGCCCGGCGATCGCCCAGAGCGCGATCACCAACCCGGCCGTCATCAGCGTCACGAGGACCCAGCCCGGGACGTCGCCCCGCTCCGACTCCCCCAGGACCTGCGGCTCGCCGCTGCTCGCTGTCATCGTGTGATCTCCTCCTCGTGAGCCCCGAGCGGTCCTCGGGGCGGTCGTCGTCCTACGCACGCAGGCTCAGGACCGCGATGCTCGGGAACACGGCGAAGACGACGGTGACCGGGAGGATCAGGAACACCACCGGGACCATCATCGCCACCTCCTTGCGTCCCCCTGCCTCCATGAGTGCCCGTCGCGCGGCCTCCCTGACGTCCTGGGCCTGCGCCCTGAGCACGTCCGCGAGCGGTGTCCCGCGCTCCACCGCGATCGCGACCCCCTCGGCGAAGCGGGTCAGTGCGGCGACCTCGGTCCGGTCCGCCAGTCCCTCCAAGGCACCGGTCAGCGGCGTGCCCGAGCGCGCGTCCGCCAGCGTCCGGGACAGCTCACGGGACATCTCGCCCCGGGTCGTCGCAGCCACCCGTTCGAGCGCCGCCACGGGACCTTCGCCGGCCCCGACCGCGAGCGCGAGGAGCTCCGCGACGATCGGCAGCTCGGCGACGATCCGCGCCTCGCGCCGACCGATCTCACGCGTGAGCAGGCGGTCACGCGCGAGCACGGCCGACGCGCCGCACGCGCCGACGAGGCCGAGGAGGGCGATCGGTGACGTCCCACGACTGGCCGCGAGCGCAAGCGCGACCAGGAGGCCGACCGCCAGCCCGATGACGCCCCAGACGACCTGGGCGGCACGGAACTCCTCGACCGACTCGCGACGCCCGGCCCGCTCGAGCCGACGGCGCAGCTCCGCAGCCGGCGATCCGAACCTGGCGACGACACGCAGGGCATCCGCCATGACCGGAGCCACGAGCCGCTCGACCGTCGGGAACGGCGTGTGGACGGCCGGCAGGCGCAGCAGCCGCGACCCACTCGGCTGGACACGCAGGTAGGGCGCCAGACGCTCGTCCAGCGTGATCCGGCGGGCGGCGATCCGCCACCACGTGAGCGCGAGCCCAGCACCGCCGAGCGCACCGACGAGCGCACCGGACACCGCGGCGTTCATCGCAGCACCCGTGGGTCGTCAGGCAGACGTCCGAGCCGGATCATCAGGCGGTAGGCGATGACGCTGGCACCTGCGCCGGTGACGAGCACGATCGCCCCCGTGACGCTGTTGTACGCCTGGGCGGCCTCCGGCCTGGTCCCGATCAGCGCCAGGACGATCCACGGAGCGGCGACGGCGAGCCGCGCGGCGTTGACCGTCCAGCTCTGCCGGGCCTCGAGCTCGCCGCGGGTGCGTGCGTCCTCCCGCAGGAACAGGGCGAGGGTCCGCAGCAGGCGTCCGAGATCCGTGCCTCCGACGTCGCGGGTGATCCTCAGCGCCTCGACGAGGCGGTCGGCGACCGGGTCCGCGAGGCGGGTCTTGAGGTCGTCCAGGCAGTCGCCGAAGCGGCCGGTCGCGCGGTAGTCCTCGGCGAAGGCGCGGAACGGCTCACGAAGCGCGACCGGACCTCGGTCGGCGAGCTGCGCGACGGCCTCGGGCAGCGCCAGCCCGGCACGCACCCCGGAGGCGAGGTGGTCGACGACCTCGGGCCACACCTCGCGGAGACGGTGGCGACGACGGCGCGCGCGCGACCGCACGAGGCTCATCGGTGCGGTCGCCGCCATGAGACCGAAGCACGCGGCGATCGCCGGTGCACGCGTCGCACCGAGCGCCCCGACTCCGACGACCAGCCCGGCGGACACCGACGTGCCCACGAGTGCGCCCGGCGCCACCCCCGTGACACCGGCCTGGATCAGGACGTCCGCCGTGCGCTCGGACCAGGACGAACGCCGGATCGGACGGCGCGGCCCGTCGGACCAGCACGCCCACCACACGGCGAACACGCCCGCGCCGAGGAGCAGCCCCACCACCGATCCCATCGCGCGCGCCCTACCGTTCTCCGCGCAGGAGCGCTGCCAGGTCGACGCCGATCGCCGCGAAGCGCTCCGCGTGCGGTGGGTAGCCGTCGCCCCGGACCAGTTCCTCGTCCCGGAGGTGGAACAGGTCGGACGCCTCGACGACACCGCCCTCGACCCGCCCCGGCACGCCGACGATCTCCCGGACACGACGCCTGCCGTGCCGGTCGAGCCCGAGGTGCACGACGACGTCGATCGCTGAGGCCACGGTCGGCACGACGAACCGGTCCGTGACGTTCTCCCCGGCGAGGAGCGGCAGCGTGCACATCTTCGTGAGCGCCTCGCGTGCGCTGTTGGCGTGCAGCGTGCACATCCCGGGAACGCCGGCGTTGAGGGCCACCAGCAGGTCGAGCGCCTCAGCCTCACGCACCTCACCGATGAGGATGCGGCTCGGGCGCATGCGCAGCGCCTCCTTGACGAGCCGGCGCAACGGGATCTCGCCGGTGCCCTCGAGGCTCGGCTGACGGCACTGGAGCGCCACGACGTCGCGATGTGCGAGCCGCAGCTCGAACACCTCTTCACAGCTGACGATCCGCTCACGGGCCGGGATCGACCCGGCAAGGGCGTTGAGGAGCGTCGTCTTGCCGCTCTGCGTCGCGCCGGCGACCAGGATGTTCAGGCCGGCCGTCACCGCCGCACCGAGGAAGCGCGCGGCGTGCGGCGTCAACGAGCCGAGCGAGACGAGGTCGTCGAGGTGGTGCGCCCGCACCACGTACTTGCGGATGTTGACGGCCCAGTGGCGGCGCGTGACGTCCGGGATGACGACGTGCAGCCGTTCGCCGTCGGGCAACGAGGCGTCGACGAACGGGCTGGACAGGTCGAGCCGGCGGCCCGACGACTTGAGCATCAGCTCGACCAGGTCCCGGACCTGCCCGTCGGTGAGGATCGTGGTCGTCAGCTCGGGCTCGCCACGGCGGGCGACGAAGACCTTGGCGGGCCCGTTGACCCAGATCTCCTCGACGTCGTCGTCGTCGAGGTAGCGCTGCAGCGGCCCGAAGCCGGCCACCGCGTCGAGGAGGTCCTTGACGACGCCGACCCGGTCGACGAGCGGCGGCACCGCGCCGAGGGTCGACCGTTCGTCGTAGTCAGCGACGACGTCGTGCACCAGGGTGCGCACCCCGCCGCGGTCACGGACCGGGTCGAGCCCGCGCCGGCGGATCAGCTCGCGCACCTCGGACTCGAGCATCGCCGTGCTGTCCACGCGCCCCCCTGACCCCTCGTATCCCGTGACCGGGATCCGACATTAGGGGACATACCGGACGTCGCGCAGGCGTTTGTCCACAGAAGCGGCACAGACCTGGCACAGCGGTCCGCCCACGGTGCGAGCGCACCGTGGGCGGACCAGGGGGCTGGTGAGGATCGGCCAGGGGGTGCCGACCCCCACCAGGTTCAGGGGGTCAGGAGGTGAAGCCGACGTCCTTGAGGTTGAGCTCGAGCGTCGGTGTCACGACGCTGCCGGCCACATTCTTCTGCATGAGGTAGTTGATCGTCTCGTAGTGAACGAAGATGATCGGCGCATCGTTCCGCACGATCTCGCGGATCTGCGTGTAGAGCTTCGCTCGGGCGGCCTCGTCGGTGGATGCCGCGGCCTGGTCGATCAACGCGTCGACCGTCGGGTTGGCGTAGGCGGTGGTGTTGATCGGGCCGCCGGACTTGATGACCAGGGAGTAGAAGTTGTCCGGGTCGAGGGTGCGCTCCTGGTAGGCGCTGGTGATCTGGTAGTCGCCCTTCGAGAACGCGTCGAACCAGACGGACACGTCGACCTGCTTGATGTTCATCGTGATCCCGATGGCCTTGAGCTGGTCGCGCACGACCTCCCCGGTCTTGAGGAGCTCCGGGTACTGCGGCAGACCCAGGTAGTCCACCGTGAGCCCGTTCGGGTAGCCCGCCTTGGCGAGCAGCGCCTTCGCCTTCGCGATGTCCGGACCCGACGCGTACGGGTCGGTGCCGTCGAACCAGCTCGACCCGCTCGGCACCTCCTGGTTGCCGACCTCACCGCTGCCCATGTACGCCAGGTCGCGGATGTCCGTGCGGTTGAGCGCCCAGGCGACGGCCTGACGGACCTCGACCTTGTCGAACGGCGGCTTCGCGGTGTTGAGCGCGAGGAAGTCGGGGATGCCGGCGACCGGGCTCGTGACGTACGTGAAGCGCGGGTCGTTCTTCAGGCTCGCGATCTGCTGGAGCGGGACGGCGTCGGCCCAGTTGATCTCGCCGGAGGACAACGCGTCGACCCTCCCCTGGTCCACGAGGAGGAACTTGAAGTCGACCTCGTCGACGAGCGGGCGGCCGCTCTCGAAGTACTTGTCGAACTTCTTCAGCGTGATGTGGTCGCCCTGGGCCCACTCGACGAACTCGAACGGGCCGGTGCCCACGGGGTGACGCGCCGGGTCGCCCGACTCGATCGCCTTCTGGTTGACGATCTCCCCGTTGTTCGCGAGGTTCGTCAGGAACGGGCCGAACGGGGTGGACAGCTTGAACACGACCTGGGTCGGGCTCGGCGTCTCGATCGAGGCGATCGACGTGTACAGGCCGGCGTAGGCGCTGGCTGTCGCCGGGTCGAGGATCCGGTCGAACGTGTACTTCACGTCGGCGCTGGTGAACTTCTCGCCGTTGTGGAAGTAGACGTTGTCGGCGAGGTCGAAGGTCCAGGTGGTCGGGTCCGTCGCCGTCCACTTCGTGGCGAGCTGGCCGACGAACGTCCCGTCGGGACCCATGGTCAGCAGCTTGCTGAAGACGTTGTCGTAGACCTGGGCGCCCGTGTACACGGACGAGACCGCCGGGTCGAGGCTGTCGGGCTCACCGGTGAGGGCGGCCTTGAGGACGCCGCCGGCGACGGCTGTGCCGGCGGTCGCGGACCCGGAGGTGGACGTGCTGCCGGAACCACCGGTGCACGCGGCGAGGAGCAGGGAGCTGCCGGCGAGCACCAGGCCGATGAGACCGGTGCGGCGCAGCAGGTGACGGCGTCTGAGCGCGCCGCCGAAGGTGTCGGTCATGTCGTCTCTCCTGTGGGGGTCAGTGCGAGTGGGCGCGGACGAACTCGATGAGCGTGCTGTTGAAGGGATCGGGGTGCTCCCAGATGCACGCGTGGCCGCCGGGAACGGTCGCCCAGGACGAGCCCGGGATCTGCTCGTGCAGCTCGTGGGACAGGCTCGTGGGGATGAGGATGTCGACCTCGCCGGCCAGGACCAGCGTGGGGACGGTCAGGGTGGCGAGCCGGTCCGTCGTGTCGTGGGTCTGGATGGCGTTGAGCTGGGACAGGTACGCGTCGACCGGCATCTCGAGCCCGGCCATCGCCTCCTCGAACTCCTTGGCCTCGTCGGGGCGGTCGGAGAAGAACGGGACGGTGAAGGCCCACAGGGTGACGTCCCGCATGACGAACGGCACGCCCAGCGCCGGGGCGAGGTCACCCCACATCGAGAACATGCGCGAGCAGAACGGCCCCGGAGCGGCGTAGGTGCAGGCCAGGGTCACCGAGCGGAGGTCGGAGCCGTACGCCAGGGCGTACTCCTGCGCGATCATCCCGCCCATCGACACCCCCATCAGGTGGAAGTCGGTGAGACCCAGGTGGTCGACCAGCGCCTTGGCGTCGTCGGCGAGCAGCCGTGACGTGTACGGGCCGGCCGGGGCGTCGCTCGCCCCGATGCCGCGGTTGTCGAAGCGCAGCACACGCAGGCCGGCGTCGAGCAGGGCCGGGACCTGGAAGTCCCACGACTCGAGTGCGTCGGCCAGGCCGTTGATCAGGACGATCGTCTCGGGGCCTTCGCCCTCGAGCTGGTAGTTGAGGTCGATTCCGTTGACGTGGGCGGTGGGCACGGCGGTCTCCTTGTCAGTGCTGGGGGGCGGCGGGCGGCAGGGCAGGCGGCGGGGCGGTGACCCAGCAGGCTGCCCGGTGGCTCGGACTGATCGTCTGGAGCTCGGGTGGGGCGGTGCGGCAGGAGGTTTCGGCACGGGGGCAACGCGGGTGGAAACGGCACCCGCTCGGGGGGTCGAGCGGGCTGGGGATCTCTCCCTGGAGCGGGGTGTGCTCCAGTCGGTGGGCGGGGTCCGGGTGCGGGATGGCATCCATCAGCGCCCGCGTGTAGGGGTGGCGCGGTTCGCGGAACAACGTCGAGGCCTCGCCGACCTCGACGATCCGTCCGAGGTACATCACGGCGACGCGCTGGCTGAGGTGCTCGACGACGGCGAGGTCGTGCGCGACGAACAGCACCGCGACACCCAGGTCGGCCTGCAGGTCGGCGAACAGGTTGAGCACCTGCGCCTGGACGCTGACGTCGAGGGCGGACACCGGCTCGTCGGCGACGATCAGGTCGGGGCCGCTGGCCAGGGCCGCGGCGATCCCGACCCGCTGACGCTGCCCGCCGGACAGCTGGCGCGGGTGACGGTCGGCGACCTCGGGACGCAGGCCGACCCGGTCGAGCAGCTCGGCGACCCGCCGGTCCCGGTCGGCAGGGGTGCCGATGCGGTAGGCGTCCAGGGCCTCGCGGACGCTGCGACCGACGGTCCACCGGGGGTCGAGGCTGGCGAACGGGTCCTGGAACACCGGTTGCACCCGACGCCGGAACTCGGTCCGGTCGTGTCGGCCGAGCGACGCCACGTCGACACCGTCGAACACGATGCGACCGGCGTCGATCGGGGTGAGCCCGAGCACGCAGCGCGCGAGCGTCGTCTTGCCGCTCCCGGACTCGCCGACCAGGCCGAGCACCTCACCGCTGTCGAGCTCGAGCGAGACGTCCGCGACGGCCGACACGGCCCGTCTGCCGAACAGCCCGGCCTGCACGGGGAACGTCTTGACCAGGCCCTCGACCTGCAGCAGCGCGCTCATCGCGGCACCTCCGCCGTCGCGTCGACGTCCCAGCACGCCACGGTGGTCGCACCGATGGTCACCGGCTGCGGGCGCTCGCGGCACTCGCTCCGCGCGCGGTCGCACCGGTCCAGGAACCGGCAGCCCGGCAGCTCCCCGGACAGGTCCGGCACCTGGCCGGGGATCACGGCGAGCCGACCCGGCTCGGCGTCCGCGCTGGGCAGCGCCGCGAGGAGCGCCCGCGTGTACGGGTGCTGCGGAGCGGCGAACAGCTCGGCGACGGGGGCCTCCTCCACCAGCTGGCCGGCGTACATCACGCCCACGCGGTCGCAGACCTGCGCGACGACGCCGAGGTCGTGGGTGATCAGCAGCACCGCGGTCCCGTGCTCGCGGCACAGCGTCGCGATCAGCCGCAGGATCTGCGCCTGGATGGTGACGTCCAGCGCGGTGGTCGGCTCGTCGGCGATCAGCACCGACGGGTCGTTGGCGAGGGCCGCCGCGATGACCACGCGCTGCCGCATCCCCCCCGAGAACCGGTGCGGCGGCTCGGAGAACCGGGCTGCGGCGTCGGGGATCCCCACCTGGCCGAGCAGCTCGACGGCCCTCGCCCTGGCCTGTGCCCGGGAGACCTTGCGGTGGGCCCGGATCGTCTCGGCGACCTGCTCGCCGATCGAGAAGGTCGGGTCGAGACTCGTGGACGGGTCCTGGAAGATCATCGCGATGCGGTCGCCGCGCAGCTCCCGGAGCCGGTCTGCGTCGGCGCCGAGCACCTGCTCGTCGCCGAGCCGCACCGACCCGGAGGTGTGGGCCTGGGCCGGGAGCAGACCCATCACGGCGTTGGCGAGCGTCGACTTGCCGCAGCCGCTCTCGCCGACGAGCCCGACGATCTGGCCCGGCTCGACGGTCAGGGACACGCCGTCGACGGCGGAGACCGTGCCGCCGCGCACGTCGAAGCCGACGCGCAGGTCCGTGACGGTCAGGGCAGGTGCGGTCATCGGACGACCCCTTGCGGATCGAGGCGGTGGCGCAGGCCGTCGCCGATGAGGATGAAGCTGAGCACCGCCAGGGCCAGCGCGAGCCCGGGGAAGATCTCCACCCACGGCGCCTGGGACAGCACGCCACGACCGTCGGAGAGCATCAGCCCGAGCGACGGCGTGGGCGGCTGCGTGCCGAGGCCGAGGAAGCTGAGCGCGGCCTCGATCTGCAGCGCGAACCCGGCCAGGATCGAGACCTGCACGACGACGGGACCGACCGAGTTCGGCACCACGTGGCCGACGAGCACACGCACGTGACCGGCGCCGCGGGCGGTGGCCCCCTCGACGTAGCCCAGGCGGGCGACCGACAGCGTGCTGCCCCGCATGACCCGCGCGAGGATCGGCAGGTAGATCAGCGCGATGGCCAGCGCGGCCACGGCGCTCCCGGGCCCGATGATCGAGATGAGGCTGATCGCCAGGAGCAGCGCGGGGAGGACGAGCAGCATGTCCAGCGGCCGCGAGATGACCGTGTCCACCCAGCCGCCGAAGTACCCGGCCAGCGCGCCGAGGGGAACCGCGACGGCGGCCGACAGCAGCACCGAGCTGACCGCGACGGCCAGGCTGACCCGCAGGGCGAACAGCACCCGGCTGAACACGTCCCGGCCGAGCGAGTCGGTGCCGAACAGCGCACCTGCGCTCGGGGGCTTGAGGATCTGCCCGGAGTCGACCGACTCCGGGTCGTGCGGTGCGATCCACGGCGCGGTCACCGCGATGAGGACGAGGACGACGAGGATCGCCACCCCGATCAGCGCAGGGCCGGGGAGCCGCAGCCGGCGGAGCCGGGTGGGCACGGTCGTCGAGGCGGCGGTGCTCATGACGCCTGCCGGTCCGCGACCCGCGGGTCGACCCAGCCGGTGACGAGGTCGGTGATCAGCGACACGAGGATGAAGAGCGTGGCGACCACGAGCACCCCCGCCTGCACGACCGGGTAGTTGCGCTGGTTGATCGCGGTGACCAGGAGCCGCCCGACGCCGGGCAGGGCGAACAGGGTCTCGATCACGATGGCGCCGCCGAGCAGCACCCCGAACTGGATCCCGATCACGGTGATGATCGGACCCGCGGCGTTGCGCAGCGCGTGGCGGTGCACGATCCGCCGCCGCGAGACGCCCTTGGCGTGCAGGAACCCGATGAAAGGCTGCCCCATCACCGACTCCATCGCCCCCCGCGTGGTCCGCAGGATGTACGCGGCTTCCCCGACGGCCAGCGTCAGCACCGGCAGCGCCATGTACCGCAGGTTCTGCAGCGGGTCCTCGGTGAGCGGCACGTACCCCGACGGCGGCAGCACGGTGAGCGTGCCGGCGAACAGCAGGACGAGCATGATCCCGAGCCAGAAGTCCGGGATGCTCACCCCGGCCACCACGAACCCGTCGGTGAGACGTCGCACCCAGCGCGATCCGGTCGCGGCCCTGACGCCGAGCGGCACGCCGATGACCACGGCCAGGGTCATCGCCAGCAGCGTGAGCTCGAGGGTCACCGGGACGCGCTGGGCCAGCAGCTCGCTCAGGGGCGCCTTGCTGATGAAGTCGGTGCCGAAGTCGCCGTGCAGCATCCCGGTGAGCGAGCTCACGTACTGGTTGAGCAGGGGTTCGTTGAGCCCGAGCTGCTCGCGGATCTGCGCGACGTTCTCGTCGGTGGCGCGGAAGCCGAGCATCGTGCGAACGGGGTCGCCGGGGACGAGCCGGATGAGCAGGAACACGAAGAAGCTCATCGCGAGCATCACCGGCACGGTCAGGAGCAGCCGGTGGGCGACGTACCGGAACCGGGGACTCATGAGGTGCCCCCGTCGCTGCGCACCCGCTGCACGAGGTCGCGGATCAGCTTCTCGGTGAGGACGAAGTGCTCCGCCGCGATCGCGGCCGCAAGGTCGCCGTCCCCCGCGTCGATGGCGTCCGTCAGCTCCCGGTGCTGATGGGCAGCGGTGTGCCGGACCTCCTCCGTGTACGGCTCGGCACCGAGGTTGAGGCTGACCCGGGAGCGGATCTGGGTGGACAGGCTGACCAGCACCGGGTTGTGGGTCGCCTCTCCGACGCTGCGGTGCAGGAGCTCGTCGGCGGCGCGGGACGCCTCCCGGTCGGCGGCCTCGGTGTAGAGGTCGAGGGCCTCACGGATCTTGCGGACGTCGTCACGCGTGCGCCGCTCGGCCGCGGTGCGCGCGATGAGCGGCTCGATCAGCCGACGCGCGTCGAACAGCGCCTCGAACCTCTCCCAGTTCGGGAGCAGGTGCCGCCCGATCATCGTCGACGACCCCGGGCCCCAGCCGGACAGCACGAAGGACCCACCGTTCCGGCCGCGCCGCACCTCGAGGTAGCCGGCCTCGGCCATCCGGTGCAGCGCCTCACGCACCCCGGTGCGGGACACCCCGAGCATCTCCGACAGCTCGCGTTCGGTCGGCAGACGCTGCCCGGGCACGTACACGCCGAGGGCGACGGCCGTGACGAGCCGCTCGACGATCTGGTCGGCGACGTTGCGGGTGACCACCCGGGCACCCAGCGGCTCGGAGACGTTGCGGTCGAGCTCTCCGAACGGGTCGATGTCGAGCGGACCCCCGGTGCTCCTCATGCGTTCACCTGCTCCCCTGCCGCGTAGTAGGCGTACAGGAACCGGGCGAGCGTGCGGGCACCGGCGGTGATGCTGTCGAGGTCCACCGCCTCGTCGAGCCCGTGGATGTTGTGGGCGGTCGGTCCGTAGCAGAGCGCCGGGGTGTCGAAGTCGTTGACGTAGGTCCGGGCGTCGGTGGTGCTGCCGAGCGAGTAGGCGATGGGCTCGTCGCCGTGCGCGTCCGCGTGCGCACGAGCCACCGCACGTGCCAGCGGGTGCGCCGGGTCCAGCCAGTACCCGGAGGCGCGGAACCCGCTGAGCCGGATCCGCGGTGGCGTCGGGAACCCGCCGTCGGCCGCGACGATCGCGGCGACCTCGTCCCGGATCTCGCGCTCGGCGTCGTCCGGTGACCAGGACCTCGGGTAGCCGACCCGGAGACGGACGGTCGCCGTGGTCGGCACGCTCGACGGCCAGTCCCCTGCACGCAGCTCACCGAGGTTGAGGTTGTACGGGCTCGTGACCTCGGCGAGAGCCGGGTCCGGGTGGCTGTCGCACAGACCCGCCGCCCAGGTCCTCAGCCCGGCGACGAGCCGGATCGCCAGGTCCACCGGGTTGACGGCCTCGTGCGCGGCCTCGGCGTGGGTCGAGAGACCGTCCACCTCGATGTCGCACCAGAGGATCCCGACGCCGCCGACCAGCAGGTCCAGACCGGTCGGCTCGAGCAGGACGACCGCGTCGGCGAGGACGCCGTCGACGGCAGCGGACAGCGTGCCGTTCCCGGTGCACTCCTCCTCGATCGCCGCGAGGAAGGACAGCGGGCCGGTGATGGCTTCCGGGTGCACCTCGAGCAGGGCGCGCAGCGCGAGCACGCCCATCGCGAAGCCGCCCTTCATGTCGCCGGCGCCACGGCCGTAGAGCAGCCGACCGTCCCGGCGCGGGGAGAACGGCGGCGAGGACCACCGGTCCGGGGTCTCGGCCGGGACCACGTCGATGTGCCCGTGCAGCAGCAGCGAGCGCCCGTGCTCCGGGCCGATCGTGCCGACCAGTGAGACGCGCGGTCCGGGGACGTGCTGGACGACGCCGGCCCGGGGATCCGCGCCGATCTCGGGCGAGAGCGGGACCTCCCGCAGCCCGAAGCCGAGTCCGGCGAGCTCGTCGGCGAACACCGCCAGCGCCCCGGACTCGTGACCGACCGTGCTCGGCGCGGCGACGAGTCGCTCGAGGAAGGCGAACGCCTGCTCCTCGCCGCGAGCGATCGCGGCGTCCAGGGCCACTTCGTTCAGCACCGTCGCTCCAATGGTCTAAGGACTAGTCCAATGACCATAAGTGGGGTAGGTCCGGACGGCAAGACTCCTGGAGCAGAGTTATCGCGCCTGAAACAATCCGCGATCGCGGCCCGGTCGCCCGAACCCGCCGTCCGCGCCCACGGTCCCACCCGGGGCACCGCTCCGCACGACGAGGCCCCGCCGCAGGCCAGGAGCCCTCCGACGGCCCGCCACGGCCAGTACCGTAGGAGCGTGAACACGCCCCCTCCGACCGGAGTCCAGCACCATCTCGTCCACGGCGACCAGCGCGCCACCATCACGGAAGTCGGCGCCTCGCTCCGCGAGTACGCCGTCGGCGATCGCGACGTGATCGTGCCGTTCGACGTCGGAGGCCTCCCCCGGCAAGTCACGGCGCGGTCCTGATCCCCTGGCCCAACCGCCTCCGCGACGGTCGGTACGACTGGGACGGGACGACGTACCAGGTCCCGGTCACGGAGCCCGACCGCTGGACGGCGCTGCACGGCCTCGCGGCCTGGGAACGCTGGGCACCGGTCCCCGGCGTCGCCGCACGACCCGACAGCATCACGCTCGGTCTGGACCTGGTACCCATCAAGGGGTACCCGTTCCAGCTCCGGAGCACCCTCACCTACACGCTCTCGGTCGCCGGGCTGCACGTCCACCTCGCGACCACCAACATCGGCGACCGCGTGGCGCCGTACGGCACCGGGTTCCACCCCTGGCTCTCGCCGGGCGGCGCCGCGGTCGACGAGTGCACGCTGCGCCTCGACGCCGCGACCCGCGTGACGACGGACGACCGGCTGCTGCCCACGGGCACGGAGCCGGCCGGCGACCTCGACTTCCGCACCCCGCGATCCCTCGCCGGCGTCGCCCTCGACGACGGGTACGTCGACGTCACCCGCGACGACGACGGCCTGTCCTGGATCCAGTTGTCGGCACCCGACGGACGGACCGCAGCCGTCTGGATGGACGACTCGATGGACACCTGGCAGGTCTGCACCGGAGACGGCATCCCCGGGGTGAACCGCAACGGCGTCGCCGCAGAGCCGATGACGTGCATCGCCGACGCCTTCCGCACCGGCGACCGGCTGGTCCGCCTCGAACCGGGACAGACGCACGAGGTCGTCTGGGGCGCGACTCTGCTGTGACCGACCACGCGTCCTCGGCCGAGCTCGGCCGAGGACGCGCCCGGGGCTTCCCCGGCGAGGGGACCCCCAGCACGGTCCACGATCCGGTTCCCGCTCCGACGACCGTCACCGGACCGACCGCAGGGACACGGTCAGTGGATGCGGGCGTCGATCGCCTGGACACCCTTCGTGTACTCCCAGTGCCACGGCTCGTGCGGGCCGCTTCCGCCACGCTTGGCCCAGGCGGGGTTCGCCCAGCCGTAGACGGCGCCGTTCTCGTTGAGCCACTGCCACTGCGCACCGGACGTCTCGACGGAGCAGAGGTCGACGGCCAGCCCCCAGCCGTGGTTGCTGGTCCCGGGGACGGCGGCGAGACCGCCCTTCTCGTACTTCAGCGTCCGTTGGCTCGCCAGCGTCCGGTACCCGTCCGTCAGGCAGAGGTCGGCGCCGAAGCGCGCCTTGAACGCGATGTCCATCTCCGAGATCGCGACGGCGGCGTCGGCCCGCAGCTGGTGCACCCCGTCCCACAGCGTGCAGAGCTCGGAGGTGTCGAGCTGACCGTTCGCGCCGGTCGGTTCCACGTTCGGGTTGCAGCCGGGAAGCGCCGAGCGTTCCTGGGACCGGCTCGCGGCGATCTCCGCCCGCGTGACGACCTGATCGCCGCCGACGAGCGCGAGCGGCGGGGTGTCGGACACGTGCTGCGACGCCATGATCACCTGGAGCGTGCTCGGGTACGCCGCGGCCGATGCGCCGGCATCCGACCGTCCGCCCACGTAGGTGCCGTCACCCGGGGCGACGTGATGGGTGAGCGGGAGACCGAGGGTGATGCCGCCGAGCGCCATCAGCACGCCACCACGGGCGAGAACGCGGCCGCGCACCGGCCCGGACGAAGCCCGGGTGGCCTTCTCGGCCTGCCTCCGCGACCGGCGCGAGGGGAGGCTCGTCGCCGCAGTCTCCGGCGAGTGCGACCCCACGACACCTCCGACCGTTGATACGCGTGAACACAGAACGGCTCCGCGGTGTCGTCGACGCTGCTCCCCTGCAACATCTCGGCGCCGGACCTGGCGGAGCGGTTACGAAACCATAACGGACGTACCGGTCCGCGACCAACCTCCCGAAGGTCCCGAATCATGAGAAGACCGCCACATCAGCCGCACGGTCGACCGCTCCGGCACCACGAACCACCCGGACGAGTGACCCCAGCACCAGGTCAGAAGAGCTGGTTGCGCTGCATCAGGTCGCGCACCTCGCCGACGAGCTCCTCGAGGATGTCCTCGAGGAAGACGACCCCCACGGTCTCGCCACCGTCGTCGACCCGGGCGAGGTGCGTCCCGGTGCGCTGCATCGCGACGAGCGTGTCCTCGACCTCGGCGTCGGGTGCGACGACCGCGAGACCGCGGACCCGCCAGGCCGGCACCGGTGCGGTCCGCTCGTCGCGATCGGCGTACAGGACGTCCTTGAGGTGCAGGTACCCGATCAGCGTGCCGTCGTCCTCGACCACCGGGAACCGGCTGAACCCGGTCCTCGCGACGAGCCGCTCCACGGAGTCCGGCGTCGCACCGGACCGCACCCGCACGAGGTCCGCGACCGGGACCATCACGTCGCGCGCCGTGCGGTCGGAGAACTCGATCGCGCCGGTGACCAGGCCCTGCGAGTCGTCGAGGAGCCCCTCGGCCCGCGAGCGCTCGACGATCGAGTGCACCTCCTCGGCCGTGAACGCCGACGCGACCTCGTCCCTCAGCTCGACGCCGACCAGGTGCAGGGTGCCGTTGGCGATCCAGTTGAGCGCACGGATGAGCGGGGCGACGACGCGTGCGACCCACACCAGCGGCGGGCCGAACCAGAGCACCGCGCGGTCCGGACCGGCGACGGCGAGGTTCTTCGGCACCATCTCGCCGAGCACCACGTGCAGGTACACGACGACGACCAGCGCGAGGACGAAGGCGATCGGATGGGTCCAGGCGCTGCCGACTCCCCACGCCTCGAGAGGACCGGCGACGAGGTGGGCCAGCGCAGGTTCAGCGACCAGGCCGAGGCTCGTCGACGCCACGGTGATGCCGAGCTGGGCGCACGCGAGCATCAACGACACGTGCTCCATGGCCCACAGGACCACGCGGGCCCGACGATGGCCCGACTCGGCGAGCGGCTCGATCGCACTGCGCCGGGAGGACACCAGGGCGAACTCCGCACCGACGAAGAACGCGTTCGCCGCGAGGAGCACCGTGCCGAGCGCGAGTGCGGTACCGGTGCTCACGGCTCCACCGGCCTGTCGCTGCTCGCCCGGAGCCGCTCGACGCGGCGCCCCGACATCTGCTCGACCTCGAGGCGGACGCCGTCGACCTCGACCTCGTCGCCGACGACCGGCACGCGCCCGAGCAGCGCCATGACGAGACCGCCGAGGGTCTCGAACGGACCGTCCTGGGTGACCTTGAGACCGGTCGTCTCCTCGAGCTCGTCGGGGCGCAGCAGACCGGGCACCGCCCACGAGCCGTCGACTCGCCGCGTGGAACCGCTCCGCCGGCGGTCGTGCTCGTCGCGGACGTCGCCGACGAGCTCCTCGACGACGTCCTCGAGCGTGACGACGCCCGAGGTCCCGCCGTACTCGTCGACCACGACCGCCATCTGCAGGCCGAGGGAGCGGAGCTCGACGAGGAGCGGGCCGAGGTGCACGGTCTCCGGCACCCGTGGCGCGTCCACCATGAGCGCGGCGGCCGGGACCTCCGAGCGCCGCGCGAACGGGACACCGATCGCCCGGCGCAGGTGCACGAGACCCACGATGTCGTCGCGCGAGTCGCCGATCACCGGGAACCGCGAGTGCCCGGTCTCCCGCGCGCGTTCGACGACGTCGGTCGCGGTCGCGTCCCGCCGGAGGACGACGAGCCGGGTGCGGTCCGTCATGACGTCGACGGCCGTGAGCTCGGCGAACTCGAGCGAGTTCGTCAGCAGCGTCGCGGTCGACTCGTCGAGGGTCCCGACCTCCGCGGAGCGGCGCACGAGGGCGACGAGCTCCTGCGCGGACCGTCCGCCGGCGAGCTCCTCGCGCGGCTCGACACCGGCCCGGCGGAGCAGACCGTTCGCGCTGTTGTTGAACAGGGTGATCACGGGGCTCAGGGCGACCGTGACGGCGTGCTGCAGCGGGACGACGAACCGGGCGGTGCCGAGCGGGTCGCTGATCGCGAGGTTCTTGGGCACGAGCTCCCCGAAGATCATCGAGAAGCCGTTGACCACGATCAGCGCGAGGACACCGGCCGTCACCCCGCCGATCGACCGCCCGAGCGGCGAGGCCTCCAGGGGCAGGCTGAGGAGCCGCACGAGCGCCGGCTGCGTGAGGTAGCCGAGCATGATCGTCGTGACGGTGATGCCCACCTGGGCACCGGAGAGCTCCGTCGAGAGATGCGTCAGAGCCGCCCGCACGGCCCTGCCGCGCCGGTCCCCTGCGCCAGGGTGGTCGTCGGCGACGGCCGGGTCCACCGTGACCAGCGAGAACTCACCGGCCACGAAGACGGCCGTCCCGACCGTCAGCAGCACGCCGAGACCGATCAGCAGCCACTCAGCCAGCATGGGGGTCATCCGTCGCGGGCTGCTCGGTCCACCGAGGCGGGACCACCCGGACCGGCGCCGGGCTCAGTGCACGGGAGGGGCCGGCATCGCCGGTCGCGTCTCGCCGGAGACTCTCGACCTGCCGGCCACGATGTGAGCTGGACATGGTCGCCCCATCATATGGGCGGTGCCCGACGCGCCGCACGGACCAGTGGCCCCCGTCCAGGCGCCTCCCCGCCCGTTGTGCCACGCTGTGGCCATGGTGACGTCACCTGCTACCCCGTCGAACGTCCTCGTCCTCGTCGTCGAGGACGAACCCGCCATCGCGACCGCGATCGCCCGACGGCTGTCCGCCGAGGGGTGGCGGGTGGAGATGGCACACGACGGCCATGCCGGCGTGTCGATGGCGGGTGCGCTGCGTCCCGACGTCGTCGTCCTCGACGTCATGCTCCCCGGCCTGGACGGTCTCGAGGTCTGCCGACGCATCCAGGCCGACCGGCCGGTGCCGGTGCTCATGCTGACCGCACGCGACGACGAGACGGACATGCTGATCGGCCTGGGCGTCGGCGCGGACGACTACATGACCAAGCCCTTCTCGATGCGCGAGCTCGTGGCGCGGACCAAGGCGCTGCTGCGCCGCCAGGAGCGCGCGGCGCGCGCGGCCGAGCTGGACGCCGGGACGAGCGGCACCGTGCCGCCGCTCACCGTCGGGGACGTCACGGTCGACCGGGCGCAGCGTCGGGTGCACCGCGGGGCCGTCGAGGTGCACCTGACGCCGACCGAGTTCGACCTGCTCGTCACGCTCGTGTCGAGCCCCCGCACGGTGCTCACGCGCGAGCGGCTGCTGGCCGAGGTGTGGGACTGGGTCGACGCCAGCGGGACGCGGACCGTGGACTCGCACGTCAAGGCGCTGCGCCGCAAGCTCGGTGCGGACCTGATCCGCACCGTCCACGGGGTGGGCTACGCGTTCGAGCCGGCAGCCGACCCCGGAGGCCCGACGAGGTGAGCCAGCCGCGCCACCTGAGCACCCAGGCGCACCTGGCACGTCTGCCGGACGTCCGGCCGCTCGACCGGCTGCAGTCCATCAAGATCAAGCTCGGCGTGCTCGTCGCGGCGACGGTCACGCTCGCGGCACTGATCACGTGGGTCGGGCTCAACAACCACCTCGGCCCGAGCCGCACCTTCCCGCTCGCGATCGTCGTGTCCCTCGTGCTGACGCAGCTGCTCGCACGCGGGATGACCTCACCGCTGCGGGAGATGACCGCGGCGGCCCGCGCGATGGCTGCCGGCGACTACTCGCAACGCGTGACGGCGACCAGCCGGGACGAGGTGGGTCAGCTCGCGGTGACGTTCAACGCGATGGCCGAGGACCTCGGCTCCGCGGACCTGCTCCGACGGGAGATGGTCGCGAACGTGTCCCACGAGCTACGTACGCCGGTCACCGCGCTGCAGGCACAGCTCGAGAACATCGTCGACGGGGTGAGCGAGCCGGACCCGGCCACGATGCAGGCCGCCCTCGCCCAGACGGAGCGCCTCGGGCGGCTGGTCGCGTACCTGCTCGACCTCTCCCGGGTCGAGGCGGGCGCGATCGGCCTGGACATCACCGACGTCCCCCTCGCCGACTTCCTCGCGGAGGCGTCCGACAGCGCGGCGCTGGTCGCGACCGACAAGGGCCTCACGTTCCCGGTCGAGGTCGTCCCGCGGGACCTCACGGTCCCGGCGGATCGTGAGCGCCTGCACCAGATCCTCGCGAACCTCCTGCACAACGCCGTGCGGCACTCCCCGCGAGGTGAGCCCATCCGCATCGAGGCACGTCGGGTGGGGGACGTCGTGCGCATCGACGTGATCGATCGCGGGCCCGGCATCGCCCGCGAGCAGCGCCAGCAGGTCTTCGAGCGCTTCGCTCGCGGCAACACGCCTGCCATCACGGGGCAGATCTCGACCGGCGGGACCGGGCTCGGGCTCTCGATCGTCCGATGGGCGGCGAACCTGCACGGCGGGACGATCGAGGTCGCGGACACCCCGTCAGGCTGCACGATGCGTCTCGAGCTCCCCGCGGTGCGTCCCGACGGCGTGTCGGTCCTCGGCTGACCGGCCGCCGCCGCGGTTCGACGGCGGGGCGCCTGCCCCCTCCAGCACGATCACCTGACCCCCTGCGGACCCTCTCTTGGTGGCTCGTGGAGCGGGTCTTTGCCCTGGTCAGGACGAGGAGTGCTGGTTGAGTGAAAGTTCACGTTCCAGGGCGTCCGATACGCCTCGCAGAGGGTCCGCGGCGCCCGTCAGGGCTTAGGCTGGGCCGCGACGTAATCGACGATGAAGCGGTCTACGGCCGCGGGCGGAAGTGGGCGAAACTCGCGTGTCCCAGAAGACAGAGCCGGACTCGATCCGATCCGAGTTCGGCGCGAACGAGTGGCTCGTCGACGAGCTGCACGAGCAGTACCTCAAGGACAAGAACTCGGTGGACCCCGCCTGGTGGGAGTTCTTCGAGGGCTACCGTCCCGAGTCGAACGGGAGCACGCCGCCCGTCGTGGCCGACCCGGGCGCCGCCGGCACTGCTGGCACCGCCGCCACGACCGCACCGAACGCCCCCGTGGTCCCGTCGCCGCCGCGTGGGCCCGGAGCGCCGGCCGCCGCTGCCGCACCGACGCCCGCGGGTCCCCCCGCCACCCCGAGCGCGCCGCCCGTCGCCACCGCGCAGCCGGCGACCGCACCGTACGCGGTCCCGATCGTCACCCGCGCCGTGATCGCGCCGGAGGTGGAGGCCCAGGACGAGACCCAGCGCCTACGGGGCCCTGCCGCACGCGTCGTGACCAACATGGAGGCGAGCCTCGAGGTCCCGACCGCGACCTCCGTCCGCGCGATCCCGGCCACGCTCATGGTCGACAACCGGATCGTCATCAACAACCACCTCGCCCGCGGCCGTGGCGGCAAGGTCTCGTTCACCCACCTGATCGGCTTCGCCCTCGTCGAGGCCGTCGCCGAGATGCCGGCCATGAACACGGCCTACACCCTCGTCGACGGCAAGCCCGGCTTCGTCACGCCGGCGCACGTCAACCTCGGTCTCGCGATCGACCTGTCGAAGCCGGACGGCACCCGCCAGCTCCTCGTGCCGAGCATCAAGAAGGCCGAGACGCTCGACTTCGCGCAGTTCTGGTCCGCGTACGAGGACGTCGTCCGCCGGGCCCGTGGCAACAAGCTGACGGTCGAGGACTTCGCCGGAACGACGCTCTCGCTCACGAACCCGGGGACGATCGGCACCGTCCACTCGGTCCCGCGCCTCATGGCGGGCCAGGGCACGATCATCGGCGTCGGGGCGATGGACTACCCGGCCGAGTTCCAGGGCACCAGCGAGGAACAGCTCAACCGGATGGGCATCTCCAAGGTGCTCACGATGACGTCGACCTACGACCACCGGATCATCCAGGGGGCGCAGTCGGGCGACTTCCTGCGGATCATCGCCTCGAAGCTCCTCGGCGAGGACGGCTTCTACGACCGGGTGTTCGCGGCGCTGCGCGTGCCGTACGAGCCGGTCCGGTGGGTGCGTGACGCGACCACCGACCCGGACGCCGAGCTGGGCAAGCCGGCACGCATCGCCGAGCTCATCCACGCCTACCGGTCGCGCGGCCACCTGATGGCCGACACCGACCCGCTCGCATACCGCCAGCGCAAGCACCCGGACCTCGACATCCAGAACCACGGCCTGACCCTGTGGGACCTCGACCGGGTCTTCCCGACGGGCGGGTTCGGCGGCAAGCCTCGCGCCAAGATGCGCGAGGTCCTCGGTCTGCTGCGTGACTCGTACTGCCGGAGCATCGGCGCGGAGTACATGCACCTGCAGGACCCGCGCCAGCGGCGCTGGCTGCAGGAACGCCTCGAGGCGGGCTACACCCGCACCGCCCGCGAGGACCAGCTGCGGATCCTGCGCCGTCTCAACGCCGCAGAGGCCTTCGAGACGTTCCTGCAGACCAAGTACGTCGGCCAGAAGCGCTTCTCGCTCGAGGGCGGCGAGGCCGTCATCCCGCTGCTCGACGCGATCCTGTCGAAGGCGGCGGACAACGGTCTCGACGAGGTCGGCATCGGGATGGCCCACCGCGGACGCCTCAACATCCTCGCCAACATCGCCGGCAAGAGCTACGCGCAGATCTTCTCGGAGTTCGAGGGCAACCAGGACCCGAAGAGCGTCCAGGGCTCCGGCGACGTGAAGTACCACCTCGGCACCGAGGGCACGTTCACCGCCGAGTCCGGCGCGACGACCAAGGTGTACCTCGCGGCGAACCCGTCGCACCTGGAGGCGGTCGACCCGGTCCTCGAAGGGATCGTGCGCGCCAAGCAGGACCGCATCGACCTCGGCGGTGACGGGTTCTCCGTCCTCCCGGTGCTGATCCACGGTGACGCGGCGTTCGCCGGCCAGGGCGTCGTCGTCGAGACCCTCAACCTCTCCCAGCTGCGCGGCTACCGCACCGGCGGCACGATCCACGTGATCATCAACAACCAGGTCGGCTTCACGACCGGGTCCTCGTCGTCACGGTCGACGCACTACGCGACGGACGTGGCGAAGGGCATGCAGGTGCCGATCTTCCACGTCAACGGCGACGACCCCGAGGCGTGCGTCCGCGTCGCCGAGCTCGCGTTCGAGTTCCGCGAGCAGTTCGACCGCGACGTGATCATCGACATGGTCTGCTACCGCCGTCGTGGTCACAACGAGGGCGACGACCCGTCGATGACCCAGCCGCTCATGTACAACCTCATCGAGGCCAAGCGGTCGGTCCGGAAGCTCTACACCGAGACGCTCGTGTCCCGCGGCGACATCACGCTCGAGGAGGCCGAGCACGCGCTCCGGGACTACCAGTCCCAGCTCGAGCGGGTGTTCGCCGAGACCCGCGAGGAAGGACCGGCCCTGCCGGCCTCGACCGAGCCGGTCGCCGGGCTGGAGCGCCCGGAGGCACAGCTCTCGGACGCCGGCGTCATGGTGGGCTGGAAGACGGCCGTCGACCCGGACGTGCTGGCGCGCATCGGCGCGGTGCACACGCGCCCGCCGGAGGGGTTCACGGTCCACCCGAAGCTGGTGCAGCTGCTCGCCAAGCGAGAGCAGATGTCTCGCGAAGGCGGCATCGACTGGGGCTACGGCGAGATCCTGGCGTTCGGCTCGCTGCTCGCCGAGGGGACACCCGTCCGCCTCGCCGGCCAGGACTCCCGCCGCGGCACGTTCGTCCAGCGGCACGCCGTGATGCACGACCGCGAGACCGGCGCGGAGTGGACGCCGCTGCTGTACCTCTCGGCCGACCAGGCCAAGTTCTGGTGCTACGACTCGTCGCTGTCCGAGTACGCGGCTCTCGGGTTCGAGTACGGCTACTCGGTCGAGCGTCCTGACGCGCTCGTCCTGTGGGAGGCCCAGTTCGGGGACTTCGTCAACGGCGCCCAGACGATCATCGACGAGTTCATCTCCTCCGCCGAGCAGAAGTGGGCGCAGAACTCCTCCGTCGTCCTCCTGCTGCCGCACGGCTACGAGGGCCAGGGGCCGGACCACTCGTCCGCGCGGATCGAGCGGTTCCTCCAGCTGTGCGCCGAGGACAACCTCACGGTCGCCCAGCCCAGCACCCCGGCGTCGTACTTCCACCTGCTCCGGCGCCAGGCGTACGCACGGCCCCGGCGTCCGCTGGTCGTGTTCACGCCGAAGTCCATGCTGCGCCTCAAGGCCGGCGCGTCGGCCGTCGAGGACTTCACGTCCGGCACGTTCCGTCCCGTCCTGCCGGACGCGCTCGGTACCCTCGAGTCCGTCGACCGGGTCCTGCTGTGCTCGGGCAAGGTCTACTGGGACCTGCTCGCGCAGCGTGAGGCCCGGAAGGACACCCGCACCGCGATCGTCCGGGTGGAGCAGCTCTACCCGCTCGACGGCGCCGGGCTGCGCGAGGCGCTCGCCCCGTTCGCCGGTGCGGAGCTCGTGTGGGTGCAGGACGAGCCCGAGAACCAGGGGCCGTGGACGCACATCTCGATGGTGCTGCCCGGTGCCGTCGGGAGCACGATCCGCGTCGTGTCGCGTCCGGCCTCGGCCTCGCCGGCCTCGGGTTCGGCGAAGAAGCACCAGGTCGAGCAGGCAGCCGTGCTCGCTGCGGCGTTCGACCGCTGATCCGGCGCGCGGGACCCGCCTCCGCTCAGGAGGCGGGCTCCGCGCGACCCGCGAACGTGCGGCGGTAGGCCTGCGGGCTGGTCCCGAGCGCCCGTGCGAAGTGGTGCCGCAGGACGGCCGAGGTGCCGAACCCGCACTCCTGGGCGATCTCCTCGACGGTGGCTCCGGTGGCCTCGAGCAGCTCCTGGGCGCGCGCCAGTCGCCGGCTCGTCACCCAGGAGGCCGGAGTGGTCCCGGTCTCGGCCTTGAAGCGACGGGCGAACGTCCGCTCGGACATGAGCGCACGCGACGCGAGGACCGGCACGCCCAGCTCGGTCCCGAGGTTCTCGAGCATCCAGCCGAGGAGCGGTGCGAGGGTGTCGCCCTCGGACGGGGTGGGTGCCTCGATGTACTGGGCCTGTCCCCCGTCGCGGTGCGGGGGCACGACCATCCGACGGGCGATCGCGGCGGCCGCAGCGGCGCCGAGCTCCTGACGGACCAGGTACAGGCACGCGTCGATCCCGGCTGCCGTGCCGGCGCTCGTGATCACTCGCTCGTCGTCGACGTAGAGCACTGCCGGGTCGACCGCGGCAGCCGGGAACCGTCGCGCGAGGGCGTCCGCGTGCATCCAGTGCGTCGTGCAGCGCCGACCGTCCAGCAGTCCCGCCTCTCCCAGGGCGAAGGCCCCGCTGCAGATGCTCATGACCCAGGCACCGCGCGCGTGGGCGGCCCGCAACGCCTCGAGCACGTCCGGGGGCGCACCGCCCTGTCGTTCGTCGTCGCCTACCAGGCTGTAGGCGGGGACGACGACGAGATCCGCGTCGTGCAGCGCCTCGAGGCCGTGCGCGACCACCATCTCGGGGCCGACCTTCGTCGCGACGACGCCCGGCTCGGCGGTGCACACCGTGAGGTCGAACGCCGGTCCCCCGGTGTCGCGGCGGTCGATGCCGAACACCTCGCACACCACGCCGAGCTCGAACGGGGAGACCTCGGGGATGACCACGGCGGCGACCGATCGGAGCATGGGGCAAGTATGCGGAGCCTGTTGGCGGAATATCAACGAGAAGCGACTCCTCTGCCACTGGTGGCTGAAACTCGTCGCTCGCAGACTTGCCGCCATGGCTACTATCGGGATCCTCGCCGGCACCGTCACCACGCTCTGGCTGCTCGTCCGACTCGTCGCCACGATCCGGGCCGACGGGTACGGCCTGCGGCCGGGGCCGCGCTCGCACGTCGAGGACGACCTCGACACCCGGAGCCACCACCTGCGCGGCGCCTGAGCAGCCGGTTCCATCGCAGCCGACGCCCGCCACGCCCGGCCACCGCGCAGGTCCACCGCCCGTCGCCTGCCAGACTGGGGCACGGGCCGACCGTGGCCCGCTCGACGTGGCTGGAGTGATGACCGTGGGAGACGTGCCGCTGCGACTGGCGGTGGTGGGAGACGAGCTCGTCGCCGGTGCCGGCGACCCCAAGGGGCTCGGGTGGGTCGGCCGGGTCACCGCGCGGACCGTGACCTCTCCACCGCCGACCGTTCTGACGCTCGCCGTCCCGGAGGAGACGAGCACGGCCCTGGGCCACCGGTGGGACGAGGAGACCGCGCGACGCTTCGCACCGGAGCACGACAACCGCCTCGTGATCGCCCTCGGCCGCGCCGACGTGAGCGCCGGGCTCTCGCTCGCACGCAGCCGCCTCAACCTCGCCAACATCCTCGACGTCGCCGAGTCGCGCCGCCTCCCGACGTTCGTGGTCGGCCCTCCCCCGGCCCCACCGCGGACAACGAGAAGATCGGCGACCTGTCGCACGCCTTCGCCGACGTCGCGACGCGCCGTCACGTGCCGTACGTCGACACGTTCACCCCGCTCATCACGCACGAGCAGTGGCTGGCTGACCTCGCGTCGGGAGACGGCGTCCTCCCCGGGCAGGCCGGCTACGGGCTGATGGCCTGGCTCGTGCTGCACACCGGCTGGTTCGACTGGTTGGGTCTGCCGGACGACGCCACCTGAGCCGACGCATACGCAGGGTCGGCCGTTGCCATCGTGGGTCAGCGCAACGTCGCCCGCACCGCTGTCCGCGCACTCTCGAGGACGGTGCGGAGGGTGTCGAGGGTCAACGCCTCGATCCCGTCGCGGGCGTCGGCGCGGCGGAGATCCGCACGCAGCTCCTCGCGGAACCGCTGGAGCAGGTGCTCCGCCTCGGCTCGTCGGGCCCGCGAGGCCGCGCGCGGGTCCGCCGAGCCCGTCGCCGGGGCGGCCGACGCACGAGCCTGCTGCGCGGCCGCCGCGAGGTCGGCACGCAGACCGGCCATCGAGCCCCGGACGTCGTCGCGCACCTGCGCGGCCAACGAGCGGACGCTCTCGGCGATCCCCTCCTCGAGCGCCGCGAGGTCGGCACTGCGTTCGCGCAGCTCACGCATCCCCGCCTCGGTCAACGTGTACGTCCCCTTGCGTCCGTCGTCGACGCGTCGGACAAGTCCCTCCTCCTCGAGACGGGCGAGCCGCGGGTAGATCGTGCCGGGGCTCGGGCGGTACGTGCCGCCGAACCGGTCGGAGAGCGCCGTGATGAGCTCGTAGCCGTGCTTCGGCCCGGACTCGAGGAGCCCCAGGAGGTACAGCCGGAGCTGGCCGTGCGCGAAGACCTGCGGCATCAGCTCACCCCGGCGGCATGGAGCACGGTCAGGTGGCCCGTCACGCTCGAGCACACGACGTAGCACGTCCCACCCGTGGCGGGGAGAGCGACCTTGACCTGCCCGACGTTCGTCCCCTTGTGCTCCTGCCCGTCGATCACGACCCTGCCGGACACGCTCCGCGCCTCGACCTCGACACCACGACCCTGCGGGAGCCGCACCGTGACATCCCCGGCGACGGTGGTCGCCGTGATCGACGAGGTCGACGAGGTGACGTCGAGCGCCACCGCGCCGCCCACGGTGTTCGCGTGCACGCGCGTGAGGTCGCCGGACGCCGTCAGGTCGCCCGAGACGCTCGAGAGTCGGAGGTCGCCCGTGTGGTCCCGCACGACGATCTCGCCCGAGACCGCGTTCGCGACGAGCGCCCCTGCCGTCGAGTCGGTGACGAGGTTGCCCGAGACGGTCGAGACCGCGGCGTCGTTCCGGACCCCGAACAGCAGGCCCTCGGCGCTGACGGTCCCGAGCTTGACCGCGACGGATCGCGGGACGGCGATGTGCACGTCGGCGGAGTCCTTCTCCCGGAAGTAGCGGAACGTGTCGAGGAACCCGTCCCACCCGCCGAGTGTGAAGCTGTACCCGACGCGCAGCTCGCCGTCGGACAACGAGATCTCGAGCGGTCTGCCGTCGACGGCGTGCACCTCGATCCTCGCCCCGGTGGCCGCCGGGTCGTCGTGCACGACCACGTCGACCCGACCGGCGACCACCTGCACGCGCAGGGCCGTGATCGCCTCGACCTCGATGATCTGCGGGCCGCCGACGACCCAGGACTCCGTGGCCATGCTGCTCCTCCAGTCGCGATATATCTCGTTCCGAGGAACACGATATGTCGCGTCTGCCTGGACCACAAGACCACGGGCCCGACGTCGTACGGGCCGGGAAGGACGACCGGTGCCGAACCCTCAGTCGACGAGGCCGGCGGCGCGCAGCTCCACCGTGAGATCCTGCGGATTCGTCGCGATCGAGCAAGCCTCGTCATAGGTGACGACGCCGTCCTCGACCAGCTTGAAGATGTGCTGGTCGAAGGTCTGCATCTTGTAGTACCCACCCTCGGCGATGAGGTCGAGGATCGGCGGCGAGTTCGCCGGGTCCAGGATCGCCTCCGCGGTCCGGCCCGTGTTGATCATGACCTCGATCGCCGCGCGCCTCCCGGCACCGTTGGCCTTGGCGAGGAGTCGCTGAGACACGATCCCCCGCAGCGAGTTCGCCAGCGCGGTCCGGACCTGCTTCTGCTCGTACGGCGGGAAGAAGTCCACGATCCGGTTGATGCTCTCCTGCGCGTCGATCGTGTGGAGGGTGGACATCACCAGGTGGCCGGTCTCGGCCGCGGCCAACGCCGCACGCACCGTCTCGATGTCGCGCATCTCGCCGACGAGGATCACGTCCGGGTCCTGACGCATCGCGGCACGCAGCGCGACCGAGAAGTCCGCGGTGTCCTGACGCACCTCGCGCTGCGAGACGATCGCCTTCTTGTCGTGATGGAGGACCTCGATGGGGTCCTCGATCGTGACGATGTTGACCTCGCGGTAGGTGTTGATGAGGTCGACCATCGCCGCGAGCGTCGTCGTCTTCCCCGAGCCGGTGGGCCCCGTCACGAGGATCAGACCCCGGGGCTCGAGCGCGAGCTCGCCGAGCACCTCGGGCAGCCCGAGCTCCTCGAGCGACTGCGCACCGACCGACACCCGCCGGAAGACGAGCGCGTTCGTGCCTCGCGCCTGGTACGCGTTGACACGGAACCGTCCGACACCGGACAGCGAGAACGCGAAGTCCGCCTCGTGCGTCGTCGCGAAGCTCTCCGTCAGCTCGGCCGGCAGCACCTCGGCGACCATGTGGGCGGTGTCGCCCGGTCGGAGCTCCGGCACCTGCAGCTTGCGGAGCCGCCCGTCGACGCGCACCCGGGGGGACGACCCGACCTTGCAGTGCAGATCGGACCCTCCCGTGCTCGCCAAGGCGTGGAGGAACGGGATCACGGACAGCGGCTGGTCGCTCACACCCGTGGTCATCGGCGCTGCGAGCTGCCGACTTGAATGTCAACGCAGATCAGGTGCACGCAGGGAGACTATCCCGTCCGGGCATGGCACGGGCCCGGCACGTCGCACGTGCCGGGCCCGGACGTCTCACGGCTCAGGCGTTGGGACGCTTGCCGTGGTTCGCGCCGCCCTTGCGGGCACGACGCTTCCGTCCACGCTTGCTCATGGTGTCTCCTCAGGATCTCCGCGGGACCGAGAGCCCCGGGCCCTCACTGCGGTATGGGGAACATCGTCCCACATCTCGTCCGCCGCTCGTGCAGGCCCGCGCGACACCTGACGACACCGAGCCAGGGCCCGGCAGTCAGGCGTCGACCGTACCTCAGTCCTCGAACCGGGCGTCCGTCGCGCTCAGGTGGTGCTCGACGGTGAGCCGTTCGTGGATGCGCAGGCGCAGATCGGCCGGCGCCGACTCCTGGCAGCAGCGCTTGACGAGGTTCTTCACCACGACCTCGACGTCGTACTCGCCGAGACACGGCGCGCACTCGGCGAGATGGGCACGGATCCGCTCCGAGTCCGGCGTCCCGAGCTCGGCGTCGAGGTACTCGAAGAGCTGCCCGAGTGCCTGGCCGCAGTCGACCTCGTCATGATCCAGGTGCGGGGCGGCCTCACCGCCGCCACGGGTGTCCGTCATCGTCCGACCTTCTCTGCTCCGACCTCGGTGTCGGTCCCGGGGACGAGGCCCCGCTCGCGCGCGTAGTCCGCGAGCAGAACCCTCAGCTGCGCCCGCCCCCGGTGCAGGCGCGACATCACGGTGCCGATCGGCGTCCCCATGATCTCGGCGATCTCCTTGTACGCGAAGCCCTCGACATCGGCGAGGTACACCGCGATGCGGAACTCCTCCGGGATCTCCTGGAGCGCCGCCTTCACGTCCGAGTCGGGCAGGTGGTCGAGCGCTTCCGCCTCGGCCGAACGCAGGCCCGTCGACGTGTGCGAGGCCGCGCGGGCGATCTGCCAGTCCTCGACGTCCTCTGCGGCGGACTGCTGGGGCTCGCGCTGCTTCTTGCGGTACGAGTTGATGAAGGTGTTCGTCAGGATCCGGTACAGCCACGCCTTGAGGTTGGTTCCCGGTCGGTACTGGTGGAACGCCGCGAAGGCCTTGGCGAACGTCTCCTGGACGAGATCCTCGGCGTCCGTCGGGTTGCGGGTCATCCGGAGCGCAGCACCGTACAGCTGGTCCAGGTAGACCAGTGCCTCGGCCTCGAAGCGCTCGGCCCGGTCGCTGTCGGCCTCGGACTCGGGCGCGCGGTGCGTGTCCTCGCTCATCGTCACCGAGCCTAGTCCCCGACGCTCCACGTCGTGCGCGCGGGGCCGTTCCAGGAGGGTGCACGTCATGCAGGTCACAACAGGGGTGCCGATCACGCTATTCCGCGCCGGGGTGCTGCACCGCGGCACGCGGGCTAGCGTGAGGGGATGACAAGCTCTGAGTACGTGCGGCTCCTCGGCGAGCAGATCGGTCACGAGTTCGGCGCTCACCAGCAGTACGTCGCCATCGCGGTGTGGTGCGATCGGCAGGACCTCCCCCAGCTCGCCCGGCACTTCTACCGGCAGTCGCTCGAGGAGCGCAACCACGCGATGATGCTGGTCCAGCACATGCTCGACCGCGGCATGCCGGTCGAGATCCCGGCGGTCGGCGCCGTGCGGAACGCCTTCGACTCGGTGACGGAACCACTCGCGCTGGCGCTCGCCCAGGAGAACCAGGTCACCGAGCAGATCGAGGCGATCTTCCGGGCGGCCCGCCAGGAGAACGACCCGCTCGGCGAGCAGTTCATGCTGTGGTTCCTCAAGGAGCAGGTCGAGGAGGTCGCGTCCGCGACGACTCTCCTCGCCGTCGCCCAGCGCGCCGGCACGAACCTCTTCGACCTCGAGAACTACGTCGCGCGGGAGCAGGTCGGCGACGGCGGCATCTCGCCCGACGCCCCACCCGCGGCAGGCGGAGCCATCTGACCGGCCGTCCACCGGCGACGTGACGTCGCGCACCACCCGGACGGACCGCCCGCACCAACGCCACCGACGAGGAGGACCCGTGCTGCTCCGCAGGATCGCCCGACCGATGCTGTCGTCGTCGTTCGTGCTCGAGGGGATCGACGTCGTGCGCGACCCGATGCCGCACGCCGAGCTCGCCGCCGCCGCTCTGACCCCATGCCTGGACCGGATCCCGACCACCTCGGCCTTCGCGCGGTTCCGCTCCCCCTCGCCCCGGCAGTGGGTGGCCGCCACGCGCGTGCACGGCGCTGCGATCACCGGGGCGGCCCTGATGCTCGCGCTCGGCAGGTGCCCACGTGGTTCGGCGCTCGCCCTCGCCGCGCTGACTGCTCCGGCCGCGGCAGCGAACCTGCCCCTCCGGTCGCTCGCAGCCGCGGACCCGGCGAGCCCGCGCGAGCGTCGCCGTCGACTCGTCACCCTCGTGTCGCTGGTCGGTGCCGCGGTGCTCGCCGGACTCGACTCCGAGGGTCGGCCGGGGATCGGCTGGCGGCTGGAGCAGGCGCGGGACAGCCGCACCGCCGCACGCGCGGCTCGCTAGCACGGTCGTCGCGGCGCACAGAACCGCGGGCGGCGCCCACGCCGGACGACGCGCCGGGCGCCGAGGGCGCGCCGGTAGCCTGGTCCCATGACGACGGCCACGCCCCCTCCTGCCGCTGCCGAGCCGTCCGCGCACGACACCTGGCCGGCACCGCACGCTGCCGGCGCAGGGCCGCTCGCCGCGACCGTCGAGGTCCCGGGGTCGAAGTCGCTCACGAACCGCTACCTCGTGCTCGCCGCGCTCGCCGACGGGCCCGGAGTGCTCCGCGGCGCTCTTCGCTCGCGCGACACCGACCTCATGGGTGCGGCGCTGCGTGGGCTCGGCGTCCGCCTCGACGACGTCGCCGCCGCGGTGCCCGGCGCGTCTCCCGACCTGAGGATCACGCCAGGGCCGCTCCACGGCGACACGTCGATCGACTGCGGCCTCGCCGGGACGGTCATGCGCTTCCTCCCGGCCGTCGCAGCGCTCGCCGACGGGGCTGTGCGCTTCGACGGCGACCCCGGGGCCCGGATCCGTCCGATGGGGCCGATCCTCTCGGCGCTGCGTGCCCTCGGCGTCACGGTCCGCGACGACGGCACCCCGGGGTTCCTCCCGTTCACCGTGGTCGGGCACGGCGGCGTGCGCGGCGGGTCGGTCGATCTCGATGCGTCGGCCTCGAGCCAGTTCGTGTCCGGCCTCCTGCTCGCTGCGGCACGGTTCGACCAGGGACTCACCGTGCGGCACACCGGACCGACGCTGCCGAGCCTGCCGCACATCGAGATGACCGTCGCGGTGCTCCGCGCCTCCGGGGTGGACGTCGACGCCTCCCGTCCCGCGATCTGGCGGGTCGCACCGGGCCCGATCCGGGCGCACGACGTCCGGGTCGAGCCCGATCTCTCCAACGCCGCACCGTTCCTGTGCGCCGCGATGGTCGTCGGCGGCACCGTCAGCGTCCCCGGCTGGCCGTCCGCCACCACGCAGCCCGGTGCGCTCCTCCCCGAGATCCTCACCGCGATGGGCGCCACGACGCAACTCGCCGGGGACGTCATGTCGGTGAGCGGCACGGGTGACGTGCACGGCGTCGACCTCGACCTGCACGACGCCGGCGAGCTCGCTCCGACGATCGCGGCGCTGGCCTCGCTCGCCGACTCACCCACCCGCCTGAGGGGCATCGCGCACCTGCGGGGCCACGAGACGGACCGGCTCGCCGCGCTGGCGACGGAGCTCACGAGGCTCGGCGGGCAGGCCGAGCAGACCTCCGACGGCCTCGTCATCACGCCGCGACCGATGACCGGCACCGTCGTGCGGACGTACCACGACCACCGGATGGCCACCGCGGCCGCGCTGATCGGGCTCCGCGTCCCGGGGGTCCGGGTCGAGAACGTCGCGACCACGTCGAAGACGCTGCCCGACTTCGTCGGCATGTGGGAACGGATGCTCGGATGACGCCCGTGCGGATCGCGGTCGCATGACGCCCACGCGGCGCTACGACGAGTCGGACGTCCGGATCCGACCGGGACGCTCCGGCTCCCGACCCCGGACCAAGATCCGACCCGAGCACGCCGACGCCGAGACCGCGATGGTCACCACCGTCGACCGCGGCCGCTACACGGTGCTCGTCGACCCAGGCGGTCCGCACGAGCGGCGGGCGCTCGCGATGAAGGCGCGCGAGCTCGGGCGCGAACGGGTGGTCCCCGGGGACCGGGTCGACCTCGTCGGCGACACCAGCGGTGACGCCGGAACCCTCGCCCGCATCGTCCGGATCTCCGACCGGACGACGGTGCTGCGCCGCACCGCGGACGACACCGACCCGATCGAGCGCGTGATCGTGGCGAACGCCGACCAGCTCGTGATCGTCACCGCGCTGGCCGAGCCGGAGCCGCGCACCCGCATGATCGACCGCTGCGTGGTGGCCGGCTACGACGCCGGCATGGACGTCGTGCTCGCACTGACGAAGGCGGACCTCGCGGATCCCTCGACGCTCGCCTCGCTCTACGCCCCGATCGACGTCACCGTGCTGTCGACGTCGCGCGGTCCCGATCGGACGATCGTCGGCCTCGAAGAGCTGCGGGCGCTCCTCGCCGGTCGCACGTCGGTGCTCGTCGGCCACTCCGGGGTGGGGAAGTCGACACTCGTCAACGCGCTGGTCCCCGACGCCCGTCGGAGCACCGGCGTCGTGAACGACACCACCGGCCGCGGTCGCCACACGTCGAGCTCCGCGATCGCGCTCGCCCTGCCCACCGTCGGTGGCTCGGCACCTGGCTGGGTCATCGACACCCCGGGCGTCCGCTCGTTCGGGCTCGCGCACGTGCAGGTCGAGCACCTCCTCGCACCGTTCTCGGACCTCGCCCGCGTCGCCGAGGCGTGCCCGCGCGGGTGCACGCACGGTGACGACGCCCCGGACTGCTCGCTGGACGAGTGGGTCGCCGAGGCCCCTGACGACGCGACCCGGGTCCTCAGGGCCGCGCGCGTCGAGTCGTTCCGGCGTCTGCTCGCCAGCCGGACGGGGAACGCGTCGACGGACAGCGTCGAGCGCGACTCTCGCTGACCGGCGGGGCAGGTCCAGGTCGGGTCCGCACCGGCGATACGGTGCCACCATGAGCATTCGCACCGGCTACGACGACGACCTGCGCCTCGCCCACGTCATCGCCGACCAGGTCGACGGGCTGACGATGTCCCGATTCCGCGCCCTCGACCTGCACGTCGAGACGAAGCCCGACACCACCCCGGTCTCCGACGCCGATCGCACGGCCGAGGAGATCGTGCGCTCGCAGCTCTCGCGGGTGCGGCCCCGCGACGCCGTGCACGGTGAGGAGTTCGCCGACACCGGAAACGGCCCCCGGCGCTGGGTGATCGACCCGATCGACGGGACCAAGAACTTCGTCCGCGGCGTCCCGGTGTGGGCCACGCTGATCGCGCTGCTCGACGGGCCTGAGGTCGTGCTCGGTCTCGTCAGCGCGCCTGCGCTCGGTCGCCGGTGGTGGGCGGCGCAGGGGTCGGGGGCGTGGACCGGCCGGGCGTTGTCGGCTGCGACGCAGATGCACGTGTCGTCGGTGGGGCGTCTCGCGGATGCCTCGCTGTCCTACTCGAGCCTGACCGGCTGGGAGCAGCAGGGCCGTCTGGACAACTTCCTCGACCTGACGCGACGCGTCTGGCGCACCCGGGCGTACGGAGACTTCTGGTCGCACGTCCTGGTGGCGGACGGTGCCGTCGACCTGTCGTGCGAGCCGGAGCTGGCGTTGCACGACATGGCGGCGCTGGTGCCGATCGTGACCGAGGCCGGTGGTCGCTTCACCTCGGTGTCCGGAGAGCCCGGACCGTTCGGCGGGTCCGCGCTCGTCAGCAACGGCCGACTGCACGACGCCGCCCTGGAGATCCTCAACCGCCCCGGCGAATGACTGCTGCGGTCAGCGCGGCAGCTCGTCGATCTCGCTGACGTCGTACCAGAGCAGGTCCGCCTCGCTCAGGCGTGCGGCAGCGGCCTCGTCGCCGCGCAGTGCTGCGGTGACGTCGGCCCTCGCCTCGAGCTCGTCGACGTGCAGGCACACGACCCGGTCCCACGGCACGGCGACGGTCAGCCTCACCGCGGACGGCGCTGTGTCACCGTCGCCACGCTCGATCGAGGTCTCGGGGACCACTGCCGTGATGACCAGGCGCTGCCGGGGCGCGTCCGGCCGGTCGGCGATACGCAGGAGCGAGTCGTCCGCGGCCGAGAGGTGCGCGGCGAACTCGCAGCTCTCCTCGTCCTCGTCCGGCAGCGCGCGCCGCAGCGCGGGTGTCACGGTATGCACGACTCGTGGAGCGAGAAGCTGGCGGTGCCCGTCGACAGGCTCGAGCTCGTCGATGGTCGCGGGGAGGTAGATGCGCACGTGACCAGTCTGCCCGTGCGACCCCGGTGGCGCCGTCCGTGCTCTCCGGCGGCGTGTCATGCGCGCGATTGGCGACCCCTCGGCCGCGGGTGCGCACCGGGGGCGGCCGCCGAGGCGCCCGCCGCGCCTGGGCACGTCCGCGTCTCGACGAGGTCCGCGGCCAGGAGCTCGATCGCGTGCCGCGCCGACGACGTCGGGGCCGACTCGCGCAGGAGCCGGCCCGACAGCACCGCGTCGTCGACCGCAGCGGTGTCGTCCGGCACGAGGACCACGTCCGTGACGCCCGCATAGCGTTCGAGCGCCTGCCGGATCGCGGGACCCGGCCGCGGCCCCGCCGTCCCGGCCCGCACCCGGTTCGCCACGACGACTCGGCGTGCACCGGGCGACAGCCCTCCGACCTCGTCGAGCGCCCGGACGAGCCGATGGATCCCGATCGGGTCGGCGCCGCCGACGACCACCAGCACGTCGGCGGCCTCGAGCGCGCTCAGGGTCGCGGCGTTGCGGCTCGGTGCCCGGGTGTCGTAGCTGAGGACCTCGTCGCGCTCGAGGCAGAAGCCCGTGTCGACGACCGTCCACGGCGTCGCAACCCGGAGCAGCTCCCAGACGACCTCGAGTGCCGACGCCGGGAGCTCCGTCCACCGGTCGGCGCGCGAGATCCCGCTGAGCACCCGGAGGCCCGGCGACAGCACCGGCGCGAGGCGTAGGAGCGTCGCGACGTCGAGCACCCCGCTGCCTGCCGCACGCGCCGCCGCTGCGAGACCGGGCGCCTCGTCGAGCAGCCCGACGAGCTGGGCGACCGTCCCGCCGTAGGTGTCGGCATCCACCAGGACCGTCGGGCCGGCCAGCGCCGCGAGCTCCGCCGCAAGGTTCACGGCGAGCGTCGTCCGGCCGGGTGCGCCGGTCGGTCCCCAGACGACCACCATCTGCCCGTCGCCCGGCAGCTCACCCGGGTCGGAGGGCGTGGGTGCCGTCGCATCGACCCGCGCCGTCGTCGTCCCGGCTCCCTCGAGGCGTCCGGGCGCGCCACCCACCGTCTCGAGGAGCCGACGCACGGCGGTCACCACGTCGGCGCCGGTCCCACCGGGTTCCCGCACGGTCCCGTCCGGGTCCGGAGCCACGAGGTCCACGACGGTCGGCACCCCGAGCGCCTGGACCTTCTCGCGCTCCCACGGACGCCCCGGGTCGACGACGGCGAGAACCGTCACGCCGCACGACGACAGCAGGGCGACCGCCTCGCGATCGAGTCCCGGCAGGTCGCCGGAGACGACGGCGATCCGGCCGAGTCCCGCCCCGGCGGCGGCGAGCAGCTCCGTCAGGTCGGCGCAGCGGCGGGTGACCTCGACCCCGGGACCGGCGCCCTCGAGCGACATCACGACGTCTTCTTCCGGTGCCCCCCTGACGGCGCACAGCACACCGAGCACGGTCACCGTTCAGACCCCGGACCCGGGGACGAGCATCACCTGCGTCGTGCCGTCGCCGGCGAGGGCGGCGAGCACGTCCGGGAGGGCGGTGACAGGGACGAGCACGTGCACGACGGTCCTTCCCCCGACCGAGAACGACCCGCTCGGCCGCGCGACCTGCGACACCGTCACGTGGTCGGCGAGCAGCACGGGCGTCGACGACGCGCCGGTCCCCGTGGTGGACCCCGACGCGGACGACTGCGGCGGCACCGACCAGAGGTCGACCAGCGCACCCGCGACGACGCCGTCCGCCGGCTCTGTGTCGAGGCCGATCGGTACCGGGCGCACGTCCACGTCGGCAGCAGCCCCGAGGACGTCCCGTGGCAGCAGCTCGCCGGTCGCCACGACCCGGAGGGCCACCGCCCCGTCCGGAAGGTCAGCGTCGGCCGTGACGTAGCGCGCGGCCTGCGCAGGATCGAGCCGGACCTGGACCACCTCGAGCTGGCCGGGCCCGACGGCCGCACCCGGGACGAGGGTGTCCCGAACGGCGTAGACGCCTGTCGTCACCTGGGCCGAGCTCACGAGCCACGACCCGAGCGCCACCGAGGACGCGACGAGCACGATCCCGATCATCAGCCGCGGGTCGCGCCAGCTGGGTCTGCGCAACCGTGACGCGATCGGCCCCCCGACCGAGCTGTCCATGTGCACTCCGTTCTCAGGTCGACGCCCGTAGCGGGCGCCGCGCGAATCGGGACATTCCGGGCACTGCGGGGCCCATCATGCCGAGTCCTGAACGCCTTCGCCTGGGACCTGTGGACAGGACCGGGTCCGGTCGCCGACGTGCCAGACTTCTCCCATGACCCAGCGGTTCCTGACTCTCGCCGACGTCACGGAGGTGCTGAACATCTCCACCCCCCAGGCGTACGCCCTCGTGCGGTCGGGCGACCTCCCGGCGATCCAGGTCGGCGGTCGGGGGATCTGGCGCGTCGAGGCCACCGAGCTCGAGGCGTACATCCAGCGGATGTACGCCCAGACCCGCGCCCGGATCGAGACGGACGAGGACAGCACCACCGAGCACCCCGCCGCACGCTGACGCCGGGGACGCCGGGGCGGGACGCAGGCGCACGACGGGGTCGACGGCGGCACCCGCACGTCGAGCGGACCGCCCGCGCCGAGCACCACGGCGCCGTTCACCCGGATCGAACGACCTCCAGCGCGTCGAACCGCACGGTCCAGACCGCTCCCACCCTCCCCCCTTGCGGCACGACGACGACGTCGACGTGATCGGTTCCGACCGCGTCGATCCGCCCCGCCAGCTCGATCCCCTGCGCCTGGACGCGCACATGGACACGGTCCCGCGCCAGAGCGCGCAGGGCGTGGCCGAGACTCAACCGTCGGGCGACCTGTCCCCCGCCGGTGACGGCATGCCACGCGAGCCCCCCGACCCAGCCGACCGCCGCCGTCGGCACGAGCCACCGCCGCGAGCCCTCTGCCAGGAGCACCCACTGGTCGGCAAGCTCGACGAGCTCCCCCGAGATGGCCTCGCCGTCCCGGAGCCGCAGCGTGACACGCGTACCTCGTGCCGCGCGGAGGCGGTCACCGAGCGTCACCGACGCCCGTTCGACACGCGTGCGCTCGGCGACCTCGGCCACCCGGTCCGCCGCCCGCGCCGCGTCGAGCTGAGACTCAAGGTCCTCGAACAACGCCTCCCACCGCATCCGACCACCGTAGAGGCGCGCCGGGTCCGGGTCGGGGCGTTCCACGCGACGACCTGCGCGCGCGGAGGTCCGTGCTCCGCGCGCGAGGTCCGCCACGCCCCCGAGGGCCATCTGGTCGCGGGTTCAGCCGCCGATGGCATCCAGCTCTGCCACGTGCTCCGCCGAGAGGACCAGGCCGGCACCTGCGACGTTCTCACGCAGGTGCGCCACCTTCGACGTGCCGGGGATGAGCAGGATGTTCGGTGACCGTTGCAGCAGCCAGGCGAGCGCGACCGACATCGAGGTCGCCCCCAGGCGACCGGCGACCGCCGCGAGCGCCGAGGACTGCAACGGGCTGAAACCTCCGAGGGGGAAGAACGGGACGTAGGCGACCCCTTCGGAGGCGAGCCGGTCGACGAGCTCGTCGTCACGACGGTGAGCGAGGTTGTACAGGTTCTGCACGCACACGATCGGAGCGATGCCCTGAGCCTCGACCACCTGCTCCGCGGTGACGTTGCTGACCCCGAGGTGGCGGATCAGACCCTCGCGTCGAAGTTCACCGAGAGTCCCGAACGCCTCGGCGAGTGAACCCGGCTGCGGCCCCTCGGCGTTGCCCATCCGCATGTTGACCAGGTCGAGCACCTCGAGCCCGAGGGTCCGAAGGTTCTCCTGGACCTGCCGCCGGAGGTCGCCGGGCCGCCGGGCCGTGGGCCAGCCACCCTGCGCATCACGGTTCGCACCGACCTTCGTCACGATGTGCAGCGCCCCGGGATACGGGTGCAGCGCCTCTCGGATCAGCTCGTTGGTGAGACGCGGCCCGTAGGCGCTGCTGGTGTCGATGTGGGTGATCCCCAGGTCGACCACCTCACGAAGCACGGCGAGCGCACTGTCGCGATCGGCGGGCGGCCCCATGACCCCGGGGCCGGCGAGCTGCATCGCGCCGTAGCCGAACCGCGTGACCGTCAGGTCGCCCAGGGTCCAGGTGCCGCCGGGAGGAGGTGTCGCTGTGCTCACGGTGATGCCTTTCGATGCTTGCTCGATGAGTGGCGTCTCGTGCCGCCGCTCATCAGCATTGGGGAGTAACTTCCCGTGCGGAAGTAGGTACTTTGGAGTGAGTAACCCACCCCGACGAGAGAGGCGCGGTCTGTGACGACGACGGCGGCCCAGAAGAGGGCGCAGGCCAAGGCGGAGTACAACGCGTTCCTCGCGACGTGCCCCAGCCGCCAGCTGCTCGATCGGATCTCGGACAAGTGGGTGGTGCTGGTCCTCTGCGCACTGGGTGGCGACACCTCCCCCGGCCCGGGTGGTGCGCCCGCTCCGAAGGCGCTGCGCTACTCCGAGATCTCGCGTCTCCTCGTCGGAGTCAGCCAGAAGATGCTGACCCAGACCCTGCGGTCACTCGAACGCGACGGCCTGCTCACCCGCACCGTCACGCCGACCGTCCCGGTCACCGTGTCGTACGAGCTGACGGACCTCGGCCTCTCCCTCCACCACATGACGCGGGGCATCAGGACCTGGGCCCAGACGCACATGGCTGAGGTGCTCACCAACCGCGAAGCCCACGACATCGCCACCAGGTGACGACGCGCCTCCACCGGCCTGACGCCTCACCTGGTACGGCCTCGAGCTCCACCAGCGCCGTGGCCTGGTCGTAGAGCGCGGACGCTGACCGCGGCCCGACGCCCGCTCCGCGGAAGCCACGGTCCGCAACGGTCACGCGAGACCGCGGCGCTCGTGGCACTCGTGCGCCCTGGCGCAGCCGGCAGGCAGCTCCCCACAGATGTGCCCCACCGACTGGACGACCCGCCCGAGGATGGCGTACACCTAGTTCGGTTCAGATGCCGCAAACGCCATCAAACGCGATCAAACGATACGGGGAGCATCATGCTGAGACCACGAGGATCGACCGCGCCTCTCGCCCTACCGCTCGGCGCCACAGCGGCAGTCGCTCTGACCGCGGTCCTCGCGAGGTGGAGCGTCGAGCTCCTCGAGTCCACCGCCCACCCGACCGTGGACGAGCTCGTCGCCCTTGCCTCGTCCGTGATCGGCGCAGGCGTCGCAGCGTGGCTGTCCGTCTCCCTCATGGTGGCCACGGCGTGCCTCGTCGCGCGCACCGCCGGACGGAGCTGGCATCGAGGCGAGCAGGCGGTCCAGCGCTGGGCGCCTCGCGTCGTCCGCCGCACCCTCGTCTCCGCGGTCGCGGCGGGCGTGGGACTGGGTCTCGGTGGAGTCGCCCAGGCGGCCACCCTCGACCCCGCCGCACTCGACCCCGCCACCGTCGATCTCGGCTGGACCGTCACCGCGGCGAGCTCGGTCGCCTCCGGCACCCCCCTCGCCTCCCTGCCGGCGGGCTCCGTCAGCGACGTGAGCCGCGCCGTTGTGACGACGCCCGCGCACGAGGCGCCGGCGGCGAGCGACGGGGTGCCGGTCGGGAGCCACCTCGTCCGGCCTGGCGACACCCTCTGGTCGATCGCCGCGGAGCACCTCGCCCCGGGCGCGGACGATGCCACGATCGCACGGGCATGGCCGGCGTGGTTCGAGGCCAACGCGTCCACGATCGGCGCGGACCCGAACCTGCTGCACCCGGGTCAGCGCCTTCAGTCGCCCGGCGCGGGAGCGTCGGGGGCCGACGACGGACCGACGACGGGGGCCGCGTCGTGACCGGCATGCTCACCGCCGACCGACCGCGCGCCCTCGACACCGCGACCCGAGCCGTGCGCGTGTCGCTCGCGCCCCGCCACGAGTCACCCGCCGCGCTCGTCCGGGCCACCACCACCACGCCCGTGCCGGTCGGTCGTCCCGGCGGAGAGCGCCCCTCACGCGCCGCTCCGCACTCCGGAGCGCTCGGCGGCGATCAGCCGCCGGAAGCGATGACCGCCTGCTGCGCCCTCGCCCAGGCCGCCGTCGAGGTGATCCGTGGTGCACGTCCTCTCGGGCAGCTCGTGCGCTGGCTCACGCCTGCGGTGTACGACGCCGTCGGACGTCGTGCAGCGCTCGCGTCGTCAGTCCGCGGCACCCAGCCCGGGATCCGCACGACGATCCGCCGCGTGCGACTGTGCCGGTTCGGCACCGACGCCGTCGAGGCGGCCGTGGTCGTCGACGACGGACCTCAGGTCCGCGCGGTCGCCCTGCGCATGGAGCTGCACCGTGGCGCGTGGCGGGCTGTGGCCCTGGAGATCGGCTGACCAGTCCTCCGGCTGTCCAGCCCCCCGACCGCCCAGCCTTCCGACCGCCCAGCCTTCCGGCTGACCGGTCAGCGCTGCTTGTGCTGCGCCTTCGAGGCCCGACGACGTTCCTGGCGGTTCCCACCCTGGGCGGCGGGCGCGGTCGGCGTCTCGCCGTTCGCGCCGTCGGCCGACCGCGTCTCCACGGTGCCGCCGTCCTCGCTCGGCGCCGAGTACTGGAGCGGGACGCGCTTCTCGGGCCCGTCGATCCCCTTGGCCACCAGTCGACCTGCTGCTCCGAGTGCCGCCTGAGCGGCAGCGGCCTCGGGGCTCGGAGCTCCTTCGGTGCCGTCCTCCGGTGTCGGCTCCGCGACCTGCACCTCGAGGTTGAACAGGTACCCGACCGACTCCTCCTTGATGGCGTCGGTCATCGCGGAGAACAGCTGGAAACCCTCGCGCTGGTACTCGACGAGAGGGTCGCGCTGCGCCATCGCGCGCAGACCGATGCCTTCCTTGAGGTAGTCCATCTCGTACAGGTGCTCGCGCCACTTCCGGTCGAGCACCGAGAGCACGACGCGTCGCTCGAGCTGTCGCAGGTTCTCGGAACCGAGCAGCTCCTCGCGCGCCGCGTAGGCGAGCCGGGCGTCGCTCAGCACCTCGGCGAGGATCAGCTCTGACGTCACCCGTGCTTCGCCACCGGCTTGCTCGATGACCTCGTCGGTCGAGATCGACACCGGGTAGACGGCCCGCAAGGCCGTCCACAGCCCGTCGAGGTCCCACTGCTCGGAGGTGCCTTCCGAGGTCGCCCCAGTGACGTAGGCCGTGAGCACGTCCTCGATGAAGTGCTGGATCTGGTCCTCGAGGTCCTCCCCCCTCGAGGACGCGCCGACGCTCGTCGTAGATGACCTCGCGCTGGCGGGACAGGACGTCGTCGTACTTCAGGACGTTCTTGCGGATCTCGAAGTTCCGCGACTCGACCTGCGACTGTGCGCTCGCGATGCCGCGCGTCACGATCTTCGACTCGAGCGGCATGTCGTCCGGGAACCCGGCCCGCGTCATCATCGACTCGGCGAGGCCGGAGTTGAACAACCGCATGAGGTCGTCCTGGAGCGACAGGTAGAACCGCGACTCGCCGGGGTCGCCCTGGCGACCGGAGCGTCCACGGAGCTGGTTGTCGATCCGACGCGACTCGTGCCGTTCCGTCCCGAGCACGTACAGACCGCCGAGCTCGACCACCTCGTCGTGCTCCGCCGCCACCGCCTCGGTGGCCTTCGCCAGCGCGGCGGGCCAGGCGGCCTCGTACTCATCCGGGTTCTCAGCCGGGTCGAGGCCACGCTGCGCGAGCTCGGTCACAGCCATGAACTCGGCGTTGCCGCCGAGCATGATGTCCGTCCCACGACCGGCCATGTTGGTCGCGACCGTGACGGCACCCTTGCGACCGGCCTGCGCGACGATCGACGCCTCACGGGCGTGCTGCTTGGCGTTGAGCACCTCGTGCGGGACGCCCTGCTTCTTCAGCTTGCTCGACAGCAGCTCGCTCTTCTCGACGCTGACCGTCCCGACGAGGACGGGCTGGCCGAGGGCGTGCCGCTCGACGATGTCGGCGACCACCGCGTCGAACTTGCCTTCTTCGTTCTTGTAGACGAAGTCACCCTGGTCGATGCGGCGCATCGGCTTGTTCGTCGGGATCGGCACGACACCGAGCGAGTAGGTTCCCTGGAACTCGGCGGCCTCGGTCTCGGCCGTGCCGGTCATGCCGGAGAGCTTGGTGTAGAGGCGGAAGTAGTTCTGGAGCGTGATCGTGGCGAGAGTCTGGTTCTCGGCCTTGATGTTCACGCCTTCCTTGGCCTCGATCGCCTGGTGCATGCCCTCGTTGTACCGGCGACCGGCAAGGATGCGACCGGTGTGCTCGTCGACGATCAGGACCTCGCCGTTCATGACGACATAGTCCTTGTCGCGCTTGAAGAGCTCCTTGGCCTTGATCGCGTTGTTGAGGAACCCGATCAGTGGCGTGTTGAGGGACTCGTACAGGTTGTCGATGCCGAGGTAGTCCTCGATGCGCGCGATTCCCGGCTCGAGCACGCCGACGGTGCGCTTGGACTCGTCCACCTCGTAGTCGACCTCGGGCGTCAGCCGCCGGACGACCTTGGCGAACTCCGCGTACCACCGGTTCGCATCACCCGAGGCCGGGCCTGAGATGATGAGCGGCGTCCGCGCCTCGTCGATCAGGATCGAGTCGACCTCGTCGACGATCGCGTAGTTGTGGCCGCGCTGCACCAGCTCGCTCGTCGTCCACGCCATGTTGTCGCGCAGGTAGTCGAACCCGAACTCGTTGTTCGTCCCGTAGGTGATGTCGGCGGCGTACTGCACCCGCCGCTGCTCGGGCGTCTGGTCGGAGAGGATCACCCCGGTCGACAGCCCGAGGAACCGGAACACCCGGCCCATCAGGTCCGCCTGGTAGCTCGCGAGGTAGTCGTTGACCGTCACGACGTGGACCCCGTTGCCGGCGAGTGCGTTCAGGTAAGCCGGGAGAGTCGCAACGAGCGTCTTGCCCTCGCCCGTCTTCATCTCGGCGATGTTCCCGAGGTGGAGCGCGGCGCCGCCCATGAGCTGGACGTCGAAGTGCCGCTGGCCGAGCGTCCGCTTCGCGGCCTCCCGCACGGTCGCGAACGCCTCCGGGAGGAGGTCGTCGAGCGACTCCCCGTCGGCGAGGCGTGCCTTGAACCGGTCCGTCTCCTCGCGGAGCTCGACGTCCGACAGGCTCGAGAAGCTGTCCTCGAGCGCGTTGATCTGCAGCGCGATGCCGTGCAGCTTCCGGACGATCCGGCCCTCGCCGAAGCGCAGGACCTTCTCGAGGATCGCAACCACGCGTGACTCCCGACTTGTCGACGCCGCACGGCCGGACGGACCGCAGCGGGGTGTTGGTCGAGGCTGCCGATCAGGCGAGCCCCGCAGCCCATCGTAGGCGAGGCACGGGCCGCCGTGGCGCGTCCCGTGCACCGCCTCCGTTCAGGTCGCCGACAACGCGCCTGCGAGCGAGGTGGCGAGCCCACCCCGCGCAGGCCGACCGTCACCGTCGAGCGCCACCACCTCGTCGAGCCCGAGCCATCCCGCGAGTCGACGCAGCTCCGCGGCAAGCGCCACCGGGGTCTCGTCCGCTGCGCCGTCCTCGGCATGGGCCGCCACGACCAGGAGCCGGCCGGTCCGTCTGTCGGCCTTGAGGTCGACGCGTGCCGGCAGCTGCTCGCCGTGGAGGAACGGGAGCACGTAGTAGCCGTGCACGCGCTGCGGGGCGGGGACGTAGATCTCGATCCGGTAGTGCATCCCGAACAGCTCGAGGAGCCGACGCCGTTCGAAGACGAGGGGGTCGAACGGGCTGACGAGGGTGCTCGCGGTCGCGCGCCTCGGCAGGGTCGCCTCTGCGTGCAGGTACGCCGACCGGTTCCACCCCGCGACCCGGACCTGCCGGAGCGTCCCCGCCTCGACGAGCTCGGAGATCGCCTGCCTGGCGGGCTCCCCTTGATCCGGAAGTAGTCCCGCAGGCACGTCTCGGTCCCGATCCCGTGCGCTCGGGCGGAGATCTCCAGGAGCTCGCGCACCGCATCCTTTTCGGGAACCTCCGGAAGGTCGAGGACCTCGCGCGGCAGCACCCGCTCGATGAGGTCGTACCGTCGCTCGAAGGATGCGGTGCGCCCGCTCGACCCGACCTCGCCCGTGAAGAACAGCAGCTCGAGCGCACGCTTGGCCACCGTCCAGTTCCAGCCCCACTCACCGCGGGTCCGCGGGTGCTCGGACTCGAAGAGGGCATGGACCTCGCTCGCGGTCATCGGCCCCCGTGCGGCCAGCAGGTCGCGGACCTCCTGCACGACGCCGGGGTGCTGGCGCGCGACGCCGCTGATCGCCCCCCACGCCTCGGTCGCGAGTTGACGCTGCCGCCAGGCGAGGAGGCGGTACGTCCGCGGTGGGACGAACGAGGCCTCGTGGGCCCAGTACTCGACGAGTCGCCGCGGGGAGGTCCCCGATGCACGGTCCAGCAGACCCGTGTCGTACGGCCCCAGACGGGAGTACAGGGGCATCAGGTGCGCACGCGCCAGGACGTTCACGGAGTCGATCTGGATGAGGCCGACACGATCGACGACCTGCTGGAGGTGGCGCATCGTCGGGACCCGCAGCTGACCTGCGACGTCGGCACGCGGGGTGTCGAGACCCTGGGCACGCAGGGCGATCCGACGCGCCTGCGTGAGGGACAGGTCCGCGGACGGACGGGTCGAGGCACGTGAGAGTGATCCGGGCACCGCACCATCCTGCCGGTGACGTCCGACACGCACGGACATCGGGTCCGGCACCCGCCCAGCACCCACCTGGCACCCACCCAGCACAGCCAAGGGCCCGGAGCGGCTGCTGCCGCTCCGGGCCCCGCTGGCGTGCTGTCGTCCTCGCGCGGCGCCGCTGGCCTCAGCCGGTCACGGCACGGATCGCGACCGGCGAGTCGAGCTTGATGACCCCGTAGTTCCAGCCGTGACGCCGGTAGGCGACGGACGGCTGGGCCGTCTCGACGTCGACGAAGAGGAAGAAGTCGTGACCGACGAGCTCCATCTCGTACAGGGCGTCGTCGACCGTCATGGGGTGGGCCGCGTGAACCTTCTGCCGGATCACGACAGGAGAGTCGCCCAACGTCGTCTCGGCCACGTCGCCGAGTGCGGCGGGCGCCGGGGGTTCCTCGGCCGGAGCCGGGGGTCGGACGTCGACGGGGGTGAGAGGCGTGTGCTGGCGGTGGTCCTTCCTCCTGTCACGCGAGCGGCGCAGGCGCTCCTGCAGCTTCGCGATCGCGAGGTCGAGGGCGCCGTACCGGTCATCGGCGCTCGCCTCGGCACGGATCACCGGGCCCTTGTCCACGACGGTGATCTCGACCCGCTCGGCGATGCCCGCTTGGCGCGGGTTGCGCTCATGGCTCACCTCGACGTCGATCCGCTGCGCGGACGGAGCGAGCTGCTCGATCTTGGCCAGCTTCTCCTTGACGTGATCGCGGAACTTCTCGGGGACCTCGGTGTGTCGGCCAGCGACGACGATCTCCATGTGAGCCTCCAGATGGGCCTCAGACCGGGGGACGATCCACCCGGCCACCTGTGCGGAACGCCCCGTAGGGCAGGTTCAGGCACCACCTCCTTCGGCACCGACGGGAGACGGGAGAGCGCCATCGGACGCCCGTTCCCCGGGGGGTCTGGCCCCACCGTAACCCCGCAACTCGTGGGATGTCAGCACGATGGTCCCGACTTCATCCGCATGTCCTGGACGGCCCGCGTGCGACGGCTGAGCCGTGCGTGCACCACCGCGCGGTGAGGGCGTCGCGGCGAGCACGACGGCACCGACGACGACCGCTCCGACCCCCTCCAGCGCTCGGGCGCACGCGGCGAGAGTCGCCCCCGTCGTGACCACGTCGTCGACGAGCAGGACACGGTCACCGGTGCCGACCACCGGAGCCGGTCCGCGTCCACGACCGCCTCCACGACGCCGCACCCGGACCGCGCCGGCGAGGTTCCGCCCGCGGGCGCGAGTACCGAGCCCCACCTGATCCGTCGTCCCTCGACGCCGCTGCAACGCCGGGACGGCCCGTACGGCGAGACCGAGCTCCGTCGCGGTCGCCGCGACGACCCCGGCCAACCCGGCGACGAGGTCGTCACCCCGACGGCGCCGCGCGGCAGGCGACGACGGCACCGGGACCGCGACGAGCCGGCGTGGGCTGCCGTCCACCGCCCAGGCGCCGACGGCGAGCTCGGCAACGGCTCCGGAGAGCGCACCGTGCAACCTGCCCGTGAGATCGGCACGCCCCTTGTCCTTCCAGGCGACGACGGTCCCACGAACCGGCCCGACGTAGGACGCCGCTGCCCAGATCGGCGCCGGCTCACCCGTCATCCGGTCCCACCGCGGCGCACCGGCCTCGCAGCGCATCACCGGTCCGGACCACGCGGAGGCGCACGCGGCGCAGAGCACCACGTCGCGTGAACCGCAACCGGCACACTCGACGGGCAGGACGAGGCGCGCCAGGCACCGCGCCGCGCCCACGACCGCCGACCGGGCGCGGCTGACTGCCCCGGTCCTCCGCTCAGCTCGCCGTCGCATCGCCGCAGTCTGCCGACCGTCGGCGCGGCCCCGCACCCCCGCGTCGTCAAGTGGAGCGGCGACGCCGCCCTCGACCGGACGACCACCCCGCGACACCCGCGACACCGCGCCATGCGTTCGAGCCGAGCCGTTCGATCCGAGCCGTTCGATCCGAGCCGTTCGATCCGAGCCAATCGATCCGAGCCGTTCGAGCCACCCGGCCGGACGACGGTCAGCCCGGGTACACGGGCACGCTGATGCCGTCGATGACCTTCCGCCAGCTCAGGCCCTGGAGCGAGAAGACCGATCCGTCAGCCGTCCTGGCGTAGATCGACCGCTCCCCCTTGCCCGCGGACAGCGACGTGACACCGTCGAGCACCGGGAGCATCCGCGTCGGACCACCGATCGGCACGATGCCGACCGTGGAGGACGTCGAACCCGTGACCCTCCCGAGCACCGCCAGCGTCTGCTCGTCGACCCAGACCACGGAGCTCGCGCTGACCAGCGCCGCGCCGACGCGCAGCGGCGCATCGAGCCTGACGGGACGGCCCGACCCGTCGCGCACGACGGCCGCCAGGTCCACGGCGACACCGTTCTGCCCGGTCGAGACCACCGCGATCCGCGCACCGTCGTGCGAGACGCGGATCGACTCGACGGCGCGGTCCTCGAGCCAGTCGGCGGTGACCGTCGCAGGGGTGCCGTCTGCGAGGACCGCGAGCACCGGTGACCCCACCGTCGCCGAGCCGGTCCAGATCCAGCCGAAGCGGTCGACAGACGGGGCAAGGAGACGGATGCCCGTGAGTAGCGTCACCGCGCCCTTCTCGGCCGTCGGCGCGAGAACCAGCCGGTTCGAGCCCGAGAGCAGCGCGATGAGCTTCCCGTCGTCGCTCTGCGCGACGCCGCGGGCGTCGAGACCGGCGAGCGACCCGACACCCTTGACCGGCTCGGTCTGCGTCCCGCTGAGCGTCACCAGCTGATCGCCCTGGATCGCGATCGGCGGCGTACCCGGAGGCGGGTCGACGGTGAGACTCGCCTCGGCTACCGACTGCATCGGGACGCCGGCCACCGAGAGCTGGATCGAGCGGACGCCGGGCAACCGCATGAGCGTCTGGTCGAGCTGTGTGCGCATGAGTCGCCGTTGACCGGCATCGGCGGTGAGCACCGGCCCGGACACGTCGACGAGCGCCGTGCCGTCGTTGTCGACCGTGACACCGTTGACCGTCTGCGTCACGCCGTCCGGGAACGCGGTGTCCACGGCATCCCGCAGGAGCTGCGACGGTCCGGTCAGCAGGGCGTTGACCGCCGCCGTCACGGCGTTGCGCACCGGGAACCACCGGATCTCCGGGACCAGGAACGTGTGGTCCTTGCTGAGGAAGTAGATCGGGGTCGACCGGTAGACCGACACGAAGTTCGGCTCGGACACCAGCACGCCGTCAGGAAGGCCGGAGATCCGCCACTGGCCGTGGGAGTCCTTCTGGAGGTCGAACGTCCCCTCCCACTTGGCCCCCGGCGCGGCCTCGGAGTACTGGCCGTTGGCGTCGACCGTCGCCTCCCACGGATACGTCAGGCTGACCTCCGACTCCGTCGGCGTCGAGATCTGCGGCGTTCCCCTCGACGAGTACACGACGACCTGCTGGTGGGGGTCCCACGACGACTGCGCGCTCCCGGTGAGGTACTCGCGCGCGACGGCGAAGTTGTCGGTGTTGCCCGCCGCCTCCGCCTGCAGGAAGCCGCGCACGATCTCCTCCGGGTTGGCGTCCGTCGGTGGGCCGTAGGCCAGGAGGACGACTGGACCCGGCTCGCTCACGGCGCCGTCCCCGGTGCCGACGGGACCCGCGGTCGGGATGCCGTCGCACGCTGCGAGCGCACCCGTCACGGCGAGGAGCGCCACCGCGAGCAGCGCACGCCGCGGCCTGCGGGCACGGATCGAACCGGCGTGGGTCATCGCAGCTCCAGCTGGTCCAGGTCGGGGAGCGCAGCCGGGTCCACGACGGACTGCGGCGACGCCGTCCAGCGGGGCGTCGGTGCCGGCGGCGGAGGTGGCGGCTCGAGCGGGAGCGGCGACGAGACGAGGGCGATCCCTGCCCGCCTCGGGACGGTGAGCCGGAAGGACGCCCCGCGCCCGGGAAGGCCCCACGCCTCGAGCCAGCCACCGTGCAGCCGGGCGTCCTCGAGCGAGATCGCCAGGCCCAGACCCGTCCCGCCGGTGGTGCGCGCACGGGCCGGGTCGGCACGCCAGAACCTGTCGAACACGTGGGTCGCCTCCTCCGGGGTCATCCCGACGCCGTTGTCGCGCACCGTGACCGCGACGGCCCGGCCGTCGCTCGCCGTCTCGACCTCGACCGTCGAGCCCTCGGCGTGCTCGATCGCGTTGACGAGCAGGTTCCGCAGGATCCGCTCGACCCGCCTCGGGTCGATGTCCGCGCGACAGCCGACCTCGGGAAGCGTGACCCGGACCCAGGTCGCCCGTCGCTCGGCGAGCGGCATGGCATGCTCGACCGCCGCGAGCACGACGTCGCACATGTCACGGTCCTCGGCGTCGAGCACCGCTGCGCCCGCGTCGAAGCGGCTGATCTCGAGCAGGTCCGCGAGCAGGTCCTCGAACCGGTCCAGCTGCGTCGCGAGCAGCTCGGCGGACCGCTTGGCCGCGGGCTCGAAGTCGTCTCGCGCCGCGTGCAGCACCTCGCCCGCCATCCGGATCGTCGTCAGCGGGGTACGGAGCTCGTGCGACACGTCCGAGACGAAGCGCCGCTGGAGGGTCGACAGCTCCTCGAGCTGGGCGATCTGGATCTGGAGGCTGCCCGCCATCTCGTTGAACGAGCGGGCGAGGGTCGCCATCTCGTCCTGGCCGCGCACCTTCATGCGCTCGGTGAGATGCCCGTCGGCGAGCCGCTCGGCGACGCGGGCGGCGATCCGGACGGGCCGCACCGCCTGGCGGGTCACCAGGAAGGTCATCCCCCGAGGAGCAGCACGAGCGTCACACCCGCAAGGAGCAGGACCCGCTGCAGGAACTCCAGGCTCTGCTGCTCGGGCTCGAGGTTGTAGAGGAAGTACAGCTCGTAGGTGCCGGCCACCGGGACGTTCACGGTCGACCCGACGATCACCGCGGGCTGCAGCTCCGTGACACCGGACGCCACCCGGACGGGCTCCGCGACCGACTGCCACCGCTGCCCCTTCCCCAGCGCGGTCGCGGTGCGGAGCTCGGGGCTGATCAGCGGGACGAGGTCCGAGGCGGACACGACCGTGTTCACCACGATCGGCGCGTGGTTCCCCGGCGACGGCAGCAGGAACACCTCACGGTCGCCCGAGCCGCCCGACTGCAGCGCCCGCGCCATGTCGTTGAGGAGCTCCTGGACGTCGGGCTCGGTGCCGGCGGTCGACGAGTCGAAGGTCCGCTGCGCCTGCTGCGTGCTCCGGGCGCTCTCCCCCAGGATCTGGGTGACCCGCTGGTCGAAGATCCCGCTGCGGATCCGGTCCGACAGGAACGCACCGAGAGCGATGAGGACGATCAGGCCGATCGCGAGCGTCGACGTGATGACGCGCAGCTGGAGCGACGCCCGCCAGCGCATCGTCAACGTCCGGGTCCAGCGCCACACACGCACCTGGACGCGTCGCCATGCCCGCGCGGCGGGCCCCCTGGTGGCCACCGCTACCGCTCGTTCGCGGGCGTCACGGCGAGGCCACACCCGCCTTGTACCCGACGCCGCGGACCGTCACCACGATCTCGGGCTGCTCGGGGTCGGCCTCGATCTTGGAACGGAGCCGCTGGACGTGGACGTTGACCAGCCGCGTGTCCGCCGCGTGCCGGTAGCCCCAGACCTTCTCGAGCAGCACCTCGCGGGTGAACACCTGCCATGGCTTGCGGGCGAGCGCGACCAGGAGGTCGAACTCGAGCGGGGTGAGCGAGATCGGCACCCCCGCGCGCGCGACCCGGTGACCGGTGACGTCGATCGTCAGGTCACCGATCGTGAGGTGCTCGGGCGCGGGCTCGTCGCTCCGTCGCAGACGGGCCCGGACCCGCGCGATGAGCTCCTTGGGCTTGAACGGCTTCGAGATGTAGTCGTCCGCGCCGGACTCGAGGCCGAGGACCACGTCGATCGTGTCGCTTTTCGCGGTGAGCATGACGATCGGCACACCGGACTCGGCACGGATCAGCCGGCACACCTCGTTCCCGTCCTTGCCCGGGAGCATGAGGTCGAGCAGCACGAGATCGGGCTGGGCCTGACGGAACGCGGCCAGCGCACCGTCGCCGTCCGCGCAGAACGACGGCTCGAACCCCTCGGACCTCAGCACGATGCCGATCATCTCGGCGAGCGCCGTGTCATCGTCGACCACCAGCACGCGACCCTTCATGCCCCCATGGTGTCACCACCACCAGGGTGCTGTGCCCGACATGGCCGTGCCGCATGTCTCGACCGCCTCGATCGACCCCGGAGCGTCGTCCCGGGACCGTCGACGGGCCCGCGGTTCTGCATCCTCGGGCAACATGGTCGTGGCACGATGATCGCGCCGCGAGCGACGGCGTCCGCACGGACGCCGCACCGACAGGTCGACCAGCAGGGAGCCGTTCACGATGACGACGCCGACCCCGGACCCCACCGGAGGACCGTCCTGGACGGCGCCCGGCGCAGATCCCGACCCGACGCGCGCACCCGCACCGGGGTGGGGCGTGCCGCCCGGGCAGCCCGGGTACCCGCAGCCACCGGCTCCTCCCGCCGGGCCGGTGCCCGGCCTCGTGCCCGGGTACGGGCAGCAGCTCCCACCCGTGCCTCCCGGGCAGACCCCGTACCCGCAGACCGGTGGCCCCTACCCGGCGGGACCGGGCTGGAACCAGTGGACGCCACCGGCCGTCCAGCCCGGCATCGTCCCGCTCCGTCCGCTGACACTGATGGAGATCCTCGACGGCTCGTTCCGCGCGATCCGCTCGAACCCGGCGGTGATGTTCGGGCTCAGCGCCGTCGTCGTGGTCGTCGTGATCGCGGTGAGCACGGTGCTCGGCACGTACGTCTCCGACCTCCTCTCCGCATCGTTCTCGACCTTCGCCGGAGAGCTCGACGCGGCATCTGCCCAGAGCTTCCAGTCGTCGATCGCGACCTCGATGAGCTCGCTCGTCACGAGCGTCGCCATGATGCTCGCCGGCCCGGTGCTCACCGGGCTCCTCATCACCTCCGTGAGCCGGTCGGTGATCGGCCAGAGGCTCTCGATGAGCGAGGCCTGGCGGCTCACGAAGGGCCGGCGGGCGCGGCTGCTCGGTTTCGCGCTGGCGATCGCCGGTGCCGAGCTCGTCGTCCTCGCCGCGCTGACCGCGCTCGTGGTCCTCGTCGCGCGCACCGGGTCGACCGCCGCAGCGGTCCTGCTGGGGTTCGCGAGCCTGGTGGGCTACGTCGTCCTGATCACGTGGGTGAGCGTGCGCACCTTGCTCGTCCCCGCGTCGCTCGTGCTCGAGGGGACGAGGTTCCGGCAAGGGATCGTCCGCGGGTGGAAGCTGACGTACGGGAGCTTCTGGCGGCTCTTCGGGATCTACCTGCTGACCGTCCTCATGCTCGGCGTGCTGACCAGCATCCTCCAGGTCCCTGCGAGCATCCTGGCGTCGTTCCTCATGACGATGCCCAACATGTCCACCGTCTCCCTGATCGTGACCGCGGTGTCGATGGCGATCACCGAGACCGTCACGGTCGCGTACCTCTCGTCGGTCGTCGCCCTGCTCTACGTCGACCTGCGGATCCGACGTGAGGGGCTCGACGTCGAGCTCGCCCGCGCTGCCGGCGAGGCCGCCTGAAGGTGAAGGTGCTGGCGTCGTCTCTCGGGCTCGGTGCGGCGGGCGTGCTCGTCGGTGCGTCGTCGCCGACGCTCCGTCTCCTGATGGGCGACGTCCCCGTGACCCCGGATGCGGAGACGGCCCGGCGCTGGGCGGAACGTGAGCTGGCCGACCCGATCTACCACCCGGCGTTCAACCTCCTCGGCTGGATCATGGAGAAGCTCAACGAGCTCCTGCGTGGGCTGAACGACGCGGCGCAGAGCGTGACGTGGGTCCAGGTCGTCGCGACGATCCTCGCGGTGGTGCTCGTCGTCGTGGCGCTGTACGTCGCGGGCCCCGTGAGGTTGCGCCGGGCCGCCGGGCGCAGCGGCTCGCACGTCGTGCTCGGCACGGACGCACGATCGGCGCGTGAGCTCCGGGACGCGGCCGCTCGCGCGGCGGAGGTCGGCGACCTCGACGCGGCCGTCCTCAACGGCTACCGGGCGATCGTGCGCTCCCTCGAGGAACGCGCCGTGCTCGCCGAGCGACCCGGCAGGACCGCGCACGAGGCCTCCGTCGAGGCCGCAGCCCGGTTCCCGGCCCTCGCCGAGCGGCTCCACCGTGCAGGGCGCCTCTTCGACGACGTCTGCTACGGGCACGCGCCCGCCGTCCGGAGCGACCACGACGAGCTGCGGGCCCTCGACGGCGACATCGAGCGCGCACGACCCGAGGCCGCTACGCCTGTCCACGCCCTGGTGGCACCCCGATGACGCCGCACCCCGCCGTCGGGCGGACCACCGGGCCGACCGACGTGGCGACGACCGGGACGACGACCTCGTCGGCCCCACCCGCCCCGCCCGCCGGTGCCGTCGTCGGCGACGGTTCGACCGCGAGCGCCACGACACGCGCCCGATGGCGACGCCACCGCACGACCGTCGTCATCATCACCCTCCTCGTCGTCGTCGCGGCCCTCGCCGTCCTTCCCCGGCCGCGCACGTCCGGGATCCCGATGGCCCCGGACAACCCCTCGGCGGCAGGGGGCCGCGCAGTGGCGCAGATCCTGGCGGACCGCGGCGTCAGGGTCGAGTACGTGCGGACCACGTCCGCCGCTGTCGCCCGCGCGACGGCCGGGACGACGCTCCTCGTGACCAGCACCGACCTGCTCGACACGACGCAGGTCGCCGCCCTCGGCCGGACGGCGGCCGACCTCGTCCTCGTCGACCCGTCCGCGCCTGCCCTGGCAGCCCTGAGCGACGGCCGCGCCGACCGCTACGGGGCCCGGCTGGCGACGGGCACGGCCGTCGCGGCCGACTGCAGCGACCCCGACGCGCAGGCCGCCGGCCGGATCACGGTGGACGCCACCGGTCTCCTGCTGGTCGACGGCAGCGGTGTCGTGTGCTTCCCCGGCGGCGATCCCGGCACCGGCGCGTACCTGGTCCTCACCGGATCCCGTCGGCTCACGGCGATCGCCTCCGCCGAGCCGCTGTCCAACGACGCGCTGACCCGGGACGGCAACGCCGCGCTCGCGCTGCGGATGCTCGGCCGGCACGACACCCTGGTCTGGTACGTCCCGTCGCCGCAGGACCTCGGCACCGATCAGGTCCCGACGCCCGGGATCGGCGACCTGCTCCCCTCGCAGGCGGGCCTCGTCGGGGTGCAGCTCCTTCTCGTCGCCCTGGTCGCCGCCCTGTGGCGAGGACGACGCCTCGGACGCCTCGTGACCGAGCCGCTGCCCGTCGTCGTGCGCAGCTCTGAGACCGTCCGCGGACGCGGACGGCTGTACCGACGCTCGCGCTCCTACGGGCATGCCGCAGCCGCGCTGCGTGCCGGCGCGGCCCACCGGTGCGCGACGCGCGTCGGGCTCGCCCGGTCGGCCGACGCGGCCACGGTCATCGACGCCGTGGCGCACGCGACGAGTCGGCCGTCCGACGAGGTCGCCGCGCTCCTGTACGGGCCACCACCGACCGACGACGCCGGGCTGACACAGCTCGCCCGGCGGCTTGACGACCTGGAGAGCGAGGTTCACCGCACGTGAGCACAGCAACCGAAGGAACCCCCGTCCCGCACCCCGAGCCGGCGGGCTTCACCCCGTCGCCGGCGCTGCGCGACGCCCTTGCCGCGGTACGGCACGAGGTCGGCAAGGCGGTCGTCGGGCAGGACGCCGCCGTCACCGGGCTGATCATCGCGCTGCTCTGCCGCGGCCACGTCCTGCTCGAGGGGGTGCCGGGCGTCGCGAAGACCCTGCTGGTGCGCGCGCTGTCCGCCTCCCTCGCCCTGGACACGAAGCGCGTCCAGTTCACCCCCGACCTCATGCCCGGTGACGTCACCGGGTCGCTCGTCTACGACGCGCGGACCGCCGAGTTCTCGTTCCGCGAAGGACCGGTCTTCACCAACCTGCTCCTGGCCGACGAGATCAACCGGACCCCGCCCAAGACCCAGGCGTCGCTGCTCGAGGCGATGGAGGAGCGGCAGGTCTCGGTCGACGGGGATCCTCGACCGCTGCCGGACCCCTTCCTCGTGATCGCGACGCAGAACCCGGTCGAGTACGAGGGCACGTATCCGCTTCCCGAGGCCCAGCTGGACCGGTTCCTCCTCAAGCTCACGCTGCCGCTCCCCGAGCGGCACCAGGAGATCGAGGTGCTGCACCGGCACGCGTCGGGGTTCGACCCGCGTCACCTCGCGGCGGCCGGTCTCCGCGCCGTCGCCGACGAGGGCGTCCTGGCGCAGGCACGTGCCGAGGTCGCCCAGGTGCAGGTCGCCCCCGAGGTGCTCGGGTACACCGTCGATCTCTGCCGGGCGACCCGCGTGGCGCCGTCGCTGTCACTCGGGGTCTCGCCACGCGGGGCGACCGCGCTGCTGGCGACCTCCCGCGCCTGGGCCTGGCTGTCCGGCCGACCGTACGTGACCCCGGACGACGTGAAGGCCCTCGTCCAGCCGACCCTGCGGCACCGGGTCCAGCTGCGCGCCGAGGCCGAGCTCGAGGGTGTGACGGTCGAGGGTGTCCTCGAGACGGTGCTCGCGTCCGTCCCGGTCCCCCGCTGATCGCGCACCGCACCGCTGTCGCGCCGCACCGCCCCTGCTCCAGCTGACGGGAAGGACCACTGACATGGCGATCACCTGGCGCGCCGTCGTCCTCGCCGCCCTGGGCGTCGTCCTGGTCGCCGTGCTGCCTGCCGCCGGCACCGTCGTGGCCTGGGCTCTCGTGGTCGTGCTCCTGTGCGGTCTCGACGTCGCTCTGGCCGCGTCGCCACGGTCGGTCGGCGTCGCCCGCGCGGTGCCGCCGTCGGTCCGGCTCACCGAGACCGTGACGTCGGTGCTGACCGTCACCAACCTCGACCGCCGCCGGTGGCGGGGCCTCGTCCGCGACGCCTGGCAGCCGTCCGCGGGCGCGCGCCAGGACCGGTTCGCGGTGGACCTGCCACCCGGTGAGGCCCGCCGCCTGAGCACCGTGCTGGTCCCCGTCCGGCGAGGTGACCGACTCGCCGACCGGGTCACGCTGCGCACCGTCGGACCGCTGGGGCTCGCCGGTCGACAGCTCTCGATCGACGTCCCCGCGCGCCTGCGCGTGCTGCCGGAGTTCGCCTCACGTCGCCATCTCCCGAGCAGGCTCGCACGGCTCCGCGAGCTGGACGGGCGCTCGGCGGTTCAGGTGCGCGGACCCGGGACCGAGTTCGACTCGCTGCGCGAGTACGTGATCGGCGACGACGTCCGGTCGATCGACTGGCGCGCGAGTGCCCGACGATCCGACGTCGTCGTGCGGACCTGGCGCCCCGAGCGTGACCGCCGCGTGCTGATCGTGATCGACACCTCCCGGACGTCGGCGGCCCGCGTGCTCGACGCGCCCCGGCTGGACGCCTCGATCGAGGCCGCTCTGCTGCTCGCCGCCCTCGCGTCCCGGGCGGGCGACCGCGTCGAGCTGGTCGCCTACGACCGCACCGTCCGCGCGCGGGTGGCCGGTGCGACCGGTCCACGACTCATGCCTGCCATCGCCGACGCCCTCGCCCAGGTGGACCCGGTCCTCGTCGAGGCCGACTGGCCCGGCCTGGTGACCGTCGTGCGCGAACGGCTCTCGCAGCGCGCGCTCGTCGTGCTGCTCTCGGCCCTCGAGCCCGCCTCCGTCGAGCAGGGGCTCCTCACCGTCATCGACCAGCTCACGCGGCTCCACCAGGTCGTGCTCGCGTCGGTGCGGGACCCCGAGGTCGATGCCCTCCGGCGCGACCACAGCGACGCGGACGCGGTGTTCGACGCGGCGGCGGCCGACCGGGTCGAGATCGAGCGGCAGGCCGTCGCCGGCCGTCTGCGTGACCGTGGCGTCGAGGTCGTCGACGCCCTTCCGGCCGATCTCGCCCCCCAGGTGGCGGACACCTACCTGACGCTCAAGGCCGCCGGGCGCCTCTGAGGAGCGATCGACGGCGGCTCGACGGCGCGTCGACGGCGGACAGGTCAGCCGACGACCGGCAGCACGTCCCCCGCACGGTCGCGTTCGAGGTCGCCGGTCTCCCCGTGCGCGACCGCACGCCGTCCGAGGACGATCGTGTAGACCCACAGGGCCGCGAGCGCGACGCTGCCGACCGAGATCTTGAGCCACCACGGCAGGCCCGAACCCGTCACGAAGCCCTCGATCAGCCCCGAGACGGCGAGCGTCCCCGTGAGGCCGATCGCCACCGTGACGAGCGCGCGGCCCTCCTCGGCGAGCGCCTGGCCGCGGGTGCGCGGACCCGGGTCGATCGCGGTCCAGAACAGCCGCAGGCCGGCCGCACCGGCGATGAAGATCGACATCAGCTCGAGCTGACCGTGCGGCGCGATCAGCTGGAAGAACAGACCGAGCTGACCGTGGGTCGCCATGACGGCGCCCGTCGCGCCGACCATCACCGAGTTCTGGACCAGCACCATGACAGGCCAGACACCGCTGATGCCGAGCCCGATGCACTGCGTGGCGATCCACGCGTTGTTGGTCCACACGACACCGGCGAACCCGGCACCAGGGTGGTAGTACTCCGCGAACGCCTGGTCGACATACTGCTGCTGCTCGCTCGGCGTCCCCATCACCGCGAGCGCGTGCGGGTGCGTCGCGACGTACACGCCGACCACGACCGCGAGCCCGACCCCGAGGACCGTCACCGCGAGCGACCACCACCTCAGCCGATACAGCGCCGCCGGCAACGACACCGTCGCGAACCGCGCGACGTCGCGCACGGACGGCTCGTGGGCACCGGCGATCCGCGAGCGCGCCCGCGCGAGGACCTGCGAGAGCTGTGTGATCACGGCGGGGTCCGGGGCCGAGGACCGGATGGCCGACAGGTCGGTCGCCGCCGACTGGTAGAGGCCGACGAGCTCGTCGGCCTCCGCCCCCGTGAGCCGACGCTGACGCCCGAGCGCGTCCAAGCGCTCCCACTGCGGGGTCTTCACCGCCGCGAAGGCGTCCAGGTCCACGACCGTTACCTTGCTACCGGCGTAGTGTTCACTCTCGACATACCCCCAGGTCAGACCGCTGTATCGTGTGCGTGCGTCGTCAGACTAGCACCGTACAGCGCTCCGTGTACAGATAACTGGTACGATCTTCTTGTGCCGCCACCGAGCCCGACCCCCGACCTGCGCGACCTGCTGCCGTCATGGGTCCTCTCGATGCGTGCTGAGCGCAAGTCTCCCGCGACGATCGAGCAGTACACGCGCGGCGTGCGGATGTACCTCGACTACTGCGCCGACGTCGGATGCCCGGCCGTGCTGACCAAGGCGAACGCGCAAGGATTCATGGCCCATCTGCTCGACGAGGGCCGTGAGGCGACCACCGTCCGCGCGCGCCAGCTCGCCCTACAGCGGTTCGCCGCGTACCTGCTCGACGAGGGCGAGATCCCGGCCGACCCGCTCGCGGGCCTACGCGCCCCGAAGATCGACACGAAGATCGTCCAGCCGCTGACCGAGCCACAGCTCCGTGATTTGCTCGCAGCGTGCAAGGGATCGACGTTCGCCGACCTCCGCGACCAGGCGCTCGTGCGGTTCATGGTTGAGACCGGCGCGCGCGCGGGTGAGGTCGTGGCGATCGAGCTCGCAGACGTCGACCTCCTGGCGGGCATGGCGGTCATCCGGCGAGGCAAGGGCGGCAAGGGCAGGGTCGTCCCGTTCGGCCCACAGACGGCCCGCGCGCTCGACAAGTACATCCGCAAGGCCAGACGCTCCCACCCGCTCGCCGACACCCCCGCGCTGTGGCTCGGCGGGCAGTCCAAGACGTTCGGGTACGACGCTCTGTTCAAGGGCCTGCGCGCACGTGCCGCCGCCGCCGGCATCACCGGATTCCACCCCCACCTGCTGCGCCATACGGCCGCGCATCGCTGGCTCGCCGCGGGGGGATCCGAAGGCGGACTCATGGCAGTCGCCGGGTGGTCCAAGCCGGACATGCTCATGCGGTACTCGCGTGCCCGTGCATCCGAACGCGCCGCAACCGAGGCGCGCGACCTGAACCTCGGAGACATCTAGCGCTGTACGTTGCACGAACTACAGCGGTGTGATTAGATGGCCCTGTCGAAAGAACATCGACGTACTCTGCGGCATGCAGTGGGGATCGGGCGCAAGGCCATCACCCTCGGTGCAGTCGCAGGGCCCCGTTTGAGGACTGGCGCAAGGCCACTGTCCGAGGGGCGGTGGAGAGCGCAAGGCCCACGCCGAGCAACATGTGAACCCAGATGGTTCATGTGTGCTCGGTGTTCGTGTTTCCGAACAGGAGCACGGAAATGGCCTTGCAGACCGAACGGTCCCTCACCGCGCAGATCGCTGCCCATGAGTCCTGGGCCCGCACACCCGACCGCACCGCGCGTACGGCAAATGCCCGCGCCGCGCTCATGGAGCGCTTCGAGCGCGAGGTCGACCCGGACAACACCCTCCCGCCACACGAGCGGGCCACGCGTGCCGAGAACGCACGCAAGGCGTACTTCCTCCGACTCTCGCTCAAGAGCGCCCGCGCTCGCCGCGCTCGCGCCGTAGTCGCCGAGGGCGAAGCCGCCGAGTCCGAACTCGACGCACTGGGCGGCGGTGCCGCGTGACCGCCCCCAACGAACGAGAAAGCCGCCCTGGCGGGGGCGGCTCCTCAGATCGGTCGTCTAGCCCGATTGTACTCCGTGACGCTATCTCTGGGCTCGCCGATGAGCTGGGATGGTATGAGGCCGGCGTGCTCCACGGCATCGCAATGGGCCGCCAGCAGGTCGAGGACGAGTGGCACACGGTCCGCGCCGACGGTGGCCGGGTGGCTCGGATGCTCGCCGCGAGCCCGTCCTACGCCGAGCTGTGCGAACGCCGAGGCGAGCCCGAACGCGCCGAACGTCAGCGCCGGATCCTCGCCGAACGCGGGGTGACCCGATGAGCGTTGACCCGTACACCGACCTGCCCTTCAACTTCTACGAGCCTGACGACGTCGTCGGTTCCGTCGGTCCCGTCGGTTCCGTCGGTTTGATCCCGAGGGGTATCGCCGTCGGTTCAACCGGTTCCGTCAGTCCCGTCGGTTACAGGGGAGAGGTACTGGACCGGGTGCGGACGTGGCTCGCGCGGTTCATCTTGACCGTTCACGACTCCGACCTTGACCTGCTCGCCCTGTGGGCCGCACACACACACCTGTGCGTCGAGACGTACACCACGCCGCGTCTTGTGATCGACTCGCCGATCCACGGAGCGGGCAAGACAACGGTCATGGAGCACCTACAGCGGCTCTGCCTGCGCCCGGTACAGGCGGCGTCGCTGTCGAGCCCGGCGATGCTCGCACGTCTGCTCGACGTCGAGCTGCGAACCATCCTGATCGACGAGGTCGACCGCAACCTCAACCCGAAGCGCGAAGGCGTCGAGGACCTGATCGCTGTCCTGAACGCCGGATACAAGCGCGGCGGGACACGGCCTGTCCTGGTCCCCACCAAGGACGGCTGGAACGTCCGGGAGATGCCCACTTTTGCCCCTGTGGCGATGGCGGGCAACGCACCACACCTACCCGACGACACACGGTCGCGCACGATCCGCGTGCTACTGCTGCCCGATCTTGAGGGTCGCGTCGAGTCGTCCGACTGGGAAGAGATCGAGATCGACGCCGCGGATCTTGGTGAGGCGCTGGCCCAGTGGGCCGACGAAGTTCGCGACACGGTCCGAACGGTCCGCCCTGTCCTTCCCGAGGGCTGCACGGGCCGCTCAAAGGAGCGCTGGTCACCTATCCGCCGAGTCGCCGAAGCCGCCGGAGGTCACTGGCCCTCGATTGCTGACGACCTGATCCGGCGAGACCTGATCGAGGCACAGATGGATCGGGAGGACGGCATGGTCAGCACCCCGCCGGCAGTCACGTTGCTGCGCGACATCCACGAGCTGTGGCCCGGAGACGATGACTTCACCCCGACGTCGTGGCTCGTCTCCGAACTCATCCTGCACAACCCGAGAACGTGGGGACCGGACTCGGCCTACGGCAAGGCGCTGACGTTCCAGCGACTCGGCCGGATGCTCGCTCAGGGGTTCAAGGTCAACTCTTCACGGCAGGGCGACGGACCGCGCGGCTACTACCGCCAGTCGCTCGCGCCGGTATGGCGCCGGATGGGTATGGCCCCCGGTATCGAACCGACGGAACCGACGGAACCTGTCAGACCGACGGGCGAGAACCGATGACGGCCACGCGGGCGGACCTGCTCGCGCACCTTGAGGTCCTAGCCGATAGCGGTCACCCAGCCGTCTGTCGCACGCACACGCGCGACTGGTGGACCAGTGACGACCTCAGCGACCAGCAGCGTGCAGCCGTCGAGTGCCTGCTCTGCCCGGCGCTCGCACCGTGCCGCGACTACGGGCTTTCCAACCCGAAGGAATGGGGCACGTACGGCGGCCTCACGACTCCCGAGCGGACTACGGCGAAGGGCGGCCGACCGTGACCACCACGACGCCCGTACGTCTGCGCACCAGCGGAGCGTCAACCGACTTTGTTGCGTTCGTCGGTGCCGACGAGGTCCGCGTCCGATTCACACAATCCGGCACCCGCGACCAATGGCGCTGCGACGCGTGCGGTCGACACCGGTTCAGCACATGCCCGCACGAGGTGGCCGCGCGCGATGCGTGGCGTGACCTCACCAACGAAGGGAACCCGTCATGACCAACCAACTCACGCAGGCCGACGTCGACCGGCTGTATGCCGAGCGGAGGTACGAGGAGATCGAAGACGCCCGCGTGGCCGGACGTCTGAACGTCCTGCTCGGCGGTGAGGCGCCCATCGACCCGGACCAGACCATCACCGACGCCGACATCACCCGCCTGTACTCCCAGCGTCGCTACGACGAGATCGAGGAGCTGCGCCAGACCGGGCGGCTCGACCACCTGCTGAACCCCACCACCGAGGAGAACTAACCATGCTCAACACCCAGACCATCAATGCCCTGCGCGGCGCGTGCGACGAGTTCAACGTCCCCGTCCCGGCCGTCGTGCTCGAGGCCGACGCGTTGAACGACGCGGCCGTGAACCTGCTCAACTCGATCCGCACCGAGACCGCGCCCGACCTGTCCGGGCTCACAGTCAAGAACCTCAAGGCCACCCACGAGCAGATCGTCGCCCAGGGATCCCACGACGCACGCGAACAGGCCGCCGCCGTCATCGTCCAGCAGGCCGCATCCCGACTCACGGACGCCTGGCACCAGTCCACCACGGCCCTCATGGCGGCATTCCGTGAGCCGTTCGACCGCGCCGCCGAGATCTTCACCACGAACCTCCGCGTCCTCGGCGGGAACGTCGACGCCGTCCGTGCCATCGACGACTCACAGCACGGCGAGTATCGGGCGCTCATGTCGGCGGCCGCTGACCTCGCGACCCTCGGCAGGCTCAGGGACGGGCTCGCCTCGGCGCATCTCGCCGACGTCGGAAACCCGAAGATCGAACGCCTCGGACGCGTGCTGACGCTGCCTGACCTCGACGTCGCTACCCGCAAGATCCCCGCCAAGGTCGAAGGACTCGGACGGTTCGAGCCGAAGTGGTGGGCCGCACTCGCCGGCATCGACGGCGTCGTCATCAAGTGGCACACGCCCGCCGAGCAGCAGACACACCAGCAGCTCGCCCGCGTGAACGCCGACCACCACGCGTACTCGGCCACCGTGGCACCTGGCGGCAGAAGGTAAAGGCGAAGGTCAAGGGCGGGTCAAGCGGTAGGGGGGTAACCCCCTTGCCGCCCCCGTCCGACCCCGCCGGGGAGGGCGGCGCTAGGTGCGGAGGGTTCAAAGTTTCCGGAACACCACCAAAGCAAGGTCAATTCTTTACCTTCGCGCCTCGGGTGCGACGGCGACACAGACAATCTAGGAGCTGGTACGTATGGCAGATCGGTCGATTGCGGTCCGTTTGAGGGCCGAGGTCAGCAACTTCAAGACGGAGATGGCAGCGGCGGCGAAGGCTGCTGAGGCTGTCGGGACGAAGTCTGAGGCGGCCGGCAAGCAGGCCGACACCGCGTTCTCGAAGATGGCACAGTCGGCTCGGACCAACAAGGACGAGTGGACAAAGGTCGGCACAACTCTGCTGGCCGTCGGTGCTGTCGTTGCAGCCGGCATCGGCGTGGCCGTCAAGTCGTTCGCCGACTTCTCGGCCGAGATGGCGCAGGTTCGCACCCTGGCGCACGCGTCGGCTGCGGACATGAACCTGCTGACGGATGCGGCGAAGTCGGCCGGCACGGCGTACGGGTACTCGGCGACGCAGGTGGCTCAGGCCGAGACCGAGTTGGTCAAGGCTGGCATGTCGGTCAAGGACATCCTTGGCGGTTCGCTTGATGGTGCGCTGACGATCGCTGCGGCGGGTCAGATGGATGTCGCAGACGCCACGACGATTGCCGTCTCCGCAATGACCCAATACAACCTCAAGGCGTCGGACACGGCGCATGTCGCTGACGTCCTGGCTGCTGGTGCCGACAAGTCCCTGGCGTCGATCTCGAGCCTCGGCGAGGGCATGAAGTACGTCGGCCCCGTCGCCGCGCAGATGGGTGTGAGCGTCGATCAGACGGTTGGCGTCCTGTCGATGTTCTCCCAGTCCGGTATCGACGCGACCATGGCTGGTACCGGGCTGCGCGGCGTCCTGATGTCGATGACGGCGCCGTCCGCCCTGGCGTCGAAGGCAATGGAGCAGTACGGCATCAACGTATTCGACGCTCAAGGCAAGTTCATCGGCCTGTCAGGTCTGGCGGGCGAGTTGCACGACAAGCTCGGGAACCTCGACGAGGCGACCCGGTCGGCGGCGCTCGGTCAGATCTTCGGCAACCGGCAGATCACTGCGGCGCGGATCCTGTACGCCGGCGGTTCGCAGGCCGTGGACCAGTGGACGAACTCGGTGAACGACGCCGGGTTTGCGTCTCAGCAGGCGTCGGGGAAGCTCGACAGCCTCTCAGGTGACGCACAGAAGATGGGCACCGCGTTCCAGACGTCGCTTGTCGACAACGGCAGCGCGGCGAACGGTGTTCTACGTTCCATGACGCAGGAGGTCACGTCAGTCCTCGAGGCGTACAACAAGATGTCTCCGGCGACCCAGGGGACGGTGCTGGCGACCGGCGCCCTGGTCTCCGTGGTCGCCCTGGCATCTGGCGGGTTCCTGGTCCTGGCGCCTCGTGTTGTTGAGACTCGGGCTGCGCTAGCAACCCTGCGGACCGACATGCCGAAGACTTCGGCCGCGCTGGGTGGTGTCGCCAAGGTCGCTGGCAGGATCTCGATCGCCCTCGCTGCTGCTGCTGTGGCTGGTGCCGCACTGGACAAGGCGATGACGAAGGACGTCACGGTCTCGCAGTACACGAAGGCGCTCTTGGACCTGAATGGCGCCATGAAGCCCGGATCCGACTCGATCCTCAAGGACTTCGGCGCCGAGCTGAGGTCACTTGCCGACCCGTCGCTGTCCTACCGGATCGGTGACGTCGTCTCGAACATCGGCAAACTGTGGGGCGGACCGACCAACACCGAGTTCAACGTGCAGCGCTTCCACGACCTCGGTACGGCGCTCGCGGACCTCTACGCGTCGAACCCGTCGCTTGCCGCGTCGAAGTTCGCCGAGGTCATGCGGATCACGGGTGGCACCACTGACGAGCTGCTGAAGTTGATGCCGGCGTACCGCGACGCACTGCAAGGCGTGGCGAACGAGAGCAAGATCGCGGCCTCGAGTCAGACGGACGTGTCAGCGGCATACAAGACGACTACTGGGTCGGTGGACGACCAGATCAAGTCGCTCGGTGACCTGATCTCGGCTCAGGCGGACGCGGCGGGCGTGGTTCTGTCCGAGCGTGACGCCCAGCGCGGCCTACAGCAGTCGATCGCCGACGCCACGGATTCCCTGAAGAAGAACGGCAAGACTCTGGACGACACGACGCAGAAGGGTCGCGATAACCAGGCGGCCTTGGATGCGATCGCGAAATCCGGATGGGATCTCGTCAAGGCTATGCAGGCGAACGGATCCTCTCAGACGGACATTCAGGCGCAGATGGGCGCCAGTCGCGATGCGTTCATCAATGCGGCCGAGTCAATGGGCATGGGAACCGATGCCGCGAAGGCTCTAGCCGATCAGCTCGATCTGATTCCTACTGCGGTCCCGACGAAGATTCAGGTCGATTCGAAGAACGCAATGGACCAGATAAGCGCCGTCCTCGACCTGCTCGACAAGGCCGGAAAGCCTGCCGTTGTCACCGCTGAGACGGTGGGATTCGATTCGGCGCTGAAATACCTGACGGCGATGCAGACGGCCATCAATGGCATCAACGGGTCGAAGGTCCGGATCGCGATGGGTGCGGGCGGTTCGGGTGGGACGACGTTCGCCGATGGTGGGTTCACGGGCATGGGTGGCAAGTATGAGCCGGCGGGGATCGTGCACCGTGGCGAGTACGTCATCAAGGCCGAGCAGGTGCCCCGGATCGGTCTTGCGCGCCTCGACTCGCTCAACATGCGCGGGTACGCATCTGGCGGTCTCGTGGGCGGGTCGGCACCTGCTGGGCCGTCCTCGGTGTCGCTCGCGGGCGCTACGGTCGTCGTGCGGGTCGGTGAGCGCGAGTTCACCGGGTACGTCGCCGAGGTCGCCGACAACCGGATCGGTCAAGCCCAGAACCGACGCACGGTCGCGATAAGGAGTGGTGCGCGATGACCTTCGACCCGTACGTCGACCTACCGGCAGACGACCCGCTCGCGGACGTCATTCGGCGGGTCGCGATCCTCACCGAGGCTGGTGCGGTCGTCAGCTTCTACACCGGGCCACTTGATCCGGGGGTGCTCGGCTACCTCGGCCAGGAGGTCCCGGACGGGCCGATGGTCGTCAACTGGGATCCGACCAAGACACCGGAGCAACAGCTCAAGTGCCTCGATGACGCGTTCGAAGTCATCTTCGGCGGGCTCGAGGTCGACTGGACTTTCGAAGATGTCCCGTACGGCGACACCGGAGCACTCATGACGGTTCGCAAGCACGAGATGCGGGCCGAGTAGCAGCGCACGGGTGTGGCGACGGCGCACGCAGGGGGGCAACGCGCCGTCGCCACGCGCGAGAGGCTACACGCTGACCGCATCCAGCGGGCCATGATCGCCGCCGAACTGGCGACGCTCACCAACGACCATCGACCTTCTCCATCTGGAGAAGGTGCGCCGACTCGCGCCAACGTCCAGGCGCTCATGCAGGAGGGGCGATCGACTAGCGGCTCAGGAAGATGGCCCGTTGGATGAGCCCGGTGCAGATCAGCATGACACCGCTGATGGCTAGGGCCGCCGTGAAGAACCCGGGCGACGAGAGCACCGCAATGAATCCCAGCAGCGCCACGATCCCTCCGGCGTAGAGAGCCCCGTAAGGCGCGTCGAGTCTTGTCGGCTTGGCCTTCGGTTCCGTCATCTCCCCAGTGAACCACCGAGAGCGCACGCCGATCCGTCTAGCCACGACCTAGGGCAAACACAGCGCCGCCCCGGACCCATCCGGGCCAGGGGCGGCGCTCGTGCGTTCAGGGGTACCTGTCAGGCTGAGGGCGCGGGATCAAGGATCAGGCCTTCCGTCGCCTCGGCCACCTCGGCCTCGGATACCCCCGAGCGGACGAGAATGAGGTCGAGGGCTCGCACGACCGCCACCGCAACCGATAAATCCTCGACCTCAGCAACCTTCCACCCCATCTCTCGCAGCATCTCAAGCATCACGCACCGCCCTCGGGCGAAAGGACCCGCTCAGCGACCCTCACGAGATCGTCGGGGACAAGGTTGGGTCGGACGAGGACGACTCCGACGGATCGCACGACCGACGCCATGGCCCGCAGGTCGGCGACCTCGATCACGGTCCAGCCCAGGGAGCGGACGACGTCGAGCGGGTCGAGATCCCCGCGGACGGGCCTGGCCGCGTTCAAGTGCTCCCGGTAGTCGTCGTTCACGTCACGAATCGGCGCGTGAGGCGTGGTGGCGCGGCAGGTCGCGCACCTCAGGCGGCGCTCACCGGCCCCACCGACGTAACTCCGCTTGACGGTGCGAACCGTCCCGCACTCGCAGCACAGGGCGTCGATGACGGTTCCGGGTTCGGCTGTGGTGCTCATGGTGCTGGTCCTCTCGGTGGTGAAGCCGCGTTTCGTGGCAAGGATATTTGCCCCTACAGCGCTCCGACCCGACCTGCGAGGAGACACACTATGCACAGCGCATAGGCGGTCATAGACGACCGATACCCTGCCACAGCGGCACCGTCGCCGTGGCAGGGTAGGCGCAAGGAGGTGGGCCGTGCAGGACGGGATCGTGATCGGCGAGGGCGTGCTCCTCGACACCCGCCCGGCCTCGTTCGCCTCCCGGTTCCTCGGTGCCCTGATCGACGTCGCCGTCGACGTCGCGGTGGTCCTCGCCGGGCTCGCGACGTTCGCCGGGACCGGCGTCGACGTCGGTGCCGACCTCGGCAGGATCCTCAGCGTCGGCGTCCTCGTCCTGCTCATGGTCATCGCACCCGTGACGGTCGAGACCCTCACCCGCGGACGGTCGCTCGGCAAGCTCGCGACCGGGACCCGGATCGTGCGCGACGACGGCGGCCCGGTCCGGTTCCGGCAGGCACTCGTCCGGGCGCTCGTCGGCATCGGCGAGATCTGGCTCACGGCCGGTTCGGTGGCGATCATCACGTCGCTCGTCCACCCGCAGGGCAAACGTCTCGGCGACCTCCTCGCCGGCACCTACGCGATCCGGGTGCGAGGAGGGACGAAGCCCGCGCCCCCCGCGCCCGTTCCGTACGAGCTGCGCCCCTGGGCGTCCACCGCGGACATCCGACGGCTGCCCGACGGCCTCGCTCTCTCCGTACGGCAGTTCCTGGGACGCACCTCGATGCTGCACCCGACGTCGCGCATCAGGCTCGGAACCGAGCTCTCGCGCGAGGTCGGACGGTACGTCGCGCCGCTCCCCCCCGCCGGCACCCACCCCGAGGCGTTCCTGACCGCGGTCCTCGGCGCCCGGCGCGAACGCGAGTACGCCCTCGCGATGGCCTCACGCCGACGCCTCGCCGAGGAAGGGGTCACCCTGCACCGGCTCCCGCACCAGGTGCCCGACCCTCCCGACTGACGGGCGGACCCGACCGCCAGAACGACGCAGACCAGCGCGCCACGGCACGACGCATCTCAGCGCGCCACGGCACGACGCATCTCAGCGCGCCACGGCACGACGCATCTCAGCGCGCCACGGCACGACGCATCTCAGCGCGCCACGGCACGACGCATCTCAGCGCGCCACGGCACGACGCATCTCAGCGCGCCACGGCACGACGCAGATCAGGTTCGAGGTAGATGACCTGCGCGATCGGGACGGCCGCACGCACACGTTGTTCGGCGTCGTCGATCGCCTGCGCGACGTCGGCAGCTGTCGCGGCTCCGGGCACCTCGATCTTGGCGGCGACAAGGAGCTCGTCGGGTCCGAGGTGCATCGTGCGCAGGTGGATCACCGAGGACACCCCCGGACCGATCAGCGCGGTCTGGATCCGGTCGACGACGTCGCCTGTGGCCGACTCTCCGAGCAGCAGGGACCGGGTCTCGACCGACAGCACCACCGCGATGATCACCAGCAGCACGCCGATACCGGCGGTGCCCGCCGCGTCCCACCGACCATCACCGGTCACCAGGGTCATGGCCACGCCGCCGAGGGCCAGCACGAGGCCCACGAGGGCGCCGAAGTCCTCCAGGAGGACCACCGGCAGCTCCGGCGCCTTGGCACCGCGGATGAAGGCCACCCAGGACTGCGTCCCCCGCAGCGGGGCGGACTCGACGACCGCGGTGCGGAACGAGTAGCCCTCCATGCCGACCGCGGCCAGCAGCACGACCACCGGGACCCACTGCCACGAGTCGATGCCGTGCGGCTCGGCCCACTTGTGCCATGCCTCGTACAGGGCGAAGAGCCCACCCAGGGAGAACAGCACGATCGACACGATGAACGCGTACAGGTAGCGCTCGCGGCCGTAGCCGAACGGATGGGACGGGTCCGCGGCACGGCGCGCACGGCGCCCGCCGACGAGCAGCAGCAGCTGGTTGCCCGAGTCGGCGAGCGAGTGCACCGACTCCGCCAGCATCGCGCTCGACCCCGTCAGGAGGAACGCGACGAGCTTGGTGAGGGCGATGCCGATGTTCGCCGACAACGCGGCGACGATCGCCCGGGAGCTTCCCTCGTGAGCCATGTCATCCCTCTCGTGCCGTCACGGCATGGCGCCGAGGCGGCACAGCTCGCACGTCAGGACGGGTGGACGGGGCGAGCCTCGTCCACCAGGAGAACGGGGATCCCGTCGCGGACCGGGTAGGCGAGGGGGTTGTCCGGATCGGTCGACACGAGCTCAGGGGTCCCGTCCGGACCGATGGCGTCGACGAGCGTCGCCCCGGTCACCGGGCACCGGAGGATCGCTCGGAGCCAGGGCTCGATCGTCGGGATCTCCCGCGCCAGTTCCTCGCTCATGCTGTCTGCCTCGTTCCGTCGCTCGGTGCTGGGAGGGGGTCGGCCCGGCGCGTGGGCACCATGACGTCGCCGGCCGTCGGCCGAGCGGTGTGATCTCGGCACCCGTGGATCGGCACGCCGCAACTCTACTGAGTCACATGCGTTCCCCCGCACCGACGGGACGCCGCCGCGGTCAGGACTTCTTGGCGCTGTGGACGGTGACCCAGTCGAGGCCGAACTCGGTCCCGTCACCGCCGTCCTCGTACCAGCCCTTGTGCTCGCACGCGTGGCACGAGACGAAGACGGCGGGAGTGGAGTCCGTCAGGACGATCCTCACCCGGGTGAGCGTCGTGCCTCCGCACGCGCTGCACGCCTCAGGACCGGGCGTCGATGTGCTCGCCGCACCGGCGAGCGATCCCAGCGGTTCGGCCACGTCACCCGACTTCCGGCCGCGTCGGCCCCCCTGCGTCCCTGCCATCCCTCAGCCCCCATCTCCTCGGAGCACCCGCAGGTGACCCCGTCGTGCGACCTCGCCGACCACGACCGGCTCGTCGTCCTCGGCGCGATGACGCGGGCGGCCTGCCTCGCGGACGGCGTCCGCAAGGGCGAGCAGGTCGTCATGGCTGGGACCCGACTCGACGAACTCGGGCATCAGCCGGACGACCTCCCAGCCGCGCGGCGCCGTCAGCCGCTCGGCGTGCAGCGCGCACAGGTCATAGGAGTGCGGCTCCGCGTTGGTCGCCAGCGGGCCGAGCACCGCGGTCGAGTCCGAGTACACGTAGGTCAACGTCGCCACCGCGGGGCGCGCACAGGCCGTCCGCGTGCACTGTCGGGCTGGTCTCACACCGAGGACGCTACCCTCGCCCGCTGTCAGCGCCCACTCCCACACGCCGCAGCCCGGACTACAGTGCCGGTGATGGACCAGGACCTCAGCGCCGAAGCGCCCCGTGCCCGTGCGACGAAGCGCCGGGACCGGCGCGGGCGAGGCGTGCGCGGCCCCCTCGTGCCGTCCACTGTCCCGGCGTACCGGAGCCGCGCCGAGCGGTTCGACGACCTGGTGCTCGCGGCCGTCGAGCGACTCGAACGACGGTGGGCGGCCGAGCTGGACGGCACCGAGTTCGCCGTCGAGGACGTCCCGCCGTCGGGGCCGGCCCCGTGGGAGACCGGAGGTGTCCCGCTCGGTCGCTACTTCGCCGCCGACGCGGGGCTGCCGAACCGGGTGGTCATCTACCGCCGCCCCGTCGAGACCCGCGCCCTCGATCCCCACGACCTGGGTGACCTGGTCCGCGACGTCGTGGTCGAGCAGGTGGCCCACCTGCTGGGGCGTCCACCCGAGGACGTGGACCCCGAGTACGACGACGGGCACTAACCTTCTGCTGATGACCACCTCCACCGGGCCCCGTGCCGTGCGTGTGATCTGCGTGACCTACAACCCGGGTCCGGAGCTCGCGGACTTCGCGACCTCGCTGCGCACCGCCACGACGGCAGACGTCGAGCTCGTCCTCGCCGACAACGGGCCCGACGCCGAGGTCGTCGACGACGTCGCAGCAGCCTTCGGTGCACGCGTGATCCGTACCGGCGCGAACCTCGGTTACGGCGGCGGTGCGAACGCCGGCGCGGTCGACGCCGAGCAGCCGTGGCTCGTGGTGGCGAACACCGACATCGTCTGGGAGCCGGGATCGCTCGATGCCCTGATCGACGCCGCCGAGCCGGATCCGCGGGTCGCCGCGGTCGGTCCGGCCCTGCTCAACCCGGACGGAACCGTGTACCCCTCGGCGCGCGAGCTGCCGTCGCTGACCCAGGGGGTCGGCCACGCCCTGTTCGTCCGGGTGTGGCCCGGGAACCCGTGGACCCGCGCCTACCACCGCCGTCAGGAGGAGGCGGGCTCGCAACGGTTCGCCGGGTGGCTGTCAGGGGCGTGCCTCGTGCTGCGCCGCGAGGCGTTCGAGCAGGTCGGCGGCTTCGACGACTCGTACTTCATGTTCTTCGAGGACGTCGACCTCGGTGAACGGCTCGCCACAGCGGGCTGGCGCAACCTCTACGTCCCGAGCGCGCGCGTGACCCATGTGGGCGGGACGTCGTGGCGCGAACGACCGGCGTCGATGATCAGCGCCCACCACCGCAGCGCCACCGTGTACCTGCGGCGCCGCTACCACCACTGGTACGAGTGGCCGGTCCGGACCGCGCTCGCCGTCGGGCTGCGCGCACGCGAGATCGCCCAGCTCAGGGCAGCCCGACGGTCGTCCCCTGCCTGACCCGGACCGACGGGGTGGCGCTCTGCGGTGGCGTCGGGGTGAGCACCGCGACGAGCTGACCGTCGTTCTGGGTCACCGTCGCCACGACCGCCCACGCCAGCTCCGCGTCCGCGCCGGTGGCGTCCGCAGCCGGGACGAGGTCGACGGTGACGGCGTCGGCGCTGAGGTCCGAGACCGGCACGGTGACCGTCTGCCCCGCCGGGACCGTCACCGTCATGTCACCGACGACGCTGCCGTCCGCGGCGAACGCACGCAGCGTGCCCGTGGCGTCTCCCCCACCGTCGACGGCCGATCGACCGACACCGGCGAGCACGATCGCCGACGTCACACCGGGCGCTGACGGGAGCGGGGCGACCCCGCCGGTGCCCACGGCGCCCGACGCAGCCCACGCCCGGTCGATCACGCGCTCGTTCTCGAGCTGCCCGGTCCCGCCGACCCGCGTGATCATGGCGGCGGCGAGCACCGGGACCGGCGCCTGCACGACGGCCGTGTAGCTCCCTGCCGGTATCCCGGCGAGCGGGACGTCGATCACGGAGCCGGCCGTCAGGTCGACCGACTCCGCGCCGGGCAACGGGACGACGCCGTCGGGCCCGAGCAGCGAGATGGTCGCCTTCGTGTCGGAGGTCCCCGGTGCCACGAGGCGCAGGACCGCCTGGTCCGTGTCGTCGATCGCCGAGGACGGCACCGTGATCCCGGTGACGACCTGCCGGGTGGATGGTGCCGCGCCCGCCGAGACGAACGTGAGACCGCCCGGGGTCAGCCCCCGCAGCTCGTCGTCCTGCAGCGACGCGGCGACGACCCCGCCCGTCGCACTCACGTGGACGACGATCCGTCGCTGCTCCGCCGCGATCCCGGACAGGAGCAGCTGGCGCTGGGCGTGGGGCGCGACGAGCAGCGCACTTCCCCGGACAGCTCCGCGGGGCCGTTCGGGCCCCAGATCTCGAGATCGACGGAGGCCGCGGTGGTGCCCGGGTTGACGAGGGTCAGCAGGGCGGTGCTCGACAACGCGGTGCTGCCGCCGACCAGCCACGCGTCGGTCCCCGCCTCCGTGCACGTCGTGACGGCAAGTCCGCGCAGGTCACCTGCCGTGACGAGGGACGTCGACGTCCCGGCGGCCCGGGCGACACGGCCGTCCACCGGGTCGGCGGTGAGCTGCAACGGACCGGAGGGGGCGGTGACCGTCGCTGCGGCGGCCCCTCGCCCCGACGGTGCGATCCGTGCGAGGGTCCCACCCGTCGCGAGATCGGTGAGGAGACCAGGTGCAGCCGCGCCGAGGGCACCTCCGCTGCCGATGCCGGTCGTCGCTCCCCGGACCGAGGTGATCGCCCCGACGGGGGCCGGGTCGAAGCCCGCGTCGCCGCTGCTCGCGGGCAGCCGGACAGGCCCGGGGCAGATGAGCGAGACCGGTGCTGCCGCCACCTCCACCGCGGGCGCCGCCACGGTCCGGGTCGGGCCGACCGGGTCCTGCAGGCCGAGCGCGACCACACCCCCGCCGATCGCGAGCACCACGACCGCCGAGGTCGCCATCGCCGTCCTTCTGCGCCAGGTACTCATGAGGTCCACGCCCGTCGACGTCGCAGCGGCAGAGCGAGGAGCCCGGTCAGCAGCAGGACAAGTCCCTGGAGGACCAACCACGGGGTGCGGTTCGCCGGCGCGTACGCGACCACGAGGTGACCTCCCGAGGCGCCGATCTCGAACGTCTGGCGCCAGTCCCCGGCGACGGTCCGCAGCGGTGCACCGTCGAGTGTCGCGACCCACCCCTGGTCGGCTCGCTCCGACAGGACGAGGAGTCGGCCCGGCGCGCCGGCCGCGACCTGGGTGTCCACGCCGGACGAGGTCGCCGGCACGGCGACGTCCTGCTCCGCGGTGCTCCCCGCCGCCGGTACCACCGTGCGCGCCCACGACGTCACGACGGGCGGAGCGCCGGCAGCCGGGGATATCCGCCAGACGACGCCCGACGGGTTCTCGGTGATCCGTTCGAGGCCGGGGGTGGAGTCGAGGCGCACGACGAGCGCCGCGCGGTCCGGGACCGTGCCCGTGGAGCCGTCGACGGCAGCCGCGGCGGCCGTGGGCGCCGAGGAGGCCACCGGCGCCGGAACCAGGACGTCGGTCACCGCGAGGTCGGCGAGCGAGGCGGCGACGTCGGTGCGGGCGCCGGCCACGATCCCCGCGACGAGCGTCGAGACCTCCTGCTCCGCCGCGTCGGGCTTCGTGGGCGTGGCGTGCAGGACCGTTCCCGTGAGCCCGGAGGAGAAGGCCGCCGCGGCGCTCTCGGTGAGCTGCGGACCGTCGCCGCGCAGCAGCTGCCACACGACCGCCCCGGTGGCGTCGACCGAGATCGCCAGCACGCGCGATCGTCCTGTCGACTGCTGCTCCTGCTGGGCGACGGCCGGTACCACGCGGTGGTCGAGGATCGTCAGGCGTGCGCTCGACGGCGCGTCCTGCAGCGCCCGCACGATCCACGTCCCGGCCGGCACGACCGGAGCGAGGAACGCGACGACCGTGAGCACCGCGGTCACGACCTGCAGCCACCCGAAGCTCCGTCGGGCGATGCGTCCACGCACCCGGTCGGCTCCGAGCACCGCCGCCATCAGCAGCCCGAGCAGGACGAGCGAGACTCCGGTACCTGGCCAGCCTCGCACCAGCGTGCCGTCCGTCGCGGCGACCTCGACCCGTGAGGACACGAACGCGGCACCGAGACCGATCGCCGCGATCAGCCAGCCGACGCGCACCGCAGACGCCACCGGCCGTCCGCGCAGGAGCGCCAGTACCGCGAACAGGGCGACGACACTGCCGAGGGCGAGTGGCAGCCGGTCGGCAACGGCACCGTGCAGCCACGGCAGGGTGAAGGCGGAGCCCTGGACGGGCACGCCCAGCAGCTGCTCCCACGTGGCCGCGCCCGTCGACGCGACCGGGTGTCCCGGATCGGCGAGCAGCAGGCGCAGGCCACCCGCCGAGCGGGTGTCGATCGCCCGCGTGATCGTCGGTCCGAGGACCGCGAGGGTCGGGAGAGCGGAGAGGATCAGCACGCGGCGTCGCACCCGACGCGCGATCAGCGCGACGACAGCCAGCGCGACCAGCCCGGCCGCCCCGAGGACCGGTGCGCCGGCGGCGACCCCGGCGAGGGCGAGCCCGGCCGCGGCGGCAGCGGTCACCGAGCTGCTCCGACGTGGCGGTGTCGGCTCGGCGGCGGGTCGAGCCGCCTGCCCGTCGACGTGCACGGGCTCGGCCAGCAACGCCCGCTCCGCGGTCGCCGCGACGACCCGTGGTGACGGCGACGAGGCCGCGGCGTACGTGGTGGCGAGGCCCTCGTCCGACGCACCGACGGGAGCTGTCTCGCCGGTCTCGTCGACGGCGATGGCCTCGGTCGACCCGCCGGTTCTCCCGTCCTCGTCGCCGACGTCATCGGTTCCGGTCCCGACGACGGCGCCCGTGTCGCTCTCCGCGCCATGAGCTGCCCCATCGCTCGGCGGACGTGCTCCGACCGCGACAGCGTCCCGGTCGCGACGGGACGTCTCGGCACCGGTCTCGACGACGTCGCGGCGGGCCACCCCGAGGGCGCGGGCGATCCCGAGCGCGACCCACGGAAGGAGGACGTGCGCAAGGACGGCCCCGACGCGTCCTTGGTCGATCGCCAGGAGCAGCGTCGGCGCGACCGCCCACGCAAGGGCCGCCCACAGCCGCACCGTCGCCGACCGGCTGGCTGCCCCCGCTGCGAACCACGCACCGACACCGGCCAGGACGACCCCACCGAGAAGGAGGACCGCGACGGCGACGTCGGCCCGCCCGAGCACCGCCGTGCCGGGCAGCAGAGCCAGGAGCAGCGGGTCGCTCGGTCCGTACGCGCCCAGCGAGCCGTCGATCCACCCGGTCGTCGCCGCACGCCAGAGGCCACCCACGGTCACGTCGGCGCGCACGAGCGCCTGGCCGACCAGCGGGGAACCTGAGACCACCCCGACGACGAGCCGCCCCATCGCTGCGACCGTCACACCGAGCAGCACCACGACTAGGACGGCGAGGCCGGTCCGACGCCGGGACGCGAGCACAGCGAGCTCCCGCATCTCGAGCTCGCTCGGTGCGCGTTCGGCCCGGCGCTGCTCGGCGCGCGCGAGCCGCCGGTCGTTGACCTCCGACCACACGTCGCGCCATCCCCCTTGCAGGGGCCGCAGGGTCCGTCGGGGCAGGCGGGCGGTCGCGCGTGCCCGTCGACGCGCCCGGGCCACCGCACCCGGACGCCCGAGAGCGGCGAACGGCGCGGTGAGCTCGGCCACCGCGAGCCGTGGCTCCTTGCTCGCGATCCGCACCAGGCTCCGGACGACCGCCGCCAGCAGGATCGCCACCGACACCGCCACCAGCGAGAAGGCGGAGCTGTTCACGAGCCGCGCGTGCAGACGTGCGCGGCGTCGCTGCGCGAACGACAGCGCCGGGTCCACCGCACCGGGCAACGGGTCGCCGACCGCCACCGGCGCCGCCGGCGACTGGTTCCGCAGCCCGTTGTACCCGGCCTGCGCGTGCCGCACGATCGCGCCCGGCACCACGATCACCCGGTGACCGGCGAGCCGGGTCCGGCGCGAGAGGTCGAACCCGTCGCCCCACGGCCCGAGCGCATCGTCCGCGCCCTGCAGCGCGTCCCACAGCTCGCGACGCACGAGCGCCCCGGCCGTCCCGACCGCGAGCACGTCCTCACGCCCGTCGTACTGCCCCTGGTCCGCCTCACCCTCCTCGACACCGGCCATCCGTCGGCCGGTGACCGACGTGGTGGAGCCGACGGAGACGAGGCGGACGGGGTCGGCCCAGGTGCGCTGCTTGCAGCCCGCGACCGCCACGGACGGAGCACCCTCGACGGCGCGCACGAGCCGCACGAGCGCCTCCGGCTCGGGCGCGCTGTCGTCGTGCAGGAGCCACAGCCACGGCGCGACCGGTGCCGGCACCACCTCGGCGAGCCCGCGGATCACCGCCTGCGACAGGGATCGCGCACCCGCCGCACGGACGACCGTGACCTCCTCGCGAGCGTCCCGACTTCCCCAGGTGGCGGCGACGAGATCGGCGACCGACGTCGACACGCCGCCCGCGTGAGGTGCACCGTCGCTCTCGGCGTCGACGACGACGACCCGCTCCGGCGGACGGGTCTGTGCCGCGAGCGCCTGGAGCGTCGCGGCAAGGAAGGGAGTCACGCCATGGGTGACCACCACGGCGCACACCGGTGGACCGGTGACGCGAACGGGTGCGACGAGGGGGGAGTCGACCATCCGTCAGGACGCGGACCCGCGGGGACGGGCGCTCACACCACGCGGCGCTTGAGCTTGCGCCGCTCCCGCTCGGACAGCCCGCCCCAGATGCCGAAGCGCTCGTCGTTGGCCAACGCGTACTCGAGGCACTCGGTCCGCACGTCGCACCCTGTGCACACCTTCTTGGCCTCGCGCGTCGAACCGCCCTTCTCCGGGAAGAACGCCTCCGGGTCGGTCTGAGCGCACAGCGCCTGCTCCTGCCACCCCATCACCGTGTCGTCGAGGGGCGTCCCGAAGATCGGTGCGACGGACGCGAGTGCGCGGTCGTCCGAGAGGGAACCCGCTTGTGACAGGACCACGCTGTCCTCGTCGAGCAAGTCCCACATGTGTGCCTCCGTGCTCGCTCTGTGTCGGTCCAAGGTCGGCGACGGTCGGTTGTCGTCCATGGCGAACGAGCCCCTTGCGGATCGCTCTACGGGAATTACACGCGTGTCGTTCGGCTGAGTCAAGCCGGAGCGTGATATCTGGAGCGAATTCTCGCGCAGAATCCTGACAACCCGGACGGAATCGGCTGGACCTATCCTGTCGTCGTGCCGCCCACGACCTGCGCCGACCTCCTCCGCACCTTCGCCGCCGATCCTGGTCGACCGCGAATCACCTGGTACGGGGACGCGGGTGAACGGATCGAGCTCTCCGGCGCCGTCCTCGAGAACTGGGTCAACAAGACCACGAACCTCCTGGTCGAAGAATTCGACGCGGGCCCCGGGCTCCGGGTGCTCCTCGATCTCCCGCCGCACTGGCGCTCCGTCGTCTGGGCCCTCGCGGTGTGGCGCGCCGGGGCGTGCGTCGTGACGACGACGGCCGACGACCTCACCTGCGACCTCACGATCACCGACACGCCCCGACGGCGTCCCGGCGTCGAGCCCGTCGTCGTCGTCAGCCTTCCCGCACTCAGCCGTCGGTACGACGGCGACCTGCCTCCGGGCGCCGTCGACGCCGCCTCCGCCGTGATGACCTACGGCGACGTCATCGGCTGGGTGCCTGCGGTCGACCCCGACGCCCCGGCGCTGGTCGACTCCCACGGCGCCGAGACGCACGGCGAGCTGTTCCGGCCCACCGGACTGCCGCGACCCGAGTCCCCGAAGCGGGCGCTCCACGACGTCTCCGGCCACCCGCTGGACGCATCGATCCGCGCCGTCGTCGGTGTCCTCGGGGCGGGTGGATCCGTCGTCATGGTCGGTGGTGAGTACGCACGAGACCTGCGGGCCGACCCGGGACGACGCGACCGCCTGGTCGCGTCCGAGCGCGTGACCACCGAGGTGTGAGCGGCGCGGACGGCACCGGCCGCTGACGTCAGGGGACGTCCGCCTGGACCAGGCGCCCCCTCCCACGCACCGTCAGAGGACCGTCGGCAGCGGACACGAAGGCGGCCTGACCACGGCTGAGGCCGAGCACCCCCCCGGAACTGCTCTCGACCGCCAGGTCTCCGCCGACGCACAGCAGGATGCGCGGACCGCGCCCGGGAAGCGGGTGCAGGTCGTCGTCGGAGATCTCGGTCACCGAGAGCTCGAAGTCGTCCACCGGGGCGTAGTACACCTTGGTCGCACCGTGGAACGTCTCCGGCGCGATCCTGATCGGGGGCGCGGCGACGTAGTCGACGTTGCGGAGGAGCTCGTCGACGTCGACGTGCTTCGGGGTCAGACCGGCCCGCAGCACGTTGTCCGAGCACGCCATGACCTCCACCCCGAGTCCGTGCAGATAGGCGTGGACCCCGCCCGCGGGCACGAACATCGCCTCCCCCGGCTGAAGGGTCACCGGGTTGAGCAGGAGGGACGTCACGACCCCGGGGTCGCCCGGGTAGGCCGCAGCGAGGGAGACGACGGTGCGGTCCGCTCGCGGCGACGGCGAACCGGCCTCCAGCCGGGCGGCGCACGCATCAGCGACCTCCTGGACCTCGGAGGCGGAGGGACGCGTCGAGGGTTCGAGCAGCTGCGTGAACACCTCGCGGATCCCGTCTGCCGACGGCTGCGCGAGGAGGACGCCGTGCAGCTCCTTGGCGAGCGGGGCGTCGAGCCCCGCGAACAGTTCCGCCGCGCGACGCGGCGCACGGAAGCCGCACAGCGCCTCGAACGTCGTCAGGGCGTAGATGAGCTCCGGCTTGTGGTTCGCGTCCTTGTAGTTCCGGTGCGGCGCATCGATCGGGATGCCCTCCGCCGTCTCGCGGGCGAAGCCGGCGCGGGCCGTCTCCAGGTGCGGGTGCACCTGGAGCGAGAGCGGTGTCTCGGCGGCGATCACCTTGAGGAGGTACGGAAGCGTCGGCCCGAACCTGGCGACGACGTCCTCACCGAGCACGGTGCTCGCGTCAGCCGCGATCACCTCGGCGAGAGTCGTCCCGGCGTGCACCGCCTCGTCCTGCGACGTCTCGATCTCGGACGGCGCGCTCCGGTGCGCGCCCAACCAGACCTCGGCGACCGGTCGGCCGCTCGCCTCGATGCCGAGGAGCTCCGGGATCGCGGTGAGCGACCCCCACGCGTAGCCCTGCGTGGCATTCCCGATCCTGAGCACACCCACCTCGTTCTTGTGTCGGAGCGAACAAGGATCGTACCCAGTCCGGTGCACGCGGGCGGCAGTATTGGGCCACACTGTCGTCTCATGCGCGGAATCATTCTTGCCGGCGGTTCAGGGACCAGGCTTCACCCGATCACGCTCGGCGTCAGCAAGCAGCTCGTCCCCGTCTACGACAAGCCGATGGTCTACTACCCGCTCTCGACACTCATCGCTGCCGGGATCCGCGACATCCTGGTGATCACGACGCCGCACGACGCCGAGCAGTTCCACCGGCTGCTCGGTGACGGCTCGCAGTTCGGGATCTCGATCAGCTACACCGTGCAGGACGTGCCGAACGGTCTGGCGCAGGCGTTCGTCCTCGGCGCGTCGTTCGTCGGCAACGAACGGGCCGCCCTCGTCCTCGGCGACAACATCTTCTACGGTCCCGGTCTCGGCACCCGGCTCGGGAGGTTCCACGACATCGACGGTGCGGCCGTGTTCGCCTACCGGGTGGCCGACCCGACGTCCTACGGCGTCGTCGAGTTCGACGCGACCGGCCGCGCGCTGTCCCTCGAGGAGAAGCCGGCACACCCGAAGAGCAGGTACGCAGTCCCCGGCCTGTACTTCTACGACAACGACGTGATCGCGATCGCACGGGATCTGCAGCCGTCCGCCCGCGGCGAGTACGAGATCACCGACGTCAACCGGACCTACCTCGAGCAGGGTCGCCTGCAGGTCGAGGTCCTCCCCCGCGGCACCGCCTGGCTGGACACCGGGACGTTCGACTCGCTCATCGAGGCGTCCGACTACGTGCGCACGGTCGAGCACCGGCAGGGGCTGAAGATCGGTGCGCCCGAGGAGATCGCGTGGCGCCGCGGGTTCCTGACGGACGACGAGCTGCGCGACCGTGCACAGGCGCTGGTCAAGTCCGGCTACGGCGCTTACCTCCTGTCGCTTCTCGACGACGGGGCGTGACGCCGGCGAAGGCCTCCGTCCTGCTCTCCCCTGACCCCGAGGGCAGCCGTACCCCGCGCCCGACTCGCGTCCGGCGCCCACGCACGGGGCGTTTCCAGGAGTCGCACAGGCGAGTCCCTGTAGGCTCGCATGGCCCTGACGCGCCCGGCGCCGGCCGGAGCGGGCGGGCGAGACGCCTCCCCTCGATTCCTGGAAGACCCTGACATGAGCCTGCGCACCCTCGTGATCATCCCGACGTACAACGAGCGGGAGAACCTTCCCCTGATCACGTCGCGCCTGTTCGATGCCTTCCCTGAAGCCGACCTGCTCGTGGTCGACGACGGCAGCCCGGACGGCACCGGCGAGCTTGCCGACACGATGGCGATCGACGACGCACGCGTGCACGCGCTCCACCGCAGCGGGAAGCTCGGCCTCGGCTCGGCGTACATCGCGGGCTTCCGGTGGGGACTCGAGCGGGGGTACGACGTCCTCGTCGAGATGGACGCGGACGGCTCGCACCCGGTGTCGGCGCTCCCGTCCCTCGTCGCGGCGATCGAACCCGCCGAGCGCCCCGGGTCGACCGCCCTCGCGATCGGGTCCCGGTGGGTCTCGGGCGGGACGGTCGTGGACTGGCCCCGCTCACGCGAGGCACTGAGCCGCGGGGCGAACCTGTACGCACGGCTCGCCCTGGGCATCGAGGTCAGGGACGCGACCGCGGGCTTCCGCGCGTACCGCGCCGACGTGCTGCGCGCGATGGACCTCGGGTCGGTCAACTCGTACGGCTACTGCTTCCAGATCGACATGGCGCTCCGCGTCATCTCCGGCGGGCACCGGGTCGTCGAGATCCCGATCGAGTTCCGCGACCGAGAGCTCGGCGAGTCCAAGATGAGCCGCGCGATCGTGCTCGAGGCCATGTGGAAGGTCACGCAGTGGGGCGTCGAACGGCGTTCGCGGCAGCTGGCTCGCGCAGCGGGGCGCGCGTTCGACCGCCGCTGACGGAGACGCGCCGGGACCGCAGACCGGGCGATCGGCCCCGGTCTTCCATGCCGTCCGCGTACACTCCTCGCTGGACATCCAGGGGGCCTGGAGGCCGAGGGGATCCGGAGGCAATCAGGTGCTGGACAGCGTTGTCGCGTCGGTGGCGACAGACACCACGCCGACCGACCACCGGGTCCGCGCAGGTCTGACCTTCGTCGGGGTCGCGGGCGTCGTTCTCGTCCTGCGCGTTCTCGGCGTGATCGACGGACCTGCCGCAGTCGTCTTCGCCGGCGTCGTCGCCCTTGCGGTGCCGGTGTCGCGACAACTGTCGAGGCGGATCCTGGTGGTGGGCCTGCTCGCCTTCGGCTGGATCCCCGTGCTCTGGTGGGTTCCTGTCCCGACCGCCGGGCTGGGCCGTGTCTCGCTCCTCCTCGCCGCCTCGGCAGGTGCCGTAGCCGCATGGGTCGCCGTCGCCGATCACCCTGCCGAGCGTCTGCGACGACTCGTCCCCCGCGTTGCCGCTGTCGATGCCCTCCCCGCTCTCGCAGCCGGTGCCGCGGCGGTGGTCCTGCGAGGCTGGTTCAGCTTCCGTTCGCCTGACGTCGCGCTCGCCTATCTTTCTCGAGGTTGGGACAACTCGGCGCACTTCGACATGGTCGAGATGATCCGTACGCACGGGACGACGATCGACACACTCGCCGCACCCGTAGGAACGACCTGGAAGTTCGCTGATTACCCGCAGTCGTTCCACGTTGCGGTGGCCGCCCTCATGGAGCTCACGGGGAAGGCCGTTCCCGCCGATATCGGGACGGAGCTCGTCGCCTACACCCACATGGTCGGGCTCGTGGCGGTCATCGGCGTCGCGGTTGTGGTCGCCGGCCTGTGCGCGCTTCCGTCGCTCCGCGCTCGACCACTGCTGGCCGCACCGCTGGCCGTCGTCATCACGACCGGATACGTCCTGGGCCCAGGAAGCATCGCGCTCCACTACGGCTTCCCGAACTTCTTCCTCGCCTGCGTGCTCGTCGGAGCCGGGTTCCTGCTGGCTGCGCCACTCCGGACACGTGTCCCGACCGCGCATCTGGCGGCACTGGGCGGGGCAGTCGTCGCTACCGCGCACAGCTGGATCCTCCTTGCGACTCTGGTCGCGCCGGTCGCTGTGATGGCGCTCGCCATCGTGTGGCGCGGACGCCGGCGTCGCACACGACGCGCACTGCTGGTCGACGCCGGAATCGTCCTGGCGACCCTGGCAGCAACGGCGCGCACAGTGGCGATCCTCGTCGGGCTTCGAGCGACCGATGTCCTCACCACCCAGGGCGGTATCCCGGCGCCTCGGCTCGCCGTCCTACTGGCGCCACCCATCATCGCGTGCCTCGGCTGGGTCGCCCTCAGCGCCGACCGACGGCTTCCGCTCACGACTCGGCTGATCGCGCGATCGCTCGCGTTCGTCCCGATGATCGGGCTCCTGACGCTCGAGGTTGTCGCAGGAGTGCAGCTGCGCAGAGCAGGGGACCTCTCGTACTACTTCTGGAAGTACGGCCTCGGAGTCGAGCTCGTGTCCGTCGTCGTGCTCGTTGCCGGTGTCGCAACCGTTGTGAGGCCGTGGCCGCACTCCCGATCGTCGCGTGTCGGGCTTCGCGTCGCCGCCTCGATCGCGGCATGCGCGGTCGCGACCCAGACGTTCGGGCTGTTCGGGCCCGGGTTCTCGAGATTCCCGATCTGGCATGTCGCGCCGGGTGCCGAGAGCTACCTCCAGATCGCCCAGCAGTCCCCCGCGACCATCGCCGAGGCGCGACGCCTGCTGAGGACCGCCTCTTACCAGAACGCGTCCCCGGGCACCACCCTCGTCTACCTGGAGACTGGGTCGCCGGCGATGGACCCGATCAGCGCGCAGCAATGGCTCCTGGCGCTCACGACACGGTGGACGAGCGCAGCGAACGCTCAGGCGAGCCTGTTGCTGTTCACACGCAGCACTCCTCAGGCGATGCTGCTCACTGCCGAGAAGGTCCTCGAGCAAGACCCGGCCAGCCAGCTCGCCGTCACGGGAGACGCCGCACCTGCACTCGTCGCCTCCCTCGGAGAACCGACACGGGCCTTCGTGCTGCCCGCTTCCTGAGCCGGTGTCCGAACTCCCCAGCAGCACTGAGACGACCGCGCGGCTGCACTGGTGGGCGTGCGGCCCGGCGCTGTCAGACCAGGGCGCCGAGCACCGAACCCGATGCGAGTGCCCATCGCTCGGCCCAGCTGCCGATCGGCGCCACAGCGACCCGCTCCAGGGCGTCGTGCCCGAGCACGGAATACGCCGGACGCGGTGCCGGCCGCACGAACTGCGCACTCGTCGTCGGACGGACGATCTGCGGGTCGAGCCCCGCGGACGCGACGATCGCCTGCGCGAACCCGTGCCAGGAGACCGCTCCGGACGAGGTGCCGTGGTAGATGCCGCTCGGAACCCGCGCCGCGACGAGCCGCAGGATGAGGTCGGCCAGGTCGCTGGTCCAGGTCGGCTGGCCGACCTGGTCGTCGATGACATCGAGCCCGCCGCGCTCGGCAGCAATGCGAGCGATCGTCTTGGGGAAGCAGGCGCCAGCGGCACCGTACAACCATGCGGTCCGCACGATGAGGTGATCTGGGCACTCGGCGCGGACGGCCCACTCTCCGGCGCCCTTGGTGCGCCCGTAGGCCGACTGCGGGGCGAGTGCACCGTCCTCGGCATAGGGGGTCTCGGAAGCACCGTCGAACACGTAGTCCGTGGAGATCTGCACGATCCGCGCACCGGAGCGGCTCGCCGCTCGAGCGAGGTTGCCGGCGCCGACGGCGTTGACCGCGAAGGCGGTGGCCTCGTGCTGCTCGGCGTCGTCGACGGCCGTGTAGGCCGCACAGTTGACGACGACGTCGACGTCGGTGACGACGTCCACGCACGCTCGTGCGTCGGTGATGTCGAGAACGTCAGTGACGCCTGAGGCGGAGCGGTCCGCGGTGCGCACGGCCTCCCCGCGCTCCTGCAGGAGTCGGACTAGGTCCTGGCCGAGCATTCCGTTCGCTCCGACTACCAACCAGCGCATGCGGCTCCCCGATCCTCGTACATGACCGGGTCAGTCTAGGTGTCGCCTCATGCAGGTTGTCGTGTCCGCGTGCCTGCAGCGGTCGCATAGGCTTGGCCGGCCGGATCCGCCGCATGCCGAGAGGTCTCCATGACGTACCGCGAGCTTGCCGTCCCCGGCGCCTGGGAGATCACTCCGAAGCAGCACGGTGACCCCCGCGGCGTCTTCCTCGAGTACTTCCAGGGCGTCCCCTTCCAGGAGACCACTGGACATCGGTTCGACCTGCAACAGGCGAACTGTTCGGTCTCCGCTGCGGGGGTGGTCCGCGGCATCCACTTTGCCGACGTCCCTCCCGGTCAGGCGAAGTACGTGACCTGCGCCAAGGGCGCGGTCCTCGACATCGCGGTCGACCTCCGCGTGGGATCCTCGACTTTCGGTCAGTGGGACTCCGTGCTGCTCGACGACGTCGACCGACGTGCGATCTACCTGAGCGAGGGACTCGGCCACGCCTTCATGTCGCTCGAGGACGACTCGACGGTGCTCTACCTGTGCTCGACGAGCTACTCCCCCACCCGCGAGCACGGCATCCATCCGCTCGACCCGGACGTCGCGATCCAGTGGCCTACGACAGCTCGTGACGGGCGCACGTTGACGCCGCAGCTCTCGGAGAAGGACCTCGCGGCCCCGACGCTGCGCGAGGCGCGCCTGCAGGGACTGCTGCCTCAGGACGATCAGGTGAGCGCGTACCTCGGGTCACGTCGATCCTGATCGGACTCGACGCGGACGGAACGGGGTGCCGCTCGTCCGGACGGTCGTGTCGTCATCGACGACGCAGGGCCGCCTCGAACGCGACGATGTGGGCCCGTGCTGCTGCGTCCCAGGTGAAACCTGCCGCACGCGCGACTGCAGCTGCCGAGAGGGCGGCGCGGCGAGCGCCGTCCGCCAGGAGGTCACCGAGCGCCACGGCGATCTCTGATTCGTCGGTGCCGCAGTAGGCAACGGCGTCTCCCCCGACCTCCGGAAGAGAGAGCTCTCGCGTGGTGAGCACGGCGGCGCCGCAGGACATGGCCTCGAGAACCGGCAACCCGAAGCCCTCACCGAGGCTGGGATAGGCGACCACCACTGCACCGGAGAGGAATCCCGCGAGCTCGCTCAGCGGCAGGTACCCGGGTCGCAGGACCCGCAGGTGCGATGGAACCGCATCGATCGCCGGCTGCACGGCGTCGTCCCAGCCGGCACCGCCCGCGAGGACCAACGCAGGGGGCGAGTCGAGCGCACCGACCGCGTGCACCCATCCACGGATGAGGGCCGGGACGTTCTTCCGCGGCTCCAGCGTCCCGAGGAATCCGATGTACGCCTGGTCACCGAGCTTGAGCTCACGCCGGACATGCACCTGCTCCGCCTCGTCGGCCGGCCGGAACAGGGCGGGGTCGACGCCGTGGTAGGCGACCTGGAACCTCTCGCGACGGCCGCCGGCGAAGCGCAGCACTTCGTCACGCGTGGCCGCTGACGGCACCACGAGTCCGGCGGCACGGCGCACCGCCGTACGGATGGCCGACTGGAAGAACCTCTTCTTGACCGGGGAGTGCAGCTCCGGATGACTGAAGAACGTCGCGTCGTGAAGCGTGACGACCACGGGTACACCCGCGCGGCGCGGCATCGTGTAGTGCGGGCTGTGGAGCAGGTCGACGCCTGTGGCGCGGATGAGGCGTGGCAGGCCGATCTGCTCCCACACCATCCGGGCTGGTCGCCCGGTGATCCACGACGGCGCCGTCACGATCTCCGCACCAGGCACGAGGCGGGCGGTCCCGGCCGCGTCACGTTCCTGGCAGGCGACCACCAGGTCGACGCCGCGCGCCGCGAGTGCGGGAAGGAGCGCGTCGACGTAGCGGCCCACTCCACCGCGGTCCGAGGGTATGGCGGTCGCGTCGAGGAGGAGTCGCACGGACTGATCGTAGGTGAGTCGATCTCCACGCACGGCTGCACACGCACTCGTGCAGGCGCGCCCGACCCCGGCGATAGGCTCGAGCCGTGATCGCCGAGCCGACTCCCGTGTCCGTCGCGATGACGGTGGAGCAGCTCTGGCAGCCGGCACCTGGCGGCTCCGGCACCTACATCTCGGAGCTCGCGCGTGCCCTGGCACTCGAGACCGGCGTCGCTCTCACAGGGCTCGCCGCACGGGCCTCCGGCCCCGGCACGCTGCCGCTGCCCTCGACGATGCCCGTCCATCGCTCCGTACTGCCACGGCCCGTGCTCTACGAGCTGTGGTCACGGAACCGAGGTCGCGGGACGACGTCCGCCCGTTCACGGTCCCGCTCGAGATGGCGTCCCGACGTGCTGCACGCCACGACGTGGGCGATCCCACCGCACGTCGCGCCGCTCGTCGTGACGATCCACGACGTCGCGTTCCTGCGGGACCCGAGCCACTTCACTCGACGCGGCAACGCCTTCTTCCGGCGCGCACTCCAGATCGCGCGGGACGAGGCCGAGATCGTCGTCGTCCCGTCGGCCGTGACGGCTGCGGACTGCCTCGACCACGGCATCGAGGAGTCCCGCATCAGAGTGATCCACCACGGTGTGCACGCCCCGGTCGTCTCGCGTCTCGAGCTTCGGGACTTCCGCGCTGCTCATGGTCTCGACCGCCCCTACGTGATGTGGTGCGGAACCCTCGAACCGCGCAAGAATCTCCCCACTCTGCTCGACGCCTTCGGTGCACTCCTGGACATGAACCTGGATTTCGACCTCGTGCTCGTCGGCCCGACAGGGTGGGGAGGATCCACCGACGAGGTCGAGGAACGGGCCCGACGGCTCCCGACGGGACGCGTCCACCTGCTCGGCCACCTCGATCTCCCCGACCTGCACCGGGCCTACGCGGGGGCCCGCGCCTTCTGCTTCCCGTCGACCTGGGAGGGGTTCGGGATGCCCGTCCTGGAGGCGATGGCGCACGGGGTCCCGGTGGTGACCTCGGCCGGCACCTCGATGGCGGAGATCAGCCCCGGTGGTGCCATCCTCGTCGACCCGTCGTCCGCCGACGAGATCGCCGCCGGGCTGGTGGCGGCCACCGGACCGCAGCATGACGAGCTGTCCTCGGCGGCGACCGACAACGCGGCGCGATTCACCTGGGAACGGAGTGCGCACCTGCACGTCCAGGCGTATCGTGACGCGCTCGGAAGCACCTGAGACGGCCACCGCGCCGCCTCACAACCCCAACCGCACGAGCCTCCAGTAGGCGATCAGCAGGGCCTGCAGCGGCTCGGCAGCGGCCGGGAGCGGCATGGCCGCGGCGTCGAACCGCTCCACCCACAGGTGCGCCAGCTCCCGGTCGGGAACGGTTCGAGCGGTCTGGACCTCCCGGCGCCGGGTGACCACCCAGCCGAGGTGACCGAGAACCCAGGTCCACCCCTTGACCTTCTGCGCTCCCCAGCCCTGCGCGGCGGCGATCACCGCCATCGCGATCTCGAAGGCGATCAGCACGGGAGAGAGGAGCGCCAACGTCCGACCGCCGTAGCACGTCAGCACGAAGAGCAGTCGATTGCGCTCCAGCAGGTACATCTTGAGAGGATTCCGGCTGAACTCGTAGTGGTGGACAGCGACCGCGTCGGGTACGTACCGGACGCGGAGGCCTCGCTGCCAGCACCGCCAGCTGAGCTCGAGATCCTCCTGGTAGGCGAAGAACTCGAGGGGGAAGCCCCCCAACGCGTCCCAGACCTCACGGCGGAGGACGAGTGCCGCACCACTCGCACCGGTGACGTCGACGGGCGCCTGGTGCAGCCGGGCAGGGTCGTCGAGGCCACCTGCCCAGCACAGCCCGAGGAAGTGCAGCGGGTTCCCGGCGGAGTTCATGACCGTCGGGTCGCTCGCGAGCCGGATGCTCCCGGTCGCGATCCCGATCTCCGGTCCAGCGGCCACCGCGGCGAGTCGCGCGAGCGCCATCGGATCGACGACGGCATCGCTGTTGACGAGCGCCAGGAATCGGGTCGACATCCGCGACGCCCCGAGGTCGACACCGCCCGTGAAGCCGAGGTTCGACGACGGTCGCACCAGGTCGAAGCCGAGCTCGACGCTCATGCCATCGAGATCGGTGCGCTCGCACCCGTTGTCGACCAGGACGAGCCGCACGGACACGCCCTTCGACGCGAGGACGGCGCGCACGGCGACGTCCAGCACCGGCTCCGCTCCGTAGGCAAGCATGACGACGCCGACCTCGGGGGTCTCACGACTCTCAGGAGACTCAGCCACGGAGTCCCTCGACGTCCCGCAGCTCGGCAGAACCGACGTGCCAGCGAGCGAACCGCACCGTGAGCCCCGCAGCAAGCAGGACCAGCGCAGCACCTGACCCCGCGACGAGAGCCCAGGCGGCGCGCGCCGAGAGCTCGCCGGGCACGCTCGCGGCCATCGCGAGCCCGACGATCCCTGCGGCCCAGCCGACGACGACCACGCGGTCCGCCCTGAGCGCCAGCAACGCCTGTGCGGCCACCTGCGCGAGCATGAACAGGGCGCCCGAGAGGGCGATGAGCGTGATCACGCTGCGGTCGATCGAGAACTTCGACCCGAACAGCAGGGGCACGAGCTCTCTGCCGAGCAACCACACGACGAGCACACCGCCCGCTCCGATGGCGAGGGTGCCGATCGCGACGACCTCGACCCGTCGGCGGAACCGTGCCCCCTCACCGGCGCTGACCAGGCTCGCGAGCCCCGGCAGGAAGACTGCCTGGACCGCAGCGAAGAGGAACAGCGGCACCCTCGCGATGACGAGTGCGGCAAGGAACTGACCGCTCACCTCAGCCTCGTCGGCTCGCGCGAGCAGCTGGACGACGATCGGCCCCGCGTTCGCGAGAACCTGGGAAAGAACGGACGCCCCGAGCAAGGTCGAGATGGCGCGGACCACGAGGCGACCGGTGACATCGGACCCTCCAGGACGCACCAGGTCGCGGCGCCGCCCGGTGGTCACGAGGACCGCGACGACCGGGGTCACGAACAGCACGACGGCGTACAGGGTGATGCTCCGGACACCGAACGCGAAGAGCACCCCTGCGGCGACGACGCGCAGCACGCCATCGACCGCGAGCTGTGCGCCGTACCGGACGAACCGGCCCCGACCGGACAGCAGGCCCCGGACGACGTAGGACGCCGCCATGCCGCCCATCGCCAGCACGAGGACGGCGATGAGCTCGCTGTGGCCGGCGAAGAGCCGCTCACTGACGACTGGCCCAGCGCCGATCGCGATGACGGTGAAGATCGCGAGCATCGCCAACGCCACCATGATCACGCGGCGCGCGTAGGTGCTGTTGCCCTCCCCCAGCGCGCGTCTCATGGCCGTCACGCGTCCGAGCTCCTGCTCGAACGGCAGGAACACGCCGATGCCGAGAGCGTTGAGCAGCGTCCACATCACCGAGAGCGGCGCGAACGCCTCCGGCCCGAGCCCTTGGCCGGCGAAGCCGAGGTAGCCGTAGGTCGCGAGCCCGAAGATGCCGAGGCCGGCAGCGACGGCAAGCATCCCCGCACCGTGGCGAGCTTCAGAATCCGTGGGCGGTCCTTCTCCGAGCAGCTCCTCCGTCACGTCGGGTCGCCGACGTGGGGGCTCGGGTCGGCGACCGGCGGCCGCGGCAGCTCGCCCTCGCGCGCACGTTCGAGCCGCTCGAGCCGGTTCCGGAGCAGCGCGGACTCCTCGGCCAAGGTCTGTGCCTCGTGCTCGAGCGAGCTGAGCTCGGCGGAGAGCTGGACGCAGACGACCAGGAGCACCAGCAGCCCGAGGAAGAACACGAGGTTGAGCGGTGTCGCGATCCCGACGAGGGTCGCGATGCGGTTCAGGAGCTCGGGGAACGCACCGACGACGATCACGACGACTGCGAGCGAGATCCACAGCGCCGCATACTTCTCACGCAGGCGCCGCCGCCGCAGGAGCTCGAACATGAACGCCAGAGTGATCAGCGCCCCCGTCAGAGCGAAGACGTAGCCCCTCATGATGTCGGCTCCGGCGTCGTGCGAATCTGCTCGCGCCGTCGTGTGAGCGATATCCCCAGCGCGAGGCATGCCCTGAGCAGGTAGATCGCCGCCTTCACCGGGCGTTGCGAGGGCATCCCCGCAGAACGCTCACGCATCGACACACCCACCTGCGAGACCGTGAGCCCCCGCGCAGGGCGATGACGAGCGACTCGATCGTGTCCCCGAGGTACTCCGCGGGGTAATGGACGGCGAACAACCGTATCGCCCGCGGACCTGCCCCGCGGAATCCCGACGTGGTGTCCGTCAGACGCGTTCCTGCGAGGCGGCTGAGGACACCCGCGAGCACCCGCATGGCCCACCGCCGGGGACCACGGACCGTGTAGGTCCCCTCGTCCGCGAAGCGTGCGCCGATCACGATGTCGGTCTCCGAGAGAAGCTCGACGATCCGCGGCACGTCCCGAGGGTCGTGCTGCCCGTCGGCGTCCACCTGCACGACCACGTCGTAGCCTTCCGCCAGTGCGTACCGGAACCCGGCACGCATTGCCCCACCGACCCCGAGGTTGAACGGCAGATCGAGCACATCGACGCCGTGCAGACGGGCAACCGCGCTCGTCGAGTCTGCCGAGCCGTCGTTGACCACGAGCACACCGACCTCGGGCAGGTTCTCCGCGATCTCACGGAGTACTGCCGGGAGCGACTTCTCCTCGTTCCATGCGGGGAGGACGACCAGGACACGACGACCCGATCCATCAGACATGCCCGCCAGACTACCCATAGCCCGCAGCCGACCGACCCGATACTAGGCTGGGCGCGCTCGTCGGCACCCCGCCACCATCGACACCCCAGGATGTCCCGATCGCCATGACAGACCCTGAAGAGAATCGGGCCGCTGACGTGCGGCACCGGAGCGGTGTCGCACTCGCGTGGGTGGGAGTTGGTGCTCTCTTCTTCGCCCTCATCGCAGCGTGGTCATTCGCCACCCCTCTCATGTCCTCGCCCGACGAGCCGAGCCACGTCGTCAAGGCCGCGGCAGTCGCGCGCGGCCAGTGGAGCGGCGTCCTCGGCCCTGCTCCGACAGACACCTCGAGTCCCGGTGCGGGGACGACCGTCCAGCTCCCGAACGATCTCGCGGCCTCGGCGGCACTGCCGAACTGCTACGCGTTCCACCCGGACAACGCGGCGAGCTGCATGCCACGACTACCTGCCCGCACAGGTGCCGACGTACCCGCGGTGACCTTCGCCGGTCAGTACCCGCCGCTGTACTACGCGCTCGTCGGCTGGCCGTCGCTCTTCCTGAGCGGCGAGGCAGCGCTGTACGGGATGCGACTCGCGTCCGCCGCCATCTCCGCGGTGATGCTCGTCTGGGGTGCCTATCGCCTGACCACGGTGCGTACGAACCGGCTGATGCTCTGGGGCGCGGTGGTGGCTCTCACCCCGATGTGCCTGTTCCTCGCCGGAACTGTGAACCCTTCCGGCTGGGAGATCACCGTCGCGTTCAGCTTCTGGGCTGCGTGCCTGGCGATCGTGGCGCGTGACGGCGGTCCGACCACAGGCGCACTCGTCCAAGCGGCGGTCTCCGGTGCGGCGCTGGTGAACATCCGCGCGAGCTCGCCGCTGTGGGCGCTCGCCATCGTCGTGGTCGCGGTCCTCGTCGCGCCGCCCGGTCGCCTGCGCGACCTCGTGCGGCACCGACTGGCGCCGTGGCTCGGCGGCGTCGCGGTGCTCGCCAGCCTCGCCGCCATCGCGTGGGTCGTCACGCACGGCAGCGTCGTCAGCGCGCGGCATCTCTATCCTCAGTTCGCGAGTCTCAAGGTCACCTTGCTGACGATCAGCGCAGACACGTACGGCTACCTGCAGAACATGATCGGGAACTTCGGCTGGCTCGACACACCAGCACCGCCTCTGACGTACGTCCTGTGGTACTTCGTGCTCGGCGCAGTCATCCTGCTCGGGCTCGGTGCCGCGATGCGGGCGAGGGCAAAGGCGGGCCTCGCCCTTCTCGTCAGCGCGGTCGTTGCCGCACCGTTCGTCCTCCAGATCCCGACCGCCGCCGATGCCGGGATCATCTGGCAGGGCCGATACGGCCTTCCGCTCGCCGTCGGGGTCCCCATGCTGGCAGCGATCCTGCTCGGAGAACAGCAGCCGGCTGTCGTCGCGCTCCTGCGCCGGGTGTTCCGGGGAACGATCCCCTGGATCCTCGTCGCGCACGTCGCGGCGTTCTACTTCGCGGCCCATCGGTACGCGGAAGGCGCAACGGGCCACTTCCTCTCGTTCTCGCCGATGTGGTCCTCACCGATCGGTTACCTCACGGGCGTTGCCCTGTATGCCGTTCTCTGCACGACGCTCGCCCTCATGGTGTGGCGCAGCGCGCGCCCGGATCGGGCTCCGCACGGCCCAGCCCTGGGGCTGACATCCGTGACGCTGCCGGATCCGGCGCAGGCTCGGTGACCATGGGCGACGCCTCGAACGGGACGCCACGTCAGCCCGCTCGCGTCAGAGCGGTCGTCGTCTCGTGGAACGGCGCGCACCTCCTGCCCGACTGCCTCGACTCGCTCCTGGCACAGACGGTGGTCGACGACCTCGAGATCGTCGTCGTGGACAACGCCTCCGAGGACGGCACCCTCACGCTGCTCACCGAGCGCTACCCGACCGTCGACGTCGTGCGCAGCGACATCAACACCGGCTTTGCCGGCGGCGCCGATCTCGGTATCAGCGGGTTCAGCGGTGACTTCATCGCCCTCCTGAACAACGATGCGACGTTCGAGCCGAACGCGATCGAGAAGATGATCGCCGTCCTCGACCAACCCGGCAACGAACGTGTCGCAGCCGTCACCGCGAAGATCCTGCTTGCTGGCGCCTACCGGCTCGAGAGGGCTCCGAGAGTCGCCCGCCGTCCAGCGGGGAGCTTCCGCCGTAGCGACGGCTGGCTCGTCCCGACAGACCCTGCTGCGCCGTCGGCGTTCTTCGTCGTGAACTCCACCGGCAACGTCGTGACCCGCCGCGGAACCGGAGCCGATCGGGACTGGCTGCGCGCGGAGGGTGAGGAGTCGCACGACCCAGACGTCTTCGGGTTCTGCGGCGGTGCAGCACTGCTCCGGCGGTCTGCGATCGACGCCGTCGGCGGATTCGATCGCGACCTGTTCCTCTACTACGAGGACACGGACCTCTCGTGGCGTCTGCGCGGCGATGGGTGGACTGTCCGATACTGCGAGTCGGCGATCGCTCGGCACCGGCACGCCGCGAGCTCGGACAGCGCGAGCCCGACCTTCCGGTACTACAACACCCGCAACTCGCTCGTGGTGTTCGCGCGGCACGCCCCGGCCCCGCTCGTCGCAGGTTCGTTCGCGCGCCAGGTCACCGGGTGCGCGATCGCCGCGTTGACACACTCTGAACCACGGGCTGTCACCGGAGCACGTGTCCGCGGGCTGGTGGACTTCGCGCGACGCTCACCCGGTATCGTCCGCGAGCGCCGCCGCTGGTCCGCTGCTCGAGTCGACCGCCGTGAGGTTGCGCGGTACCTGTCCGACGCTCCGCCCACGGTGTAGCCGAGCACACGGACCGGCTACGCGCTCGCCGACTTCCGGGCGCCGTAGTTCCCCGCGACCGTCGACAGCAACGTCCCACCGAGCAAGACAGTCGCTGCGCCCGCCCCCGCGACCAGCCGCAGCTCGACCCGAGAGAACAAGCCGTGGCCGAACACGATCACCAGGAGGAAGGCCAGCGCACCCGAGAGCCAGCCCAGTGCCGCGCGAGCGTGGCGCTCGGACCCAAAACCAACTCCGTGACCTTGAGGAACACGTGCATCGCTCCATCGGACACCGCGAGTCCGAGCCCGACCGGCACTGTTCCATCCGGCGGCGAGCTCGTCGACGGAGGAAGCGATCGACGGGGAAGAGGGTTCGCATGAGCCTCCACGCTGGTCTCGCCCGGAGTCGCTCACCAGCGCGCGGAAGCTGAGGACCGCGTAACCGAGTCCCCTTGGGCAAGCTCCGGAGCGGAGACTGCGGGGCTGTCGCGTGATCTTCGATGGTTCGGCGCTGAGCGCAGGGAGTTGCCGGGGTGTCACCTCCTGCGGCTCGGGTACAACGGTGAGCCGGGTTCGTGACGAGACGGCATCGGAAGGAAGGCGGTGGCCTTCGGCCCACTCGTCGCACTGCTCGGCGACGACGGCGTCGATCAGACGAACGCTCACGGCACGATCCCGCAGGATCCCCGATGCTGTCGGTGCAGTCACGGACTCCGAGGTCCTGTCGCTCGCCCGAGGCCGCTGGACCATGTCTGATGCGAAGCCTCCCCGGGGAGAGAGGTGAACGCCAAGCGCCGACGCGGGCCGCTACGAGGTGGTTGGCAACCGCCAACAACCTCGCCGTGACGGTGTCCAGGAGCCGGTCAGACCGGGCGTTCATCACGTCGGCATCGGGCTCGCTCTCGACATTCGGCAGCATCGTGGTGCCCCGCGGCCTGGAGGGCGTCGGGGACGGAACGCATCCGACTCACCCCGTTGTGCGACCGCGCACCGTTCCCAGGAGGCGGCGCGCCGACCACTGCGACAAGCCTCGAGCGCGCGTCAGAGGTCACGCGCGTGGCCCCGGTCGCGCCGCGGGCGGTCGGGTCCCGGAAGTACGTCAACCATCCGGCACCATCCTCAGCGGTGGACAGGCCGGCTACCAAGCTCTCCCGGCGCCCATCGGCCTTGACCCCTGCGGCGACCGCCACCGTGATCTCGACGACCCGCACGCCTTCGCGAACCTCAACGACCGGCGCGTAGCCGCGACGGACGTCTCGAGCTCGCGTCCATCGTCCAGGTGCGGATGGCAGCCGACCTGCTCGGCAGGGTCGGCTGCCACACGCCATCTTGCGCCTACCAGAACCGGATGATCCCCAACGCCTTCACGAGCTTGTCCAAACGGCCTACGCAGCATGCCCGGGCCCGCGTTCTTCAGCCGCCCGTACAGGAACTCGCCAGGCTCGGACCTGGGGCAGCGGTCGTCGCTGGTTCTCCTCTCGAGTCGACGTGGTAGGTCACGCAGTCACCGCCGCGATACCTGCGGCGACGCCTCGATCAAGGCCAGAGCCACACACCGCTCTGCTGGACGTCGCTCACCTCGTGTCCGCGGCCAGGCCGACCGCCTGAGAAGGTGCCGACACCCGCCAGCAGCCGGTTGCGGCGCATGCCGTCACGTGGCGGATCCGCTAGGCTCTCTGCATCGCAGACGCCCTGGCGGCTGCACGTCTGTGCCGGAAATCGGGACATCTGACCGTTATGGGGGAAATCAGTCACAATGCCTCGGGTAATCATCTTGAGGGTCAGCACCGCGGGTACCCCTCACGCGGCGGCAACGCCGGGTGCACACCGCGGGTCACAGGTCGATCCCAGACTGGTGAGTCCGAGACACAGGACTGCGACGGCTCGGGGCGGTTCACCTGGTCGACATTCCGAGAGTACTCGTGTCGAGCGCCCGAGGAGACTTTTCTCGTACTCGAAGTGTGAATGGAGCGGAAAGTGATGGCCGGCACGCGAGTCCTCGTCACAGGCGCCTCGGGCGTCGCTGGCCGAGCCGTCGTTCATGAACTGAAGAGATCTGGGTACGAGGCCATCGGCGTCGACTCCGCCCGGGCAGACCTGACGCGCAAGGAACAAGCTGAGGAACTGCTCGAGACCATCCACCCGGACTATGTCATCCATCTCGCCGGACGGGTCCACGGTCTCATGGGGAACATCCACTCCCAGGGCGACGCGTTCTACGACAACATCCAGATCAACACGAATGTTGTGGAAGCCAGTCGCAAAGTGGGTGTCGAGAAGATCGTCGCCATGGGATCCACCGCTGTCTACTCCGACAGCGTCTCACTTCCAATGCGCGAAGATGATCTTTGGCTCGGAGCGCCGCACGACTCCGAACGGGGTTACGCTCATGCGAAGCGCGCCATGGAAGCCCAGCTAGAAGCGTATCGCGACCAGTACGGTATGGATTTCGCATTTGTCGTGTCCACCAACCTGTATGGTCCGGGAGACAAGTTCGACGAAGCACACGGGCACGTCCTCCCGTCCCTGGTGTCGAAGGTCTATCGCGCACAGACCAGCGGTGAGCCCCTTGAGGTCTGGGGCACCGGGAACGCCACTCGCGACTTCCTGTACTCGGCCGATGCCGCCTCAGCGATCCGCACGATCCTCGAACACTACTCCGGTGTCATTAATCTGGCCACAGGGGTGTCTGTCACGATTCGCGAGGCAGTTGAGACGCTCGTTAGGGTCTCCGGCTATTCCGGAACCGTGACTTGGGACGCATCAAAACCCGACGGGCAGCACGCGCGATCCTATGACATCTCACGCCTGAAGGCTCTGGGCTGGGCGCCCGAGTTCACGCTCGAACAGGGACTCGCCGAAACACACCGATGGTATGTTGAGAATTTCGCGACCGCCCGTCGATAGTGGCGCGAGCGAACGGCGCATCCCTCACGTTCAGCGTCCTCACACACCGGTTCCCTGCGTGGTCGCGCACTCCCTCAGACGGGCCGGCCTGTGCACCACCGTTCTCCGTACGAGAGGCACGCCATGACAGTGAGGTCCTTCTCCCAGAACTTCGAAGACATCCTTCTCTGGCGCGCTCTCGGAAACGTTGCCAGCGGACGTTACGTCGACGTAGGAGCGGGGCACCCAGAGCACAACTCCGTCACGAAGCTCTTCTACGACGCAGGCTGGTCGGGAATCAACATCGAACCGCTGCCGTCCCTTGCCGACGCGCTCACGGCCAAGAGACCCCGAGACGTAACGATCCAGGCCGCCGTCAGCTCGAGGAACATCGATTCGATTGACCTCACCGTCGTCGACTCGTGGGACGAGCTATCGACGACTGTGGCGGACCGTGCTGACCGCCTGCGGGCTGAAGGGCGGGCGCTCTCGACCATGAGCGTTCCCGTGGTCCGCCTGGACAACACGCTCGCCGCGCACGGGGTGCGCGACATCCAGTTCCTCAAGATCGACGTCGAGGGCGCCGAGCTAGATGTCCTGCTTACACTCGACCTGACCAAGACTCGGCCCTGGATCATCGTCGTCGAGGTCGTCTCCGGCAGTTCGAGCTCGAGCGACCGGCAGGATATTCGCGACCACCTCGAGAGCCACGACTACGTTCATTCGTACTTCGACGGCCTGAACGACTTCTACGTCGCCAGTGAGTTCGCGGGCGATCTCCTAGCACATTTTACGACGCCTGTGAACGTGACCGACGACTTCATCGTCGTCTCGGGCACGGACCACGTCATGATCGAGCTCATCGGCGAGAAGCTGGGCATGAACTCGCCGGTACAACCGAGCGAGGCCGTCCAGAGGGTAGAGGCGACAATCCGCGACAGAATCGGTTTCGAGAATCAGTTGCGCGAAGTCGAGGCCGAGCGGGAGCAGTTCAGGGAGCGTGAAGCCGGCCTTCTGGCGTCCCTCCGGAGTCTCCAGCTCACCGTTGACGCCCTTGAGCAGTCCTCTTTCGAGCGTGAACGCATGGTGGCGTGGTACGCCGCCGAGGTCGAGAACCTCCGGAGGAGCGCACGCCGCCACGAAGAGGCGGCTGCGGCACGTGCGCACGATCAGGCCGTTCACGCACAGGCGAAGGAGCGCGATCTGCAGAGCCGTCTTGACGACGTGCTAGGAAGCACCTCGTGGCGGATCACGCTGCCGCTGCGGGTAGTTCGCCGCCCCAGAACCTATCTGAAGACATTGGCGGACAGATGACGCTCGAGGTCACGCCCCCGTCCGGCCACGGGATCTGCGTCATGGGCCGGCGCGCGTTCGGCACCGGCATCGGCCACCTGACAGAGTCTCTCTTCGAGCTCCTTGCGCGTAAGTACGACATCCGGCTGTGGGACATTCATGCCCCGTTCGCACCGGGCGAGGTCGTTCGCTTGACGAACGGGCGCGAGATACTGCTTGCCGATGATCTCGACAGCTTCGCCGTATACATTTATGCAGACGTACTGTGGAACGGCACGAGTTTCACGGAGTATGTCGCACCACCTGCGACGGGGTACCGGATCGCCTACCTCGCTTTCGACTCCGACCACCTCCCACCCGAGTGGGTCGAGATTCTCAACCGCGACTTCGACTCCGTGTACTTCACCTCGGATCACCTCGTCGACGTCGCTCGAGACTCCGGAGTCAGGATCGAGATCGGCGCACTGCCGCTCGCCTTGGACATCGAGGCGCAGATCGCCAAGCGATACCGCCCCGTCGCCGGGCGCCGCGTGCGATTCGGAACACTTTCGGCCTACCACCCCCGGAAGGGACTTGAGGCGCTGGTCTCGGCATTCCTTCGGGAGTTCGGCGACTCGACCGAGGCGGAACTTGTCATCCACTCGAACGTGGCAATCGGCGAGACGGCATCGGCAGTCCGATCAATGGTCGAGGTTGCTCGGTCCGGAAATGTGATCCTGTCGACGGACAACCTTGCGGAGCGGGACAAGAACGAGTTGCTCGAGTCGTTCGACATCTATGTCAACGCGTCGGCAGGCGAGGGCTACTCGGTAGGACCGCGAGAGGCGCTCGCACTGGGGAAGAGTCTCGTCATCACGGACCTTGGAGCACACCGACCACTATTCGGCCCGGCCGGAGTCTTCAGGGTCGATACGCTCCATGACTCTCCCGCGATCTATCCTGAGATCGACAACCGCCAGTTCGGCTACCAACGCGTGCCTGATCCCGAGTCACTGCGCATGGGCCTCCGCGCCGCGTTTGACTTCGTCAGATCCGATGCAGCTGTGACCTCCGCTGGAGATCGCAAACGATTGGCCTCAGAATTCTCCCTCGGCGCCCTCGAGCGCTCGTACTGGGCATTCGTGGACCCGGACTCACTTGCCCTGAGACGTGAGAACGCGCCGAGCCGGCACGCGCGGCTCCCTGCGGGGCACCAGTCTTCCATCCGTGTTCGTGCAGGCCGGCACGGGAAGTCCCTCGGCGCCACGAAGCTCGTCGTGCCTGCCCATGACGGAGGGTTCTTCTCCCTCTACAACACGTATGTCAGCCACCTCGTCTGGAGCTTGCGCGATTCACCCCAGCAAATGGTGGTCCCTGACTGGGACGCCGGTCGACTTCTAGAACGCATTGGTCCTGACGGACCCGTCAGCTACTGCTACAGCAGACCCGAGCAGGGCAACCTCTGGAACCACCTGTTCGAGCCGCCCTACGACCTCACGTCATCCGAACTCGACGACCGACAGTTCTTGTGGGACGGCTCGCAAGAGCCAGCGAACTTCTTCAACGAGTCACGCGAACCGCTTCTCACCTACGTTCATGCATATCGCCTGTACGCAAGCCCCGACTTCATGCGGATTCGGCGCCAGTACGAGAGCGCCACGCGCGAGCACGTCAGGCTTCTTCCCCCGCTCCAGGCGGAGCTTGACGGATTCCTCCACAAGAATCGCGACGGCAGGTTCCTGGTAGCGGCTCACGTCAAGCATCCGAGTCACGCCGTCGAACAGCCCGACGGTACGATCGCGGATCGCCACACCTACGTCGACCTGGTCCGTCGTGCGGTCGCGGAACGTGGAATCCGCGAGGCCAGTGAAGACTGGGCCGTCTTCCTCGCCACCGAGCAGGATCGCGTCGTTCAGCTGTTCCGCGAGGAGTTCGGCGACCACGTCATTCAGTTTGCAGATGTTCAACGCATCCCGAGCGAGACGGACACGCAGTTCGACGAGCTTGAGGACCATGAGAAGATCGCAGATGGTCACCAACTTCAGCACATCATGGCAACCGACACGTCGCTCTGGAACCCGCGCCTGGCGTGGGAGGTGATCCGCGACGCTCGGGTGATGGCCTCGGCCGACGTGCTGTTCCACGCCGTCTCAAACGTCGCGACCGCGGTCTCGTTCATGAACCATCGTGTCGATATGAGGTTCGCGGCCGTCTCGTAGCAGTCCACGCGAACTTTCGCACCGAACGCCCTAAAGTTCCGTGCGCCGATTTCCATGTCGCGACACTCGCTGTAGCCGCCCTCCGCCGAGGAGATGGACCAGCCAGCACCGAACCCCGCGTTGCTGGCACCTCCCAGATCGAGGTGCAGTCCGGATTGACGCGGCAGTCCCGGGACAGAGCTTCAAGCCTCCTGAGGATGAAGGCTCCTGCGCGCTCCTCCTGAGAGGATCTTGGCGTGAACGACGCTGCCATCGCCGCTCGCACAACAGGCACCGCGACCGCACCAATCCCAGAAACTTGCATCGAACTCCCGGCGCAAGTCTCGTGTCACGCACCCAACCGCTTCCGCCGGAACACCAAGCGGTTCAGCAGAAGATAGTTCCAACACGCGATCAGTGCCATGCAACCGATCTTGGAGACCCACGGACGCACACCTTCTGCAGTCAACTCGTGGATGATCACCGAAGACGCCAGAGCGTTGAAGGCCGCGAGAGTGAGATAGGCACCGAACTGGCTTCCCAATCCGAGCAGGTGCTCCCCGGCGAACGACCACCGACGATATCCAAGAAAACTCGTGGTCATGCCAAGAACGAAACTCATGACATTGGCGAACACCGGATCGACACCGACGAGTACCAGGCTTTCAAAAGCGATGAACTCCAGTGTCGCGGCCGCCCCCCCTACAACGAGGAAGCGAATCACTCGCGCCGTGAACATGACCTCAGAGCCTACCGGCAGTTCAGTCCCCCCGCGCACGTGCCCGCGAGAGCCTCGCTCGCGCCGGTTGCGCTCCGGGTCGGCATCAACAGGACGGGCCACCAGTAGCGACCTCCCGTCTGCTGGAAGCTCACGGTCGCTTCGAGGCTCCTCGGGAGGCAAGACCGAGGACATCTCGGCAGGAACGGCACGTCCGCCGCGCCCCTCGCCGCACGCTTCGCCATACGTTCGAAACGTCCCGCAACAAGCCTTGGCCGACCTCGGGCACCGTCCATGATGCGGTAACATCTGGAACCAGTTGCCAAACTGGGTCTCGATAGCCGACGACCAGACTAGACGAACGGGGTGGCGCATGCGCTACGGCTTCATCCTGGCGGGCGGAACGGGAACGCGACTGCGGCCGTACACCTTCGTTCTTCCGAAACCTCTGATTCCACTTGGCGGCGAGTCCATTATCGAGCGAGTTCTTCGGTCGTTCCAGAATGCCGGGCTGGAACACGTCGCGATCAGTCTCGGCTACCTGGGGCACCTGGTCGAGGCCGTCATCGGAGATGGATCGAAGCACGCAGTGAATGTCACCTACACCAGGGAAGAACAACCGCTGGGCACAGCAGGGGCGCTGAAGCTCATTCCTTTCGACCTGCGCGACGACGATATCGTGTTGGTCGTCAACGGCGACACGTTGACGTCGCTCGACATGGGCGAGTTGCTGACCTGGTTCGAGTGCACTGGCGCCGATGCGGCCATGGTTTGCGTCGAGCGCGAAGTCAAGATTGACTATGGCGTCGTCACTGCTGACGAGCAAGGGAACCTTGTGAGCATCAGCGAGAAGCCAACGACCTTGAACCAGCTGAGCACCGGCATCAATGTCATCAGCGGACGTGCGCTGCGGACCCTACCTGAAGGGCGCACCGACATGCCCGAGTTCCTCATGGATCTGGTCGCGAACGGCCATCGCGTGGTCTGCCGTACCGTGTCCGACCTCTGGATGGACCTCGGACGGGTGGAGGACCTCGCGGCCGCGAACGATCTGATTGAGCGCGGGCTCATATGAGTGGGGTCATCCTCATCGGTGCATCGGGATGGATAGGGCGCGAAGTCGGCAACCGGTTGCCTGACAGCACAACGGTGCCCGCTGAATCGGTTCTCGAATCCCGCGGCGACGCGCTGCGGCCATTTCTCGAGGACGGCGAGAGCGTCGTGATCAACGCGGCCGGCTCGCGATATGGCCCGCTGGAGACCATGCGGAGGTACAACGCCGACCTTCCTGAAATTCTTGCGCAACAAGTCGCACGATTCGGCGGGCACCTCGTTCACATCAGCTCCGCGGCCGAGTATGGGTTGGAGCAACCGGGAGGCCTCTGCCACGAGGACGCCGTGGCAGCGCCGACCTCGGACTACGGGCGCACGAAGTTGTCTGGGACAAGGGCCGTACTCGACTTGCACGAGGCCTCCGTACTGCGCGTATTCAATATCGCCGCAAGCGAGCCGCAGGAGGGAAGTGCGTTCGCCGACATCATTGAACGGGTCGCGCGCGCCGTCGCCACCCATGCGGATGCTCAACTGTTGTCGGCTGGCACCGTCCGTGACTGGGTCAGTCTTCAGTTCGTGTGTGAGAGCATCGCCTATGCGGCAGACAGACGCCCAGCGGGGCTCTACAACATCTGTTCTGGCACTGGTGTGAGAATTGGAGACGCCGTAGAAGTGGCACTCGCAGAGCTGGCGCCCACATCGAACGTCAGGAACCTCGAGCGTTTCCCGAGCACTACGGTGATTGGAGTCCCCGATCGCTGGACGGGAGTCTCGGGTCTCAGCCAGGCCCTTGGGGCCTCGGCTCTCGCGAAGGTCGTGATACGCGCAGCATCTGACCGCGCGTACGAACACACCGCCGACATGGGAGACAAATGGAGTTCTTAGGACGCAACCTTGACGCGCTAGGACAGGTAGTCACCGGCCGCACGACCTCGCTCTTCGCTCCTGCTCTGTCCACCATGTCACCACTGATCACGGAGACCTATCGCGGATCACGGGTTCTCGTCACGGGTGGAGCGGGATTCATCGGGGCCGCGACCCTCCGCCTGCTGCTCGCCCACAGACCAGCGAAGGTCGTCGTCGCCGACATATGGGAGAACGGTCTTGCGGAGCTGGTCCGCGACTTGCGAGCCGAAGGCTCTGTGCCCGACGGAACGATTCTTGAACCCCGCCTGGTGGACGTGACAGGTCCACTGATTGATCGCGTGGTACGCGATGACGGACCGTTCGATGTTGTGCTCGCGTTTGCGGCAGCGAAACACGTCCGGACAGAGCGAGACGCCATTTCTGCGTTGCAGATGTTGAACGTCAACATCAACGGTACCTATCGCGTACTGAAAGCAGCCGCGGAAAGCAACCCCGATTGTCGCCTCTTCATGGTGTCAACAGACAAGGCTGCTGACCCGTCGAGCTTGATGGGCGCAAGCAAGCGCGTCATGGAGGAGCTCGTCATGAGCGAGCTGCCCAGCGTGACGACGACTCGATTCGCCAACGTCGCCTTCTCCACCGGATCGCTCCTTGAGAACTGGCTCATCCGGCTTGGCCGGCATCACGCACTTCCGGTGCCCGCTAATACACAGAGGTACTTCGTCCGGCAGGCCGAGGCCGGTCAGATCTGCCTCTTGGCGTCGATCGCGGAGCCGGGCTCGATCATCGTACCGAGCGATAATGCCATCGACTCGGTGGAACTCACTCTTGCCCTGGAGCGCATGCTTGATTTCCTGGAGATTCCTCGGCGGGAGGTCCAGCTGTCGGAGGCTGCCGGCCATAGCGACGATAGGACGGCGCGCGTCTTGATCACGGCGCGCGACACGGCTGGAGAGAAGTCCGCGGAGGTATTCGTCGGCTCGTCTGAACAGCGCGTTGCCTGGCTTCCGGGGCTTGACTTCGTTCGATCTACACTGCCTCGACGGGACTGTCGGGACCTGGCCCGCTGGATCGAGCATGCAACCCGCGCGGAACCCGGACCCGGAATCGACGAGATTCTTTCGCGCGTAGAGGAAGCGGTACCTGAGTTCGTGCACGTCACGAGCGGTCTTCGCCTGGACGACCGGATATGACGAATATCGATTCGAACCGAGTCGAACGACCGCAGGCGACTCTGGACGTGGTCGTCCCTCTCTACAATGAGGCAGAGGGAATCCTTCTCTTTCATCACGAATTGGTCAGCGTGCTCGACTCGCTGCGCGACCGTTATGTTTGGTCGGTCATTTACGTGGTCGATCCAAGTTCGGACGGAACAGCGCAGCGGGTGCGTGAGCTAGCAGCGGCCGACGCTCGCGTCGGTGCCATCATTCTCTTGCGGCGCGCCGGTCACCAGATGTCGCTGATAGCTGGGATGGAGCGCTGCAACGCAGGAGTGGTCGTCACCATGGACGGGGACCTCCAGCACCCGCCCACGCTCATTCCCCAGATGCTCGACCTGTACGAGACCGGCGTGGACGTCGTTCAGACAGTTCGCTCGAAGACCTCGGGGCAGGGTCGAATATCGCGGGCCATGTCTGGTGCGTTCTATCGCCTCATGCGCCGCCTCTCCAATGTTCCAATTGTCGAGGGCGGCGCGGACTACCGACTGATGTCTGCGAGGGTAGTCGACATCCTCTGCAACGAGATCGTCGAGAGCGACCGCTTCTTGCGGGGGTTGATCCCATGGCTGGGCCTGCCCACCGCCACGATCAGCTTCGAGGCTCCGGCGCGTCAGGCGGGGAGGAGCAAGTACTCATTGAGTCGAAGCTTCTCGCTCGCGGCATCCGGGATCGTGTCATTCAGCAAGGCTCCCCTCTATCTCGGTATCGTGCTGGGGCTTGTCGTCAGCATCTTGGGTCTGCTCAGCGGTGCAATCGCACTGGTGGTTCGACTTGCAGGAGCAGATGTTCCCGCCGGTTGGACGACCCTGGTCGTGATGGTTGCGATTCTCTCTGGCATGCAACTTGTCACGCTTGGTCTCGTCGGCCTCTACCTTGGTGTCGTCTTCGACGAGGCCAAGAAGCGACCTCAGATCCTCGTGGGCGAAGTGCTTTCCGTCACAGAACGTGACGACTCGGCATTCCGCACCAAGGAGCGGCGCATCGTTCCCGATCGTGCACCGTCTCGCGAGGAGGCCTCGCACGGAGTGCGCCAACGGGAGGCAGACGTAGCGGATTCACGAGGGACTCCAAACCTTCTGGACCCGGAATCGTCCAGTGACTGATCAGCGTCACGTCGGCCAGATTGTTCCAGACGAAGGGGCGGATCACGAAGGCACGCCCGTGAGTCTCGGGACAGCACATCGCTTCCACCACCGAACCGGGCGTTCGCTTGTTGGCGTTCTTCGCGATACGTGGAACGTTGCGCGTTTCACGTCGGGTCCAAGTTGGCTCGAGGTGGGACTTGTCGCTGCGCTAGTAGTCGCCATCCAGGTGATCATGTTCTCGGGCTACTACCGAGGCACCACTTCGCCGAGTGGCGACTTCCTCGCGTCTTACAATACCGAGGCGTTCGCCTGGTGGCGTGACGGTGGGATTTTCAATCCGCCGAGCTGGATGCCATACACCTGGGGCGGGTTCCCCGCATCTGCCCAGGTGCAGAACAGCTCGTGGTACCTACCGACCGGCCTCACCGCATGGCTGACGCCCTACGACATCCACGCCGCCGCGACGCTGCAGGCACTGCACGTAGCCTTCGGAGGCGTCGGAGTCTATGTCCTCGGTAGACGGGCGGGCTTCGGACGTCTGGTTGCGTCGTTCGGCCTGGTCGCGTATTCATTTACCTCAGGGTTCTTTGTTGAGGCGCCATATGTCGATATCGTCCGGGGATTCGCACTTGCGCCCTGGATCTTCTTGTGCCTGTCCCCTCTGTGGCCGTGGCGTCGCCGCTGGTCAGTCCCCATTGCTGCGCTCCTGCTTTGGCAGGCGGCCGTGGGGGTCTATCCGGGCGCACTCGTAGCGATCGGATACTGCGGCATCGCGTGGCTGGCGGTCTGGCTGATAGTGAGCAAGCGCGCATCGATGACCTTTTTAGTTCCTCTCGCGCTCGCTGGGGTCATTGCCCTGCTGCTCACCATGCCGAAATTCCTTCCGCAGCTCGGCCTGGGCACTATCGCGCGAGGACGAGTGCAGGACCTCACGGTGCTCACCCCCTCCACACTTGCCACGCTCGTTCTTCCCGGGTACCCAGGACTGGCAGGCGTGTTCTCCTTGAATATCTTGTTCGTGCCCGCCGCTGTGATCCTGTTGGCCTCACTTGTGTCACTTAGGCGCCCGATCGTCCGTGCAGCAGTGATCACGCTGGCAGTCGCTCTGGTTCTCGCCGTCCCGCAGAGTCCAGTTCGGGCACTTGATAGCCTTCTGCCGGGGATTGCGTCAAGTCGGTTCCGGCTGAACGACTATCTTCCGGTCTTGTTCTTGGCGGCCGTCATCGGCGCCATGTCGGGTCTCGAACGCATCCACGGAGCTCGCAGACGCGATGCGGGGACCCGTCGCACGCTCGCCAGAGTCGGCATTCTGTGGATTCCTCTCGCCCTGGCGATAGCAATGCTGAAGCGCGGTCGATTCACAACCGGCGATTGGGTGCACACGTTTGTCGTCCTTGCTGTGACGACAGTCTGCATCACGATTCTCGCGGTCGCGGCTCACCGTCTCGCCGGGACACACGTCTGGCGCGTGACCGTCTCCGTCGTGGTGATAGCTCTCTCGGCCGCCTCGGGGTATGCGTATGCGAGCACGGTGCGGGACCTCTGGAGCGTCGACACCATGACCGCGCAGCGGAGTCTCTGGGGTGTGACGTCAGGGGAACTGATTGCTCAACGGGGGCCGACCTCCACCGTTGAACGCCCAGCTCGGGTTGGTTTGGCAGGCGGGGGGGCCGATGACTACGGCTCTCGGCGGTACCTTGCGGGCTTCTACACGGGGCGCTCAGCGGTCGGTGGCTACTTCAGCGTGCATCAGTCGGCTTCGTACGTCGCTGCGAGCCAGTCGTTCTCCAGCCCTACCTCGGCGCCTGACGCGATCGCCTTCTGGTCGGCTCCGGGCATAGTGATTCCCACACCGGACCTCGCTGGTTCCCGGCTCCCGAGCTCTGGCCTCGTTGCGTCGTGCGTCGCGTCTCGGCGGTGTGGGGACATCAGTGTCACCCCTGTCGCGTACTCGGCCGGGCATCTCGTCTACTCCGTCGTAGCCGAACGGGCGAGCACTATCGTCGCCAACGAGGCGTACTACCGGGGCTGGAGGATCCTGCTGACAGGTTCGGACGCCGTGTCACGTACCGTTGCCGCTCGGCTGGGACCTTCCGGAGCGATCGAGTTCGATCTGCCTGCGGGGTCTTGGCAGCTCTCGATGACCTACGTGACTCCGCTCGAGGCGCCGTCCAGGGGCGCGTTCACGCTCGGCCTGCTTGGACTCATGGCATCTGTCGCACCCTATAAGCGCTTACGGATTGCCCAGCGTCGCGTACATCACACGCATTAACGTCGGACGCTGTTCGCGCATTTCTTCGGGCGGGAGTCCCATGACCAGCTGTCGGCAGCAACCGATGCACGTGCCGCGCTGTTCGGAGTGCGGCTGCGGTCCGGTGTCTCTGCGCGGCTCGCAGCGACGCGTTTTCGTGACGCTCTCGCGATGCGGCGCGCAGGGCGCCTCGGGCTCGGCGGGAGCGACGGTCAAGTCCTCGGGAGTGGTGTAGCGGTTCGGCGTGACCCTTGTGTTGTTCAGGCGGTCAGTGCCAGGGGCGTGTTGGTCACCTCCTGGTCGTCGGGGACCAGGGCCAGGCGGGCCTTGGCGAGGAGCTCGAGGCCGAGGTAGCGGCGGCCTTCGGCCCATTCGTCGTGCTGCTCGGCGAGCACGGCGCCGACCAGGCGGATGACTGAGTTGCGGTCGGGGAAGATGCCCACGACGTCGGTGCGCCGGCGGATCTCGCGGTTCAGGCGCTCGTTTAACCGGCTCTCGTGGGCGGGGCAAGGGCTGGGGGGTTCTCGGTGCGTGGGCGGAGCCGGTCGAGGTGGTGCTCGATGGCGGTCGCGGCGCGGTCGTGGCGGGCTGCTTCGGAGGCCCATCCTCGGGCTTCGGCGTCGGTCTGCAGGGCGCGGATGTCGGCGACCTGGTCGGTCAACGCTGCGGTGAACTCGGCGGCTGGGGTGAAGTGGTCGCAGGTCTCGCAGATGTTGGCGTAGGGGCAGGCGCCCTGGGCCTGGTGGCGCGAGCAGTACCCGTTCCCGAGCCGGGTCTTGAGCATCTCGGTGCCGAGCCAGGCGATCTTGTCGGGCACGATCGGGCGTCCGACGGGGGTCAAGGTGAGCTGGCGTCGGAGCTTGCCGATCGACTCGTCGTAGGCGGCGCGCAGGGTCGGGGAGGCCAGGGTGGCGTAGCGGATCGTCATCTCGGGGGTCACGTGCCCGAGCAGCGCCATGAGGGCTTGCAGCGACATGCCGGCGTTGGCAAGGGCAGTCGCGTAGGTGTGGCGCAGCTGGTGGGGGGTCACGACCAGCACCTGTGCGCCGGGGCCGTGCAACTGGGCGTCGCGGGCGGCGGTCAGCAGCCCGTTGCGCAGCCTCGTGGCGCCGAGCCGGTGGCCGTGCTCGGTGAAGAAGAAGTCGGTCGGTGCGCCGGTCCGCGGATGGGGCACGGGTCGGTGCTGCCCGCGGGTCGCGGCCCATTGGTCCAGAGCGGTGAGCGTGTCGTGGTCCAGGGGGACCATGCGTTCGGTGGCGAGCTTGCCGAGCGGGACACGCAGCCAGGTCCCGGCAGCGGCGTAGTCGACGACGGCGTCGAGCTCGAGGTCGAGCAGTTCCCCGATGCGCAGGCCCGCGCCGCGCAGCACGGTCAGCCCGGTGCGGGCGAACGGGTCGTCCAGTTGGGCAACGGCGCTCATCAGTGCGGCGTCGATGTCGGGTGCGAGGGCGCGGGGCAGGGGACGGTCGAGCTTGGGGATGTCGGCGGCGAAGACGAGTCGGCGGGCCGGTGCCTGGTCCCAGCCCCAGGCGGTGATGTCGTCCAGGAGGTTGCGTAGGGTCAGGACGGTGGAGGCGGCCACGGACCGGGAGATGGTGCGTCCGGTGCCGGCGGCGGCTCGTTGCCCTCGCCAGCCTCGGGTCTGGTTCCAGGCCAGGAAACCCTCGACGTGCTCACGGCGCAGGTCGGCGAAGGTTCGCAGGTCGCGGTGGTGGGTGGTGAGGTATTCCGCGACCGGCAGGAGGTCGTTGACCAGGGACTCGACTGACTTCGGGCGTAGCACGGTGGCGCGCGTGCGCACGTAGCGCCCGATCACCTCGCGGATCGGTTCGGCCATGGCGACGGCGTCCAGACGCTGCTCGAGGCTGCGGGCCCAGGGCCGTCGTCTGGGTGGGTCGTTCACGATGTGGGCCTGGAACAGGATCTGACGCAGGCTGGCCAGTCGGCACCGGTAGGCCTTCTTCGTCGAGGCTGGGATCGTCACGCTCGAGTGGAGTGCAGCGTCGAAGTCGTCGATCACCGCGCTCGTGACCTGGCTGACGGCGCCCCCGTGCCAGGCGAGGATCACCGCGAGGCACTCACCCAGCACGGTCTGGACCCATGTCTGGGTCCAGCCCAGTGTCGCGCCGCCCGTCCGGGCGGCGGTGAAGCCGCCCGGGTCTCGGGCTTCGATCGTGGCAGCGAGGCCGGTGAGGTTCTTCGCCCCGGCCAGGTCCAGGTCCAGGCGCACGAGCCCAGCGCCGATGGCGTGGACGAGGAAAGGCCATGCCCCGGTCCGGCGCAGGTCCTGCACCCGGACGCCGGTAGGCAGATCCATCCAGGCGGTCAGGTCGCCCGCGGTGGTCAGGAACGTGCGGGCGGCGCGCAGCCGGTCGCGTCGGGCCCGGTCGGACAGCTCGAGGGTATCCAGGTGATCGACGTAGTCCCCGAGAAGATCGTGGTCGCCAGCGGTCGCGATGCGCGCGACGGCGGCGCTCATGACCGTGCCCCGCTCATCACGGCCCGGGCGGCGGCGTACTCGGCCGCCAGGTGCTCGATCGACAGGTGCACGTAGGCGGCGGTGGTCTGCGGGCTGACGTGGCCCATCAGGTCCCGCAGCGCGAGCAGGTCGATCCCCGCTGCGGCGAGCTCGGTGCCGTAGGTGTGCCGCAACCTGTGGGGGCGAACCCGGATCGCACCGGAGGACGCCCGGTGGCGGCGGAACAGACTTCGCAGCGCCGCCTCACCCATCGGGCGCCCGGCGCCCGGGCCCCGCAGGACGACGAAGGCTTCCGGGGTGGCCAGACCGAGGGGCCGCTCGGGACTGCCCCGGGTCTGGTTGACACCTGATCTGTGAGGATCTGGTCCTCGCTGGAAGGATGTCCCCGTGGCAAAGCCCTATCCTCAGGAGTTCCGCAACGACGTCGTGGCCGTGGCCCGCAAGGGCCAGGCACCGCTGTCTCAGATCGCGAAGGACTTCGGCGTCTCCGAAGGCTCGCTGGCGAACTGGATGAAGCAGGCCGATGTCGAGGACGGCAAGCGTCCCGGTCTGAGCGAAGACGAGCGCAAGCAGTTGCGTGAGGCGAACAAGAGGATCCGCCTGCTCGAGCAGGAGAACGAGGTCCTACGGCGCGCTGCTGCCTACCTGTCGCAGGCCAACTTGCCGGGAAAATAGTCTTCCCTCTCGTCCGTGAGATGGCCGCGGCCGGCGCCCGCATCAGGGTGCCGGTCGCGGTGGCGTGCAGGGTCCTGGGTCTGACGACGCAGGGGTACTACAAGTGGCTCAAGAACCCCGTGTCCCAACGGGACTGGGACGACGCCCACCTCATCGACGTCCTTTACGAGATCCATCAGGACGATGCGACGCTGGGCTACAGGTTCCTCACCGACGAGCTGGCCGACGAGCACGGCATCGTCGTGGGCGAGAACCGCGTGCACCGGCTGTGTGGCATCGCCGGCATCTACGCCTCTCATGCGAAGAAGAAGACCAGCAAGCCAGGTGCCACCGGCCCCGCTCCGCATGACGACCTCCTCGCGGTGGTTGACGAGCACGGCGTGGTCCGTCACGAGTTCGTCGCCGAGGCTCCCAACAAGGTCTGGTTGTGGGATATCTCCGAGCACCCCACGCGCGAGGGCAAGCTCTACATCTGCGCGATCAAGGACCTGTACTCCAACAAGATCGTGGGCTACTCCATCGACTCGCGGATGAAGGCGTCGCTGGCGGTCTCAGCGATGCGGAACGCGATCGCCCTGCGCTCACCGGTGAGAACGATCTGTCACTCGGACAGGGGCGGTCAATTTCGCGCCAAGAAGACCCAGCGCCTGCTCGCGAACAACGGCCTGGTCGGTTCGATGGGCCGCTCATACGGAGCCGGCGACAACGCCAGCATGGAGAGCTTCTTCTCCCTGCTCCAGAAGAACGTCCTGGACACCCGCCGCTGGGACACCCGCCAGGAGCTCCGGCTGGCGATGGTGACCTGGATCGAGACCAAGTACAACCGTCGCCGCCGACAGCGCGCCCTGGGCAAGCTCACCCCCGTCGAGTTTGAGATGATCTACGCAGCCGCAGACGCGGCCTGAGAACCATCAACCCCGAGTGTCAACCAGACCGGGGGCAGTCCCCTCCAGGCGAAGATAGGCGCCGAACTCGGTGAAGAAAGCCGCATCGATAGGGACGACGCGTTCCTTGGCGCCCTTGCCGACCACCCGCAGGCGCCGTCGGCCAGTATCGATGCTTTCCAGGAGCAGCCCGCGGACCTCGGCCGAACGCAGTCCGCCGAGCAGCATCGCGAGCACCATCGCCCGGTCCCGGTGAGTGCGCAAGCTCCCCAGGAACTCCTGGACCTGATCCATCGGCAGGGACTCAGGCAACTGGCGCGGTTGACGCACCAAGCGACCACCACCACGGGCACGTCCAGACCCGAGATGGCCGAGCAAACCCCCAGGTGCTGGCCTGGCTCCGGCGCCCCGCCGCGGCGTCGGGACCGGGTTCTGCGCCCGGGCCCCCGTCATCACCTGATACTCGAAGAACGCGCGGACCGCTGCGACACGCCGGTTCACCGAGGACGGCGCCGCGCCCGGGCGCCGCAACGCCACGACGCCGCCGGCCTGGCCCGGTCGGCGCACCCCTTGGACGTCGATCCACTCGAAGATGTCCGTCGGGCCCACGTCCGCCACCAACAGGTCCCGCCCACCGATGAACCGAGCGAAGTTCAACAGGTCGTAGGCGTAGGCCCGCACCGTCGCAGGCGAGAAGCCCCTGCCGGCCAGGTGCCCCAGGAACGCGTTCACCTCCCCGACGCCAACCCAGCCACCGCTCAACTCGTGCCCGCCGTCAGTACGTCGCACCCGCAATTCCATGACCCCTCCCCTCGCCAGCTCCCCGCAGGATCCGCCCGCCCCGACCCGAGCCCGGGCAGCCTCACGCCGCCAGCGCCAACGTGTCGCCCGAGAACCGGTTAACAGATATGGGGTTGTTGGACCAGACCTGACGCCACAGGTCCTTGGGGAACGCGGTGAAGGCCAGGACGTCGGCCCGGGCGGCATCCAGGTGCTCAGCGACCGCGGGGAGCTTGTCGGTGACGGCGTCCAGGAGCTTGTCGAACTGGGCGGCCACGTCCTTGGCAGTCGGCTGGTCATAGACCGAGTGCAGCATCGCCTTGACCGCCGGCCAGGAGCTCTTCGGGCAGGTGGACATCAAGTTCGCCGCGTAGTGGGTGCGGCAGCGTTGCCAGGTCGCTCCGGGCAGGGTCGCCCCGATCGCCGCGACCAGCCCGGCGTGCGCGTCAGAGGTCACCAGCTTGACGCCGTTCAGGCCGCGGGCGACCAGGTCCTGGAAGAACGTGAGCCACGCCGGGCCGGTCTCCGAGGTGGTGACCTGGACCCCGAGGATCTCGCGGTGCCCGTCGGCGTTGACGCCGGTCGCGACCAGGACCGCGGCGTTGACCACTCGCCCGGCCTCACGGACCTTCATCGTCAACGCGTCGGCGGCGACGAACGTGTAGGGCCCGGCGTCCAACGGGCGGGTGCGGAACGCCGCGACCTGGGCGTCCAGGTCCTTGGACATCTCCGAGACCTGCGACCGAGACAGGCCCGTGATGCCCAACGACTGCACGAGCTTGTCCATCCGCCGGGTGCTCACCCCGAGCAGGTAGCAGGTCGCGACCACCGACGTCAGGGCCGCCTCTGCCCGCCGGCGCCGGGTGAGCAACCACTCCGGGAAGTACGAGCCCGAGCGCAGCTTGGGGACCGCGACGTCGATCGTGCCAACTCGGGTGTCCAGGTCGCGGTGGCGGTAGCCGTTGCGCCGGTTGACCCGCTCGGGGCTGGCCTGGCCCCACCCGGCGCCGCAGACCGCGTCCGCCTCGGCCGACAACAACGCGTCGATGAACGTGGACAACAGGTCGCGCATCAGGTCCGGAGAGGCCTGGTCCAGCTGCTCGTGCAGGAACCGGGCAGGGTCGATACTCGTGGGTGCGGTCATCGTGGGGCTCCACTTCGAGGGTGCTGTGAGAGGTTCACTCGAAGGGTCACGCGGTGACCGCGCCGCCGTCTACGACGACACGATCACCGAGCTACCGATACACCACCTTGGCGGACTCCACTGGAGCGACGAGAGTGTGCTCGGTAGGCTAGTCAGATCCGTCTGTGAAGGGTGAGGTCTTGCTGCAGCTCGCGTTGGTGACCGCATCCGGCGTCATGGTCAAGGCGCGCGAAACCGTACGATCGGCCCACAGACACGCCACTGGCTGCTCAGTCGTTGTGCTCGATCTCGACGGGACCTACGTGAACGTTGCGGGTGAGCAGGTGGTCACGCCAGCCGATCTTGGCGTCGACCTCCGCGAGCTGCACGTCCGGGCAGCACTGCTGGAGCCTGGCGACTTGGTGCGTTGGGCGCAACCGATACTCCTTCGTCATATCCTTCGTCTGGCGCCAGTCGCACTCGCCGTCGACGCAGGTGTGATTCTTCTCGCCGATCCAACCTGGCTGGTACCGCACGCAACCGCAGGGGGAGCATGCTTCTTCGCCCGTAGCGCGGCAGATCTCCCCGATGATGGCCTCTGGCCGACCAGCCTCGACTTGCTGACCGTCGGTTCGTACTCGCCGCGCATCATTGCGATCAGTCGTGACGCACCGTTGATCCTTGACTTCTGGGAGCAGTGGGCAGCAGATCCGCAGACAGCATCCGATCGGTGGCTCGACGTAGCCGCAAGCAGGTTCCCTCACCACGTCCTGCGTCCGGCCAATCTACTCATCTCGGCATGGACAGACCCGGGTGCCCGCATACACGAGACTGCAGACGCGGCCCTTGAGGTGGATGGCTCACCGGCCATCGGCGTCGACCTGACGGGCCTTGACCTGGACGCCCCCTGGCTGCTTGACGCAGCAGCGCTTCGTCCGCCACGGGTGCGCCTCAGCGACCATCCGCCGCTTGCCCGACTGTGCCAGCGCTGCGCGGAGGGTGTGAGCGACGACGACATCCCGCCTCTACACATGGACCCATTTGCGGTGACCGCAGTGCGGGTGCCCATCCACGATCAGCTCCGTATCGTGTTCCGTTCAGCACTGGACGAGATCCCCTCACGATCCGTCGACTCGCTGCCGGATCCGTTCGACCCTGATCGTGCTGACGAGTTCGGGGCCTGGCTCGTCGAACCAGCATCTGACGGCGCCGATCTCGGCCTGGGACGGTACCTCGCCAGCATCTACCGCTCGCGTCCCGACCTCCGGCTGATGTTCCCCGGCGTTCCCGGCGCTCATGTCGATGCTCTGCTCGAGTGGGCCGACAAGCACGGCCGCCATGAGGACGCATACTCGGCGATAGCGATCGACCTGACACTCGGGGCCCAGCGCTGGGGGGCCACGCGGCCGGCCACGCGAGCCGTCGGCCGGAGTCGTCCCGGAGTCAACGTCGTCGGCCACCTACGCGCCGAGCTCGGAGTGGGCGAGTCCGCGCGCCTCATGATCGATGCGTTGACCGCAGGAGACATCCCACACGCCACCGCCTCGGTGGACAAGCACATGCAGAGCCGCCAAGGTGCCACATTCTCGGCCTCGAGCTCCACCGCACCGTTCGACACGACCCTGCTCTGCGTCAATGCCGACATGACCGCGACGGTATCCGCGACCATCCCGGCGTTGCTCTCCCGGAGCTATCGGATCGGGATGTGGTACTGGGAGGTCGAGGACTTCCCGATCGCCCAGCACGATGCGTTCAACTATGTGGACGAGGTGTGGGTGGCCACCGACTTCATCAGGAAGGCGATCGAACCGCACTCCCCCGTGCCTGTCCGCACGATCACTCCCCCACTGCCCAAGCCGAGGACCTCGGCGCGCACACGAACGCAGATCGGGCTGCCGGAACGGCCGTACTTCCTCTTCTCCTTCGACTTCCTGAGCACCGCCGAACGCAAGAATCCTTGGGGGCTCGTCGACGCGTTCGAGGAAGCATTCGCACCGGACGAGGGTCCTCTCCTGGTGATCAAGTCGATCAACGCCGACCGGCGTCCGAGCGACGCCGAACGGCTCCGGCTTCGCGTCGCCGGCCGCCCCGACGTCATCCTGCTGGAGGACTACCTGGACGCCGAGGACCGCGACGCCCTGGTGGGGCTCTGCACCTGCTACGTGTCGCTGCACCGCGCGGAGGGACTCGGGCTGACCATGGCTGAGGCGATGGCGCTCGGCAAACCCGTCATCGCGACCGGCTACAGCGGGAATCTGGAGTTCATGACGCAGGCCAACAGCTTCCTCGTCCCGTGGAACCCGACCGCCATCCCCACGGGCTGCGAGCCGTATCCTCCGGGGGGCACCTGGGCCGAACCCGACACGACGGCCGCGGCCGCGCTCATGCGCACCGTGTACACCGATCCGGAGCTCGCCCAGGAGCGCGGTCGACAAGCGGCTGAGGACATCCGGAGACTCCACTCACCCGAGGTCACCGCGCGTCAGATCGCAGCGCGGCTGCACGAGCTGAGACCAGCTCGTCGGGCACGACGACGCGCGGTGGCGCGGGACGAGCTCCTCGCGATGGCACGGCGCGCGATCCGTCGCTGACGGCCTAGCCCTCGGGTGGGGTCCCCGACCGAACCAAGCGACGAACCCGGCCGACTGCGCGACGACCCACCTCACGCACTCCCCCCGCGCGCAGGTAGTCGCGCGCCAGCGCCAGGTCCGCGCGTACGCTCGGCCGTCGCGCACCCGGCGATCTCCTCCGACTCGCCGGCTGCGGTGCGGCTGTCGCCAGATCCGGCGCACGACGCGGCGTCCGGCAGAACTCGACGAGGGGCCGCAACGCACGGGACCAGATGTACCCGGCGGAGAAGGCCCGCACGTTCTCGCGCACCGCCGCCACGGCGTCCTCGTCGAAGAGCATCTCCTCGAGAGCGCTGACCAGAGCATCGACGTCCTGGGGAGGCACCACGCGGCCCAGCCCGTGCGACCGGATCAGGGCTCCGAAGGTGTCACCGTCGGTCGCGACGATCGGGAGTGAGGCCCACAGGTAGTCGAGGATGCGCGTGCGGAAGCTGAAGGCGGTCTCGACATGCTGGAAGTGGGTCGACACCCCGAGGTCCGCATCCAGCAGGTAGTCGGACCGCTGGTCGTAGGGCACCCAACCCTCGTTGAAGAACACGTGGTGGTCCGTCAGGCCGAGCTCCCGGGACAGCTCGCGCGTGTCCCAGGCGACCTGCATGTCGGGAACTCCCGGGTTCGGGTGCTTGAGCCCCAGGAAGAAGAGGCGGATCTCCGGGTGGTCGTCCTTGAGTCGATCCACCGCGCGGATCAACGTGAGTGGATCGAACCAGTTGTAGATCCCACCCCCCCAGATGATCACCTTGTCGTGCGGCCCGATCCCAGGCACCGTCCCCTTGATCGCGTGACGACGTTGGACGGGAGGCGTGTCGTCGATACCGAAGGGCACGACCGCGATCAGGTTGTCGAGATTCGCGTCCTCGTCGTACACCGCCGGGTTGATCCGGCCCTGACCGGCGAGCTGCCCCAACCAGAAGTCGCGCTGCTTGTCCGAGGCGCAGAGCAGGAAGTCGGCGCGGCGCAGCTGCTCGTTGAGCGCGTGCGTGGTGACCGTGAGCGCGTTCTGGCGGCCCTCTGGTCCGAGGTCCTTGGCCTGCTCGAGCTGTTCAAGGTGCATCGGGTCGTAGATGTCGGCGACGATGATCGCCGAGCTGGTCTTGACCCACGGGGCGGTCTCCAGGAGGAAGCCCTGGAAGATGATGACATCGGCCCAACCAGTAGGCTCGCGCAGCCCGGTCCCGGCGGCGTACTCGACCGAGAATCCGATCCCCGCACGCTTCGCACCGGCCGTCGAGACGAGGCGCACGTCGTGCTCCGGGGCGAGCGCCTTCGCGATCTCCCACGCACGGATGGCGGGACCGGCCAGGCGGTCCGTGATCGGTTCACCGGTGACGATCAGGATCCGGTGACGAGCAGTGAAGTGGTCGACGATCCCGAACGCCTCGAGGAGGACCTCGTGCGCCGCCAGGTAGCTGGGAATGCCGTAGGCAGGTTCGATCGACTCACGGAAGAGTGGGAACAGGTCCCGATCGCTTCGTCGCCGGGTGGCCTGGAGCTCGCGTCTGCTCTCCAAGAGGCTCGGGAGCTGCTCGACGAAGTAGTCGATCGCAAGCGGCCCGGTGAGTGCCATCTTCGGGACCTCGACGCTCCCGACGTCGTCCCCCCCGGGTGAGCGCTGCAGGTCCAGCAGCGTGGCGTCCAGACCGGTCCGTGCCACCGAGCGTCGGACGGCGAGCGCCATCGCCGCAGGCAGCGCCCGCGCGAGCGACGCGTCGTCGTAGTTCTTGTACATGGCCAGGAGCGCATTGCGCTCGAGCAGGTAGCTCTCGCGGAAGTTCCCGAACTTCTTCATCGTCACGTGGTGCTTGTGGTACGCCACTGACGTCGGCACATACCGCACGCGATGCCCGAGCAGGTTCAGTCGCCACCCGAGGTCCACATCCTCGTAGAACATGAAGAACCGCTCGTCGAAACCGCCGACCTCGCGGTAGAGCGCGGTGCGCACGAACATCGCCGCGCCCGTACCGAAGAGGACGTCCTTGGGCACGTCGAACGCCGGCGAGTCGGGCTTCTCGACCTCACGCTTGTACCCCATGCCGAACCATGTCAACGAGCCGTCGACGTAGTCGATCAGCTTCCCGTCCCAATCGAGCACCTTCGAGGCGACCGATCCGACGGAGCGGTCCGCCACGAAGGCATCGACAGCTGCAGAGATCCACAGCGGGTGGGGCCGCGCGTCGTTGTTGATGAAGCCGACGTACTCGCCGGTCGAGTGCGCGACGCCCAGGTTGCAGCCCGCCGCGAAGCCACCGTTCGTCCCGGCATCGATCACGACGGCCGACGGCACCGCCGCGCGGATCCTCTCGACGCTCCCGTCGCCCGAGTCGTTGTCGATCACGATGAGCTCGAGCTGATCGAGCGGCCAGTCGATGTCGTCGAAGGCCCGGAGGCAGGTGATCGTGTCCTCCGCGCCCCGGTAGTTGACGAGCACGACCGAGACACGGCCCGGACGGGTCTCCGGGGGGCGCGCGGGGCCCGGCCGTCCGCTCACTGTGGTCCCAGCTGCAGGAGCTCTCGATCGTGATCGACCATCCGCCCGACGATCTCCGCGAACCGAACGCTCGGCTCCCATCCGAGCTCACGACGCGCCTTGCTCGCGTCCCCGACCATCGTCGGCGTCTCGACCGGTCTCATGAGCTCGGGATCGATGACGACATGATCGCGCCACGCGTCCCCCAAACCCACCCTCCGAAGTGCTACCTCCGCGAACTCGGCCACGGTATGGGTCTCACCCGTCGCCACGATGTAGTCGTCCGCAACCGAGTGCCGAGCGGCTCGCACCATCGCGTCGACGTAGTCGGGTGCCCAGCCCCAGTCGCGTCGAACGTCGAGGTCGCCGAGGGTGATGACCCCGGCACCCTCGAGTCCGATCCGCGCGGCGGCGCTCGTGATCTTGCGGGTGACGAACGTCAAGGGACGCCGGGGGGACTCGTGGTTGAACAGGATGCACGCCGCCACGTGCAGGCCTCGGCCTCGGTAGACGTTCGCCATCTGGTGCGCGTACGCCTTCGCCGCACCGTAGGGCGACACCGGTCGCACCGGCGTCGCCTCGTCCTGCGGCGCGTGAGCGGCATGCCCGAAGATCTCCGAACTGGACGCCTGCACGCACCTGACGGGCCGTCCGACCTGCTCTTGGAGCCTCCATGCGGCCTCCAGCACAACGGCTGCCGCCACCCCGCTCAGCTGCGCCGTGAGAATCGGCTCGTGCCACGAGTATGCGACGGAACTGATGCCGGCGAGGTTGTAGATCTCGTCGGGCTGCACCTCAGCGATGAGCCCGGCCAGGAGATCTGTGTCGCCAAGGTCACCCACGTGCAGGATCGCACCTGGCACCCGCGCGCGAAGCTCACCGGCCGCGGCCTCGTCGCCGGCACGGACCAACCCGTGCACCTCGAGACCCTCATCCAGCAACCTCTCGGCGAGATAGCCACCGTCCTGTCCCGTGATTCCCGTGACGAACGCCAGGGTCACCGGCTACCGACTCCCCTGTGCGCGCTGCAACTCGAGGTCGTTGTCGACCATCATCTCGACCAGCTCCGCGAAGCCCACCTTCGGCTCCCAACCCAGCTTGTCCTTCGCCTTGGTTGAGTCGCCGATGAGGAGCTCGACCTCCGCCGGACGCATGAACCGCGGGTCCTGCGTGACGAATCGCTCCCAGTCGTCGATGCCGACCCGGGCGAACGCCACCTCGAGCAGGTCCCGGATCGAGTGCGTCACCCCCGTGGAGATCACGTAGTCGTCGGCCTCGTCCTGCTGCAGCATGAGCCACATCGCCTCGACGTAGTCACCGGCGAAGCCCCAGTCACGCTTGGCATCGAGGTTGCCCATCGTGATGCCGTCCTGCAGGCCGAGCGAGATGCGGGCCACGGCGTTGCTGACCTTGCGGGTCACGAACTCGAACCCGCGACGCGGTGACTCGTGGTTGAACAAGATGCCCGAAGAGGCGTGCATCCCGTACGACTCGCGGTAGTTGATCGTCATGTAGTGCCCGAACACCTTGGCGACCCCGTACGGCGATCGCGGCCACAGCAGCGTGCTCTCGCGCTGAGGAACCTCCTGCACCTTGCCGAACATCTCCGAGCTCGATGCCTGGTAGAACCGCACCCGGCTCGGGTCGTCCCCCGAGTACAGGCGAACAGCCTCGAGGATGTTCAGCACACCCTTGCCCGTCACGTCGGACGTCAGCATGGCGTTCTCCCACGAGTACGCCACGAACGAGATCGCACCCAGGTTGTACACCTCATCCGGCTGAGCGACCTCAAGCGCACGGATCAGGCTCGAGAGGTCCGTGAGGTCGCCGGTCAAGAGCTTCACACCCGGCACGGTCTCCCGGACCAGGTCGAACTTCGGGTTGTTCTGGCCGCGGATCAGGCCGAACACCTCGTAGCCCTTCGACAGCAGCAGTTCAGAGAGGTAGAGGCCGTCCTGGCCTGTGATTCCGGTGATGAGTGCGCGCGGCATGATCTCAGTTCTGGGGTCGGGAGCGGGACAGGTGCGATGACCGCCGCCAGCATAGACCTCACGGGCATCTCCGATCGAGGCGACGGGGCCGACCACTATGCTCGATCGGTGACTTCCACACCCTTCGTGTCGTACGGCCAGAACGCGGAAGACGTCGTGCTCTACCGAGCGCTCGGCGACCTGCCGACGGGGAGATACCTCGAGATCGGGGCCAACGACCCGACAGAGGACTCGATCTCACGCCCGTTCTACGACCGCGGATGGGCCGGCATCACAGTCGAGCCCGTCCGGAGCCTGATCGATGCCCACCGCCGTGAGCGCCCGAGGGACACCCAGGTACACGCGGTTGCCGGACGACCGGGCGTGGACCACGCGACCCTGCACGAGATCCCGGGGACCGGCTTGTCCACGACGATCGACCATCTCCGGGATGCACACCGCGCGGCCGGCCTCACGGCGATGGATGTCGACGTCCGCTCGCTCACGGTGGACCAGATCCTCGAAGAGCAGGGCCCCGGCGAGCTGCATTTCGCGGTGATCGACACCGAGGGGGCTGAGGCGGACGTCCTCGCAGGCTTCGACCTGCGGCGTTGGCGCCCGTGGGTGCTCGTGGTCGAGGCGACCGTGCCGAACAGCAGTACTCCGTCGCACGGTGAGTGGGAGTCGCGCGTGATCGACAGCGGCTACCGGTTCTGCCTGTTCGATGGGCTCTCGCGGTTCTACGTGGCCGAGGAGCACGCCGATGATCTTCAGGAGCTGCTCTCGACCCCCGCCAACGCCGTCGACAACTTCGTCCGATTCCGCGAGGTCGAGGCGCGAGAGCTCGCCAACACACTGACCGACGACGTCGTGCGTTGGCGAGCGGCAGCACTCTCCCGCTGGGCGGAGGTGGTGAGCGAGGGCGACCAGGAGCGAGAGACCGCGAAGACGCTCGCCCTCCGGGAGGAGCTCGACCGGACCCATCGGACACTGTCGTGGCGCGTGACGGCCCCCCTTCGCGCCTTCCGTCGGATGGTCGCTCGGTGAAGAACCCGCGGCGCCCGAAGGCCACCCTCCCCACCCGAGAGCAGATCGAGCACGCGACCGCACTTCGGATCCTCGCCACCGCGACAGCTGTGCTCGGCTACACCCGAGCCGACAAGGGTGACATCCTGCCCGACGCATCAGTTCAGCTCGACCTCCTGGTCAAGCAGCTGATCGGCACGGCCGACCCGGCCCTCGCGTGGTTGCTGCTCACCGCGGTGGCGGGCGCCTACCCGCACAGCGCCGATGTCCGCTCGCTCCTCCGGTTCGCCCGACTGGGATCGCCACGTGAGGTCACGCTCGATCTCCTTGACCGCGCACTCCCGATCGCGGCGAAGCACGGCACGGCCGACCGACCGATGAGGATCGTCCCCGGCGTGATGGTGGACCTCGACGCCAGCGCGCGCTCGGACTTCCACAACGGGATCCAGCGCGTCGCACGCGAGACGGTGAAGATCTGGGGAGTCGAGCACGACCTCACACTCGTCGCCTGGACCGATACCGCCGGGATCACCCGGTCCCTCTCCCCGAGCGAGGAGCTCCGTGCCGCGCACTGGGGTCGCTCGCAGTCGGAGATCGAACCCCTGATCGAGCGCTCCGGCGGTCGGCTCGGCAGCCAGGACGCGTCGCACGACATCACCCTGGTGGTGCCGTGGCAAGCGACCGTCGTCCTCGTCGAGGTGCCGCTGGCTGACCGTTGCCCTCCACTTGCAGCACTTGCGGAGTTCTCGGGGAACACCGTGGTCGCGATCGGCTACGACGCCATCCCGGTCGTGAGCGCAGACCTGCGCCCTGCGGGCGAGGCCAACGCCTTCACGAGCTACCTCACGGTCATCAAGCACAGTGCTCGGGTTGCTGGGATCAGCACGTCGGCCGCGGTCGAGTTCGCCGGATTCGCTCACGCGCTGTCAAGCCAGGGCCTCGCGGGGCCATCCGTGAGCGAGGTGCTGCTGCCGTCCGACGTGCCCCCGGTGCCGCCCGACTACCATCGGAGAGCACCCGCGCGCCCCCGCGTGCTCTCCGTCGGGCGGATCGAACCCCACAAGAACCACGCCGCCCTGCTCCACGCATCGGAGGTCCTCTGGCGCGAGGGCCTCGACTTCGAGCTCGAGCTCATCGGCCTGCCCGGTTGGTCGACGCGCGTGGTCGACGCACAGCTCGACGCGCTGCGGCGCGCGCGCCGACCGATCCGGTATCGCGGAGCGGTCTCAGATGCCGATCTGTGGCGAGCCATCCGTGATGCCAGCTTCACGGTCTTCGTCTCCCTGCACGAGGGCTTCGGCCTCCCCGTGTCGGAGTCTCTCGCATGCGGTACCCCCGTCATCACGACGCGGTACGGGAGCCAGGGCCAGATCGCCGAACAAGGGGGCTGCCTCACGGTTGATCCCCGGTCGGACGAGGAGCTGATCAGCGCGATGCGCACCATGCTGGCCGATCCGGAAACGGAACGCAGGCTACGGGCAGAGGCCGCCGCGCGCCCGCCCCGATCCTGGAGGGACTACGCGGACGAGCTGTGGTCCGTCCTGGTGACCGGAGAGGCAGCATGAGAACGCGCACCGCGCCGACGTCCCGCGCGACCAAGACGCTCCGCCGCGTCCAGCGGCGTACCCACGCGGACATCCCGGGTCGGCTGGGTCTGCTCCTCGCCACCCTCGACGCACCCCAGCCCTCGGGACCAGTCGCACTACCGGAACTCGTCGAGGCTGCGGTCGCCGCCCTGGGAGACGCCACCACCGACGTCATCTGGTTGGCGCTCGCAGTCGTCTCTGGTGCGCTTCCCGACTCCGATGCGGTCACGAGCGCGCGACGGGCAGTGGCGCTCGACGGACCATCCGAGGTCTTGACCGCAGCGGCCCGGATGATCACAACCGAGTCAGCAGGTCGAACAGTCCGCGTACTGCGTGACACGACTCTCGTAGACCTCGGCGATCTGCTGACGTCCCCGCTAGGAACCGGGATCCAGCGTGTCGCCCGCGAGGTCTCCATCGAGTGGGTGTCTCGGTACGACGCCACCGTCCTCGGATGGACGGACGACTTCGGTGCGCTGCGGGTCGCCGGCCACTCGGAGGTCCAGGCAGCACTCGATGGTTCACGGTCCGCGCCCGAGAGCTCGGAGCCACTGACGACACGGTCGACCCCGCCCGGCGACGTGGTCGTCCCATGGGGCTGCACCTACGTCGTGCCCGAGCTGGCGATCCAGCCGGCACGTTGCGCGGCGATGAAGGCCCTCGCCCAGTACAGCCGGAACCACTCTGGTGTGATCGGGTTCGACTGCGTGCCGATCACAAGCTCCGAGACCTCGGCACAAGGGTTCGCCGGTGTGTTCGCACTCAATCTCGCCGCGGTCGCCCACTTCGACGTCGTGGCTGCGATCTCGCGCGCCGCCGCGGTCGAGTACGAGGGGTGGCGCATGATGCTCGAGGGCGCCGGCCTCGCAGGCCCCTCGATCACCACCGTCGGGCTGCCAGGCCACGCACCGGAGCCCGAGGCGGACGCATTGCGCGAGGCGGAGGCCCGGCTCGTGATCCCCGGGGTGCCACTGGTCCTCGTCGTCGGTAGTCACGAACCGCGCAAGAACCACCTCGCCGTCCTGCATGCAGCTGAGGTCCTGTGGCGCCGCGGGCACCGCTTCAGTCTGACGTTCATCGGCGGGAACTCGTGGGGCGGCGGCGAGTTCACCGCCCGCCTGATGGCGCTGCGCGGTGCGGGCCGTCCGGTCGAGTCCATCAGCAAGTTCCCTGACCGCTTGCTCTGGGCCGCCTACAGGCTGGCCCGGTGCACCGTCTTCCCATCGGTCAATGAGGGCTTCGGCCTACCGGTGGCAGAGTCCCTCTCTGCGGGGACCCCCGCCATCACGTCGGGGTTCGGGAGCATGCGGGAGATCGCCCAGGCCGGCGGCGCGGTGATGATCGATCCGCGCAACGACGACGAGCTCGCCACGGCACTCGAGCAGTTGCTCACTGACGACGGTCTCGTCGCCACGCTGAGCGGCGAGGCGCTCTCGCGCCCTCGCACCACCTGGGTCCAGTATGCCGACCAGCTCTGGGAGGCCTTCCACCGCTGAGGGCCGCGACCGCACGCGGCCCTCAGCGGTGTACGGATCAGGTGGGGGGGAAGCGGGTCTGGGCCCGGTTCCAGTACTCCAGGCTCCCGACCAGCTGACCGCGCAGCTCACCCTCACCACGCGCCAGCAGCACCGGCGCCCACGTCGACAACCCACCGGGATCAGCCGAACGCCCCAGATACACCTGGTACGCCGCGTTCACCCGCTGCAGCGCCGACTCCCACGATCTCCAGAACCCCAACGTCACCGAGAACGTGCCCTGAGACGTCACCGTCCCCGACCACCACGAGACCTCCGACGGACCCGGATCACGCCCCAGCACCCCCCGGTACAACGCCGTCACGAACGACTCGGCCGTCCCCCCCCGACTTCGCGACGAACTCCGGGCTGGAGAACAGCATCACCTTCAGGTCCTCCGAACGGACCGCGCCATTCATCAGCGCCGCCGTCCACGTACTCATCCCACCAGGATCCGGCGCACGCCCCAGCACCTGCTGGTAGTCACGCACCACCGTCTCCTGCGCGTACTCACGACTCGTCGCCAGCACGGTCGCCAGCTGCGGCGTACTCATCCCCCCCGCGAGCGTCGAGGTCCACGTCGACAGACCACCCGGATCCACCCCACGACCCAGCACATCCTGGTACAACGCCTTCACCACGGCTTCGAGCTTGATCGAGGTCGGCATCGGTGCGGCGCCCGTGCGTTGGCTGTTCGCCTTGAACGTCGGCCACGGTGCCGCTCCGAGCGCGGAGTTCGAGCGCCACACCGTGACGACGAGCTGATCGGCGCCGCTCGAGCTGATCCCGCGAACGGGCTGGATGATCCAGGTCTGACCGCCGATCTGCGCGATCGTCGGGGTGTTGCCCGGGGCCAGGATCGTGCCCGAGTACGAGGACCGCAGCGTCTGCTTGAGCGTGCCCGTCGCGGCGTCGTAGATCCGCAGGTGCTGCTCACCCTGGGTGATGGCCTCGATCCGACCGTCGCCATCGACATCCGCGAGGGCGACCCCGGACTTGGTGCCGATCGCCGGATTGGTGCAGCCGCCGCTGTCCGTCAGGCACTTCGCCGGCCACAGCTGCGAGCCGTTCGAGCCGTCGAAGCCCATGAGATACCCGCCGTACGTCACCACGAAGACGTCGGGCCGACCGTCACCGGTCACGTCCGCCAGAGACGGGGAGCCCACGACCCGGCCAGGTGTCGGGGCGGTCCACAGCGCCTTCCCGGTGCGTCCGTTGATCGCCGTCACCACGCGCCCGGCCGGCTCCGGCCAGTACCCGCCACTGCCGACGACGACGTCCTGCGCTCCGTCACCGTTCAGGTCGTCGAGCGCGGGTGACGACCAGATCGTCTGGCCCGGCAGGAAGTAGCGCCACTTCTCGCTGCCATCGGTGTTGAAGGCCCAGACGAACCCGCCACCCTGCGTGCCGCACGGCTGCGTGCCGATGGTGTTCCCCTCGCAGTCGGCGCCGACAACGACGTCGTTCACGCCGTTGCCGTCGATGTCACCGATCGCAGGGGATGACCAGATCGTGTCCATCAGCCACTTGGGCCAACCCTGAAGCTCGCCCCCGCCCGCACCGGAACGCGCGTCCAGCAGCTGGCCCAGGCTCGCGGTCACCACGTCAGGGGTCGCGTCGCCATTGAGGTTGCCGAGCGCCGGCGTGGCGATCATCCCGACCGGGCCGGGCGAGACACGCGGCGGATCCTGCCACTTGAGCAGCTGCGTCACCGCCCCGCCCTTGAACGAGTATGCGGCGACGGTGTTCGACGTCGTCGCGACCGTCACGTCGAGCACTCCGTCGCCATTGATGTCGGCGAGTGCCGGTGACGCCTCGATCTCCCCGGACCCGTAGGCCGTGCTCGGGCTGTCGACGTCCACCTGGGCCTCGAGCGCACCGCTCGTGCTGTAGACGCGGAGCGTCTTGCTCAGCCCGCCACCGATGATGATGTCCGGGTTGCCGTCCCCGGTGACGTCGCCGACCGCAGCGGACGACCACACCTCGCCGTTGGGGAGGGGAAGCCCGGGGGTGAACAGTGGGGCCACCGCAAACGGGGAGCCTACCTCCGTGAACCCGGAGGTCACCGCTTGCACCGGTGCTGCCGTCCCGACAGCGGCCACCATCGGCGCCGCCAGACCGAGGACCGCGACGAGACCGATCCGTGAACGTCGTGCGTGCCGACTCGGCGGTCGAACTCTCATGTCCTGACTCCCTGCTCCACACGTGTCAGATGGGTTCCCCTGTCCACCCCGGTTATCGACACAATGGAAACACGTCTTGACCACCGATCATCTGGCGCCGACGCCCACATCCACGGAGAAACTGGGCAATACCCCAGAAATGGGACGGCACAATCCACCGCGCGATTTCTCTCGAGGATTCTCGACCCGGCGGCGATCGAGGTGTCCGTCAGGGGAAGCGGGTCTGGGCCCGGTTCCAGTACTCCAGGCTCCCGACCAGCGCGCTACGCAGCTGACCCTCACCCTGCGCCAGCAGCACCGGCGCCCACGACGACAACCCACTGGGATCAGCCGAACGCCCCAGATACACCTGATACGCCGCATTCACCCGCTGCAACGCCGACTCCCACGACCTCCAGAACCCCAACGTCACCGAGAACGTGCCCTGAGACGTCACCGTCCCCGACCACCACGAGACCTCCGACGGACCCGGATCACGCCCCAGCACCCCCCGGTACAACGCCGTCACGAACGACTCGGCCGTCCCCCCCCGACTTCGCGACGAACTCCGGGCTGGAGAACAACATCACCTTCAGATCCTCCGAACGCACCGCACCATTCATGATCGCCGCCGTCCACGTACTCATCCCACCAGGATCCGGCGCACGCCCCAACACCTGCTGGTAGTCACGCACCACCGTCGCATCCGCGTACTCACGACTCGTCGCCAGCACCGTCGCCAGCTGCGACACCGTCATCCCCCCGACGATCGCCTCCGACCACGTCGACAGACCACCCGGATCCACCCCACGACCCAGCACATCCTGATACAACGACTTCACGATCGACTGGGCCTCACCGAGCGTCGTACCCGAGGTGATGAACCAGTCGCTCTTGAGCCCGAGCGCTGCCCGAACGGCGTTGCCGGTGAAGGTCGAGGTCTGCCCAGCGAGGGTCGTCACGGCGACCGAGGTTGCCCGTCCGCCATCGGCTCCGAGCCCGTTACGAGCTGTGACGATGACCGACTTGACCGGTCCGGTCCCGAGCGCCGACGCGATGGTCGTGAGCGGGATGGTCACGGTCCAGGTGTGGTTCGGGTTCAGCGAGACCGCGTCGCCTGCGTCCTCGACCGCCGGGAACGCTCCACCCGCCGTGTAGCCGCCTGTCGACGAGCTGAACTCGGTGCGGACGACGTTCTGGGTTCCTGCCTGCCACCGCACGATGCCCGCGGTGGCGCTGATGGCGGCGTCGGTCAGCGAGTTCTCCAGCACGGTCCAGGACGAGGTCCAGATGCCGGCTCCGCCGTAGACCTGGCAGGACGTCGTGTCGCACGTGTGCGCGCCGCTCGGGCGCGTGCTCGCCAGCGCGTAGCTGCGCGCAGCGACGGCCTGGGCCTTCAGCGCCTCCATCCCCCTCCCGTTGCCGAGCAAGCCCCACGAGGCCGGGGACTCGCGCGGCACGACCCCCGCAGGTACGACTCGGTCGGGAGGTGGTTGATCGTCATCTGCGTGCCGCCGCTGTCGACCACCGAGAGCTCACCGCGGTAGGCGCGCTCATCGGTCGCCTCGCACACGCGCAGCAGGTCGCCAAGAGACGACGAGTCGGGCGAAGGCGTCTGCACCCGGGTGTTGTTGGCCGGGAACGTCCCGATCGGTGTCCATCCCCCGGGCGAGGCGCACCCGGTCCCCGTTTCCGCGAGCACGTTCGTCGTACCGGCCTGGAGTGTCAGCCTGACTGCGGGCGCGTTGATCGCCTGCCCGTTCACGGTGATGCTCGGTCCGGTCACCACGAGCGGCTTGCCCGTCAATCCGAGGAGCTCGACCGTCATCTCGGGGTTGCCGACGTTCCCCGCGACCGTCCCGCCGTAGTAGTGGTCGAGGATCTGCGCTGAGGTCCAGCCCTGGTCCACCGCGTAACCGAGCGCCCCGTACTGCCCCATCCCGCGACCGTGGCCCCATCCGTGACCGAGGAAGGTCACGGAGTCACCTGCGGCCTGCGCGGGGGCGGACGGGAGGACCACCCCGACACTCGTCACGAGCAGGAGGGTCGCCGCGAGCACAGGTCTACTCGCATACCGACGGAAGAGCGTTGACATCAGTCCCACCTTCAGATCTCGCGCAGTGCGGTGTCGCCAGTGTCTCACCCTCGGTATCGGCGACGATGGGCCTCGCATGAGGACAAGCGCGTAGTCTTACGGCGCCGATTGTGCTCGGCGTGCCGACGATCCGCCGAGAACGGGAGAACGATGGACCACCAGCGCGAGGTGCGTACCCGCGAGCTTGCCGCGGAGCCCATGCGCCCCGCAGGCCCGAGACAAGGGTTCTTCGTCGGGTCGCTCGAGTCGATCCGCGATGTCTGGGCCCGGCGCGAGCTGCTCGGACAGCTGACCCGCCGGGAGATCAAGGCCCGCTACAAGGACAGTGCGCTCGGATTCTTCTGGAGTCTCGCGAAGCCGCTGACGATGCTCCTGGTGTACTACGTCGCCATCGGCAAGTTCCTCGGCGCAGCGCGTTCCGTGCCGGACTTCGCGATCTTCATCTTCGCGGGCCTGACGGCGTGGCAGCTCTTCAGCGACATCGTCATCATCGGCACCGGGTCGATCGTCGGGAACGCCGGCCTCATCAAGAAGGTCTACGTGCCACGGGAGTTGTTCCCGCTCTCCGTCATCGGCTCGGCGCTCTTCAACTTCGCGATCCAGCTCGGCGTCCTCATCGGCGCGACCGCGGTGCTGGGACGCTTCCCGACCGGCGAGCGATGGCTGTTCTTCGTCCTCTCGATGGCCGTCGTGCTGCCCTTCGCCGCGGCCCTCGCGCTCCTGCTCTCTGCCCTGAACGTCTACCTCCGGGACATCGCCTACCTCGTCGAGATCATGCTCATGATCCTCATGTGGGCGTCACCGATCGTCTACTCGTGGGCGCAGGTGTCCAAGCAGATCGGCGGCACCTGGCTCGAGACCGTCTACCTCGCCAATCCGATGACCCAGGTGAGCCTGGGGTTCCAGAAGGCGTTCTGGGTATCCGGTGACGGGCAGCCGTTCCCCGCGGATCTCGGGAGAACCCTGGCCCTCACCTTCGTCGTCTCGATCGTCCTGCTCTGGTTCAGCCAGCGAGTGTTCGCGCGACTGCAGAGCAACTTCGCCCAGGAGCTGTGATGAGCACGCCCGTCGTCGAGGTCGCCGACCTCTCCAAGCGCTTCGTCATCCGCAAGGACAAGTCGCTCAAGGAGCGGATCGTCAACGCACGGCGTTCTGCGCTGCACAAGGACGAGTTCTGGGCCCTCCGCGACGTCAACATCACGATCGACGCCGGAAGCACGATCGGCCTCATCGGTCCCAACGGGTCCGGCAAGAGCACACTGCTCAAGATGATCGGGGGAATCCTCCAGCCGACCTCCGGCTCCGTGCGACTGCGTGGCCGCGTCGCCGCGCTTCTCGAGCTGGGCGCAGGCTTCCACCCGGACCTCACCGGCCGCGAGAACGTCTACCTGAACGCCTCGCTCCAAGGCCTGACGCGGAAGCAGACAGACTCGTTCTTCGATGCGATCGTCGACTTCTCCGGTATCGAGCGGTTCATCGACACACAGGTCAAGTTCTACTCGTCCGGCATGTATGTGAGGCTGGCGTTCGCCGTCGCGGTGCACGTCGACCCCGACATCCTGCTCGTCGACGAGGTCCTCGCCGTCGGAGACGAGCCGTTCCAGCGCAAGTGCATGGACCGCATCCGTGGCTTCCAGGATGAAGGGCGCACGATCGTCCTCGTCACCCATGCGCTGGACACCGTCGCCGAGATCTGCGACCGCGCCGTCGTGCTCGAGAGCGGCCGGGTGATCGCGGACGGCTCACCGCGGGATGCCCTGCGCGTCCTTCGGTCCGAGTTCGAGCATTCACGCCACGAGGAGATCGAGCGCCAGCAGGCGGCCGAGGTGAGCTCCCTGCCAGAGGTTCCTCGCGCCCAGATCGAGGGTATCGAGGTGCTGAGTGACGGCACGGCGGTCCGGGAGCTCGCGGTCGGCTCTCCGATGTCCGTTCGCGTCCATGTACGAGCCGACCAGACGCTCGACGACTGGATCCTCGGCTTCGGGATCGAGAACTCCGCCGGCCAGACCATCTACGGCACCAACAGCAAGCTGCTGAATACTCCCCTGCCGACCTTGCGCGGCAGCGCCACCTACGACTTCGCGATCCCTGCGATCAACGTAGGAGAGGGCTCCTACACGTTCCACGGTGCTGTCGCGACCCGAACGGGGGCCGAGGTTCACCGACTCCTCGAGGGTGCAACCCTGACCCTGACCGGCGACGGTCAGGAGACCGGCTTCGTGCACCTGCGGACGAGCCTGACACCGTCAGATAGATGACTGGCTCGCGTGTCACGGCCCGTGCCATCCACCGGGCCGCGCGAGTCACCTCGACCGAGGGCTTCGGTACAGCGAGTCGAAGAGCGCCACATGGCGCTCGATGATGGCAGGCGCCCAGTAGCGTTCCCTCGCCACCCGAGCGCACTCTGCCTGGTCGAAGCTCTCGTCTGAGAGTTCAAGGAGCGCAGCCGTGATCGCCGCCGGGTCTCGAGGGGGCACGATCCGGCCGAAACCGGTGTCCAGCACCGGCATCCGAACCCCCGGGAGATCGGAGGACAACGCCGGAACGCCCTGCATCATCGCCTCAACCTGCACGATGCCGTAGGCCTCGAGCGAGTTGACCGACGGAAGCGCGAACACGTCGAGCGACGCGTAGAAGTCCGGGAGGTCCTCGGTCGCAAGGAATCCCAGCATCGAGATCCTCGAGTCATCACCGATCCGGGCCCGAACCTTGTCCACGACGCTTCCCCCGGCGACCGACGTGTAGTCGCCGCCGATGAGCAGCCGCGCTTCGGGATCGGGGATCGCCCTGAAGCCGTCGACCAGGTACTCGAGCCCTTTCTCCTCGACGATCCGGCCGAGAAAACCGACGTGCAGTCCGCTCCCCCGACGGAAGGACGGTGTGCCGCCGGCACGGTCGACAGCCGGAGCGGGAACGGAGTGGACCCGACCTGCCATCGCCTTCCAGAGCCGACTGGACCGCGCATAGTCCTCGCTCGTCACGACTACGGCATCTGCGCGGCGGAGTGCGACCGCGTGCGAGCGGTCCAGGGTCCAGGTCTGCACTGCGTTGAAGGCCCCCGACGGAAGCGTGACATCGCACTGGTAGGTGACGACGATCGGGGTGCGCCGGACCGCCGCCGCGATGAGCCCGGCCTCCAGCATGGGCAGGTGCAGGTGCAGCAATCGGGCGCGGCGCGCGTGCGCAACGACCGTCGGGACGAATCCTGGGCTGACGATCCCCTTTCCGATCCTGAGCGCAACTGGCGTCCGTAGGACGTCGACACCGTTGAGGTGCTCGCGACGGGGAGTCGACGGGTCGTGGTGCCCGGCGATGACCAGGACGCGCTTGCCGGTCGCAGCGAGACCCTCAGCCGTCACGCGCGCGGCCTCGGTCACTCCCGAGACATAGGGCGCGTAGTAGTTCAGGGCGACGACGACGTCGTACTCGGGATCACGCGGCATGTGAGACTCCGATCAGAGAGAGCGGGTACGACTGCGGGTCGAGCGAGACCGTGAGGGTCGCCGTACGACTCGCAGGAAGAGTCACCATGACCGGCGCCGCGCCGGGGCCCGCATCGCCGGTGAACTCCTGGCCTGTCTCCTTCACGACCACGTGCACCGGCACCGGCCCTGTGGCACCTCGTGCCGAGAACGTGAACCCCACACGCGTGCCGGCGGACGGGGAGCGCTCCACGCTGAAGTGCGCGACCGAGGGCCCGGTCAGAACACCCTGGCTGTCCGTGTGCGGACCCCACTCCGCGAGGTCGAGCGGGCTGACGGCGATCACCGATCCAGCCTGGGTGTCCAGCAGCTTGAGGGTCGCGTTGGAGTCCACCACGGTTCGCGGAGCCGCGTCGATCACCGCACCAGGGCCGACGAGCAGGTACCGGTCGGCTTCCCCGGCCCAGTAGCTCGTCAGTCCCGAGTAGTCAGGGCGCAGGCTCACGTACGAGACGAGCTCGTCATTCCGGAGCGCGTACGTCGTCCAGAGCTGGGCGAACATCTCCGGCACCATGACGGTGACGTCCGTCCCTTCGCGACCGCCCAGCGCGTTGACCCACTTGTCGGCCTGCGCGTAGTCGGCGGTCACGTGCCGCCGTTCGATCAGCGCCGGGTCGAGCCCGCCGACGGCGGAACGGATGTTGAGCCCTGCCCACATCGCCACCATCGCGAGACCTGCACCCACCAGTCCGAGACGGACGATCGGGGCCCGGGGAGGCAGCCGCCGCAAGAGCGAACGGACCAGAGCGCTCCAACCGACGACCGAGGTGAGCAGCACGAGCGGCATGAGGAGCATGACGGCGCGGAACTGCGTGTAGCCACGCCCCTCCACGGTGAGGAAGACCACGTACCCGACCCCGACCCCGAGAAGAGCCAGCCATCCGCCGCGATGCCGGTCGAGAATCACGGCAGACAGACAGCCGAGCGCGATGAGCGCAGCGAACAGCAACGTGGCACGGCCCGCGCCGGGCGGTCCCTGGATGGGCGCCGTCCCGACCACCCGTGCCAACGCCGTGTAGTTCCCGTCGCTGAAGAACGGTGAACCCCACGAGTCCCCGCTGCGGTTGACGAGGAGCGCACCGACCCCGCGGTACCAGATCGTCGGGGAGAGGAGCACCGCGAGCCCCATCACCTTCAGAGCGCGCAGTCCGGCCGCGCGGTACGCGCCTCGCCGTCGGACGACCACACCCATCAGGATGAGAGGGGCGACGTAGAGCGCGTACTCGGTGTACACGCCGGCCAGCCCGACGAGGAGGAGCGCCGCCGGCCAGATCGGGATCCTCGCCTCGACGGCCGCAAGACACGCCGCTCCTGCGAGGAGGGCCAGGGACACACCCAGCAGCGAGTCCATGTTCTGCTGGAACGCCTGCTGGATCAGTACCGCCGAGGTCGTCGAGACCGCCGCGAAGCCGAGGCTCATCGCCAGCGGCACGCGGAGGAGCCGCGCGGCGACGAAGGCCGCGGCAGCGACCGCCGCCACCCACAGCCCCATCACCGGCATCGTCGAATGCAGCTCGTCGACCCGCAAGATGGTGCCGAGTGCGGCGTGGACGAGGGGTTGGCCGATCCGCAGCGGGCTGCTCAGTGCGGAGAGCATCGGACCGAAGGCCGGACCTCCGATGCCGGCACCGGGAACCGCACCGGGGGTCGGCACCGGTGAGAACGGGTGTCCGGTGAGCCACGACGCCTCGGAGAGGTAGAAGAACGCATCGTTGTTCTCGTTGGGCAGGACCACACTGGCGTCCCCGACCCACCGGTTCGGTGTCAGCGCCACGAACGCGCCGATGGCTCCGATCCCCGCGACGGCAGCGCTCAACGCGAGCGCACGGACCGAGACGTCCCACGGGCGCCGACCGCGCCGGACCGACACGGCCACCAGCACGATCGAGAGGACGGCCACGACCGCCAGCCCCTGGGGCACGTCGAGCCGCCACGAGGTGGTGGACAGGACGACCACCAGAAGCGCAGCGCCGAGCACCGGGGCTGCAGGCAGCAGAACGTCTCGGTGCACGCGCCGCAGCGGAGCGAGCACCACGAGGCCGATGACCCAGAGGACCAGCCAGGCAGCGACGACGACCAGCACGAGTTGGGTCAAGGCTCTACCTTCCAGCGGACGCTGCGGATGACAGGCGACGCGAGAACGGCCCCGGCAACCGCTGCACCCACTACCAGCGGCAGTGTCGAGCGCAGGAGCAGGTCATCCACGCTCGCGACCACGACAGCGGCGGCCGCTACCCCGGCGAACCACGCGCCACGCACGTGCGAGTGCGCGCCGATGGCCACGGCCACGTCATTGGCGACCGCTGCAGCAAGATATACGCAGACACCGAGCGCAACCAAGACCACCCCGACGCGACTGAACTCGTACGACGGGCCGTAGATCAGCCGGATCACCTGCGGGCCCACTGCTGCGGCGCCGACGATCGTCAGGACTGTGATACCGCCCACTGCGGTCGCCAGAGCGAGAAGCACGCGACGGAGTCCGGCGATGTCTCGCCGGTGCGAGCGGAGCGCGATCTTGCTCAGGTACGACGCCTGCACCGACTGGAACACGAAGACCGGCACGCGTGCGATCGTCAGCACCGCAACCAGATGGCCGGCGAATGCCGACTCGCTCGCCGTGCTCACGGAGACCGCAATCAGCACACCGCTGTTGAGAAGGAGCTGCATGGACACGGCCGCGGAGATCAGTCGCCCGGCCTCGCGGCCGAGTCCGACGGGGTCCTCCACCACAGGGGCGCGTCCCAGCGACCGGCTCCCGAGCACGCGCGCGAGGACGCCGCACGTGAGCGCCGACAGTCCGACGGCGGCGGCGAACGGCGCTGCCGACCGTACGCCGGCGCCCCAGAGAAGCATCACGATCACCAGTCGCAGACCGGCATCGACAGAGACCACAGCTGCGTACCCTCGGAAGTTCGAGGATGCGGCGAGCGCCCCGCGCCCCGGGAACTGGATGACGAAGCCGATGACACCGAGTCCGAGTGCGCCGAGAAGAAGGAGCTCGCTGGAGGACCACCCTCGCTGGCTGACCCAGAACACCGATACGACCGCGCTGCTCACGACCGCGACGACGAGAGCCGTACGCACGCCTCGGTTCAGGATCGGTCGCCCCCCGACGCCAGGTGCGTCCAACCGCGACAACCGCCGGGCAACGACCTGCTCGATCGGGAGGAAGAGTCCGAGCGACACGACCACGATCACGGCCCAGAAGTACGAGAAGTCCCCGTACCGAGCGGGACCGAGCGCGCGAGCCGTCATCACCAACAGCACATAAGATGCCGCACCGGAGAACGCGGTCCCGATCGCCACCCAGAGCGGTGACGATCGCGGCGGCGTGGCGACTCTCAACCGACGACGACGCTGGCGGTGAATGTCAACAGCCACAAGGCTCCCAGGACCTGAAGAACACGATCGCCGAGGACGATCGACTCGGGCTCCCCTGCGCCCCCCCTGTCGATGTCCACCGCGTACCTCATCAGGGCAATCACGAACGGCGCAATCGACACCTGAGGGATGAACTCGACCGTCCGGACCAGGCTGAACGCCCACAGAGAGTAGAAGACGATCGTCGCGGAGCCGGCCATTCCCCAGACGAAGCGCAGGTAGCTCGCAGAGTAGGCCTCGAGACTCTTCCGCGTCAGGCTCTGCCCCTCCCCCAGCAACTTGATCTCCGAGTAGCGCTTGCCCGCCACCATGAAGAGCGAGCCGAAAGCCGCGACGAGCATGAACCACATGGAGAGCGGCACGCCGACAGCGACGCCACCGGCGACTGCCCGCAGGAGGAACCCTGACGAGACGACGGCGAGATCGATCACGGCCTGGTGCTTGAGCCAGAGGCAGTAGCTCAGCTGGAGCAGCGAGTACACGCCGAGGACGACTCCGAGCGTCCCGTGCCCCAGGAGGACGGCGAGCAAGGGCGACACGATCAGCAGGGCAGTTCCGACGCCCAGGGCGACGGGCACGCTCACCGCACCGGAGGCGATGGGGCGGTTCCGCTTCACCGGATGGAGACGATCAGCCTCTCGATCGATCACATCGTTGATCAGGTAGATCCCCGCGCTCGCAAGACAGAACGTCACGAAGGCGAGAAGGATCGCCGTCCACGTGCTCGCCATGCCGAGCATCCCACCAGCGAGGGGACCGGCGAGCACGAGGACGTTCTTGACCCACTGGCGCGGACGCATCGCCTTGATCAAGGCTCGAGGAGAGTTCATCGTGCCGCTACCACTCTCGTCCGCGCAGGTGTCTGCGCACCCGCACGGTGATCAGTCCCAGCGCAGCGCCTGCGACGACGTCCGTCGGGTAGTGGACGCCCAGGAGAACCCTCGCGAGGCCCATCGTCGCCGCCGTCGCCACCGCAGCCGGGCGCCCGACCAGAGGGACGAGGGCGAGAGCCGCCGCGGTGGTCGATGCTGCGTGGGCGGACGGAAAGCTCAGATCGGACGGGGTCGGCGTCAGCACCTGGACCCGCGGGTCGCTCGGACGCCGACGTCTGACGACTCTCTTGAGCACGACCGCACTCGCGTGCGCTCCGAACGCCGAGATGCCCACGTCGACCCACGTCGTGCGGTGTCGGCGGTCGACGATCGCGCCGACGACCCCGAGAGCGACCCATCCCAGGGAGTGCTCGCCGAACGCCGACAACCCGCGGGCGACCTGAGGCCATGGGGCTCGGCCCGCAACGCGCTGCCACCGAACCATCGCGCTCGTCTCCGCGTGCGTCACAGCCACCTGCTCGTGCTCCTCACGATCGCCGACGCCCAGGTCCGGGCGCGCTAGAGCACCCTATCTGTGAAACCCGGTCCGGCTGCGGTGGTCGGGGGGCGTTCGGGTCAGGGGAAGCGGGTCTGGGCCCGGTTCCAGTACTCCAGGCTCCCGACCAGCGCGCTACGCAGCTGACCCTCACCCTGCGCCAGCAGCACCGGCGCCCACGACGACAACCCACTGGGATCAGCCGAACGCCCCAGATACACCTGATACGCCGCATTCACCCGCTGCAACGCCGACTCCCACGATCTCCAGAACCCCAACGTCACCGAGAACGTGCCCTGAGACGTCACCGTCCCCGACCACCACGAGACCTCCGACGGACCCGGATCACGCCCCAGCACCCCCCCGGTACAACGCCGTCACGAACGACTGCGCCGTCCCCCCCGACTTCGCGACGAACTCCGGGCTGGAGAACAACATCACCTTCAGATCCTCCGAACGGACCGCACCATTCATCAGCGCCGCCGTCCACGTACTCATCCCACCAGGATCCGGCGCACGCCCCAGCACCTGCTGGTAGTCACGCACCACCGTCTCATCCGCGTACTCACGACTCGTCGCCAGCACCGTCGCCAGCTGCGGCACCGTCATCCCCCCGGCAAGCGCCGACGTCCACGTCGACAGACCACCCGGATCCACCCCACGACCCAGCACGTCCTGGTACAACGACTTCACCACAGCCTGAGACTCGACGTAGCGCTGGGCGTAGGCGAAGCCCTTCGCCGCCAAGGTCCTGATGGTCGGCAGGACCGCGTACCCGGCATCCCCGGGGCACGCCGTGCGGTAGACGTCTCGGTGCCCCGAGATGACCTGCAACGTCACGGTCGTCCCCGCCGCGTACTTGTCGCTGCCACCGGCTGTCGTATAGCTCATCGACCCGGACGGGTCGACGCCGTACGCCGCGAGCCGCCACGCGATCACCTCAGCGACCGCAGCCTGGGTCGCAGTGCTGGGCGTCAGCGTCGAGTAGTTCCCGAGCATCGCCACCCCGACGGTGCCGGTGTTGAACCCGGCGGCATGTGCACCGACGACAGGCTCCACCATGCTGTTCGCACGGCCCTCGTAGATGTTTCCCCATTTGTCGACGAGGAAGTTGTAGCCGATGTCGCACCACCCCAACGTATTGATGTGGTACGCCTGGTCGTTGCGAATCTGCTGCTCCGCCTGTGCGACCGTCGAGTAATTGTTGGAGTCCGCTGTGTGATGCACCACAGCGCCGACCAACCGTGTCGCCACGTCGGGGGTGCAGGCCTGAGGGGCAGCACCCCACTCGGCGCGGGTGATGATCGTCGGCGCGAGCGCGGTGGCCGGTGAGGTCGCCGGCACGGGCGTGGTCACCGCCGTCGGAGGCGTCGTGATGGGTGTGGTGGTCGGCGAGGCCGTCGGTTGCGGCGTGACCACCGCCGTCGGCGCGGTGGACGTGGAGTACACGGCGTTGCTGAACGACGCGGGTCCACTTGCCGCCGCCGTCTGAGTGGTGCTGACCTCGGGCGAGCTGACGAGTGCCAGCTTCAGTCCCGAGGGTCCACCCTGTGCCGCGTCCGCGAAGGAGAGCTGGACGGCGTCCGCTTCTCCGACCCACACCGGATCGGTGCCGGAGCGGGCGTGCGCGCGTTCCGCTGTCCCGGAATCAGGTTCGGAGTCTGCCGGTGCGAGGGCCTGCCAGCCGGACCAGACACCACCGGCTCTGGTCCGTACCTCGGCGTCGAGATGCGCCACCGATTCTCCGGCGGGCCAGGTCAGACCGATCGTCTGGAAGGCGCCGGTCTCCACGACGGCGCTCTCCACCCGGCCGGTGCCACCCTCCTCGTCGGTCACGATCCGGCCGTCGTCGGCTTGCGCGGCGACGTCGCCTGGCGTCGCAGCCGCGCTCGCCGCGGGGATGACGACGTCCCGCTCGTCGATCGTCGGCTTGAGGGTGGCTGCGGTGGACGAGTCGACGACCGCGCGCGTCGAGACGCCCGAGGTAGCGACGACTCCGGTACCGACTCGCGGGGGGATCGCGGCGTCGACGCCGCCGCTGGCGGGAAGTCCCGCGAACAGCACCGCGATCGCGACAACGAGCCTAAACAACATGAGAATTTCCAGACCCTGGAGGAAGACGTTTCATTTGAGTCTCGGTTGGAGATCTGCGGCGGTCAAGTTCTTGGGGGCGAGTCAAGTCGATTACCTCGACGGCTGTACCTTTTGTTCCGGTTCATCCCGCTGTCTCCGGTGCGACGATCCGGGCCGGACGACTACGCTCGTCCGCGACACGTCCCCAGCCCAGGAGGCCTCCCGTGCGTCTGCTCGTCACCGGCGGAGCCGGTTTCATCGGCTCGAACTTCGTCCAGCTGACGGTGCGCGAGCGCCCCGACGTCCAGGTCACCGTGCTCGACGCGCTGACCTACGCCGGCGACCGCGCCTCGCTGGCCCCGGTGGCCGACGCGATCACGTTCGTCGAGGGCGACGTGACCGACGCCCCGCTCGTCGACAGGTTGGTCGGGGCCGCGGACGTCGTCGTGCACTTCGCCGCCGAGTCGCACAACGACAACTCCCTGCACGACCCCTGGCCGTTCGTGCGGACGAACGTCATCGGGACGTACACGCTGCTCGAGGCCGTGCGCAAGCACGGGGTCCGGTACCACCACATCTCCACCGACGAGGTGTACGGCGACCTCGAGCTCGACGACCCGGAGCGGTTCACCGCGTCGACCCCGTACAACCCGTCGAGCCCGTACTCGTCGACCAAGGCGTCGAGCGACCTCCTCGTCCGTGCCTGGGCCAGGTCCTTCGGCATCCAGGCGACGATCTCCAACTGCTCGAACAACTACGGCCCGTACCAGCACGTCGAGAAGTTCATCCCGCGCCAGGTCACGAACGTGATAGACGGTGTCCGGCCCAAGCTCTACGGACAGGGTCTCAACGTCCGTGACTGGATCCACGTCGAGGACCACAACACCGCCGTCTGGGCGATCATCGACCGGGGTCGTGCCGGCGAGACCTACCTCATCGGCGCCGACGGGGAGATGAACAACCGCGACGTCGTCGAGCTCATCCTCGAGCTCTCGGGGCTCCCGACGGACGCGTACGACCTCGTCGCCGACCGACCGGGCCACGACATGCGCTACGCGATCGACTCGAGCATGCTGCGCACCGAGCTCGGCTGGGAGCCGCGCTACCGCAGCTTCCGTGACGGGCTGGCGGCGACGGTCGCGTGGTACCGCGACAACGAGGCGTGGTGGCGGCCGCGCAAGGAGGCCACCGAGGCGAAGTACGCGCAGCTGGGCCGCTGACCCGCTCGCCGTTCTCCACACGTCCTCCACGGCTTCATCGACGTGGCACCGTCTTTCCTGTGTGCCGCCGACATAAGATCCCGAGGTGCCCACCCGTCATGCGACAGCAGCCGGCCGGAGCACGGTGCGTCACGCAAGGAACCTTCGCGGTCACCACGTGCTGAGGTCGGTCGCACTGACACTCACCGCCGTGCTCGCGTTCGGTGCGGGCGGATTCGCGACCGCGTACTCGCGGTTCCAGGGGAACATCGACTCGGCGGACGTGACCGGCCTCCTCGGCGCCGACCGGCCGACGTCGAGCGCGGCGCCGGACCCGAACGACCCGAGCAGCGGCTCGCCGGTCACGCTCCTGCTGATGGGGTCGGACGAGCGCGACGGCGCGAACGGCGCGATCGGTGGCTCGGTCGAGGGCATGCGCAGCGACACGACGATCGTGCTGCACATCTCCGCCAACCGGAAGCGGGTCGAGGCGGTGTCGATCCCCCGGGACTCGCACGTGCAGATCCCCGCGTGCACCATGACGAACGGCAAGACCAGCAAGCCCCAGAGCGCGCGGTTCAACGCAGCGTTCGCCATCGGTGCCGACACCGGTGGAGACACCGCATCGGCTGCTGCGTGCGCGATCAAGACCGTCGAGTCGCTGACCGGCGTGCGCATCGACGGGTTCGTGGTCGTCGACTTCGTCGGGTTCATCCGCATGGTGGATGCCCTGGGCGGCGTCCCGATCTGCATCCCGAACGCGATGGACTCTCCCAAGGCCGGCCTGAAGCTGAGCGCCGGCTACCAGACCCTCGACGGGAAGACGGCGCTCGCGTACGCCCGCGCCCGCACCGGGACGGGCGTCGGTGACGGCTCTGACACCAATCGCATCGGGCGCCAGCAGCAGCTCCTGGCCGCGACGGCCCGCGAGGTCTTCTCGAAGAACCTCCTCACGGACGTCGGCCAGCTCCTCCGGTTCCTCGACGCAGCGACCAGCTCGGTCACCGCCAACCCGGAGCTCGCGTCGATCACGAACATGGCCGGCCTCGCGTTCAGCCTCAAGGACATCCCGAGCGGGAACATCACGTTCATGACCGTGCCGTTCACGAGCTACCGGCCGGACCCGAACCAGGTCGTCTGGACGTCTGCCGCAGCGACCATCTGGGCCAACATGGCGTCGGACCGGTCGATCGTCACCGCCGCCGCACAGACCGACTCGACGAGTTCCGGGACCGCAGCGGACGCGCCCGAAGGCACGTCCGCGGGCACGGTCAGCGACACCCCGACTACCGCGGAGACCAAGGTTGCCGGCAAAGAAGCGTTCACCCCTGACGACGTCACCGCCGTGTGCGGCTGAGCCACGATGAGCGACAGCCCTCGTCCGGACGGCACATCCGGGAGCCACGCCCGACCGGGCGGGTCGGCACAGCCGGCCCCGAGACGTGCCGGCTCGCCGCAGCCGGACCCCCGATCCGGTCCTCGTCCAGCCGGCCATCCGTGCCACGCCCGGACGGCAGCCGGTCGACCCCACCACCGAGCTTCTCCCCCCAGGCGTCCCCTGCCGCGCGGCCCGTCCCCGGTGAGGACGCGATCGTGGTGGGGCGGCCCACCCGTCCGGCTCCGCCGGCCCGCCAGACCGCCACGCCGCCCGCGGTCCGCGCACGCGACGGCGAACCGGCTGCGACATCAGCGCGGCCGGCGACGCGGGTCCCTCCGGGGAGGTCCTCGGGCGCCCGCCAGGGTCTCGGCACACCTCCGACCGGGACCCGGTCAGGGGCATCGGGCCCGGTTCGAGGCGCGTCACGCAGCCGGCGACGCCGCCGGATCGTGCTCGTCGCCGCGGTCGTGCTCGTCCTCCTCCTGGCCTGGCCGATCGGGCTGACCGCCTGGGCGAACGGCAAGATCCAGCACATCGACGCCCTCTCGGGCGCCGGTCCGACGCCCGGGACGACCTACCTGCTGGCAGGCTCGGACTCGCGCGCCGACGGGACGATCGGGAACGACGGCACCGTCGGAGCCCGGACCGACACGATCATGCTGCTCCAGGTCCCGGCGAGCGGGCCGGCAGCGCTCATCAGCCTGCCGCGGGACTCCTACGTCGACATCCCCGGCAAGGGGAAGAACAAGCTCAACGCCGCGTTCGCCTGGGGCGGTGCCCCGCTGCTCGTCAAGACGGTCGAGAAGCTCACCGGGATCACGATCGACCACTACGTCGAGGTCGGCTTCGCGGGGATCGAGAAGGTGGTCGACGCCGTCGACGGCGTTCCCCTCTGCCTGGACTACGACGTCGCCGACAAGAACAGCGGACTCATGTGGACCGCCGGGTGCCACGTCGCGAACGGGGTCACGGCACTCGCGTTCGTCCGGATGCGGTACGCCGACCCTCGCGGTGACATCGGCCGTGCCGACCGGCAGCGACAGCTGATCGCCGCGATCACCCACAAGGTCGAGTCGCCGGCGCTGCTCTTCCAGCCCGGCAAGCAGGTCGCTCTGATCTCGGCCGGTACCGGGGCACTCGCCGTCGACCGGAGCACCGGGATCGTCGACCTGGCGCGTCTCGCTCTCGACTTCCGGCGAGCCACCGGACCGTCCGGCATCACCGGGACGCCCTGGATCAAGAACATGGACTACCGCCCTGGCAACGTCGGGTCGACCGTCGAGCTCGACGCGGAGAGGAACGCGACGTTGTTCAGCGCGATCCTCGACGGAACCCAACCGGCAGGCCCCGTCGGCGGCGTCCCCACGTCATGAGGGCTGCGTGACCGCCCCGAGCGCGGCACGGGGCCGGGCGGACACCCTGACCCGTCAGGCTCTGCTCTCGTCCGTCAGACGCTGAACCCCGTCGTCTGCGCACGGTGGCCGACGCCGGTCTGTGCCTGCAAGCGCTCCCCCTTGGCAGCGGCCTGGTCCCGCAACCCGTCCTGGAAGTCCGCCATCGCGGATCGCAGGCGCGCGGACTCCGGGTCGGTGCCGGAGGCCAGGATCCGCACCGCGAGCAGGCCGGCGTTCCGCGCGCCGCCGACGGACACGGTCGCGACCGGCACTCCGGCGGGCATCTGCACGATCGACAGCAGCGAGTCCATCCCGTCGAGGTAGGCGAGCGGAACCGGGACCCCGATCACCGGGAGCGTGGTCACGGACGCGAGCATCCCGGGCAGGTGCGCCGCCCCGCCCGCGCCCGCGATGACGACCCGCAGGCCCCGCGAGGCGGCGGAGCGCCCGTACGCGATCATCTTGTCCGGCTGCCGGTGCGCGGAGACCACGTCGACCTCGACCGGGACGTCGAACTCCGCGAGCGCCTCGGCGGCTGCCCGCATGACGGGCCAGTCCGAGTCCGAGCCCATCACGATGCCGACGACCGGCTGTCCTGGCTGCACATCCGTCATGAGTCTTCCCCCTCGGTGTCGGTGACCGTCGAGTCTGGCACGGTCGACGTCTCGCCCTGGATGATCGCGGCGGCTGCCTCGGCCCGTCGCCGGACGTCGGTGAGGTCGTCGCCCGTGGCCGTGGCGTGGCCGAGCTTGCGGCCCGGCCGCACGCCCTTGCCGTACAGGTGGACCTTGACCGACGGGTCCGCGAGGCTCACCTCGGCGAGCGCATCCGTCAGCTCGGACCTCGTGGAACCGAGCACGTTCGCCATCACGGTCCAGCGCGCCCGCGCCGACGTGTCCCCGAGCGGGAGGTCGAGCACCGACCGCAGGTGCTGCTCGAACTGGCTGGTCACCGAGCCGTCGATCGTCCAGTGACCGGAGTTGTGCGGGCGCATCGCCAGCTCGTTGACGACGACCGAGCCCTCGCCCCCTCCCGCCCCGGGGACCTCGAAGAGCTCGACCGCCAGCACGCCGGTGACGCCGAGCCCCTCGGCGACGGCGGTCGCGACCTGCCTCGCCTGCTCCTCGACCGCCGGGTGGAGGTCCGGGGCCGGCGCGACGACCACGGAGCACACGCCGTCCTCCTGGATCGACTCGACGACCGGCCAGGTGCGGATCTCCCCGGACGGGGACCGGGCGACGAGCACCGCGAGCTCCCTGCTGAACGCCACCTTCTCCTCGGCGAGGAGCGCCGGCCCGTCCAACGCCGCCTCGAACCAGTCGGCGACGTCCTCGACCGAGTGCACGACGCGCACACCCTTGCCGTCGTAGCCACCGCGTGAGGTCTTGACGACGGCCGTGCCGCCGACCTCGACGAGGAAGTGGTCGAGGGACGCGGCATCGGGGATCTCGGCCCAGCGCGGGCACGGCAGGCCGAGCTCCGTGAGCCGTCGGCGCATGACGATCTTGTCCTGCGCGTGCACGAGCGCCTCCGGGCCGGGGTGTACCGGGATCCCGTGCCCCCGCAGGTCCAGGAGCAGGGCGTTCGGGACGTGCTCGTGCTCGAAGGTGAGGACGTCCGCTCCCTCGACCAGCGAGCGGATGGCCACGTCGTCGCTCGCGGCGCCGACCGGGGAGTCCGGGACGACCTGTGCCGCGGACGAGTCGGTCGCCTCGACGAGCACGCGCAGGTGCACTCCCAGGGCCACCGCCGCGGGTGCCATCATCCTGGCGAGCTGACCGCCGCCCACCACCGCCACCACCGGAGCCGCCACAACCTGTGAGCGTAGTCGAGTCGGAGCACAGGTCCTGGCGCTACCCTGAATCGGTGACGACGATCGAGCCGCCCAGCCCTGCGCCGACCTCACCGGAGGCCACCCTCACGATGGAGCCCCTCGTGCGGCCCGGTCTGCGAGCACGGTTGCTGACGGGAAAGTACGGGGCGCTCACCGCGCGGATCATCGAGCTGGCCCGGTTCGGCTCGGTCGGTGCCGTGGCCTACGTGGTCGACCTCGGGGTGTTCAACCTGCTGCGCTTCGGGCCGGGCGGGCTCATGGCGGACAAGCCGCTGACCGCCAAGGTGGTCTCGGTGTCGCTCGCGACGATCGTCGCCTGGATCGGCAACCGGTACTGGACGTTCCAGGGCCGTCGCACCGACACCAAGACGCGGGAGCTGATGGGCTTCGCCGTGGTCAACATCGGCGGCCTGCTGATCGGCGTCGGCTGCCTGGCCTTCTCGCACTACGTCCTGGACCTGCGCTCGGCCCTGGCGGACAACATCTCGGCGAACGGTGTCGGTCTCCTGCTCGGGACGGCGTTCCGCTACGTCGCCTACCGACGGTTCGTGTTCGTCGGCGGGTCCTCCACCAGCGCACCCGTCTGAGCTGACGGCAGCCTGCGCCTGCTCGTCGGCACGGGCCTCGACCGGTCGCCTCAGTCCGTCGCCTCAGTCCGTCAACGCGCGGAGGTCCCGGACACCCTCAGCCATGCCGACGCCGGCCGAACAGCCCTCGCCGGCGCCGCGGCTCGCCGTCCTCGGGCACGGCGTCGTCGTCCGTCACGGTGCGCGGGGCGACGAGCTCCGGATCGAGCAGGTGGGGCGCACCCGCCAGGAACACCGCGAACACAGCCGGTCTGCGCTGGGCGAGCTCGAGGCGCCCTCCGTCGGCCGCGACGAGGTCCCGGGCGAGAGAAAGCCCGAGCCCGGTGCCCTTGCCCGAGGTGACCTCGCGCTCGAAGATCCGCGGAGCGAGCTCGTCGGGCACGCCCGCGCCCTGGTCCCCGACCTCCAGGACGAGACCACCGCCGGGCCCGCTGGGCCGCGAACGCACCGTCGTGACCCCGTCGCCGTGCACCAGGGAGTTCTCGAGCAGCGTCGCGAGCACCTGCGCGAGGGCGCCCGGTGTCGCGAGCACCTGGGCCTGAGGGTCCACGTCGATCTGCAGGTCGCGACCCGCCGCGACGAACGACGGCGTCCACTCCTCCTGCTGCTGGTGGACGACGTCCAGGACGTACAGCGGCTCCGTGGTCCCACCCTGGGCACGACGGGATCTCATCAGGAGGTCGTCGACGACGGTCACCAGTCGCTCGACCTGCTCGAGGGAGATCCGCGCCTCGTCGCGGACGAGCTCGTTGTCGCTCGCGGCCGAGATCTCCTCGAGCCGCATCGACAGGGCCGTCAGGGGCGTCCGGAGCTGGTGCGACGCGTCCGACGCGAACTGCCGCTCGGCGGACAGCCGCTCCGCCATGCGGTCCGAGCTCCGTCCGAGCTCGGCCGCGACGAGGTCGATCTCCTCGACCCCGGAGGCCTCGAGATGAGGTCGTACCTGCCCCGAGCCGAGCTGCTCGGCGGACGCGGCCAGGTACACGAGCGGCGCGGTGAGCCGGTTGGCCTGCCAGATCGCCATCGCGATGCCGGCCGCGAACGCGACGATCGCGGCCGCGACGACCAGGGCGACCACGCGCGAGCTCAACCAGAACAGGTCCCACCACGGCACGGTGAGGATGACGATCGCGCCCGAGTCGGAGGTGTAGCTGGCGGACACCGTCCGGCCGGAGAAGTTCGGACCCGCGTCGAGGATCGTTCCCTGGGCCACGACCCGGACGTGGGCCACGAGGGACCCGCCACCACCGACGTACGGCTTGAGCCACGAGTCGCGCGGGTCGATGCCCTGCTCCAGCCGGAAGTCCACGATGCTCGCGACCGTCTGGGCACGCGCGTCGAGCTCCTGGAGGTCGTTCTCCCGCACGAACTGCGCGCCGAAGAACGCGAGCGGGAAGCCGAGCAGGATGACCGCGACCGTGACGGCCGCGATCGTCGCCTGAAGGATGCGGCGACGCACCCGTCAGCTCCCTTCGTGCTCGCCGGTCTCGAAGCGGAAGCCCATGCCGCGGACGGTGCTGACGTAGCGAGGCGCGTTCGCGTCGTCGCCGAGCTTGCGACGCAGCCACGAGACGTGCATGTCGAGGGTCTTGGTCGACCCGTTCGGGTCCGACCCCCAGACCTCGCGCATGAGGGTCTCGCGGGCGACGACCGTGCCGGCTGCTGCGACGAGGACACGCAGCAGCTCGAACTCCTTGGCGGTGAGGTGGAGCTCGCGGTCCGCCTGGAACGCGCGGTGCGCGGCGACGTCGACGCGGACGTCCTGGGCCTCGACCTCGTCCTCGTCGTCCAGCTCGCTGGCCGTGCGGCGGAGGAGCGCACGCACGCGCGCCAGCAGCTCGGCCAGGCGGAACGGCTTGGTCACGTAGTCGTCGGCGCCGGCGTCGAGCCCGACGACGAGGTCGACCTCGTCGGCGCGCGCCGTCAGGACGAGCACCGGAGTGGTCAGCCCCTGGCTCCGGATCGCCCGCGCGACGTCGAGCCCGTCCATGTCCGGCAGCCCGAGGTCGAGGACGATGAGGTCGGCGTGCCCCGCGTGGTCGATCGCGCCTTGACCCGTTCCTTGCACCTGCACGTCATATCCTTCACGCCCGAAGGCGCGCGCCAAAGGTTCGGCAATGGCTGGATCATCTTCGGCCAGCAGCACGTGGGTCATTTGCTCATGCTAGGTCACGAACTGCCCTGAGACACGCCCGGAGACCCGGAGAGTTGCGTGGTGTGCGCCACGGACGCGCCACGTCGTCCCCCTCAGGTCGCACCCACCTGTGCGACCAGGGCCCGATGCCGGCGCCGTCTCCGGTCCCTAGGCTGGTGCGATGCAGTGGTGGGAGCGGGCGAGCCGGTGGGGCGAGGCGCACCGCTTCCCGATCGACGCCGTCGGTACCGCCGCGCTGCTCCTGCTGATGCTCCCCGTCGCCAGCGCGATCCAGGGCGATTCGCGATCGGTCGCCCGGTTGTGGACGATCGCGATCGTCGTCCCCCTCGCGTGGCGTCGTTCGCGCCCCGTCGCGTCGGTCGTCGCCGTGTACGCGGTCGGTCTCCTCCACCTCCTCCTCGGCATCCCGCTCATCCTCCCGACCGACCTCGTGGTGCTCGTCGCGCTGTACTCGGTGACCGTGCACGGACCGCGCTGGGCGCACCGCACCGCGATCGGGTCGGCGCTTCTCGGCGCCTGGGTGCTCGGGCTCGCTCTCGTCGTGGACTCGACCATGAGCGGCCTGGCGGCCGCGGCGTTCACCGCGGTGCTCACCGGGACCGCGGCTCTCGCCGCCTGGGCGTTCGGCCTCGTCCGTCGCTCGAGACGCGAGATGATCGGCGCCCTGAGGGACCGCGCCGAGCGCCTCGAGGTCGAGCGCGACCAGCAGGGCCGGATCGCCACGGCGGCCGAGCGCAGCCGGATCGCCCGCGAGATGCACGACATCGTCGCGCACTCGCTCTCGGTGATCATCGCCCAGTCCGACGGGGGCAGGTACGCCGCCGAGACGGACCCCGGTGCCGCGGTCCGCTCCCTCACGACGATCGGCGAGACCGGACGGGCCGCCCTCGCGGACATGCGCCGCCTGCTGGGCGTCCTGCGCAGCGACGACGCCCCCCACCGCCGTCGGGGTCGGCTCCCCCGGACCGCAACCCGCCGTCGAGGACCTCGACGCGCTCGTTGACCAGGTGCGTGCCAGCGGCCTGCGAGTCTCCGTCGTGAAGATGGGCTCGCCCCGGATCCTGCCCCCGGGCGCCGGGCTGAGCGCGTACCGCATCTGCCAGGAGGCCCTCACGAACGTGCTCAAGCACGCCGGTCCCGACCCGCAGGTGACGGTCCTGGTCCAGTGGCTGCCCACCACCCTCGTCCTCGACGTGAGCGACGACGGGCGAGGAGCTGCGGTCGAGTCCGACGGAGCCGGCAAGGGGCTGCTCGGCATGCGCGAGCGCGCGGCGATGTTCCGCGGCACCCTGACGGCGGGGCCGCGTCCTGGCGGCGGGTTCCGCGTCCACGCCGAGCTCCCGCTCCCTCCGTCCCCCACCACGGTCGGCAGCGACCGACCCGATCACCCAGATGAGGCACCATGACCGCCGAGCACACCGCCCCGGGACCGATCCGCGTCGCCCTCGTGGACGATCAGCAGCTGGTCCGCGCGGGCTTCCGGATGGTGATCGACTCCCAGCCCGACCTCACCGTCGTCCTCGAGGCCGGTGACGGGGCCGAGGCCGTCCGTGCCCTCACCCGCCCCCTGACCACCGATCCGGCCGGGATGGCGGACGTCGTCCTCATGGACGTCCGGATGCCGACGATGGACGGACTGAGCGCGACCGCGGCGATCACCGAGGCGTTCGGCAGCCGGGATGCCGGGCATCCCGGACCGCGCATCATCGTCCTGACGACCTTCGACCTCGACGAGTACGTGCTCGAGGCGATCCGCGCCGGTGCGAGCGGGTTCCTCCTGAAGGATGCGCCACCGGAGGAGATGCTCGCCGCGATCCGGACGGTGCACGCCGGCGACGCCGTGATCGCGCCGTCGAGCACCCGACGGCTCCTCGAGCACCTCGTGACGGTCCTTCCCGCGGTGCCGGAGCCCGCCGCCTCCGGCTCCATGGCGGCGCTCGCCACCCTGACCGACCGCGAGCGCGAGGTCCTCGTCCTCATGGCCCGGGGGCGCTCGAACACGGAGATCGGTCAGGACCTGTTCGTCGCCGAGGCGACCGTCAAGACGCACGTCGGCCGCATCCTCGCGAAGCTCGGGGCACGCGACCGGGTCCAGGCCGTGGTCGTCGCCTACGAGACGGGTCTCGTCCGACCGGGGACGTGAGACGCCGCCGCCAGGTCAGACCACGGGATGACGCGGGCGCGCGACGGACCCCCCTCCGGCGCGATGCCCCTCTCCACAGCGGACGCCTAGCGTCGAGGTGACACCGCGGGGGGCTCGTCCGCCCCTCGCGCACGACCCGCCACCGACTCCCGGGAGACCTCCGTGGACACGACCGTGTACCAACCGCTCACGACCCGCACTGCCGCGCATCCGACCGAGGCCGTGCGCGCCCACGCCTTGAGCAAGGTCTACGGGACCGGCGCAGCAGCGGTGCGCGCGGTGGACGCCGTCGACGTCACGTTCGCCGCGGGCGCGTTCACCGCGATCATGGGGCCGTCCGGATCGGGTAAGTCGACGCTCATGCACCTGCTCGCAGGTCTCGACACCGCGACGTCGGGGCAGGCGTTCCTCGGCGAGACCGAGATCACGTCCCTCGGCGACAAGGAGCTCACCCAGCTCCGCCGGGACCGCATCGGATTCGTCTTCCAGTCGTTCAACCTGCTGCCGATGTTCACCGCCGAGCAGAACATCGTGCTGCCGCTCGAGCTCGCCGGCACCCGGCTGGACGCGGACACCCGCGCCTGGAAGGACACGCTGGTCGCGACCCTCGCCCTCGGCGACCGACTCGAGCACCGGCCCAGCGAGCTCTCGGGTGGCCAGCAGCAGCGCGTCGCGATCGCACGGGCGCTGATCGCCCGGCCCGACGTCGTCTTCGCCGACGAGCCGACCGGGAACCTCGACTCACGGTCCGGGGCCGAGGTGCTGAGCTTCCTCCGTCGCTCGGTCCGGGAGCTCGGTCGCACGATCATCATGGTCACGCACGACCCGGCGGCCGCGGCGTACGCGGATCGCGTGGTCCTCCTCGCCGACGGGCGGATCGCCGGCGACATCGCCGACCCCACACCCGAGTCGGTCCTCGCGGGGCTGGACGCGCTCCGCTCCCTCGAGGTCGAACCGGGGCTCGACGCGCACGCGAACCAGACCGCCACGGCGGTGCGCGACTGATGCTGCGCCTCACTCTCGCCCAGATGCGCCGCAGCATCGGGCGTCTCGTCTCTGCCGGGATCGCGATCGCGATCGGCACCGCCTTCGTCGCCGCGACGTTGATCGTGGGCGACGTCATCACCCGCACGACCTACGACGCGATCGCCGCGGCCTACGCCCAGTCGGACCTCGTCGTCACGGGGCGGGTGTCACCTGAGGTCGTGGCCACGGTGCGTTCCGCCGCGGGCGTGGCAGCCGTGAACGTCCAGCCGCAGGTGGGTCTTCAGCTGTCGGCCGGGAGCCACCGGGCGTACGTGCTCGTGACGGAGGCGACGAGCGAGCCCCGCCTCGAAGCCCAGAAGCTGACCACGGGGACCTTCCCGTCAGCCGCCGGGGAGATCGCTCTGCCTCGGAAGGTTGCCGAGCGACTCGGCCTCCGGGTCGGGGACCAGGTCGATGCCTCGCACTCCATCGGCACACCATCGAGCGAGCCCAGCACCTCGACCGCGGCACCGTCCGGCACCCCGGCTGCGGCAGGCACCGCGACGGCAGCCAGCACCGACGGCGCCACGGGGGCTGCCGGATCGACCGACACCACTCCACCGACCGCCGTCACCTGGACCGAGAAGCATGATCGTCTGACCGTCGTCGGCCTGGTCGACGATCCCGCCGGCGCGTTCTCCGTCTCAGGTGGAGCGGCTGTCCTCTCACCGTCCCAGGCAGAACAGTTCGCCCGTGACCAGGCGGGCCCCGATCCGGTGGCCTACAACGACGTGACCCTCACCGTCCACGGTCCTGCGGAGGTCGCCACCGTCCAGCACCAGCTCGTCTCGGCGCTGCCCGACAACGTCCATGTCCGCACCAAGGACGAGCAGGCGCAGGCGAGCGTCAAGAGCGCGTCAGGTGACACGCAGTCGGTCCTGTACGTCGTGCTCGGATTCGCCGCCGTCGCGCTGGTCGTCGCTGCACTCGTGATCTCGAACACGTTCCAGGTGATCGTCGCGCAGCGGACCCGCACTCTCGCGCTGCTCCGATGCGTCGGCGCCGACAAGGGCCAGCTGCGGCGATCGGTCATGACCGAGGCGACGATTCTCGGCTTCGCCTCCTCGGTCGTCGGAGTCCTGACCGGGGTCACGGTCGTCCAGCTGACACTCCAGATCCTCCAACGGACCAGCGCCGACGCCCACCTGCCGTCGTCGGCGCCACTGAGCGCGACCGCCCTCGTGCTCCCGGTCGTGATCGGGATCGTCGTCACTCTCGGCGCAGGCCTCGCCCCGGCCCGCGCGGCGACCCGCGTCGCACCGCTGGCCGCACTCAGGCCGGCCGAGGCACCGAACCTCACCGGCCGGCCCGGGCGTGCCCGACTCGTCCTGGCCGGCTTGCTGACGGTGGGCGGCGCCCTCCTGCTCACCGCCGCCGTGGTGCTCGCGGCTCACACGGATCCGCTCGCGGTGCTCGGACTCGGTGTCCTGGGCGGGGCGGCCTCGTTCGTCGGAGTGCTGGTCGGTGCGGTGCTGTGGATACCTCAGGTCGTTGCCGTCGCCGGACGCCTGGTGGCGCGCACAGGCACGAGCGCACGGCTGGCAGTGGCGAACACCGTGCGCAACCCGCGTCGGACTGCCGCGACGAGCACGGCGCTGCTGATCGGCGTCACGCTCGTGACGATGATGAGCGCAGGGGCCGTGAGCGCGCAGGCGACGCTCGTCTCGAAGCTCGACGCGACCTACCCGGTGGATGTCGAGGTTCGTGCAGCCCCGAGCGCCAACGGACGGACCGCGGGACTATCTCCGGGGGTGGCGTCGACCGTGGCACGCGTCGACGGTGTCCGCACGGTCGTCGCTCTGACCGAGGCGATCGTCCTGATCACGCCCGAGACCGGAACCAACGCCCCTGCCACGATGGAGACACTGCACGGGATCAGCGCCACGGACGCCGCGACGGTCGTCCGGGACCGTGCGTTGATCGCCCCGCTCGACGACCACGCCCTGGTGCTGTCCTCGTCGCTCGCGGAGTCGCTCGCGGTGCGAACCGGCGACGTCGTCACCGTGGCGGCGACGGACGCGACGGGTGGTGCACGCACAGATGTCCCGCCGGTGACGCTGACCGTGGCCGTGACGGCACTGCGCGGTTGGGAGGCGCTCGTCACACCGACCACCATGACAGCCGTGGAACCTGGCGCCGCGTCGCCGCTGCTGTGGGCAGAGCTCACCGCGACCGACAGCGCACCCGACGTCGTGCCGTCGATCCAGGACGCCCTCACCGACCAGGAGGTCGATGTCTCCGGAGGTGCCGTCGAGCGCGCCTCGCTCCAGCGCGTGATCGACACCCTCCTCGCCGTCGTGGTCGGACTGCTCGGTGTGGCGGTCGTGATCGCCTTGGTGGGCGTCGCGAACACGCTCTCGCTCTCGGTGATCGAACGGAGACGGGAGTCGGCGACCCTGCGGGCCATCGGCCTCGCGCGAGGCCAGCTCCGGGTGATGCTCGCGATCGAGGGGATGCTCATCGCCGGTGTCGGCGCTGTCCTCGGGATCGGGCTCGGTCTCGTCTACGGGTGGGCAGGCGCGGCGACGATGCTCGGTTCGATCGGTGACGTGCAGCTCGCCGTGCCGTGGCGCGATCTTGCGCTCGTCCTGCTCGTGGCGCTGATCGCCGGCCTCGTCGCCTCGGTCGTCCCCGGTCGGGCCGCCGCACGGACGTCGCCGGTCGCGGCCTTGGCGGTCGACTGAGCGTCGCCTGCGACTCGGGAGTCGACCGGGCGGCCCTCCGCGCCGCCCGGTCGGCCCCGGACGAGGACCCAGACGAGGACGACGTGCCCTGCTGGGAACCGGGTCCTCGCCGTCGAGCCGACGACACACCCTGTGGACCCGGCACGGCCCCCCAACCTGCGTCCCGTGCGCCGGGGCAGCGTCCCGGCCACCGGCGACGCTGTCCCGGTGCGGATCACGGTCGAGTGGCGTCCCGGCGGAGACCAGTGCCCGGGTGCGGTCGTCGGCGTGGTGCCCGAGCTGTCGCCCGGTCCGGCGCCGTGCCGGGTCGACGTCGACGTCTCCGAGGGGAGCCGGCTCGGAGTCCTGCGCGCGTCGCTGGCCGCGCTCACCGGGATCGGCGAGATCGCGGCGCCAGGAGCACGGTTCTCCGTCGGTGCCCGGGCCGTCGGCGACGACCAGCTCTGCGGCCTGGCACCGCTCGAGGCCGGGAGCGTCCTCACCGTCGGCCCGCCGAGGCCGGACCCGGCGGCCGACGCCCTGCGCTCCGTCTGGCACCTCGCCGTCCTCTCCGGCCCCGATGCGGGTGGCCTCCGCGGGGTCGATGACGCCACCGTCGTGGGGCGCGGTCCGGGCGTGGATCTCCAGGTCGACGACCCGCAGGTCTCCCGGCGCCACCTCACGGTGCGACGGCGTGGCGACCGACTCCAGGTACGCGACGACGGCTCGCACAACGGCACCGTGCGACGGCGTCGTGGGCGCACCCGTCCATTGTCCCGGCAGGTCGGGAGCCTGCGCGCGGTGGGACGCTGGCACCGCCTGCGCGACGGCGATCGGCTGGTCCTCGGCTCGACGTCGATCGAGGTGCGGCACCGTGACGGTACCTCCGCCCGAGCGTCCGCTCCCGGAGCGGCGGGCGCGTCCGCGCCACCCGGGCCGCACACCACCACGGTCACGTCGCCGGTGGCGCTCTCGACGTGGTTCACACCCGTCGTGTCCGCCGTCGTGCTGGCGATGGGCACGGGCAACCCGCGGATGCTCCTGCTCGCGGCGACCGGGCCGGTGCTGGCTCTCGTCCAGCTCGTCGCCGGGCTCCGATCACGACGGCGCGTCCGACACGCGTCGCCGTCCTCCGACCGCGGGGCGCCACATCCGGCAGCACCGTCGGGACGCGTCGCCGACGTCGCGGCGCGTGACGCCGTCGTCGTGCCGAGCCCTGCTGACGTGGTGACCGGCACGCTCCGGCTCCACGAACGACACCCGGGCGCTCCCGGGATCCGCCCGCTGCACCTCGCGGACCTCACCCCCGATGCCTGCCTCGCCGTGGTCGGCCCTCGAGAGCACGCCCTCGCCGTCGCACGGGGCCTGGTGACCGCAGCGACCGCATCGGGGGGCGCCGACGACGCGCCACCCGTGGTCGTCCGCCATCCCCCGGGTGCCTCACCGCAGTGGTCGTGGTGCCGTTGGATCGGCACGGCCGCGCTCCTGGCGGCCGACGACGCCGCCGGTACCGCGGCGACCCGGGCCCCACGCCCCAGCGTCCCGGTCGCGGGACACGGTCCGCACGCCGCTGCGCTGACGGTGATCGATCCGTCAGGTGGCCCCTGGCCGGCCTCGGCGTCGTCGCTGTGGCGAGATGCGCCTGCCGGGAGTCAGCTGATCCTCGTCGGCGGCAGCCTCGCCGACGTCCCGCCGTGGTGCCACACCGTCCTGGAGGTCGAGGCGGGTCGCGCCGACGCGCTGTTGCGCTGCTCGGACGGACGCACCTACCCGGTGCCCCTGCCGGCCGTCTCGATCCGCACCGCGGAGCACCAGTCGCGTCGCGCGGCCGCGCTGCGGGCCCGCACGCGCGGCACGAACGAGCCGGACGGGCTTCCCGCGAGCGTCCCGTGGAACCGGCTCCCCGGTACTCCTGATCTCCGGGACGGTCCCGCGTCGGACGAGATCACCGCGCGGTGGTCGGGCTCGTCGACCGATCCCGGCCTGGCGGTGCCGATCGGGATCGGCGTCGGTGGCGCGGTCGTCTCGCTCGACCTCGTGGCCGACGGTCCGCACGCGCTCGTCGCCGGGACCACCGGGGCCGGGAAGTCGGCGCTGCTGCAGACCCTCGTGCTCGGCCTCGCGTCGACGAGGTCGCCCGCCGACCTCGCGATCGCCCTGATCGACTACAAGGGTGGCGCGAGCCTGGGCGACTGCGCCCGGCTCCCCCACGTCGTCGGGCAGGTCACCGACCTCGACCCGGCCCTTGCGATGCGCGCGCTCGCCGGGTTGCGTCACGAGCTGCGCCTGCGCGAGCGGCTCGTCGCCGCGCACGGAGTCAGCGATCTCGACCAGCTCCGCAGTGCCTGGGCGGCACGCGCGTCCGGTCCCGCACCGTCACCGACCGAGCTCGTGGAACCGCCGCCCCGCCTGCTCGTGGTCGTCGACGAGTTCCGCGCACTGGCCGACGACCTCCCGGGTTTCCTCCCCGACCTGCTGCGGATCGCCGCGCAAGGGCGGTCGCTCGGCATGCACCTGGTCCTCGCGACCCAACGCCCCGGCGGGGCGGTGAGCGCCGACATGCGCGCCAACATCTCCCTGCGGATCGCCCTTCGTGTCACCGACGAGGCAGACTCCCTGGACATCGTCGGTGTGCCGGACGCCGCGCGGACCCCGGCAGGCGTGCCGGGTCGCGCCGTCGTGCGGCGCGGCACGGCACCCGCAGAGCTGGTCCAGGTGGCGCACGCCGACGTGCGGGGCGACGGGTCAGGCGGGGACGTCGGTGTGCGTCCCGCTGCCGCGTGGGGCGACCTCGGCCCGGCCGCGGGAACCACACCCTCCCCCTCCAGGGACGCGGCGGAGGACGCCCGCGCCGTCGTCGGCCTCTCCCGACATGTCGACGCCGTCGTCGCGGCAGCCGTCGCGGCCGGCGCCCGTGCGCCCCGCGCGCCGTGGCTCCCGGAGCTCCCCACATCCCTGCCGCTCGACGCCCTCGCGGACGACGGCTCCCCTGGCCTCCCGTTCGCCCTCGCGGACGTCCCCGAGTCGCAGGCCCGGGCTGTTGCGCGTCTCGCCGTCGGGCAACACCTGCTGGTCGTCGGCGGCGCCGGCTCCGGTCGCACCACCACGCTCCGCACACTGGCCGTGTCGGGACTCTCCGCCGGCTGGCACGTCCACGCGGTCGGCCTCGACGGCCAGCTCGCCGACCTCCGCGCGCATCCGGGCCTGGGGACGGTGGTCGGTCACGGTGACGGTCGCCTGCTCGGTCGTCTCCTCGACCTCCTGGTGCGACGCGACAGCGGCGGTGTCCCGGCCCTGCTGGTCATCGACGGTCTCGAACCGCTGCTGGACGTGCTCGACCAGCTCGACAGGTCCGGAGCGGCCCGTGGACGCACGACGCTCGCGAGTCTGCTGCGCGACGCGCGGTCGCGCGAGGTCTCGGTGGCGGTCACCGCCGCACCGGCGACCGGGATCCGCAGCGAGTTCCCGGAGATCGTCGTGCTCCCGGGCACCGACCCGGTGACACGGACGATGCTCGGCGTTCCTGCCTCCCTCGGGGAGCCGACCGCGTCGGGACGTGCGATCCATCTCGGGGGTGCCGGGACGGATTCCGCCCGGGTGTGCCAGATCGCCGTCGCCGAGCAGCCTCCGGGCACCACACAGCTGCGCACCACTCCGCCGGGCACCACACCAACGGGCACCACACCACCGGGCACCACACCAACGGGCACCACACCACCGGGCAGCGACCCTCTCCGCCTGGCCCCGATCCCGCTCGAGGCCCCGGTCGTCTCGCCGCGGACGCGCAGCCGCGCGGCCACCTGGGTCGATGTCGGCCTCGGTGGCGACGACGCGACCGAGACGGGTCTCGACCTGTCGCGCGGTGCGCTCGTCGTCGGCCCGCCCGGCTCGGGCCGGTCCACGACGCTCGGTGTGCTCGCCGGGCAGCTCGGGTGCACGACGGCCCTCCACGTCGTCACCGCCGACGGTCGACCGCTCCCGGGCCTCCCTGACACTGCACTCACGACGGCGACCTGGTCGTTCGATGCGGCAGCGCTCCGCCGGCTCGTGGGCGCGATCGCGGCGGCCGAACGTCCTCTCGTCGTCGTGGTGGACGACCTCGACGACCTCGAGCGCCTGCGCCCGCAGGAGTGCGGGGAGCTCGTCGACGTGCTCACCGTGCCCTCCACCGGCAGCGGCCCGCGGGCACTGGTGGCCTCGGCACGCACCGCACGTGTCTGCGTCGCGTACCGCGAGCCCTGGACGAGTCTGCGGGCGACGCGGCGCGGGATCGTCCTGTCGCCCGGTGAGTCCGGTTCCGACGAGGTGTTCGGCACACCGCTCGACCGGTACCGCGACCACGATCACCCTCACCTCCCGGGTCGAGGTGTCGTCCAGGCCGGGTCTGTCGTCACCCCGGTCCAGGTCTATCGCGGCGTCGAGCCGCCCGGGCTCCCGGAGGCGTGAGCAGAGCCGGTCGTGAACGCGACGACCGGGGGAGGAGGAGAGCAGCAGTCACCGCCACGGCCACCACCAGCGCCGCGGTCGCAGCGGCCGTGACCTCGACGCCGAGCCAGCCGACGGCCATGACGCCGAGGAGGACCTGCCAGGTGATCACCGGTGACCTGGCCCAGCGTCGGCCGGCCAGCAGGGCGCGCGCCGCCTGGAGGAGCACCGCGGCGACAAGGAGGCAGAACACCGCGAAGAACACCATCGCTCCCGGGAGCGCTGCGTCGCCCCGGACGAGCGAGACCACCGAGACTCCCGTCACCACGACCAGGGCCACGGCCTCCAGCAGGATCAGGCCGACCGCCACGATCAACGCCGCCGGCCGGTGCGACCACGTGGCGTCACGGCCCGTCGAGCCCGTGCGACCGCTCCCGTCCCGGGAGGCGCCCCGACCAGGGGCGGCAGCTCCTCGGCGGGCGCGCGGATCGAGGTCTCGGACCGGGTCGTCGGAAGGCACGCCACGACTCTAGGGGCTGCCTGCGCCGCACCGCGTGCGGGGCCGGGGTCCGTCCCGACGGTGCTGCGCCCTCGCGGCGATGACGGCGATCGGCACACGGACCCAACAACCGTCGCACACAATCGCGCCGGAATGTGATGAAGGCCTCATCTGTTATACGGCTGAAACCTTCTCGTAACCCCTTGTGTGTTGCCCGGACAGGTGTGACGCTTGTCCTTAGCAGATTCCCCCTTCCGAACCAAACCGCCTCTGATCGAGGCTGCCCTGTCATGGGCTGCGGTTCGCCTTGCGCCTAGGAGAAGTCATGGACTGGCGTCACAACGCTGCCTGCCTCGAAGAGGACCCGGAGCTCTTCTTCCCGATCGGGAACACGGGCCCGGCCCTCCTCCAGATCGAGGAGGCGAAGGCTGTGTGCCGTCGCTGCCCGGTGATGGACACGTGCCTCAAGTGGGCCCTCGAGTCGGGTCAGGACGCCGGCGTCTGGGGCGGCCTGTCCGAGGACGAGCGTCGCGCGCTCAAGCGCCGCACCGCTCGTCAGCGCCGCGCCAGCTGAGCACTGCACCAGCTGAGCACCGCGCCGACTGAGGACCCCCTCAGCTGAGCACCGCGCCCCTGGGCGACCGCGCCGACGTCGCACGCGACCGGCGCACGGTGTCGTCGGTCGTGCTCAGGCCGTCAACGGTCTGAGCACGACCTCGACCGCTACCTCGGTCCCGCCACCCTCGCGGGACCGCCACTCGATCGTCCCGCGCAGCTCGTTCGTCACGAGCGTCGACACGATCTGCGTGCCCAGACCTGACATCGCCCCGCCGGTGTCAGGCAGCCCGACCCCGTCGTCGGCGACCACGACGCTGAGCTTGTCGCCGTCCCGGACCGCCGTGATCTCGACGGTCCCTCCCTCGGCTGCGGAGAGCCCGTGCTCGACCGCGTTCGTGACGAGCTCCGTCAGCACGAGGGCCAGCGCCGTCGCGTCCTGCGCGGGCACCAGACCGAACGTCCCTGACGTCACCGTCCGCACCTGACGACCTGCCGACGCGACGTCGGCGGCCAGCCGCAGGCTCCTCCCGACGAGGACGTCGAACGGCACGGTCTCGTCGAGGGTCTGGGACAGCGTCTCGTGCACGAGGGCGATCGTGGACACCCGCCGCATCGCCTCTCCGAGCGCCTCACGCGCCTCGGGCGAGCTCATCCGACGGGACTGCAGGCGCAGCAGTGCCGCGACGGTCTGCAGGTTGTTCTTGACGCGATGATGGATCTCCCGGATCGTCGCGTCCTTCGTGATCAGCTCCCGCTCACGGCGACGCACCTCGGAGACGTCGCGGCAGAGCAGCACGGCGCCGTCCCGGTGCCCGTTCTCGGTCAACGGGATCGCGCGGAGCGACAGCGCCACTCCCCTGGCCTCGATGTCCGTCCGCCACGGGGCGCGACCCATGATGACCAGCGGCATCGACTCGTCGACGGGTGAGTTCTGCTCGATCAGGTCGGTCGTCACCTCGACCAGGGAACGACCCACCAGGTCGCCCATCACGCCGAGCCGGTGGAAGCAGCTCAGGGCGTTCGGGCTCGCGTAGAGGACCTCGCCCTCGGAGTTCATCCGGATCAGGCCGTCGACCACGCGCGGCGCACCCCGGCGCGGCCCCGTCGGCGCGTTCGGCGCCGGGAACTCCCCACGGCTCACCATGCCCATGAGCTCGTCGGCGGCCTCGACGTAGTTGAGCTCGAGCCTGCTCGGTGTGCGCGCACCACCCAGGTTCGTCTGCCGGGCCAGGACCGCGATCGCGCGTCCACCCCGCACGACGGGGATCGCCTCCTCGCGGACGGCGTACGACCCGAACCACCGTGGCTCGCGCGACCGTTGGGCGCGAAGCTCGGTGAGAGCGGTCTGGAGCTGGACACGCTGTCCCTCGGGGGCATGGGTGCCGACGATGTCGTCGTAGTGGACGGTCGCGCCCGTGCTCGGTCGGCACTGCGCGATCGCCACGAAGTCGCCGTCGTCGGTGGGCAGCCACAGCACGAGATCCGCGAACGCCAGGTCCGAGATCAGCTGCCAGTCGCCGACGAGGAGGTGCAGCCACTCCACGTCCACCGGGGCGAGGTCGGAGTGCCGGAGAACGAGATCGTTGAGGGTGGGCACGTGACCAGCGTAGAGCGAAGACCGTGCGGGCCCGCGTCTGCCCATCCGCGCCGCGTGCCTGCTACGCGTCTGCCAGGTGCTCGCTCATGCGCGCCCGGCGCGCAGCCACGCGCGCTAGCCTCCTGGTAGTGGCCGGGCGGATCCCGCGGAGCCCGTGAAACGTCCTCAGGAGGTCAACGATGCGCCTGCACGTCCGGATCCCGTTCCCGGCGGACGTCTCGGCCGCCGCGGCGATGCTCGCCGATCCCGAGTACATCCACGCCAAGATCCGGGCGACCGGAGCGCTCGACCATCAGGTCACGGTGTCCTCCGACCCCGGTGGCGCGTTCACGGTGACGACCCGTCGGTCGATGCCGACGTCGGACATCCCGGCGAACCTCCGTGGCTTCATCGGGTCGAGCCTCGACGTCCGCCAGGTCGAGGCCTGGGAGCCCGAGCGCGCCGGTGCTCGTCGCGGGACCGTCGTGGTCGAGATCGCCGGTGCTCCTGTCCGGCTGACCGGGACCGCGCTGCTCGCACCCACGCCGGGCGGTTGCGAGCTCGCCTACGAGGGAGAGGTCAAGGCCGCCATCCCGTTGTTCGGGAACGCGGTGGAGGGCGCCGCAGCGCAGGCCATCCGGTCGGCGCTCGCCGCCGAGGAGGACGTCGCCCGACGCTGGATCGCGGACTCGGGGGCTGCCCCCGCGGTGTGACGGCGGGCATGGGCGACGACGCCGGCAGCCGCCGTCAGGTCGAGTCGCGCTCGACGAGCGACGGGGTCAGGATCACCGGCTCGCCGGGAACGACGTCGCCCGACATCCGGCCGAGGAGAAGGGTCCCGGCGGCCCGCGCCATCGCGACCACGGGGCTCGCGACCGTCGTGAGCGCGGGTGCCGTCGACGCGGCCACGCCGAGGTCGTCGTAGCCGACGACCGCCACCTGTCCGGGAACGGCGATCCCACGCGCAGCCAGGTACCCGAGCGCGCCCGACGCCATGAGGTCCGAGGCGACGAAGATCGCGTCGACGTCCGGGTGCACCGCGAGCAGACGCTCGACCGCGGCAGCGCCACCCGCCGGGGTGAAGTCCCCCTGCTCGACCGCGTCGTCCGCCACCCCGGCGGCAGCGAGCGCCTGCCGCCACCCCCGGAGCCGGTCGACGCCCGCGGACATGTCGGCGGGCCCGGCGAGGGTACCGATACGACGATGCCCGCGCGCGAGCAGGTGGGCGGCGGCGAGCCGCCCGCCCTCGACGTTGTCGACGTCCACGTACTGCACCCCGGCGACGCCGGCCGCCGGCCTCCCGATGAAGACCAGCGGCAGCTGCGACGCGAGCATCGGGTTGTCGACGACGTCGCGACGGCGGTGCGACGCCACCACAGCGCCGTCCACGTGCCCGCCACGCACGTAGTCCACCGCCCGACGGGCCGCCTCGCCCGGTCGCACCAGCATGAGGACGAGCTGGACGTCGGTGTCGGCGAGTGCTGCGCTCAGGCCGCGCAGGGTCCCGGCGAAGAACGGGTCGCTGAGCACGCGCTCGTCGGGCTCAGGGACGATCAGCGCCACCGAGTCCGTCCGGCCGGTCGCGAGGGCGCGCGCGGCGCGGTTGGGACGGTAGCCGAGCCTGGACACCGCACGCTCGACCACGGAGCGCGTCGCCGCGCTCACGTGCGCCTCGCCGTTGACCACGCGCGACACCGTGGCGCGCGAGACACCCGCGGCGCGGGCGACCTGGTCGAGGGTCGGCGTGTCCCGGCCCGCCGTCCTGCCGGGAGGTCCCGGATCGATCGACATCTGGGAGGCTCCTTCCCCGGCGACGTCGGCGCGGATGGTGATCGGACGGCGGATCGGGTGGCGCACGCGGACGTGCGCCACCCACGGGTGCGCCGCGGACGGCGCCCCGCCTCGGTACGCGGCCGGCGTCAGCCCTTGACCGCCCCCCTGCATGATCCCGCCGACGATCTGACGACCGAGGAACAGGAAGATCACGATCAGCGGGAGGGTGCACAGCAGGGTCCCGGCCATGATGATCGAGTGGTCCGGGACGTAGCCACCGCCGAGGTTGTTCAGCGCGACCTGGACGGTGGGGTTGTTCGAGGTCAGGGCGATGATCGGCCAGAAGAAGTCGTTCCACGACGTCATGAACGTGAGCATCGCGAGCACCGCCATCGCCGGTCGTGCGATCGGCAGGACGATCGACCAGAAGATCCGGAACGCCGACGCGCCGTCGACCCGCCCGGCCTCGACCAGCTCGTCCGGCAGCGCCTCCACCAGGGCCTGTCGCATGAAGAACACACCGAATGCGGTAACCACGGTCGGAAGGATCACCGACTGCAGCTGGTCGGTCCAGTGCAGGTTGGCCATCAGGATGTAGAGCGGAATGACCCCGAGGGTCGGCGGAATCATCATCGTGCCGATCGTGAACCCGAAGAGAGCATTCCGCCCGGTGAATCGGAGCTTGGCGAACGCAAACCCGGCCAGGGTCCCGAAGAACACCGTCCCGACCGTCACCGTCGTCGAGACCAGGAGCGAGTTCACCAAGGCCTTCGGGATGTTCGCCTGCGGTGTGTTCCAGGCCGCGGTGACGTTGTTCCAGAGGTCTCCACCAGGAAACAACGGCGGCGGCACCTGGTTCATCTGGGCATTGCTTCTGCTGGCGATCACGACCGTGTAGTAGAACGGCGCAATGAAGGCGATCGCCGTCAGGATCAGCACGACGTAGGACGGCCAGCGTGCTGCGAGCTGGCTGCCTGCGCCGGACTTCTTCCTCGGCTCCCGGTTGCCGCGCGTCGCGTGCTGCGCGGACGTTCCGGTGCGGACGGTGGACGTGGTCATCGGGAGGTCCCCTCGACGTCGGCGGTGCTCGGGAGCTTCGGCGTGCGATCGCGCATCCGGGCGATCGTGAGGTTGAGCACGACGAAGATGACGACGAGGAGCAACGTCGCCCATGCGACGGCCGCCGCACGACCGAGCTGCAGGTACTGCCACCCCTGCTGGTACATGTACAGGCTGAGGGTCTGGTACTGGTGCGAGGCGCCGCCGTTGTACGCCTGCTGCCCTCCGCCGCTGAACAGGTACGGCTCGCCGAAGAGCTGCGTCGCACCGATCGTGGAGACCACGATCGTGAAGAGGATGGTGGGCCGGAGGCCGGGCAACGTCACGTTGGTGAACTGCCGCCACCTGCTCGCGCCGTCGATCGCCGCGGCCTCGTAGAGGTCCTTCGAGATCGACTGCATCCCGGCCAGGTAGATGAGCGCGTTGTAGCCGGTCCAGCGCCACGTGACGATGACCGCGATGGCCACCTGACCGGACCAGGACCCGTTCTGCCAGTCGATGTGCTCGACGCCGAAGAGCCCGAGCATCCAGTTGATCAGCCCGTAGTCACGGCCGAAGAGCTGGGAGAACACCAGCGTCGCTGCCGCCACCGACGTGGCGTACGGCATGAGCATCGTCACCCGGTAGAAGTTGCGGGCCCGGAGCTGGTAGTTGAGCACGTGCGCGAGGCCCAGTGCGATCAGCAGCTGCGGGACGGTCGAGATCACCCCGAGGGTCACGGTGTTCTTCAGGGCGTTCCAGAAGAACTTGTCCTGGAACAGCCAGGTGAAGTTCCCGAGACCCGCCCAGGTCTTGGTCCCGCCGAGCCGGTAGTTGTACAGGCTCATGTAGGCGGTGTAGACGAGCGGGAAGATCCCGAAACCCACGAAGAGCAGCAGGAACGGCGAGACGAACGCGTACGGCGAGGCCTTGGTGTCCCAGCGGGACAGCCGTTGACGCCAGGCGCTTCGCTCCGGTCGAGCGGCTGGGCCCAACCGGTCGGACGGCGGCTGCTGTGCGAGTCGGTGGGTGGACGAAGACGTGGTCACGGGTGCCCGCTCCCCTTGAGTCGATGACGGTGACGGTGATGCGAACCCGGGGGCGGCCGATGTGACGGCCGCCCCCGACTTCGCGCTGACGTGGTGTTGCAGGTCAGCCGACCTGCGACTTCACCGCCGCCTGGACGTCCGACCACGCGGTGGCCGGGGCGACGCCCTGTGCCTCGACCTGGGTGAGGCCGTTGGTGATCTGGGTCTTGACGTCACCGTCGTGCAGGCCGAGCGTCTGCACCGGTGCCGACTTCGCGGCGTCGCCGAAGATCTTGCCGATCGGCGCGTCGCTGAAGTACGGGTCCGTGACCGTCGCGACAGCAGCGATCGCCTCGGTGTTCGACGGGAAGTTGCCGACCTTCTGGAACACCTTCTGCTGCTGGGCCGACGCGGTCAGCCACGCGATGAGGTCAGCGGCCTCGGCCTGGTGCTTCGACGCCTTGGGGATCGCGAGGTACGAGCCGCCCCAGTTGCCACCCTCGCCGCCCGGGAGCGCTGCCACGTCCCACTTGCCGCTGCCGGAGTCGCCGGCCTGACCCTTGATGTAGCCGATCATCCACGACGGGCACGCGAGCGTCGCGAACGATCCGGTCGAGAACGCCTGGTTCCACTGGTCGCTGAACTGGGCGAGCTTGGCGGTCAAGCCGTCCTGCGCAGCCTTCACCGAGAGGTCCCAGGCGTTCTTGATCGCGGGGTTGGTGTCGTAGATGAGCTTGCCGCTCGCGTCGTAGTACTGCTCCTTCGACTGCGAGAGGATCGCGTTGTAGAGCCCACCGGTGGAGTCGGTCCAGGCGCTGTTCGCCGGGGCCTTCGCCTTGTACTGCTCACCCAGGGCCAGGTAGTCCTTCCAGGTGCTCATCTTGGCCGCGAGCTCGGTGGGGTCGGTCGGCAGGCCCGCCTCCTTGAGGAGGTCGGTCCGGTAGCAGATCGCCATCGGGCCGATGTCGGTGCCGAGGCCGATGACCGCGCCGGAGGAGGTCGTTGCCGCCTTCTCCTTCCAGTCCACGAACTTGCTGATGCCGTCCTTGGCGGACGTCGTCTTCAGGTCGACGAACTTGTCGCCGAGCTCGCTGGTCGCCTGGGCGATGCGCCCGACCTCGATGCCCTGCACGTCGCCGACGCCGCTGCCGGCGTTGAGGTGCGTCAGGAATGCGGGCCAGTAGTCGCCCTCCTGCTCGACGGAGGTGTAATTGATCGTGATGTTCGGGTGCAGCTTCTGGTACTCGTCGAAGAGGCCGGCCTCCTTGTACCCGAATGTACCGAAGAGGTTCACGTCGAGCGTGACCTTCGCTCCATCCCCCCCTGCCGTGGTAGCGCTCCCACCGCTACCGCTCGACGAGCACGCGGTCATGAGAAGTGCGCTCGCGCTCAGCACAGCGGTCAGCGCGATTGCCCTGCTTCTTGTCTTGCGCATGAATTCCTCCTGTGGCCTCAGCATTGAGGCCCTCGGGCCCGGGAGACCGCCCTGGTCGCCGGGAGAGACAGAAAGCGCGCCGCGTTGTGTGGGAGCGCTCTCACTTCGTCGTCACGATTATGTGTGCGGCCCACGGATGCGTCAACTCCCCGTGATCCAATCGTTACCGGCACTGCGCTTCTTCGGCGGTTCGCGACGCCGTTCCACGCCCCTGGCCCGCAGGCTTCTCGCCCCGGTACGCGCGCTGCTCGGGGTCAGCACCGCCCGAGTGGGGCATCATGCTGAGGGGGGACGGGCCAGTGCCGGCCCGCTACGCACCAACGCTTGGAGGAACGACCATGACGGTCGGAACGTCCGCCGCCCGGTCCCAGTCCCGCCCGGCCCCCACGCTGGAAGAGGTCGCCGAGCGCGCCGGCGTGTCCCGGTCGACCGCGTCGCGCGCGATCAACGGGGGCCTGCGCGTCTCACCGGAGGCGCTCGCCTCCGTCGAGGCCGCCGTCAGCGAGCTGGGCTACACGCCGAACCGCGCGGCACGGTCCCTGGTGACCAGGCGGACGGACTCGATCGCACTCGTCATCCCCGAACCCGACGAGCGTGTCCTGTCCGACCCGTTCTTCGCCGGCACGCTCAGTGGCCTCAGCGCAGCCCTCCAGTCCTCGGACCTCCAGCTGGTCCTCCTGATCGCTCGTCCCGGCGACAACGCCCGGACGCTGCGGTACCTGCGCAACGGGCACGTGGACGGCGCCGTCGTCGTCTCCCACCACCGGGACGACTCGGTCGCCACCGCCCTCCTCGAGGCGCGTGTCCCGTACGTGTTCATCGGCCGTCCGCTCTCGGGTGACCACACGATCCAGTACGTCGACGTCGACAACGTCCGAGGTGCCCGGATCGCGACCGAGCACCTGATCGCACGTGGACGTCGACGGATCGCCACGATCGCCGGCCCCGAGGACATGGCCGCCGGGATCGACCGCCTCGAGGGCTGGCGCACCGCGATGACCACCGCCGGGCTCGCCGACGACGCGGTCACGTATGGCGACTTCACGCTCGAGGGAGGTGCTGCTGCCGTCCGCCCGCTCCTCGCCGAGCACCCCGACCTCGACGCGATCTTCGTGGCCTCGGACCTCATGGCCGTCGGGGCGATGCGCCACCTCGCCGAGCTCGGCATCCGGGTCCCTGACGACGTGGCGATCGTCGGCTACGACAACCTCGCGCTCGCCTCGACGATGCGGCCTCCGCTCACGACCGTCGTCAACCCCGTGGTCGCGATGGCCAAGGCCGCAGGCACGTTCCTGCTCGACCAGCTCTCGGGGCCCAGCACGGTCGCCCGCACGACGATCTTCTCCCCGGAGCTGATCGTCCGCGCGTCCTCCTGACCCCACGGCGGGTGTGGAGCGCAGCCGCATCCGCCGACGACCACGACACCACGGCACGCCCGCGCGCTCTGCACAGTCCTGCGTGGCAGTCTGTGTCTCCGAGAGCAGCCTCGACGACCGGCAGCGTGGCCGGTGCAGGCGCCCCGACGAGGCCAGGAGGCTGAACAGCATGACCCAGTCCGAACCGGATCTCTCCGCACCGCTCGCGACCGCCAAGGCGCAGCTCGCCACAGCGGTCGGCATCCTCGGGTACGACGACGGACTGCACGCGATGCTCGCGACGCCGCGGCGGGAGATCAACGTCGCGATCCCGCTCCGCCGTGACGACGGCTCGACGACGCTCTTCACGGGCTACCGCGTGCAGCACAACATCTCCCGGGGTCCGGGCAAGGGTGGCGTCCGGTACGCACCGTCCGTGGACATCGACGAGGTGCGTGCCCTCGCGATGCTCATGACGTGGAAGTGTGCCGTCGTCGAGCTGCCCTACGGCGGCGCCAAGGGCGGGATCGCGATCGACCCGCGCGAGTTCTCCAGCCGCGAGCTCGAGCGCGTCACCCGGCGGTACACGAGCGAGATCATGCCGATGATCGGCCCCGAGCGCGACATCCTCGCACCGGACATCGGCACGAACGAGCAGACGATGGCCTGGGTCATGGACACGTACTCGGTCAACCGCGGCTTCACAATCCCGGGCGTCGCGACGGGCAAACCACTCGCCGTCGGCGGGTCCCTGGGCCGCGCCACCGCGACGTCCCGCGGCGTCGTGCACGCGACCCGCGCCGCCCTCGCCGATGCCGGTGCGACGCTCGCCGAGGTGAGCGTCGCCATCCAGGGGTTCGGCAAGGTCGGGTCGCACGCCGCACGCTTCTTCGCGGAGGCAGGTGCGACGGTCCGGGCGGTGACGGACCAGTACGGCGGCGTCCAGGCGGACGGTGGCCTCGACATGCCGGCGCTGCTCGACCACGTCGCCACCACCGGTTCCGTCGTCGACTTCCCCGGCGGCGACCCGATCACCAACGAGGCCCTGCTGGCCCTCGACGTCGACGTCCTCGTCCCGGCCGCAGTCGAAGGCGTCCTCGATGCCGACACGGCCGCACAGGTCAAGGCCCGCTGGGTGGTCGAGGGCGCCAACGGCCCGACGACGATCGAGGGCGACCGTGTGCTCGCGGAACGGGGGATCGTCGTCGTCCCGGACATCCTCGCGAACGCCGGTGGCGTCGTCGTCTCGTACTTCGAATGGGTCCAGGCGAACCAGGCGTACTGGTGGACCGAGCAGGAGATCGAGGAGCGGCTCGAGCACCGGATGATGACGTCCTACGCGAGCGTCGCGGAGGTGGCCCGTGCGGACGGCCTGTCGCTCCGCGACGCCGCGCTGGTGATCAGCGTCCGCCGCGTCGCCCAGGCGCACCAGATCCGCGGGCTGTACCCCTGACGGGTACCGCACCGTCCGTCACCCCGGGATCGTCCGTCCTCCCGGGGTGACGGACGGGGAAGCATCGCGCGACGTCGTGCGTTGACCCGCCGTGACCACACCACGCGTACCGCTGTCCGTCCTGGACCTCTCCACCGTCAGCGACGGCGGCACGAGTCGAGACGCGCTCGCGGCGACGACCGCCCTCGCCCGACGTGCGGACGAGCTCGGCTACACGCGGTTCTGGGTCGCGGAGCACCACTCGATGCCCGCGGTGGCGTCGACGGCACCCGCGGTCCTGATCGCGCACCTGGCGGCGCACACGGGGCGGATCCGCATCGGATCCGGCGGCGTGATGCTCCCGAACCACCCGGCACTCGTGGTCGGCGAGCAGTTCGCGATGCTCGAGGCCCTGTACCCGGACCGCATCGACCTCGGCATCGGCCGTGCACCCGGCGCCGACCCGGTGACCGCCGCCGCCCTGCGCCGGAGCGCCAACGGCGACCCGGTCGAGCAGTTCCCCGTGGACCTCGCCGACACCCTCGCGCTGCTCGGTCGGCCCGCACCCGGTCGTGCGCTCTCCGCCGTCGCGCAGCGCCTGCGCGCGACACCGGCAGCGATCTCGAGCCCGCCGGTCTGGCTGCTCGGGTCGAGCACCTACAGCGCGCGGCTCGCCGGTGAGCTCGGGCTGCCCTTCGCCTACGCGCACCACTTCTCGACGGGGCAGACCGACGCCGCCGTCGCGACGTACCGCGAGTCGTTCCGCCCGTCGGAGGCTCTCGCCTCGTCGCGCCTGGTCCTCACGACGTCGGTGCTCGTCGCGCCGACCGTGGCCGAGGCCCGGTTTCTCGCCGGTCCGAGCCGCGTGATGGCGCTCAGCCTGCGCACCGGACGGCTCGGCCCGGTCGTCTCCCCCGACGACGCGGCCGCCGCCCTCGCCGAGCTCGAGCGGACCGCACCCGCCCAGCTCAGCGCCCTCCTCGCGGAGCTTCCCGGCACCCAGGTCGTCGGCACCGTCACGGATGCGGTCGCCGCGCTCGAGGCCCTCGTCGACCGCACCGGGGCGGACGAGCTGATGATCACCGGGACGGCCTACGACGTGCAGACCCGGATCGAGACCCTCGAGCACCTCGCGGCGGGCTGGGGACTGCACGCACCCGACGCGGGCGAACGAGGGTCCGCGGCCGGCTCCGCTCAGGTCAGCGGCTGACGGTCCGCCCACTCGGCGAGCGCGACGCGCGGGCCCGTGAAGAACGGGATCTCCTCACGGACGTGGCGCCGCGCCTCGGTGGCCCGCAGGTCGCGCATGAGGTCCACGATCCGGTGCAGCTCGTCTGCCTCGAACGCGAGCAGCCACTCGTAGTCGCCGAGAGCGAACGCCGACACCGTGTTCGCCCGGACGTCCGCGTACCCCCGTGCCGCGCGACCGTGCTCGGCGAGCATCTCGCGACGCTCGGCATCCGGCAGCACGTACCACTCGTAGGACCGCACGAACGGGTACAGGCACAGGTAGGCCCGCGGCTCCTCCCCGGCCAGGAACGCCGGGATGTGCCCCTTGTTGAACTCGGCCGGCCGGTGCAGCCCGACGTTCGACCACACGGGCTCGAGGAACGCGCCGAGCTCGCTGGCGCGGAGACGGTGGTAGGCGCCCTGGACCTCCTCGATCGTCTCGGCGTGCCACCACACCATGAGGTCGGCGTCGGCCCGCAGGCCGCCGACGTCGTACCAGCCCCGGACGACGAGCCCGTCGGACGCGACCGCCTCCTCGGCGAGGGCGACGATCTCGGCCCGTGCCTCTGGATCGGCCGGCAGCGCGGAGGACGTCATGAAGACCGACCACATCGTGTACCGGATCGTCGCGTTGACGACGTCAGCGGAGACGGTCTCGGCCGGTCCCGAGGTGTCACGGTCGGCAGCGGTGCTCATGAGCGGGTTCCTCCTGGTGCTGGGTGGTACGGGATGAGTGACGTGGGACGGGTGGACGCGGTGCGAGTCAGTCCCGACCGCACAACGCGGGGACGCCGGAGTCCACACCGGCGCGCTGCCGGCAGCACCCAGGCAGGCAGACGTCGGCGACCGCGCCGAGCCGACCGACCACCGCGCGCTCCGGGGTCTCGCCCCGCTCGGCGGCGGCACGCTCGAGGACGAGGTCGACGATCCCGGCGACGAACGCCGGGTGGGTGCCCACCGTCGCGGCACGCACGGCGGTGAGGCCGAGCTCGCGCGCGGTCTCCAGCGCCTCGGTGTCGAGGTCGTAGACGACCTCCATGTGGTCGGAGACGAAGCCGATCGGGGCCAGGACGACCCCGGAGGTCCCCGCGACCGACAGCTCCCGCAACGCGTCGTTGACGTCGGGCTCGAGCCACGGCTGGCTCGGCGGGCCCGACCGCGAGCAGTAGGCGAGCGACCAGGTGAGCTCGACGCCGAGCCGCGCCCCCGCCTGCTCCGCGACCACAGCCGCGACGTCCAGGTGCTGCTCCCGGTACGACGGCCGTGCGGCGCCGGAGGCCTCCTCCATCGTGTCCGGGATCGAGTGCGTGACGAACACGAGCGGGGTGGCCGAGAGATCGGCGCCCGAGGCGCGCAGCTGCTCGAACGCCGCGACGACCGCGTCGGTGTTCCCCTCGACGAACCCCGGGTGGTTGAAGTACGACCGGACCTTGTCGAACCGGATCCCGAGCTCGCGGTCGAGCTCCTCTTCGAGCGCGCCGACCGTCAGAGCGAGGTCCTCGCGGTACTGCCGGCAGCCCGAGTAGGACGAGTAGGCGCTCGTGACGACGGCGAGCACGCGAGTCGCGCCCAGCTCGCCGAGCTCGACCAGCGCGTCGCGCGTGTACGGCGCCCAGTTGCGGTTGCCCCAGACGACCGGCAGGTCGATGCCTCGGCGGGCAAGCTCTGCGCGCAGGGCGGCCAGGAGTGCCAGGTTCTGCCCGTTGATCGGGCTCCGCCCGCCGACGTGCTCGTAGTGCTCGGCGACCTGAGCGAGCCGCGCGTCCGGGATCCCCTTGCCCGCGGTGACGTTGCGGAGGAACGGCATGATGTCGTCGGGCTCGTCGGGTCCACCGAACGAGAAGAGCAGGAGCGCGTCGTAGGGCGCGGCACCGGCCGCGACGGGCGAGGCCGATCCGGTCGTCGGAGAAGTCACCCGTGCATCTTCGCACCGTCACCTTGGTGCAGGGGACCTGACGGGCGTGCTCCGATCCTTGCCGGGGCAGTCGCTAGAACGATGCGTGGGCTGCGACCTCGGCACCGAGCTCCTGAGCGATCGACTCACCCCACGCGCGAACCGCCACGAGATCGCGATGATCGCCCTCGCGCCCCCGTGCGGCCGCAATGATCGTCCGCTCGGCGAAGGACAGGACACTGCGGTCCAGTCGACCGGCAAAGCTCCGGTGCGCCCGCGCGGCGACCCGTTCACGGAGGTCTCGCATCTCGGTCGGTGAGTTCGCCATCGATGCGGGCTGGGTCGCGAGGCCGGACGAGAAGAGCCAGACCGGTCGGTGCGAGAGTGGTGTCGCGGCACGCTCGGCGAGCTCACGGGCCTCGGGCAGCCACCGTCCGTTGTAGACCGCGGAGCCGAGCACGACGGCGTCGTACGGGTCGATCAGTGCGACGTCCGCCGGGTCGAGCTCGTCGACGTCGTGACCCGCGTCCGCGAGCGCCGCCGCGATGACAGAACCGATCTCACGCGTCCCTCCGTGGCGCGAAGCCACGGCCACAAGAACTCGCATGCTGCCGCCCCTTCTCGTCGCGCTCTGGATTGCCGATCAGCTTCTATCGTTGCCCGGCCTGCCATCGGCCGCGTGGGCCGGAGGTCCCTGCGCGCGGCATGCTGGTGCCTGCCCGGACGTACCGACCTCGAGGAGTACCGTGCGCCGACCTGCTGCCGTCCTCGTCGGGACGTTCGTCGCCGTCCTGACCTTCGCCGGCTGCACGCTGACCTCCACAGGTGACCTCGCGACGCCGCGCCCGTCGGGGGACGCCACCCTGCCCGAGGTGATCGGTGCACCCGGCACCGCACCCACGCTGAGGTTCCCGTCCACCCCTCCCCCGTCCTCGCTCGCGAGCGAGGTGCTCGTCGAGGGCGACGGCCCGACAGTCCAGGCCAACGACCTCATCGTGGCCGACTACCTCGGACAGGTCTGGGACGGGCCGGTGTTCGACAGCTCGTACGCGCGCGGGCAGGTGCTCGTCGAGCGTCTGCGCTCTCTGGTGCCCGGTTGGGCGGACGGCCTCACCGGCAGGACCGTCGGCAGCCGCGTCCTGCTGTCGGTGCCTCCGTCGGAGGGCTACGGGACGGTCGGCAAGCCGGGCACGGCGATCGGCGGCGGCGACACGATCGTCTTCGTCGTGGACCTCATCGGCTCGTTCGGCACCACGGCGTGCGGCGACCCGCACGCGACCGCGGCCGGGTCCCCGCCCGACGGCGTCGTCGTCTCCGGGCTCCCCGGCGCACCGCCGTCGATCCGCGTCGTAGCGGGCACCCCGGCACCGACGGCGGCGAGCGCGACGGTCCTCGCCCGAGGGACGGGCGAGCGGCTGGTCGCCGGTACCGCCCTGGTGCAGATCGCCGCGACGGACTGGGCGGGCAAGGACCCGGGGTCGACCTGGGACGACTCCGGACCGATCCAGGTGTCGACCCGTGACGGCGCCCCGTACGCCGGACTCGCCGCGGTGCCGGTCGGCAGCCGGGTGCTGGTGATCCTGCCGTCGTCCGGTGACGTCCCCGCAGTCGCCAGCGTGGTGGACGTCCTCGCACAGACCTGACCGCGTCGGTGGTCCGCGCGATCGGCCCGGTCACTGCCGGCGCCCCGGGCGTCAGCGACCGGTACCGCGGGCCCGTGCCGTCAGTCGGTGCCGACGCCGCCGGCCGGCCCGTCCCCCTCCTGGTCCGGGAGGTCGGCCTGCGCCAGCCGCAGCGTCTCGGTCAGCCGGGTCAGCGTCTCCAGGTCGCTCGCGCTCAGCGCACCCGCCACGTAGCGGTGGATGGTCCGGACGTGTCGACGCCCCAGCTCGCGCTGCCGGGCCGCGCCTGCGTCCGTCAGCTGGACCGTGATGCCGCGGGCGTCGTCGGCCGAGGCTCGTCGCTCGACCAGCCCGGCGCGCTCCAGACGGTCGACCAGCCGGCTCAGGCTGGGCTGGCTGAGGAGGATGCTCCGGTTGAGGTCTCGCAGGCGCAGCCGCCCGCCGGGTGCACGCGAGAGCGTGAAGAGGACGTCGTACTCCCGCATCGAGAGGTCCTCCCAGATGTGGTCGGCCTGCAGCCGCCGCATGACCGCGACCTGGGCGCGGAACAGCGACTCCCATGCCTCGCTCGCGGTGCGCGCATCCGCTCGGTCCCGCTCCGGTATCGCCACCACCGCCGCCTCCTGGTCTTCGGCATCGCCGCCCACGTCCATGCATCTGCATGATCCTCCTGGAGAACCCCGTCGGCGCGCGTGCCACTCCGTGCCTGCCGCGTCGGGGTGCCGTCCGCACCGCCGTGCACGGACAATGGCGCGATGACGACCGTCATCGTGCTGCTGCGTGGCATCAACGTCTCGACCGGCACCCGGGTCCCGATGGCCGAGCTGAGACGGATCGCGACGGCCGCGGGCTACGCGGGCGTGGCCACGCTCCTGAACAGCGGGAACCTCGTGCTCGACACCACCGAGGACGCCGCGACCGTCGCCGCCCGGGTCCGGGCCGGGCTGCACACCTCCCTCGGGCGCGACGTCGACACGATCGCGATCACCGCGGACGAGCTCGACGTGGCGACAGTCGCCAACCCGTTCCCCGACGAGGCCGCCGACGACCCGGCGCACCTTCTCGTCACGTGGTACCTCGAGCCGCCCGACGCCGACCGGGTCGCCGCGTTCGACCCCTCCCGGTACGGCCCCGAGCGCATGCGGTGGCACGACGGCGTCAGCTACACCTGGTACCCGGCCGGCATCGGTCGCTCGGCGCTGACGCCGGCGGTCCTCACCCGCGCCCTCGGACCGGGGACGGCGCGGAACTGGTCCACGGTCCTCAAGCTCGCCGCATCCGTCCGGGCGCGTCGGTGACCGGTTCACCCAGTGGTTAACTGGCACCGTGCAGACCACTGAGCAGGCCTCCGACGCGAGGACGACCTACGTCCTCGTCGACGGCGAGAACATCGACGCCACCCTGGGCTCGTCGATCCTCAACGGTCGCCCGTCGCCCGAGCAGCGACCCCGCTGGGAACGTGTGCTCGACTTCGCCGCGCGCGCCTGGGACCAGCCGGTCAAGGGCCTGTTCTTCCTCAACGCGTCGTCCGGGACGATGCCCATGGCGTTCGTCCAGGCGCTGATCGCGATCGGGTTCCAGCCGATCCCGCTCGCCGGCGAGTCGTACGAGAAGGTCGTCGACATCGGCATCAAGCGGATGCTGACCGCCCTCGTGGACCACCCGGGTGACGTCCTGCTCGCGAGTCACGACGGCGACTTCGTCCCCGAGATGGAGCAGCTGCTCGAGAGCGACGACCGCCGCGTCGGGCTCCTCGCGTTCCGCGAGTTCACGAGCTCGGCCCTCAACCAGCTCACCGCGAACGGTCTGCAGACGTTCGACCTCGAGCACGACGTCCAGGCGTTCAACGTCCAGCTCCCCCGGCTGCGGATCATCCCGCTGGCCGAGTTCGACCCGTTGCGGTACCTGTAGGGACCCGTCGGGGCCTGTCGGGACGCGTCAGAACCGGTCGCACGCACGGTCGCTGCCGGCGGTACGGCTCACGCCCCGGCGCCGCCGCGGTGCCGGTCGTGCACCGGGGTGGCCGCTGTCGCGCGGCCTGCCTCGTCGTCGCTCGTGCGTGCCAGGTGCAGCACGCAGTGGCGAGGACCGACGAACGCGTCGAGCTGGGCCGCGGTGAGCGGGCCACCGACGTGCGCGAGCACCCCGCGGGACACCCCGAGGAGGACGCTGCACACGACCTCGGGGCTCTCCTGCGCGAGCTCGTAGAACGGGCAGCCGTGCATGTGCACCTCGAGCGTCTCCGGGTCGGCCTCCGGCTCGAAACCGAGCGCGTCGAGCCGGGCCTCGAGAGCGGCGAGCTGCGCGAGCGACGACGGGTCGGCGGCGTCGGCCGGTGCGCGGGCAGGCGTCCGGCTCGGTGGCGGCGCGGTGGAGTCGTCGGCCTCGGACGAGAGCCGATCCCCCCATGCGAACCCGGCGTGCTCGGCCGCGACCGTCGGCGACTCCACCGCCTGCCCGTAGCCCGCGACGAGGATCCGCGCCATCTCCTCGCGCACCCGGTTGCTGCTCGTCTCGGCGTCGACGCGCTCGACCGCGCTGTAGAGCATCCGCGGGCGACCGCGCGTGCACCGGACCTCAGGGTGCCGTGCGACGAGACCCGCACCGATCAAGCAGTCCAGGTGCTCCCGGGTCGTGTTGACGTGGAGGTCGATCGCCTCCGCGAGCGCATCGACGCTCATCGGCGCGCCCTCCTGCTGAAGCAGGCGCAGCAGGGTGACCCTGCTCTCGGACGCGAGGGCACGGTATGCGCTGACTCGGCGGGCCGCCATGACTCCAGCATTCATGGATTTACACGCCCGCACCTAGGACCTTCGAACGCACTTTGATCGGTAGCGTGACCGGATGAGCAGACCCCGGGCCTTCGTCCTCACGGTGTCGGACCGGTGCGCCCGCGGCGAGACCGTGGACCGGTCCGGCCCCCGCGCGGTCGCCCTGCTGGCCGCGGCAGGATTCGAGACAGGCCCTGCTCACGTGGTCGCGGACGGCGAGGACTCCGTGTCCGTCGCGCTGCACGCGGCGGTGCATGACGGCGCGCGCGTCGTCGTGACGACCGGGGGGACGGGGGTCGGCCCGCGTGACCGGACGCCCGAGGGGACGCGCGGGATCCTGGTGCGCGAGCTCCCGGGTCTCGCCGAGGCGCTGCGGCGCGAGGGGGCTCGTCACGTGGCGACGGCCGTGCTGTCGCGCGGGCTCGCCGGGATCACCGCCGAGGGCGCGGTCGTGGTCAACCTCCCCGGCTCGACGGCCGCGGTCGAGCAGGGGCTCGCGGTCCTGCTCCCGGTGCTCGGGCACCTCCTCGACCAGCTCGCCGGCGGAGACCACTCGTGAGCGCCGGGACCACGGCCGGGCTCGTCGGTCTCGGCCCGGCGCCGCTCGACGTCGGCGCGCACCTCGCCGCGGTCGAGGACCCGGGGGCCGGCGCGGTGTCGGTGTTCGTCGGGCAGGTGCGTGACCACGACCCCGCGGTGACCGGGCCGGTCGTCGCCCTCGAGTACACCGCACACCCGGACGCCCTGTCCGTCCTGCGCGGGATCGCCGACAGGTGCGCGGCCCGGACCGGCGTCCTCGGTGTCGCGATCAGTCACCGGACGGGTCTGCTGGAGGTCGGGGAGGCCGCCCTGGTCGCCGTGGTCGCCACCGCGCACCGAGGGACGGCGTTCGACGTCTGCGCGCAGCTGGTCGACGAGGTCAAGGCCGAGCTGCCGGTGTGGAAGCGCGAGGTGCTCGCCGACGGCTCGCACGTCTGGGTGGGCGCGGAGTGAGCGCGGAGCCCCAGGCCCTCGCGTCGCACCGCGACCTCGACCGGCACGCCCGGCCGCAGGACGACGTGCCGCCGGCGGCCGACGCCCCACTGCTCGTCGACCGGCACGGCCGTGTGCACCGTGACCTGCGCATCTCCCTGACCGACCGGTGCTCGCTGCGGTGCACGTACTGCATGCCCGCCGCCGGGGTCCCGTGGATCCCCGCGCACGACGCACTCACCACGGACGAGCTCGTGCGGATCGCCGCGGTCGCCGTGGCCCAGGGCATCACCGAGATCCGCCTGACCGGGGGCGAGCCGCTCCTGCGGACCGACGTCGTGGACGTCGTCTCCCGGCTGGCGGCCCTGACGGGGCCGTCCGGACGTCCGGAGGTCTCCCTGACGACGAACGGCCTCCGCCTCCCCGAGCTCGCCGGACCGTTGGCCGCCGCCGGGCTGGCCCGCGTGAACATCAGCATCGACACCCTGAGGCGTGACAGGTTCCGGACGCTCACGCGCCGTGACCGCCTCGACGACGTGCTGGCGGGCATCGCCGCGGCACGCGCCGTCGGACTCTCACCGATCAAGCTCAACGTCGTCGCGATGCGCGGGGTGAACGACGACGAGATCGTCGACCTCGTGCGCTTCGCCGTCGAGGGGGGCTACGAGGTGCGGTTCATCGAGCAGATGCCCCTCGACGCCGGCCACGTGTGGTCCCGCGTCCAGATGGTCACGGGGGCGGAGGTCCTGGCCGCGCTGCGGAGCGCCTTCGACCTGGTCGAGGCTCCCGGCCGCGGTTCCGCCCCCGCCGAGCGCTGGGTCGTCGACGGCGGTCCGGCGACCGTCGGCGTGATCGCGTCCGTCACCGCCCCGTTCTGCGGCGCGTGCGACCGCGTGCGGCTGACCGCGGACGGTCAGCTCCGCTCGTGCCTCTTCGCACGGACCGAGACCGACCTGCGCACCGTGCTGCGGACCGGCGGCGACGACGCCGCAGTCGCCCACGCGATCCGCCGCTGCCTCGCCGGGAAGCGGCCGGGGCACGACATCGACGCCCCGGGCTTCCTGCAGCCGGACCGACCGATGAACGCGATCGGCGGGTAGCCGGGTCAGCCGCCGGCGAACGGCGGCAGGACGTCGACCAGGGCGTCGGGCGCGAGGAGGTCGTCGTCGGAGTCCAGCCGGGCACCGTCCGACAGCACGGCGCAGCGGGCGAGGACGCGCTCGAGGGCGGGCCCGTGGCGCTCGACCATCACGGCGTGGAGCTCACCCGCGGTCGAGGCCACGACCGACTCCGCCGTCGTCCCGGCCGCCTCCGCCGCAGCGGCGAAGTAGCGGATCGTCACCATGCGCACCGCCTCCCGTGAACCGACCACGCCCGTCGACGTGCCCGGTCATGGTGCCATGCCCCGGGGCGGGTCGCCGCCCGCCGGTCAGCGGTTGACGAGCATGACCGGGACGGTGTCGCCGGGAACGACCTCGACGACGTCGGCGGGTACCACCGCGAGAGCCTGGGCGCCGCCGAGGCTGGCGACGAGGTGCGAGCCCGATCCCCCACGGACGACCCGGTGGACCGTCCAGCCGTCCCCGAACCAGGCCGGGGCGAACCAGCCGTCGTCGGCGCGGGCGTCGTCGGCACGGCCGAGCACGACCGGCATGTACTGCGCACGTCCCGCCGGTGACCGCCAGCCGTCCACCACGACGGCCGTCAGCCGCGGGCGCCGGACGGACGCGAACCCGCGCATCTTCAGGATCGCCGGTCGCACGAACACCTCGAACGACACGAACGCGCTCACCGGGTTCCCCGGCAGGCAGAACACCGGGGTGCCGTCGTCGAGCGTGCCGAGCCCCTGCGGCTTGCCGGGCTGCATCGCCACGGTGACGAACTCCATGCCGGGCTCGTCGCGCAGGACCTCCTTCACGACGTCGAACGCCCCCACGCTCACGCCCCCGGACGTCACGACGACGTCCACCTGGCCGCGCAACCCCGCGACGACCTCACGGAACGTCGTCGGGTCGTCGGCCACGGCAGCGTGTCGGGTCGGCACCCCACCGGCCTCGCGGACCGCGGCCGCCAGCAGGTGGGCGTTGGAGTCCGGGACCTGACCGCGCCGGAGCGGGGCCCCGGTCGCGACGAGCTCGCTCCCGGTCGAGACGACGGCGACCCGTGGGCGCGGGCGGACGTGCACGCGCCCGGCACCGATCGCCGCCGCGGCACCGATCTGCTGCGCGTTGAGCTGGGTTCCCGCCGCGAGCACCACGTCGCCGGCGCGGGTGTCCTCGCCGGTCCGCCGGATGAAGTCGCCGGCCGTCGCGGTGGCGTGCACGCGGACCACGTCGACCCCGGCGTCGGTGGACTCGACGGGGACGACCGCATCGGCCTCGCGGGGCAGCGGCGCCCCGGTCATGATGCGCGCAGCCGTCCCGGGGGCGACGACCGGGTCGTCCTCCGCGCCGGCGGCGAGGTCGGCCACGACCGTCAACGCACGGGGTGTCTCGGCCGAGGCCCCGACGGTGTCCGCGGCGCGGACCGCGTAGCCGTCCATCGACGAGCTGTCCCACCTCGGCAAGGGGTCCGGCGCCACCAGCGACCGGGTCAGGACGCATCCCAGGGCGTCGTCGAGGGCGACCTCGACCTCGGGCAGGGGTCCGACGAGGGCGAGCGCCGCGGCGAGGTGCTCCTCGGTGGTGCGCATGGGACGTCCTCTCCGTCGGTCCGGGGCGACGCCGGGGCACGCCGGCCCGGCGTCAGTAGCGGGTCAACGTCGGGTCGACGTCGTCCACCCAGGCCAGGATGCCACCGTCGAGGTGGGCGACATCGGTGAATCCCGCCTCGAGAACGGCACGGAGCGCCTGGGCGGAGCGCGCACCGGTGCGGCAGTGCAGGACGATCTGCCGGTCGCGCGGGAACGCCTCGAACGCGCTGCCGTCGAGGATCTGGCCGAGCGGGACGAGCCGGGAGCCGGGGATCGCCACGATCGCGTGCTCGGTCGGTTCCCGGACGTCCACGACGAACGGCCGTCCGGCCGGTGGTCCGGCGAGCAGCGCGGCGAGCTCACGGGCAGTCACGGTCGACGACGCCCGCGCAGGAGCCGGTCCTACCTCGCGCGTCGAGCCGGCCGCCTGCGCGAACGTGACCTCGGTCCACCGGGACGCGAGCGCGTCGATCACGAGCACCCGACCGAGCAGGGGCTCACCGGCGCCGGTGACGAGCTTGACGACCTCCGTCGCCATCACCGACCCGGCCTGCCCGCACAGTGCGCCGAGCACGCCGGCCTCGGCGCACGACGGCACCTCGTCCGCGGCGGGGGGCTCGGGGAAGAGATCCCTCAGCTGCACCGCAGCGACGCCGGGCGCGGTCGGTCGGCCCCAGAAGACGGAGACCTGGGCGTCGAAGCGCAGCACCGACCCCCACACCTCCGGCAGCCCGAGGGCGACGCACGCATCGTTGACCAGGTACCGGGTCGGGAAGTTGTCGCTGGCGTCCACGACGACGTCGTAGCCGGAGAGGACGTCCTCGACGTCCTGCTCCGTCAGCGTCCCTCGGTGCACGACCACGGCGACGTCGGGATCGAGGGCGAGCACGGCCTCGCGGGCGCTGTCGACCTTCGGGCGTCCGACGTCGCCCCGGCCGTGCACCACCTGGCGTTGCAGGTTGGTCTCGTCGACGTCGTCCTGGTCGACGATGCCGAGGGTCCCGACGCCGGCGGCGGCGAGGTAGAGCAGCACCGGTGAGCCCAGTCCCCCGGCGCCGACCACGCAGACCCGGGCGTTCCTGAGGCGGCGCTGCCCGTCGGGGCCGATGCCGGGCAGGAGCAGGTGGCGGTCGTACCGACGCCGCTGCTCGGCGGTGAGAGCCGGACCCGGCTCGACCACGGGAGGGATCGGCATGCGGGTCACCTTAGCGCCGTCCTGGCGCGGCACCGCGGTGCGCTGCCGGACGACCACCGACAGAAACGCACGACCGTGCTATTTTCGCCCGGTGACGACAGCGACCGCCTCACCGCACACCAAGGGCGAACGGACCCGCCAGACGATCGTCGACCACGGCGTCGCGACCGCCTACCGGATCGGGCTCGGTCGACTGACGATCGGTGAGCTGGCGACGAGCACCGGGCTCTCGAAGAGCGGCCTCTACGCCCACTTCGGGTCCAAGGAGACGCTCCAGCTCGCAGTGCTCGACGAGGCGGCGACCCGGTTCACGGACGCCGTGATCCGCCCGGCGCTGCAGGCCCCCCGTGGCGAACCTCGGCTCCGCGCCCTGTTCGACCGGTGGGTCCGGAGCGGCACCGCCCGCGAGCCCGGCGTCTGCCTCTTCGTGAAGGCCGCCACCGAGCTCGACGAGCAGCCCGGTCCGGTCCGCGACCGGCTCGCCGCGCACCACCGCGCGCTGATCGCGACCATCGAGACCGTCGTGCGCACCAGCGACGGCGGGTTCCGCGCCGACGCGGACGGCCGCCAGGTCGCCGCCGACCTCTACGGCGTCATGCTGTCGTTCTACCTCTCCCACCGGCTCCTGCGGGACTCCGCCGCCGAGCACCACGCCCGGACCACGTTCGAGGCCCTGCTCGCAGCCCTCGCCCCTGCCCCGTCGCCCACCTGTCCCGACCACGCCACCGGGAACCGCCCATGACGATGCCGACCACCCTCGCCCAGCACCCCGTCGCGCGCCTGCGCGCCCGGGCGCAGCTCCTGGCGCTGCGCGCCTCGTTCGCCGTGCAGGACCTCGTCTCCCCCGCCCGCGCCAGCGCCCGGGCCCTCGACCTGTGGTGCACCGTGCCCAGCGGCGCCGGTCGCCGGAAGGACTACCGACCGTTCCCCGGCGAGGTCGCCTCGACCAGGACGAGCGCCGGGCACGAGGTCGTCACGGAGTCGTGGGGCTCAGGACCCGTCGTGTACCTCGTGCACGGCTGGGGCGGGTGGCGCGGCCAGCTCGGGGCGTTCGTCGAGCCGCTCGTCGCCGCCGGGCACCGGGTGGTGGGCTTCGACGCCCCCGGTCACGGTGAGTCCGCCCCCGGGGAGCTCGGGGCGGGCAAGGGCCACATCATGGAGCTGCTGGCGGCGTTCGAGGCCGTCTCGACCGAGCACGGCCCGGCGGCCGGAGTGGTCGCCCACTCCCTCGGCTGCACGATCGCCTCCCTCGTCGTCCACGACCGCCTCGCCGCACGACGCCTCGTGCTCGTCGGACCGCCGGCCGACTTCAGCGCGAGGACCCACGAGTTCGCCGAGGCCGTCGGCTTCACCGAGCGCACCCGCAGCCGGCTCGAGACCACGATGGAGCAGGAGTGCGGACGCCCGCTCTCCGCGTTCGACCTCGCCCCGCTCGCCGTTGGCGACCGGTTGCCCGCGACCCTCCTGATCCACGACCAGTTCGACAAGGAGGCTCCCTACCGCGTCAGCGAGGAGCTCGCCGCGGTGTGGCCGACCGCGACGTTGCTGACGACGCTCGGGCTCGGCCACCAGCGCATCCTCACCGACCCCGAGGTCGTCGCCGCAGCCGTCGGTCACCTGACGTCGACGACGGGCGCCTGACCGTCACCGCGTGCGCGACAAGGCGTCGAGGGCAGCGGAGCGCAGCAGGGTCAGGTCCGTGACCGCGGTGAGCATCCGCACACCCCGACCCGCCCACTCGACGGCCATCTCGGGCGAGTTCGTGCAGTGCAGCCCGCTCACGACGCCCGCCTGCCGGCACGCGTCCACGACCGAGGCCAACAGGGCGTCGACCCCCGGGTCCTCGCGGTAGGTGCGTTGGCCGAACCCGCAGCTCAGCGCGAGGTCGTACGGCCCGATGTACACTGCATCGACCCCCGGGACGGCCAGGATCTCGTCGAGGGAGTCGAGCGCGCGCCGGGTCTCCACCATCACGACGCAGAGCACGTCCTCGTTGGCGCCGTCCGGCGTCCAGGCCGCCTGCGGTCGCGTGTCCGCCCACGTCGGGCCCCAGCTCCGCTCGCCGAGCGGCGCGTAGCGGCATGCCGCCACGGCACGCTCCGCATCCGCCGCGCTGTTCACCATCGGCACGATCACCCCGGCCGCCCCCAGGTCCAGCGCACGCATGATCGCCGCCGGCTCGTTCCAGGGCACGCGCACCAACGGGGCGGCGCCACCCTGCCGTAGGCCGCCGAGCACACCAGGCAGGTCCACGGCGGTCGCGAACCCGTGCTGCAGGTCCACGCACACGTAGTCGAAGCCGATCGACCCGAGGAGCTCGTTGACGACCGGGTCGGCCGTGTTGCTCCAGACCCCGTAGGCCGGCGAGTCTGCGCCCCACAGCTCGCGCAGGTGGCGTGATCCGCGGCTGATGCGTTCGTCCATGGTGGTGCTCCCTCCGGTCCTGGCGGCCGTCGTCGGGCGCCATCGCGCCATCGTCTCAGCACGTCGCACGCCGACGACGCACGTAGGCTCGTCCCGAGGAGCGGTGCCCTCCCGAGGCGGGGCCCGCGCAGGACGTCGGAGCGGGCCACGGGTCCGTCGAGCACCCGGAGGTGGGCACGTGGACGGCCACCAGCACGGCGCTGTCGGTGCTGTCGGCACAATCGGCGCAGTCGACACCCACCGGACCCGGCTCGCGATCGCCCTCGCCATCTCCATGACGATCCTCGTCGCCCAGGTCGTCGGGGCGATCTGGACGGGCAGCCTCGCCCTGCTCGTCGACACCGCCCACGTGCTGACCGACACCGGTGGTCTGGCGATCGCCCTCCTGGCGGCCCGGCTGGCAGCCCGTCCCGCCACCCCGCGTCGGACCTGGGGACTGCGCCGCACCGAGGTGCTCGCCGCGACCGCCCAGGCGAGCGTGCTGCTCGCCGTCGGGCTCTACGTGCTGGTCGAAGGCGTCCACCGGCTCGTCCAGCCGCCCGAGGTGGCCTCGGCCGAGATGGTCGTCTTCGGGGTGATCGGCCTGACCGGGAACATCGCCGCCGTCGCGGTGCTCGCAGGCAGCCGTGGCGCCACGTTCACCACCCGCGCCGCGTTCCTCGAGGTCGTCAACGACGCCCTCGGCTCCCTCGCGGTGATCGTCGCCGCGGTCGTGATGACCCTCACCGGCTGGGCGCGCGCCGATGCGGTCGTCGCGCTCCTCATCGGGGCGCTCATCCTGCCGCGCACCGTGAGCCTGCTCCGGGACACCGTGAACGTGCTGCTCGAGTCCACGCCACGAGGCCTCGACCTCGACGCGGTGCGCGGGCACATCCTCGCCCTGCCGCACGTGCGGGCCGTGCACGACCTGCACGCGAGCCAGATCGCGACCGGGCTGCCCGTCCTGACGGCCCACGTCGTGCTCGACGACGACTGCTTCCGCGACGGCCACGCCCTCGACCTGCTCGACCAGCTCCAGGCGTGCGTGGCGAAGCACTTCGACGTGAGCGTCGAGCACTCGACCTTCCAGCTCGAGCCCCGCAAGCACCGCGACCACGAGTACTCACCCCACGACTGACCCGTCCGGCGCGCGCCGTCGCCGACGTCGCCCTAGAGTCGAGAGTGGTGGCGTCGGTTGCAGGGTCGCGACCGGGCGCCGTTGCCCTCGACGAGGAGGTCAGCCATGCAGCGCACAGCCGAGTTCGACGCCTTCGGTCCCTGGGTGGACGAGGTCACCGACGCCGAGGGCGTCCCCCGGCTCTTCCGCAGCTACCCGATCGACGTCACGACCGCGCTGATGGCGGTCAAGGTCCCCCGCAACATCTCACGACGTGACGCCGACCCGTCGATGGACCTCTACGACCACCTCGTCGTCGTGGACGAGGCCGGCCTGACGGTCCTGAGCCGGATCGAGACCCCTCGGGTCGGCGCGAGCGCGATCACGGCACCGCCCTACACGACGCGGGTGCTGCCGTGGGCCGAGCTCACCGGGGTCACGGTCAGCAACGAGTTCGTCGACGGGCGGCTCACCCTGCTCACCGCAGGGCCCTCTGTGACGGTGGCCTTCAACGGGTCGTCCCTCCCGGTCGTCGAGCGCCTCGTGACCCTGGTGCGGTCCCACTACGGCGCAGGAGCCGGTGCCGAGCGGGTCGACGGTAACCGTCACGACGGGGCGACCGACGAGGTGCCCGACGTCGAACGCGAGCTGCAGGGCGTGCACCGGCGTCTCCTCGCCGACGAGCCGCGGATGCGGCACCTCACGACGCAGCAACGGACGCCCGTGCGCTGGACGCACCCGCGGGCCCTGGTGCGACTGGTCAAGAACCTGTGGCCGACGACGGTCCAGACGTCGATGACGTACACGGACGGCCGCGAGCTCCTCGTGATCCACCGCCGCCAGGCGGTCGTGCGCGGCTACAAGCCCGTCTACTCGATCGCGCGGACCGCGCTGCGCCTCGACGCCATCACCGGCACGGACATCACCGACAGCCCCGACCTCGTCGGTGTCCGGGTGCTCGCCATCCACCTCGGTGACACGAGGGTCGAGCTCCTGTTCCCGGCAGGCTCCGTCTCTCCCGAGCGGCTCGCCGCCCTGCTCGACCGCCCGGCGCACGCGATCTGACGGCTCCGCAGGTCACACCGGACGGCGCGACCGGACCAGTCACGCCCCGGACGCACCACGGTGCACCGACCTCGCCCTGAGGCGGGGGAGAATGGTGCCCTGTGACGCGCCCCTCGGACTCCGGCCCCATCGACCGGGTGTCCCCCCGAGCGCTCGCCGTGTGGGGTGTGGCGCTGGTCGCGTACGTCGTCGCCGTCTTCGCGCGGACGTCGTTGTCGGCGACCGGGGTCGAGGCCGCGGTGCGGTTCCACGCCAGCTCGGCGGTGCTGTCCCTGTTCACCGTGCTCCAGCTCGCGGTGTACGCCGCGATGCAGATCCCCGCCGGGGCGACGGTCGACCGCATCGGCCCGCGCAAGGCCATCGCGATCGGCACCGGTCTGATCGGGCTCGGCCAGCTCGCGATCGCGTTCGCGTCCGCCGTGCCCACCGCGATCGCGGCGCGCGTCCTCGTCGGCTCGGGCGACGCCTTCATCTTCCTGAGCGTCGTGCGGCTCCTTCCGGCGTGGTTCCCCGGGCGGCACGTCGCCCTCGTCACCCAGCTGACGGGCATGGTCGGCCAGCTCGGACAGCTGCTGAGCCTCGGGCCCCTCGTCGGCGTCCTCGCCGTCCGGGGCTGGCAGGCCGCCTTCGTCGCCGCCGGGTCGATGACGCTGCTCGTCGGCGCGCTGGTGATGGTCGCGGTCCGGGACGGGCGTCCGCACCAGACCCGCGCGGTCAGCACCGGCTCCGCCGTCGCCGCGTCGTCCGCGATCTCCACGACGGAGGCGACGGCCCTGCCACCGGCCGGGTCCGAACCGCTCACGTTCGACGAAGGCGGTGGCGCCCTGCGCAGGACGTGGCGGAACCCGGGTACGCGCGCGGGATTCTGGGTGCACTTCACGACGCCGTTCTCGGCGAACGCATTCGTCCTGCTCTGGGGCTTCGCGTACATGACCAAGGCCGAGCACGTGAGCGACCCCGTCGCCCTCGCGGTGCTGAGCACGTACGTCGCCGGGACACTCATGTTCAGCCCGTTGCTCGGCGTGCTCACGAGCCGCCTCCCCACGCACCGCGTCCACATCGTGGCCGTGATCGTGATGTCCCAGGTCATCGCCTGGACCGTCGTGCTCGCGTGGCCGGGCGACGCCCCGCCCGCGACGCTGTTCCTCCTCGCCGTCACGCTCGCCTCCGGAGGACCGGGTTCGCTGATCGGGTTCGACTTCTCCCGGACCACGAACCCGCTGGCGACGCTCGGGCTGGCCACCGGGATGGTCAACGCCGCCGGGTTCATCTCCTCGCTGACCGCCGTGCTGGCCGTGGGGGTCGTGCTCGACCTCCTCGGCGAGGGGACGCCCGGACGGTTCACCGATCACGGCTTCCTCGTGGCCTGGTTGGTCCAGGTGCCGATCTGGGTCCTCGGCCTGACGATGCTGCGGCGCAGCAACCGCGCCTTCCGCGCGCACCTCGCCGCTCGTCCGTCCTGACGTCCCCGCCCTGCCGCGCGGACGCCGTGCAGGCGGTCAGGCGATCAGGCGATCAGGCGATCCGCTGCACGGTCCCGGTCTGGGCGGACGTGCGCGCGGCCGCGAGCACGTCGAGAACGGCCGCGGTGTCCGCCACACGCACCGGCATCTCGCTCCCGGTGCGCACCGCACGCTCGACCGCGGCGTAGAAAGCCGGGTAGTCGCCCGGGAGCAACGGGATGTCCTCGACCGTCTCCCCTCGCGTGAGCCGACCGACCCGCGGGGGCTCCGCCAGGCCCCACGGCCGGCCGTCACCCGGTGCGCGGCCGGCGACCAGCGCGTCCTCCTGCGGGTCGAGACCGTCGCTCGTGTAGGCACCGGCGCTCCCGAGCACCCGGAACCGGTGCCCCTGGTCGGCGGCGACCGCGCTCATCCACAGGTGCGAGCGCACCCCGGAGGCGTGCTGGAGCGCGACGAACGCGTCGTCCTCCGCACCGGTCCCCGCACGGCGGACGTCGGTCTCGGCCCGGACCTCGGCGACCGGCCCGAACAGCTCGACGGCCTGGTCGACGAGGTGGGCCCCGAGGTCGTAGAGCACGCCCCCGAGGGCCGCCGGGTCGCCCGACTCGCGCCAGTTGCCGGTAGCGACCGGGCGCCAGAACTCGAACCGCGACTCGAAGCGGTGCACCTCGCCGATCGCGCCCGAACCCAGGAGGGTCCGCAGCGTGAGGAAGTCCCCGTCCCAGCGCCTGTTCTGGAACACGGTCAGCGGCACTCCCCGGTCCTCGGCGAGCGCAGCCAGGTCGCGCGCCTCGCGAGCAGTCGGGGCGACCGGCTTGTCGACGACCACGGCGAGGCCGACCTCGATCGCCCGGCGCGCGAGCGGGACGTGCGAGTCGTTGGTCGTCGCGACCACGACGACGTCGAGGCCACCGGTCGCGAACAGCTCGTCGACGGTCGGGGCGACCGACGTGCCCGGGTACCGCCGCACCACCTCCGCGGCGGCGTCGGCGCGGCTCGTCACGACGGTCGCGAGGTCCAGACCGGGGGTCGTCGCGATGATCGGCGCGTGGAACGCCGCTCCTGCCAACCCGTAGCCGATCAGCCCCACCCGCAGCGGCCGGTCCTCACCCAGGGACGTCGTCTCGGTCATCGTGCGGTCCTCTCGTCAGCGAGTCGTCGCCCGGCAGCAGCAGCCGGCGCCGTCGTCGCGCTGCGGCAGCATCCCCTGGGGCAGCGTCGCGCACCATTCTGCCCGCTCCGCCCCGGCCCGGGCGGCAGCGCCCCTGGGACCAAGGTCACTGGGTGTCCCGCGAGCATCCGGAAGCCTGGGAGGAGACCCCAGGTCCGGCCCCGCCGCGACGCAGCCGGCAGCCCGAGGCCCCGCGGCACGGGTCGTGACCGACGAGGAGCGAGACATGGTCACCAGGATGGTGTTCAACCAGACCGTCCACTTCGGCCGCGGCGCGATCCGGGAGCTCCCGGCGGAGATCGTCGACCGCGACCTCCACCACGCGCTCGTCGTGACCGATGCCGGCCTCGTGTCCGCCGGGGTCGTCGCCCCGGTGACGAACCTCCTGGTCGCGGCCGGCGTGACCTGCACGGTGTTCGACGACGTCCGCCCGAACCCCACGACCGACGTCGTGACGTCCGGGGTCGAGGCCTTCCGGGCGAGCGGCGCCGACTGCCTCGTCGCGATCGGCGGCGGATCCTCGCAGGACACCGCGAAGGCCATCGGTCTCGTCCTCGCCGCGCCTGGGCACACCGACCTCCGCGCCGTCGCGAGTGCGCCCGTGACGGGTCTCGTCTCCGTCCCCGTCTTCGCCGTCCCGACCACGGGTGGCGCCGGCGCGGAGGCCAGCACGTCGTCGGTCCTGCTCGATCCCCGGAGCCAGCGCGTGGTCGTGTGCACCCACCCGCGCGACATCCCGCTCGTCGCGATCGTCGACGCCGACCTCATGCGCGGCATGCCGCCCGCCCTCAAGGTCACCACGGGCATCGACGCACTCGCGCACGCGATCGAGGGCTACACGACGCGTGCGGCCTGGGAGGTCTCGGACCTCGTGAACCTGCGGGCGATCGAGATCATCGGGAGGAACCTCGCCGGCTCGGTCGCCGGGGACGAGGCCGCGTGCGAACAGGTCGCGCTCGGTCAGTACCTCGCGGGCCTCGGCGCCTCGAACGTCGGCCTCGGCCTGGCGCACGCGATGACGCACCCGTTGAGCGCCCGGTACGACACGCCCCACGGACTGGCGGCGGGCGTCCTGCTCCCGCACGTGATGGCGTTCAACGCTCCGAGCATCGACCAGAAGCTGCGCGACGTCGCCGGCGCGCTGGGCGTCCCGGACGCGGGCACCCTGGGACGCGAGGAGGCGAGCGAGGCGGCCGTCGTCGCCGTCGTCCAGCTCGCGACGGACCTCGGGGTACCTGCTCGGCTGCGGACGATCGGCGTCCTGGAACGGGATCTCCCCGAGCTCGCGTCGGCGGCCCTCGACGACGCGTGCGCCGCGCAGAACCCGCGCGACGTCGGGTTCGACGACGTCCTCGGCCTGTACATCGCCGTCTTCTGACGACGGCGCACGGCGTCGGCGTGCTCCTAGCGGGTCACCCACATCGTCGCGACACCGAGGGCCGCCGCGGCGACCGCGAGGACCAGGGAGCCGACCGCGTTCACGACGGCACGCCGCACCTGCCCCGACTGGATCATGCGCACCGTCTCGACCATCGCGGTGGAGAACGTCGTGTACCCCCCGCAGAAACCGGTCGCTGCCGCGGCGTGCAGGTCCGACCCGAGGCCGTGGTAGAGACCTGCCCCCGCGAGCAGGCCGATCGCGAGCGACCCGGTGACGTTGATGAGGACCGTCGCGACGGGGAACGTGTGGCTCCAGCGGCCCCGGATGAGCCCGTCCACGACGAACCGTGTCGCCGCACCGAGGCCTCCGAAGGCGGCGATGACGAGGATCATGACTGCTCCTCGCCCACGCGTGCGCCTGCGTCGGCGCCGTCCGGGTCACGCGGCAGCCACTCGTGCCGCCACCGGTGCTGCCGGGCCGCGACGACGACGCCGAGGAGGCAGGCCCCCAGCCCGAGGACGAGCGTCGCGACCGCGTACGCGAGCGCGACGGCGACCGAGCCATGGGCGAGGAGCCGCTCGATGTCGAGGGCCAGGCTGCTGAACGTCGTGAACCCGCCGAGCAGGCCGGTACCCAGCGCCAGCCGGAGACGCCGACCGCCGGGGCTCTCGTTCCCCCGACGGAGGAGCGCCTCGAGCAGGGCTCCGAGGAGGAACGAGCCGACGAGGTTCGCCGTGAAGGTGCCCGTGGGCCACCCCCCGTCCGACGGGAGGGCACGGCCGAGCAGGTAGCGCCCGGTGGTCCCGACCATGCCGCCGGCGAAGACGAGCCCGACGAGTGCCGGCTCGAGGTGGTGCGGCCTGCTCACACCTGCTCCTGTCGCTCGGTCGGCACGATCACGGTGGCGTCGTGGTCGGTGGCGACGACGGACGTTGACGGACGACGACGACCGACCGGCGCTGCCGATGACGTCGCAGATCGACCTGCGGGCATGGTTCTCCTGTCCTTCGGGACAGGAACCATCAGCCGTCGTGGCGGTTCGGGCCAGCAGGCCCCGGCGGGATCCATCGCCCGACCGACCCTACCGTGTCGGCCCGGCCCACCCCAGCCGCGAGCGGCCGTGTGCCGGTGCGACGGTCAGGAACGCACCTCGCCGCCGAGCTCGATCGGCAGCCTCCCGGGCGTGTGCGGTCCGCGCTGGACGGGCACGACCGGTCCGTCCAGGGCCGGCCACCTCGCGGCGATGTCCAGCACGAGGGCAGGGAGGTCGTCCGCCGGCACCGGCTTGCCGAGCCCGAACCCTTGCAGCGCGAAGCAGGCCATCTGCTGGAGGACCACCATCGTGGCGTGGTCCTCGACGCCCTCGGCGATCACGTCGAGGCCCAGGTTGCGGGCGAGGTCGATGGTCGACCGCACGATCACCGCGCTCGCGTCGTTGCGGACCACGTCGGTGACGAACGACCGGTCGATCTTGAGCCGCCCGACCGGGAGCTGCTGCAGGTAGGCGAGGGACGAGTGCCCGGTGCCGTAGTCGTCGACGGAGAGCTGGACACCGAGCTCGGCGAGACCGGACAGCACCTCGATCGAGCTCACCGGGTCCACCATCGCGATCGTCTCGGTGACCTCGAGCTCGAGGCGCCCCGCGGCGACTCCGTGCCGCTCGAGCGCGGTGCGGACGTCGTCCACCAGGTTCGTGTCGAGGAGGTCCCGCACCGACAGGTTCACCGAGACGTTCAGCTCGAGACCCTCGCGCTCCCACCGGGCGCACTGGTCGAGGCTGCGGTCGAGGACGAACAGCGTGACCGATCGGATGAGCCCGGTGCTCTCCGCGGCGGGGATGAATGCCGCCGGCCCGAGGAGCCCGTGCTCCGGGTGCTGCCACCGCACGAGCGCCTCGACACCGATCACACGGCCCGTCGTCGCCTCCACCTGAGGCTGGTAGTGCACCACCAGCTCGCCGTCGTCCAGGGCTTGTGGGAGCGCGGCCATGAGGACGGGGGCGAGCGCACCCTCGCTCTCCATCGACGACGCGTACCGCGCCACCCGACCGGGACGCGTGCGCGCGAACGTCAGTGCGAGGTCCGCACGGCGCAGCACGTCCGCGACGGTCGCCCCGTCCTCCCCCACGACCACGAACCCGACGCTGCAGTCGATCGTCAGGAGCACGTCGGACACCCGGAACGACTGGTCGACGAGCTGACGCAGCTCGACCGCGAGCGCCGACGGGACGACGCCCGCCTCTCCCGGGACCAGCACGCCGAAGACGTCTCCGCCGAGCCGCGCGACGCAGCCACCGGACGCGACCGCGTCGCCGAGGCGGGTCGCGACCGCGCGGAGGAGCTCGTCACCGGTCCGGTGCCCGAGGGTGTCGTTGAGCTCGCCGAACCGCTCGATCCCGACGTACAGGACCACCGGCTGAGCTGCGTCCGCGGGGTCGAGGTCGTCGACCACGTCCGTGAGCCGCCCGACGAAGTGGTGGGAGTTGTCGGCCCCGGTGAGGAAGTCGGTCGACGCCAGCCGCGCGAGGCGGACGGACTGGCTCCGCATGGTGCTGAGGAGCCCGCCTGCGCGAATGGCCACGAGCGCCGTGAGGGTGACCCGGAACGGTGCGATGCGCTCGAGGTGCAGGCTGAGGTGGAGCACGTCGGCGAGCGCGCTGCTCAGGGGCAGCACGAGGATCGCCGCGCCGACCGCCATGACCCGCGTGTACGGGATCGCGGACACCGGGCCGGCAGCAGGCGTCCGGATCCTCGCCATCGACGGGTGCAGTGCTGCGGCGGCCAGCAGCGCGTGACCGACGATCCACACCCCGTCGAGCAGCTGCTCCCGCGCGGCGATCTCCATGAGGTACGGCGCAGCAGGCACGGCGAGGTCGGCGACCAGGAACATCGCGCCGGCCGCGATCAGCAGCCGGGTGGCCGCGTTGCGCACCCGCACCGCCCGGCTCACCCGGAGCAGCTGGAGGACGAGCACGAGGTCCCCGACGGGGTAGGCGGTGCTGACGAGTCGCGCGGCCATCGTCCCGTGGGGCACGGTCCAGGTCGGGTCGATCACGAACACCCACAGCACCATCGAGGCCGCGGTGCCGACGATCAGGGCGTCGAGGACGGCATCGATCCGGGGCCGCCACCGGCCACCGGAGACCGCCAGGAAGAGTGCCGCGAAGAGCAGCGGATAGGCCGAGAGGAAGAAGACGTCACCGATCGACGGGTACGTGTCGGTTCCGCGCGACGAGGCCGCGAGGACCAGCTGACCGGTGGCGCTCAGGCTGAGCCCGGCGGCCAGCAGGTACCACGCCGCCGGCACCGGGGGCTTGTTGACCCGCACCCCGACCACCGTCGCGGCGGCCGACCCTGCGACGAGCACGATCACCGCGACGGCACGCCAGACCCCGTCCAGGGCGACGGCGACCAGGGTCGCCGCTGCCACGGACGCGATCAGGTACGTACGCCACGGCGTCGTCACGCTCTCTCCACCGTGGACGTATCGGCGCCGACACCGCATGCCTTGAGCAGCCACGCATCTCGCGCTGCGTCCTGAACCGGAACGGAGCCGCAGGTCAGCAGCGCCGCGACGGGCACGAGGGCCCAGACGAACCGGCCGGGACCGGTCGGGGCAGGTTCTGACCGGTTCTGACCGGTCAGGAGCGGGCAGGCTCCGCGAACCGGCTCCGCCACACCACGACCGAGCCGAGCCACGTCAGCACGAACACGCCGACGGTGACCAACCCGATCCGGTTCATGTCCAGCGACCCCAGCGCCGCCCACGGCTCCCGGTCGCCCCAACCGATCCTGTCGGCGACCATCTGGACGATCTCGACCGTCGCGATCACCCCGGCGAGCAGCACCGAGAGCCCCGTCAGGGTGATGTTGTAGAAGATGCGACGCAACGGGTTCTCCGTCGCCCACCCGTACGCGCGGGTCATCACGATCCCGTCCGTCGTGTCCCACAGGGTCATGCCCGCGGCGAACATCAGCGGCAGGGCCAGGATCGCCCACGGCGAGAGCCCTCCACCGGCGGCCGACCCGGCGGCGAGCCCGATCGCGCCGATCTGCGTCGCGGTGTCGAAGCCGAGCCCGAACAGCAGACCGACGGCATACACCTGCCACGGGTGCGCGATCATGCGGTCGTAGCGACCGCGGAAGAGCCGGTTGAGCAGCCCGCGACGCGCGAGCAGCTCGGCGAGCTCGGCCTCGTCGTGGGCTCCGGCGCGCGCGGACCGCCAGGTGCGCACGAGCCCGACCAGCACGGCCCCGTTGAGCGCCGCGAGCACGTACAGGAACGTCGCCGACACCACGACGCCGATCACCCCGCCGAGGTCGGCGAAGCCCGCCTGGATGCGGACCGCGGCCTGGGCCGCGAACGCCACGACGAGGGACAGCGCGAGCACGACGGTCGAGTGCCCGAGGGAGAACGCGAGACCGACCCCGTGGGAGTGACGGCCCTTCTGCATGAGGTAGCGGGTCGTGTCGTCGATGGCCGCGACGTGGTCCGCGTCGAACGCGTGCCGGACCCCGAGCAGGTACGCGGTCAGTCCCGCACCGGCGTAGATGGCCGTGGTCCCGGCCGACGAGCCGAGCTGCAGGCGCCCGCCGTAGTGGAAGAAGAGTCCGAACCCGACGACGTGCAGCACGAGGACGACGCCGTACAGGGGCACCAGCCGGGCGACACCCGCGCCCCGACCGACCAGTGTCCCTGTGCCGGTACTCGCCACCGCGTGGTCCTCCTCGTTCTCGTCATGACAGCACGCTCGCGGGCGCCGGGTACGCCTGCGCGTTGACGGCGGCGAGCTGACGGGCCGACCGGCTCCGCAGCTCCGCGACCCGTCGGGCGTCCAAGCGCTCGCACACCCAGTCCCAGTGCATCGAACACCACGACCCTGGCCGCAGATTCCCGGCGAGCCCGAGCCCGCCCGCCGCGGTGACCACCTGCTCCACCCTCGGTGCGCCCTCGCGGAGCACCCGACCGTCCCACTCGAGCGGCCGTGACAGCACGAGCGCGTGGTCGTCCATGACCTCGACGACCTTCCCCCATCGCACCCGGCACCGGTCGAGCACGCGCAGCGGCTCGTCGTGGCGCCCCTCGCGCAGCAGCCCGAGCCACGGGTAGACGCCGAACACGTGGAAGCTGTGGTGCGGCTGGGCGTCGGGGACCTCCGCCGCCAGCCGCGACCACGACGCCCCGGCACGTCGACGGAACCGCTCGTCGAGCGACCGGCCCGTCATGCCCATCGGCACCCGGTCGAGCAGGGCGTTGCCCACCCAGTACGCCTCGACGACGCGCGCGTCGAGCGGGTCACCGATCCCGTTCGCCTCGGCGATCAGCTCGAGATACGGCCACGCACCCTCGAACCCGCGCGCCAGCCGACGCAGGTCGCCGTCGTCCCGGCCGGCGCTGGCCTGCTCGAGCAGCTGCTGCGGGGCGTCCGGCCCGCAGTACCCCAGGGCGTTGGGCGGGTACGCGTACCGGGCGAACAGCAGGGCCCCACCGACCGCCGGATCCGTTCGCACGGCACGACACCTACGCCGACGTGGCGCCCGTGACGAGGTCGCGCGACCGCCACACGTGCCACGAGAGCACCGCCCCGCCGGCCACCAGCAGGGTCAGCCACCCCAGCTGCGGCCCGAGCGCTGCTCCCTTGACCGTCGCGCCGAGAACAGCCGTCACGATCGCCCCGAGCACGAGCACGGCGGTGACGTCGACCGCCTGCGCACGGGCCAGCGCCGAGAACCATGTCCCGACGTACGCGGCGAGGATCACCCCGGTCAGCAGCACCCACGCCCACTGCGTCCCGGTCATCGACACGAGGGCACCGGCCTGCCCGCGGAGCGCGGCCCAGGCCAGCAGGACCACCGACCCGACCGACATCCGGGCGACCCCGACCGTCCAGGACGAGACCCCGCGCAGCAGCCGCTTGGCGATCACGACCTCGACGGCCCACATCAGCGTGGCACCGAGGATCATGAGCTCTCCCGAGCCCAGAGCCGTCGTGACGCCACCGACGAGGCCGACCTGGCCCACCACGAGGAGCACGATCGCGGCCACGTGCGCCGCCGAGAGCCGCTCCCCGAGCAGCGGGACCGCGAGGGCGGCGACCCAGACCACGAGGGTCTTGTGGATGAACGCCGACTGCCCGGACGACGCACGGGCCAGCCCCTCGAAGAAGAGCAGGAAGGGCACGCTGCCGCCGATCACGCCGATCAGTCCGAGCGTGAGCCACTGCCGTGCACCTTCGGGTCGGGTCAACCGGGCACCGGCGCGGCTGCCGAGGCCGACGACCGTGAGCAGCACGACGGCCGCGACGACGTTCTTGGCGGTGGTGTACACGGAGGCGTTGCCGAAGGCCCGCACGCCGTAGCTGTTGAGGAACACCGCGAAACCGCTGATCACGGCGGTGCTGAGCGCCAGGAGGAGTCCTGTGCGGCGGTTGCTGGTCATGCGGATCCCTTCATCGGTGGGTCAGCGGCGACGCTCGACGACGCGTCGCGCAGCTCGAGGGCCTCGCGGGCCTCCTCGGGGTCGAGCCGGGACAGGGCGAAACCGGAGTGGACGACGACCCAGTCCCCGGGGCGCACGGGTTCGTCGAGCGCGATCAGCGAGAGCTCCAGCACCCGGGTGGTCCCCCGGGCGACGGCCTCGCGACCGGGCCCGACCGTCACGAGCTGCGCGATCTCACCCAGGCACATCGACCGTCACCTCCGACTCCTCTGCCGTCTCGAACGGGCCGGCGACCGCACCGACCACCGCGCCCACGGCCGCGTCCAGCACACGGTGGACGGCGGGTGAGAGCGGTGCTCCGTGCTCGAAGGCCGAGGCCTCGACCCCGACCAGGACGAGCCGGGCCGGAAGCCGGCCGAGCGCCCGGCCGAGCTCGACCGCAGCCGCGAGACCGAACGCGTGCGTGCCACCCCGACCGGTCCGCGCCCAGGCCTGGTCGGCGAGCGGCTCGGCACCGGCTCCGGTCTCGATCACCAGGAGCTCGCCGGGCTCGCCGCCCGAGCACACCGCGTCGACGACCACGGCGACGTCGGCGTCCGCCCACAGGTCGATCAGCCCGGTCGGGTCCTCGTGCTCGAGGACGGCGACGTCCTCGAGCCCCAGGCGGGCGACCCGGCGCGCGACGACCGGGCCGACGGCGTCGTCCCCGCGGTCGGGGCTGCCGAGGCCGATCACGAGCCGGGTCCCGGTCACGAGCGCTCCACCGTCAGGTCGAGGAAGTGCGTCGCGCACGAGATGCACGGGTCGTAGTTGCGGATGGCCTCCTCGCACCGGTGCGAGAGGTCGTGGTCGGAGAGCTGCACCCAGCTCTCGGTGAGCGTGCGCAGGTCGGCCTCGATGCTCGGCTGGTTCTGCGAGGTCGGCGGGACGATCTGCGCGTCGAGGATCGTCCCGTCCTCGGCGAGCCGGTACCGGTGGAACAGCACACCGCGCGGCGCCTCGGTGGCCCCGAAGCCCTCACCGGCACGAGCGGGCACCGGCACGGACGGTGCGACGCCGTCGTGCCACGCGTCGATGATCCGCAGCGCCTCGACGAACACCTCGACGAGCTCGACCGCCCGCACGATGATCGACCGGAACGGGTTGCGGCAGGTCGTGCCGAGGCCCGCCTCGCGTGCCGCAGCCTGGGCGAGCGGCGACAACCGGTCGTGGTTGAGCGTGTACCGCGCGAGCGGACCGACCACGTACGGCAGGTCCTCGCCGTCGAGGCTCGCGTGCAGCGCGTTCGAGTGCGCGACGTGGAACTCGGTGATGTGCGACGGGAAGTCCCGGACGTCGAACGCGGCGCCGGACGACGTCACGACGCTCCCGGTGTCGATCGGGTACCCGTGCTCGGGCCGCAGCGAGAGGTACGTGTACGGCTGCTCCATGTCGGGGAAGTCGAACGTCGACACCAGCCGCACGGTCGCCAGGGCGTCCTCGAGCCCGCGGGCGAGCACCGGCCGCAACGCCTTGAGCTCGGCGACGCTCGGCATCCGGTAGAAGCCGCCGAGCCGGACGTTCACCGGGTGCACCGAGCGGCCGCCGACGACGGTCATGAGGTCGTTGCCGGCCTTCTTGAGCCGCAGCCCCCGTTCGACCGCCGCACCGTGGTCCTTGGCCATCTCGATCGCGCCCGGGTAGCCCAGGAAGTCCGGCGCGTGCAGCAGGTAGATGTGCAGCGCGTGGCTCTCGATCCACTCGCCGCAGTACAGCAGCCGGCGCATCGCCTGGATGGTCTCCGGCACCGTCACGCCGCAGGCGTCCTCGATGGCCATGCACGAGCTGAACTGGTACGCGACGGGGCAGATCCCGCAGATCCGTGCGGTGATGTCCGGCGGCTCGGTCCACGCGCGCCCGCGCAGGAACGCCTCGTAGAAGCGCGGCGGCTCGAAGATGCGCAGCTGCACCTCGGTGACCTTGCCGTCCTCGATCTCGATGTGCATCGCGCCTTCGCCCTCGACCCGGGCGAGGGTCCCGACATGCAGGACCTGGCCGCCGTCGGTCAGCTTGTGGCTCATGAGCGCACCTCCTCCTGGAGCGCCGGTTCGTGGCGCTCGCTCTCGCGTCGGAACGGTTCGGATGCGGCGTTGAACGTCCGGTAGATGCGCATGACCTGGTCCTCCGCCATGCCGAGCGCCAGGAGCCGGTCGGCGAGCGACGACGTGTTCGGGGTGTCCTGCGGTCCGAAGCACCCGTAGCAGCCCCGCGAGAACGCCGGGCAGATCGCGCCGCACCCCGCCTGGGTGACCGGGCCGAGGCACGGGGTCCCGTGCGCGACCGCGACACAGACCGCACCCCGACGCTTGCACTCGACGCACACGCTGGAGGTGGGGATCCGCGGCCGTCGGCGCTGGATGTAGGCCGCCAGGACCTCGAGGAGCTGGTGCTTGTCGATCGGGCACCCCCGCAGCTCGAAGTCGACGCTCACGTGCGCCGAGATCGGTGTCGAGCGCGACAACGTCGACAGGTACTCCGGGTGCGCGTACACGATCGACCGGAACTCGGCGACGTCACCGAAGTTCCGCAGCGCCTGGATGCCGCCGCTCGTCGCGCACGCCCCGATCGTCACGAGCGTCTTCGAGATCTCGCGGATGTGGCCGATGCGCTCGATCTCCTCGGGTGACGTGACGGAGCCCTCGACGAGGGAGACGTCGTACGGGCCCTCGATCACGGCCCGGGTGGCCTCCGGGAAGTAGGCGATGTTGACCTGTCCCGCGAGCGCCATCAGCTCGTCCTCGCAGTTGAGCAGGGTCAGCTGGCACCCGTCGCACGACGCGAACTTCCACACGGCCAGGGTGGGCAGGGCGGTCTGGGTCGTCGGTGTACTCATCTCACAGCTCCCGGGAGGACAACAACGGAGCGAGCCGGCTGTAGGGAAGGACGGGTCCGTCGACGCACACGAACAGCTCGCGGAGCTGACAGTGGCCGCACAGCCCGACCCCGCACTTCATGTTGCGTTCCATCGAGAGCCGGACCTGGTGCTCGGGGACGCCGCGGTCGGTGAGCGCCGAGGCGACGTACCGCATCATCGTCTCCGGGCCGCAGACCAGCGCGAGGGTGTTGCGCGGGTCGAACCCCGCGCGAGGCACGAGCGCCGTGACCAGCCCGACGCGGCCGCGCCACGCGTGCTGGCCGTTGTCGACCGTGACCTCGACGACCACGCCGTGGTCCTTCGCCCAGGTCCGCAGCTCGTCACCGAACAGGATGTCCTCGGGGGTGCGCGCACCGTAGAGGAGCACGACCCGGTTGTAGCGGTCACGGTGGGCGATCAGCTCCAGCAGGGCCGGTCGCAGCGGCGCGAGCCCGATCCCGCCGGCGACGAAGACGACGTCCTTGCCCTCCCCCGCCGTCACGTCCCACGACGTGCCGAACGGTCCGCGGACGCCGACCACCGCACCGGCCGGTGCGGTGATGAGCGCATGCGTCACGACGCCGACGTCGCGGATCGTGTGCTCGAGCGGCCCGGGTGCGGTCGGGTCACCGCTGATCGAGATCGGCACCTCGCCGACCCCGAACGCGTCGAGCATCGTGAACTGGCCCGCCTGGTACCGCAGCAGCGGCCCGTCGATGGGTTCCAGCTCGAGGGTGAACGTGTCGCGGGTGTCCTGCCGCGTCCGGGAGATCCGGTGCGGTCGCGGCACCATCGGGTCCAGGTGCGCGTCGTCGGTCGCCCCGGTGCGACCCGGGTGCTGGTTGTCGATGAGACTGGTCATCTGCCACTCCGGTCCGTCGTCGGGACTCAGCTGCCGGCGGCAGCGGGTTGCGGGGTCCAGCGCAGTGCCGCTGCCTCCGCCGTGATGTCGATCGCCGCCGGGCACCAGGTGATGCACCGACCGCAGCCGACGCACCCGGAGGTGCCGAACTGGTCCTCCCAGGCGGCGAGCTTGTGCGTGATCCACTGGCGGTAGCGCGAGCGGGTCTCGGACCGGATGCTGCCGCCGTGGATGTACGAGAAGTCCTCGTTGAAGCACGAGTCCCACACGCGCCGCCGCTCGGCGACGTCGCCGGTGAGGTCGGCGACGTCCTCGACCGAGGTGCAGAAGCACGTCGGGCAGACCAGCGTGCAGTTGGTGCAGGCCAGGCACCCCGAGGCGACGTCGTCCCAGCGCGGGCTCTCCGCGTTGGCGTACAGCACGTCCTTCAGACCGACGGTGTCGAGCGTGCGGCCCATCCGGCCCGCGGCCTCGACGGCCACCGCGTCCGCCTCGACGACGTCCGACTCGGGTGCCGGTGGCGCCACGACGTCCGCGAGCACCTCGGCCCCGCGCGGCGTGCCGATCTCGACCAGGAACCGGTGCGGGCCGTCGTCCAGCAGCTCCGTGAGGGCCAGGTCGAACCCCGAGTCCGGACGGGGCCCGGTGCCCATCGACGCGCAGAAGCACGTCCCGGCCGGGTCCGTGCAGGTCACCGCGACGATGAACGACTCGGCGCGACGCTCGGCGTAGCGCGTGTCCGTGTAGGCGCGGCCGAGCAGCACGGTGTCGTGGATCGCGAGCGCGTGCAGGTCGCACGACTTCACGCCGAGGAGCGCGTACGGCGGCGCCGGTCCGGCGAGCGGCCCGTCCACCTCCCGCTCGTTGACCGTGAACTCGGTGCCGGTGCGTCGCCCGCGCCAGATCAGCTCGTGGGCCGGGAACACGACCGGCTTCGCAGACTGCGCTCCGGCCGCGAACCCGAACACCGCGTCGTCGTCGCGTCGTCGGAGCCGGTAGTGCGCCGCGTCCTGCTCGTCACCCCACCCTCGCGGCAGGTCGTCGACGCCGTGCACCGGCGCGTTGACGATGGCCCCGTCACGAACGGTGGGACCGATGATGGTGTACCCGCGCGCACTCAGGGCGTCGATGAGTCCCTGCAGTCCGTCGAGATCGATCAACCGAGCTTCGCCCGCCATTGGACGCCTCCCCCGTCGAGTACCTCTCACCGTGGCCGCGTCCGCCCGGGAGCGCCAGGGACCTTGGTCGTGCTGACGCGATGTGTCCCACCGCAGGTGACGGCGCCACCAGACACGCACCAGACACGCACCTGACACGCACCTGACACGCACCTGACACGCACCGTGGTGCCGGGCACGGGTGCACGCGCCGCCCGCCGTTAGGGTGGCGAGGTGACCGGTACCGCACCCGACCTCGACGAGCCGCCGGAGGTCCGGCGGGGACCGGGACGCCCGCGCGACCCCGACCTCGAGGAGCGCGCTCTCGAGGCGACGCTCGCGGTCTTCGGCGAGAAGGGGTGGACCGGCCTCACCATCGAGGAGGTCTCGTCGCGCGCGAGGGTCGGCAAGTCCTCGATCTACCTGCGGTGGAAGGACAAGGAGACCCTTCTCGCGGCGGCGCTGCGCCACTCGCAGCAGGAGCCCGAGGTGGACGAGGCCGCGCCGGACGAGGACACCGACGGCACGCCTGCCGAGCCCGCCGAGCCCGCCGAGCAGACGCTGCGCGAGTACCTGGTCGCGCACGCGACGCGACGCGCGAACCTGTACCTCGGTCCGCACGGCCTGGCGATGCTGCGCCTGTACGTCGAGGCGCGCGCGCATCCCGACGTGTTCGCCGAGATCCGCCGCGAGGCGATCACCGAGTTCGTGCTCGAGGAGCGCCACCGGGTCGCCGCCGCCATCCGTGCAGGGGACCTGGCTGCGGACGCCTCACCGGTGCTGATCCTCGACGCCGTCGAGGGGGCGATCTTCATGCACATCCTGGTCACGCCACCGCACCTGGTCGACCGGGTGCGCCGCAACCTGCCCGACTACATCGAGACCATGGTCGACAACCAGCTGCGGGCGGCGAGCCCGGTCAGCCCTCGCGGAACGTGACCCCGAACCCGCCGCGCGGGTAGTGCCAGGTCAACGCGCCCGGCGCCGCGACCGCGCGGCACGTGCCGCACTCGAGGCACGCGGCGTAGTCGACGAGGATCTCGCCGTCGCGTTCGCTGTACACGCCGGCCGGGCACACCGCGATGATCGCCCTGCCGGTGCCCGTGCTGCGGCACAGCTCCTGGTCGACGTGGATGTGGGACTCCTCCTCGTCGAGCTCGAACCTGTTCGCCGCAAGCCTCTCGGAGACCGTCGTCGTCCTCACAGTGCACGCACCCCCGCCCATCCGTCGCTCATCAGCTGGCGCACCGTGACCGGTGACCTCTTCAACGCCTGGCGGGCGACCGCCAGCAGGTGTCGGCGCGGCGTCGTGTCGAGCCCGAACACCCCGTGGAACACGTCCGCGGCGAGCTCGCCGTACGCGCCGTACATGCCGGTCCGCTCCAGGAACTTCGGCGCCCGCGCATAGGTCGCCATGTCCTGGAGCACGAAGCTCTCCTCCAGGCGCCGCCGGTAGCCGGCGAGTCCCGTCGCCGTGACGTCTCCCGCCGCGACGGCCTCCACGATCGCGTCGGCCGCAGCGATCGCGGACCCGATCGCGAGATCCATCCCCCGGACCGTCAGGCCGCTGTTGATCGTGAGCCCCGCGGCCTCACCGACCACGACCAGCCCATGCGTCGCGACCGTCCCGACCATGTCCGCGCCGCCCTCGGCGACGAGGTGCGAGCCGTACTCGAGCACCTCGGCGTCGCGTACATACGGCGCGAGCCCCGGGTGCTCGAGGAAGTGCTCGAACACCTCGATCGCGGTGTGCCCGGAGCGGACGAGGTCGTCGAGGCGGAGCACGACGCCCAGGGACAGCGACTCGGCGTTCGTGTACAGGAACCCGCCACCGCCGATGCCCAGCGTGCAGTCCCCGACCACGGCGTGCGCCGCGCCCTGGTCGCCCGTGAGCCCGAACCGGTCCTCGATCGCGGTGCGCGGGAGCCTGAGGACCGTCTTGACCCCGACGGCCAGGTGGTTCGTCGGCTCGGTCCGGCGCAGGCCGAGGTCGCGGGCGAGGAACGAGTTCACGCCGTCGGCGGCGACGACCACGCGGGCGCGGAGCTCGTCGTCACCGGCGCGCACCCCCACGACGCGCGGCGCACCGTCGGGTCCCTGTTCGGTCAGCAGCGCGTCGACGCGCACGCCCGCCATGAGGAAGACGCCTGCCTCCTCGGCCTTGGACGCGAGCCACGGGTCGAACCGGGCGCGCAGCACGGTGACCGCGTTGACCGGTTCCGCGAGCCGCTGCGAGCTGTAGTCGAGGCTGACCGCGGAGTCGGCCGTGAGGAACGTCGTGACGTGCCGCGTGATGCGCCGCTCGACCGGCGCCTCGTCGGCGAACCCGGGGAACACCTGGTCCAGCACCCGTCCGTAGAGCACGCCGCCGCTCAGGTTCTTGGCCCCGGGCGCCTCGCCCCGCTCGATCAGGACGACCGACAGCCCCTGCTGGGCGAGCCGGTACGCGGTGACCGAGCCGGCCGGCCCGGCGCCCACGACGATGACGTCGAAGTCGGGCTCGACGGCGTCGGTCATGATCGCGCCGCCCGGAACGCGTCGGCGAGCAGCGGCACGACCGTGTAGAGGTCGCCGACGATCCCGAAGTCGCACTCGCGGAACACCGGGGCGTTCGCGTCCGCGTTCACCGCGACGATGGTCTTGGCCTCGCGGACTCCGACCATGTGCTGGATCTGCCCGGAGATGCCGACCGCGACGTACAGGTCGGGGCTGATCGTCTGGCCCGAGATCCCCAGGTAGCGCTCCTTGGCGACCCAGTCGACCCCCTCGGCGAGCGGGCGCGAGCACGCGAGCTCGCCTCCGGCCGCCGCGGCGAGGTCCTCGATGAGCGCGAGGTCCTCGCGCGCCTTCAGACCACGACCGACACCGACGACGGTCTTCGCCGAGCCGAGGTCGACTCCGGCGTGCTCGGCGACGCGCCGGGCGGTGACCCGCAACGGCAGCAGCGCACCCGGGTCCACCTCCTCGACCGCGACGGGCACGGCACCGGAGACCGCACTCCCCGGCGCGAGCGCGACGACGGCCGGCCCGGCGACCACGCGGTCCCGGCGCAGCGCGATGCCACCGTTGACGGCCCGCTCGACGACCACCTGGTCGCCGTCGAGCGACAGCTCCGCCACGCCGGCGAGCACGACGGACCCGGTCGCCGCCGCGACGGCACCGAGCAGCACCCGACCGGCGTCGGTGGCCGGTCCGACGACGACGCGCGGCGATGCCTCGGCGACGACGCGTCCGACCGCAGGACCGTAGGCCTCGACCGGGGTGCCGTCACCGGGCTCGCCGAGCCACACGACGCGGTCCACGCCAGCGACCGCGACCGCGTCGGCGACGGTGCGCCGACCGGCGACCAGAGCGACCAGCGACGTGCCGAGCGGACGTGCGGCCTCGAGGAGCCCACCGATGCTCGCGTCGTCTGCGACGACGACCCATGCCTGGGAGGAGACGTTCATGTCGGGATACCTCTTCTTCGTCTACAGGACGCCGGACTGGCGCAGGGCTGCGGTGAGCTGGGCGGCGGCGGCCGGCAGGTCGGAGGCGTCGAGCATGACGCGCTGCCGGTTGCCGGTGTCCGGCCGTGCGGTGGACACCGGCGCGAGCGTGACGGCCGGTGCTGCGACGTCGAGCGCCGCGAGGTCGAGCAGCTGCGTGGGCTTCTTCGCGGCCCCGAGGATCTCCTTCATGCCGGGGACCCGCGGCAGCGCGGCGTCGGCGGTCGCCGCGAGGACGACCGGCCCCTCGACGGCAACGGTCTCGACGCCGCCGGCGACCTCCCGCTCGACGACGACGGAAGCACCGTCGGCCGTCACGGTGCGGACCGAGTTCAGGCCGGGCCAGCCGAGCTGCGCCGCCAGGGTCATCGCGACCTGACGGTCGCCGACGTCGACCGAGGACTCGCCCGCGAGGACGACGTCGACACCGTCGATCGCACGCACCGCCCCGGCGAGGACGGCCGCGAGCGTGGTGCCGTCCGCGCCGCTGAGCGCGTCGTCGGCGACCATCACGAGGGAGTCGAGACCACGCGACAGCGCGGCCTTGCGAGCGAGCGGCGAGTCGATGGCGGCCGCGCCGACGGTCAGCCCGACCACCTCGCCCCCGCAGGTGTCCGCGAGCGTGCGGGCGAGCTCGAAGGCGACCGGGTCGTACTCGCTGACCGCGCCCTTCGCGCGGTTCCAGTCGACGGTGCCGTCGGGGCCGACCTCGGCGTCCTGGGGGTTCGCTGCCCACTTGTAGGCGACGACGATCTTCATGGGTGTCTCTCCTTCACCGTGCCGATGCCGAGGCCTCAGCTGTGGTCCTTGACGATCTGGCGGCCGGCGATGTGCACCATGATCTCGTCGGTGCCGCCGCCGAACCGGTGTCCGCGCAGGTCACGCCACAGGCGCGAGACGCGGGTGCCGACCGTGACGCCGACCCCGCCGAAGATCTGCATCGCCTCGTCCGCGACCTCGAAGGCCGCCATCGCGCAGTACCGCTTGCACAGTGCGCCCTGGCTCTTGAGGGGCAGTCCCTGGTCGACCATCCACGCGGTGCGGTACACGAAGTTCCGCATGTTCTCGAGCTTGATGGCCATGTCGGTGAGCTTCAGCTGGATGAGCTGGAAGGACCCGATCGGCTTGCCGAACTGGACCCGCTGCGCCGCGTAGGACGCGGCGTCGTCGAACGCGCACTGCGCCTGGCCCAGGCAGTTGGCGGCGATCACGAGGCGCTCGAGCTCGAAGTTGCGCATGAGCTGCTTGAAGCCCGCGCCCTTGACCCCGACGAGGCAGCTCTCGGGCAGCGTGACGTCGTCCATGAAGATCTCGCACGAGTCGCTGATGTGCCAGACGATCTTGTCCAGGCGGTTGGTCGTCAGCCCGGGCAAGTCCATCGGCACCAGGTACATCGAGATCGCCTCGCGCGGGTTCTCCACCGCGGGGTCCTTGGCCATGACGAGCAGGTTCTTCGACGCGAGGGCGCTCGTGATGAGCGTCTTCGTCCCGTTGAAGGTCACCATGCCGTCGTGGTGGACGGCCGTCGTCGCCATCGCCGAGTTGTCGGAGCCGGCACCCGGCTCGGTGAAGCCGAGCGCGAACGGCACCTCACCCGCGGCGAGGTAGCCGAGGATCTCGCGCTTCTGGTCCTCGTTGCCGAACTCGAGGATGTCGGTGGCCTGGAGGAGCTCGAGGCCGTAACCGTTGTTGAGGCCCTGTCGCGCGACGCGCTCGGCGAGCAGCACGAGCGTGACCGCGTCGCAGGGCGTCCCGCCGTACTCCTCGGGGAACCCGAGAGACCCGAACCCGGCATCGTTCATCGCCTTGCGGAACGACGTGGGCTGCTGGTGGTTCAGGTCGAGATCCGCGATGTACGACTCGGGGCACTCGCGCTCGAGCAGGTCGCCGAGGCTCTCGAGCAGGAGCTCTTGTTCGTCGGTCAGGCCGAAGTCCATGGTCGTGCGCCTTTCGCTGTCGAGGTGTGCGCCGTCCTGCTGCGCTCCGGGCCACCGTGGACGGCGCCGTGACCTCATCGTGGGGGCCGCCCACGGGGTCGTTCGCAGGACGATCGTCCTAATTACCGACGCATTCCGTCCGGAATCAGAAATCGACCGCCCAGACCGGGACGTTCGGCCCGTGACGCCACGGACGAACTCCCGAACGCTGTGCCGCGAGCAGGTGCGGCGAGGCTCGCCGACGCCCACCGCCCATCCGGACGTTCGACCCCTGCACGACCCTCCACGAAGGAGCACCGAGAGTGGCACACGTGATCACCGCGGCCCAGGCCGCCGAGCTCATCCATGACGGGGACACGGTCGCTCTCAGCGGCTTCGGTCTCGCCTGCGTCAACGAAGAGGTGATCGCCGCGGTCGAGAAGAGGTTCGTCGAGACCGGCGCACCGCTGAACCTCACCGCGATCCATGCGAGCGCCGTCGGTGACCGCCGCACCAAGGGCATGAGCCACTGGGGCCACGAGGGCCTGCTCAAGCGATGGATCGGCGGCATCGCGATCGCCTCGCCCGCCCTCGCGAAGCTGATCGAGGCCGACGGGTGCGAGGCGTACAACCTGCCCCAGGGCGTGATCACCCAGCTCTACCGCGAGATCGCGGCGAAGCGCCCCGGGATCATCACCAAGGTCGGGCTCGGCACGTTCGTCGACCCCCGCGTCGAAGGTGCACGGATGTCCCCCCGCTCGGTCGAGGACGTCGTGCACGTCATCGAGCTGGCCGGCGAGGAGTGGCTCTTCTACCCGTCCTTCCCGATCAACGTCGGGCTGATCCGCGGCACGGTGGCCGACGAGAACGGCAACCTCACCCTCACCAAGGAGGGCCTCAAGATGGAGGTCCTGCCGATCGCCCAGGCCGCGCACAACTCCGGCGGCATCGTCATCGCCCAGGTCGAGTCGCTCGCCCAGGTCGGGTCGCTCGACCCCAACGACATCAAGGTCCCCGGCGTCCTGGTGGACTACATCGTCGTCTCGGAGCCGGAGAACCACTTCCAGACCGAGAACACCCACTACAACCCCTCGTACTCCGGACAGGTCCGCACACCGCTGTCGGGCGTCGTGCCGATCCCGCTCAGCGAGCGCAAGATCATCGCGCGCCGCTGCGCGATGGAGCTGACCGAGGGTGCTGTCCTCAACCTCGGCGTCGGGATCCCTGCGGACGTCGGGACCGTCGTCGCCGAGGAGGGCGCAAGCGCCTCGGTGGTCATGACGACCGAGGCCGGTGCGATCGGCGGCGTCCCGGCGGGCCTCAAGGACTTCGGCCACGCCTACAACCCCGAGGCCTTGGTCGACATGCACGCGCAGTTCGACTTCTACGACGGCGGCGGCCTCGACCTGTGCGTCCTCGGACTGGCGCAGACCGACCAGCACGGCAACGTCAACGTCTCGAAGTTCGGCAGCCGGGTGGCCGGCTGCGGCGGGTTCATCAACATCTCGCAGGCCGCCAAGACCCTGCTGTTCGCCGGGACGTTCACCGCGGGCGGGCTCGAGGTCGAGGTCGTCGACGGCGCGCTCGCGATCCGCACCGAGGGCCGGGCCCGGAAGTTCCTCGACCACGTCGAGCAGATCACCTTCAGCGGCCAGTACGCCGCCGGCACCGACCAGCGCGTGCTCTACGTGACCGAACGCGCGGTGTTCCAGCTGATCGACGGCGCGATGACCCTCATCGAGATCGCGCCGGGCGTGGACCTCGAGACCGACGTCCTGGCGCACATGGACTTCACCCCCCAGATCTCCCCGGAGCTCGCCCTGATGCCCGCGGGCATCTTCCGCGAGACCTGGGGCGAGCTCGCCGCACAGATCACCTCCGCGCCGGCATCGGTGCCGTCGCCCACCGGAAAGGCCTGACCCATGCCCACCTCGTCCCCCACCATCAACCGGTGGTCGGTGCTCTGGGGATCCGTCGCGATCCTGATGTGCACCGGAGCCATCTACGCGTTCTCGGTGTTCGCCGGGCCGCTCGGTGCCGCGCACCACTGGTCGACGCCCCAGGTCATGCTGGCGTTCACGATCAACGGCGCCGTCGGCCCGATCCCGATGATCCTCGGCGGCTTCATCATCGACCGCGGCGGCTCGCGTCTCCTCGTGCTGGTCGGCGGCCTCATGTTCGCCGCCGGCTTCATCCTCACCGGTCTGGCCACCACGACCACCGCGCTGTACCTGTCCTACGGCCTGCTTGCGGGCCTCGGCCAGGGCTTCGCGTACTCGGCCTGCCTGAACAACACCCTCAAGCTCTTCCCGGACCGTCGTGGTCAGGCCGCCGGCATCATCACCGGCGGCATGGGTGCGGCGACCGTGATCGCCGCCCCGGTCGCCAACGCGCTGATCAGCAACTACAGCGTGACGACCGCCTTCGTGGCGATGGGGTCCGTGTACGCGGTGGTCGTCGTCCTGGGCTCGCTCTTCATCCGTCAGGCCCCGGTCGGCTACGCGCCCGAGGGCTGGGTCCGCCCCGCCTCCGACGGACGCGCGGTCAACCTCGACTGGACCGCGATGCTCAAGACCCCCGTCTTCTACATGATCTTCCTGATGATGGGCGTCGGGGCGTTCTCCGGTCTGATGATCGCCGCCAACGCCTCGGGGATCGGCAAGGGGATGTTCGCGCTCTCGGCCGCGACCGCGGCGGTGTACGTCAGCATCTACTCGGCCTGCAACGCTCTGGGTCGTGTGGCCTGGGGTGCGGTCTCCGACCGGATCGGCTACACGAACGCGCTCCTGCTGATCTTCGGCGTCGTCGCGGCCTCGATGCTCGTGCTCGTCACGGTCTCCTCCACGGTCGGGTTCGCGGTCGGCATCATCGGCCTCGGCCTGTGCTTCGGCGGAGTCATGGGCGTGTTCCCCGCGCTCACGATGAAGAACTTCGGTCCCAGGTTCCAGGGCATCAACTACGGGATCATGTTCACGGCGTACTCGGTCGCGGCGTACTTCGCCCCGAAGCTCGCTGCCGACATGGGCAGGGCGCACAACGGCGACTTCACGATCGCGTTCGAGATCGCGATCGCCCTGGCCGTCGTCGGTGCCCTCCTGACAGCGGTGTTCACCCGGGTCCAGAAGGCACACCAGGACGCGCTCGTCGCGCCCGCCCGAGAGTCCGTCGCCGTCTCCTGACGACGTCGGTACCAGACGCGCCGCCGGTGCCGGACCCACCACCGCGCACCGGCGGCGCAACCACTGCTCGTGACTGTCTGCTCGTGACCGGCCGCTCGCGCGTCCGCCCCCGCTCACCCCGCACGACTCCGATCCCCAGGAGCACCGATGACCCCGGCCGACGTGGGAGCCGCCGCCGCCCTCGAGCACGTGGCCCGCTGCGCGCCCCGCACCCGCTCGATCGTGTACGACGGCGCCGTCACGACGGCCGCTGACCTGCACGCGCACACCGGAGCGCTGGCCGCTGCCCTTGCCGCCGGCGGGGTCGGTGCCGGTGACCGGGTCGCCTACGTCGGACGCAACAGCCCCACGCTGGTCATGACGCTCCTCGCGTGCAGCCATCTCGGAGCGGTCTTCGTCCCGGTCAACTTCCGACTCGCCCCTCAGGAGGTCGCCGGCGTGCTGGCGGACTGCGACCCGCACACCGTCGTCGCCGAGCCTGCGCACCGGGTCACCGTCGAACGTGCCGCGACCGGCCTCCGCGTCGCTCGCTGGCTGCTCGGGGACACCGACCCGCTCGCGCTGACCGAGGCCCTCGACGCCGATCTCCCGGAGACCGCGGACCTGCCGGAGCCGTTGCCATGGGTCCCGCTGTCGCACGCGCTCCGCCACGGCGGTCCCGTCCCGCGCCGTGTCCGGTGCCACGAGGAGGACCTCGCCCTGCTCGTGTACACGTCCGGATCCTCCGGTCTGCCCAAGGGGGTCGCCCTCACCCACGGGAACCTGTGGTGGAGCGCCGCCAACATGGATCTCGCGACCGACTGCCGCAACGGCGACGTGCACCTGGCCGTCGCCCCGATGTTCCACATCGGCGGCCTCAACGCCTTCTCGCTGCGCACCCTCGCGCACGCCGGGACCCTGGTGATCCGGCGCGGCTTCGACGCTGCGCAGGTGCTGGCCGACATCCGCGACCACCACGTCACCACGTTGTTCGGCGTCCCGGCGATGTACGCGGCCGTCGCCCGCGCGGGCGACTTCGCCGGCACCGACCTCTCCGGCATCCGCGTCGCCCTCATCGCGGGGGCTCCTGTACCGAGGCGGATCGTCGAGACGTACCTCGAGCACGGGCTCCTCCTGCAGCAGTCGTGGGGCATGACCGAGACGGCACCCGCGGCGACCTGCCTCCCGATCGGTGAGGTCCGGTCTCGCCCGTGCTCGGCCGGTCGACCGCTCCCGTTCACGCAGCTCCGGCTCGTCGACCCGCGCACCGGGGCCGACGTCGAGGACGCCGACGTCCCGGGCGAGATCTGGGTCAGCGGCCCGAACGTCTGCATCGGCTACTGGCGGAACCCGCAGGAGACGGCCGAGGCCTTCGCCGAGCCCGGGTGGCTGAGGACCGGCGACATCGCGCGGCGGGACGCCGACGGGTACTACACGGTGTGCGGTCGCCTCAAGGACATGGTCAACAGCGGCGGTGAGAACATCTTCCCGGCCGAGGTCGAGCGTGCCCTTGCCGACGTCCCCGGCGTGCAGGAGGTCGCCGTCATCGGCGTCCCCGACCCCGTGTGGGGCGAGACGATCCTGGCGGCTGTCGCGTGCGTCGACGGGGCCGACCTCACTCTCGACGCGCTCCGTGCGCACGCCGCCCAGCGACTTGCCCGGTACAAGCTCCCGACCCGGCTCGTCGTGCTCGACGAGCTCCCGCTCAACGGTGCCGGGAAGGTCGACAAGCGCGCGCTGCGCGCCCGCGTCGGCGCCGAGGCCGTGGAGTGCACGGCCCGAACCTGACTCCTGGTACACCTGACCGCATGGTGCCCTCCCCTCCCCGCGCCGTCGGGTCCCCCGCTGCCGGGTCGTCGCACGCCGGTCCGCGCAGCGCGGGTCTGCGCAGAACCGTGTGGCGCAGCGCGGGTCTGCGCAACGCCCGGCTGCGCGACGCCCGGCTCCACGACGGCGCGGACGTCGGCCTGGGGATCGTCCTTGCGGTCGGTGCCGCGACGCGGGCCACGGTCGACGGAGCACCCTGGCTGCTCGCCACCGGCGCCGCGGTCGCGTGCGTCGCCCTCGTGGCCCGGCGTCGGTGGCCCGTGCCGGTGCTGGTCCTCCTGGTCGTCACCGCTGGGGGCGCCGCGCTGATCGGGCACCCGCTCGCGGCGCTGTTCGTCGCGGCGGAGATCGGCCTGTACACCGTGGCCGTCCGCACGCCCCGTACCGGGACCCTGCTCGCCGCGGCACTCACCGGTGCGGCGCTCTTCCTGTCCCTGCGCGCTGTCACGGCCGGCTCGCCGACCGAACCCGCGTCGCTCATCGTCGTCGTCTGGACGGCTCTCGCCGCCGCCGTGGGCGATGCGGTCCGCAACCATCGCGCGTACGTGACGGCCCTCGCGGAACGCGCCCACCGTGCGGAGGAGACCCGTGACGCCGTCGCGCGTGCGCGGGTCACCGAGGAGCGCGTCCGGATCGCGCGCGAGCTGCACGACGTCGTCGCGCACCAGCTCGCCGTCATCAGCGTGCACGCGGGCCTCGCCGCACGGAGCGTGCGCACCTCCCCCGACCAGGCCGAGGGGTCCCTCGCCCACGTGCAGGACGCCGCACGGACCGCCCTCGACGAGCTGGGCGCCGTCCTGCGGGTCCTGCGGACCGGCCCCTCGGGAGACGACCTCAGCGGCGACCCGGGCGGCGAGCCACCCGCGCCGGGGATGGCGGACGTCGACTCCCTGCTCCGGTCGTTCACCGAGATCGGGCTGGCGGTGCGGACCAGCGTGACCGGTCGACCGGTCGCTCTCGACGCGGCCTGCGACCTCACCGCGTATCGCGTGCTGCAGGAGGCGCTGACGAACGCGCACAAGCACGGCGCGGACGGCACCACGCTCGTACGGATCGATCATCGGGCCGACGGGCTCGACCTCGTCGTCTCGAACCCCTCCACCTGGCCGACGACCGCGCCCCTCCCCGGGATCCCCGGGACCGGCAACGGGCTCCTCGGCATGCGGGAGCGGGTGGAGTCGCTCGGCGGCCGACTCACGACGCAGTCGGACCGCGACGGGACGTTCCGGCTCGAGGCGCACATCCCGACGACACCGACGGCCGGACCAGCTCCGGAACCGACACCGACACCGGCACACGGCACGACCACCGGGCCCGCAGCCGTCGATCCGAGCCCGGACCTGCCCAGGTCCCTTCCGGGCGGTACCGCTCCCGATGGCGCTGCCGGGTCGACCGGGGCCGACCGATGATCCGCGTCGTGGTCGCGGACGACCAGGCGCTCATCCGGGCGGGGCTGCGCGGCATCCTCGAGGGCGAGGCCGACGTCGAGGTCGTCGCCGAGGCCGCCGACGGCCGCGAGGCGGTCGAGGCCGCTCGCCGCACCGGCGCGGACGTCGTGCTGATGGACCTCCGGATGCCCGGCGTCGACGGCATCGACGCGACGCGCCTGATCCGCGCCGATGCCGCTCTCGCGCACGTCCGGGTCCTGGTGCTCACGACCTTCGAGACCGACGACTACGTCGACCGCGCCCTGACGGCCGGGGCCGACGGCTTCCTCGGGAAGGGGGCCGAGCCCCGCGAGCTCGTCGACGCCGTCCGGGTCGTGGCGCAGGGCGGCTCGTCGCTCTCGTCGCGTGCGGCCCGCGGACTGATCGACCGGCTCCGGGCCTCGGCACCTCCTTCCCGCGGGGCGGACGACACGGCCGCGCGTGCCCTGGTCGCACGGCTCACCGACCGCGAGCGCGACGTGCTCCGGCGGGTCGCGTCGGGTGCGTCGAACGAGGAGATCGCCGCCGCGCTCGTCCTGTCCCCGCTGACCGTCAAGACCCACGTCAACCGGGCCATGACGAAGGTCGGTGCCCACGATCGGGCACAGCTCGTGGTCCTCGCGTACGAGGCCGGGCTACTGCCGCTGCAGTAGCCGACCCGGGCACGTTCCTGCAGCAGCACGACGACACGACGGGGCGTCCCCGGCGAGGGTGGTCCCATGACTCCTTCGCAGCACCGGGGTCGGCGGACGTCATGATCGTCGTCGACCAGGTCACCAAGTCCTACGGCGCCACTCGCGCCGTCAACGCGCTCTCGTTCACCGTCCGGCCCGGCGTCGTCACCGGGTTCCTCGGGCCGAACGGCGCCGGCAAGTCCACCACGATGCGCATGATGATGGGGCTCGACAAGCCCGACTCCGGGAGCGTGACGATCGCCGGCAAGGCCTACGTCGACCACACCGCTCCGCTGCACGAGGTCGGGGCGCTGCTCGAGGCCAAGGCGATCCACCCCGGACGCTCGGCCTACGACCACCTGCTCGCCCTCGCGCTCACGAACGGGATCCCCCGCCGACGGATCGCCGAGGTGCTCGACCTCGTCGGCCTGACGAGCGTCGCCCGCAAGCGCGCCGGGGCGTTCTCCCTCGGGATGGGGCAACGCCTCGGCATCGCCGCCGCTCTCCTCGGCGACCCCGACGTGATCCTGCTCGACGAGCCCGTCAACGGCCTCGACCCCGAGGGGATCCTCTGGATCCGCACGCTCCTGCAGGACCTCGCCGCGGAGGGGCGGACGGTGTTCGTGTCCTCGCACCTCATCTCCGAGATGGCCCTCACCGCCGAGCACCTCGTCGTCGTCGGCCGCGGGCGGCTCATCGCCGACACCTCGGTCGACGAGCTCCGCCGCACCGTCGCCGGGGCCAGCGTCCACGTCCGCGCCCCAGAGGCCGCCCGGCTCGGCCACCTGCTCGTCGACGACGGCGTCACCGTGACCTCCGGCCCCGACCCCCAGGAGCTCGACGTCACGGGGCTCGACGCCGCGACGATCGGCGACCGCGCCTTCGCCGCCGGCATCGCCGTGCACGCTCTCGTGCCCCGTGAGGTCTCGCTCGAGGAGGCGTTCATGCAGCTCACCCACGACTCCGTCGAGTACCAGCCGACCTCGCTCGCCGTGTCCGAGGGCCTCGCCGTGTCCGAGGGCCCTGCCGTGTCCGAGGGCCTTGCCGTGTCCGAGGGCATCGTCACCACCGAAGGGAAGGCCGCCTGATGGCCACCACCACCGTGCTCGACCGACCGGTGCCCACGGACCCCGTCCGGACCGGCGGCCTGCGCGACCCGCAGGACGTCGCACCCCTGCGCGTGACCGCGTGGCGCGTCATCGCCTCCGAGTGGGTCAAGTTCCGCAGCCTCCGCTCGACCGTCGTGACCATCGCCGTCGCCCTTGTCATCATCATCGGGTTCGGTGCGCTCGCGGCCGGGGTGGTGTCCGGCGACCTCACCCGGCCCACGGGCCCGGGCGGCGGCGGTGGCGGTGGCGGCGCGTTCGCCTCGAACCCGACCGCGGTCAGCCTCGCCGGGATGACGCTCGCCCAGATCATCGTCGGGATCCTCGGCGTCCTCGCGATCACCAGCGAGTACTCGTCGGGCATGATCCGCGCGACGCTCGCCGCCGTCCCCCGGCGCCTCCCGGTGCTGTGGGCGAAGGTGCTCGTGATCGGGGTGTCGACGTTCGTCGTCGCGGTGCCCGCGTCGTTCGGCGCGTTCGCCCTCGGCCAGGCGATCCTCGGGTCGGGGCACAACGTCACGCTGTCCGACCCGGGCGTGCTCCGCGCAGTGCTCGGCTCAGCCGCCTACCTTGCCGCGATCGCCCTGCTCGGCCTCGGCCTCGGCGCACTGCTGCGGCACACGGCTGGCGCGATCGGCGCCCTGTTCGGCATCCTCATGGTCGCCCCGGGCCTGCTGCCGCTGGTGCTGCCGAGCGGCTGGGTCGACTCGATCGTGCCGTACCTGCCGTCGAACGCCGGCGACTCGTTCACGGCGGTCGTCCCGAAGAGCGGGATGCTCTCGGCGGGGAACGGGGCGTGGGTGCTCGCCGCCTGGCTGGTGGTGCTGCTCGGGACCTCGGCAGTCCTGCTGCGTCGACGGGACGCCTGACCGCGGGCCGTCGCCGCAGCGGGCAGCAGCGGGCAGCACCGACCAGCGGGACCATCGACCCGGTTCACCTCAACTTCACCCTCGTGGCCTCTCGGCGGGGACACGATCGACGGACAGCCCACGCACAGCAGGGCAAACCACCTGGTAGAACGGTTTCCATGCCTTCGTCCGCCCCGCCGGCCCGCTCGCGCGCCGGTCGCGCCGTGCAGCGGGTGCGGTGGGTGCGACCAGGTCGACGGAGCACCGACGGCCGTCCCGCGTGGTGGTACGAGCTCGGCTTCCTCGGCGGGCTGTACCTGCTGTACTCGCTGATCCGCAACGCCGCCCCGACCAGGACGGCCCTGGCCGAGCAGAACGCGGCCTCGGTGATGCACCTGGAGCGGATCCTCTCGCTGGACATCGAGCAGCGCGCGAACGCCTTCGCCGCCTCGGTGCACCCGCTCGTCGTGGGGGCGAACTACTACTACTCGACGCTGCACTTCATCGTGACCGGCACGGTGCTCGTCTGGGTCTACGTGGCGCGGCCGCGACAGTACCGCCGGGTGCGCAGCGTGCTGCTCGGCATGACCCTCCTCGCCCTCGCGGGGTACTGGCTGTTCCCGCTCGCACCACCTCGCCTGACGACCGGGTACGGGTTCATCGACACCGTCCGGGTGTTCGGGGTGTGGGGCGCGACGGGGTCGGAACCGGTCGTGAGCGTCTCGAACCAGTACGCGGCGATGCCATCGATGCACGTCGGGTGGGCGCTGTGGGCCGGTCTCACCCTCGCCGTCCTGGCCCGACGACGCCTCGTCCGGGTGCTGGGTGCGTTGTACCCGGTGCTGACGTTCGTCGTCGTCGTGCTGACCGCGAACCACTTCGTGCTCGATGCGGTCGGCGCCGTGCTCGTGTTCGCGGTCGCCGCCGGTGCGGTGCAGCTCGCGTCACCGGAACGTGCGGGTCTCTCACGGGCCGTACACCCCGACGACGCCCTCGCCACCGACGACGGCCTCGCCACCGGGACGGACCGATCGGTCGACCAGCGCGCCTGACCTGACCAGCGCACCTGATACGACCGGCGCACCCGGTGCGACCGCCGCGACTGCTGCGACGTGCCCGCGGCGCGCGGCCGCGCTCAGGCCACGTGGCCGAACCGGTGGCGCGTCCGGCTGACCGCCTGCTCCCGCAGGACGGTGAGGAGCTCGCGCCGCCCGCTCGCGAGGACGGGCTGGTCGAGCACCGTCACCTCGCCGGTGCGCTCGCGCGCCGCCTCTCGCAGCCCGGGTGCATCGCCGACCACCCGGACACGACCGGTGACGTGCCCGGCGCGCACGCGTGCAGCGAACGCCGCGTCGTCCTCGTCCGTCACCCGACTGACCGTCACAGGGACACCGGCACGTCGCGCGGCCGCGAGCACCCGGGCCTCGTCGCGCGGCCGTGCACCGGCACCGACCCGGAGGGTGAGGTGCGGGACCGGACGGTAGCGGAAGACGTTCGACTCGACCGCCAGCGCGCTCGGGTCGTGCTCGATCCCGAGCTCGTCGGACCAGCAGCGGGCGTCGTCCGCCTCCGCCCAGGCGAGCCACGCGTCGTCGTCCTCGGGGACGTCCGGGGCGTCGGACCACGAACCGAGCTCGGCGACGTAGTTCGGGCCACCCGCCTTGGCACCGGGTCCGACGCTCGAGGCCTTCCAGCCGCCGAACGGCTGCCGGTTCACGATCGCCCCGGTGATGTGACGGTTCACGTAGGCGTTGCCGACCTCGACGTGCTCGAGCCAGTAGTCGATCTCCGTCTCGTCGAGCGCATGGATCCCACCGGTGAGCCCGAACGCGACGGCGTTCTGCAGCGCGACGGCCTGCGCGAGCGTCGTCGCACGCATCACGCCGAGCACCGGGCCGAACACCTCGGTCAGGTGGAGGAACGAGCCCGGTGCGATCCCGTCCTTCACCCCCGGGGTCCACAGCCGGCCGGCGTCGTCGAGCCGACGCGGCCGGACCCACCACGTCTCACCGGGCTCGAGGGTCGTGAGGGCGCGCAGCAGCTTGCCGGTCGCCGGTTCGGTCAGCGGGCCCATCGCCGTCGCGAGGTCCGTCGCCGGCCCGACGTGCAGCGACTCGACCGCGTCGACCAGCTGGCGCCGGAGGCGGTCCGAGCTCCCGGCGGATCCGACGAGGATCAGCAGCGAGGCGGCGGAGCACTTCTGCCCCGCGTGCCCGAACGCGGAGCGCACGACGTCCGCGACCGCGAGGTCGACGTCCGCGGACGGGGTGACGATCACGGCGTTCTTGCCCGACGTCTCCGCGAGCACCTCGAGGTCCGCCCGCCATGAGGAGAACAGCGCAGCGGTCTCGATCGACCCGGTCAGCACGACGCGGGCGACGTCCGGGTGGGTTACCAGGCGACGGCCCACCTCCCCCTCCGGAGAGAGCAGCACCTGGAGCACATCACGGGGGATCCCCAGGTCGTCGAGCGCCCGGTGGATCGCACCGGCGGCCACCTGCATGCACCGAGGCGTGGGCGGGGCAGGCTTGACCAGCACCGGCGAGCCCGCGACCAGGGCGGAGAGCACCGAACCGACCGGGATCGCGACCGGGAAGTTCCACGGTGGCGTGACGACGGTGACCCCGTCCGGCCGGTAGCGCGCGCCGGGGACGGCACCGTCCGCGAGCAGCTCCGCGCGGTCCGCGTAGTAGTGCGCGAAGTCGACGGCCTCGCTGACCTCGGGGTCCGCCTCGGCGATCGTCTTGCCGGCCTCCTGGACCATCGTCGCGACGAGGTCGCCCCGCGCGTTCTCGAGGTGGAACGCCGCGCGGCGGAGCACCTGCGCGCGGAGCGCGGGCGTCGCACCGGACCAGGTCGCCCGCTGCGCCACTGCGCGCGCCATCGCAGCGTCGACGTCCGCCGTCGTCACGATCCGCACGGCCTCCGGCGTCGGGACGTCCCGCACCAGCAGCCCCGCCGCCCATTCCCGGGAGGCCGCGACGGCGGGATCGGTGTCGACGGCGTTGCGGAACGGCTCGCCGGCGTGCACGGCGACCGGCTCCGGGCGGGGACCGCGCTGCGGGGGCGTCGTGGGGTCGAGGCTGTCACGCACCGAGTCGAGGAAGGCGCGGCGCTGCCCGGCCAGGCCGGTCGGCCCCGCCTGCGCCGCCAGACCGGCCGATGCGCTCGCGTCGTGGGACGCGAACATGGCGTGCAGGTAGTTCTGCGGCGCCGCGTTCTCCTCGAGCCGCCGGATCAGGTAGGAGATCGCGACGTCGAAGTCGGTGCGGGCCACCACGGGCGTGTAGAGCAGCACGCGCCCGACGACGTCGCGCACCGCGCGGGCCTGCGCCGGCGCCATGCCCTGCAGCATCTCGATGTCGAGGGCGTCGGTCACCCCCGCTCGGCCGCGAGCAGGTGCGCGTACGCGACGTGGAACAGGTTGTGGCTCGCGACGCCGACCCGGACGTCGGACGTGCGCTCGGGACGGAGCGCACGGTCCACGAGCCGCACGAAGTTCGCATCCACCTCGGGCTTGGTCCGGTACGGCGCCTGCTCCCAGCCGTGCAGCTCCGCCTCGACCTTCTCCATCGCGAGGTTCGCCCCCTTGACGAGGCGGACCTTGATCCGTGCGCCACCGGCGGCGCGTCGCCGGGCCGCGATCTCGGTCAGCTCGTCGAGGGCGGCCACGGCGTCGGGCAGGTACGCCTGCAGCACGATCCCCGCCTCGACGTGCAGCAGCTCCGGGTCCATCAGCAGCTGCTCGAAGACCTGCACCGTGAGCGCCAGGTCGCGGTACTCCTCCATGTCGAGGTTGAGGAACGTGCCGTGGTGGGCGGCTGCCACGTACAACGGTCGCAGCCGGGCGACCACGCGCTCCCGGCTGCCTGCGGTGTCCCACGTCGACAGCTGGCTGGCGACGGCCGAGACCTTGATCGACACGTAGTCGACGTCGGGGCGCTCGACGAGGGCGCGGACGCGCGCGAGCCGGCTCCCGGCCTCCGTCTCACCGAGGACGGCCTCACCCAGCAGGTTGAGGTTGAGCCGGAAGCCCTCGGCCCGCGCCTTCGCGATGTGCGCACCCAACCCCGCGCCGGCGTCAGCCACCAGGTGACCCACGAGCTGACGCAGCCGGATGCGGGCGGCCGGGACCACGAGGCGCGGCAGGGCCGGGGCGAACGCCGCTCCGAGCGTGAGCAGCGCCCGGTCGAGCGGCCCGAGGAAGCTCCCGGCCGCCCCCGTGTACCGCGTCAGCCCGGCGAGCTCACGCGCGGCGACGTGCACGTCCTCGGGCCGGGCGACCCGGTCGACGAACCTGACCGCGAGCGCGAGCCCGTCGGGGTCGGAGACGAGCGCGGCGAGCCGCCCGGTGGTCCGCTTCTCCTGGGGCGTCTCCCCCGCGGTCGTGGCCTCGACCCAACGGTCGGCCAGGTCGAGCGCGGACTCGGTCAGGGTGCGGGTGCTGGTCGACATGGGATCATCGTGGCCACGCACCCGCCCCGCCGTCTTGTACGAAAAGGCGTCCGATCCCGACGTGGAACCGCCTTGTGTACCCTGCGCACTGACATGACGCCGATTCCCGGACCCGGGCCGGTGACCGCCTCCTGGCCGGAGGCCGTCACCCTCCTGGGCGCGCTCGACGCGTCGATGCTCCGGCTGATGGACGAGCTCTCGACGACGATGTTCTGCGCCAAGGACGTGACCGGGCGGTACGTCGCGGTGAACCAGGTGTTCGTGAACCGGACCAGCGAGCGCTCGCGGCGGACCGTGATCGGGCGCCGCGCGGAGGACCTCTTCGTCCCCGAGCTCGCGGAGCACTACACCGTGCAGGACGACGAGATCCTCGCGACCGGTCGCCCGCTGCTCCGTGAGCTCGAGCTGATCCGGCGGCCCGGTGGTGTCCCCGGCTGGTACCTGACGTCCAAGGTCCCGGTGCGCGCGGACGGCGTCGTCGTCGGGCTCGTGAGCGTCTCGGAGGACCTGCGCACGTACGACGCCGCCGACACCACGGTCAGCTCGCTGTCCCGGGTCGTCGCGCTCCTCCACGACCAGGTGCACCGGCAGGTCTCGGTCGCCGACATGGCCGCGGTCGCCGGGTGCTCCCCCTCGACGCTCGACCGGCGTATCCGCAAGGTGTTCGGGCTCTCACCGCGCCAGCTCGTGCTCCGCACGAGGATCGACCAGGCCACGTCGCTGCTGACGACGACCGAGCTCCCGATCGCCGAGATCGCACACCGCACCGGCTTCTACGACCAGGCGGTGTTCACCCGGACCTTCGGTCGGCTGACCGGCGGCACACCTGCGCAGTACCGGCGACGGTCGGGCTGACCGTCACGCCGCCGGCGGCAGTGCCACGTGAGGAGGGACGGCGGACCTGAGCTGGAAGGAGAGGATCGCCGGGTTGATGATCCGGCCGTCCCGGATCTCGATCGCGCGGCTGATCGTCTCGTCGGCGGCCCAGGACTCCGGCCCCTCGAGCACGGTGCGCACGAACGGCAGCAGGGCCTCGCTGATCTCCCAGGTCGCGGAGTTCCAGAGGTACGACGGGCTGTGGTCGACCGCGTAGTAGTCGACGTGGTTGCCGAGCTCGATCAGCGGCTCCGCGAACGTGGTCGAGCGCGCCCAGCTGAAGCCCATGCCCTCGTCGCACGAGACGTCCACGATCAGGCTGCCGGGACGGAACCCGTCGAGGTCCCCGGTGCGCAGGTACGTGAGCGGGGCGTCGGTGTCCTGGAGCGTGCAGTTCACGACGATGTCCGCCTCGGCGAGGAACGGTGCGAGCGGCACCCGACCCCGGTGGGTGATCACATGACTGCGTTGGGGCGCGGCGTCGTCGTGCTCGAACTGCACGATCTTGACCGAGTGGATGGGCGAGCCGACCGCCGCGACGCCCCGGTTGGTCAGCACCTGGACGTCGTGGATCCCGTGCGCGTTGAGCGCGGTGACGGCGCCACGGGCCGTCGCCCCGAACCCGATCACGACCGCGGTGAGCCGACGGCCGTAGTCGCCGGTCGACCCCGTGAGCGCGAGCGCGTGCAGCACGGAGCAGTAGCCGGCGAGCTCGTTGTTCTGGTGGAACACGTGCAGGCCGAACCCGCCGTCCTGCGCCCAGTGGTTCATCGCCTCGAACGCGATCAGCGTCAGCCCCCGGTCGATCGCGACCTGCGTCATCTCGCGGTCCTGGACGCAGTGCGGCCACCCCCAGAGCACCTGCCCCTCGCGCAGCTCACGGAGATCATCGGCCTGGGGCTTGGGCAGGAGCACGACGTCGGACGAGGCGACGATCTCCTCGCGCGACGCGATCCGGCCGACCAGCGGCGCGAGGCGGGCGTCGTCGAACCCGAACCGCTCGCCGTAGCCGGTCTCGAGGATCAGGTGCGCACGGAGGTCGGCGTCGAGCCTCTCCAGATGGGCGGGGTGGATCGGGAGCCGTCGCTCGTCCGGCTTGCGGGACGTCGCCATGACACCGAGCGTGAGAAGGTCCACGGCGATCACCGCCGCCCGAGCGGTGCGACGATCGACGGTGTCCGGCGGTACTGCTGGACGGGTCGGGGTGGAGGCCTGGTGGCCATCTCTGCTCCCTCATGGGGGCCTCGCTGACCCCGTGGTGTCGACGATACGGCATCCGATCACCGATAGGTTGTCGCCCATGACGACGTCCGACTCGCGCCGCGACCTCGCCGCACTGCTCGCGAGCCGGGTGCCGATGATCGTCGTCGAGACACGCGACGAGGCGCTGATCCTCGACCTGATCACGTCCGTGGCGGCAGGTCCCGACGCGTTCGTCCGGCTCCCGGTGTTCCGCTGGACCATCACCGAGGGGATGCGCAGGCTCGATGTCGACCTCCAGAGCGTGCAGGCGCACAACGCACAGCCGGGCGACGTGCTCCGCACGATCCGCGACACCACCGTCCCCGGCGTCTACGTGCTGCTCGACCTGCACCCGTTCCTCGACGACCCCGTCAACGTCCGGCTCCTGAAGGACATCTGCCAGGGTTACGGCCGGGTCGCCCGCACCGTCGTGCTCGTCAGCCACGGGCTGACCCTCCCGGCCGAGCTCGAGCACCTGGCCGCGCAGTTCGACGTCGGGTTCCCGGACCGTGCCGAGCGCCGGGCCCTCGTGGACGCGGCCGCGGCCGAGTGGAGCGCCACGCACGGCCGGCGGGTGTCGGCCGACCCCCGCGCTGTCGACCTCCTGGTGGAGAACCTCGCCGGGTTGTCGCGCGGGGACGCGACCCGGCTCGCCAGGTCGGCCATCTTCAACGACGGTGCGCTGATGCCCGCCGACCTCCCGGCGGTGATGAAGGCCAAGCACGAGATCCTCAGCCGAGGAGGGATCCTCAACTACGAGCTCGAGACCGTCGAGCTCGCCGACCTCGGCGGCATGGCGCACCTGAAGACCTGGCTCGACCGGCGGCGCCCGGCGCTCGACGGCTCGGCCCCGGGCCTCGAGCCGCCCAAGGGTGTGCTCCTGCTCGGCGTGCAGGGGTGCGGCAAGAGTGTCGCCGCCAAGGCCGCCGCACGGGTGTTCGGCATCCCGCTGCTGCGTCTCGACATGTCCGCGGTGCACGACAAGTATGTCGGCGAGTCCGAGCGCAACCTGCGCGAGACGCTCGCGACCGCCGAGCTGCTCGCCCCGTGCGTCGTGTGGGTCGACGAGATCGAGAAGGCCGTGGCGACCTCGTCGGGAGACTCGGGACCGTCGCCACGACTGCTCGGCACGTTCCTCACCTGGTTGGCGGAGAAGACGGCCGCGGTGTTCGTCGTCGCGACCGCGAACGACATCACCGCCCTCCCGCCGGAGCTGATCCGCAAGGGGAGGTTCGACGAGATCTTCTTCGTCGACCTGCCGACCGAGGCGGTGCGCGCGGACATCCTGCGGATCCACGCCGGGAAGCGCGGCCTGACGTTCTCCGACGCTGAGGTGGGCTCGCTGGCCGGCGCGACCGCCGGGTTCTCCGGTGCGGAGATCGAGCAGGCGGTCGTGTCGGCCACCTACACGGCTCACGGCCTGCGCGAGCCGCTTCTCGCCTCGCACGTCATGGCCGAGGTGCTCGCGACGCGCCCGCTCTCGGTCGTCATGACCGAACCAGTCGCCGCGCTCCGTGCGTGGGCGACGACCCGCACCGTCCCGGCCGGCTGACCGGGCTCGGCCGGGTCAGCCGACCAGCGGGGCGAGGGTCAGCCGACCAGCGGGGCGAGGAGCTCGCGGACCTGGTTCGTCGTCGGGACGCGGCCGGCCAGGACGACCGCCTCGTCGACCACGAGGCCGGGGGTGCGCATCACGCCGTAGGACGCGATCGCGCCGTAGTCGGTGACCTTCTCGAACTCGGCGTCGATGCCGAGAGCGCTGACGGCCTCACGCGTGACGCGCTCGAGGGCGACGCAGTTGGCGCAACCGGAACCGAGAATCTTGATGATCATCGTGCAGTCTCCTTCAGATGTACGGACAGGTGAGCAAGCCGTGGGAACGAGCGGGTCGGGGTCGGCGGGAGCAGATCCCCACCGGACCGGGGCGGGTGGGTCACAGGGGGATGACGGCGTTGAAGAGGTAGCCGACGGCGATGATGCCGGCGGCGGTGACGGCGATGAAGGTGGCGATGAGCTGGGGTTTGAGGACGCGGCGCAGCAGGATCATCTCGGGCAGGCTCAGGGCGACCACGGCCATCATGAACGCCAACAGGGTGCCCATCGGTAGGCCGTTGTCGTGCAGGGCCTGGACCAGTGGCATGACCCCGGCGGCGTTGGAGTACAACGGGATGCCCAGCAGGACCGCGACCAGCACCGCGAACGGGTTACCGGCCCCGGCGAACCGGGTGAAGAAGTCCTGCGGTGCCCACCCGTGGATCCCGGCGCCCAACGCGATCCCGACCAGCAGGTAGGGCCAGATCTTGCGCAGGATCGACGCGACCTCCTCGATGCCCATCTGGATCCGGTCATCCCACGTCAGCCCGAACGTGGAGTCGATGACCTTGCCCCCCAGACGGGTCTCGAACACGAACGGCTCGACCCACTTCTCCACGCGCAGGCGGCCCAACGTGAACCCCGCCACCACCGCGATCACCAACCCCGCCCCCACGTACAACGCGGTCGGGCCGATGCCGAACATCCCGAACAGCAACGCGATCGCCACCTCGTTGACCAACGGGCTCGCGATCAGAAAGCTCAACGTCACCCCGATCGGGACCCCCGCCGCCACGAACCCGATGAACGCCGGCACCGCACTGCACGAACAGAACGGGGTGATGACCCCCAACCCGGCGGCCATCACGTTGCCCACACCCTCACGGCGCCCACCCAACAACGCCCGCGTGCGCTCCACACTCATGAACGACCGCAGCACCGTGACCACGAAGATGATCCCCACCAGCAACAACACGATCTTGGTCGAGTCATACACGAAGAACTGCACACCCGACCCCAGGCGGCTCGCCGGGTCCAACCCCAGACGGTCGTACACCACCCAGTTCCAGAACGGCAGATTCACCTCATACAGCACGGCCCACACCACCACCGCCGCACCCAGACCCACCCACCGGCGCGTCGGGGTCCGCGTCGAGGCACGCACCCGCTCCGCCAGACTCACGACGCCACCCCCACGCCTGAGCCCGAACCCGTCGCTGCGGCCGCCGCCGCGACCCGGGTCGCAGTACCCGACACCACGACCCGGGTCGCGGGTGCGGCGACGGCGGCGGCGGCGGGGGGCGCCTGCCGCAGAGGCATCGAGGCCAGGGAGCGCCGCGCGCATCCGGTCGGGGGCATCCTCCGCCAGGGCGTAGTCGATCCAGCGTCCGCGGCGGCTCGCGGTGACGAGGCCCAGGTCGCGGAGCACCTTGAGGTGGTAGCTGAGGAGGTTGCCGGCGACCGGCACCTGCTCCTGCAGGTCGCACACGCAGCGCGGCGCCTCGGCCAGCGCGGTCACGACGGTCCAGCGCACGGGGTCGGCCACGGCCTGGAGGACGGCTACCGCGTCGGTCCCCCGATCTGCCGGTGCGTCAACCCCTGCCATCACTTCAACACCCGTTGATTCAGTCACTCCTGAAGTGTACGACGAGGAACGACCCCCGTGGCACGGGACGATCGTCCTGCGTCACGGGGGTCGTCGGCCGAGCAACCTCGCCCGTGGGCTACGCGTCGACCACCACGGCGATCACGACGGGTTCACGCCGGTAGGCACGCTGGATGTAGCGACCGACAGCCGACGCGATGACCTCCTCGATCGCGTCGAGATCGGTCACCCCCTGCTGCGCGGAGCGTTCGAGCGCCTTGGTGACCTCCGCGGCCGCACCGTCGAACGTCCGGTCGTCGTGGACGAACCCGCGGGTGAGGAACTCCAGCGGCTCTGCGAGCACGTTCGTCGCCGGGTCGACCAGCGCGAGGACCGTGACGACCCCGCCCTCGCGGAGCAGTCGGCGCTCCTTGAGCGTGTCCTCGGTCGCCCGGCCGACCGTCTGCCCGTCGACGTACACCATGCCGGCCTGCACCTGTCCGGAGATCGTCGCCCGTCCGTCGATCAGGTCGATCGTCACCCCGTCGCGGCCGATGATGACGCGCTCCGGGTCGACGCCGGTCCGCACCGCGATCTCGGCGTTCGCGTGCAGGTGCTTCGACTCGCCGTGGATCGGCAGGACGTTGCCCGGCTTGATGAGGTTGTAGCAGTAGACGAGCTCGCCCTCGCTCGCGTGACCGGAGACGTGCACCTTGGCGTTGCCCTTGTGCACGACCTTCGCCCCGAGGTCGGTGAGCTTGTTGATGACCCCGTAGATCGCGTTCTCGTTCCCCGGGATCAGCGAGCTCGCGAGCAGGACCGTGTCACCCTCGCCGATCTTGATCTGGTGGTTCCCGTTCGCCATCCGCGAGATCGCCGCCATCGGCTCGCCCTGCGATCCGGTGCAGACGAGCGTGATCTTGTCGTCCGGCATCGTCTCGAGCTTCTTGACGTCCACGACCAGGCCGCGCGGGATCTTCAGGTAGCCGAGGTCGCGCGCGATCCCCATGTTGCGCACCATCGAGCGGCCCACGAACGCGACCTTGCGCCCGTTCGCGTGCGCGGCGTCGAGGACCTGCTGGATCCGGTGCACGTGGCTCGCGAAGCTCGACACGATGATGCGCCGCGGCGCGGTCGCGAACACGTGGTCGATCGCCGGGGCGAGCTCGCGCTCGGAGGTCGTGAAGCCGGGGACCTCGGCGTTCGTGGAGTCGACCATGAAGACGTCGACCCCCTCCTCGCCGAGCCGCGCGAAGGCACGCAGGTCGGTGATGCGGTCGTCGAGCGGGAACTGGTCCATCTTGAAGTCGCCGGTGTTGAGCACCATCCCGGCACCGGTCCGGATGGCCACCGCGAGGCCGTCGGGGATCGAGTGGTTGACCGCGACGAACTCGAGGTCGAAGCCGCCGGTGAGGTGACGGTCACCGGCCTCGACGTGCACCGTCACGGGTGTGATGCGGTGCTCCTTGAGCTTCGCCTCGATGAAGGCCAGCGTGAGCTCGGACCCGATCACCGGGATGTCCGCGCGCTCCTTGAGCAGGTACGGGACTCCCCCGATGTGGTCCTCGTGACCGTGCGTGAGGACGATCGCGACGATGTCGTCGAGCCGGTCGCGGATCGAGGTGAAGTCCGGCAGGATCACGTCGATCCCCGGCTGGCTCTCCTCGGGGAAGAGGACGCCGCAGTCGACGACGAGCAGCTGCCCGTCGTACTCGAAGACCGTCATGTTGCGGCCGATCTCACCGAGACCGCCGAGCGGGGTGATACGGAGTGCGCCGCGGGCGAGTGCGGGCGGCGGCGCGAGTTCGCGCGAGTGAGCAGATTGCACGGGTTCAAGCTCCCATGTGGAGTGACGGCGCATTCGCCGTGAGAAGAATGCGGAGCGGCACAGTCCACGGCGCGATCGCGCGAGCTCGAGGGCCCGCGCGATGGTCCTGGTGGGTCCGGCGCATGGACATGACGTACCGCCTCAGGGTCCACGGTACCCGCAGGTCACCCCACTCGGCGTGCAGCACCCGCGCCATCGGCCCGCCGCCGACGGCCAACCGGCCGGCTACAGGCACGCAGCAGGCATGCGGCGGGCATGCAGCAGGCCCTGCGGGGGGTCTCCTCCCACCCGCAGGGCCCGCTGTGCTCGACGGTCGAGGTGCCTCAGCGCGAGTCGCTCGACGCCCCCTCGACGGTGGCCCGACCGGCCTCGAGCCGTGCCACCGGGACACGGAACGGAGAGCACGAGACGTAGTCGAGACCGACCTCGTGGAAGAAGTGCACCGACTCCGGGTCGCCACCGTGCTCACCGCACACACCGAGCGTGAGATCCGGACGAGCGGCCCGGCCCTCCTCGACGGCGATCCGCACGAGCCGCCCGACGCCGCTGCGGTCGATCGTCTCGAACGGCGACACGCTGATCACGCCACGATCCGTGTACTCCGAGAAGAACGCACCCTCGACGTCGTCCCGCGAGAAGCCCCACGTCGTCTGCGTGAGGTCGTTGGTGCCGAAGGAGAAGAACTCCGCGACGCCGGCCATGCGGTCCGCCGTGAGCGCGGCCCGCGGCAGCTCGATCATCGCGCCGATCGGGATGTGCAGCTCGACGCCCTCCGCGGCCGCGACCTCGGCGAGGATCGCCTCGGCCTCGTCACGGATGAGGTGCAGCTCCATGACCGACGCGGCGAGCGGGATCATGATCTCCGCGTGCGGGTGCCCGCCGTCGCGGATCCGCTGCGCGGCCGCCTCGGCCACCGCACGGATCTGCAGGGCGAACAGGCCCGGCACGACGATCCCCAGCCGCACGCCGCGCAGCCCGAGCATCGGGTTCGCCTCGTGCATGCGCTGGACGGCGGCGAGCAGCACCGTGTCCCGCTCGAACTCCTCCGCGGTCTCCTCCTCGACACCGCGGCTGCGGCGCTCGCCCGCCAGGGCGACCTTGACCGAGAGGTCCGTGAGGTCCGGGAGGAACTCGTGCAGCGGCGGGTCGATGAGGCGGATCGTCGTCGGCAGCCCGTCCATCTGCTCGAGGATGTCGACGAAGTCGGCACGCTGGAGCGGCAGCAGGGCGTCGAGGGCCGCCTGGTGCTCGACCGGGTCACGGGCCAGGATGACCCGCTCGATCAGGACGCGCCGCTCTCCGAGGAACATGTGCTCGGTGCGGCACAGGCCGATCCCCTGCGCACCCCAGACCCGGGCCCGGTGCGCGTCCTCGGCGGTGTCCGCGTTGGCGTGCACCCGCAGCCGGCGGACCGCGTCCGCATGCGTGAGGATCCGATCCACCGCCTTGACGAGCTCAGCGGTCTCCTCGGCGTCTGCGCCGTGCACGTTGGCGAGCGCGACCTCGAGCCCCTCCTCGAGGTACTGGACGACGGGCGACGGGACGACGGGGACGTCGCCGAGGAAGATCTCCCCGGTCGACCCGTCGATCGCGATCGTCTCGCCCTCGCTGATCACACGGTCGCCGACGGTGACCGTGCGCGCCGTCGCGTCGACGTCGAGCTGCTCGGCGCCGACGACGCACGTGGTCCCCATGCCCCGCGCGACCACGGCCGCGTGGGACGTCTTGCCACCGCGTGACGTCACGACGCCGACGGCGGCGATCATGCCGCCGAGGTCGTCCGGGTTCGTCTCGCGGCGGACCAGGATGACGTCCTTGCCGGCCGCAGCCCACTCCTGGGCGGTGACCGAGTCGAAGACGACCTGCCCGACGGCGGCACCCGGCGACGCGGCCATCCCGGTGGCCAGCAGCGTGCGCACGGCGTCGGAGTCGAACTGCGGGAACATCAGCTTGCTGAGCTGGGCACCCGTCACCCGCTCGAGCGCCTCGTCGAGCGTGATGAGGTGCTCGTCGACGAGCTGGGTCGCGATCCGGAACGCGGCCGCGGCGGTGCGCTTGCCGACTCGGGTCTGGAGCATCCAGAGCTTGCCGCGCTCGACCGTGAACTCGATGTCGCACAGGTCGCGGTAGTGGGTCTCGAGGCGACGCATCGCGAGGCGGAGCTCTCCGTGCGAGACGGGGTCGAGCTGCTCGAAGTCGGCGAGGCTCAGCGTGTTGCGGATTCCCGCGACGACGTCCTCACCCTGCGCGTTGGGCAGGTAGTCGCCGTAGTCGCCGGGCTTGCCGGTGGAGGGGTCACGCGTGAAGCAGACGCCGGTGCCCGAGTCGGGGCCGAGGTTGCCGAACACCATGCTCACGACGTTGACCGCGGTGCCGAGGTCGTCGGAGATGCGCTCGCGCCGGCGGTAGAGGCGGGCCCGGTCGGTGTTCCACGAGTCGAAGACCGACGTGATCGCGAGGTCGAGCTGCTCGCGCGGGTGCTGGGGGAACTCGCGCCCGGACTGCTCACGGACGATCCCCTTGAAGGTCTCGACGAGCTCCTGCAGGTCGCCCGCGGTGAGGTCGGTGTCGACCGTGACGCCGCGCGAGGCCTTCATGGCGTCGAGCGCGTGCGCGAACAGGTCGCCGTTGATCTCGAACACCGTCTTGCCGAACATCTGGATCAGCCGACGGTACGAGTCCCACGCGAACCGCTCGTCGTCGGAGAACTTGGCGAGCCCGACGACCGACGCGTCGTTCAGACCGACGTTCAGGACGGTCTCCATCATCCCGGGCATCGAGAACTTGGCGCCCGAGCGGACCGACACGAGCAGCGGGTCGTGGAAGTCGCCGAGCGAGCGACCGAGCGAGTCCTCGAGACGCCGGATCGCCATCGTCACCTCGACGCGGAGCTCCGGTGGGAGCACACCCGTCGTCATGTAGGTGCGGCATGCCTCTGTCGTGATCGTGAATCCTGGCGGGACGGGGAGACCTAGTCGCGTCATCTCGGCGAGGTTGGCCCCCTTGCCGCCGAGGAGGTCCTTCTGGTCCTTGTTGCCCTCGCTGAAGTCATAGACGTACTTGGCCACGCTGCGCCTCCCCACGCCGGACACCGGCCCCATTGCCGATGTCACGGTTCCCAGGGTGCCCCCCGAAGCACAACCGTGGCAGGGGACCTTCGGCCCGCTTCACCAGGCCAATCGCGCGCCAAGCCCGCACCATGGATGCCTCAGGTGCGCACCATCCGCGCACCACGCAGGTCAGAGCGCGCGGACCATCCGGTCCACAGCCTCACGGATGACCTCCGGCGAGGTCCCGAGGTTGAGGCGCACCCGTCCCTCGCCACCCGCGCCGAAGGGCACGCCCGAGCTCAGCGCGACCCGGCCACGCTCCAGGAAGACCGCCGCGGGGTCGTCGCCCAGCCCGAGCGACCGGCAGTCGAGCCAGGCCAGGTAGGTGCCCTCCGGGGGCGGTAGCCGACCGTCGGGAGCCGCTCCGCCACGAGGTCGGCCAGCAGCACCCGGTTGGCGGCGATGTCGCGCAGGACCGCGTCGAGCCAGTCCCCACCGTCCCGGAACGCCGCAGCGTGGGCGATCATCGCGAGATGGCTCACCGGGGTGTGGGCGAGATCGGGGAGACGACGGAGGTCGTCGAGACCTTCCGGCCCCGAGACGGCGATCGCGGCCTTCAGCCCGGCGAGGTTCCACGCCTTGGCGGCGGAGAACAGCGCGATCGCGTCACCGGCGCCGGGGACCGACAGGTACGGCACGTGCACGGCACCCGTCGGCACGAGCGGCGCGTGGATCTCGTCGGCCACGACACGCACGCCGTGCCGTGCGGCGAGCTCCGCGACCGCGGTCAGCTCGGCGAGCGTGGGAACGGTGCCGGTCGGGTTGTGCGGGCTGCACAGCAGGTAGGCGGGCCGGCCACCGCCCGCCGCCGCGACCGCGAACGCGCTGTCGAGGACGTCCAGGTCGATCCGGCCGTCGTCACCGAGCGGCGCCGCGACGAGCCGACGCCCCGTGCGCTCGACCGAGCCGAAGAACGGCGGGTACACGGGCGGGTTGACCACCACGGCGTCACCAGGACCGGTGACGATCTCGAGCACCTGACGGAGGCCGGTCATGACGTCGGGCACGACGACGGTACGAGCCGGGTCGTGCGCCCAGCCCCACCGCTCGGCGGCGAACGCGGCGAACGGCTCGGCGCACGCGGCGCTCGACACCGGGTACCCGGTGTCACCGTCCGTGAGCGCCTGCGTGATCGCGTCGACGACCGCCGGCGCCGGGGTCGTGTCCATCTCGGCAACCCACAGCGGGAGGACGTCCTCGGGGTAGGCGCGCCACTTGATGCTGGTGCGGCGGCGGAGCGTGCTGGTGTCGACGTCGTGGAGAGGCCTGGTCACATCCCGATCATCGCAGCCGACAGCCGACCCGAGACAGCAGCGACCCGCAGGCCCGGGCGGCGGCGCCGCGGGGCCCGGTCCGGTCAGACCCTCGCGCGGGGCCGCCGCGGCGCGGTCGACGCGAAGCGACGCCACGCCGTGCCCCGGTGCAGCGGTGCCGCGAGGAACTCCCCGAGAGTCACGCCCGCTGCGAGCCCGAGCCCGATCATGGCGGCACCGACGAGCCCGGCGGCCCCCGGGCCGACGGCCGAGGACGGTGTGCTGACGAGCTGGAACATCGCCCGGTAGATCGCGAGCCCCGGCAGCAGCGGGAGGATCCCGCAGACCGAGATCACGAGCGGAGGCACCTGCAGCCGTGGGCCCAACCACTCGGCCAGGAAGCCGATCACCAGGGCGGCGGCGGTGCTGGCGACCGCCGGTCCGAGACCACGCTCTCCCGCGACCGCGTAGACGAGCCACCCGAGCCCGCCCGCCACGGCGACGACCGCAGCGGTGCGAGGCCGTGCGTACGACGCCACCGCCCACGTGCCCGCGATGACCGCGGAGGCGACGACCTGCACGAGCACCGGCGCCGACGTCTGCGGCGTGTCGACGAGCTCGAGCGGCACCCCGCTGCGGCGCGCGACGTCGAGGACGGCGCCGATGCCGACGACGATGCCGAGGGTCAGCACGACCACCTCGAACGTCCGCCCGCCGGCAGTCACGGGGAACCCGCTGATCGCGTCCTCCGCCGCACCGACCAGCGACAGCCCGGCGAGCAGCACCACGATCCCCGAGGCCACGACCAGCGACGGCGGGAGGTCGGCGAGCTCGACCGGCAGGTGCGGGACCGCGAGGAACAGCCCGACGGCGACGAGGGTGGCGATCGCCGCCCCGATGGACTGCAGGAAGAACGGCGGCAGGCCCCAGCGCCCCAGACCCCACACGACGCGGTCGATGAGCGCGGTCGTGGCCCCGGCGACGGCGGCGACGGCGGCATCCCCTCCGAGCAGCACCGCGACCGCGGCGGCGAGGATCGCGAGCATCAGGGTCACGAACCAGCGCGGGTACGGGTGGTGCGCGTGGACGATCGCGTCCAGGGCGGAATGGTGCTCCTCGATCGCCGCGGCCATCTGGTCCACCGCGACCTGCTCGGCGCCGGCCTCGCGGCCCAGACGCATGACCCGTGCGAGACGCCCGTAGTCGGCGGTGCGCGTCCGCACGACCCGCATCAACGTGGTCGGCGGCAACCCGCCGCCACGCGCGTACGAAACGGTGATCGACGTGAAGGTCACGTCGACCTGGCAGCCCCGCAGGCCGTACGCGCGGACGATGCGCTGGATCGCGGCGGTCACGTCGGCGGCACCGGCGCCGAGGGACAGCATCGACTCACCGATCCGCAGCGCGAGCTCCAGGGCCCCTTGGACGACCGCCTCGTCGAGGCCGGCGTCCGTCGCGCGGAGGCCCACCTCGATCGCCGGGGTCTCGCCGAGGATCCTGCGGACGAGACGTCGCGCGTGCGCGGTGCCCAGCATGGCTCGAGCGTAGCCGTCCGGGCCGCCCCTCCCGACGCCGCGCCGGTACGGCCGACCGGTCACGACGTCACAGGTCGTTGCCTGCGTACGAGAGGTTGAAGCTCTTGTTGGCCACGGGGAAGTCCGGGACGATCGTGTCGACCATCGCGATCGGCAGCCCCGGCCAGTTGAACCACGACGGGTCCACGACCTTCGCCCGGGTGAGAAGACCCGCGTCGTCGACCTCGACGCGGTGCACGACGGTCCCCCGCCAGCCCTCGACGATGCCGACGCCGCTGCGGACCTGCGCCGAGGGAACCGCGGCACCGGCGCCGTCGAGGTCCCGTGGACGGGCAGCCTCGGCCGCACGGTCGACCGCTCGCGCGTCGTCGGCGTCCCGGTGCGGGCCGCCGGACACGTCGAAGGACAGGCACTCCCCCGCGGAGCGGATCAGTGCGGTGGCCAGCCGGGTCGACGCCACGACCTCGTCGCGCCGCACCAGGAACCGTGACAGCACGTCGCCGTCGGGGTGACCGACCACCGTGACGGGGAGCGTCGTCGTCGGGTGCTCGAGGCGCGCGTCGGTGCCGACCCCGCTGGCCCGTGCGACGTAGCCGAGGCACCCGAGGTCGCGCGCCTGCGCGCGGGTGAGCACTGCCGTGCCGGTGAAGCGGTCCCGGATCACCGTGTTGGCGAGAGCCAGATCGGCGATCTCGGTGAGGTCCGCGGCGATCCGCTCGAGCTGCGCCGGGTCGGGGAGGGATCGCAGCGTGACCCGCCCCGGTCCGATGGCTCCCCGGAGCAGACGGTGACCGGTGGTCGCAGCGCTGAGCCTCAGCAGCTCCTCACGCAGGCGCTGCGTGTGCGCGAGCGCGAGCGAGAACCCGACGTCGTTGGCGAGCGCCCCGATGTCGGCGACGTGGTTCACGAGCCGCTCGAGCTCGACCACGAGGGCGCGGAGGCGGTGGGCCTCGTCGGGCAGCGTCCACCCGAGCGCGTCCTCGACGGCGAGGCTGTGCGCGAGCCCGTGCGCGGCGGCGGAGTCCCCGCTGATGCGCTCGGCCAGGTGCACCGCGTCCCGTGCGTCGAGCCCGACGAACAGCGTCTCGACCCCACGGTGGGTGAACCACAGCCGCGCCTTGAGCTTGAGGATGCTCTCCCCGACCACCGAGAACCGGAAGTGGCCGGGCTCGATCACCCCGGCGTGGACCGGGCCGACCGGGATCTCGTACACACCGGCGCCCTCGACGGGGACGAACGGGTACGGCTCGGTCTCGGTGAAGGGCGGCGGCTCGCCGGCGTCGCGCCTCATCGGGTACCACCCGGCGGGCCAGTGCGCGTGGCGGATCAGCCGACGCGGGAGCGGGTGCCCCTCGGGGACGATCCCGAAGAGGTCGTGCAGCTCCCGCTCGAACCGCGACGCCGGGAAGGACAACGCGGCCAGCGTCGGCACCCGGGGGTCCTCGACGGGGACGGTCACCACGAGCTCGACGCGCCGGTCCGGTGCGCCGGCGAGGAAGAGGTAGACGACTCGCAGCGTCGGGCCGTCGTCGTGCGCGGCCACCAGCCCGAGGCGGAAGCCGGCGTCCAGGAGACCGGCCACCTCGGTGGCGAGCGCGTCGGGCGCCACGTGCTGCGCCACCCGGTGCGCGCCGACCGGAACCGCGCGGGGCGTGTCGGAGGTGGTCATCGGCTGCTCACCTGCGTGGTCGTCGGCGTGGTCGCCGGCGTGGTCGCCGGGGTGGTCACCCGTGCGGTCGTCTGCCTGCTCATCTGCTGGCTCCGAGCTGGGTCGCGGCGGTCTGGAACAGGTCGGCCAGGGGCCCTGCGGTCACCCCGAGGACCAGGCTGATCGCGACACCGGTGACGAGCGCAGCCCCGAGCGTCCACGGGACCGAGATCGCCGGTGCCCCCGGCGCGGCAGGGCCGAGGAGCATCCGACTGCCGTTGCGGACGAGCGCGGCGAAGGCGACCGCCACGAGGACGAGCGCCGTCCCGAGCACCCACCCGAGGTGCGCGTCCGCCAGGGCCCGCGAGATCGACAGCTCGCTCGCGAACATCGCGAACGGTGGCAGGCCGAGCAGGACGGCGAGGCCGACGAGGAACCCCCCGCCGACGAGCCGCGACCTGCTCAGGACCCCGGTGATGTCCCGGATCGACGTCGAGCCGTGAGCGGCCTGCACCTGCCCGGCCGCGAGGAAGACCAGCGTCTTGCCGACACCGTGCGCGAGCACGTGCAGCAGCAGCGCGGCGATCGCGAGCCGGGTGCCGGCGGCGGCCGCGATCGCGACGAGGCCCATGTTCTCCATCGAGGAGTAGGCGAGCATGCGCTTGACGTCCGTCTGGACGAACAGCAGCGCGGCGGCGACCGCGAGCGTGAGCAGACCGACGACGAGCAGCCCGACCCGCAGGAACCCGGTGCCGAGGGCGAGGTCGACGACCGACTTCACCCGGAGCAGCGCGGACATCGCGACCGACAGGAGGACGCCACTCATCAGTGCCGAGACCGGCGCGGGTGCCTGGCTGTGCGCGTCGGCGAGCCAGGTGTGGAACGGCACGAGCCCGGCCTTCGCGCCGTACCCGAGCAGCAGGAGCCCGGCAGCGAGCCGGGTGACCGCCGGGTCGAGGGATCGGGCGTGGGCCAGCAGCACGTCGATGTCGAGCGTGCTCCCCGCGGACGCCCCGGCATGGAGCGACACGAAGTGCAGCAGGACCGTCCCGAGCAGGGCGAGGGCGATCCCGACCGAGCAGATGATCACGTACTTCCAGGTCGCCTCGAGCGCGGCGCGCGTGCGACGGTGCGCCACCAGGAACGCCGTGGCGACCGTGGTCGCCTCGATCGCGACCCACATGACGCCGATGCTGGTGGCCAGCACGGCGAGCGCCATCGCGGCGAGGAACAGCGGCAGGAGGACCCCGTACAGCCGGGCCGCCCGCAGGTCGGTGTGCCCGTGCGCGAGCTCGGCGTCGACGTAGCCGATGCTCGCCCAGGTGGCGAGCGACCCGACGGTGCCGATGACGATCAGCATCGTCACGCTCAGGGCGTCGGCACGCAGCAGGTGACCGACGCCGTACCGCGCGCCCGCGCCGACCTGGGTCACGAGCACGGCCCCGACGACCAGCACGGACAGCGCGGCGCCGACCGTCACGAGCGCGGAGGCGCGACGCCAGCCGAGCGCGCCTGCGGTGATCGCGGCGACGAGCGGGGCGAGGACGGGGATCAGGAGGAGGATGCTCATCAGTCGCGCAGCTCCCGGAGCTGGTCGAGGTCGGTGCCCCCGAAGGTCTGCTGCATGTGGCCCGCGAGCAGCCCGAGCACGATCACCGCGAACAGCACGTCGAGGGACGCGCCGAGCTCGACGATCAGCGGGACACCCGCGGCGATCAGGAACGCGGTGGCCGTGATCCCGTTGTCCAGCATCAGGAAGCCGACCGCCTGGGACAACGCCCGACGCCTGCTGACCAGGAGGAACACCGCGATGAGGATCACGGCGAACGCGGCCGGCACCGCGCGCGTCGTCGGGGTCGGGCTGAGCGCGATGATCGGTCGGGTCACGGCGTAGGCGAGGACCGTCAGGGCTGCCACGATGAGCAGCGACGCGGTGGTGTTGACGAGCGGCGCGCTCTCGCGGCGTTCGCGAGGCTCGGTGCTCACCGCACGTCCGAGCAGGACGGGCAGGACACCGCCGCGCAGCACGAGGATCGCGAGTCCCACGACGACCGGGGCGGCCTCGTGCCGCAGCACCCCCTCGGAGATCGGGAGGACGGCGAGCGCTGCCCCCTGCCAGGCGAGCAGCCGCACGGTCGCCCGGAGGTCGCGGCGCCACACGATCAGCACCGCGACGAGCAGGAACGCGCCCGCGGCGAGGTCGAGCACACCGGTGTACGTCGTGTCGGTCATCGGACCGGCTCCGATCCGTGGGTCGTCGGCGCGGTCATCGGGCGGACGCCAGGAACGAGGACGCGGTGACCGCGAGCAGGGCCAGCAGGAACGAGCCGGCCAGGAGCTCCGGGACCCGGAACAGCCGGAGCTTGGCGATGAAGACCTCCGCGGCCGCCAGCGCGAGCGCCAGCACGACGATCTTCACGGCGATCGCCGCGGTCCCGACCAGCAGACCGAGCAGCGACGGCTCGGCGCCGGAGATCCCCCACGGCAGGAACAGGTTCGCCAGCAGCCCGAGGAGGACCGTCAGCCGCATGCCACTCGCCCACTCGACCAGCGCGAGCCGTGGTCCCGAGTACTCCAGGATCATCGCCTCGTGGATCATCGTGAGCTCGAGGTGCGTGGACGGGTTGTCGACCGGCAGCCGCCCGGTCTCCGCGACGATCACGATGACCAGCGCGACGAACGCCAGGACGCTGCCGAGCGCGAGGGCCTGCGCCGGGTCCGCGCTCGTCGCGGACACGATCGCGGCGAGGTTCGCCGAGTGACCCGGGAGGGACAGCGCGAACACCGCGAGCAGGATCGTGGGCTCGACAAGCGCCGCGATCGTGATCTCCCGGCTCGAGCCCATCCCGCCGAAGGCCGTCCCGGTGTCGAGACCGGCGAGCGTCAGCGCGACCGTGCCGAGGAACAGCAGCCCGACGACGCCGAACAGGTCGGCGGACGAGTCGAGCGGCGACCCGAGGGTCACCAGCGGGATGATCGCCGCGATCAGCAGCGCGCTGCCTGCAGCCACGGCCGGTGCGACGCGGAACACCACCGTCGTCCCCGTCGGGCGGAGCTGCTGCTTGCGGAGCTGCTTGCGCAGGTCGCGCCACGGCTGGCCGATGCCGCCACCGCTGCGGCCCTCGAGACGTGCCCGGACCTGCTTCATGCCGCCGACCACGAACGGCGCACCCACCAGCACCCCGGCGACCTGCACGACGGCGCCGAGCGCCGCGAGGGCGGTCACCGGACCACCAGGAGCACGACGAGCAGCCCGAGGGCGCCGTAGGCGACGTAGAGGTGGACGCTGCCGTTGTGCGCCCGACGCACCCGCTCGGCGGCAGCGGCGACCCCGCGCACGACCGGTGCGTACAGACCGCGCTCGATGGGGTCCTCCACACGGTTGCGGTAGGTGACCTTCTCGACCAGGTACTGCGACTCGGCGAAGTGGCTCACCTCGATGTCGGTGTCCGGTCGCAGCACGTCGTCGAAGACCCGCTGCAGGGGCTCGGCGAACGACGTCGCGGTGTACTGCATCCGCGAGCTGAGCTCGTCGGCGCCACAGGCCCAGAGCGGCACGTCGGCCGGGGCCGGGCGCCGTCGGCGGTCCCAGCGGCCGAGGCCGACCGCGACGAGCACCGCGACCACGAGGGCGGCGGCGATCGCCCCCGGGGACATCGAACCGGGGATGCCGGGCAGCCGGAGCATCGCCCCCAGGTGCGGTCCGACGGTGTCACCGCCGAGAGTGGGCAGCGTCAGGAGCACCCGGCGCACCAGCGGGCCGAGCACCCCAGGGGCGACCGCCAGAACCACGGCGGCCGTTGCGGCGAGCCCCATCCCGACGACCATGCTCGTCGACGCCGCGCGCGCACGTGCGGCCTGCGGCGAACGCGGACGCGCGAGGAACCCGACACCGAAGGCCTTGACCATGGTCGCGATGCCGATGCCCGTCGTGAGCGCCACCGCGCCGACGGCGAGGGGCATCGCGAGCGCGACCATCGGGTCGCCCTGCGTCGGCGCGTGGATCAGGCTCTGCAGCAGCAGCCACTCCCCGACGAACCCGGCACCGAGGGGTAGCCCGGACGCGCCGAGCGCGCTGATCCCGAACATGACCGTCGTGACGGGCATCGTGCGCACGAGGCCGCCGAGCCGGTCGAGGTCGCGCAGCCCCGTCGAGGCGAGCACCGCACCGGCGGAGAGGAAGCCGAGGGCCTTGAAGGCCGCGTGCCCGACGAGGTGCACGAGCGCCGCGGTCACCGCGATCGCCGCCACCTCCGGCGCGCCGGAGGCGCTGAGCAGCGCGGCGGCGCCGAGGGCCACCGTCACGAGGCCCATGTTCTCCGTCGTCGAGTAGGCGAGGAGCCGCTTGAGGTCCGTCGCGACGGAGGCCTGCAGGACGCCGAAGACGGCCGACACCGCGCCGACGGCCATCAGGGTCAGTCCCCACCAGGTGGGGCCGGGGCCGAGGATCTGCAGGTCGATGCGGATGATCCCGTAGATGCCCATCGTGACCATCGAGGCGCTCATCAGCGCGGACACGGGGCTCGGTGCCTCCGGGTGGGCGCGCGGCAGCCACGCGTGCAGCGGCAGGAGGCCGGCCTTCGAGCCGAAGCCGAGCACGGTCAGCAGGAACACCGCGGTGCGCGTTCCGGAGGGGATCGCGTCCGCGCGCGTGGCGAGGGTCGCGAGGTCGTCGGTGCCGCCCGCCGCCGCGAGCACGACGAGCGCGACGAGGATCGCCACGAACCCGAGCTGGGTCATGACCGCGTACATGATCCCGGCGGACCGCACCTCGGCGCGACGGTGGTCGGCCAGCACCAGGGCGAGCGACGCGGCGGCCATCAGCTCCCAGCAGAGCAGGAACGTGGTGACGGTGCCGGCCGCCGGGACCAGGACCATGCCGGCGACGAACGTCGGGAGCATCGCGAGCGTGAGCGTCGACCAGTGCTCGTGGCGCGCGTACCCGACGGCGTAGACGCCGACGACCGCGGCGACCGCGCCGGTCAGGGCGATCAGCAGGCCGCCGAGCGCATCGATGTCGAGCTGCACCCCGACGAGGGGCAGCAGCCAGCCGATCCGCAGGTGGCGCGCACCGCCGAAGACCGCCGAGAGTCCGAGGACCAGCCCCGCGACCCCGATCACGGTCGTGACGGCACCCGACACGAGGGCGCCGCGGCGTGACGACGGCGTGCTCATCGACCGGTCACCGACCGCAGTGCGGCGACGATCTGCGCCGGGGTGGGTGGGCAGCCCGGGACCTCGACGTCGACCGGGACGACGTCCGCGACCGAGCCGACGACGCCGTAGCCGTCCCGGAACACCCCGCCGTCGATGGCGCAGTCACCGACGGCGATCACCACGCGCGGTTCGGGAACCGCCGCGAGGGTGTGGAGCAGGGGCCCGTGCATGTTCCTGGTCACGACTCCCGTCGCGAGGATGCCGTCCGCGTGGCGGGGCGACGCGACCAGCCGGGCGCCGAAGCGCTCGGCGTCGTAGACCGCGGAGAACGCACCGCCGATCTCGATCTCGCAGCCGTTGCACGATCCGCAGTCGACGTGCCGCAGCTGGAGCGAGCCGGTCGTCCCGGTGGGCGGCGGCGTCGTGACGTCCGGGGCCTCCGGGGCGGTCTCGACGATGCGGCCGGCGCGTCTGATCGCCCCGATCCAGCTCATCGGGGCCTCCGGGGCCGCATCGGCCCGGTGCTGCTCGTCACGCCCGTGCCTCGCTGTCGAGCTCGTCCTCGGCCTGCAGGTCCCGGAGCAGGTCCACCTGGTCCGTGAGCAGCCCCGCGAGCACCTTCCGGGCGACGAGCAGCAGCTCGGCCATGTCCTCGGACGCCATGGCGTAGATGACGTTGCTCCCCTGCTTGCGCGCGATCACGACGCCGGCGCGACGCAGCACCGCGAGCTGCTGGGACAGGTGGGACGCCTCGAGGCCGATCTCCGGCATGAGGTCTGCCACCGAGCGCTCCCCCCTCGGCGAGCAGCTCGAGGATCCGGATCCGCGCGGGGTGGCCGAGGGTCTTGAAGAACTCGGCCTTCAGCTTGTTGATCGGCTCCGGCGCGGCACGGCGGCGCTGTTCACGATCATCGGGGGCCGTCATATGACGAAAGTATCATATGTTCAGTTGACTCAACTGGCACACCTCGCTACCTGGCTGTCGCCAGGCAGACTCGTCGCAGCACGGATCGTCCGTCGCGTCGACCCACCGCTCAGCACGGCCGCGCGGACACCGCCGGGCTCGCGAGGACAGCGACGGTGCGTCACGCCCCTCAGCCGAGGACGATGCGGTCACGCCCGCGGTGCTTCGCGTCGAGCAGGAGCTGGTCGGCGCGACGGAGCAGCGTGGCGAGGTCGTCGTCGGCGCGCACGAGCGTCGCTCCGATGGACACCGTGATCCGCAACCCCTCGCGACCGGGGCCGAACCGGGCATCCGCCAGCAGCACCCGGATCCGGTCCGCGACGACGCCGAGGTCTCCGGCGCCGATGGGGCCGGTGACGACGAGGAACTCCTCACCGCCGAACCTGACGACCGCGTCGTCGGGTCGCACCGCGGCGGTCAGCGTCGCGCCGACCATCCGGAGCACGTCGTCGCCGATGTCGTGGCCGTAGTCGTCGTTGACGCGCTTGAACTGGTCGAGGTCGGCGAGCAGCACCCCGAACGGCTGCTGCGCGCGCTGCCACCCGGAGAACCGTTGGGCGAGGCTCGCATCCATCAGGCGGCGGTTGCCGATGCCGGTGAGCGGGTCGAGGGTCAGCAGGTGCTCGAGCTCGGTCACCCGCTGGGTCGACGCGAGGTGGTCGGAGTCGTCGCGGAAGGACTCGACCGCGCCGATGATCCGACCGGTCTCGTCGCGGAGCGGTGCGGACAGGATCTTCACCGGGACCAGGTGGCCCTCACGGTGATGCAGGAACGCTCGGGTGTCCCGCGGGACACCGTCGATCATCGTGGCCCGCAGCGGGCACCGGCTGCCGCACAGCCCCTCGCCGTTCTCGTCGACGTGGTTGAGGATCCCGCTGCCGCACAGCCTCCCGATCACCTCGTCGGGCCCGAATCCCGCGATCTGGCTGGCACCGCCGTTCCACACCGTGATGCGTCGGTCCCGGTCGACGACGTAGACCCCCTCGCGCATCGCCTCGATCACCTCGGAAGCGAGACTGCCGTCGGTCACGAGAGTCCTCACGATGGTGGGGTACGAGCAGATCGCGCCAATTCTCCCGCTTATTGCCGGTTCAACCAGGGACCATGGGCCCTGATGTGCGCCGCGAGCGCACCGACCGGCGCACAGTGCCGATGCCCGACGCAGGCACTCACCGCACGCGCCGTCGCGGTGCAGGCGACGCCCCGCCGACCGCCCGGCACCGGTTCCGGGACCTGCGCCCGATCGAGGACCGACGCCCGATCGGACCGGATGTTCATGAGATAGGTGGTAGACGCATCAACTATTCAGACATATCGTGCAAATCGCGTCCGGCTCGTGCGGGGCGCGGGCGAGGCGATGAAGCCCTCGGCGAGTGCGGTCGCCGGTGCCGGGGGGCGAGCCAGTGGCGAGACCGACGCTCTCGGGCACGATCGTGAGGGGAAGATTGTGAACAAGCTCAAAGCAGCACGTTTCGGTGGGTTCATCGGCACGGCAGGCCTGACGGCAGCTCTCGTCGGCGTCGCCGTGTCCGGCACAGGTGCGTACTTCACGGACAGCGCCGCCGGCGCGATCCACGCATCGTCGGGCCACCTGACCCTGAGCACGACCAGCACCTCGTTGTCGTTCGCCGACCTGGTACCCGGCACGTACAAGACGGACGACGTCACGTACCACGTCGACACCTCGGGCCCCGCGGACGTCTGGCTCGTCTTCGACCCGACCACACCCGGGTTCGCCGCCTTCACCGGCCCCAAGGACTCGCCGTTCTTCAGTGGCGGCGGGCTCGGCCGCTACGGGCACTTCGCCGTCTCCGTCAACAGCGGCGGCGCCCTGTTCCAGTCCTACAACCTCGCATCGGCCCCCTCCGGGGAGTCGGGCGGCTGCACGGTCGACACCTACGGTCACGGCGGGAGCGCCCAGCAGGCGACCAGCCCGACGGACACCCCGCCCTACTGCGGCGTGCCCACCGCGATCAAGCTCTCCTCCGGTCTGACCACGGGCCAGGGCGCGACCGTCCACCTCACGTTCGGCGTCACCGGCAAGTGGACGGCGCAGAACACCACGGTCGCCAACGTCCCGTACAAGATCGTCGCGACCCAGGCCGGTGTGCGCCCCGACGCGCAGAACTTCTGACCGGTGACCTGGCGGCGGGCAGCACGCACGGACCCGCCGCCAGGCCACGATCCCGACCCGACGCGGAGGGTGCGACCGTGAAGACCGTCACGAAGGTGCTCGTGAGCACGCTCGTCGCCGTGGTCCTGGGCCTCGCCGTCGGCGCCGCGGTGGCGTGGCACGACGGGTACCGCATCTACGCGGTGCGCACCGGCTCGATGACCCCGACCTACCCCACCGGCGCACTCGTGCTCGACGCGCCGGCGTCCAGCGGGGCCCCTGCCGTCGGGGACGTGATCACGTTCCGCGTCGGAAGCGGCCTCGTCACCCACCGCGTGCAGGCGGTCTCTGCCGCGGGGTACACCACCAAGGGCGATGCCAACCCGACCCCCGACGCCTGGACGATCACCCGCTCGCACGTCGTCGGGCGGGTCGTCGCCGGAACCCCGGACCTCGGCTACGTGCTCGTGTTCTTCCACCAGCCCACCGGGGCGCTCACCGTGATCACCTCGCTGCTCGCGGTCTCTCTGCTCTGGGGACTCTTCTTCCCGCCGGACCCGACGGTCACGTCACCGCTGCCCACGCACCGGCCGTCGGCACGCGAGGCGGGATAATGCCGTCCTGACACCGATCAGGCGTCGCACCCGCACCGACACGAGGCGAGCACCACCATGAAGCCCCTGGGCACCCCCGGTACACCGTCCGCGACGCGCGTCATGCTCCTCGGCGCCGGCGAGCTCGGCAAGGAGGTCGTGATTGCACTCCAGCGGCTCGGCGTCGAGACGATCGCGGTCGACCGCTACGCCCACGCCCCTGGGCAGCAGGTCGCCCACCATGCGCGCACGATCGACATGACCGACCCCGAGGCGCTCCGCGCCCTGATCCTCGCCGAACGGCCGGACCTCGTCGTCCCCGAGATCGAGGCCATCGCGACGGCCGCGCTCGAGGAGCTCGAGGCCGAGGGCGTCGTCACGGTCATCCCGACCGCGCGGGCCACCCGGCTGACCATGGATCGCGAGGGGATCCGCCGACTCGCCGCCGAGACGCTCGGGCTCCCGACGAGCCCGTACCGGTTCTGCGACTCGGTCGACGAGCTGCGCGCCGCGATCGACGGCACGAGCGGTGCGGACGGCATCGGCTACCCGTGCGTCGTCAAACCCGTGATGAGCAGCTCCGGGAAGGGGCAGAGCCGCATCGACGGCCCGGACGACGTCACCCCGGCGTGGGAGCACGCGATGGCCGCCGGCCGGGTCCACGGCGGGCGCGTGATCGTCGAGGCGTTCATCGACTTCGAGTACGAGATCACCCAGCTCACCGTGCGCGCACGGGACGCCGACGGCGAGACGCTCACCCACTTCTGCGAGCCGATCGGCCACCGCCAGGTCGGCGGTGACTACGTCGAGAGCTGGCAGCCGCACCCGATGCACCCGACGGCCCGCCGTCGCGCCCAGGAGATCGCCGGGATCGTGACCGCGAACCTCGACGGGCTCGGGGTGTTCGGCGTCGAGCTGTTCGTCTCGGGCGAGCAGGTCTGGTTCAGCGAGGTCAGCCCGCGACCGCACGACACCGGCATGGTCACGATGGTCACCCAGTGGCAGAACGAGTTCGAGCTCCACGCGCGGGCGATCCTCGGTCTCCCGGTCGACACGGGCCTTGCGAGCCCCGGTGCGAGCGCGGTGATCTACGGCGGCGTCGAGGGGACCGGGATCGTCTACGACGGGGTCGACGAGGCGCTCCGCATCCCCCACAGCGACATCAGGATCTTCGGCAAGGGTGACAGCCACGTCTCCCGACGGATGGGGGTGGCGCTCGTCCGGGACCACGACGTCGAGGTCGCCCGGCGACAGGCGACGCATGCGGCGTCGCTCGTCCGACCGCGCCTGGCCTGAGGCGACCGTCCGCCCCTACGCGCTGCGACGATCGGCCCGGCGCTCCGCCGCGACGACCGTGACCACCGCCGGGACGGCGTCGATCGGCCCGGGCCGCGCGAGCAGGTAGCCCTGCCCGTAGCGACACTCGGCCGCCCTCAGCTCGGCGAGCTGGGATCTGGTCTCGATCCCCTCACCGATCGTGTCCACGTGCAACGTCGCTGCGAGCCGCACGATCGCGCTGAGGAACTCCGGCGCATCGATGCCGTCCTCGACCGGCTGCAGGAACGACTGGTCGATCTTGACCATGTCCACCGGGAGCTGCCGGAGGTACCCGAGGGACGAGAACCCGGTCCCGAAGTCGTCGATCGCCACCCGGACCCCGGCGGCACGCAGCTCCCGCAGCACCTCACGTGTGCGCTCCACGAGCAGGATCCCCTCGGTCACCTCGACGACCAGGGCCGACGGCGCGAGACCGTTGGCCCGGAGCGCACCCTCGACGACACGCCGGAAGTCGATGGAGTCGAGCTGCACCGGCGACACGTTGACGCTCACGTACGCGTCGGCCCCGGTCGTCGCCCGCCACCGGGCAAGGTCCGCGCAGGCGCGCTCGACCACCTGGCGACCGAGCTCATGGATCAGTCCGGTCTGCTCCGCGACAGGGATGAACACACCCGGTGACACGGAGCCGAGCTCGAGGTCGCGCCACCGGGCGAGAGCCTCGAGCCCGACCACGGCACCGGTCTGCAGGTCCACGATCGGCTGATAGGCGACCGTGACCGCGGCGGCCGCGACGGCCGCCTGCAGCCTGGACTCGAGCCGGAACCGTGCGACGACCGTCGCGTGCATCCCCGGGTCGTAGCGGACCGATCGGCCGCGACCGCGATGCTTCGCCTGGTACATCGCCAGGTCCGCGTTGCGGAGGAGCACGTCGGCGCTGTCCGTCGGCGCGGCCACGGCGATGCCGATGCTCGCCCCGAGCGTGACTCCTCGCCCGTTGAGCACGACCGGCTCCCCATGCAGCGCGTCGAGGATGCGGTCGGCCAGGGCCGCGACCCCGACCTCGTCGACGTCCTCGACGAGCAGGGCGAACTCGTCACCCCCGAGACGCGCCGCGGTGTCCGACGTGCGCGCGCACGCCTCGAGCCGCCGGCCCGCCTCGATGGTGACCTCGTCGCCCGACGCGTGACCGAACGTGTCGTTGATCGTCTTGAAGTTGTCGAGGTCGATGAACATCACGGCGACGCCGTCGTCGCGGCGCTGCGACCGTGCCAGCGCGCGCCCGACCCGATCGTGGAAGAGCTTGCGGTTCGGAAGACCGGTGAGCGGATCGTGGAAGGCCTGGTGGCCGAGGCGGTCCTCGAGCTGCTTCTCCTGGGTGACGTCGACGAGCACACCGTGGAACATCGCGCGGTCGTCCTGGTCCCGCAGCACCATCGCGTCGTCCCGGACCCACACCGTGTGCCCGTCCCGGTGCCGCAGCCGGTAGGTGTCCGAGGTCGTCCGCCCCTCGGCGTCGTGGCTCATCATGCTCGTCTTGTCGGCCAGCGCCGTCCGACGGTCGTCCGGGTGGATCTGCTGCGACCACAGCGCCGGGTCGTCCGCCCACTCCTGCGCCGTGAACCCCAGCATGCGCTCGATCTGCGGGCTCACGTAGGACCAGCGACCGAGCACGCCGGGCTCGGCGACGTAGACCACCGCAGGCACCCGCTCCACCAGGAGCCGGTACCGCTCTTCCGCCGCGCGCAGCTCGCTCTCGAGGCGCTTGCGCTCGGTGATGTCCTGCGTCATGCCGATCGCGTACTCGGGCCTCCCGGCACCGTCCCGGACCAGCGACACCGTGAGCTCCGCCCACAGGGTCCGGCCGTCCTTGCGGATGAACCGCTTGATCATGTCGAAGTGGTCGAGCTCCCCGGCGGCCATCCGGCCGAACAGCTCGAGGTTGCGCGCGATGTCGTCCGGGTGGGTGAACTCGGCGAACGGAACCGCCGCGAACTCCTCCGGCGTGTAGCCCAGGAGCTGCCGGAGCACCTGGTTGGTCATCGTCGTCCGACCCTCGAAGTCGACGAGCCCGATGCCGATCGGTGCGAGCTCGTAGATCGTCTCGAGGCGGTCGAGCTGCGCCTGCATGTCCGCGACGGGCCCGGCGGCGCCGCCCGGGGGTGGCTCGTCCGGGGCCGGGTGCGTCGAGGACTGCATACCGTCCACCGTTCCACCTCCGACGACCCCGTCCACGGCGCACGCACGAGCTGCGGGCTGCGGCACATATCGGTGCCGCCTCCTCGTTCATCGGCACGGGCGGTTCCGGACTCAACCTCCGCCCCGCACCCGCGGCCGCGCGCAGCCCCGACCGGAACGACCCGGACCACTCCCCGGAAGGAGGATGCTGGTACCGGACCGGCTGACCCGAGCGGCCCGGACGAACGACAAGGAGACCCCGCTCATGATCGTGTGCATCCCCGTGGTCGGAGACGGCCAGACCGGCGGCGGCTGGGGCAAGGCCCACCGCGTCGCGCTCGCCACCGTGACCGACGGCGCCGTGACCGACTGGCAGGAGATCGAGGTCGGCTGGGACGTGGCCCACGACTCCGGGCCCGAGGGGACGCACCACGCACGGATCGCACGGTTCCTCATCGACCAGCACGTCGACGTCGTCGTCGCCGGTCACATGGGCGAGCCGATGGTCCGGATGCTGGGCAAGCTCAAGATCCGCACCGTGCTCGGCGCCGAGGGCGACGCACGCGCCGCGGTGCTCGCCGCTGCCGCACAGCTCGCCTGACACCGAACCGGCGGGCACCCGCCTGAGCGTCGGATGCCCGCCGGTTCGAGCACCTGCGCCGGGTCAGTCCGTCGGGCCGGCCCAGCGCAGGTGCTCGAACCGGCCCAGGAGCTCCAGCCGCCGCCACAGGACGCTCGACGGCACCGCCTGGCTCGCGTGCGCCCGCACGGCGACGAGCTGGCGCGTCCTGTCGACCTCGAGCACGACGTCCACCTCCTCCGGCCGATGCCCGGAGAACGCTCCGGAGTAGTCGGAGTTGAGCTGTGCGGCGACCTCCACGGGCAGGGTCCAGGCCAGCACCGGGACACCCACGACCTGAGCCGCGGCCACCGCGGCCCGGCCGGCCGCGGCGTGGTCCGGATGCCCGGTCACCCCGGAGGGGTCGAACACCAGGAGCGCCTCGCTCCCCCGGTCACGCGCCACGGCCACGACGTCGTCGACCAGCACGGCTGCCGGGACCTCGCCGAGCGCACCGTCGGGATGGTCGCGCAGGATCGTCGCCGAGCACCCGAGGGCCGCGGCGGCCGCGACGAGCTCGGACTCCCGCAACGTCGCGAGATCACCCGGTGACCCGTGCAGCGTCGACGCCTCACCGTGGGTGAAGCACAGCACCGCCACCTGCGCGCCACGCGAGACGAGCGCGTCGATCACGGCACCCAGACCGAAGGACTCGTCGTCGGGATGGGCGACCACGACGAGCACCTCACGCCAGTCCGGCAACGCGTGCGACGCGGTCATCGTGCTCCTCCCCGGCAGGGTCGCGCGGTGTCGGTCCGACGGCTCAGCGCCCGGCGGCGCCGTTCTCGAGCCACGCGCCGAACTCGCCGGCGGCCGCCGGCTCGAGGTAAAGGTAACCCTGGAGCCCGTCCGCACCGAGCTCGCTCAGCAGCTGCTCGTGGTCACGTGTCTCGACCCCCTCGGCGATCGTGCGCACGCCCATCTGGTGCGCCATCGTGATGATCGCCTCGGTGACGGCTCTGTCCTCCCGGTTCGTCGTCGCCCCCAGGACGAACGACTTGTCGATCTTGACGATCTGGACCGGGAGTGCGCGGAGTGTCGTCAGGGACGAGTACCCCGTGCCGAAGTCGTCGATCGCGATCGTCACACCGTGACCGGAGATCGCGAAGAGCCGCTCGATCGCGGCCGGCGACGAGATCATCACCGTCTCGGTGAACTCGAGCACGAGCTTCTCGGGCGGCCACGCGAACACCTGGAGGCACCGGACGACCTCGTCGATGAACACGTCGTCGTCGAGCTGCAGGGCCGACACGTTGACGTGCACGGCCAGGACACGGGACGGGTCGACCGCCCGCCAACGTGCGGCATCCGCGCACGCCTGCCAGAGCACGAACGTGCCGATCGCCGCGATCGCACCGATCCGCTCCGCCGCCGGGATGAACGAGTCCGGGGACTGCAGGCCACGCTCCGGGTGCCGCCATCGGACGAGCGCCTCGACCGCGGTGCACTCCCCGCCGTCCGGCTCGACGACCGGTTGGTAGTGCACCTCGAGCTGACCGGTGTGCACCGCCTGCGCGAGCTCCTGCTCGAAAGCGAGCCGGGCGACGTGCCCGGCCTCGAACGTGTCGTCGAAGACGTGCACGCTCGAGGTGTGATCGGCCTTGGCGCCGTACATCGCGACGTCGGCCCGATGGACCAGCTCCTCGATGTCGAGGCCGGCGGAGGCGGTCGCGACCCCGACGCTGATCCCGAGCTGCACGACCCGGCCGTTCAGGCTCGCCGGGCGGGCGATCTCGGCCACGACCCGGTCGGCGACCGCCTTCGCGGTCGCGACGTCGGCGCCGGGCAGCACGACCGCGAACTCGTCACCGCCGATGCGGGCGCACACGTCGTCCGGCCGCGTCGCGCTCTCCAGGCGGGCCGCGACCTCGCGCAGCAGCGTGTCGCCGTCCCGGTGCCCGAAGAGGTCGTTGACGTCCTTGAAGTCGTCGAGATCGACGAACAGCACGGCGACCGGCTCCGCCTTCTCGTTGTCGAGCGCGGCGGCGAGCACGGCGTGGAACGTCGCGCGGTTCGCGAGCCCCGTCAGCCCGTCGCGCGCTGCCTGCACGCTCAGGTCGTGGTGCACGACGCTGTTCCGGTAGCCGAGGGCGATCTGGTTCGAGAGCCCGTCCAGCGCGAGCGCCACATCGTCGGGGACGCCGTCGGGCGAGCCGAAGACCAGCCAGGCGGTCCCCAGGCGACGCGGGATCTTCGGCGCCGCGAAGCCCGCCCAGGCGCACCGCTCGCCGGCACCGGCGTCCAGCTCGCGGTGACCCCAGGTGCCCGGACCCGTCGCGGAGTCGGGCAGGGCAGCGAGGACGTGGGGAGGGAGCGAGTCGGGCAGGTCGTCGAGCCCGGTGGAACGCCCCTCGACCACGACCACGTCACCGAGGTCGCGCACCTTCATCACGCGGAGGCCAGGGGTCCACCGGCAGATCTGCTCGATGGCCTCCCAGCCCAGCGCACGGATCTCCGCCGCGTCCGTGGTCCTCAGGAGCTGGGCCCCGAGCCAGATGTGCAGCGCGTCGAAGCTCGTCGCCCGGGAGCGGTGCCGGATCGCCTCGGCGAGACGGTGGCCGACGGTCCCGGTGATGACGATCGTCGGCACGATCGCGACGAGCGCCACGAGCGGGGAGGTCCAGGCGCCGTGGTCCCGGTGCGGCCACATGGCGACGATCGTCGCCATCGCCGCGACGTACAGCGCGACCCGTAGCGCCACCCGACGACCGTTCCCGTACAGCGACCGGAACCACAGGGCGGCGAAGACGAGCGCCACGACAGGTTCCGGATCCGGGTTGGCCACACCGATCGCGACGATCGCGAGCGCGTCGACGAGGTCCATCTGCACCAGGACGCGTCGCCGCCGGTACCCGAGCGCCCAGGAGAGCCCGAGCGCGACCCCGCCGGCCAGTGCGCCGACGAGCGGGAGACCCCGATCGGTCGTGACGGGCCCGAGGAGCGACAGCGGCAGCGAGATCAGGGCGAGCGCCACGAAGAGCCGCCGCGTGACGTCGAGGATCTCGTCACCACCGCCCCGAGTGGGCCGCCAGCGAGCCACCAGCCGTGAACCCCGAGGATGCCGGACCGGTCGGGGGACGCGGAGCGGGATGCTCGTTCCCGCGCGGGCACCGACCGGCGCGGTCGCGGACACCGGGAGGACGTGCGGGAGGTCGGGAACGGTACGGTCGTCGACCCGGAGCGTCGGCATCTCGCCGTCCTGCGCCCGCAGCTGGGACACCCCCCCCCCTTCCCGTCGTGCAGCCCCTGTCGGCAACCGCACGGGCACCGTCGGGCACCGAGGCACCCGGGGGCCGACGCGCCACGCAGGCACCGTCCTCGACGGTTGTCGGCACGTCGGTCCATCGACTGGAGTGCGACACGCTGCTCCGCCTCAGGTTCACCCGCTCGGCGCCGCCCCACGGCTCGGCAGCCGAACCGCGCCGGAGCCACGACGCCCGATGCGGGCGGCAGGAGTCGGTGCGAGGCTGGGGCACGAGCGGCGAGGCGCGACCCGCGGGCCCCGAGCGTGTCATCGAGAGGACCTCCCATGCTGGAGCGCTCACCGGCGTTCAGCGGCTTCGCCGTCGACGACCTCCCCGCCGCGCTGCGGTTCTACCGCGACGTCCTCGGGCTGCGTGTGTCCGAGCAGGACGGCATGCTGCGCCTGCACCTGCACACGGGGGCCGAGGTCCTCGTCTACCCGAGACCGACGCACACGCCGGCCACGTTCACGATCCTCAACTTCCCCGTGCCCGACATCGAGGAGGCCGTGGCTGCCCTCACCGCGCGCGGTGTGGTGCTCGAGCACTACGTGGGGACGCCTGTCGAGACGGACGCGGCCGGGATCTTCCGGCGTGGCGGACCGCTGATCGCATGGTTCACCGATCCGGCGGGGAACGTGCTGTCGGTGATCCAGGAGTGAGAACGCCGTGGCGCGTGGAGCCCTCCCGAGCTCAGCGCGATCGCTGAGCTCGCTGCGGGGGTGGCGCGGTCGAGGTGCGGATCACCAGGCGGGGTGGTTCGGGTGCGCTGACCGCGTGGGTGCGCTGGGGGTCGATGACGTCCAGCAGCGAGGTGACGGCGTGGTGTCCGTAGCCGCGGAAGTCCAGTCGCACGGTGGTCAGGGGCGGCAGGAAGTAGCCGGACTCGGGGATGTCGTCGATGCCGATCACGGAGATCTGCTCCGGGACGGCGATCGCGCGCTCGCTCAGGGCGCGGAGAACACCGAGGGCCATCTGGTCGTTCGCGGCGAGGAGCGCGGTGGTCGTTGTCGGGTCGATCGTCTGGCCGGCGACGTAGCCCGAGCGAGCGGTCCAGTCGCCGGTGATCACCGGCAGCGGCACGAGGTGATGGGCGGTCATCGTCTCCAGGTAGGTGCGCGTCCGGGCGGCGGCGGAGGCCCAGTGCGGCGGTCCCCCGACCAGGGCGATGCGGGTGTGGCCGAGGCCCACGAGGTGATCGAGGGCCAGGCGGGTCGCGATGGCGTTGCCGGTGTGCGCGCCGGGATCGGTGGGGTCGCCCTCGAGGGGTGCAGCCACCAGGACCGGCATGCGGGGCCGCCAGGCAGTCAAGGCCGCGCGGACCTGGTCGGAGGGACCCAGGACCACGACACCGGCCAGGTCGTGCTGGTCGAGCAGGTCGGTGGCATGGACGGCGTCGCGACCGGCGTGCTCCAAGGACACGATGTCCAGCACGTACCCGGCCTGACGGGCTGCCGTCGCGGCGCCGGCGATGAACGTGCTCGGCCCGGACTCGAGCATGCCGGTGACCAGGGCACCCAGGTGCATCGAGCGACGCGAGGCCAACGCGGCCGCGGCCGCGTTGCGTCGGAACCCCAGGGCCACGATCGCGCTCTGGACCCGCTCCCGGGTCGCCGCACGCGTCCCGGGCTCACCGTTGACCACCCGCGAGACCGTCTGGTGCGACACCCCCGCGGCCCGGGCCACGTCGTAGATCGTCGCCGCTCGCGTCACGGGAGCCGTCACCTGGCACCCCCCTTCCCTGACAGCTTCCTCGTGACCTGGCGCACTGCCGCGTCCTTCCGCCTACCCGAGCGAGAGTGCCGTCCACGAGACCGGCGGCAGCGTGATCGTCACCTCGGATCCCGACACGACGGCGGTCGGGTTCGGTCGCAGACCCACCCGATCCCGGTGCTCGAGCGTGTTCTTCGCCGTGACGTCGTCGTCGCTGAGCGTCTCCGCACCGAGGACCCGGACCTCGCCGAGGGCCCGCACGTCGATCGTCACCTCGGCCGACTCGTGCAGATGGCGATTGACCAGGAAGACCGCCGTGCTCCCGTCGGCTGCGTCGTACGTGGCGACGGCATCGACGAGGCCGACCTCGCCGTACGCGTCGGTCCGGTACGTCTCGGTCTCGAGCCGTACCTCCAGCGCCTCTCCCGTGGCAAGACGTGACGTCACGGCGAAAGGGAAGTACGTCGTCTGCTTCCAGGCGGGACCACCCGGCTCCGTCATGATCGGCGCGATCACGTTGACGAGCTGCGCAAGCGACGCGGAGGTCACCCGGTCCGCGTGCCGCAGCAGCGAGATCAGGAGGTTGCCGAACACGACCGCGTCGGCGACCGAGTAGGCGTCCTCGAGCAGACGCGGCGCGACCGGCCAGTTGTCGATCCCCTCGATCCGGTCGACGTTCTGGTACCGGTCGATGTACCAGACGTTCCACTCGTCGAACGAGATGTTGATCGTCTTCTCGGAGCGGTTGACCGCCTTGACGTGGTCTGCGGTGGCGACGACCGACTCGATGAAGTGGTCCATGTCCACCGCGGACGCCAAGAAGCTCGCCAGGTCGCCGTTCTTCTCCTCGTAGTAGGCGTGGCACGAGATGTAGTCGACGTCCTCGTAGCTGTGGGTCAGGACGGTCCGCTCCCACTCGCCGAACGTCGGCATGTGCGCGCCGGACGAGCCGCACACGACAAGCTCGACCGAGGGATCGAGCTGTCGCATCGCCTTGGCGGTCTGCGAGGCGAGCTTGCCGTAGTCGTCGGCCGAGCGGTGCCCGAGCTGCCACGGCCCGTCCATCTCGTTGCCGAGGCACCACATGCCGACACCGAAGGCCTGCTCCCGGCCGTTCGCGATCCGCCGGTCGGACCATGCGGTGCCGGAGGCGATGTTGGTGTACTCGAGGAGATCGAGGGCCTCGAGCGTGCCGCGAGTGCCCAGGTTCACGGCGAGCATGAGGTCGCTGCCCACCTTCTCGAGCCACGACGCGAACTCGTGCAGGCCGATCTCGTTGGTCTCGGTGGAGTGCCAGGCGAGGTCGAGCCGGCGGGGCCGCTGGTCACGGGGCCCGACGCTGTCCTCCCACCGGAAGCCGGAGACGAAGTTGCCACCGGGATAGCGGATCGTCGAGACCCCCAGCTCCTTGACCAGGTCGATCACGTCGGTACGGAAGCCCTCGGCGTCCGCGGCCGGATGCCCGGGCTCGTACAGGCCGTCGTAGACGCAGCGCCCGAGGTGCTCGACGAACGCGCCGAAGAGACGACGGTTGACCCCCCCGATGGTGAAGGCGGGATCGATGGTGAGACGTGCGGAGGGCATGAGGATCCTTAGGAGACGGGTGGGACGAGGAACCGGGACCAGGTGGGACGACGGACGCGGCGTGCGGCACGAGCGCCGTCAGCGCGGCACTACTTCAGGGCACCGACGGCAAGACCACCGCGCCAGTACCGCTGCATCGAGAGGAACGCGATCACCAGCGGGATGACCGAGACCAAGGAGCCGACGATGATCAAGCCCCACAGCGAGTGCCCGCCGCCGTTGTTCCCGGAGGCCAGGCCCTGCCACAGCCCGATCCCGACCGTGATCGGGAAGAGGCGGGAGTTGGAGAGCATCGCGAGCGGCAGGAAGTAGTTGTTCCACGACGCGACGACGGACAGCAGCAGCACCGTGATGAAGGCCGGCCGAAGCTGGGGCAGCGCGACCGTGAAGAACGTCCGGAACTCTCCGGCGCCGTCCACGCGGGCCGCGTCGAGCAGCTCGTCCGGCACCGCGTCCGCCGTGTACACCTGCATGAGGTAGACACCGAACGGGTTCAGCAGGGACGGCAGGATCACGGCCCAGATCGTGTCGGTGAGGTTGAGGCGGGAGAACAGGACGAAGGTCGGGATCACCAGAGCCGTGAGCGGCACCATCACCGACCCGAGCAGCAGGGCGAAGAAGAAGTTCCGCCCCCAGATCCGGTACTTGGCGAAGCCGTAGCCCGCCAGGACCGCCAGGGTCGTGGCTCCGACCCCGCCGGCGACGGCGTAGAACATCGAGTTGCCCAGCCACCGCAGATAGATCCCGCCGTCGTAGGTGAACAGGTCGTGGAGGTTCGCGCCCAGCGCGAAGGTCTTGTCGAACCACAGCGCCCCCGCAGTCCCGTTGAACAACCCGGTCACGTTCTTGGTGCTCGCCACGAAGAGCCACCAGATCGGCGTCAGGAAGTAGACGACGAGCGTGCCGAGGAACAGGTACGGGATGATCCGCCGGGCGGGGCGCATCGGTACGCGCCGCTGCGCGGGCCGTGCGCTCGGTGAGCGACGCGTGGCAATGCGTGCAGTGGTCATGAGAGGAAGCTCCCGCGCTTGCGAGTGAAGAAGAGGAACACATACACCGCGATGAACACGACGATGCCGAGCGCGAAGGAGATCGCCGACGCGTAGTTGAAGTTCGCGTAGGAGAACGCCTGCGTGTACGCGTAGATGTTCGGCGTGAAGTCCGGTGTGATCGTTCCGTTGGAGACGAGCCGCAGGATCTGTGGCTCGGTGAAGAACTGGAGCGTACCGATCAATGCGAACACCAAGATGAGGACGAGCGCCGAGCTGACCAACGGGATCTTGATCCTGAACGCGAGCTGCCACGCGTTGGCACCATCGATCCGCGCGGCCTCGTAGATGGAGGTGTCGATTCCCTGGAGAGCCGCGTAGATGATGATCATGTAGTAGCCGGCCCACTGCCATACCACGACATTCATGAGACCGCCGAAGACGTGGGACTGACTCAGGAGGAATGGCGCGTGCGCTCCAAAGACGTTGAAGATCTGCTGCAGCGGCCCGAAGGTCGGGCTGTAGAGGAATCCCCACATCAACGCACCGATGACCGCCGGTATCGCGTAGGGCAAGAACACCATGAGCCGTGCGAACCGCGCGAACCTCGTCGTGATCGCGTCGAGCACGAGGGCCACCGCGAGCGAGATGGCCATCTGCACAGGAATCAGGACGACAGCGAACTTCAGCACGAACCACACGCCGTTCAGGAACGACGGGTCGGTGAAGGCCTGGGTGTAGTTGCTCAGACCCGCGAAGATCGTCCCGGTCGCCAGCCCTTTGCTGAACAGACTCAGATAGAACGCGTAGACGAGCGGGGCGACGAGGAAGAGCAGGTAGATGATGGCGAACGGCGCGATGAAGAGCCACCCGATCGTCGACCGTCTCCGCAGGCCCGACCCGCGCCCGGAACGGTCGCTGGGCACCCGTGCCGTACGGCCGCGCGGCGACGAGGTCGCCGCGATCACTGATGCGTCTGACATCCGCCACTCCTTCGTGTCTCGGTGGGGGGGGACCTGGTCCCGGGGGTCGCTCCCCCGGGACCAGGTCGTGATCGCTCTGAGGTCGGGCCGGGTGCTACCCGGTGACCGTGAAGCCCTGTCCCTTCGCGTACTTCACGATGTTCGCCTGGAGCTCGGTGGCGGCATCGGCTCCACTGATCTGGCCGGCGTTGATCTTGACCAGCTCGGCCTGCAGCTGGGCGTAGTAGTAGACCTGGATCGGGGAGTACACCATGCCCTTGTACGCGTTCTCAGCCGGGATGTAGACGTCCTTGTTGGCCGTCTCCCCGTTGAAGAACTCCGACTTGTTGTTGATGAAGGCGTCCGACTTCAGCACCGACTGGTTGAGCGGGAAGATCGTCTGCGACTTCCAGCCGTCCTCGAGCGAGGCCGGGTCGGCGTACAGCCCCAGGGCGACCTCAGCGGCGAGCTTCTTGTCCGTCGCCTGCGTCGTGACGGCGAAGGCCGACCCGCCCCAGTTGACAGAGACCGGGTTGGACGTGTCCCACTGCGGAAGTGGCGCGACCGCCCAGACACCCTTCGAGGCGCCCTTGCCGACGCCGGCACCGGTCAGGTACCCCGGCGCCCAGGCGGCGGACACGTAGGTCGCGTAGTCGCCGTTGACCACCCCGGAGATGTAGTCGGTGGTGAACTGGTCCTTGGTACCGACGAGTCCCTTCTTGACAAGACCGGCCCAGTAGTCCAGGACGTCCTTCGACCCCTGGTCGTCGAGCTTCACCGTGAGCTTCTTCGGGTTGCTCAGGTCGTAGCCGAACGGCACGGCGCCCTTCTGGATCTGGAGCGCCATCACCTCGGCGGGCACGTTGGACCCGAGGTCACCGAACACCGGACCGCCGGCATCCTTGACCTTCTGGGCGTCGGCCTCGTACTCGGCCCAGGTGGTCGGCGGTGTCGTGATGCCGTACTTGGTGAACACGTCGGTGCGGTAGATGAGCGCCATCGGACCGCCGTCGATCGGGGCCGCATACACCGCGCTGCCCTGCGAGACGTCCTTCCACGCCCCGGCGGAGAAGTTGCTCTTGACCTTGTCCGCCCCGTACTTGCTGATGTCCACGAGGGCGTTCTGGATCTCGTAGCTCGCGAGGTGGTCGGCCTCGAGCATCACGACGTCCGGGAGCCCCTTGCCGGCGGAGATGGCCGTCTGGACCTTCGTGTACTCGTCGTTGCCCTGACCGGCGTTGGTCCAGCACACCTGGACGTCGGTATGGGCCTTGTTGAAGTTGTCGACGACCGTCGCCATGTTCGGGTACCAGGCCCAGACGGAGACCTGGGGCGCGTCGTTCATCATCTTGTTGGTGCAGTTCGTCAGCTTCGGGCTCGTTCCCGCGGCCTCGGTGCCCGACGTGGACCCTCCGCCGCCGCTGCATGCGGCGAGCCCAGCTGCGATCGCGACAGCGGAGAAAGCCGCTGCGACACGTGACTTCTTCACAGTGATCCCTTCGATCGGACTTCATTGTCTGAACGTCGTGCAATCGACCGTGCGACTCGCGAGCATCTCGGCACGACGGCACGGCAGCATCGCGCGCCGTCGTGGCGCGCATTCTGCGCACATAGAACCCGCGCCGACCACAATGGCTGGCGCGCGCGACTCATCCCTTCTCGGATCAGGTCGACGAACGATCAGGTCCCGGTCAGGGACTCATTTCTCGTTCGCGTCTACATCGTTGTAAATGACGATACCCAGACGGTTTCTGAGATGTCAAGAGCGGAACCCCTCGGCGCGCAGGAGAATGTGTTACGGAACAGTAACGGTCGTCGACTCTCGCTGAATCAGACGGAATTCGGCCTTGATCTCGCGCGGTGGAATGCTCTCCTCCGCACCGTTGATGCGTTCCACGAGAAGTCGCACGGCCGTCTCCGCGATCTCCTCGCGCCCGGGGTCGATCGTCGACAACGTCGGGAGCGAGTACCGAGTCTCCTCGATGTTGTCGAACCCGATCACCGCGACGTCGTCAGGTATTCGCAGACCGGCTTCCTGCATCACGCGCATCGCACCGAGCGCGATCGCGTCGTTGAACGCCACGACCGCGTCGAACTCGACACCGGACGCCAGCACCCTGCGCATCGCCTCGGCGCCGTCGCGTCGATGCCAGGAACCGACGTTCACGACGAGCGCAGGGTCGTGGCGAAGCCCGGCAGCGTCGAACGCCTGCCGGAACCCGGTCAGCCGCAACCCGGCCGAGCCGATGACCTCGTTGTCATGGGCGCCGAACGCGAGGATCCGCTTGCGTCCGATCGAGAGCATGTGCTCGGCCGCCGCACGCGCGGCTGCGACGTTCTTCATGGTGACGTGGTCCGCCGGCCCACCGAAGATCCGTTCACCCAGGAGAACGAGTGGCGTCGGGATGTCCAGGAGGTCGGCGTCCTCCTGCCCGAGAGCGAGGACGCTGTAGAGGATCCCGTCCACCATCCGCATCCGCGGCCCTCGGACGATCTCGAGCTCCCGCTCACGATCCCCGTCGCTCTGAACGATCATCACGACCAGGTCACGCTTCGCCGCGGCCGTCATGACCGAGTCCGCCAGCTCGGCGAAGTAGACGTTCCGGAGGTCCGGGATGATGAGGCTGATGGCGCCCGTGCGACCGGACCGGAGCCCGCGCGCCGAGAGGTTCGGCTGATAGCCGAGGGTCTCGATCGCCTCGAGCACGCGCCGGCGAGTGTCCTCGCGGATGTGCGGGTAGTCGTTGATGACGTTGGAGACGGTCTTGATCGAGACACCGGCGGCTTGCGCGACGGTGCGCATCGTGGCGGCCACAGCACCTCGCTCTCGACTCGTCGATGCTCGTGCGACGCAGGCTCCTGTGCCGCGACGCCGCACTTTACAACGATGGAGAAGCAGAGAGCAAGGGTGACCTCACCGACGATGCCCGGGCCGCATCGATGCGGTCCGGGCGTCGTCGGCCGGGTCAGCGCGGACGCGCGGTCATCCGCGGTCCGCGAGCCCGAACGGCAGCGGGTAGCCCGCTGCGATCTCGAGGAGTCGGTTGTACTTCGCGACCCGCTCGCCACGCGCCGGCGCACCGGACTTCAGCTGACCGCAACCGGTCGCGACCGTGAGGTCGGCGATGAAGCTGTCGGACGTCTCGCCCGAGCGGTGCGAGACCATCTGCGTGTAGCCGGCCTCACGGCACAGCCGCATCGCCTCGAGGGTCTCGGACACCGAGCCGATCTGGTTCAGCTTGATGAGGGCCGAGTTCCCCACGTGGCGGGAGATGGCCTCGGTGATGATCGCCGGGTTGGTCACGAAGATGTCGTCGCCGACGATCTGCGTCGTCCCGCCGAGGCGCGCGGTCAGGGCCTCCCACCCGCCCCAGTCCCCCTCGGCGAGACCGTCCTCGATCGACCAGACCGGGTAGTCGCGCACCATCGCGGCGTAGCGCTCGATCATGTCGCTGCTGGTGAGGGTCTCGCCGGCGACGTGGTAGGCGCCGTCGCGGTAGAACTCGCTCGCGGCGGGGTCGAGGGCGATCGCGACACCCGTCGGCCCCGGGGTGTACCCGGCGCCCTCGATGGCCTGGACGAGGAGGGCGAGGACGTCCTCGGGTCGGGTGATGTTAGGCGCGAAGCCGCCCTCGTCGCCGAGCCCGGTGGCGAAGCCGGCCGCCTGAAGCAGTCCGCGCAGCGTGGCGTACACGGCAGCGCCGGCACGCACGGCCTCCGGCAGGGACGGCGCACCGATCGGCGCGATCATGAACTCCTGGAAGTCCAGCGAGTTCGGCGCGTGCGCCCCACCGTTGAGCACGTTGAAGTGCGGGACCGGCAGGCGCGGCGCGACGCCGTCCGGCGTCAGGTACGTGAACAGCTCTCCGCCGACGGACAGCGCCCGGGCGAGCGCCATCGAGACGCCGACGATCGCGTTCGCGCCGAGCCTCGCCTTGGTGGCCGTCCCGTCGGCCTCGATCATCGCCTGGTCGACCTCCGCGAGGCTGCTCCACGCGCGCGAGCGGAGCAGCTCGCTCAGCTCGCCGTTGACGTGGCCGACCGCGCCGGTGACCCCCTTGCCGCCGTACCGCGAGAGGTCGCCGTCCCGGAGCTCGACGGCCTCGCGGCTGCCGGTCGACGCGCCGGAGGGGACGCCCGCACGCCCCGTCGCACCGGAGTCGAGGCCGAGGTCGACCTGCAGGGTGGGGTTGCCGCGCGAGTCGAGGATCTCGAGCGCGGTCAGGTGGGTGAGGGTGAAGGTCGAACCGTTCGTCGCCATGAGGCGTCCCTTCTCGTCAGGCCATCCGCCCTGGATGGCGCTGGACCACGAGACGTCCAGACGGCTGGACATGGGGACTGCCCCGGCATCACGGCAGTCTCCACCCTCGTGGAGAACCAGGGACTGTTGGCGGCTTCGATGCCGCGGTTGAAGGCGAGCCCCACCGCCGTGATGGCCTCACTCTAGCCACGCACGCCGCACCGGCGCCGGGCCGGAGGTCCTCCGGCCTACCGCGGCCGACCTGCGACGACGAGCACAGCCGCCAGTCCCGACCGGCGGGCGTTCACCACGCCGTCCGCTGGTCGTCGCCTGCCGTTGGTGGTACCTGCATGGCACACATGGCACGGTCGTCGAGTCTGGGACTTTGGTCCCAGTTCCGTGTCTACCAGCTGAGGAGCTCCTTGTGACGCGCACCCGCCATCGACTGGCACCCGCCCTCGTCGCCGCCGCGACCGTCGTGATCGCCGCCTCGTCCGTCGCCTCCGCCTCCGCGTCGGAGCACCGCGACGACCACCGGCCCCCGACGACGTCCAGCACCGCGACGCCGATCAAGCACCTGGTCGTCATCTACCAGGAGAACGTCTCGTTCGACCACTACTTCGCGACCTACCCGACCGCCGCCAACCCGGCCGGCGAGCCCCGGTTCACTGCCGCGCCGAACACCCCGACCGTCAACGGGCTGACCGCGTCGCTGCTCGGCTCGTCGAACCCGAACTCCGTCGCCCCGTTCCGCCTCGGCCGCGACCAGGCGCAGACCTGCGACCAGGACCACTCCTACACGGACGAGCAGAAGGCCTTCGACTCCGGCCTGATGGACAAGTTCGTCGAGACGGTCGGACGCGGGTCCGCCGCGTGCGCCGACTACGGCAAGGGCAAGGGTCTGGTCATGGGCTACTACGACGGCAACACCGTCACCGCCATGTGGAACTACGCCCAGCACTTCGCGATGAGCGACAACTCGTACGGCACGACCTTCGGCCCGTCCACCCCGGGCGCCCTCAACCTCGTCTCGGGCCAGACCCACGGGTTCGCCCAGACCTCCCCCGCGGTGACGACCAACGGCTCGATCATCGGCGACCCGCAGCCGGCCGGCGACGTGTGCGACTCGCGTGACGTCACGACGTCGACCGACACGAAGAACAAGAACGTCGGCGACCTCCTCAACGCGAAGAACGTGAGCTGGGGCTGGTTCCAGGGCGGGTTCGCCGACTGCACCTCGAAGCACACCGACGTCGGCGGGGTGACGAGCACCGACTACATCGCGCACCACGAGCCGTTCCAGTACTTCCCGAGCACCGCCAACCTGACCCACACGCGCCCCGCCTCGGTCGCTGAGATCGGCCACGCCGGACCGGCGAACCACCAGTACGACCTCACCGACTTCTGGGCGGCCGTCGACGCGAAGTCCATGCCGGCCGTCAGCTTCCTCAAGGCCGCCGCGTACCAGGACGGCCACGCCGGCTACTCGACGCCGCTCGACGAGCAGACGTTCCTCGTCGACACGATCAACCGCCTGCAGAAGTCGCCCGACTGGAGGAGCACGGCCGTCGTCATCGCGTACGACGACAGCGACGGCTGGTACGACCACCAGATGAGCCCGATCGTCGACCAGTCCACGGACACCGCTCACGACGCCCTCATGGCCGGTGGGACCTGCGGCACGAGCACCGACCACGTGGCCGGTGGCTACCTCGACCGGTGCGGCTACGGCCCGCGCCTGCCGCTCATGGTCATCTCGCCCTACGCCAAGGCGAACTTCGTGGACCACACCGTGACCGACCAGTCGTCGATCCTGAAGTTCATCGAGGACAACTGGAAGACGGGGCGCATCGGCAACTTCTCGTTCGACGAGAAGGCGGGCTCGCTCGACTCGATGTTCTCGTTCTCCGACGAGGGCCGGAACGACGGCCGGCACGCCCGGACGCTCATCCTGAACCCCACGACCGGTCAGCCGGCGAAGGCCTGACCCCTCGCGGGCTCGGGTGCGGGAGGTCGCCCCGAGCCCGCGAGGACCGTGACGGCATGCGGCAGGCACGACGCCCGCCGCATGCCGTCACGTCGTCCGTCGGACCACGTCGTTCCGTCGGGCCACGGACCCCGTCGGCCGGCGACGGCCCGGGTCAGACGTCGTCGCTGAGCCTGTCGACGCTGAGCCTGTCGACCAGCCGGTTGAGCGCCGGCAGCGCTGCCACCACGCGCTCCTGGTCCTCGACCGTCAGACCGCCCAGCGCACTCCCGAGCCGCCGCTCGTGGGCGAGCTCCCAGTCGGAGAGCTGGGCGCGGCCCGCCGTCGTGAGCTCCACCACGGCCACCCGGCGGTCCGACGGGTCCGGACCACGGGTGACGAGACCGGTCTCCACGAGGACCTGGACCAGCCCGCTGACGGTGTTCGGCGCGAGCCTCAGACGTCGGGCGAGCTCGCCGACCCGAGCAGGCTCGTCCTCGTCGAGCGCCAGGAGCAGCTCGATGCGCGCCATCGGCAGCGACTCCCACGGGTAGTCGGTGCGGATGCTGGTGCGGAGCGCACGGCGCAGGCGCGTCACGACCTCGGTGAGGCTTCCCGCGTCCGACGGCATCGCGGAGGCCCTCGCGTGGTTCCCCGTGCCGGCCGACATGGCGTCAGGGTACGCCGGTCAGGTCGGTGTGCGACCATGTCGCTGTCCGATACGACCGGGCCGGTGGCGGTGACCCCGAACGAACGAGGAACGATGATCTTCGCATCCATCCCCAGCCCGTCCCAAGGTGTCTGGAACATCGGCCCGATCCCGATCCGCGCGTATGCGCTGTGCATCCTCGCGGGGATCGCCGTCGCGACCTGGTGGACGCAGCGCCGCTGGGCGGCCCGCGGCGGCAACCCGGACGACGTGCTCGACATCGTGTTCTGGGCCGTGCCGTTCGGCATCCTCGGCGGCCGGCTCTACCACCTCATCACCGACCCCGAGCTCTACTTCGCCCCCGGCAAGCAGCCCATCAGGGCGCTCTACATCTGGGACGGCGGCCTGGGCATCTGGGGCGCGGTCGCGCTCGGCGCCGTCGGGGCGCTCATCGGCTGCCGCCGCCGGGGCATCCGCCTCGCCGACTTCGCCGACGCGGTCGCCCCCGGCCTCGTCCTCGCGCAGGCCATCGGCCGCTGGGGCAACTACTTCAACCAGGAGCTCTACGGCGGGCCGACGACGCTCCCCTGGGCCCTCGAGATCGACCCGGCGCACCGCCCGCTCGCGACACCGGACATCGGCCTGTACCAGCCGACGTTCCTGTACGAGTCGCTGTGGGACATCGGCGTCGCGATCCTGCTCGTCTGGGCCGGCAAGCGGTTCGCGCTGCGCGGCGGACGCCTGTTCGCGCTGTACGTCGCGGCATACACGGTCGGGCGGTCCTGGGTCGAGGCCCTGCGGATCGACCACGCGAACCACTTCCTCGGCCTGCGGCTGAACGACTGGACCAGCCTGATCGTGTTCCTCGCCGCGGTCGCGTTCCTGGTGCTCCGCCGACCACGACCCGGTGACCCGATCGAGCCCGAGCTCCTCCCGGTGGGCAGGGGCCGTGCCGTCACGGCCGACACCGAGCCGACTGACACCGCGCCGACGGATGCCGCGCCGTCCGACACCGCGCAGACCGACACGGACCAGCTGGACGTCCACCCGCCTGCCGGCCCACGGGACCACGGGTCTGCCGGGGCCACGCCCTCGTCCTGACAGGAGCCTGTCGTGTCCGTGCTCGTCGCGTCCTGGCGGGTCCTCACCCAGGAGCGTGCCCGTCCGGCACGGTTGCGCGCGTGGCCGCACGCGTGGTGGCTCGCCGTGGCGACCGTGTGCTTCGGCGCGTTCATGGGACAGCTCGACGCGAGCATCGTCACGCTGACCTACCGTCCGCTGCGCACCGGCTTCGACACCTCGCTCGCTGCGGTGCAGTGGGTCTCGCTCGCGTACCTGCTCACGCTCGCGGCGTTCCTCATCCCCGTCGGTCGCCTCGCCGACGCGCGCGGGCGCAAGCTGCTCTACCTGTACGGCTTCGTCGTCTTCACGGCGTCCTCCGCGGCGTGCGGGCTCGCGCCGACCCTCGGCATGCTGATCGCCTTCCGGGTCGTGCAGGGCATCGGCGCCGCCATGCTCCAGGCCAACAGCGTCGCGCTCGTGGTCACGAGCGCACCCGAGGGCAAGACCCGTACCGCGCTCGGGGTCCAGGCGGCAGCCCAGGCGGTGGGACTGGCCCTCGGCCCGACCGTCGGCGGCCTGCTCGTCTCGACCTGGGGGTGGCGCTGGGTCTTCGGCATCAACGTCCCGGTCGGGGTGATCGCCGTCGTCGCCGGGGTGTTCCTGCTGCCCCGTACCCGAACGTTCACCCCCACCTCCGGGCGCGACGGATCGGGGCTCGCGCTGCTCGCCGTCGCGACGACGTCGGGACTGCTCGGGCTGTCGGCCGCCTCCGGTCTGGGCCTGCCGGGCTGGGCGCCGGTGGCGCTGCTGTGCGTCGCGGCCGGGGCCGCGGTGGGCTTCGTCGTGCGCGAGCGTCGAGCGTCGGCGCCGATGCTCGACCTCGCACTGCTGCGCGCCCGCACCGTCAGCACCGGCCTGGCCGGCGCCCTCGCGGGGTATCTCGTGCTCTTCGGGCCGCTGGTCCTCGTCCCGATCGTCCTCACCGGCGCCGGGCTCACCGAGCTGCACGCCGGTCTCGTCCTGACCGCGCTGCCGGCCGGGTTCGCCCTCGCCGCGACGTCGGGCGAACGCCTCCTCCCCCGGTCCTGGACCGATCGCCCGCGTGCGATGGTCGGCGCGCTGCTGTGCGTCGTGGCCCTGGCCGCGATGGCCGTCGCCCCGCTCACCCCCGGCTGGCTCGTCGCCTCGCTCGCGGCGCTCGGGGTCGCCCTCGGGCTCTTCACCCCGGCGAACAACAGCCTCGTCATGCGGGCGATCCCCACCCGGACCGCCGGGACGGGCGGCGGTCTCCTCAACATGACGCGCGGTCTGGGCACCGCCCTCGGGGTGGCTCTCGTCACGCTCGCCCTGCACGTGCGCCCTGCCGGGACCGGCCTGCTCGACGGGCCCCGGACCGCGGTGCTGGTGCTCCTCGCGGCGGCCGTCGCCCTGCTCGCCTCGGCCCGCATGACGCCGCGCACGGACGACGTCGCGCACGAGCCTGCGCCGGTCGCCGACCACCTCGTCTGAGCGCGCGCCGGGTGACTCACGCTCCCCTGGCCGCGTGGCGACCACGTCGACCGGCCGGCGGCGGCGTTCTCGCAGGCTGGGACAACGCCGGACCGGCAGCGCCGTCGCGGGCCCGCCGTGCTGAAATAGGCCCATGCCACCGTTGAGATCACGCACCGTCACCCACGGCAGGAACATGGCCGGCGCCCGCGCGCTGCTCCGGGCGGCCGGGGTCGCGCGTGAGGACATCGGCAAGCCGATCATCGCCGTGGCGAACAGCTTCACCGAGTTCGTCCCCGGCCACACCCACCTGCAGCCCGTCGGGCGGATCGTCTCCGAGGCGATCTCCGCGGCCGGCGCGGTGCCGCGCGAGTTCAACACGATCGCCGTCGACGACGGCATCGCGATGGGCCACGACGGGATGCTCTACTCCCTGCCGTCGCGCGACCTGATCGCCGACTCCGTCGAGTACATGGTCCAGGCCCACCGTGCCGACGCCCTGGTCTGCATCTCGAACTGCGACAAGATCACGCCCGGGATGCTCATGGCCGCGATGCGCCTGAACATCCCGACGGTGTTCGTCTCCGGCGGTCCGATGGAGGGCGGCACCGCCGTCCTGACCGACGGCAGCACGCGCACCCGGCTCAACCTGGTGACCGCGATCTCCGACGCGGTGGCCGACACCGTGTCGGACGCGGACATCGACCTCATCGAGGAGGCGGCGTGCCCCACGTGCGGGTCGTGCTCCGGCATGTTCACCGCCAACTCGATGAACTGCCTCGTCGAGGCCCTCGGCCTGGCCCTGCCCGGCAACGGGTCGACGCTCGCGACGCACACCGCGCGCCGGGCGCTGTACGAGGAGGCCGGCCGCACCGCCGTCGAGATCACCCGCCGGTTCTACGAGCAGGACGACGCGAGCGTGCTGCCGCGGTCGATCGCGACCCGCGCGGCCTTCGACAACGCGATGTCGCTCGACATCGCGATGGGCGGGTCGACCAACACGATCCTGCACCTGCTCGCCGTCGCGCACGAGGCCGAGCTCGACTACACGCTCACGGACATCGAGGCGCGATCGCGTGCGGTGCCGTGCATCTGCAAGGTCGCGCCGAACGGCAGCTACCTCATGGAGGACGTGCACCGGGCCGGTGGGATCCCTGCGATCCTCGGTGAGCTGCACCGCGCGGGGCTGCTCCACGAGGACGTCCACAGCGTGCATGCGGACTCGCTCTCGGGCTGGCTCGACGCCTGGGACGTGCGGGGCGGATCCGCGTCCGACGAGGCGATCGAGCTCTTCCACGCCGCGCCGGGACGCAAGCGCTCGGCGACCGCCGGCTCGCAGTCGGCGCGCTGGGAGACGCTCGACCTCGACGCCGCCGGCGGGTGCATCCGCGACGTCGCGCACGCCTACACGGTCGACGGCGGGCTCGCGATCCTCCGCGGCAACCTCTCCGAGGACGGCTGCGTCGTCAAGACCGCCGGCGTGGACGAGTCGTGCTTCACGTTCTCCGGGCCGGCCCTGGTCGTCGAGTCCCAGGACGACGCCGTCGAGGCCATCCTCGGGGGCCGGGTGAAGCCCGGGGACGTCGTCGTGATCCGCTACGAGGGCCCGCGCGGCGGCCCCGGCATGCAGGAGATGCTGTACCCGACGTCCTACCTCAAGGGCCTCGGTCTCGGAGCCTCGTGCGCGCTCGTGACCGACGGCCGGTTCTCCGGCGGCACCTCCGGCCTGTCGATCGGGCACGTGTCCCCGGAGGCGGCAGCCGGCGGCACGATCGCGCTCGTCGAGGACGGCGACATCATCCGCATCGACATCCCGACCCGGTTGATCCACCTCGACGTCTCCGACGGCGAGCTCGCGGACCGGCGTCGTCGCCTCGAGGCCGCGGGCGGCTACCGTCCTCGGTCGCGCGACCGGGTCGTCTCGACCGCGCTGCGCGCGTACGCCGCGATGGCGCTCTCGGCCGACAAGGGCGCCGTGCGCGACGTGAGCATCCTCGAGGACCGGGCCACCTCGGTGTCGACCTCCGCACGATGACGGGCGTCGCACGATGACGGCCCCCGCGTACGACGCGCGGCCAGGCCTCGTCGTCCGCCCGATCGCGGCAGGCGACGAGGAGCGGTGGCGCGCCCTGTTCACCGCGTACGGCGCGTTCTACGAGACGGTGTTCTCCGCGACGGTGCTCGACGGCGTGTGGGCGTGGCTGATGGATCCGGCGCACCCCGAGCACGCCCTGGTCGCCGAGAAGGATGGCGAGGTGATCGGGTTCGCGCACGTGCGTGACCAGCCCGACACGTTCACCGCCGGTCCGAGCTGGTACCTAGACGACCTCTTCACGGACCCGGCGCACCGGGGCGAGGGAGCGGCGACGGCCCTGCTCGCCGCGCTCGACGAGAAAGCCCGGACGCACGGCGGTGGGACCGTCCGGTGGATCACCGCGGCGGACAACACCACGGCGCAACGGCTCTACGACCAGGTGGCGACGCGCACGACCTGGGTGACGTACGAGCGAGAGGTCAGCGCGGACTGACCCCCGGCGGTGGCCCGCTGCTCTCCCGGATGACGAGCCGGGGCATCTCGTGCGAGACGCGAGGTGCGGTGCCGGTCCGCATCAGCGCGTCCAGCTGGGCGAAGGCCCGCCGCCCGAGGCGGTCGAAGTCCTGGACGACGGTCGTGAGCGACGGCGTCCACATCGCTGCGAAGGGCTGGTCGTCGAAGCCGACGACGCTCACGTCGCCCGGGACGGACCGCCCGGCCTCGCTGAGGGCCCGCATGAGACCGATCGCCAGCTCGTCGTTGCCGCACAGCACTGCCGTCACCTCGGGGTCCCCGGCCAGGACCTTGCCGACCTCGTACCCGGAGGCCGGGTCGTAGGCCGCGTCGACCCGCGGAGGGACCGGCGCGCCCGCCGCGGCGAGCGCCCGTTGCCAGCCGATGGCCCGGCCCACCCGACCGGTGGTCAGCGGGATCGCGAGGTGGTGGACCGTGCGATGGCCGAGGTCCAGCAGGTACCGCGTCGCGACGGTCGCGGCGGCCTGGTCGTCGAGGTAGGACCGCGGGTGCCGGCTCGACCGCCGGCGCGCGGTCCCGACGGCGACGGCGGGCGTGGTCATCGGGAACGCGTCGGCCACCGCGACGCCGACCGGGTCGAACTCGATGATGATGACCCCGGCGACGGCCTGACCGAGCAGCATGTCGATGGCTGCTTCCTGGTCGCGCGGGTCGGTCGAGTCCACGACGACGATCACGACGACGTACCCGGCGTCCCGGGCGGCCGCCTCGATGCCGCGGAGCGTCTGCGAGTAGCCGTACCGCGTGGTGTCGATCGCCACGACGCCGATCATCGAGGGGTTCCCGCTGACGAGCGCCCGAGCGGCGGCGTTCGGGCGGTAGCGCAACTCCTCGATCGCGGCATGGACGAGCGCGCGCTTCTCCTCGCTCACCGGGACCGACCCGGTCAGGACACGCGAGACGGTCGGGACGGACACGCCTGCGACCCGCGCGACGTCGGCGATGACGGGTCGACGCTGGGAGGCGTTGTTCACAGGAAAACCCTACTTTCGCGTGAGCCGGGCGAGCGACCGTTGCGCGCACGGCCCCCGACGGACATCGGTGTCCGCCGGTCGGACATGACGAGAACCGGGACCGGCATCGACCCGACCCGTCGTGAAAGCGTTATCAACTGAGGCGAGGCTACCCCTTGCACTCTCGGATGATCAACGGTTTCATGTACCGAGTCGCAACGAGGCGCACCACTCACACCCTCCGCGACACGCTCTGCGCACCACCGTCCGTCCCCCGTCAATGTCGACGTGCATGGGTTCCCAGGAGGAGTCGTGTCCCAAGTGAATTCCGAGCCGAGCTCGAGCTCTGTCCCGTCCGCCTTCCTCTCGTCGTTCATGTCGAGCCCGATGAGCAGACGCACGATGCTGAAGGGGACGATGGGCGCCGCCGCCCTCGCCGCCCTCGCCGCGTGCGGATCGGGTTCCACCTCCACCTCGACCGGCGGGGCCACCGCAGGGTCCAAGGCGAGCGGCGTCGTGACGTTCGGCTCCAACCAGTCGGACGCCGTCCCGAAGGCGGCCTACGCCGCGTTCGTCAAGGCCTACGAGGCGCAGAGCGGCGGCGTCACGATCCAGACGAACACCGTCGACCACAACACGTTCCAGGAGAACATCAACAACTACCTCCAGGGCTCGCCGGACGACGTGTTCACCTGGTTCGCCGGCTACCGGATGCGGTTCTTCGCCGAGCAGGGCCTCGCCGGTGACATCAGCGACGTCTGGAAGAACGTCACCGGGATGAGCGACGGCTTCAAGGCCGCGTCCACCGGCACCGACGGCAAGCAGTACTTCATCCCGTTCGACACGTACCCGTGGGCCGTCTTCTACCGCCCGAGCGTCTTCAAGGCGAAGGGCTACACCGTCCCGAAGACCATGGACGACTTCTACACGCTCTCCGCCCAGATCAAGAAGGACGGGATGGTCCCGCTCGCGTTCGCGGACAAGGACGGCTGGCCCGCGATGGGCACGTTCGACCAGCTCAACCTCCGGCTCAACGGCTACGACTTCCACATCAGCCTGATGGCCGGCAAGGAGTCGTGGACCGACCAGAAGGTCAAGAACGTCTTCGACGCGTGGCGCAAGCTCCTCGAGGTCTCGCAGCCCGACTCGCTCGGCCGCACCTGGCAGGAGGCCGCCCAGTCGCTGCAGAAGAACGAGGCCGCGACCTACGTCCTCGGCATGTTCGTCGGCCAGCAGTTCAGCGCCGGCGCCGACCGCGAGGACCTCGACTTCTTCACCTTCCCGGAGATGGACTCGACCATCGGGACCGACGCGATCGAGGCCCCGATCGACGGCTTCATGATGTCCAAGAAGCCGAAGAACGAGGCCGGCGCCAAGGACTTCCTCACGTACCTCTCCACCGCCGCCGCGCAGGAGGTCTACGTCAAGAGCGACCCGACCGTGATCGCGGCCAACAGCAAGGCCGACACCTCCGGGTACACCGCCCTGCAGAAGAAGGCCGTCGAGTTCATCGGCAACGCCAAGCACATCTCCCAGTTCATGGACCGCGACACGCGCCCCGACTTCGCCTCGACGGTCATGATCCCCGCGATCCAGACCTTCATCGGCAACCCGAAGGACGTCGACGGCCTGGTGAACAGCATCGAGAGCCAGAAGAAGTCCATCTTCGCCTCCTGACCCCGCAGAGACGAGGGTGAGCATGTCCTCCGTGCCCGTTGAGATCCCCTCCTCCCCTGCCGAACCGCGTCGTGCGGGCAGACCTGATCTGCCCGCACGGCGGGGGGCCGCAAGCGGAGGCGCAGCCGAGCGGATCGGCTCACCATCACGTTGATGGTCGCCATCCCGAGCATCGTCGTGGTCGGCCTGATCTGGCTTCCCGCCCTCTCGTCCGTGGTGCTCTCGTTCACCCGGTGGAACGGGATCGGGAACCTGTCCGCGCACGACTTCGTCGGCCTGACGAACTACCGGAACATCGCCACGAACTACCCGCCGTTCTGGCCGGCGATGACGCACAACCTCATCTGGTTGCTCGTCATGTTCTTCGTCGCCACACCGGCAGGGATGTTCCTGGCGGTGCTCCTCGACAAGGAGATCCGTGGCACGCGGGTCTACCAGATGGCGCTGTACATGCCGGTGGTGCTCTCGCTCGCCCTCATCGGCTTCATCTGGCAGCTGATCTTCTCGCAGCAGAACGGTCTGCTGAATGCCGTCACCGGCAGCACCATCGACTGGTTCGGCGACCAGCGGTACAACCTGTGGGCCGCCCTGGTGGCGACCTCGTGGCGTCAGGTCGGCTACATCATGCTGCTCTACCTGGCGGGCCTGAAGGCCGTCGACCACTCGCTCCGCGAGGCCGCCGCGATCGACGGCTGCACCGAGTCGAAGGCGTTCTTCCGGGTGATCTTCCCGGTCATGCGGCCGATCAACGTCATCATCCTCGTGGTGACGTTCATCGAGTCGCTCCGTGCGTTCGACCTCGTCTGGATCATCAACCGCGGGCGCAACGGCCTGGAGCTGATCGCGACCCTCGTGACGCAGAACGTCGTCGGCGAGGCGAGCCGGATCGGGTTCGGCTCGGCGCTGGCGACGGTGATGCTGCTGATCAGCTCGGGCTTCATCGTCATCTACCTGCGCGTCGTCATGAAGGGGGACCGATGACCACCGTCGCGCTCGATCAGTCCAGGACCGTCGGTTCTGCACCGATGGTGCGGAAGAAGCGGACCACCCCCGCCCGCAGGCTCCTGCACGTCTTCCTCATCGTGGTCGCGGCGACCTGGATCTTCCCGCTCCTGTGGGCGCTGTACAACAGCTTCCGCAACTACAGCTACACCGCGATCCACGGCTATGCGTCGTTCGGCGGGTTCACCGTCTCAAACTTCACGAACGCCTGGAAGCAGGGCGACTTCACGCGGCACTTCCTCAACTCGGCGATCATCACCATCCCGGCGGTGGTCCTCACCCTTCTCCTGTCATCGATGGTTGCGTTCGTGGTGTCCCGGTTCACCTACAAGTTCAACCTGGCGCTGCTCGGGATGTTCACCGCGGCGAACCTGCTCCCGCCGCAAGCACTGCTCATCCCGATCTACCGGATGTTCCGTGCCATTCCAGTGCCCCTGTGGATCAATGACTCAGGCACCCTCCTCAACAGCCTGTGGGGTCTGATCGCGATCAACACCGCGTTCCAGACGGGGTTCTGCGCGTTCGTCCTGAGCAACTACATGAAGACGATCCCGATGGAGCTCTACGAGGCCGCGGACGTCGACGGTGCCAGCGTGTTCCGGCAGTGGTGGCAGCTCACGCTTCCCCTGTGCCGGCCCCCGTTGGCAGCTCTCGCCACCCTCGAGGTCACCTGGATCTACAACGAGTTCTTCTGGGCGACGGTCCTGCTCCAGAGCGGCGACAAGTTCCCGATCACGAGCTCGCTGAACAACCTCCAGGGGCAGTTCTTCACCGACTTCAACCTGCTCTCGGCCGGATCGATCATCGTGGCGCTGCCGACGCTGATCGTGTTCTTCCTGCTGCAGAAGCAGTTCGTCTCCGGGCTGACCATGGGGTCGACGAAGGGGTGACCCCGCGCGACTTCCCAGCCCCGTTCACCCAGCGCCGTTCACCCAGCGCCGTTCACCCAGCGCAGTCCACCCAGCGCCGTTCACCCACCGTCCCCCCGCTCCTCTCCCCCTCCCGCACCGTGTGCCCGGCCTCCCCGGACGGGCAGACGACGGACCATCTCGCACCCCAGGAGGACCCCTGCCGTGACGGCTCACCCTGACCTCGTGAACCTCCGCGCCGCCGGCGTCGCGGTCGTGCTCGACGTCTCCGGACCGCTCCTCCCCCGCGTCCTGCACTGGGGCGGCGACCTCGGCGATGACGTCGACGCGCTCCGGCGCACCACCGGCGCCCCGGTCCCGCACAGCACGCTGGACGCCCCGTTCCCGCTGACGCTCCTGCCCTCCGAGTCCGACGGCTGGGCGGGGACGCCCGGGCTCCAGATCGCCCGCGCCGGGACGAGCCGCCCGCCGCGTCTGCAGCTCTCCACGCCCGTCGTCGTCGACGCGGGCCGTGTCACGGTGCATGCCCGTGACGACGCCGCCGCCGTCGAGGTCGCCCTCGTCCTCGCGCTGGACGAGCACGGCGTGCTCAGCGAGCAGGTGACCGTCACGAACGTCGGCGACGGCGTGCTGGAGCTCGTGTCGCTGCAGCACCTGCTGCCGATCCCCGAGCGCGCGGTGCAAGGCCTCGATCTGACGGGTCGCTGGACCCGCGAGCGCGCACCGCAGCGCTTCGAGGTGCAGCACGGCACGCACCTCCGGGCGAGCCGTCGCGGCCGCACCGGTCACGACGCGACCCTCCTGATGAGTGCCGGCACGCCCGGGTTCGGCTTCCGGCACGGCGAGGTCTGGAGCACGCACGTCGCCTGGAGCGGCAACCACACGCACCTGGTCGAGCAGCTTCCCGGCGGTGCGGGCGCGCACGGGAGCGTGCTCGGCGGCGGTGAGCTGCTCGAGGCGGCCGAGGTCCGGCTGGCACCGGGAGAGGCCCACACCTCCCCGACCGTGCTGTTCATCCACTCGGCCGACGGGCTGGACGGCATCTCCGCCCGGCTGCACCGCCGGCTGCGTGCGCGGCCCCAGCACCCGTCGTCACCCCGGCCGGTCGTCCTCAACACGTGGGAGGCCGTGTACTTCGACCACGACCTCGGGAAGCTGCTCGAGCTCGCCGAGACCGCGGCATCGATCGGCGTCGAGAGGTTCGTGCTCGACGACGGCTGGTTCGGTGGGCGACGGGACGACTCCCGGGGCCTCGGCGACTGGGTCGTCAGCGACGAGGCCTGGCCCGACGGTCTCCTCCCCCTGGTCGACCGGGTGCACGCGCTCGGCATGGAGGCCGGTCTCTGGGTCGAGCCCGAGATGGTGAACCTCGACTCGGACCTCGCCCGTGCGCACCCGGACTGGGTCCTCGGCCCGGCGGACGGGCGACCGTGGCGGCGGCAGCACGTGCTCGACCTCACGAACCCGCTGGCCTGGTCGCACCTCCTCGAGCGGTTGGACGCGATCGTCACCGAGAACCGCATCGACTTCCTCAAGTGGGACCACAACCGGGACCTGCTCGAGGCCGTCAGCTCCGGGCGGCCCGCGGTGCACCGGCAGACGGTCGCGGTGTACGCGCTTCTCGACGCGCTGCTCGCCCGGCACCCCGGTCTGGAGATCGAGAGCTGTGCGAGCGGTGGCGCGCGCGTCGACCTCGGCATCCTCGAGCGGACGCACCGGGTGTGGACCTCCGACTGCAACGACGCGGTCGAACGGGTCGACATCCAGCTCTGGACCTCACTCCTGCTGCCACCGGAGCTGATCGGTGCCCATGTCGGCCCGCCCGTGGCCCACACGACCCACCGTCATGTCGACCTCGGGATGCGGTGCGCGACGGCCCTGTTCGGCCACGCCGGTCTCGAGTGGGACATCACCACGTGCCCGCCCGCCGAGCTCGACCAGCTCCGCGACTGGATCACGCTGTACAAGGAGCTCCGACCGCTCCTGCACGGCGGCGACGTGGTCCGTGCGGACGGCCTCGAGCCGGGTGAGCGCCTCCACGGCGTCGTGGCGCGCGACGCGAGTGCCGGGGTGTTCACGTTCGCCGAGCTGCAGAGCGGACGGTCGGCACGGCCGGGCCTGCGCACGCTCCCGGGCCTCGACCCGGATCGTCGGTACCGGGTGACCGTGCCGACGGGGATCCCCGCGCCGGCCACGGTGCAGCGGGCCGAGCCGGCGTGGCTCGCCGCCGCACGCGCCGGCGACCTGGTGGTCACCGGGGCGATCCTGACACGCTCGGGCCTCTCGATGCCGGTGCTCGATCCTGCGCAGGCGATCGTCGTGGTGGTGACGGCCGTGCCCTGACCGGACGTCGCGGTGCCGGCCGACCCTGTACGGCACCGCCCCGAGAGCCCGTACGACCCGATCTCCTGCCCGCGCACCGGCCGCGTGCACCCGCCCAGCCCACGTCGAGGTGACATCCCGTGAGTACACCCCCGCTCCTGCTGACCAGCATGGCCCCCGGCGAAGGGCGCCGTGCGCCCCGCGCCCATGTGACGTCCGACGCCGCGCGCCTCGTGCTCGACGGCACCTGGTCGTTCCACCTGGTCCCTCGCGCCGACGACGCGACGGACGGGTTCGAGGCACCCGGGTTCGACGACACCACCTGGGGGACGATCGAGGTCCCCGGGCACTGGCAGCTCCAGGGCCACGGCAACCCCGCGTACACCAACGTCCGGTACCCGTTCCCGGTGGACCCGCCGTTCGTCCCGGACGAGAACCCGACCGGCGAGTACCGGCGGGTCTTCGAGCTCCCCGAGGAGTGGCCCGACGGCGACGCCGTGCTGCGGTTCCTCGGCGTCGACTCCGCGTTCACGGTCTGGCTCAACGGGGTCGTGCTCGGCTGGTCGACGGGCAGCCGTCTGACGACCGAGTTCGACGTCGGGCCGCACCTGCGGGCGGGCGCGAACGTCCTGGCGATCCGCGTGCACCAGTGGTCCCCGGCGAGCTACCTCGAGGACCAGGACATGTGGTGGATGTCGGGGATCTTCCGCTCCGTGAGCGTGATCTCCCGGCCGGCAGGGGCCGTCGACGACGTGTTCGTGCACGCCGACTACGACCACCTGACCGGGAGCGGCACGCTGCGCGTCGAGACCGACGTCCCCGCGCTGCTCACGGTCCCGGAGCTCGGCCTCGACCAGGTCCCCGCCGCGGGACCGCACATCCTCCCGGAGGTCGAGCCCTGGTCGGCGGAGCAACCCCGCCTGTACATCGCGACGCTCACCGCCGGGGGCGAGACGATCAGCCTGCGGATCGGTTTCCGCACGGTGGCCGTGACCGGTGGCCTCCTCACCGTCAACGGACGACGCATCCTCATCCGGGGCGTGAACCGCCACGAGTGGGATCCCGACCGCGGCCGGGCCGTCACCGCGGCGGACCTGCTCGCGGACGTGCGGCTCATGAAGCAGCACAACGTCAACGCCGTGCGGACCAGCCACTACCCGCCGCACCCCGACTTCCTCGACCTGTGCGACGAGTACGGCCTGTACGTGATCGACGAGTGCGACTACGAGACGCACGGCTTCTTCTTCACCGACTGGATGGGCAACCCGAGCGACGACCTCCGGTGGCGCCCGGCGCTGCTGGACCGGATCCGCCGCACCGTCGAACGGGACAAGAACCACCCCAGCGTCATCATGTGGTCGCTGGGCAACGAGGCCGGCTCGGGCCAGAACCTCCCGGCCATGTCCGCCGTCGCGCACGAGCGGGACCCGGGGCGCCCGGTGCACTACGAGGGCGACTGGGAGTCGGGCTACGTCGACGTGTTCAGCCGGATGTACGCGACGCACGCCGAGGTCGACGAGATCGGCCGGCACGCCGAGCCGATCACCATCGACCCGGAGCTCGACGCCCATCGACGGAGCCTGCCGTTCCTCCTGTGCGAGTACGGGCACGCGATGGGCACCGGCCCTGGCGGCCTGCTCGAGTACCAGCAGCTCTTCGAGCGGTACCCCCGGTGCCAGGGCGGCTTCATCTGGGAGTGGATCGACCACGGGATCCGCCAGCGCACCGACGACGGCCGCGAGTTCTTCGCGTACGGCGGCGACTTCGGAGAACCGCTGCACGACGGCAACTTCGTCGCCGACGGGCTCCTGTTCCCCGACCGCACGCCGTCGCCCGGGCTGATCGAGTACAAGGCGGTGATCGCCCCCGTGCGGGTGACGGTCGAGCGTGGGCGCGTCACGATCGCCAACCTGCAGGACTTCGCCGACACGTCGGCGCTGCGGTTCACCTGGGCCCACGAGGTCGAGGGGGTCGCGAGCGAGCGCGGCGAGCTGACCGTCCCTCCGGTCCCGGCGCAGGGCACCGTCACGGTCCCGCTGCCCACTCCGGCCGCGGTCGCCCACGAGTCGTGGCTGACCGTGCGGGCGGTCCTCGCCCAGGACGCGACGTGGGCGCCGGCCGGCCACGAGGTCGCCGTCGGGCAGTTCCAGGTCGGTGCGGGAAAGCACCGGCCGAGCACCAAGAAGAAGGCAGGCGGTGCCCGGACGGCGAAGGCCACAGCCACCGGCACCCTGAGCCGGAGCCTCTTCGACGAGCACACCGGTGTCCTGACCCGCCTGGGCGGTCTCGAGGTCGACGGCCCGCGCCTCGACCTGTGGCGCGCCCCGACGGACAACGACCTCGGCATGCACGGGACCCCGGTGGCCCCGCGGTGGCGCGAGCTCGGGCTCGACCGCCTCCTGCACCGGGTCGTCGAGCGCCGCTGGGATGCCGACGGGTTCACGTTGCGCACCCGGGTGGCCCCCGCCGCGACCGACCTCGGCATGCTCACGACGTACCACTGGGCAGCGGACGGCGACGCCCTGGTGCTGACCGTGGACGTCGTCCCCGAGGGTCCGTGGACCGATCCGATCCCCCGCCTGGGGCTCCGCATGGCGTTGCCGGCCGGCATCGAGGAGGTCGAGTGGTTCGGGGGCGGTCCCGGGGAGGCCTACGCCGACAGCTCGCGGTCGGCGGTCGTCGGCCGCTACCGCAGCACCGTCGACGACCTCCAGACCCCCTACCTCCGCCCGCAGGAGAACGGCAACCGGACCGGCGTGAGGTGGGCCGAGCTCCGGGGCGCAGACGGCGGGGTGCGCATCGAGGGCAAGCCGTCGGTCGAGCTCACGGTGCGCCGTTGGACCAGCGAGGACCTCGACGCCGCGAGCCACACGATCGACCTCGTGCCACGTGACCGGGTCTACGTGAACCTCGACCTGGCGCAGACCGGGCTGGGCAGCGCGTCGTGCGGACCGGGGGTGCTCCCCGCGTACGAGCTGTACGCGACTCCGGCTACCTGGACCGTCCGGCTGGCGCCGTTGGCCTCCGGTGACCAGGCGTGACCGACACGCCATGTTGACCAGTTACTCTCACGTCATCACCCCCACGGAGGTTCGTCATGTTCCGCAACGGTCTCGAGCCCATCCATCTGCTCATCGTGCTGATCGTCCTGGTGCTGCTGTTCGGCGCCAAGCGGCTGCCTGACATGGCCAAGAGCGTCGGTCAGTCGATGAAGATCTTCAAGAACGAGGTCAAGGACCTGCGCGAGGACTCCTCCTCGACGCCCGCGCCGCCGACCGTGCCGCCGACCGAGCCCTCACCCACCGACAAGGTCTGAGGCGCACGCCCGCGCCGGGTCGTCGCGCACCCGAGCCGTCGTGTGCGCACGCCCGTCGCGCACGCCCGTCAGACCATGGCGCGCACGTGCCGTACGGCCGTCGGTAGCTCGGCCGCGAGCGTGCTGGCGTACCGGGGGTCATGGAACAGCTTGGCCGTGACCGTGCCCGTGGTGCGGAGCATCGCCAGCACACCCACCGCGAGGACCGCGCCTGCGAGCGGTCCGACGAGGTACACCCACAGGTGGGCGAGCTCGGGAGCGAGGACAGCCGGGGCGAGGCTCCGCGCCGGGTTGAGGCTCGCCCCGGTGTATGGCGCGCCCTGCCACACCAACGTCGCCACCACGAGCCAGTTGCCGAGCGGGGTCCACCGGGCCGTCCGTGCGCTCGACGTCATGAGCAGGATCATCAGGACCAGGATCGCGGTCATCCCCGTCTCGACGGCAGCTGCGGCCAGGTCGCTCAGCCCGTGCCCGGGCTGCGTCGCACCGAGGTGCAGAGCCTGCGCGGTGCGACCCCACGTGAGCTCGAGGAGCATCGTCGCCGCGAACGCACCGAGCAGCTGCGCGACGACGTAGCCGACGAGGTCGTGCGGGTGGACCGAGCGGCGCAGCCAGAACGCGAGCGTCACCGCAGGGTTCAGGTGAGCGCCGCTCACCCGCCCGATCGGGCTGAGCGCGACGAGGCTGCCGGTCCCGGCGAAGAGCAGGCCCGTCAGCAGCAGCCGGGCGGAGGCGGACGGCAGTACCGACGCGACCGGGTTCCCCGGACCGAAGTCGAGGAACACCGCGGACAGTCCACCGGCGATGAGGATCGCCGTGCCGACGAGCTCGCAGACCCACGGCACCCAGTGCCACCCGCCGTCGGGTCCCTTCCGGGCCACGGTCGGCGACGCCCGGTCGGCGAGCCGTGGCACCCGGGTCACAGCCCGACGCTGCCCTGCATGATGCCGCCGTCGACCACGACCGTCGTCGCCGTCATGTAGCCCGCCCGGCCCGACGCGAGGAACACCACGACGTCCGCGATCTCCGCCGGCTCGGCCATCCGACCCAGCGGGATGGCGGCGTCGAGCGCCTTCATCTTGACCGGGTCGCTCTCGGTCGAGGCGTTGATCGGGGTCGAGACCGCGCCCGGTGCGATGTTGACCACCCGGATGCCGTGCGCGCCGAGCTCGACGCCCGCCGTGCGGGTGAGCATCCGGACGCCACCCTTCGAGACGCAGTACGCGGCGTTGCCCGGCATCGGCCAGTCCTCGTGGACGGACGAGATCGTCAGGACGAGACCGCCGCCGCCCTGCGCGATGAACTGCTGCGCGGCGGCCTGCGTGCCGAAGAACGCGCTCTTCAGGTTGACCGCCATGACCTTGTCGAAGTCGTCCTCGGTGGTCTCGAGCACCGAGGTGCGGGTCTCGATCCCGGCGTTGTTGACGAGCACGTCGAGCCGTCCGTAGGTCTCCACCGCGGTGCGGACCATGGCCTGGACGTCCGCGACCTTCGAGACGTCCGCACGCACCCCGACCGCGTGCCCGCCGGCCGCCTCGACCCGCGCGACGAGCGCGGTCGTCTCCTCCGGGTGGGCGACGTAGTCGATCACGACGTTCGCGCCCTCCGCCGCGGCGGCGAGCACGATCGCCTCGCCTATGCCGCTGTTGCCTCCGGTGACGACGATCGTCTTTCCTGTCAGCAGCACGGGACGCTCCTTCGATCGGTGACGGTCGGCCGCTCCCGAGTCCCGGCACCTGCGGGTACGTGCAGGGACGTGCACGCACGTGCCGGACGGGTCGCGCGCCGCCCACGCTAACCCCGCCACCTGGGTGCCACGGTCGGCGGGTCCAGGTCACGTCCAGCGATGACTGACAGGATCAGGAGATGGCTCGCATCGAGGACTACGCCCTGCTCGGAGACCTCCAGACCGGTGCGCTGGTCGCGACGAACGGCTCGATCGACTGGCTCTGTCTCCCCCGGTTCGACTCCCCTGCGTGCTTCGCGGCACTGCTCGACACCCCCGAGTCGGGACACTGGCAGATCGCCCCGGAGTCCGGCGGAACGTGCACCCGCCGGCGGTACGTCGAGGACACGCTCGTGCTCGAGACGGAGTGGAACACCCCGGAGGGGACGATCCGGGTGATCGACTTCATGCCGCCGCGCGGCCACGCCCCCGACGTCGTGCGGATCGTCGAGGGCGTCAGCGGTGCGGTCCCGGTCCGGTCGACGCTGCGGCTCCGCTTCGACTACGGGCGCGTCGTCCCGTGGGTGCGCCACCAGCCCGGCCAGATGATCGCGGTGGCCGGGCCCGACGCCGTCCGGCTGCGCACCCCTGCGCCGACGCGCGGGCAGGACTGGGCGACGGTCTCGGAGATCACCGTGCGCGCCGGCGACCGGGTCCCGTTCGTCCTCACGTGGCACCACAGCTACGAGCACGCACCCGCGGTCGTCGACCCCGAGGTCGCGCTGCGCGAGACGCTCGCGTTCTGGACGGACTGGTCGCGCAGCGGCACGAGGATCACCGGCCCGTACCGCGACGCGATCACCCGGTCGCTCCTCACGCTCAAGGCGCTGACCTACCAGCCGACCGGCGGGATCGTCGCCGCGCTCACGACCTCGCTGCCCGAGCAGCTCGGCGGCCCGCGCAACTGGGACTACCGCTACTGCTGGCTGCGCGACTCGACGTACACGCTGCAGGCCCTGCTCTCCGCCGGGTACCTCGCCGAGGCCAAGGCGTGGCGCGAGTGGCTGCTCCGCGCCGTGGCGGGCAACCCCGCCGAGCTGCAGATCATGTACGCGCTCGACGGCACCCGGCGGCTGCCCGAGGCCGAGCTGCCCTGGCTCGCCGGCTACGAGGGGTCCCGACCGGTCCGCACCGGCAACGCGGCCTCCGACCAGCTCCAGCTCGACGTCTGGGGAGAGACGCTGGACGGCCTGTGCCTCGCACGAGAGTCCGGCCTCGGTGCCCGCGACGACGCGTGGGACGTCCAGACCGCACTGATGGAGCACCTCGAGGGCGCCTGGAACCAGCCAGACAACGGCCTGTGGGAGGTCCGCGGCGCGCGGCGGCACTTCACGCACTCGAAGGTCATGGCCTGGGTCGCGGCCGACCGGATGTCACGCGCGGTCCGGACCCACCCGCAGCTGCACGGCCCCGCCGACCGTTGGGAGGCGCTGCGCGACACGATCCACGCAGACGTCCTCGCGCACGGCTACGACGAGACCCTCGGCACGTTCACGCAGTCGTACGGTGCGCCGTCGCTGGACGCGAGCCTGCTCATGATCCCCCGCGTCGGGTTCCTGCCCGCGACGGACCCGCGCGTCCTCGGGACGATCACCGCGATCCAGCGCGACCTCACGCAGGACGGGTTCGTCCGGCGCTACCAGACCTCCGAGTCGGACGACGGCCTGCCCGGCGGCGAGGGCCTGTTCCTGGCCTGCTCGTTCTGGCTCGTCGACGCGCTCCACCTGGCCGGCCGCCAGCGCGAGGCGGTCGAGCTGTTCGAGCGCCTGCTGACGCTGCGCAACGACGTCGGGCTGCTCAGCGAGGAGTGGGACCCCGTCGCCGGCCGTCAGCTCGGCAACACCCCGCAGGCGTTCAGCCACTTCCCGCTCGTGACCAGCGGCCTCCAGCTCCACGCCGGGCGTGCGCACCGCAGCGACGAGACGATCCGTCACACCCGCGACTGAGGTCCGCCGGCGCGCGCGGTGCGCGGCTCGTCAGGTGCGCGGCTCGTCAGGTGCGCGCGGTGCGCGGCTCGTCAGGCTAGAGCCAGTCGCGGCGCTTGAAGGACACGTAGAGCCCGAGAGCCAGCACGACGATCACCGCGACACTCAGCACGAACCCCGAGTGCTGCGCGAAACCCGGGTACGGCACGTTCTGACCGAAGTACCCGGTCACCGCGGTCGGCACCGCGATGATCGCGGCCCACGCCGTGAGCTTCTTCATCACGGTGTTCAGCCGGGCGTCCTGCAGGGAGAGGCTCGTCTCGAAGATCGTCGTGATCATGTCGCGCAACGACTCCGTCCACTCCGACGCGCGCAGGACGTGGTCGTAGAGGTCGTCGTACCAGGCGTCGAGCTCAGCGGGGGCGTCGATGTCCTTGCGGTGACGGAGCACCGCGTTCACGACCTCGCGCATCGGGAGGACCACCCGGCGCAGGTCGACCAGGTCGCGGCGGATCCGGTACGTCTGGCGCTGCAGCTCGTTCGTCGACGCGTGCTCGTCGAAGAGCCGGTCCTCGAGACCTTCCATCTCGTCGTCGAGGATCTCCACGGCCTCGAAGTGGCCGTCGACGACGACGTCGAGCAGCCCGTGCACGAGGGCACCGACCCCGTACCTGAGCATGTCCCCGTTGTCGTCCCAGCGGCGCACCACCTCGTCGATGTCGAAGTCGCGGCCCTGGCGGACGGTCACGATGCCCCGGGGCAGGATGAACACGGAGATCCGGGCGACCTTCAGACCGGCCTCACGCAGGGTCGGCGCGGCCGTCCCGTCGGCGAGCGAGGTCGCGTAGACGGTGAGGAACGTGTGGGTCGCGTACCTGATCGACTTGACCCGCTCCTGGCGGGCGAGAGCGTCCTCGACCGCGAGCGGGTCGAGGCCGAGCTCCTCGGCCAGCTCGCTCAGGTGCGCCGGGTCCGGGGCGCACAGGTCGACCCAGACGAGGCAGCCGTCCTGGTTCAGGTAGTCCGAGGTCCGCTCGAACGGGAAGTCCTCCTCCGCCAGGTTCCCGTCGCGCCACAGGCGGCTCCGCACGATCCCGTCGTCACTGGTCATGGGCTCAGTCTGCCCTCGTGGCGACGCACGTGTGGCGCCACGCAGAACGTCCACCGCGATCCGGGCGGATACCTCCGGGGGCATAGGGTTCCTCCGTGGCATCGACGACGGACGGCACGCCAGGTGCCACGGACGCGGATCCGGAGGCCGCCTGGCTGGACCTCCCCGAGGTCGCGGTCGCGCGCCGCCGGACGCTCCGGGTGCTGCTGGTCGCGCAGGTGCTCGGCTCCCTCGGCATCGGTGCGGCGCCGTCGATCGGCGTCCTGCTCGCCGAGGAGATCACCCGGTCCGAGGCCTGGGCCGGGATCGCACGAGCCTCGGTCACGATCGGCGCCGCACTCCTCGCCCTGCCGCTCGGCGTGCTCGCGGCGCGAGAGGGGCGTCGCCGGTCCCTCACCCTGGCGTGGGGATCCGCAGCGGTCGGCGCGGCCCTGCTCGTGGTCGCGGCCTCCACGTCGTCCGTGGCGGTGATGGTCGTCGGGATGATGGCGCTCGGGGCCGGGTCCGCTGCGGGGCTCCAGTCACGCTTCGCGGCGACGGACCTCGCGGTCCCTGCGCACCGCGCGCGCAGCCTGTCCCTCGTGGTGTGGGTCGGCACCCTGGGAGCCGTCCTCGGCCCGAACCTCGGGATCCCGGGCAAGGTCGTCGAGTCGTGGCTGGGGCTCCCCCGCTGTCCGGCGCCTTCGTCATCGGTGCCGTGCTGCTCACGGCGACGGCGGTGACCGTGTCGCTCCTCATGCGACCCGACCCGCTGGCGGTCGCCGCGCAGCACCGCCGAGCCCCGTCCGCCGGGGCCCCCGCGAGCGCAGGGGCGGCCCGCTCCCCCGTGAACCTGCGGCGCGCGCTGGGCGAGATCCGGCAGGTGCCTGCCGCGCGGTTCGCGCTGACGGCACTCGTCCTCGCGCACGTGGCGATGGTCTCGGTGATGACCATGACGCCCGTCAGCCTGGCGAAGCACGGTCACTCGATCACGATCGTCGGCATCACGATCAGCGTGCACGTGCTCGGGATGTACGCGTTCGCACCGCTGGTCGGGTCGGCCGCCGACCGGTTCGGCCGCCTGCCGGTGATCCTGGCGGGGCAGGGCGTCCTCGTGGTCTCGGCGGCGCTCAACATGATCGCCCCGTCCTCGGCCGGTGCCGTCGTCGTCGGGCTGTTCCTGCTCGGGCTCGGGTGGTCGATCGTCACGGTCCCGGCCTCGGCGCTGCTGTCGCAGTCCGTCCCGGCCGGCTCGCGCCCGCTCGTCCAGGGGGCCGGGGACTCAGCGATGAACGCCGCCGCGGCGATCGGGGCGATCGGTTCGGGTGCGCTCATGGTGACGGTCGGCTTCGCGGGGCTCGCGGGGATCGCCGGTGCCCTCGTCCTGCCCGTGCTGTGGCTCGCGCGACGGCAGTCCCGCGCCGCGGCGCGCCCGGTCGGTGCCGCGTAGCGGTCGGTCGGGACCTCGCAGCGGTCTATCGGCACCTCGCAGCGGCACGCGCGGCGTCCACCTCGTGCCGACACCCTTGCGCCGGCGCGGGCGGTGAGGTCTCCTGGGCCCATGCCACTTGTCGGAGAGTACGAGCCGGGCACCGCCGCGTGGGCCCGCGACCAGGTCGAGCTGTACGAGGCGTCCGGCGGCACCGAGGGGGTGACGCTGCGCGGGATGCCGGTGGTGATCCTGACATCGGTCGGGGCACGGTCGGGCAAGCTCCGCAAGACGGCGCTCATGCGCGTCGAGCACGACGGCACCTACGCGATCGTCGCGTCCTTGGGTGGCGCCCCGAAGAACCCCGCGTGGTACGCGAACGTCGTGCACCACCCCGAGGTCGAGCTGCAGGACGGCCCGCAGAAGTGGGACATGGTGGCGCGCGAGGTGCACGGCGACGAGAAGGCGCTGTGGTGGGCCCGCGCGGTTGAGGCGTATCCCGACTATGCGGACTACCAGCGGCGGACGACGCGCGAGATCCCGGTGTTCGTGCTCGAGCGGCCGGCCCGCTGACCTGACCCTGGTCTGCGCTGCGCCGACCGGTCGGTCGACCTCGACTGCACCGTGCTGACGGGGCGGTGACCAGGTCCGATCCTCCCGACGGCCGCGGGTAGATTGCCTCGGTGACCGGGATCGCGGACGAGACGCTGCACGAGCCGGACCCGCAGCGCTGGAAGGCGCTCACGGTCTGCCTCACCGCGGGGTTCATGACCCTGCTCGACGTGAGCATCGTCAACGTCGCGCTCCCGTCGATCCGCGCGGGGCTCGGGGCGAGCGACGGCCAGCTGCAGTGGATCGTCTCGGGCTATGCGCTGAGCTTCGGTCTCGTGCTCGTCGCGGCCGGGCGGCTCGGCGACGCCCGCGGACGCCGAACGGTGTTCGTCGTGGGCGTGGTCGTCTTCACGGTCGGCAGCATGCTGGCCGGTCTCGCCCCCGGTCCGACGTGGCTCGTGCTCGCGCGCCTCTTCCAGGGAGTCGGCGGCGGGATCATCAACCCGCAGGTCTCCGGGCTCATCCAGCAGCTCTTCCGCGGGGACGAGCGCGGGCGCGCCTTCGGTCGACTCGGCACCGTCATCGGCATCTCGACCGCGATCGGCCCGGTTCTGGGCGGTGCCCTGATCGCCGTGTTCGGCGTCGACGTCGGCTGGCGCTGGATCTTCTTCGTCAACGTCCCGATCGGTGCGCTCGCCATCGTCCTCGCGTTCCGCTACCTGCCGCCGTCACGGCAACCGACCGCCGCGGCCGACCGCGACCTCGACCCGATCGGGGCCCTGATGCTCGGCGCCGGAGTCGTCGCGATCCTGTGGCCTCTCGTGAGCGGTCAGAGCTGGCGGACGTCGGACGTGGTCTGGATCGCTGCCGGGCTCGCGATGCTCGGGGTCTTCGGCGCCTGGGAGCGGCGGTACCTCGCGCGCGGGAGGGCGCCGATGGTCGACGTCTCGTTGTTCCGGCTCGCCAGCTACACGGCCGGGTCGACGCTCGCCCTGGTGTACTTCGCCGGGTTCACGGGGATCTTCTTCGTCCTCACGCTGTACTTCCAGAACGGGCTCGGCTACTCGCCGCTGCTCGCCGGGCTGGCGGTCACGACCTTCGCCCTCGGCTCCGCGGTGGCGGCCCTCGTCGGCGGGCGCATCGTGAGCAGGTTCGGACGGCGCCTCGTCGTCGCCGGTCTCGTGCTGTTCATCGTCGGGATCGTCGCGACCGACCTCGTGATCGACCGGCACGGTGCGGCCTCGGACCTCGGCTGGTGGACCGCGCTCCCGCTGCTGCTCGCCGGGCTCGGCAGCGGACTCGTGATCTCCCCGAACCAGACCCTGACGCTCGCGCAGGTACCTGTTCGCCGGGCCGGCGCGGCAGGCGGCGTGCTCCAGACCGGGCAACGCCTCGGCACGGCCACCGGGATCGCGGCGATCGGCTCCCTCTACTTCGCGGGCCTGCGCACGACGGGGGACGCCGCGCTCGCCGTGAGCCACGGACTCCGCGCGTGCGTCGCCATCGCCGCCCTCGCACTCGTGATCGGCCTGATCGACCTGGCCCGCCGCACCCGCTGACCCCTCTCGTCAAGTGGAGCGATGTGCGCGCGACACGCCCGCGTGTCGCGCGCACATCGCTCCACTTGACGAGAGGACGGGGCGGGGCGGGGGCGACACGCCGTACGCCGGCACGGCCGTACCCGGCCCGTTGCGGCGCACCATGAGGCGGTGACCTCGTCGATCTCCGATCCCCTGCTCGTCGACCTGCTCGCACGCGAGCCCCTCCCGGCGGTCCCGATCCGGACCATGGACGTGCGCTACGACCATGACGGCACCACCCTGCTCGGTCACCTGGCGATGCCGGGCGGCGACGGTCCCTTCCCCGGGGTCCTGGTGGTGCACGACTGGTTCGGCGTCGGCGACCACGTCCGCGTCCGCTGCGAGCTGCTCGCACGGCTGGGCTACGCGGCCTTCGCGGCCGACATCTACGGCGAGGGGGTCCGCCCGGCCACGGGGCCCGAGGCCTCCGAGGTCGCCCGCGGCTTCTACGCCGACCTGCCCCTGCTCCGTGCGCGGGCCGCGGCAGGGCTCGCACGGCTCGCCGCCGAGCCGGCCGTCGACGCCTCACGACTCGCGGCGATCGGGTACTGCTTCGGCGGCTCGACGGTGCTCCAGCTCGCCCGGTCCGGCGCCGACCTGGCCGGCGTCGTGTCGTTCCACGGCGGGCTGCAGGTCGGACCGCCCGGAGAGGCTGCCGCGATCACGGCCTCCGTGCTGGTCCTCACCGGCGCCGCCGACCCCGTCGTCCCGGACTCCGCGATCGTCGCGTTCCAGGACGAGCTGCGCCAGGCGCCCGGCGTCGAGTGGCAGATCGTCACCTACTCCGGTGCGATGCACGCCTTCTCGGTCCCGGGGACCGACGCCCCCGCGCACGGCGCGCAGTTCCAGGCGACGGCCGAGCGCCGGAGCTGGGTCGCGATGAAGGACCTCCTCGCCGAGGTGCTCGGGTAGGTCGTCCGCAGCGGGCTCCGGGCAGCGCTCACGTTCGTCGGGAAGAATCTGCGGACGACTCCTGCTGCGCTGCACGCCGATCGAGCCGCACGCAGCAACTCCTGCGCGCGTCAGGCGAGACCGCCAGAATTTGCTGTGTTCTAATCAGATGTGCCAGATCGCCGCAAGATTGCGTCGCCAGTTCTTTCGGAGAATCTCCGCGACGAGGTCCGCGGACGCCTCGAGACAGCGATCATGCAGATCAGAGCACATCTTGGTGGCCTCCCGACCACCACCGAGACTCCAGCTGGGTGGGACGCGCTGCGACTCCAGGAGGCGCACTCCTCGACCTCGTTCGCCGGGAACGCGCTCTCTCGGCACGATGTCGAGGAACTTCTGAACAACCGTCGAGCGGTCGGCAACCACCTGCTGGCCGACTACCTCGAGGTCACCGGCTACGCCGACGCCGTCCGATGGGTCCACGCACAGGCGCACCGACCGAGCGACGAGCAAGCGGCTCGACCGGTCACCCTGACCGAGATCCGCAACCTCCACCGCCTCGCGCTCCGACCCGCATGGCACGCCGGCCCTCCCGACACCGCCCTCGACACCGTGCCCGGGACGCTGCGCGCACGCAACCTCCGGCCGTTCGCCGGCTGGCTGCGCACCCCCGCCGCCGCCACGGTCGAACCCCGCCTGCGGGACTGGCTCGACGAGGTCAACGACGCCCCGTCCTCGACGCCCGAGCTCGTGGAGCAGGTCGCGATCGCCCACACCCGGTTCGAGCAGCTCCACCCGTTCGTCGACGGGAACGGACGCGTCGGTCGGCTCCTCGTCAACCTGCTCCTGGTCAGGCGTGGGCACGCACCCGTGCGCCTCGCCGCACGCGATCACGCCCGGTACGTGCACGCCCTGCACCGTTCCGACACCGGGGACCACGCGCCGCTCGCCCTGATGTTCGCCCGGAGCATCCTCGACGGCTTCTCGCAGCTCGAGGCCGCGGCGCAGGGGGCACCGGCACCACTCGTCCGGTTGTCCTCGCTCGAACGACCGGGCACCAGCCGCGTCGCGCTCCGCAACGCCGCCCAGCGTGGGCGGCTACGGGCCGAGCGCGGGGACGACGGCCACTGGCGCAGCTGCGCGACCTGGGTCGACGACTACCTCGCCGACAAGTACGTCCGCGACCCTGCCGACCAGCAGGATCAGGGAAGGAGGCGGCGGACCGCGGTCTCGATGCCGCGAAGCTCCGCGAGTCCCTTGAGCCGGCCGATCAGCGAGTAGCCCGGGTTGGACCGGCGGCCCTGGTCGTCGAGCAGCTGGTGACCGTGATCGGGGCGGAGCGGGAGGCGGGGCCCACCCTCACGCGCGCGGCGACGCTCCTCGGTGACGAGCACCGAGATGACGCCGACCATGTCGACATCCCCACCCGCATGGGTCGCCTCGTGGAAGCTGAGCGGGTTCGCCTCGCGCTCGGTCGACCGCAGGTGTGCGAAGTAGATCCGTGGCGCGAACCTGGTCGCCATCGCCACCAGGTCGTTGTCGGGCCGGACGCCGAACGAGCCCGTGCAGAACGTCAGCCCGTTCGCGGCGCTCGGGGCGGCGTCGAGCAGCCACTGGGTGTCGGCCTCGGTCGAGACGACGCGCGGGAGGCCGAGCAGCGAGCGGGGTGGGTCGTCGGGGTGGATGGCCAGGCGCACGCCGACCTCCTCGGCCACCGGGACGACAGCGCGCAGGAAGTACCCGAGGTTCTCCCGCAGCCGGTCCTCGTCGACGTCGCGGTACAGCGCCAGCCGTTCGCGGAGCGTGTCGAGCGTGTACGCCTCTTCCGACCCCGGGAGCCCGGCGATGATCGTGCGGACGAGCTGATCGCGTTCTGCCGCTGTCAGTCGCGCGGCGAACGCACGCGCGGCGTCGACCTCGTCGGGCGTGTACTCGGCGGCCGCGTCGTGGCGCGCGAGGATCACCAGGTCGAACGCGGCGAATGCCTCCTGGTCGAACCTCAGTGCCCAGCTGCCGTCGGGGAGCACGTACCGCAGATCGGTGCGCGTCCAGTCGAGCACCGGCATGAAGTTGTAGCACACGGTGTCGATGCCCTGAGCGGCCAGGTTCCGGATGGTCTGCTGGTACGCCTCGATCCACCGGTCGCGCTCCGGGGAGCCTCGCTTGACGTCCTCGTGCACCGGGACGCTCTCGACGACGGACCAGGTCAGGCCCGCATCCTCGATCATGCGCCGGCGCTCGGCGATCGCCTCCTCGGGCCACACCTGACCGTTGGGGATCTCGTGCAGCGCGGTGACGACACCTGTCGCACCCGTCTGGCGGATGTCCGTCAGGGTGATCAGGTCGGCCGGTCCGAACCATCGCCAGGTGTGCTCCACCGCGCTCTCCTTCGTTCCGTAGGTCCTGCGGGTCCGGGACGCGCGCCCCGACGGGTCGGCAGCACGCCCGCGCCGAGCTGTCCGGCCCGGACGGTGGTCGATCAAGGCGTCGGGACGACCGACCGTACCGCGACCGATCTCTCGAGCTCGCTGGCCTGGTCGAGGATCGCAGCCACCAGCTCACGGTGCGCGGCCAGTGCCGGGTCCAGCGCGTCGAGCACGCGGGGGACGGCCTGCGTGAGCCGGCCGGTCGCGAGCGGCACGAAGGTCGTGGCGCGCGCATCGGTCACCTGGGCCCCGAGCCCGCGCAGGTGGCAGACCCATGCCGCGACGGGCCGCGTCGCACCGGGCGGCACCCGACCGGCCTCGAGCTCGCGGCGCAGCGTCGGCAGCGTCCGGATCGGCAGCTTCTGCGAGCCGTCGAACGCGATCTGGTCCAGCCGGTGCCGCATGCGCGGGTTCGCGAACCGCTCGGTCAGCGCCGCCCGGTAGGCCGCGATCTCACGTGCGGGGAGCGTCACGTGCGCCGCGGCCGCGTCCCACCACTCGTCGAGCCAGGCGCGGCAGGTCTCGTCGCGCATCGCCTCCGCGACGGTCGTGTGGCCGCGTAGCGATCCCGCGTACGCGAGCAGCGAGTGCGCGCCGTTGAGCAGCCAGAGCTTGCGGTCCTCGAACGGTGCGACGTCGTCCGTGAAGGTGGCGCCGGCGTCCTCCCACCGTGGTCGCCCGGCCGCGAACCGACCGCTGATCACCCACTCGCTGAAAGGCTCGGTGACGACGGGGGCGCCGTCGCGCACACCTGTCTGCGCCGCGACGGTCGCCAGATCCTCGGCCGTCGGCTCGGGAGTGATGCGATCGACCATCGTCGTGGCGTACGTGATCGTGTCGTCGATCCAGGCCGCCAGCCCCGGGTCGACCAGCTCGGCGAGCTCATGGAGCAGGCGGGCGACGGCCGGGCCGTTCGCCGGGAGGTTGTCGCACGGCACCACCGTGAGCGGACCGGCATCGGCCCGGCGGCGAGCAGCGAGACCCGCGACGAGCTTGGCGGGGGCGGTGCGGACGAACGCGGTCGGGTCGGCACGCAACGCCTCGACGTCGGCGACCACCTCCGGGCGTGCGGCGTCGAGCCCTCCCGAGGCGGTCCGCACGTAGCCGGCCTCGGTGACGGTGGTGGTGATCACCTGCACGTCGGCCGAGGCGAGGTGGTGGAGCCACGCGTCGTGGTCCCCGGCGGCGTGGGCTCGCGCGATGCTGGGCACGACCTCGAACCGGTCGCCGTCGCTCGCTCGTGTCACGAGCGTGTAGAGCCCGTCCTGCGCCGCGAGCACGCGTGCGAGGTCCGGCGAGCGCCCGGTGAAGGCCGCAATCCCCCATTCCGTACCATCCACGGCATGCGCGGTGTACCACGCCTGATGAGCCCGGAAGAAGTTGCCGAGGCCGAGGTGGACGTGGCGGACCGGAGGGGTGGTGCCGACCCGCACGAGAGCGGTCACAGCTGGAACACCTCCGTCGTGCGACCGGCGACGAGGTCGACGGCGGTCTCCAGGGCCTCCTCCTCGTCGAGGCGATGCTCCGCGACCAGCTGGGCGAGGAACCCGCTGTCGAGCCGGCGGGACATGTCGTGGCGCGCGGGGATCGAGCAGAACGCGCGGGTGTCGTCCACGAACCCGGCCGTCCGCGAGAAGCCGACGGTCTCGGTGACGGCGGACCGCCACCGCCGGATCGACTCGGGTGCGTCGAGGAACCACCACGGGACACCGAGGTACACCGCCGGGTAGAAGCCCGCGAGCGGTGCGAGCTCGCGCGAGAAGGCGCTCTCGTCCAGCGTGAACAGGACCAGCCGGAGGTTCGGGTGGGTGCCGTATCGATCCAGCAGCGGCCGCAGCGGTTCCGTGAAGCTGTCCCGCAGCGGGATGTCGTGGCCGGTGTCCGGGCCGAACCGCTCGGCCGACGGACGGTGGTGCCCGCGCAGGACGCCCGTGTGGAGCGTCATCGTCAACCCGTCCTCGGTGGACATCCGCGCCATCTCGAGCAGCATGTGCCGACGGAGCGCCACGGCCTCGATCGGGGTGACGCCGCTGGTCAGAGCCTGGCGATAGAGCCGTCCGGCCTCCGCCGGCGCGAGCGGCTGGGTGCCGGCGTCCTGGTGGCCGTGGTCCGCCGAGCGAGCACCGTGCTCGATGAAGTACCGGCGCCGGTTCTCCATCGCTGCGACCCAGCCCGCGTACGTCCCGGTGTCCGTGTCGGCCACCTCACCGAGCCGCGTGACCGCGTCGGCCCAGCCCGGCTCGACGACCTCGAGGTACCGGTCCGGCCGGAAGGTCGGGATCACGCGCCCGCTCCACGTCGGGTCGGCAGCCAGCGCCGCATGCGCGGACAGGTCGTCACAGGGGTCGTCGGTCGTGGCGAGCACGGAGATCCGGAACCGGTCGAACAACGCCCGCGGACGGTACGCGTCCTGCGCCAACCGCTCCGCGATGTGGTCGTACAGCAGGTCGGCGGTGGCCGCCGACGGGCGTACCGCGACGTCGAAGATCTCGACGAGCTCGGACTCGAGCCAGTACCGCACCGGCGTGCCCCGGTAGATCTCCCAGTGCGCGCACAGCAGGCGCCACGCCTCACGCGCCGACTCGTCCGACAGCGGTCCTTGCCCGACGCCCAGGGACTCGAGCGGGACGCCCGACGCGTGCAGCAGGCGCGTGACGTAGTGGTCAGGGGTCACGAACAGGTGCGCCGGGTCCCGGAACGGGACGTCGTCGAGCAGCATCCGGGGATCGACGTGCCCGTGCGGCGAGATGATCGGCAGGTCGCGCACGGCGTCGTACAGACGGCGTGCAACCTTCCGTACACCCGTGTCGATCGGGAGCAGTCGGTCGGGGTGGAGGGTCAGCGGCGCTGGTTGGCTCGACATGGTTCCTGTCTTCTGGCGAGATCGGTCAGGGGCTCGGGGCCGCGTGCGGCCGGTCGTGCGGTCAGGTGACGGTGCCGAGCTGCCAGGGCACGAACTCCTCCTGACCGATGTCGAGGCCCTCGCTCACGGTCTGCTCGCCGGAGGCCACGGCGATGATCCGCTCGAAGATCTCGTCGCCGACCTCGTCGAGGCTCGCGGTGCCGTCGACGACCCGGCCGCAGTCGAGGTCCATGTCCTCGGACATCCGCTCGAACATCTCGGTGTTCGTGGCGAGCTTGATCGACGGGGTCGGGCGGCACCCGAACACCGAGCCCCGGCCCGTCGTGAAGCACACGACCGTCGCTCCCCCGGCGACGATGCCCGTCACCGAGACCGGGTCGTAGCCCGGGGTGTCCATGAAGACCAGCCCGCGCTCGGTGACCGGCTCGGCGTACTCGACGACGGCCGAGAGGTCCGCCTGACCGGCCTTCGCCACCGCACCGAGGGACTTCTCGAGGATCGTGGTCAGCCCACCCGCCTTGTTGCCCGGCGACGGGTTGTTGTCGAGAGTCCCGCCACCGGCCGCGGCGTACTCCTGCCACCAGTCGAGCCGGTCGAGCAGACGCCGGCCGACGGCCTCCGAGGCTGCGCGTCGCGTGAGCAGGTGCTCGGCGCCGAAGACCTCGGGGGTCTCGGCCAGCACCGACGTCCCGCCGGCCGCGACGAGCAGGTCCGACGCGCGACCGAGTGCCGGGTTCGCGGTGATCCCCGAGTAGCCGTCCGAACCTCCGCAGTTCAGTCCGAGCACGATCTCGCTGATCGGCGCGGGTTCGCGACGCCGCGCGTCGAGCACCGGGAGCATCTCCGTGATCAGGTCGACGCCGGCCCGCACCGTCGCCCGCACGCCGCCGTTGTCCTGGATGGTGAGGGTCTGCACCAGGGTGTCCGCCGGCAGGTCCAGCCCGTCGACGAGCGACTGCACCGGCACCATCTCGCACCCGAGGCCGAGGACCAGCAGGCCACCGACGTTGGGATGTTGCGCATACCCACGCAGAGTCCTGACCAGCGTGTTCGCACCGTCACTCCCGGGCACGAGCCCGCAGCCGCTCTGGTGCGTGAGGGCGATCACCCCGTCCACGTGGGGATAGGCGTCGAGGGCCGCACCGCGGAACTGGTCGGCGATCATCTTGGCGGTCGAGGCCGAGCAGTTCACCGAGGTGAGCACCGCGACGAAGTTGCGCGTGCCCACGCGGCCGTTCGCGCGGTGGTAGCCCTGGAACGTCCGCACCGGACCCGTCGGGACCGGGAGCACCGTGCGCGCCGTCCCGAACTCGTGCACCCGGGCGGTCCCGTCCATGCCCAGGTTGTGCGAGTGGACGTGGTCTCCGGCCGAGATGTCCGCGGTGGCGCGGCCGATCGACTGCCCGTACTTGTGGACCGTCTGCCCGGCCGGGACGTCGTGCAGCGCGAGCTTGTGGCCACGCGGCACATCGCCGCGCAGCACCAGCACCGCAGTGGGTGTGCGCAGGGTCGTGCCGGCGTCCAGGTCCCTCGTCGCGATCGCGACGTCGTCGTCGGGGCGCAGGACGAGGGCGACGTCGGAGACGTCCACGACCCCCACGGCGTCGTCGGGCAGGTCCGCGGCGTCGTGCACGGGGCGGGTCTCGCTGGTCATCCGGGCCGCCTCACCAGTCGTGGATCGTGCCGTCGCGCAGCCGGTTCACCGGCAGGTACGCGGGGGTGTAGGGGAACGCTCCGGCGGCCTCGAGGTCGAGCTCGACGCCGAGGCCAGGTGCCTCCCCCGGATCGAGCAGCCCGTCGATGAAGCTGTAGCCGGTACGGAAGACCTCGAGCGTCTCCGCGTTGTGCGGCATGTACTCCTGGATCCCGAAGTTGTGGATCGCGACGTCCAGGTGCAGTGCGGCTGCCATCCCCACCGGCGAGACGTCGGTCGGTCCGTGGAAGCCCGACCGGATCTGGTAGATCGCGGCGAAGTCCATGAGCTTGCGCACCGCCGTGATCCCACCGGCGTGCGTCACGGAGGAGCGCACGTAGTCGATCAGCTGCTCGGTGATGAGCGTCTGGTAGTCCTGCACGGAGTTGAAGACCTCGCCGATCGCCAGCGGAGTCGTGGTCTGCGACCGCACGCGCCGCAGCGCCTCCTGGTTCTCGGCAGGCGTGCAGTCCTCGAGCCAGAAGAGCTCGTACGGTTCGAGCGAACGTCCGAGCCGCGCAGCCTCGTTCGGGGTGAGGCGGTGGTGGGCGTCGTGCAGCAATGGCAGCTCGGGACCGAACTCCGCTCGCACCGCCTCGAAGACACCCGGCACGTGCCGCAGGTACGCCGCCGTGTCCCAGGTCTCCACGGCCGGGACCGCAGCCCGCCCGGCAGGTTCGTAGTCGTACTTCTGCCCACGTGCCTGGTCGTGGCCGACGCCGTAGACCTTGCCCAGACCCGGGACCCCGGTCTGGACCCGGATGGCCCGGAAGCCCTCGTCGAGGTGGTTGTAGATCGAGGTCACGAGCGCCTCGACGGTCGTCCCCGAGGCGTGCCCGTACGCGAGCGCCCCACGCCGGCTGCGCCCGCCGAGCAGCTGATAGACCGGCAGCCCGGCGACCTTGCCCTTGATGTCCCACAGCGCCATGTCGACCGCGGCGATCGCGGCCATCGTGACTGGGCCGCGACGCCAGTAGGCGCCGCGGTGGAGGTACTGCCAGGTGTCCTCGATCGCGTGCGGGTCACGCCCGATCAGCAACGGCGCGACGTGGTCGCGGAGGTACGAGGCCGCGGCGAGCTCACGACCGTTGAGCGTGGCGTCCCCGAGACCGACGACGCCGTCGCTCGTCGTCAGTCTGAGCGTGACGAAGTTGCGGCCCGGACTGGTGACCACGACCTCGGCGGAGTCGATGGTCGTCATGCGACCACCCGGGTGAACGCCGCCCTCGGGCAGGCGTGCCGATCGACAGACATCGCGTCTCCTCGTTGAAACAGCCGGAGTCCCTGAAACAGCATGAACGTCTCTGAAACAGCAGTCAGAGGCTATCACCGCTCATGTCGACTCGATCAAAGTGGCCTTTGACCTGCATATTCGATGGCTCTTCCACGATCAGGGACGCCTCTGCGGAGTAGGTTCTGGTGAGTGCTTGACGATTTGCTGCATCCGTTTGCATACTGAGCCGGTGCCACGCCGACGTGGCCAGTGACCGCACCGACGGGGGTGAGCGCGTGGTGGTGAGTGCGCGTGATGTTGCTCGGGTGGCGGGGGTGTCGGTCTCGACGGTGTCGCGGGCGTTGTCGCGTCCGGGTGAGGTGGCGCCGGGGACGTTGGCGAAGGTGCTCGATACGGCGCGGGGGATGGGGTATCGGCCGAACCTGGTGGCGCGGGGGTTGACCACGGGGCGTACGGGGTTGATCGGGTTGGTGGTGCCGGACATCGAGAACCCGTTCTTCGCGTCGGTGACCAAGGGGGTCCAGGACCGGGCGCGGGCGGCGGGGTTGGCGGTGGTGATCGCGGACTGTGACGAGGATCCGTCGCGGGAGGCGGATCTGGTGCGGGACATGGCCCGTCAGGTCGATGGGATCGTGGTGTGCTCCCCGCGGTCCCCGGACGAGGTGATCGAGGACCTGGCGCGGGAGTCGACGATCGTGCTGGTCAACCGCCGGTGCGGGCAGATCCCGGCGGTGCTGATCGACAACCTGGCCGGGGTGGGGTTGGCGTTGGAGCACCTGCGGGCGTTGGGGCATCGGCGGATCGCCTATGCGGGGGGCCCGGCCACGTCGTGGTCCACGCGGGCCCGGTGGGCTGCGGCGCAGGCGTTCGCGACCGCGCACCCGGACACCGACCTGGTGGACCTGGGGTCCTTCGCGCCGTACGTGTCGGGGGGTGTGGCGGCCGGGGACCTGCTGATCGCCTCGGGGGCCAGTGCGGTCCTGGCCTACAACGACCTGGTCGCGTTCGGGCTGCTGGACCGGTTGGCCCACCGCGGGGTCAACGTCCCCGGCGACATCTCGGTCGTCGGGGTCGACAACATCCCCATGTCCGCCCTGGTCTCCCCCGCCCTGACCAGCGTCGGCATCCCCCTGGTCAACTGCGGACGCGCCGGCGTCGACCTCCTCGTCGCCCGCCTACGCGACCCCCAGACCCCCCCGACCCACCACCACGACCTGTCCTTCCAGCTCGTCGTACGCGACTCCACCGCCCCCCACCACACCACCCTGCGCCACACCGCCTGACCCACCCCACCACCCGGCCACCACACCGACGGACCGAACGCACCACCAGCACCACCACCGGCCGACGACCCGGGCAACGATGCCCGGGCGTACTCAGAGAGAAGGCTGTCCATGAGAAGCGTTAAGCCGCTCCACCTCGTCGCAGGCGTCGCCGTACTCAGCCTCGCCCTCGCGGCGTGCAGCGCACCGAACTCCGGAGCTGCCGCCAACACCCCGGCCGCGGCGGCGTCCGCCGGTGCCGTCCCGGACAAGCCGTCCGCCCCGGTCTCGCTGCACATCCTCGACGTCGCCGGGAACCAGAAGCTGACCGGGCCGATGGTGGACGCGTTCGTGAAGGCCCACCCGGACATCATCTCGTCGGTGAGCTGGGAGAGCGCCGGGGCGCCCGACCTCGTCGGGACGATCAAGCCGCAGGTCGACAGCGGCAACCTGTCGGTGGACCTCGTGATGACCGGGACCGACGGGCTGTCCGCCGGCATCGAGCAGAACCTGTGGGTGCCGATCGTCAAGGACTACGGCTCGCGGATCTCCAACATGGCGAACTACCTCGACCCGGCAGCGAAGATGGAGGCCCTGGCCGACGGCTACGGCGTCGTCACCACCTACTACCCGTCCGGGCCGCTGCTGCAGTACGACCCGAAGGTCGTCACGAACGTCCCCAAGACCCCGGAGGAGCTGCTCGCCTGGGCCAAGGCCCACCCCGGCAAGTTCGGCTACGCCCGTCCCGCGAACTCGGGCTCCGGCCGGACCTTCCTCATGGGCCTGCCGTACATGCTCGGTGACAAGGACCCGTCCGACCCCGTGAACGGCTGGGCCAAGACCTGGGCCTACCTCAAGGACCTCGGCCAGTACATCAACAACTACCCGACCGGCACCGGCGCCCTGATCTCGCAGATGGCCGACGGCACCGTCGCCATGGTGCCGACGACAACCGGGTGGGACATCAACCCGCGCGCGCTCGGCCAGGAGCCCGCATCGATCGAGGCCGCGGCCTTCAGCAGCTTCACCTGGGTGACGGACGCGCACTACGCCGTCGTCCCGAAGGGGCAGTCGGCGGACAAGATGGCCGCGATCCTCGACCTCCTGCAGTACATGCTCACGCCCGACGTCAACGCGATGGCCTACGACAGCGGCTACTTCTACCCGGGCCCGGCGGTCAAGGGCGCCACGCTCGACAAGGCCCCCGCGGCGAGCCAGGAGGTCATCAAGAAGTACGGGCGTGACTGGTACGACGCCCTGATCGCGAAGGAGCCGAAGGCCGTCCCGCTGACCCCCGCGAACATGGTCAAGGCCTTCGACATGTGGGACCGCGAGGTCGGGACCGGAAAGTACACGGCGAAGTAACCATGACCATCGCTGCCAGCACGTTCGAGTCACTGGAGCTCGTCGGCCTCGGCCGGAGCTTCGGCGGGGTCGACGCCTTGGTGGACCTCAACCTGACGGTCCGGGCGGGCGAGTTCATCGCCCTGCTCGGGCCGTCGGGCTGCGGCAAGTCCACCGCGTTGAACTGCCTCGCCGGGCTGCTCCCCCTCACCCACGGCCAGATCCTCATCGACGGCAAGCGGATCGACACCGTCGCGGCGGAGAACCGCGGGTTCGGCATGGTGTTCCAGAACTATGCGCTCTTCCCGCACCTGACGGTCGAGAAGAACATCGCGTTCGGGCTCCAGATGCGCAAGGTCCCGAAGGACGAGCTCAAGCGGCGCGTCGCCGAGGCGATCGCGCTCGTCAAGCTCGAGCAGCACGCCAAGAAGCTCCCCGGCCAGCTCTCGGGCGGCCAGCAGCAGCGCGTCGCGATCGCGCGTGCCGTCGTCCTCGAGCCACGGCTCGTGCTGATGGACGAGCCGCTGTCGAACCTCGACGCCAAGCTGCGGCTCGAGATGCGCACGGAGATCCGGCGCCTGCACCAGTCGCTCGGGCTGACGACCATCTACGTCACCCACGACCAGGAGGAGGCGCTGTCCATGGCGGACCGCCTCGTCGTCCTGCGCGAGGGGCGCGTCCAGCAGGTCGGCACCCCCGAGCAGCTCCACAACAGCCCGGAGAACTGGCACGTCGCGGACTTCATGGGCTACCGCAACCTGATCGACCTGGACGTCACCGCGGTCGACGGCAACGCCGTGACCGTCGCGGACCAGGGCTTCACGCTGCGCGGGACCGCCGTCCACACCCCCCACGTCGGGGACAAGGTGCGGGCCGCGATCCGCCCGGAGGACCTCGTGGTCGTCTCCCCCACCGTCCCCGTGATCGGCGGCAACACGACGACCGCCACGGTCTCGGTGGTCGAGTACCACGGCCGGGAGTTCGCCGTCGGTGTCACGACACCCGGTGGCCGCGGGCTGCACGTGCGGTCGGACCACGCCCCGGTCGTCGGCTCGGTCGTCGAGCTCACGGCCGACCCGGCCCGCGTCCTCGTGTTCCCCGCAGACCTCGTCGACCCGGAGACGCTCTCGGTCGAGGAACGCGAGCTGGCCGAGGTCCGGAGGTGACGGCGCCGGCGGTCGCCCGGCGCAAGCCGACGAGGTCGACCGCGAGTCTGCGGCACCGCCTCGCCGAGCGGGGCATCGACCTCTCCCTGCTCATGCTCGTGCCCGCCCTGGTCTTCGCGCTCGTGCTGTTCGTCTACCCGTTCTCCTACGGGATCGGTCTGACGTTCCAGCCCACCGCGGCGATCCAGAAGCAGTGGGGCGGGGGCGTGCTCTCCAACTACCTGGCCTTCTTCAAGGACCCGTTCGTGCTGAACTCGGTCTGGCTGACGATGAAGCTCGCGATGCCCGCGGCGCTGTTCAACGTCCTGGCGTCGATCCCGATGGCGTTCAAGCTGCGCCGCCGGTTCCGCGGGAAGAAGTTCCTCACGACGCTCCTCGTGCTGCCGATCGCCCTCGGCACCGTGCTGACGGCCCAGGGGCTGCTGATCTTCGCCGGCCGGCAGGGCTGGCTCAACCGGTTCCTCATCCAGATCGGCGTGATCGACCAGCCGCTCGCCCTGGTGAACAACTACCTCGGCGTGTTCTTCTCGCTGGTCATCTCCGGGTTCCCGTTCGCGTTCCTGCTCATCTCGTCGTACCTGTCGGGCATCGACCCGTCGATCGAGGCCGCGGCGAAGACCATGGGAGCCGGCTGGGCGCAGCGCTTCCGACGGGTGATCCTCCCGCTGCTGGCCCCTGGGCTCGCGACGACGTTCATCCTCACGTTCGTGCTCGCGTTCAGCGTCTTCCCGTCGGCCCGGCTCGTCGGTGACGCGATGGGCTCGACCCGCGTGATGGCCCTCATGGCGTATCGCGCGTTCGGGGAGCAGACGGACTACGGGATGGCCTCGACGATCGCGATCATGATGGGGCTCGTCGAGCTGGTCGTCATCGCCGTCGTCCTGATGTGGCGCTCGTTCCTCTACAAGGGATCGACAGGAGGGAAAGGCTGATGACCGCCCAGACCGCTCCACCGCGGACGGACGTCCCCGCGCCGACCGGCCGGGCCGCGACGAAGGCTGCCAACCGGGTCCCCGGTGAACGCTCGCTCGCCGCAGCACCCTCGACCTGGTTCGTGTGGGCCGGGACGGCCGCGTTCTTCGTCTTCCTGATCGGGATCCTCATCAGCGTGATCGTGGACTCGCTCGGCACGTCCTGGTTCACCAACTGGCTCCCGGAGGGCTTCACCACCACGTGGTACGCGAGCGCGTGGGACACCTTCGGCATGGCGCACATCATCGGGGTCACCCTCGTCGTCGCCCTGGCCGTGATCGTCGTCTCCGTCGTGGTCGGGGTGCCCGCCGCATACATGCTCGCGAGGCGCGACTTCCCGTTCAAGAAGGTCGTGACGTTGCTGTTCCTGCTGCCCGTGCTGATGCCGCCGATCACCTACGGCATCCCGCTGGCCACCGTGATGTACAACCTCGGGCTCGGACGCACGCTCACTGCGGTGATCCTCGTGAACCTGGTCCCGTCGATCCCGTTCGTCATCATGACCATGACGCCGTTCATCGAGCAGATCAACCCGGCGATCGAGAACGCGGCCCGGATGTCCGGGGCGAACATGCGGAAGGTGTTCACCAAGATCCTCTTCCCGCTGCTGGTGCCCGGTGTTCTCGCGGCGTCGATCCTCGTCCTGGTCCGCACGGTCGGGATGTTCGACCTCACGTTCCTGGTGTCCGGCCCCGACTCGGACACGCTCGTCGTGGCGATCTACCGGGCGATGACCGCGGCGGGAGGCGGGCAGATCCGTCAGCTCGTGTCCTCGATGGCCGTCGTCTACACGGTGACGATGATGGTCATCCTCATCGTGGCGCTCCGGTACGTGAGCCCGACCCAGCTCGTCGCGCGGGTCAAGGAGTCCCGGGAGGACTGACTGGTCTGAGTGGACTGACGGGTCCGAGCGGACCACGTGGTCTGACAGGAGCAAGACACGCCGGCCGGCAGGGGGCTGCTGGCGTCGTCGGCCCGCAGGCAGACTGGGGGCTGCATGCAGGCCAGGGGTCTGCCGTCACGGACAGACCACCACCCGGCTGGGGCGGGGCGAGCATCTCGCCCCGCCCCGGTCGCGACCACCCGGGAGACACCTGTGGGAGCCGTCGTCACCGCCCTCGGCACGATGGCGGCCGTGATCGGTGTCGGGTGGCTGCTGGGGCGCCGCGGCACCCTCGGCAGCGGTGCGCGGACCGTCCTCGCGCGCACGTGCTTCAGCGTCGCAACCCCGAGCCTGCTGCTCGTGACCGTCGCGCACGCCGACCTGCACGCGCTGCTCTCCCGGTCTGCGCTGGTCACCGCACTCAGCACGGCGACGGTGGCCGTCGTCGCGATCGTCGTGCTCGCCGTCGTGTGGCGCCGCCCTGCCCCTGACGTCGTCATCGGCACGCTCGCGTCCTCCTACGTCAACGCCGGGAACCTCGGGCTCCCGCTCGCCGTGTACCTCCTCGGTGACGCCGTCGCGGTGGTGCCGTCGCTGCTGTTCCAGCTCCTGGTCATCGCCCCGGTCGCGTTCACCGTCCTCGACGGGCACGCCGGGGCCGCGGCGCCGGGGAACCCGGGGGCGCGGGGGCTCCGGGGGTGGTGCGCCGCACCTCCGGCAACCCGATCATCGTCGGGTCCGTCACGGGGTTGGTGCTCGCCGTCCTCCCGTGGAAGCTGCCGGCGGTCGTGTTCGGTCCGTTCGCCATGATCGGCGAGGCGGCGGCGCCACTCGCGCTGGTGCTGTTCGGCATGTCGATCGCGGTGCCGCGCGCCGACGGCGAGCGCACCAGCCCCCGGGAGCTCGTCCTCGTCGCCGTGCTGCGCAGCGTCGTGAGCCCCGTCCTGGCGCTGGCCCTCGGGCGCGCGCTCGGCCTCGAACCCCAGGCTCTCCTCGCCGTGGTCGCGATGGCGGCGCTCCCGACCGCCCAGAACGTCCTCGTCTACGCCACGCAGTACGGTCGCGGGCAGCCGTTGGCGCGTGACGCGGGGATGCTCACGACGGCACTCGCCGTCCCGGTGATGCTCGTCATCGCCGCAGCGCTCGGGTGAGACCGGCTGCCGGGTGAGGACGACGTCGCGTCACCGACCTGGAGTCGACGTCCCCGGGTCGGTGCGGGCTCCGCCGGCCGCTTCGATCTCGTCGTGCACGCCGTCGAGCACCGCACCGTCCAGCTCCGCACCGTCCAGCTCCTCGCCGTCGCGCACCTCGCCGTCCAGCTCCTCGCCGACCACGGCCTCCGCCGCGGCGACCGCGTGCGCGATCCCCCGGGGGCGGCCGGAGCGCACCCACGCGATGTACAGGCCACCGGCGACGAGGATCGTGGCGGCCAGCGAGCCGATCGCCGCCGGGCGGGTCATGTTGACCACGAGGGTGAAGGCGACGACGACCGCGGCGGCGACGTTGAGCACCAGCCACCCGCGCCGCCCCTCGCGCCGGGCGAAGGTCGCCATCGCGACGAGCCCGACCAGGAAGCTCACGAAGACCGACACCGCGTAGAAGAGCACGAGCTCCTGGTCGCGCGCGCCGGCCGCGGTGACGACCGCGGCCGCGAGGACGAGGAACACCCCGACACCGACGATCGGCACGTGGTGGCGGTTGGCGCGACCCAACGGCGACGGCAGGACGCCGACCGTGCCGCCGTCCGCGAGACGGCGACGGGCGAGCGCCTTGAGCAGGCCTGGGCCGGCCTGGAAGGACGAGCTCGCAGCAGAGAGCAGCAGCAGGGCGGTCGTCGCCTGGAACGCGGTGAAGAGGCCGTCCGAACCGCTGCGGCGGGCGATCTCGGAGATCTGCGTCGACTCCGCCGGAGGGAGCCCGACGCCCAGCCGCACCGCGGTGGCGGTCAGTGCCAGCGTCAGCACGCCGACGATGCCGAGAGTCAGCCACAGGGCCCACCGCCCGAACCGCCGGCGCTCGTCGGCGTCCAGCTGCGCGAGCTGCGCGATCGCCGAGGACGGTGCCTCGACGCCCGTCGAGAGGGCCATCGCCACCGGGAACGCGAGGACGACGGCGAGCGGTGGCGAGTGCGGGGCGACGACGACGGGCTGTGCCTCGGGGTGGGCTCCTGCGGTCAGGACGAGCACCCCGATCGCCACGACGATGAACCCGATCGTGAGTGCCGCGAACACCGCGCGCCCCAGGTGCCCGAACCACATCAGCCCCGCGACGGCGACCACGAGGATCAGCGCGAGCGGGAGCCGCATCGGGGCGAGGGACGGCGCGTACGAGATCACGGCCGACGCCCCGGCCGAGACCGAGATCGAGATCGTCAGGACGAAGTCGACGATCAGCGCGCCCATCGGGAGGAAGGCGAACGCCTCGCCGAAGGCCGAGCCGGCCGCCGCCGCAGAGCCGCCGCCGCCCGGGAACCGTGCCACGAGCTGGTGGTAGCTCGCGACGACGAGCGCGACGACCCCGACCACGAGGGCCATCGTCGGGAGCAGCAGGGCGAGGTCGCCGTGCAGCGCGCGCAGCGCGGCCTCGATGGCGTACGCCACCGAGGAGACCGGGTCGGCCATGACGGAGAACGCGAAGGCCAGCAGCAGCGCGGTGCGCCGGTGGATCCAGCGAGGTCGGGCGGCCGATCCGGTGGCAGGCGCAGCAGATCGGGGCGACAACTTGCTCATGACGACGGCTCCTTCGGGGCCCGGCGGTGGGTGCACGACAGCAACTCCGACCAGGCTTCCCGGAACACCGCAGGCCAGCCTACGACCTCGGCCCGTACGCGCCCCATGACTTTGTGCGCGGGTTCACGGACCGGCGCGCACCGGCCCGTCACTCCGACGGGCTCTCGGCCACCCGCTGGAACAGGACGTGGTCCTGCCACTCGCCGGCGATGCGCAGGTAGGCCGGCGCGACACCGAACGGCACGAAGCCGTTGCGGCGGAGCACCCCCTGCGACCGGACGTTGTGCAGCAACGTGCCGGCCTGGATGCGGTGCAGCCCGAGCTCGTCGAACGCCAGGTGCACCATGCGACCGACCGCCGCGGTCGCACGACCGCGGCCGTTCGCGTCCGCGCTCACGAAGTAGCCGAGGTTCCCCGACTGGAACGGACCGCGCACGATGCCGCTGAGCGTGATGCGTCCGACCAGCCGACCGTCCTCGTCGAGGATGACGTGCGGCAGGCACGTCCCGCGGTCGTGCTCCAGCAGGAGGGCCCGGATCCCGTCCCGCTGGCGCTCGGTCGTGAACCAGTCGTCGTCGCGGGCAGGTTCCCACGGGGCCAGGAACTCGCGGTTGGCCCGCACCATCGCGGCGATCTCGTCGGCGTCACCGAGGGTGACCAGGCGGGTGGTTCTCACCCGGTCATGCTGCCACAGGCGCACGGACCGGCCCGAGGTCGCAGACCGACGAACTTCGCTCAGCCGCGATCACCTGTCAAGATGGGTGCGTCCGCGCTGAGCGGACCGTCTCGCACCGTTGTCCCACCGGGGACCCGACGTCCGGGCCCGGGTCCATCTGCAGGAGGCTCCCCTGTCCCGCGCACCCCGTCTCGTCGCGTTCGACCTCGACGACACCCTCGCCCCGTCGAAGTCGCCGCTCGACCCGCGCATGGCGGATCTCCTCGTCCGGCTGCTCGACACCGTGGAGGTCTGCGTGATCTCCGGCGGGCAGTTCGGCCAGTTCCAGATGCAGGTCGTCGAGCGCCTGACCGAGGCGACGCCCGCTCAGCTCGCACGGCTGCACCTCATGCCGACGTGCGGCACGCAGTACTTCCGTCACTCCGGCGAGGCCTGGGACCAGCTCTACGCCCAGAACCTCACCGATGACGAGAAGGCGCGTGCGCTCGACGCCGTCACGACGTCGGCGAAGGCCCTCGGCCTGTGGGAGAGCGAGACCTGGGGCCCGATCCTCGAGGACCGCGGCAGCCAGATCACCTTCTCCGCCCTGGGGCAGTCCGCCCCGGTGTCCGCGAAGACCGCCTGGGACCCGACCGGCGAGAAGAAGACCGCGCTGCGCGAGGCCGTCGCCGCGCTGCTGCCGGATCTTGAGGTGCGTTCCGGCGGCTCCACGTCGGTCGACATCACTCGCAAGGGCATCGACAAGGCCTACGGGATGTCGCGCCTCGCCGAGATGACCGGGATCGACCTGCAGGAGATGCTGTTCGTCGGCGACCGGCTGGACGAGGTCGGCAACGACTACCCGGTCAAGGCCCTCGGCGTCCCGTGCCACGCGGTGACCGACTGGGAGGACACCGCGCGCTACCTGGAGACGTTGATCCCGGAGCTCGCCGCCGCCGCCCGCGTCTGACGGCGGTACGACGGCGGCGCTCCGGCGACATTCCGGCGATGCTCCGGCCCGGTCAGATCGCCGACCACCCGCCGTCGCACGGCATGACGACACCGTTGACGTTGCTCGCGTCGTCACTCAGCAGCCACGTGATCGCGGCGGCGAGCTGGTCGGCGTTCGCCACCGGGGGGATGGTCGCGAAGTACGGGCCGAGCGCCTCGGCCGCGTAGGCGGACCTGAACGGCGCCTCGATGTTGGTCGCGACCGCGCCGGGGGCGACCGCGTTGGCGCGGATCCCCTTGCCCTTGTAGAACACGGCGATGCTCTTGGTGAGCCCGTTCACCGCGTGCTTCGACGCGGTGTACGCGACACCGGCGGCGGACGCGCGCAGGCCTGCCTCCGAGGACACGTTGACGATCGCGCCGCCGCCCGCCTCGATCATCAACGGGATGACGGCGCGCGAGGTCCGCATGACCGCCGTGAGGTTCACCCCGAGCACGCGGTCCCACGTGGCGTCGTCGACCTCGGCCGGCGGAAGGAACGCGTCCATGATCCCGGCGACGTTCGCGAGCGCGTCCACCCGACCACCGGCGGCGGCGACGAGCTCCTGCACCGCGGACTCGGTCGAGATGTCGCCGGTCACCGTGACCAGGTCCAGGTCGGGGTTCTCGGAGACGAGCTCGGCCAGGCGGTCGGCGGAGATGTCGCTCGCCACGACCTTCGCGCCCTCGCGGGCGAGGCGGAGGGCCGTCGCGCGGCCGATCCCCGACCCGGCTCCCGTCACGATCGCGGTCCGACCGGCGAACCGGCCCTCGATGACATCCGTGGCACCAGACATGGCGTGTCCTCTCTGACACAGTGGTTCGTCGAGCCCCGAGTTACGGGACTCAGTCCACAAACTAGGCTGGTCAATCGTGAAAAACAACGACACGCCGAGGGTCGGGCGCCCACCGACGACGTCGTCGACCCAGATCGCGACGGTCGCCCTCGAGCTGTTCCTCGAGCGCGGCTACGACGCGACGAGCCTCACCGACATCGCCCGACGGGCCGGCATCGCCCGGTCGACGCTGTTCCGTCACGTCGACAGCAAGGGCGCCATCGTCTGGCACGGACAGGAGGCGGCCGAGGCGGCCTTCCGCGAGAGCCTCGCCACCGCCGCCGTCGGGCCGCGATGGAGGTCGGCCGTCACGCGGTCCCTGATCGACTCGCTGCGCTTCCCGGGCGACGACCTCCACGCCCTGCGGCTGCGCATGGCCCTGATCGACGCCACCCCGTCCCTGCGTGCGCACCTGCACGTGACGTCCCGCCCGAGCGTGTCGTTGCTCGCGGACTTCATCGCCCGGTGCACCGGGGCACCGCCCGAGGCCCTCGAGCCGGAGATCCTCGCGAGCACTGCATGGTGGGTCGCGATCGAGGCGCTGTTCTGGTGGGCCCGGGAAGGCACCGGTTCCCCCGACGCAGCCGTCCGACGCGCACTCGGGCTCGTCGGCTTCCCCGACGACGCGCTTCCCTGACGACGGGCCTCCCGCACGGCGTGGGCTTCCGTCAGAACCGGGCCCGACCGCCGAGGTCACGGCCTCCGTCGCGCCGGCTCGCCGCCGTCCTCGCCGTCGTCCGCGATGAGGGTCAGGAGCTGCGCGAGAGCCGCCGCGCCAAGTGCGCGCGGCTCGGTGGACGGCGCTCCACGCCCGACGTCCGCCGGTCGCCCCAGGGCATCCCGCGGTTGCGGCAGGGCGACCGCGACCACCGGCAGGTAGCCGGGGATCGCCTCCTGGCCCGACGCGAGGAGGATCGCGCCGTCGATCAGGGTCTCGCCCAGCATCGTCAGCGCCCGGTGCTCCCAGCCCGACGCACCCGGTCCGCGGCCCCCGGAGAACGCCAGGAGGCCGTACCCGGAACCCTCCGCAGCCGACGACACGCCCTTGAGCACCTCGCCGGCCCACGCGTCCAGCTCGGCGAACAGCACCCCCACCACACGGGTCTGTCCGCCACGCAGCCGGCGCGCTGCCAGGCTCGGCTCGTACCCCATGCCCTCGATGGCCCGCCGCACCCGCAGCGCCGTCGACTCGGCGACCCCGTGCCGGGCGTTGATCACCTTGGACACCGTCGCCGTCGAGACGCCCGCACGCGCCGCCACGTCCGAGATCGTCGGGGCGCGGCGGTGGGCCGGAGCGACGGTCATGTCACGACGACCTCGGCGACGGTCGTGGTGGCGCCTGCGGAGCCGATCGTGAGCTGGCCGGTGCGGTCCCCCGCCGTGACGCGGTACTCCCCGAGGAACCCCTCGATGCCGAGGCGACCGTCGGCGTCGGTCCGCACCGTGGTCGGTGCGAGCCACCACTGGTCCTTGATCAGACCCTGCAGCACCCTGTAGGCGGGCTTCGGGGTCCCGTCGGCACGCACCAGTCCACCCGGCGCACCGAGCCAGGCGCCGTCGTCGGTCAGGCCCCAGTAGGTGATCGCCTGCACCGCCGGGTGCGCGACGAGGGTCGTGTAGTGCCGGGCCACCTCGTCGGCCTGACGCTCCTCCCCCTCCGGCGTCGAGGGCCAGTCGGGGATCTGGTAGTCGTTGAGGTCGACGATCTCGCGTGGCATGAGGTGGCCGGACAGCAGGGTGGTCTCGGTCATGTGCAGCGGCAGGCCGAACCGGGAGAACCGTTCGAGGATCGCGAGCGTCTTCTCCTCGCCCCAGTAGCCCTGGTGCATGTGGCTCTGCAGGCCGAGGGCGTCGATCCGGATACCGGCGTCCAGGCAGTCCTCGATCAGGTGCTCGTAGTCGGGCGACATGTCGAAGTCGTTGAGGAGCAGCGTCGCGTCGGGGTTGGCCGCGCGCGCGGTGTCGACGGCCAGCCGGACCGTCTCGACCCGTCCGAGCTTCTGGCACAGCCGGGTCAGACCGTTCTCCTCCTTGTCGAACACCGGCATGATGACGACCTCGTTGATCGCATCCCACACGTCGACCACACCGCGGAAGTCGGTGACGTCACGCACGATCCGGGCGCGCACGGCGGCCTCGACCTCGTCGACGGAAAGATCGCGCAACCAGTGCGGCGCCAGCGTGTGCCACGCCAACGGGTGCCCCTTGACGACGCAGCCGTGGTCGACGAACCACTGTGCCGTGCGCAGCAGCCGTGCCGTGTCCGGGTGCCCACGCTCCGGCTCGAACGCGCCCCAGTAGAACGGCAGCGTCGCGGTGTTGAACAGCTCGAACCACAGCTCGGCCAGGTGTGCACCCTCCGACGGCGCGGCGCCACCGAACGGGCTGTCCGACCGCGCGTCGGTCTCGCCGTTGGCGAACCCGATGAAGTCGAACCCGATGTTCGCGAACGCGAACGCGTGCCGTGTCTGCTCGACCACGACCTCGGTGTCCGCGACCGGGTCCCCGGCCGCGGTGCGCACCACCACGGTCGACCGGCCGACCCGATGGTTCATGACCTCCGGGGTGCTGCGCGATGCCACCTGCATGTGACGGCTCCTCTCGTGCTCTGCCCCGCTCGTGGGGTCCCTGTGGGCCCTGCGCCCCGTTCGGTTGCTGAACCGGCCGGTTCAGACCTGACTCATGCCGCCGTCGACCACCAGCTCGGCACCGGCGACGAAGCTGCTCTCGGACGACGCGAGGAACAGCGCGGCCGCGGCGATCTCGTCCGGGCGACCCACGCGGCCGACCGGCACGGCGTCCTCGATACGTCGCAGCACCGTTCCATCCTCGCCGTCCGCACCGACGAACGCCGAGAAACCGACGGACATCGTCGGCCCCGGGCTGAGGGCGTTGACGCGGATCCTCCGGTCGCGGAGCTCGGAGGTCAGTGTCCGGGCCAGCGACCGCACGGCGGCCTTGCTCGCGTTGTACACCCCGTGCCCGGGATCCCCGTTGCTGCCGGAGATCGAGGAGATCAGCACCACGGTCGCACCGTCCCGGAGCAGCGGCAGCGCCCGCTGGACGGTGAAGAACGTCCCCCGCACGTTGAGGTCGGCCACCCGGTCGAACAGGGCGCCGGTCATCTCGCCGAGCGGCGCCTCGCTCCCGCCACCGGCGTTCGCGACCAGCACGTCCAGCCGACGACCGGTCGCGCCGATCGTCTGCATCACCCGGTCGAGGTCGTCGAGCGACGCGGCGTCGCCGGCCACCCCGGTCGCATGCGGCCCGAGCTCCGCCAGCGCGGCGTCGAGGGTCGCCCGCGTGCGGCCGGTCACGACGACGTCCGCACCTTCCGCGACGAAGCGCCGGGCGATCGCCAAGCCGATCCCCGCCGTCCCGCCGGTCACGAGGGCCAGCATCCCGTCCAGTCGTCCCATCTCCGGTCACCCTCTCGTCTCGGCCGCGGTGACCGCAGGCGGTCGGTCCGCGGGTACGACCTCGACCGTGACGTCGACCCAGCGGGCGTCGGCGACGGTGATCGGGTGCCGGTCACCGACGAGGTCGACGGTCGCCTCGACCGTCCTCTCGGCGCACGACGTCCCGACCCACAGCTCGACGATCCCCGGCTCGACCGCACGCACCAGGTCCCGGCCGCTGAAGCCCAGCCGGGTGGTCGGCACCGCGAACCGCACCGTCGCCGCGGCCCCCGGCTCGAGCTCGACGCGAGCGAAGGCGAGCAGCTGCGCCACCGGCCGCGTGATCGACGCGACGGGGTCGTGGGCGTACAGCTGCACGACGTCGGCGCCGGACCGGTCACCGGTGTTCGTGACCCTGACCGTCGCCTCGATCGTCCCGTCGGTCGGCACGGTCGACGGGACCTGCAGCCGGTCGTGGGAGAACGACGTGTAGGACAGCCCGAACCCGAACGGGCGGACCGGCTGCGGGTCGAGGTTCGACACCGACGACGCCCCGCCGAGGGCCGGGTGCAGGTAGGAGTACGGCTGCGCACCCCCGGAGCCCGGCATGCTGACCGGGAGTCGGCCCGACGGGTTGACCCGTCCGCCGATCACGCCGGCGATCGCCCGCGCACCCTCCTCGCCCGGGAAGAACGCCTGCACGACGGCCGCGCACGCGTCGAGGGCCCACGCGACTGCGTAGGGGCGCCCGGTCACGAGCACGAGCACGACGGGTGTGCCGGTGGCGAGCACGGCCTCGACCAGCTCGCGCTGCACCCCGGGCAGCTCGAGGTCGTCGACGTCGCACCCCTCGCCGGACGTGCCACGACCGAACAGCCCGGCGCGGTCCCCGACCACGACGACCGCGAGGTCCGCCCCGGTCGCGGCTGTCACGGCGTCGGCGATGCCGGCACGGTCCTCGCCGTCGACCCCGCACCCCTCGACGTAGGTGAGCTCGGTTCCGGTCAGCTCGTCACGCAACGCGTCGAGCACGCTGGGCACGTCGAGACCGAGCGGCACGTCCGGATGGAAGTCGAGGACGTGGTTGGCGAACGAGTAGCAGCCGAACAACGCGGTCGGACGGTGCGCGTTCGGCCCGACGAGGGCCACCCGCGACGGTCCGGACAGCGGCAGCGTCCCGTCGTTCGACAGGAGCACGATCGCCTCCTCGGCGACCCGCGCGGCGAGCGCCCGGTGCTCGGCGGGATCGAGGTCGATCGCGTCGACCTGGGGTGCGTCCGCGAGCCCGTCGAGGAGCCCGAGCTCCGCCTTCTGCCGGAGCACCCTGGTGACCGCGCGGTCCACGAGACTCTCGGGCACCGTCCCGGCACGCACCGCGTCGGCCAGCGGGCGCCGGTAGGCGTTGCCGGTCGGCAGCTCGACGTCCACGCCGGCGGCCAGGGCCTGGGCAGCGGCGTCACCGAGATCGGCGGCCACACCGTGCAGCGACGCGAGGAATGCCACCCCGAAGTAGTCGGCGACGACCACGCCGTCGAACCCCCAGCGGTCCCGCAGGACCCCCGTCAGCAGCGACGCGTCCGCCGCTGCCGGCAGGCCGTCGACCTCGGCGTACGAGTGCATCACCGAGCGCGCGCCGCCGTCGAGCACGGCCATCTCGAACGGGATCAGCAGGACGTCGGCGATCTCGCGGGGCCCTGCGTGCACCGGGGCGAGGTTCCGACCGGCCCGCGACGCCGAGTACCCGACGAAGTGCTTGAGGGTCGCGACGATCCCGGCCTCCTGCAACCCGCGCACGTAGCTCGTCGCGACGGTGCCGACGACGTACGGGTCCTCCGCGATGCACTCCTCGACGCGCCCCCAACGCGCGTCCCGCACCACGTCGAGCACCGGCGCGAGGCCCTGGTGGATGCCCAGGGACCGCATCGTCGTGCCGATCGCCCGCCCCATCTCCTGGACCAGCTGCGGGTCGAACGACGCACCCCAGGAGAGTGGGGCCGGGAAGGTCGTCGCCTGCCAGGCCGCCAGCCCGGTCAGGCACTCCTCGTGCACGACGGCCTGGATCCCGGTGCGTGTGTGCTCGACCAGCCAGCGCTGCCGCTCGCGCAGCGACCTCGCCGCGCTCGCCGGATCCACCGGTGCCGTGCCGTAGAACCGCGTGATCTGACCGATGCCGTCCCGCGCGAACTCCTCGAACGCCGGCTCCTCGTCGAGCATCGCGTCCTGCAGCGGCGCGACGGCGGCCCCCGAGCCGGCGTCCACCCAGACGCCGACGAGCTGCGCCAGCTTCTCCTCGAGCGTCATGCCCGCGAGCACCGCCTCGACGCGCTGCGCGACGTCGGGGACCTGCGCTGTCATCGCAGCCCTCGGGCGCCGGGGTACCAGTCCTCGAGGGTGTTCTCGTTGACGGCGATGAACACGTCGTCGGGTCGGACGCCCTCGGCCTCGAGCCGCCGCGCGACCGCGTCGAACATGCGTGCCTTCGTCGCCGCGTCGTACATGCGCACCATGAGGATCCGCACGTAGACCACGTCGCGACGATCCCCACCCAGGTAGTGCGGGTCGGCGATCAGGTGGTCCGCCGGCAGCGGGTGGATCACCTGGAACCTGTCCTCCGCGTCCATGCCGAGACCCTCGACGAGCCCCGCGTTGACGGCGTCGGCGTAGGCGAGACGGGTGGCGGCCGGGACGGTGTCCGCGACCTCGATCGTGACCAGTGGCATCAGACCCAGACCTCCTTGGTGACGCGCACGTCGGCGCGGGTACGTGCGGACTCCTCGATGGCCAGGCCGAGCGCGTGGTCCTGGCAGCCTTGCGCGAGCGGGTACGGCGCCGGCCCCTCGTCACGGACCCACCGGCCCATGGCGGCGAGGTGGGCGGCGACCGCGATGTCGTCCTCGGACAGCCGCGTCCCCACCCAGGGGTTGCGGTAGACGATCCGGCCGTCGAACGACGTGTGGACGACCTCGTTGCCCTCGAGGTTCATGTCCACCCCGGTGCGTCGGTACACGACCGGCGAGGTGACGACGCCGTCCGCGGTCAGCCGCGTGACCTCGTCGTCGACGATCTCCCCGAGCGAGCCGCGGATCACGATCCGTCGTGCACGCAGCGGGTTCCACCACTGGTTCTCGACGAAGTCGTACAGCCCCGTGCGCCCGTCGCCGAAGTCGAGCGTGGCGATCGTCGTCGTGCGCGGGCCCGGCTGCGGGTCGTCGACCCAGCCGTCGAACGTGAGCGGGTCGGCCAACGGTGCGACGAAGGCCCGGGCGCTGACCACTGCGTCGTCCAGGTCGACACCGAGGAAGCCGCGCACCAGTGACACCGCGTGATACAGGTGCGTCGAGGCGATCTCGACGGAGGTCGGCGTGCCGATCACCCCGTCGCGCACCACGGCGAGCCGTGACGCGTGCCCGGGCATCAGCATGTACTGCTCGCCGACCTGCACACGGCCCGAGCCGCCGACGTCGTGCCACAGCGCGCGCAGACCGTCGAGGTCCGGCGCCGGTGGCGTCTCGGCCAGGACCTGGGCCCCGGCGGCGACGAGCTCCCGCACGACGTCCGGCATCGCCGGCCACGAGACCGCCGCCACCACGAACTCGGGGGCGAGGGCGAGGACCTCGTCGATCGTGCGAACCGCACGCACGCCCCAACGGGCGGTGATGCGCTCGGCCTCGGCCTCGGTCTGGGTGACGACCCCGACCACCTGCAGGCGGTCCGGGGCCGCTTGGGCCATGCGGAGGTGGAACTCGGAGCGCCAACCGCTCCCGATGACTGCGAATCTCACGGGACCCGACACCAGACGTACTTCCTCTCGACTGTCCTGACGCACCACCGGTTCCCGGCGGTGCCCGTTCCCGATCGACGACCGGTCAAACCTGACTCATGCCCCCGTCGACGACCAGCTCGGCGCCGGCGACGAAGCTCGACTCGTCCGAGGCGAGGAACAGCACGGCGGCGGCGACCTCGTCCGGGCGCCCGACGCGTCCCACCGGGATCGCGGCCACGACCTGCTGCTCGACCGCGTCGTCGCCGCCGGTGAACGCCGCGAACCCGGCGGTCGCCGTCGGGCCGGGGCTCACGGCGTTCGCACGGATGCGGCGTCCGCGCAGCTCGGCCGTCAGCGTGCGTGCCAGCGAGCGCACCGCGGCCTTGGTCGCGTTGTAGACCGCGTGCCCCGGTCCCCCGTTGCTCCCCGCGATGGACGACGTGAGCACGATCGTCGCGCCGTCCCGCATGAGCGGCACCACCCGCTGCACCGTGAAGAACGTGCCGCGGAAGTTCAGGTCCGAGACCAGGTCGAACGCCTCCGGCCGGGTGTCGGCGACCGCTGTCGCGGCGACGTCCCTGCCGGCGTTCGCGACGAGCACGTCGACCGGGCGGCCACGCTCGCGGAGCGCGTCCGCCAGCCGGTCCAGGTCGGCGAGGTCGCTCGCGTCGCCGAGGACCCCCGTGACGTGCGGTCCGAGCTCGGCGAGGGTGTCGTCGATCTCGGCCTGGTGCGGCGAGGTCACGACGACGTCGGCCCCCTCCGCCACGAACCGGGTGGCGATGGCTCGCCCGATGCCCGCGGTGCCCGCCGTGACCACCGCGAGCCGTCCGTCCAGCTGTCCCATCAGTCCTCCCCGTTCGTGTCGGTCACCGGTCGGACGCCGGCCTGGTAGCGGCGGCTCATTTGAGCGCCCCGGCCGCGAGACCGCGCTCGAAGTACTTCTGCAGCGACAGGTACGCGATGATCTCCGGCACCGCGGTGATGACCGCTGCCGCGAGCACCCCGGTCTGGTCGTTCGTGTACTGGCTCGTGAAGAACGACGGCAGGAGCGTCACGACCTGCTTGCTCGGGTCGTTGAGCATGAGCATCGGGAGCAGGAACGCGTTCCAGGAGTTGATCAGCGTCAGCACCACGATCGCCGCGGCGATCGGTCGCGTGAGCGGCAGGACGATGTTCCAGAAGACCTGCACGATGTTCGCGCCGTCGACCCGTCCGGCCTCCATGAGCTCGGTCGGGATGCCCGCGAAGTAGTTCCGTGCGAGCAGCACCGTGAACGGCACCTGCAGGGCCGCGAGCGGCAGGATCACCGCGATGAGCTCGTTGTACATGTCGAAGGTCGACGCGGTGACGAACAGCGGTGTCAGCAGCACCGCCTCCGGCATGGTGAGCGCGGCGATGAGGATCCAGAACCAGATCTCCTTGCCGGCGATGCGCAGCTTGGCGAAGCCGAAGGCCGCGAGCATCGTGCAGACGTAGACGATCGCGATCGTCGAGACCGAGATGAGGATGCTGTTGCGGAAGTAGGTACCGACCACCCCGGTGTCGAAGACCTTCTGGTAGTTGCCCACGCCACGCCCGGCGAGGGAGCCCTGCACCATGGCGATCAGGGGCGCGAGGTACGGCAGCGCGATGACCGTGACCAGGATCTGCAGGCCGATGCGGGACGTGCGACTTCGTGACTCGAACACCCGTCTACCTCCCTTCGGCTCTGCGGTTGCGCACGCTCATGAGCACGCCTCCGGCGATGGCCAGCATCAGCAGGGCGACCGAGATGGCGGCCGCGTAGCCGAAGTGCTTCTGCTGCACCATCGTTTGATAGATGTAGGTGCCCAAGAACTCGGTCCCGTGGTTGGGCCCACCCTTGGTGACCAGGTACGGGATGTCGAAGGTCTTCAGCGCTCCGATCAGGCCGAGCATCGCCAGCGCGGATGTCGTCCCGCGGCACATCGGCCAGACGATCGACCACAGGGTGCGGACGCTCCCGGCCCCGTCGATGCGGGCCGCCTCGAGGATCTCCGGCTCGATCTGGCTCATCGCGGCGTAGAAGAGGATGAACGTCAGCCCCGTCCACTGCCAGATCGTGATCGCCATGACCACGCCCATCGCAGTGGACGACTCCGCGAGCCAGGGTCGTGTCAGCGCATCGAGGCCGACGTGGCTGAGCAACCAGTTGAACTGCCCGTCCACGTCGAAGATCTGGCGGAACACCGGGGCCATCGTGGCCGGGGCAAGCACCGTCGGCACGAAGATGATGACCTTGTAGATCGCTCCGAGCCGGACCCGCGAGTGCATGATCGCGGCGAACACGAACCCGATCGCGGTCTGGACCGTGAACGTGATGACGTAGAAGTAGGCCGTGTGCCAGATCGCGTTCCAGAAGACGGTGTCGCCGACCATCTTCGTGAAGTTGGCGGTGCCGACATGCGTGGGGCTCGACAGGATGAACCCGTTCCAGTCGAGCGTGGCGACGTACCCCGTGAACCCGATCGAGAAGTAGATCAGGCCCACGATCAGCACCACGGCGGGGAGGATCCACGGAAGTCCCGCACCCTGCAGGTGGCTGCGTCGCCGTCCGCGCCGGGCCCCGCCGGGGCGGCCGGTCGAGATGACCGGCCGTCCCGTCGGGTGTGGCGCCGTTGTCGCTGCGCTCACCGCTCGGCCCTCGTTCCGGAGGACCAGGCGGAAGGCACGGACGTCAGAGCGACACTCGGGCGGTGCTGCGTCACTTCTGTGCCTTCTGGACTGCCTCGAGCCCCTCGAGCGCCTGCATCGACGTCTTGTCTCCCGAGGCGACCCCGATGAGGGCATCACGGAACGCGGTGTTGAGGTCGGCGCTCACCGTGGCGAACCGCGGCTCCGTCGCCGCGCCTGCACCCTCGGTGTAGGTCTGCAGCGCGGCCTTCTGCTTGTCCGAGTTCACCAGGTCGATCTGGTCCCACTGCGGGGTGACGCCCTTGAGCGCGGGGATGTCGTTCAACGTGTTCGCGACCGCCTGCTGGCCGGCCGTGCTCGTCGTCAGCCACAGGGCGAAGGTGGTCGCCGCCGCCTGCTTGGTCGACTTCGCGCTGACCGCGAGCCCGTAGTCGGCGTCACCGAACATCGATCCGGTGTTGCCCGTCCCCGCGAGGTCGGGGAACGGGATCGGCGTGATCGTGATCGGCGTCGGGCTGCCGACTCCGGCCGCCTCCATCGCGGCCACCATGCTGTCCTTGACGGCGTACTGGGTGTACCAGGTGCCCATCATGACCATGGCGTACTTGCCCGACATGAAGGCGTTGTTCGCGTCCGGGTACTGCTGCAGACCGACGGCGCCCTCCTGCATGATCCCGTCGGTGAACAGCGACTTCCACAGGTCCATCGCCGTGACGAACTTCGGGTCGGTCCAGGGGACCTCACCCTTCGACGCCTTGACGTACAGACCCGGCTCGACGTTGTCGGCGATGGCCTCGAACGTGTCCATGTCGAACGCCCACTGCCCGGCGCCCTGCACGAAGCAGCCCTGGCCGTCCGCGGTGAGCGTCGCGCAGACGCTCTTCCACTCGGCCATCGTCGTCGGCGCCTTCAGGTTGTACTTGTCGAAGATGTCCTGGTTGATCCACAGGCCGCCGGAGTAGACCGCACCGGCTGACAGCCCGACCAGCTTGTCGCCGACGGAGAGGCCGTCGACACCGGCGGGGGCGAGCTTGGACTTCCAGTCGCTGCCGAGCGCGCCCTCGACCGCGGAGGTGAGGTCGATCGCGCCGGCCTCGAAGGTCTGGACCCCGCCGTTCGCCGAGCCGGGGGCGACGTTGAACACGTCCGGACCTTGGCTCGAGGTGATGGCCGGGCTCAGGACCGAGTCGTACGAGTCGATCGGCTTCGACACGAACTCGACCTTGATGTCGGGGTACTCCTTGTTGAACGCGGCAATGAGCTTGCTCGCGTTGGTGGCGTCGGGCGTCCAGCCCCACCAGGTGATGTCGCCCGACGTGGCCGAGCCCGGGGTCCCCGTTGTCGCGCCAGAGCCGCCCGAGCAGGCGGTCAGGGCCAACAGCGCGAGACCTGTGACGGCGGCGACCGCACCAAGTCGGCGGCCGCGCAGCGTCCTCATCGACGTCCGCATCTGTGCTTCTCCTGTTCTGCTCGCTCTGCTGTGAACGAGCTCGATACATCCCGTCGGGGTGCCCGGTGGTCCGGGTGCCCGCTCTCCGGTCGGCGGCGCCGTCCGGTCGTGCACGTCATGTCCGCGCTGCAGTCCGGTCGACCGGGCCGACCGGCACGGAGCGACGGTCGGGGTCTTCGCACGCCATGTCGTCCTCGCCATCTCGTACCCGATAACGAAAGTTGCGTAGAAACTTTCGTTATCGGGTACGATAGACGTGCCGTCGGGTGCCCGTCAACATCAAGCGCAGGAGGAATGCGGATGTCTGGTCGAACCGTGACCATCGCGGACATCGCTCACGCAGCGGGCGTCTCGGTGCCCACCGTGTCGAAGGTCCTCAACGGGCGACGCGGGGTGTCCGCGGCGACGCGACGGCACATCGAGCAGCTCTTGGTCGAGCACGGCTACGAGCGACGCGGACGCACCGGGCAGGGCGCCGGGCTGGTCGACCTCGTCATCAGCGACCTCGACACCCAGTGGGCCACCGCGCTGCTGCGCGGGGCACAGGCCGAAGCGGCACGTCTCGGGGCCGACCTCGTCATCACGACCACCCACGGCAGCCCGGTCGGCACCCCGGACTGGCTCGACCACCTCGCCGAGCGGGGCTCCGACGGCGTCGTGCTGATCGTCTCCGAGCTCCTCCCTGCCGGCCGCGAGGAGCTCGCCCGCCTCCGCATGCCCGTCGTGCTCGTCGACCCGGTCGGCAGCAGCGACCAGGCGCTGCCCACCGTCGCCGCGACCGACTGGGCCGGCGGCCGCGACGCCACCGACCACCTCATCCGCCTGGGGCACCGCCGGATCGGCTTCATCACCGGGCCGATCGAGCAGATCTGCCACCGCGACCGGCTCGACGGCTACCGTGCGGCCCTGCGACGTGCCGGCATCGAGTTCGACCCGGAGCTCGTCCGCCACGGCGACTCCCTCGTCAGCGGCGGCCGGACCAGGGGTGCGGAGCTCCTCGGCATCGCGCAGCGGCCGACGGCGATCATCAGCGGCTCCGACGAACAGGCCTACGGGGTGTACCAGGCGGCGCGCGACCGCGGGCTGCGCATCCCCGAGGACCTGTCCGTCGTCGGCTTCGACGACGTCGAGCTCTGCCAGTGGGTCTCTCCGCAGCTCACCACGGTGCGGCAGCCGCTCGCCGAGATGGCACGTGAGGCGACCCGCATGGTGATCGAGCTGGCGCGCGACGGCGCCCGCGCCACCCCACGCGTCGAGCTCGCCACCACCGTGATCGAGCGCGAGTCGACCGCTCCGCCTGCGAGGTCATGACCTCCGCAGGGGCCCACACGAGGGACCCTCGATGACAGGGACGGCCGACCCGCGCATCCCTCACCCCACGATGTGCAGGTGGTGCGCCTCCGGGTCGTGCGCGTGCGCGCCGACCTCGAGGACGACGGCGTCCGCCGCGGGGGTGTCCAGCGCACGGACCTCCGGCACCCACGCACCCAGGGCGCCCAGGTGCACCGGGACCGTGATCTCGACCGTCTCCCCGGCCGCCACCGGCACGCTCCGGAACCCGACCAGGAGGGTCTCGCCGGCGCGACGACCGTCGGTGCGCCGCCCGTACACCTGGACGACGTGGCGGCCGTCGCGGTCGCCCGAGTTGCGGACCTGGGCACGGACCGCGAGCGCGCCGTCCACCGACCGGTCGACGCCCGCTCCGACGATCGAGAACGTCGTGTACGACATCCCGAACCCGTGCGGGAAAGCCGCGGGCGCCCCGAGGCGGTCGAGCAGCCGTTGCCCGTGCCACCGGTCGTACGTGACCGCGTGCGCGTCCTTGTCGAACGAGGGCAGGTGCTCCTCGCTCGTCGGGATCGAGTAGGGCAACCGGCCCGCAGGGTTCTGGACGCCCGTGAGGACGTCGGCCAGGGCGTGACCGCCCTCCATGCCCGCGTACCACATCATCACCAGGGCCGGGACGTCGTGCCGCCACTCCTCGCACACGACCGCGCCGGCCGCCACGACGCTGACGACGGTCCGCGGGTTCGCCGCCGCGACCGCACGGATGATCTCGACGTCGACGGGGCGCAGCCGCAGGGAGTCCCGGTCGCCGCCGAACCCGGCGGTCATGATCGACTCGCCGAGCTGCGGCACACCCGCCCCTGCCGGCGCCGGCGGGAACAGCGCCAGCAACGTGGGGTCGGCGAAGGTGTCCCCGCCGACGTACTCGCCCTCGTCCCGCCCGTCGAACCCGGCGACGACCAGGGCGACGTCGGCCTCGGCCGCAGCCTGCGCGGCGGCCTGCGGGTCGTCCTGGTCGACGAGCACGACCTCGGCGCCCGGGAAGGCCGCCCGGATGCCGTCGAGCGGTGAGACGTGGCTCGGCGCGTGCACCCACGACGACCCGAGGTCGCCTTCGTTGGGCGTGACGGCCAGGCGACCGATCACCGCGATACGTCGGATCAGTCCCGGGTCCAGCGGGAGCACCGGTGCGCCGTCGACCGGGTCGTTCTGGAGCAGGACCATGGCACGCGCGGCGACCTCGCGTGCGAGCGCGCGGTGCTCCTCGCACGCCATCACCGCGGGGGCCGGGTCCTCGACCTCCCGGTCCGCGAACGACCGGAGCTGTGCGGCGACCAGGCGCACGCCGGCACGCTCGGCCAGGGCCCAGGACGTCTCACCGGCCGTGAGCTGCGCCGGCAGGTCCCGGGCGCGGAGCTGCCGGAAGGGTTCCTCCAGGTCGAGCCCCGCGTTGAGGGACGCCGCGGCGTCGCGCAGACCCCAGATGAAGTCGCTGACCGTGACGCCGTCCCAGCCCCACTGGTCGCGGAGCACCTCCGTGAGCAGGTAGCGGTTCTGGCCGGCCCACTCGCCGTTCACCGAGTTGTACGCGGACATGATCGCTGCCACGCCCTCGTCGACGACGCGGCGGAAGTGCGGCAGGTAGACCTCGTGCAGCGTCGCCTCGTCGATGGTCACGTCGACGTGGAAGCGTGCGTTCTCCATCGAGTTCAGCGCGAAGTGCTTCGCGCAGGCCATCGCGTAGCGCTGCACGCCGCGGGTCAGCGCCGCACCGAGCTCGCCGAGGTGGAACGGGTCGTCGCCGTACGTCTCCTGGATGCGCCCCCAGGCCGGGTGCCGCGGCAGGTTGACGCAGACCCCGCCGAAGAAGTTGCCCCCCTGCGCGCGCACCTCGCGTCCGATCGCCGCGCCGACGCGTTCCTCGAGCTCGACGTCCCAGGTGGCGCCTCTCGCCATGGAGACGGGGAAGGCCGTTCCCTCACCGGCGACGCACCCGCGCGGTCCGTCGACGAACCTGGTTCCCGGGATGCCCAGCCGTGCCACCTCGCCGTGCACGTACGGCCGGGCGTTGTAGATCCGGCCCATCTCGTCCAGCCCCGGCCAGAACGGGGTGTCGCCGTCCAGCAGCCCGAGCATCTCCTCCGGGCCCAGCCGGCGGACGAGCGCCGTCGCCTCGGCGAACGGGTCGGCGCCCGCCCGTACCGCGTCGACCGCCCGGGTGTACGCGTTGACGTCGTCGTCCATCGTCCTCACCTCGTCGAAGAGCCCACTGCATCTGTGCCGTCCGGCATCAGGACCGCGGCCTACCGGCGGCGGAAGAACTCCGCACTCGGGCGCTGAGCGAGCAGCACGATGATGGCCGCGGCGAGGCCGACGTCGATCACACCCATGACCAGGCTGAGAACGCCGGAGGGTCGCAGGAGCGAGATCAGCCCGAAGAGCAGGGTCAGCCCGGCGAAGACCCAGATGACGATGCGCGCCCAGTTCTTCCCCTTGACGATCAGCCAGGCGAGCACGCCCCACAGGATCGCGAAGACGATGGCGGACACCACGCTGACGGTGACCGCCACGCGCGTCGCGGTGTCGAGAGTGTTCTGGTCCATCGTCGGCGAGGCCTTCGCCAGGGCGGACCTGACAGAGTCCTGGGTCGTCAGCGTCACGATCACGCCGAGCAGCGCCAGGACGATGCGCACAACGATCAGCCTCGCAGCGTTGACCACGGACGCCGGGGCCGGGCCCTGGACGGTCGGTCCACCCCAGGCCGCCTCCGGCATCGACGGGTAGTTGCCGGGGGGCTGGATCGGGTTGCTCATGGAGTCCTCGCGTGCGGTTGCGTGGTCCGGACGGTGCGGTGCTGCCGGGAACCACGCCGTTCAGCACCGTCGCCAGGGTAACGAGGCGACGACGCCACCGGGGCCGTTTCGGGACAGCCGACGTGGCAGAGTGCAAGCCGTGCGCACGGTCCTCCTCTCGATGCTCGACCGCGTCAACGCCGCGCACCCCTGGAGCCACAACGACGCCTACCACCGCTGGATCCTCCGGCAGGTGCCCAACCATGCGACGACGTCGCTCGACGTCGGCTGCGGCACGGGGAACCTGGTGCGTGCGCTGGCGGGGCGCGTCGATCGCGCGACCGGCATCGACACCGACCGTGCGGTCGTCGACCTCGCGCGGAGCAGGTCGACCGCCCTCCCGACCGTCACCTTCGAGGTGCGCGACCTGCGCGACCCACCGGACGGGAGCGTGTTCGACGTCGTGACGGCGGTTGCCGTCGTCCACCACCTGCCGCTGCCCACCGCCCTGGCCCGGCTCCGTTCTCTGGTCGCGCCCGGTGGACGGGTCGTGGTCGTCGGCTGCTACCGGGCGGCGACCCGCGGAGACCGGCTCCTCGACCTCGTGGCCGTCCCTGCGAACCTGGTCATGGGTCTGCTCCTGTCGGCCCGCTCGTCCGAGGCGCGCGTCGCCATGAGCGCGCCGACCGCGCCCCCGACGACGACGCTGGCCGAGGTCAGGGCCGTGGCGGCGCAGCTCCTGCCCGGTGCGCGCGTGCGACGGCGACTGTTCTGGCGGTACTCGCTCGTCTACTCGGCCCCGGAACGCCTCGCCCCCGGTCAGAAGCCGAACGTCACGATCGGGTCGAGGTGACCGGAGCGCAGCGCCTCGAAGACGGCGCGCTCGTGGGGGACCACCGGGTCCGGCAGCCGGTCCAGGTCGTACCACCGCAGGTCGACGGCCTTGTCGGGCTCGACCAGTCGCGGGTCGCCGACCCACCGTCGGCACTCGAAGAAGAAGTCGACCCGCTGGTCCACCGGCGCCTCGCCCGACGTGCGGTGCATCGCGACGACCGGTGTGAGGTCCGCCGGGTCCACCGTGATGCCGAGCTCCTCGCGGGCCTCCCGGCACGCCGTCGCACGCACCGACTCGCCCGGCTCGACGTGCCCGGCCGCGGCGCAGGCCCAGTGCCCGTCCATGTAGCCGGTGCCTTCCCGCAGCTGGAGGAGCACCTGCTCACCGTCGCCGGTCGTGCCGGACGTGCCGGTCGTGCGACGGAACACCACATAGGCGGCCGGGACCACGCGGAATCGTTCGCTCACGCCCCGTGACTCTGCCACAGCCGGGCAGAGCAGGGAGATGACCGTCGATAGGCTCGCGCCATGGAGCCGACGACGGACACGAACGCCGCGATCTGGAAGTCCGAGGAGCACGTGCGGAGCCGTGCGGCGCGCGCCGCCGAGCGTGAGCGCGAGAACGCGGCGCGGTGGCGGCTCCTCGGCGAGCTCCTTCCGTTCGACGAGCAGGACGCCTTCACGTTCCTCGACCTCGGTGCAGGGACGGGCTCGGCCGCGCGCACCATCCTCGACCTGTACCCGCGGAGCACCGCGATCCTCAGCGACTTCTCGCCGCAGATGATCGCGGTCGGCGAGGAGGAGATGGCCGCGTACGCCGGGCGTTACCGCTACGTCGAGTTCGACATGTCGACGAGCGCGTGGCCGGACGAGATCCCGGCCGTCCTCGACGCCGTCGTGAGCTCGATGTGCATCCACCACATGCCGGACCACCGCAAGGCGGGTCTGTTCGCGGAGATCTTCGCGCGGCTGGCCCCGGGTGGCTGGTACCTCAACTACGACGCGGTGAGCTCGGCGGATGCCGTCGTCGCGGCGGCGTGGGAGCGGACCGCCGACCGGCAGGACCCGGACGCGGCCGACAAGCGCCGGCATCGCACGCCGGAGGAGCAGGCCCGCCACGAGAACCACGTGCGCTACCTGATCCCGCTCCCCCAGCAGCTCGAGTACCTGGCAGCGGCGGGCTTCGCCGGGATCGACGTCTACTGGAAGCACCTCGACGACGTCATCTACGGCGGGCAGCGGCCGGAAGAGCCGTCCTCTACGCTCGCACCGTGACGATCCTCGAGCATCCGGCCGTCGCCCGGGTCCGCGCCGCGCTCTCCGCAGCCGGTGCCCGCGGAGAGGTCGTCGTGCTCGACGACCACGCCCGCACGGCCGTCGCCGCGGCGGAGCAGCTCGGGGTGTCGGTCGCCCAGATCGCGAACTCGCTGGTGTTCGCGATCCCGGACCGCCCGATCCCGGGCGAGCGGGACGTCGTGCTCGTGATGACCTCGGGCGCCCATCGGGTGGACACCCAGCAGGTCGCGACCTTCCTGGGGGTCGACCGCCTGGAGCGTGCCGACGCGGACCTGGTCCGCGAGCGCACCGGGTTCGCGATCGGCGGTGTCGCTCCCGTGGGTCATGTCACGACGCTCACGACCCTGGTCGACGTCGCGCTCGCGGACCACGACGTGGTCTGGGCGGCTGCCGGCCATCCGCGGACGGTCTTCCCGGCGACGTTCGACGAGCTCGTCCGGATCACCGGAGGACGGGCCGCCTCGGTCGCCTGACGCGCGCGACGACACCGACGCCCGAGCCGGTCGGGGCGCCCAGGCCGGCCGACTCACCGGGATCAGTCGACATGCTCAGGTCGGTCGGGACGCCCAGGTCGGGCACGGTGGCGAGCACGGAGTGGTGGTCGTGCTCGGGGGCGCGCACCGAGACGACGGCATCCATGACCGCCGACCCCTCGGCCGGGCCCTCGATCACGACGAGGTCGGGGTCCAGGTCGACCGGGAGGTCCGACACGTCCGCGAGGCGGCGTCGCGCCCGGCGGTACGCCGGGACGAGCACCGCGACCGCGCCGATCCAGGCGAGCGGGTTCCCCCAGACGACACCCGTGAAGCCGAACGCCGCACCGAGGACCACGGCTGCGCCGACGCGCATGATGAGCTCGATGGTGCCGGTGAGGGTCGGGACGAACGTGTACCCGAGGCCCTGCAACGCCCCGCGGGTCACGAAGAGCACGCCGAGGACGGCGTAGAGGGACCCGTTGACGTGCAGCAGGTACGCCGCCATGGTGGCGACCTGCTCCTCTCCGGGGCCGACGAACAGCTCGACGATCGACCGCCCGGCGGTGATGAGCACGGCGCCGAGGAGCACCGCACCGCCGATGGACATCCACACGCCCTGGACGACGCCGAGCCTGATGCGGTCGGGTCGCCGCGCGCCGTAGTTCTGCGCGACGAAGGTCGACACGGAGAGCCCGAGCGACTGGAGCAGGGCGACCGCGAGCCCGTCGACACGCGCGGCGGTCGTGTAGGCGGCGACGGCCTCGGCGCCGAGGCTGTTGAGCCGCACCTGCACCGCGAGCGCGCCGATCGCGATGATCGACATCTGGAACCCCATCGGCAGGCCCAGTCGGAGGTGCCGGGCGAGGTCGTCGCGGCCGACCCGCCAGTCGCCGCGGTGCAGGTGGAGCACGGGGACCCGGCGCCGGACGTACACCAGGCAGAGCGCGACGGACGTGGCCTGCGAGCAGACGGTCGCGAGCGCCGCACCGGCGACCCCGAGGCCGAGGACCGCGACGAACGTCACGACGAGCCCGATGTTGAGCAGGCAGCTGATGGTGAGGAAGACGAGCGGCGTGCGGGAGTCGCCGATCGCGCGGATGATCGCCGCGAGGAAGTTGAAGGCCATCACCGTGCTCGCCCCGAGGAAGCTGACGACCGCGAAGGTCGTCGCCTGGGGCAGCAGCTCGGCCGGGGTGCGCAGCAGGCGCAGGGCCGGGCCGGCGAGCAGCGGCGCGCCGACGGTGAGCAGGATGCTTGTCGCCCCGGTGAGCATCGCACCGGTCGCCACGGAGCGGCGCACGGCGGCGGCGTCGCGTGCGCCGTACGCCTGCGCGGTCGGGATCGCGAACCCGGACGTCATGCCCCACGCGAAGCCGAGGAGGAGGAAGAGCAGGCTCCCGGTCGTCCCGACGGCGGCGAGCGCGTCGACGCCGAGCACACGCCCGACGACGATCGCGTCGGCGAACTGGTAGAGCTGCTGGACGACGTTGCCGATGAGGAGCGGGACGGCGAACGCGAGGATGACGCGCCAGGGAGGACCGGCGGTCAGAACCTTGGACATGGAGGTGCAGGTCCTCAGGACGAGACGGGTGAGAGGAGCGGTGACGCGTGGAACGGGCTCCCGCCGATCGTATCGTTACGATCGCCTCTGACCAGAGAATATGTCCGCGGGTTGAGCACGTCGGCCCTGCCGTGCGGACACCCCTCGACGGACCGGTGTCCGGTCAGGAGCGGCGGTCCACCACGACGAACGCGGCCGCCATCGTGAGGACCAGCACGAACGGCATCGTGCGCACCATCGCGGTGGCGTCGACGTCGAGGAAGGTGGCGGCGCTCGCGAGCCCGCTGACGCCGAGAGCGACCTTGCCGACGACCGCGAGCGCACCCTGACGCACCCGGAGGTCACGCTCGTCGGCGCGACCGGCGGCGAGCCGCGCGGCGGGTCCGGCGGCGTCGGCCGCGCGGGCGCTGCGCCAGCGGCCGACCGCGGCGAGCGCCACGACCACCATGCCGCCGACGGCGACGCCCGCCGCGGCGTCCGGGTGCCCGGCGGAGTCGACCACCAGGGCCAGCCCGAGGTCGACGACCACGGCGGCGGCGATCCGGAGGTACCAGGTCGCGGTGGTCTTGGGTGCGGCGATGGGGCGGTCAGGCGTCGACATGGAAGATCTCCTCGATGCTCAGCCCGAAGTACCGGGCGACGGTGAAGGCCAACGGGAGGGACGGGTCGTACTTCCCGGTCTCCAGGGAGTTGACGGTCTGCCGGGAGACGCCGAGCTCGGCACCGAGTGCGGCCTGCGAGAGGCTGCGCTCCTCGCGGAGCCGTCGGATCTCGTTCCTCATGTGTCAAGGATGCTTGTCATCCCTTGCGGTGTCAAGGACCCTTGACACTCGCCCGTCGCGCCACCGGCGCGCGCCGCACTCCGGGCTCAGTCGGCCGTGGTGAGCCGCAGCGTCTGCAGCCGCCGCACGGCCAGCACGATCGCCCCCACCGTCGTCACCGCGAGCAGCACGAGGCCCGCGGTGAGGCCGACGGCCGAGGTCACACCCATCGCGGACGCCCGGTCGCCGAGCAGGTGCTCCGCCGCCGACAACGCCCACTGCCGCACGCTCACGTCGCGGACCCCGGGCACGTACCCGCCCAGCACCGTCTCCCACAGCAGCGCGTAGAGCAGGCCGACGATCACCGCGTTCCGCGTGACGACCGACAACGCGACGAACAGCGCCGTGTACGCGCCGGCCGCCAGCGCCGCCGCAGCGGCGAACGCCCAGCCCAGGCGCCCCGCCTCGTCGCCCGCGATCTCGACCGTGGCGACGACCGGCAGGACCGCGAAGACCAGGGCCGCGCCCCACGCGACGAGCAGCTTCGACCACACGATGGTGCGCCGCGGCACGGGCTTCGCCAGCAGGTAGACGATCGACCCGTCGTCGATCTCGGTCCCGATCACGCCGGTGCCGATCAGCAGGCACATGAGCGGCAGGAACGTCCCCAGTGCGAACCCGTTCGCCAGGTTCACCGTGTACTGCACGTCCCCGCCCGACCCCCATCGGACGAGGCCCGCCAGGGCGAGCAGGATGACGGGGATGAGCACGAGCAGGACGGCCCGACGCCGGCCGAGCAGCCCCCGCCGGGTCAGCTGCATGACGACGGTGCTCATCGGGCCACCAGGTAGGCGAACACGCTCTCGAGGGACTCGTCCGCCGGCGAGACGTCGAGCAGGCGGATCCCGTGGTCACGGGCCAGTCGGGGCAGCGCGTGCACGAACACTCCCAGGTCCGGGGCCTGCACGGCGAGCGTCCCCGAGGTCAGGTCGACGGTGTCGGCTGACCCGTCGGCGATGATGGCGGCCGCGAGGCGACGGTCGTCGCTCGAGCTGATCGAGTACTGGTGCGGCCGCTCGGTCATGAGCCGACGGATCCGGCGGAAGTCCCCGGAGGCGGCGTGCCGCCCGGCCACGATCACCTCGATCGTGCCGGCGATCTCCTCGACCTCCTCGAGGATGTGGCTGCTGAACAGCACCGTGCGGCCCTCGTCGCCGAGCCGGCGGAGCAGGTCCATCAGGTGCAGCCGCTGACGCGGGTCCATCCCGTTGAACGGCTCGTCGAGCAGGAGCACCGACGGGTCGTGCACCAGGGCGGTCGCCATCTTCACCCGCTGCTTCATGCCCTTGGAGTACGTGCTGATGTCGCGGTCCTTCGCGTCCATCATCTCCACGGCCTCCAACGCCGCCCGGGCCGCCCCCTCGGCGTCGGGCAGGCGGTGCAGCCGCGCGTTGGCGAGCACGAACTGCCAGCCGGTGACCATGTCGTACATGGCCTCGGCCTCCGGCACCAGGCCGATCGTGCGGTAGATCTCGGGGTGACGCCACACCGAGGTCCCGTCGAGGGTGACCGTGCCGGCCGAGGGCGCCAGGAACCCGCCCATCATCGCAATGAGGGTCGACTTCCCCGCGCCGTTCGGGCCGAGCAGCCCGGTGACGCCCGGGCCGATCGTCATCGTGACGTCGTTGGCGGCGACGACGTTCCCGTACCAGCGCGAGACGCCGTCCAGGACCAGGGTGCTCACACGCCACCGCCCTTCCGGTACCGCCTGGCCAGGATCGCGACGCTCGCCCCGATCGTGGCGATCGCGATCGCGGAGTACACGACGAGCCCCGCTGCGCCGTCGGGATACGCCGTGCCGTTGGTCGGGGCGACGCCGAGCACCCGCACGGCGATCCCGTCGACGAGGGTGAACGGGTCGAGCACGGGCAGGTACGAGGCGACCGTCGGGTAGCCCTTCTCCGTCGTGACCGCGATCAGCAGCTGCACGATCCCGCTGACCATCAGCAGACCGGTGACGATCGCCGCGACACCCAGGCCACGGCGCGGGGTGAACGCCGCGATCACCAGGCTGATCCCGCTGAGCACGAGTGCCAGGACGGCCGCCACGAGGAGGCCACCCGCCCAGCCGGCGAGCTGGTGGCCGACCGACAGCTTCGTCAGCAGCGCGCCCACGAGGAGCAGCGTGTCGGCCAGGGCGAGCACGCCGAACAGCGCGATCGCGAGACCGCCGAACTTCGCGAGCACGTAGTCGCTGCGGTTCAGCGGCCGCGACAGGTACAGCGGCATCACGCCGTGCCGCAGGTCGCGGGAGACGCAGTACGGCGCGGCGCCGGCCACGAACAGCACGATCACCAGCTGCATCGTCCCGGGGTACTGGGTGTAGGAGATCGGCAGCTCGGTGCTGTGGGTCAGCAGGAGCGAGAGCGCGATGATCACCGGCGGGACCAGCAGGATGCCGATCAGCGTCCAGGGCATGACCTTCGACCGGGCCGGGCGACCGAGCCCGAACACCCCGCGCACCGTCTCGACCAGGAGCGACCGCACGATCCAGCCGCGGCCGAACCGGGGCCCGTCGTAGTGCCGGAAGCCGATGTCGTGGATGACGTCGTCGGTCCGGGCAGGCCCGCCGGGAGCGGCCGCTCCCCCGGGCGCGGCGGCCCCCACCGGTGCGCCGGCGCCGGGGCCGTGCTCAGTGCCGGGCATGCGCGCCCTCCTGCTCGGGTCGGAAGATCTCGGTCAGGTGATGACGACGACGCTGCATGCGGACCAGCCCGACGCCGAGGTCGGCCGCGCCGTCCTGGATCGCGTCGAGCACCCACTCGCCGGCCAGCTCGACCGAGAAGACCTGCGCACCGCTGCCGTCGGCCACCTGGGCGCCGGCCGCACGCAGCCGCGCGGCGAGCTCCGGACCGCCGTCGGTGAGCTCGACGAGCACCACCCCGCTGAGCTGCGTGGCGTCCGCCGTGGACGTCGACCGCTGCAGCACGCCCTCCTCGATCACGACGAGGTGGTCGGAGATCCGTTCGAGCTCGCCGAGCAGGTGCGACGTCACGAGGACCGAGATCGAGAAGTCCGCGCTGATCCGCTGGATCAGGCCGAGCATCTCGTCGCGCCCTGCCGGGTCGAGCCCGTTGGTGGGCTCGTCGAGCAGCACGAGCCGCGGGTCGTGGACGATCGCCTGGGCGAGCTTCACCCGCTGCTTCATCCCGGTGGAGTACCCGCCGATCGGCCGGTACCGCTCCTCGTACAGCCCGACGTGCCGGAGCGTGTCCGCCGTGCGCTCGCGCGCGACGGCGGACGGCAACCCGGACATCCGCGCCAGGTGCACGACGAGCTCGGTCGCCGACACGTCCGGAGGCAGGCACTCGCTCTCCGGCATGTACCCGACGACCTGGCGGATCGCCAGACCCTCCGTGGCACAGTCCAGGCCGAGCACCTGCGCGCGACCCGACGTCGGCGGCAGCAGGCCGAGCAGGATCTTGATCAGCGTCGACTTGCCCGCACCGTTCGCGCCCACCAGGCCGACGACGCCGTGGGGCATCTCGACGCTGAGCTGCGACAGCGCCGTGACCGGCCCGAACGTGCGGGTCAGCCCTTCGGCCACGACGGCGGGACCGGTCGACGGCACGTCATCCCTGACGCGGGCGAGGAGGTCCATGCCTGCGATCGTGCCGTGCCGACCGCCCGGGTGCCATCCGGTACCCCCCTGAGACGACCCTGAGTCGGTGCCGGACCCGCTCCACCGGGAGGTGGACGTGGGATCCACCTCCCGGCGCGTCGACCGCGGTGGTCACCCCGGCTGGACGTCCCGACGGGCGAAGCGGTCGAGACCGACCCAGACCAGCGCGGCCGCGACGAGCGTCATCACGACGAGCGGCGTCCAGGTCAGCGACGCGAGCGGCAGATGCGGCGTCGCGGAGAACGGCAGCAGGTTGAGCAACCAGTCCGGCAGGTGGAGAGCGTCGCCGATGATCACGACGAAGAACATCGCCGACAGCACACCCCAGGTCAGCGGGATCGCGAGGCGCGGCAGCCAGCCGAACAGCGCCACCGCGACGCCGACGAGCACCATCGTGGCCGGCCAGTACGCGAGGCCCGCGAGCGCGAGCCGGCCCGTCTGGCCCGGGTCGTGGACGAGGGAGCCGTAGCTCGCACCGATGCCGGCGCCTCCGACGAGGAGCAGCACCGCGGCCCCGACGGCCGGGATCAGCAGCCGCTGGAGGGCCCAGGACCTCCGCGACACGGCTCCGGCGAGCTGGGGCTCGAGGATCCCGCCGGCCTCGTCGGACCGCAGGGAGACTGCCGACTGGAGCGCGAAGACCGCCGCGACCAGGGAGATCATCATCGCGAGCATCGACAGGAGGGCGTCCACGCTCGTCCCGCCGATGATCGCCGTCATCGGCGAGCCGGAGTCGGTCAGCAGGTTGGTCATCGCCTGGACGACCGATCCGAACATCAGGGCGCTCAGCACGATCGTGATGCTCCAGCCGATGATGGGTCCGCGCTGGAGCCGCAGCGCGAGACCGAGCGGCGCACCGTACCGCGACGGCGCACCGGCGGGACCCGGACGGTCCGGCATGAGGCCGGCGCCGAGGTCGCGCCGGGCCTCGAGCCGCGCGGCCACCGCGAGGAGCACGGCGGCGAGTGCGACGAGCAGCACGAGCGGCCACCACCGGTTCGCTCCCCACGGCTGCATCTGCTCGCCCCACCCGACGGGCGAGACCCAGCTCAGGCGACCGTCGCCGAGGTCGCCGATCATCCGCAGCAGGTAGAACGCCCCGAGGACCGCCGACCCGAGCGCGTTCGCACCGCGTGACGTGGCCGTCACCTGACCGGCGAGCGCACCGACCCCGAGCGCGACCAGCCCGATCCCGGCGACCGACGCGCCGACGACGAGCGACCCGGTGACCCCGGTGCCGTCAGGGTCCAGCCCGACGGCGGCCGAGGCGGCCGCGACACCGATGCCGATGGCGACGCACAGGGCCGCGTCCACCAGCCACGACGCCGCGGAGTAGGCGTGGCGCCCGAGGACCCGGGAGCGGAGCAGCTCGGTGCGTCCGAGCTCCTCGTCGGCACGCCCGCTGCGGGTGACGAGGAACACGACGCCGAACGCGAGCGAGAGCGCGCACGTCATCCAGATCTTGGTCCAGACCGCCCCGCCGAGCGTGTTCGGGTTCGCCGCCAGACCGGTCAGCGCCTTGATGGACGGGGTGTTGCTCAGGGCAGCGAAGTCGTCCAGGGCGGCCTGGGTCGTGAAGAGACCCTTGTAGAAGGCACCGACGTACGCGAACAGGCCGGCGACCACGACCCACCACACGACCAGGCGGACCCGGTTGCGGCGGAGCACGAGGTGCAGCATCGACCCGAGGCCGACGAACGAGTCGGCGGACGACAGCCGGACGTCCGGCACGGGGCGCGTCACGGTCGCGGTCATCGCTCGGCCCCGTTCAGCGTCGCGAGCTCGTCGCCGTAGTGGCGGAGGAACAGCTCCTCGAGCGAGGGCGGGTTCGCGACGATCGACCGCGGCTGCAGCCGGGCGACCGCGGCAAGGACAGCCGGCAGCTCGGCCTCGTCGACCGCGAAGGTCACGTGCCCGTCGAGCTTCCGGAGGTCGTGCACGCCCGGCAGCGCGGCGAGGCCGTCGGCGCCCCCGTCGAGCGCGACGGTCATCTGCGACCGGGTGAGGTGACGGAGCTGGGCGATCGTGCCGGCCTCGACGGTCGCGCCGTCGCGGATGATCGTCACGCGGTCGGCCAGCTTCTCGACCTCGGCGAAGATGTGGCTCGACAGCAGCACCGAGCGTCCGGCGGCCTTGACCTCGCGGATGGACTCGGTGAACGCCGCCTCCATCAGCGGGTCGAGCCCCGACGTCGGCTCGTCGAGCAGCAGCAGCTCGGCGTCCGAGGCGAGTGCGGCGACCAGGGCGACCTTCTGCCGGTTGCCCTTCGAGTACGTCCGGGCCTTCTTGGTCGGGTCGAGCTCGAACCGGTCGAGCATGAGCTTCCGGCGCGCCGGGTCGAGGGGGCTGGACAGCCGGGACAGGATGTCGATCGCCTCACCTCCGGTGAGGTTGGGCCACAGCGAGACGTCGCCGGGCACGTAGGCGATCGACCGGTGCAGCCGGACCGCGTCGGACCACGGGTCGCCGCCGAGGACGGTCGCCCGGCCGCCGTCGGCGCGCAGCAGGCCGAGCAGGACCCGGATCGTGGTGGACTTCCCCGAGCCGTTCGGCCCGAGGAACCCGGTGACCTGCCCCGTGGGGACGGTCAGATCAAGACCTCGCAGGGCGTGGACGTTGCCGAAGCTCTTCGTGAGTCCCTCGACCTGGATGGCCATCTCGTGTGCGGGCATGGCGGGTCCCTTCGTGTGCATCGGTGGATCGACAAGGGTGGTGGAGCCGTCGCGCGGTCGACGGTGTCGACGCGCGCGGTCCGGTGGGACCGGCGACGGGTCCGGGTGACGATCAGCGTTCGGGTTCGAGATCGGGTTCGGAGGTCGATCCCGGTGCGGGATCGCGGGCGGACCCAGGTGCGGATCCGGGATCGGACCCGGTGCTCGGCGGTTCCCACAGGTACCTCACGTAGTCGTCGAGCATCGTGCGGCTCGTGAGCAGGCCCTCGGTGTAGAGCTCGAGCGCGGGCAGGACGGCGTCGTTGCGGCTGTCCCGCAGCGACGCGACGAACTCCTCGGGGGTGAGGTCGGGCGTCGTGAGGAACCGCACGAGGAGCGCCCCCATCGCCTGGTAGGTGAGGTAGCGCAGGCGTCCCTCCTCGTCGCGCGACGGACGGATCAGCCCACTGGCGATCCCCTCGGCCATCACGGCTCGGGCCTCGTCCATGAGGCTCTCGAGGAACGTCTGCGCCGGCCGACCGCCGGCGTGGATCGCGCGGAGGATGTAGACGAGGATCGACTGGGCGGTGCCCGGTGCCGTCAATCTCGCGAGCAGGTACCCGCTCGGATCGGCGATCGCCTCGGACTTCAGCGCGTGGTAGCGGCGCAGGACCTCGGCGTCGCACTCGGAGCGCAGCGCGGACTTCGAGCCGAAGTGGTGCGTGATGAGCCCGAGCGAGACGTCGGCGCGTGCGGCGATCGTCCGCATCGAGACTCCGAACCCGTCCTCCGCGAAGCAGTCGATCGCAACCTCACGGATCCTCGCCCGGGCGGTGAGGTCGGAGGGCGAGGGTCCGCCGACGTCCGCGACTGTACGCATGTACGGGATGCTATACACGCGACCAGTGGTTCGCAAGAGGTGCGACGACGGAGTCCCGCGTCGCCCCGACGGGCACGCGCGGCGTCCGCGCCCACACACCGCACGGCACGGCACGACACGGCACGGCACGTCACGGCACGGCACGGCACGTCACGGCACGGCACGGCACGGCACGGCACGGGGAGAATGGCACCGCACCAGCCACGCCACCGACGTCCGAGCCGCACCCACCCGGAGGACCCCGCATGCCGATCTCGACGCCCCGCCCCGGAACACCGGCCTGGACCCGACCGCTGGGCGCGACCGGCATCGACGTCACCGCGGTCTGCGCCGGCGGGAGCCCGCTGGGCAGCATGCCGCTGCTGTACGGGCGCGACGTGAGCCGTGACGAGGGGGTCGCGACGGTCGCCGCCCTGCTCGACAGCCCGATCAGGACGATCGACACCTCGAACGGGTACAGCGACGGCGAGAGCGAGCGCCGCATCGGGGCTGCCCTCGCGGCGGCAGGCGGCAAGCCGGACGACGTCGTCGTCATCACCAAGGTCGACGCGCGTGGTCGTGACTACTCCGGTGACCGCGTGCGCGCGTCGGTGCTCGAGAGCAAGGAGAGGCTCGGGCTGGACCAGCTCCCCCTGGTCCACCTGCACGACCCCGAGGCCTTCGACTTCACCGAGCTGACGGCTCCCGGCGGGGCGGTCGACGCCCTCGTCGCGCTCAAGGAGTCCGGCGCCGTCGGGTCGATCGGCCTCGCCGGTGGCCGGGTGCAGGAGATCGCGCGCTACCTCGCCCTCGACGTGTTCGACGTCCTGCTCGTGCACAACCGCTGGACGCTGCTGGACCGCAGCGCCGGCGACCTCCTCGCCGACGCCGCCGAGCGTGGCCTGGGCCTGATCAACGCCGCGGTCTACGGCGGCGGGATCCTGGCCGGCGACGGCACGAGCGGTGGCACCGCCCGCTACGGGTACCGTCCCGCACCCCCGGAGGTGCTCCAGGCCGTCGACCGCATGCGCCAGGTCTGCACGGCGCACGGCACGGACCTGCGGACGGCCGCGCTGCAGTTCTCGCTGCGCGACCCCCGCTTCGCGACGACCGTGGTGGGGATGAGTCGCCCGTCGCGCATCGCCGCAACAGTCGAGGCAGCCGCACAGGAGCTGCCCGACGGGCTGTGGGACGAGCTCGCGGAGCTGCTGCCGCCCGCACGCGTCTGGCTCGACGCTCCCCTCTGACCCCGGCCGCGCCGCCCAGTCGAACGGCGCCGGTCAGCCGTCCCACCTCGGAGACGACTGCTAGGCCGTCCGGGCCCGCCCGGCCGGCCGGACCTCGGCCCACAACCGCTCGTAGCAGAGGGCGGCACGGCTGGAGGGCGCAGAAGCCGTCACGGGTGCCCGCTCCTCGGCCATCTGCTCGATGATCGACAGCGCCGGGATCTCGGTCGCCGCGATCCGGGTGCCGTCGCGCGGGAGGTTCTCGATGACCTCGCGGTGCAGACGCTTGCGCCGGTCGACCATCGAGAAGAACGCGACGAGCTCCGGGCGCGGCTTGTCGGATCCGGCGACGAACTGCCGGAGCTGGTCGAACGTGCGCAGCGACAGGGTGGCGGGGATCACGGGCACCAGCAGGGTGTCGGCCGCGTGCAGCACGTTCTCCGACGTCAGGGAGATGCCCGGTGGGCAGTCCAGGAAGACGACGTCGTAGTCGTGCTTCAGGCCGTCGAGCAGCCGACCCAGGCGTCGCGTCCGCTGCTTGCCGTCGTCGAGGTCGAGGTCCAGGTTGCGGTAGCTGAAGTCCGCGGGCAGCAGGTCCAGGTCGGCGAACTCGGTCGCCTTGACGGCGTCCTCGAGCGGGCGCCGCCCGGTCACGAGCCCGCGTCCGCCGCCCTTGACCCGCGAGCGCACCTGGTAGATGTACGTCGCCGCGCCCTGCGGGTCCAGGTCCCACAGCAGGGTCCGGTTCCCGTCGCGTGCGCACAGGTGGGCGAGGTTCACCGCGGCGGACGTCTTTCCCACCCCGCCCTTGATGGTGTAGGTCGCGACGACCTTCATCGGACTCCTCCCCGCGCTGCCGGCTGCCGTCCCCCGCCATCATCCTCGGCATCGGCACCGATGCGTCGCCTGCCCGGCACCTGGATGCGTACTCTGCGATGAGCCAACCACGCTGGAGGCCGCCGATGATGTCGCACGCCGTACGCACCCGTCCGTCTGCCGACCGGCTCCCGCGCGAGGAGCAGCTTGCCTGGCTGCTCGCGACCGTCGCGGTCGACCCCGTCGAGGTCGAGCCGGCCGTCGCCGAGATGATCGGCAACCGGATCATCGACAACGCCGCCGTCGCGGCGGCGTCCGTCGCACGGCACCCGGCGGTCGTCGCCCGGGCGCAGGCCGTTGCCCACCCGCCGGCACCGGGAGCCGTCGGCGCTCCTGTCGTCGGTCTGGACCCCGGTCGCCGGTTCTCCCCCGAGTGGGCGGCGTGGGCGAACGGCGTCGCCGTCCGGGAGCTCGACTTCCACGACACGTTCCTGGCCGCGGAGTACTCCCACCCGGGCGACAACATCCCGCCGGTGCTCGCGGTCGCCCAGCACCTGCGGCGCAGCGGCCGCGACCTCGTCCGGGGCGTCGCCACGGCCTACGAGGTCCAGGTCGACCTCGCCACGGGCATGTGCCTGCACGAGCACAAGATCGACCACATCGCCCACCTCGGCGTGTCCGCAGCCGCGGGGATCGGCACGACGCTCGGCCTGGCGCCCGACGTGGTCTTCCACGCGATCGGCCAGGCCCTGCACACGACCACGACGACCCGGCAGTCCCGCAAGGGCGAGATCTCGTCGTGGAAGGCCTTCGCGCCGGCCTTCGCCGGGAAGGCGGCGATCGAGGCGGTCGACCGGGCCATGCGCGGTGAGACGTCGCCGACGCCGATCTACGAGGGCGAGGACGGCGTCATCGCCTGGCTGCTGTCCGGGCCGGACCACGTCTACCAGGTCCCGCTCCCCGAGCCGGGCGAGCCCAAGCGGGCGATCCTCCAGACGTACACCAAGGAGCACTCGGCCGAGTACCAGTCCCAGGCGCTGATCGACCTCGCCCGGCGGATGGCGCCCCGCGTCGGGGACACCGCACGGGTGGCGAGCATCGTCATCCACACGAGCCACCACACGCACACCGTCATCGGCACCGGCGCCAACGACCCGCAGAAGTCCGACCCGCGGGCGTCCCGGGAGACCCTCGACCACTCGATCACGTACGTCTTCGCGGTCGCGCTCCAGGACCGTACGTGGCACCACGTCCGGTCCTACGCCCCGGACCGCGCCTCCCGCCCCGACACCGTCGCGCTGTGGCACAGGATCACGACGGTCGAGGACCCGGAGTGGACGCGCCGCTACCACGCCACCGACCCGGCCGAGAGGGCGTTCGGGGGTCGCGTCGTCGTGACGCTCGACGACGGCACCGTGATCGAGGACGAGATCGCCGTGGCCGACGCGCACCCGCTCGGTGCGCGCCCGTTCGCCCGCCCGCAGTACGTCGAGAAGTTCCGCACCCTGGCCGCCGGGGTGATCGAGGACGACGAGCAGGACCGGTTCCTGCAGGCCGTCGACGAGCTGCCGGACCTTCCCGCCGGTGAGCTGCACCGGTTGACGTTCACCGTCCCCGCCGACCGGCTCGGGGACGGACCGCAGACGAGCAGGGGGATCTTCTGATGCTGGGCTCGACCGTCACCGCCGCGGCCAAGCGCGCGAGGTTCCGTGCCGACCTCGCCTCGGGCCGGCTGCTGCGCCTGCCGGGTGCGTTCTCCCCGCTGGTCGCCCGCCTGGTCCAGGAGACCGGCTTCGACGGCGTCTACGTCTCCGGCGCCGCACTGTCCGCCGACCTGGCGCTGCCCGACATCGGCCTGACGACCCTCACCGAGGTCGCCGAGCGAGGCGGGGCGATCGCGCAGGCGACCGACCTCCCTGCGCTCATCGACGCCGACACCGGGTTCGGGGAGCCGCTCAACGCGGCCCGCACGACCCGGGTCCTCGAGCAGGCCGGTCTCGCCGGTCTGCACCTCGAGGACCAGGTCAACCCGAAGCGGTGCGGGCACCTCGACCACAAGTCCGTCGTGAGCGTCGCGGAGATGACCGGTCGCCTCCGTGCGGCCGTCGACGCCCGCACGGATCCCGACTTCGTCATCTGCGCCCGCACGGACGCCCGCACCGTCGAGGGGCTGCGCGCGTCGATCGACCGGGCGAAGGCCTACGTCGACGCGGGCGCGGACATGATCTTCGCCGAGGCCCTCGCGGACGAGTCCGAGTTCGAGGCGTTCCGCGCCGGGGTCGACGTCCCGCTGCTCGCCAACATGACCGAGTTCGGCAAGAGCAGGCTGCTCGACGCCGCGACGCTCGAGCGGCTCGGCGTCAACGTGGTCATCTACCCGGTCACCACGCTGCGCCTCGCGATGGGCGCGGTCGAGGCTGGGCTGCGCACGATCGCCACCGAGGGGACGCAGGCCTCGCTCGTCCCGGCGATGCAGACCCGCGCCCGCCTGTACGAGCTGCTCGACTACGCCGCCTACACCCAGTTCGACGCGTCCGTCTTCAACTTCACCGTGGGAGGTGCTGAGCAATGACGCCGGCAGCAGACGTACCCGAGGTCCACCGCGGGCTCGCGGGGGTGGTCGCGGACTCGACGAGCATCTCGAACGTCGTGCCGGAGACGAACTCGCTGACCTACCGGGGCTACGCGGTCCAGGACCTCGCCGCCCACTGCAGCATCGAGCAGGTGGCGCACCTGCTGTGGCGGGGCGAGCTCCCGACACCGGCCGGGCTCACCGCGTTCGAGTCCGCCCTGCGGCCTCGCCGGGTGCTCTCGCCGGGGCTGGTCGAGGCGCTGTGGTCGCTCCCGACGACGTGCCACCCGATGGACACGATGCGCACCGCCGTGAGCTGGATGGGCGCGGAGGACCCCGACGCGTGGTCGACCGACCCGGCCACGAACCTCGTCCAGGCGGAGACCCTCTTCGCGCAGCTCGCGACCGTCGTGGCGATCGACTTCCGGCGGCGTCGCGACCTGCCCGTGATCGCCCCGGACCTGTCGCTCGGGTACGTGCAGAACTTCTTCCAGATGTGCTTCGGCGCCGTGCCCGAGCCGGAGATCGCGCGCGCGTTCGAGATCTCGCTGATCCTGTACGCCGAGCACTCCTTCAACGCGTCGACCTTCACCGCGCGCGTGGTCGCCTCGACGATGGCGGACCAGTACAGCGCCGTCACCGCCGCGATCGGCGCGCTCAAGGGGCCGTTGCACGGCGGTGCGAACGAGGCCGTCATGCAGGCGATGCTCGAGATCGGGGACCCGGCCGCGGCCGCCGACTGGGTGCGGGCGAGGCTCGCGGCCCACGAGAAGGTGATGGGGTTCGGTCACCGCGTCTACAAGAACCAGGACTCGCGCGTGCCGACCATGAAGGACGCGCTGTGGCGCACGGCCGCGAGCGTGGCCGGCGGCGAACGCTGGACGGCGATGTACGAGGAGATGGAGCGGACCATGCTCGCCGAGCGGGGGATCTGGCCGAACCTCGACTTCCCCGCCGGGCCGGCGTACTACCTCATGGGCTTCGACACCGCGATGTTCACCCCGATCTTCGTGATGGCCCGCGTCATCGGCTGGACGGCGCACATCGCGGAGCAGGCGGCGGACAACGCCCTGATCCGACCGCTGAGCCGGTACGTGGGAGTGCCGCAGCGCCCGGTCCCGACGGAGCTCGCGACCCGCGGGTGAGCCGAAGGTGAGCGGCGTCAGTCGATGACCGAGCTCAGCAGCAGGCTGGTCTCGCTGTTGACCACGCCGTCGATCGAACGGATCTGCGCGAGCAGCCGGTCGAAGTGGCTCAGCGTGTCGGTGCGGAGCTCGGCCACGAGGTCCCAGCCGCCGTTCGTCGTGTGCAGGGCCCTGACCTCGGGCAGTCCACGCAGCTGGCTGATGGCCTGGTCGGTCGAGCGACCTTCGACCTCGATGAGCGTGATCGCCCGGATCGAGTCGGGGTCCTGCTCCTCGTGGACCCGGACGGAGAACCCGAGGATCGTCCCGTCGACCTGGAGCCGGGCGAGGCGGGCGGTGACGGTGGCACGGGTCACCCCGAGCTGCCGCGCGAGCGCCGTCACGGGGGCGCGGCCGTCGGCCCGGAGCGCGGAGATCAGCCGGCGATCGAGGTCGTCCAGGGGCAGCATGCCTCACAGTGTCAATCGAACTCCTCCATGTTGTCCAGATCGTTAGGCAGATTGACGCCCCCTGACCATTGCATGTGCACATTGCTCATCCGTAGGGTCTCTCGTAACGAGAGAAGGAGCCGTCGATGGTGAGCTTCGTCAACGTCCGGAACGTCACCCGCTGGGTCGCCTCGCGGGGTGTGGAGTCGATCGTCTCCGGCATGATCGACTACCTGGAGCACGACTTCCGCCGCTGGCCGAGCTTCGAGACGTCGCCACGCGTGGCCAGCCACTCGCGGCTCGGCGTGATCGAGCTGATGCCCACGAGCGACGGTGAGACGTACGGCTTCAAGTACGTGAACGGCCACCCTGCGAACCCCCGCACCGGGCACCAGACGGTCACCGCCTTCGGCGTGCTCGCCGACGTCGACACCGGGTACCCGACGTTCTGGTCCGAGATGACCATCCTCACGGCGCTGCGGACGGCCGCGACCTCGGCCATGGCCGCCAAGGCGCTCGCACGCCCGGACTCGCGCACGATGGCGCTGATCGGCACCGGCAGCCAGTCGGAGTTCCAGGCACTGGGGTTCCGTGCTGCGCTGGGCATCGACCGGCTGCGCATCTGGGACACCGACCCCGCGGCGATGGACAAGTTCGTCCGCAACACGGCTCCGCTCGGGTTCGACGTCGTCGTCGCCACCGACGCCCACGACGCCGTGCGGGGTGCGGACATCGTCACGACCTGCACGGCCGACAAGACCAACGCGACGGTGCTCACGAGCCGCATGGTCGGACCCGGCGTGCACCTCAACGCCATCGGCGGCGACTGCCCCGGCAAGACCGAGCTCGAGGCGGAGATCCTGCGCCGTGGCAACGTGTTCGTCGAGCTCCCCGAGCAGACCAGGGTCGAGGGCGAGATCCAGCAGCTCGCGCCGGACTTCCCGGTCACCGAGCTCTGGCGGGTCCTGGCCGGCCTCGCCCCGGGGCGCACCTCGCCGGCACAGATCACGATCTTCGACTCGGTCGGCTTCGCGATCGAGGACTTCTCGGCGCTGCGCTACCTGCGTGACACGGTCGCCGGGACGGACTTCGTCGAGGACGTCGACCTGATCGCCGAGCCGGCCGATCCCAAGGACCTCTTCGGCCTCGTGAGCGACGCCGTCCCCGTCGCCGTCGGCAGCGTGCTCGGGACGCCGTGACCGCCGCGTCGGGCACCTCGCCGTTCCACGTCGACTCCGAGGTCGGCGCGCTGCGTCAGGTGATCGTCCACCGTCCCGGCCTCGAGCTGACCCGGCTCACCCCGGACAACGTCACCGACCTCCTGTTCGACGACGTGATGTGGGCGGACCGGGCACGCGAGGAGCACGACGCGTTCGTCGGACAGCTGCGCGAGCGCGACGTGACGGTCCACCACTTCCACGACCTGCTCACCACGGCGCTCGACGCACCCGGCGCCCGGCAGTTCCTGCAGGAACGGCTGACCACGACGACCCGGTTCGGGCCCGGTCTCGACGAGCCGCTCGAGCGGCTCGTCTCCCTGACCCCTGCCGAGACGCTCGCGTCGCTGCTGGTCGGCGGCGTGCTCAAGCGCGACGTCCTCCCGTGGATCCGCACCCCGAGCCTGCTGCTCGAGTCGCTCGCACCCGACGACTTCCTGCTGCCGCCGCTCCCGAACCACCTCTACCAGCGCGACAACTCGGCCTGGATCCACCGCGCCCTGAGCATCAACCCGATGGCCAAGCCGGCCCGCACGCGCGAGACGATCAACTCCCAGCTCGTCTACAACTTCCACCCCATGTTCCGCGACGCCGGGCTGGACATCGTCTACGGCAACGACGCGCTCGCGCACGAGCCCGCGACCGTCGAGGGCGGTGACGTGCTGGTGATCGGCAACGGCGTCGTCATGATCGGCATGGGCGAGCGCACCTCGCCGCAGGGCGTCGAGATGCTGACCCGGCTGCTCTTCTCGGGGGGTCACGCCCGGCAGGTGATCGTCGTCGAGCTGCCGAAGGCGCGCGCGTTCATGCACCTGGACACCGCCATGACGATGGTCGACCGCGACGCGTTCTCGGTGTACCCGTACCTGCCCGAGTCGCTGCGGTCGTTCACCCTTGACGCCACCGGGGACGACGGCAACTACTCCATCCGCGAGAACTCGGACCTGTTCGGCGTCGTGGCCGAGGGCCTCGGGGTGGACACGCTGCGGGTGCTGCGCGCACCGATCGACCGGATGGGTGCGCAGCGCGAGCAGTGGGACGACGGCAACAACTACCTCGCGGTCTCCCCCGGCGTGGTCCTCGGCTACGAGCGCAACACGATCGCCAACCAGTACCTGGCCGACCAGGGCATCGAGGTCGTGCCCGTCGTCGGCTCCGAGCTCGGACGCGGCCGGGGCGGGCCACGGTGCATGACCTGCCCGATCGAGAGGGGCGCGGTGACCCCGTGAACTCCCCGACGCCAGCTGCTGGCCGCCCCGGCCGCCAGCCGCTAGACGGAACGGTCGGTGAGGATGACGTCGGTGCCCGTCCGGTCGGTCGCAGTCAGCTCGAACGTCGCGTCGCGCACGTCGAGCACGAGGGCGACGTGGTTCTCGCCGTTGCTCCACCTCAGCTCGGCACAGGCGCCGTTGAGGCGTGACGTGAACTGCCCGCCGAACGCGGGGTGCTCGCGGCGAAGACGGCATGCCGCGAGCTGCGCGCGCACGACGGGCCGGGTGAGCTCACGGTCGACCTCGTCGGGCGTGTAGCGGTGGCGGTTCACGTCGCGTCCGACGCCCGTGTCCGCGAGCAGGTCCATGTCGTTGCCGCCCGCCAGCAGACCGACGTAGTACACCTGGGGCGTCCCGGGGAGGACGAGCTGGATCAGCCGCGCGAGGAGGTAGCGCCGGTCGTCCCGGGCCAGCGCGTCGTAGAACGTGCAGTTCACCTGGTAGAGGTCGAGGTTCGACGCGGCCGCGCCGGTCGCCTGACGGCTGGTGCCTCGGCTGCCGGCGTGGATCGCCTCGACCAGGGCGTCGATCTGCTCGGGCGCCATCAGCCCCGGCACGCCGGGGACGAGGTCGCTCGAGCCGACGTCGACCACGCCGATGCCGTCGTGCGTGTCGAGGACCGTGAGGCAGTTGCGCGGTCGCACCTCCAGCCAGCGCCCCAACGGCTCCAGGTCGGCAGCGGTCAGGGCGTGCAGGACCAGCGGGGGCAGCGCGAAGTCGTAGACGAGGTCGACGTGCTGGGCGATCTCGAGCTGCTGCCGGTAGTGCCCGTGGACCTCCACGAGCACCTGCGCCCCACGGGCGTGCGCGTACGCGCTGATCCGTTCGGTGAGGGCGTGCGCGGAGGCCGTCATGAAGCAGTCCGTGCCCGGCTCCTTGCCGGTGTACCCGACGGCGTCGAGCCGCAGCATCCGGACCCCCGCCGAGGTGAGCGCGTCGATGACGGACGTCAGGTACTCCCACCCGACCGCCGACCGGACGTCGAGGTCGACCTGGTCCGCGGTGAACGTCGTCCACACCAGGCGCCGCTGCCCGCCGAGCGTCATGGCGGTGAACGGCAGACCGGGTCGCGGCCGGTAGATGCGCGCGAGGTCGGCCTCGGTGGCGCCGTCGGGGAACACCGAGGACAGGGTGAGGAACATGCCCGCCCAGGGGGACTCCTCGCCGCGCGCCCGGACGTCGGCGAACCGTGCGGAGTCGACGGACACGTGGTTGACGATGACGTCGGCCATGACGGTCCGGCCCTCGCTCAGGGCGCGGACGTCGTCCCAGGTGCCCAGGCGCGGGTCGACCGCGGCGTGGTCGCGGGGGTCGAACCCGGCGTCGGCACCGTCGAACGGGTCGTAGAACGGCAGCACGTGCACGCCGTCGAACGCACCGGAGAGCGGTCCGTCGAGCAACGCCCCGAGGGCGGCGATGTCACCGCCGAGACGATCGGCGTAGGCGATCAGCTGGGGACCGGGAGACGACTCCGGTGCGGCCTGGGGCATGAGGGGACCTCCGATGCAGGTGGTGCGTGGGTACGGGTGGTGCGTGGGTACGGGTGGTGCGTGGGTGCAGGTGGTGCGTGGGTGCAGGCGGTGCGTGGGTGCAGGCGGTGCGTGGGCACAGCCCGGTGGCGTCCGGTCTGAGCGACGTCAGGGGCTCACGGTGGACGCGACCGCCGACGCGTCGTCGTCCCGAGGGCGCCCGGCCGTCCGGGCGAGCAACCGGGTCAACCAGTGCACCCGGGCGGCGCGCGCGTCCGTCGACACCCTTGCCTCGGGGGCCAGGAGGTCGAACGCGTGGCAGCCCCCGGGCCAGACGTGCAGCTCCGCGTCCGCGCCGCACTGCCACAGCCGCGAGGCGTAGGCGATGTCCTCGTCACGGAACGTCTCGGCCGACCCGACGTCGAGGAACGTCGGGGGCAGCCCGCTGAGGTCGTCGGCCCGCGCCGGCGCCGCGTACCCGGGGACGTCCGGGCCTCCGGCGCGGTCACCGAGGTAGGCGCTCCATCCGGTCGCGTTCGCCGTGCGGTCCCACGACCCCACGCCGGCCATCTGCACGGCCGACGCGGAGTCGTTGCGGTCGTCGAGCATCGGGTAGACGAGCAGCTGGCCCAGGAGGGCAGGTCCCCCGCGGTCACGCGCCAGGAGGGCCGTGGCGGCGGCGATCCCTCCGCCGGCGCTCACGCCGGAGATGACGACGCGCGCGGGGTCGACCCCGTGCTCCGCGCCGTGCTCGACGAGCCACCCGAGTCCGGCGAAGGCGTCCTCGACGGCGGCGGGGTACCGATGCTCGGGTGCGAGCCGGTACTCGACCGCCGCGACGGCGGCGCCGACCTGTGCCGCGATCTCGAGCAGCCAGGGGAGGTCGTCGAGCGCGGAGCCGGTCACCAGGCCGCCGCCGTGCAGGTGGTACAGCACCGGCACCGGGTCGCGGTGCGCGGACGGCCGGGCCAGGACGAGCGTCACCTCGGCCTGGTCCCACGGGACCGTGACACGGTGGACGGTGACGTCGTGCGTGCCGCCGAGGGTGAGCGCCGCCGGGTCCGGGGGTGGACCCGGCGACGCAGCTCATGGATGCCCTCCGGTGCGAGGCTCGTGACGACCTCGTCGCCCAGCGCCGTCAGCACCTCCTCGATCTCGGGGTCGAACGGGGGTCGCAGTGGTGTGGCCGTCATCCCTTGAGCGATCCCTGCAGGAGAGCCGAGACGAACCGGCGCTGGAAGACCAGGAAGATGATCAGCGTCGGGGTGAGGATCAGCAGCGACCCCGCGCACAGCAGCGGGATGTCCGTGCCCCACTGGCCCTGGAACGCGCCGAGCGCCCCGGCCATCGTGCGCTGCAGCGGGTCGGACACGAGGACGACGGCGAGCAGGAACTGGTTCCAGGTCCAGAGGAACAGCAGGATCGCCAGGGACGACAGCGCGGGCATCGACAGCGGCACGTGGATGCGCCAGAACAGCTGCCAGGTGGTCGCGCCGTCGATGCGCGCGGCCTCCGAGATGTCGTCCGGCATGTTGATGAAGTGCGCGCGCATCCAGAACACCGCGAAGGGCATGTACAGCCCGATGAGCGGAAGGATGATGGCCCAGCGGGTGTTGAGCAGCCCGAAGTCGCGCATCTGGTAGTAGAGCGGGATCACGATGCCCTCGAACGGCAGTGTCAGCCCGAGCAGGAAGCCGATGAACACCGCGCGCCCCCCGGGTGGCCGCAGGTGGCCGAGAGCGAACCCGGCCAGGGTGCTGATCAGCATCGAGACCGGCACCACGCCGATCTCGATCAGCACGCTGGACCACAGCAGATGCCCCATGTCGGCGGCCTTGAAGGCCTCGACGAAGTTTGACCAGTGGGGCGTCGCGGGCCACGACAGGCCCGACGGGTAGGTCCCGGACTGGTGCAGCGCGGTGACGAACAGGCTGACGAACGGCATGACCGTCACGAGCATGAGCAGGACGAGCAGGATGCGGCCGAGCCACTCCTCTCGGCGGGAGACGATCACGACGTACCTTCCCGGTTGATCCACTGCAGCGGCAGGACGACCGCCAGGACGAGCACCATCAGGGCCACGGCGAGCGCCGACGCCATGCCGACCTCCCGCTGGAAGAACGCGAGGTAGTAGATCTCCAGCCCGGGGACGAGCGTGCTGTTGCCCGGACCGCCCTGCGTCGCGATGTAGACGATGTCGAAGCTGGCCAGCGCCGAGATCACGGTCACGGTCAGGCACACGACGATCTCCTGCCGCAGGCTCGGCAGCGTGATGGCGAAGAACTCCCGGAACGGACCGGCCCCGTCGACGCGCGCCGCCTCGTAGAGCGACGGGTCGATCTTCGTCATCCCCGCCAGAAGGAGGAGCATGCACAGCCCGAACAGCACCCAGGCGCCGATCACCCCGACGGCGGGCAGAGCGGTGGAGAAGTCGCCGAGCCATGCGCGGGCGACCCCGCCGAGCCCGACGAGCCGCAACAGCTGGTTGACCATGCCGTCGGTGGACAGCTGCCAGCTCCACATGATGCCGGCCGCGACGAGCGGGATGATCTGCGGCAGGAACAGCACCGTGCGGGAGACCACGGCGAGCTTGCTCGTCGCGAAGCCCCGGATCGCGTTCGCGGTGAACAGGCCGAGCGCCACCGGGAAGAGGCTGAAGAAGACGATGAGCTCGAAGGCGTTGATGATCGAGCCGGAGAGCTCCGGGTTGTGGAAGATCTCCACGTAGTTGGACAGTCCCACCCAGGTGGACGGGGTGATGCCGTCCCACTTGTAGAACGAGTACTGCACCGTCATGGCGATGGGGCGGATCACGAAGATCACGTACGCCAGGACCGCCGGCGCCACGAGGGCCAGTGCCAGCCCGCCACGGCGCAGGCGCCGCGCGCTGAGTGCGCGGCGCCTGCTCTCCGTGGTGAATCGAGCAACGACGTCTTCCTCGCGGCGACCCCGGATCAGTGTCGACCGCTTCTGCATGAGGGTTCCTCAGCCACCGATCTCGCTCGTGTAGTCCGCCTGGACCGCTGACAGCAGCCCCTTGGCGTCGAGCTGGCCGGCGACCATCTTCTGCAGGTTGGGGGTCCAGCTCTTGGCGTAGATCGCGCCGGTGGCGTTGGCGATGAAGTCCATCGCCCCGTTGTCCGCGCCGATCTGGGCGCCGGCGGCGAGGGTCTGCGCCGTCACGGTGTTGGCGTCGACGCTCGGCATGAACGCGTCAGCCGGGCCCATCGGGTGCGAGCCGCCGATCTTGACGTCGATCGTCCGGGCCTTGTCGTTCGTCGCGACCCAGTTGAGGAAGAACGCCGCGCAGTCCGGGTGCTTGGCCTTGGCCGAGATCCCGTAGGTGAGCGGCGCCGACATCGCGCCGTACTTGCCACCGGCGGTGGCCGGTGGCATCAGGAAGAAGCCCACGTTGCCGGCCATCTTCGAGTCGAGGTTCCCCGACTCCCAGTCGCCGTCGAAGATGAACACGCTCTTGCCGTCGATGAACCGGCTCATCATCGTCGCGTAGTCGATCGAGTTGATGTCGTTCGCGAAGTAGCCCGCGTCGATCCACGACTTCAGGTGCTCGGCGGCCTGGAGGTTGGTCGGCGTGTCGATCGTGGCGCCCGGCTTCTGGTAGATCCAGGCGTTGATCGCCGCCGGGTCCCCGTAGGAGGCCATGAGGCCCTGCAGCGGGAACGCGAGCCCGCCGGTCGCGCCACCGTTGAACTGCGCGACGGGCGTGAGGCCGGCGGCCTTGGCCTTCTTGAGGTCGTCGTCGAGCTCGGCCAGCGTCGTCGGGGCGGTCGTCATGCCGAACTTCGCGGCGAGCGCCTTGTTGTAGAACACGCCGGTCATCGAGAAGTTGAGGCCCATCGCGTAGAGCGGGCCATCACCCCGACGGCCGCTCGAGTCGACCCGCATCTGCTCGAGCTGCGAGGCAGGCCACTTGTCCCAGCCGAACGCCTTCGCGTACGGGTCGAGGTTGAGCAGCAGGCCGTCCTTCACGAGTCCGGAGACCTGGGGAAGCCGCATGAGGTCCGGCGGGTCGTCCACGAGGACCCGCGGCGCGTTCTGGGTGATCACCGCGAACTGGTCCTCGCGGATGTTGAACGTGACGTTCGGGTACTGCTTGGTGAACTCGTCGGTGAGATCCTTCGGGAGCGGGAAGCCCGTCTCGATGTACGTGCTCAGGGTCACGGGTGCCGTGCCGCACGTCGGCGCGCCTCCTGCGAACGTCGCCGAGGTGGTCGAGGCGGGGGTCGAGGTGGCCGCGACGCCGCCGGGGCTGCTGCAGGCGGCGAGGGCCAGCACACTCCCCACGAGCACGGTCGCGGTGAGGGCCGTGCGTTGAGCGAATCCAGGTCGAGACACCGGTGTCTCCCTTCGTCGAGCGAGTCAAGGTCGTCGGGCGTCGCGCGCCGGACGGGTGCTAAATCGGCTTAGCACGGCTAAACTGCCGTACGGACGCACCGCTGTCAAGGTCCTGCACCGCCGAAGGGCACTCCGCCGACGGTGCGCTGCCGGCTGCGCTGCGAGCGACGAGCGCACGGCGAGCGACCGGATCGACCCGGCCACTACGATGCGCGTGACACGAGGAGCTGAGTTGGGTCGAACGAGAGTGACTCTCGCGGACGTCGCGCGAGCCGCCGGGGTCTCGCCGACCACGGCCTCGCTGGTGCTGTCCGGGCGCGGCGACGAGCTGCGCATCTCCTCGACGGTCCAGCAACGGGTCCGCGAGGCCTCCGACACCCTCGGCTACCGGCCCAACATCGTCTCGATCGGGCTGCGGAACGGGTCGAGCCGCACCCTGGGCTTCGTCTCCGACACGGTGGCCACGTCCCAGCTCGCCGGCGACATGATCCGCGGCGCCCTCGAGACCGCACGCGCCCATGGGTTCATGCTCTTCATCGGTGAGACCGAGGGAGACCCGAAGCTCGAACGGCGCCTCCTCGACGCGATGCTCGACCGTCAGGTGGACGGCATCATCCTGGCCTCGATGTTCACCCGGACCCGGCCCGTGCCGTCGGGCCTCGACCAGGTCCCTGCGATCCTGCTCAACGCCCTGCCGCAGCAGCGCAACGCGTCGATCTGCGCCGTCATCCCGGACGAGCTCGCCGCCGGGCGCGCAGCGGCGCAGCTCCTCCTCGACGCCGGGCACCGCTCGATCCACCTCGTCGGCGCCGGGCCGGGTGCCGACGACGTCCCGCCCGGGACCGTCGCGGGCGTCGAGCGCCTTGCCGGGATCCGCGAGACGCTCCACGGCGCCGGGCTCGAGCTGGCGAGCGGTCACCTGCTCACCGAGTGGTTGCCACCGGACGGCTGGCGCGCCACCCGGCGCATCATCGACGAGTGGGGGGCGGGCCACGCGATCATCACGCTCAACGACCGCCTCGCCTTCGGCGCCTACCAGGCGCTCCAGGAGGCGGGGCTCTCGGTGCCCGGCGACGCGTCGATCGTCTCGTTCGACGACAACACGCTCGCCGACTGGCTGCGCCCGGGTCTGACCACGTTCGCGATACCCCACCACGATCTCGGTCGGCGGGCCGTCGAGCTGCTCGTCGGGAGCATCACGGCCGATGACGCGTCGCCGGCGTGCGAGTCCGCCGTGCACCGCGTGAGCATGCCGCTGCGCCTGCGGGGGTCCGTCCTGGCGCGGTCGTAGCGGTTGCGGCGGACGGGCTGGCGGACCCGGGCATCGAACGGGATCCGTCGCCGTCACTGCCGCCGGAGCACAGTCCGTCAGGGGCGACCTCCACGATGCGCCGCGTCGCGCGTGAGCGCATGACCGGACACCATGACGTCGGCGGCGGGCACGAGACCTGCGAACCTCTCTCCCATCTCCTCGCCGATCGACCCGTCCGCGCGGAGGCCATCGGGCAGCGGCGATCGAGCAGCGCCATCCGGTCCGCAGAGCTCGGGCCCGGGATGTCCTCGTTGTCGGCCCTCAGGATGACCGAGGACCGCACGATCGGTGTGTCGAGGCGACCCGCACGAATGCGGTCGAGGAAGCCGTGCACAGATGGGGCGAACGTATGCCGATCCATCGCCCGGGCCCCGACGATGCTGAAGCCGACTCTGAGCGAGATGACGTCGGACTCGGCCGCGGCGGCGCGCCGTCGGCCCCCTCGACGACGCGCCGGTCCCGTCAGGACATCAGGCCGTACTCCGTGAGCAGCTCGCTGATCTCGGTGTCCGTGATCCGCTTCTTCAGGAGGTGGCGGACCAGGGCCGAACCACGCCGCTCGATCTCCGTGCCGTCATGCAGCCGGGCCAGGGCGGCCAGGATCGTGCGCACGTCGTAGGTGGAGCTGACGACCTCCGGCACGCCACGGTCGACGCCGAGCAGCTGGTAGGCGGCCTCCATCCCGGTGCTGACCGAGTGCTCGATGGTGAGGATCGTGTCCCGGGTGGACTCGGCGAACGGCCCGAGGAACGCGAGAATGACGGCACCGGCCGGGACGACGTCGGGCCGGTCGCCCACCTTCCGGGGCACGAAGAACGACGTGACGTGCGGCATCATCACGGGCACGCACCGGGCGCCGTTCGCAGCCAGCTCGGGGATGTCGGCCACGGGGACACCGAGGCGGTGGAGCCACTCCTGGGTGATCTCCTCGCCGGCGCGCTCCCGCATCGGCTTCTTCACGTAGTCGCCGGGGACGTCGACGAGCAGCGAGTTCACGCAGGCGACGATTCAGCACGCCGCTGAGGTAGCGCGGACGGCTCCCGAGCCTTACTCCCGGCCGTCCTCCAGCGGGATGAGCATCGTCCGGAACGGGCCCCGCGCACCGTGGAGCTCCCAGATGCGCTCAGCCACGTCGTCGATGCCGTTCTCGAGGCGGAGCTTCGGGATGCCGCCCGGGATGACGAGCTGGACGACGCGGATGCCCTCGCCCTCGAGTGCGTCGTGGAGCATCTCGCCGTACGCGCTCTCGGCAGGGAACGCGATCGACGTTCCCGCGAAGTCGCTCCGTGCCTTCACGGACGTGCCGCCGTTGACGAGGATGATGCTGCCGTCGCCCGCCGTGCGCATCGCCGGCAGCACCGAACGAACCGCGTGGACGAGACCCAGGGCCGAGAAGCGCAGCGCCTCCAGCGCCAGCTCGGGCGTCATCTCGAGCACCGGCCTGAGGTACTCCCGCGAGGGCAACGGGCTGTACTGCAGCACGGCGACGGGCCCGAGCTCGTCCGCGGCACGCGCGAGGGCGGCCTCGAGAGAGGCAGGGTCCAGGACGTCCGCCGCGTAGCCGCGGGCGAGCACACCACCCTCTCGGAGCTCGGCCGCCAGTCCGTCCAGCTTCACCTGGTCCCGAGAGATCAGTGCGATCGAGAAGCCCTCGGCGCCGAACCTGCGCGCGACGGCAGCCCCGAGGCCCGGTCCCGCTCCGACGATCGCGATGGTGGGCATGACCGGTTCCTTCCGTTCGGGGGTGACGGATCGACCATAGTCGGAGCCTCAGGGGGCAGGCCCGGTCGGCCGCACACCGGAGGGAGGAGCACGAGCTCGACCTTGCCGACGACGGACCTCGTGCAGCAGGTGGCCTCGCCGCCGCTCACGCGTCGAGCCAGGCGAGGACGGCCAGCACCCGGCGGTGGTCCTCCTCCGCCGGCGGCAGGTCGAGCTTCATCAGGACGCTCCGGATGTGCTTCTCGACCGCGCCGGCGCTCACCACGAGCTGGCGGGCGATCCCCGCGTTGGACCGACCCTCAGCCATGAGTGCGAGGACCGCCCGCTCGCGCGGGGTCAGCGACTCGATCGGATCGGCGGTGCGACGCCGCGCGAAGAGCTGCGCGACCACCTCCGGGTCGATCACGGAGCCGCCGCTCGCCACACGATCGAGGGCGTCCTCGAGCGCCTCGAGATCCTGGATCCGGTCCTTCAGCAGATACCCCACGCCGCCTCGGCCGTCCGCGAGAAGGTCGCGCGCGTAGGACTCCTCGACGTACTGGGAGAGGACGAGGACGCCCAGGCCACCCAGGACGCTGCGGGCCTCGACCGCAGCCCGGAGTCCGTCGTCGGTGAAGGTCGGCGGCATCCGCACGTCCACCACCGCGACGTCGGGCCGGTGCTCCAGGACGGCCGGCACCAGGGCGAGGGCGTCGTCGACCGCTGCGACGACGGAGTGTCCGGCCTCCTCCAGGAGACGGACCAGCCCTTCGCGCAGCAAGACGGAGTCTTCAGCCAGGACGATCCGCAGCGGGCGGCTCATCGTCGTCGCGCGCGTCTCAGCACGGAAGCTCCGCGACGACGCGCGTCGGGCCACCCACCGGGCTGTGGACCGTCAGGGTGCCGTCGAGACCGGACACCCGGTCGGACAGACCGGCGAGCCCGTGGCCTTTCGCGAGGTCCGCACCGCCCACGCCGTCGTCCTCGATCTCCACGCGCAGCATCCTCGCACCATCGCCGTCCGGGCGAGCGCTCAGCCGGATGACGATCGACGACGCGGCGGCGTGCTTCGCCGTGTTCGTCAGGGCCTCGCAGACCACGAAGTACGCGGCGTTCTCGACCGCGGCCGTCGGACGCCCACCCTCACCGAGGTCGATCTCCAGGATGGTCGGCGCCGAGGAACGGGCCGCGATCGCCGCCAGCGCGGCCTCGAGCCCGCGATCCGCCAGGATCGGCGGGGCGATGCCGCGGGACAACGCCCTGAGCTCGGCGAGGGCCTCCGCCGCCTGGGCACGCGCCTGGCCGAGGAGCTCGCGCGCCGCCGCAGGGTCGTCGTCCAGACGACGTTCGGCGACTGACAGGTCCATCCCCAACCTGACGAGCCGCTGCTGGGGTCCGTCATGGATGTCGCGCTCGAACCGGCGCAGCGACTGCGCCTCGGCGGACGCGGCCGCGTCCCGCCGCACGGTCAGGTCCTCGACGCGCTCCGCGAGCGCTCGGCGGGACGTCCCGGAGAGCAGGGTCCGGGCCCACGCCTCGTGCAGGTTCGCGCAACCACGCACCACCGGGACGAGCGTCGCGGCGAAGACGACGCCGACCAAGAGGTTGAACACCGAGTCGGAGACCGGCAGGTTCAGCAGCTCAGGGAGAGTCGTGTCGGCCGCGTTCGTCGAGACCGGGAGCAGCGGCGACCACGCCCAGTACGTCAGCCCCGCGAGCGCGCCGACCCACCAGACGACCACGACGGACCACGTCACGATCGCCAGCGGGAGCACCGAGATGCCGTGCAGGACCTCGGCCCACCGGTCCCGCTCGGCCAGCGGCGAGATCATCCCCCGCAACCCGCGCTCGCGCTCGGCGCGCCCGCGCCGCGACACCGGCGCCAGCGGCGTGCCACGGACCGCGAGGCGCCACCGCTCACCTGCGGCGAGTCCCCCGGCAGCCGCGAGCGTCGCCACCGCGACGGGAACGCCGATCAGCGTGATGAGCAGTCCCACGGCCAGTGACAACCCCGTGACCAGGACCGTGAACGAGACGATCGCCCAGGGCAGGGACACCAGCACGTAGGCCGTGTCGCGAAGGAGACGTGCCACCACGTCCGACGCCCGGCCCGCGATGGGCTGGTCCGCACCGACAAGCGAGGCAGGCATTGCCAGGTTCTCTCTCATGTCAGCAATCCTCGGGCCCCGGCCGACTCCGATCGATCCGGTCAGCGGGCCTTCTCAGGGTAGTGCCAGCCCCCCGCTCGTCGACTCGGTCGAGGTCGCCCGCCGCCTCCTCGACGCCTACCGCGAGAACACCCCGGAGCTCCTCCGCGTCGGTGCGACCGCGGCCCGATGACGGGGTCCCGCAGGGCAGCTGCCCCGGGGCCGTGTGGTCGCCCTCAGGATGCACCACGACCACGGCACCGTTCTCCGCCACGATCACGTCGACGTCAGGGTGGGCGCCTCCTCCTGCCACGTGACCGGACGAACGGCATCCAGTCGTGCTCGCGGGGCGGCGCGGCGCGCCTACCCGTGGGCCGGGAGCCGACGAGCACCCCTGTCGGTCACCCGTGGAGCGTGCTGCGATCGTCGCCCACGTAGACCTCGATGACACCTGACGCCCCGTCACCCGAGCCCCGAAGGTCGACGGCAGCCACCCGGAGCCCTCCGCGCCGGTACACGGCGGCGACCTCGACGCCCGGGACCGGAACGCCGTCGACCTCGACGCGCACCGGGGCGTTGCCGGCCTCGATGTGGTAGCGAATGGTCCGGCGGACCCCGCCGAGATCGATGCGGATCGTCGTGCCGTCGTCCTCGCGCGAGAGCACGGGGTCGAAGAGGACCGCACCCGGACTCTCGACGATCCCGAACGCACCCTGGACGACCTGCCGGAGGTAGATGCCGGGGCCGCTCGAGTACACGCGCCAGCCGCCCCTGACCGCGACGGTCCCGTCCCGCAGCCGGTCGAAGTGAGCCGCGGCGTCGTAGCGGTCGGCGAAGGCCGCGTCCGACGACGAGAAGTAGCAGTTGCGCTGGCGCGGCGCGCTCGTCGCGAGCCGGTCGTGCTGCCCGACCGGGCTGATCCTCAGCAGCTCGGCGACGAGCCGATCCCGACCGAGTGTCGCGAGCGCCTGCGTGTAGCGGACGTGCGCGTGCGTGTACATGAGCCCGACCTCGCGGCCGAAGCTCGCCGCCTGTTCCCCGCGCCGGAAGAACCGCGTGATCCCGTCGTGGAACGGTGCGGGTCGGTCCATCAGCCGGACGCCGTCCGGGAAGTGCAGGTGCTCCTCGACGAGCTGCTCGTGACGCAGCGCCTGGTCGGGAGTGAACAGGCCGGCGATGATCGACCGCGTCATGGGGATGAGTCGGTAGTGCAACCCGGTGCGGTCGTCCCTCGGGTGGATGACCGGCCACGGACCCTCGGGCGCGAACACCACGTAGCCCGCGAGCACGTCGTCGATCACGAGCCGGTCGGTGAACTCCGCCACGATCGTGTCCGCCTCGGCGCCCAGCTCGGCGGCGAGGTCGGCGTGCGCCGTGCCGCGAAGCAGGTCCCCGAGCGTCCGCGTCGCCTGGTAGAGCAGCGCGACCGTCCACGCCGAGGCCATCTCCTCCTTCATCGAGGACTGCGCCGGCTGCAGCGTGTCGTCCCAGTCGCCCTCGCCGTACGAGAGCAGCCCGGTGCCCGGTGCGCGGTGGGTGCGGATGTGGTCGAGCGACCGACGCACGTGCTCGGCGACCGGGACCGGGACGGTTCCCGCACACCGATGGGCACCGTCCCAGAACGGGATCGCGACGTCGAGGACTGCGGTGTCGCCCGTTGCCGCGAGGTACTCCCCCAGCGCGACGAGGGGCCACACGACGACGTCGCCGTGCGCATCGTCCTGGTAGCGCTCGGCGTAGGAGTCGAGCATGAACCACTGGGGCAGGGTGCCGTCGTCGACCTGGTGGGCGAAGACGCGCAGCACGATGTCCCGCACCGTGTCGTGGTGCCCGAACGCCAGGTTGAGCTCGAGCGGGCCCTGGCACACGTCGCGCGTCCCCCACGCCGCACCGGAGTACTGCTCGAGCCCGTGCGGGACGAGGAAGTGCACGAGCGCGTTCTGGGTGAACCAGGGCAGCAGGAGGTTGAGCTCGGCGAGCCTGCCGTCGCCGTCGACGTGCAGATGACGCGTGACTGCGGCGACGTAGGCGCGGTGCGCGGCGAGCTCGGCCTCGACGGCGACGGGGTGGTCAAGGCACTCGCGGGCGACCTGGAGCGCAGCCGGTGTGCCGTCGAGATCTCCGGTCAGGACGACCGATGCGCGCGACGCCGCGTCGAACCGCACGGTGACCACCGGGGTCTCGCGCGAACGGCCATCGGAGAACAGCACGGCGTCGTCGCCGAGCCGGCCCGTGGCGGTCGCGATCACGTAGGCCAGGTCGGGGCAGTGCTCGGCGACGTCGGTCCCCGCGTCGGCCGTGAACGCGAGTGCGCGGCCGTCGAGCTCGCTCGTCGCGGACCAGCGGCCGGCGCCGAGCTCGACGTCGACGGTCACCAGCAGGTCGAGCGCCTGCTCGGTCTCGACGCGCAGCTCGAGGCCCCGCGCGTCGGACAGCACGATCGTCCGCACGTCGATGCGACCTGCCTCGGTCGCGTAGACCCAGTGCAGGCCGCCGAGGTCCATGACCAGGGCGGACGGGACGCCGAGCAGCCGCCACTCGCCGTCGATGCGGGCGAGCACGCGCACCCCGCTCGACCGCAGCAGGTTGAGGTGGTTGCGCTGCACCGACACGAACCGGTTGGCGGAGGTGTTCCCGACCACGACGTGCGACGCGAAGACGCCGTACGCGTACGCCGTCGCCGACAGCACGTTGGCGTTCGGGGTCACGTCGGCGCCGGCCTTGAGCACGTGACCGTGCGCGCGCTCGACGAGGAGCTCCTTGGCCCGGCTCACGACGTGGGTCGCCTCGGGCGTGAAGTAGGAGAGCAACGTTCCGTCGGACGCGGTCTCGGGACGCAGCACGCGCGCGGTTCTCGGATCCGCCGCCGTCGTCTCCGTCGTCTCCGTCATCTCCGTCATCACGGGCGTCGCTGGCGTCGCCGTGAGACCGACGAGCTCGTCGTCGGTCAGGTCCCGACCGGCGAGCAGTCGGGCCGAGACGAGCAGTGACCGTACCGAGCGTGCCGACGGGACCGAGTCTGCCGGCTCTGCCGAATCTGCCGTCGGTGCGGTCGTGGCGGCGAGCGCGACGGCGCGGTCGAACAGGTGCGGCACGGCGTCCAGCGCGTCGTCGAGCTCGCCGCGGTAGTCCGGCACGAACGCCGTCACGGCGTGCACGGTGCGCGGCGCACTCAGGTCGAGACGCGGCCCGAGCAGGGTCGGCATCGCGAACTCGTACTGGTAGACCAGCGACTCCCAGGGCGCGGAGTCGAGCGCCGCCGCGTGGCCGTCGGCCTTCGCACCGAGACCGTAGAACGAGAACCCGTCGGTGAGGTAGGCCTGCGCGCCCTCGACCACGGCTGTCAGCGCGAGCGGGAGGTCGGGGGCGGTCGCCATCGTCTGGCGGCTGGCGATGACCGGCCCGGCCTGCTCGGCGTCGATCACGTGGTGCACGACGTACTGGCTCACGTACGGCTCGTTGCTCATGGACATCGCCTCGGGGGCGAGTGCGACGTCCTGCGCGAGGACGACGTCGTACGTCGAGCCGTCGTCGGGTCCGGGAGCTGCTCCGGTGGGCGCGGCGGAGAGGTCGACACGCCACACCCAGAACACTCCGTCGGGGTCGAGGGTGAGCGTCACGGAGTACTGCGCGCCGAGCGCGCGACCCGCCCATCGAGCGCACCGGTCGTCGAGCGTGAACGTGCCGTCTGCGCGTCCGCCCACCAGGACGACGGACGCGACCGTCCCGTCCGCCTCATGGCGACGCAGGAACACCCCACCCACCATCGCGTCGTGCGGCGTGGGGACGTACTGGTTCACCAGGGTCGAGGAGCCGTGGTGGATCGCCTGGACGTCTCCTGCGGCGGAGAGCTCGATGCGCGTGCTCGCGCCGAGGAGGGTGCCCGCGAGCCGGACCGTCGTGACGCTCACGCGGAGCTCTCGAGCGCATTGGCGCGCGCGACCTCGCCGAGCCAGCGGCTGCTCGGCTTCGCCGTACGCAGGAAGGTCCGACGGTCGACCGCCACGAGCCCGAAGGTCGGCGCGAACGAGCCCCACTCGTAGTTGTCGAGCAGGCTCCAGTAGAGGTATCCCTCGACCTGGATCCCGTCGGCCATCGCCGCGTGCAGGCCGGTGAGCGCACCGCGCGTGTAGGCGATCCGGCGGGAGTCGTCGGCGGTCGCGATGCCGTTCTCGGTGACGAAGACCGGGACACCGGGCGCCATCGCGTGGGCGAGCCGGACACCGTCCTCGAGCGCACGCGGGTAGTACTCCCACCCGGTGAGCGTCTTCTCCGCGTCGGCCGGGATGGGCAGCGGACCGTCGGGTCCGATCTTGGTCCGCGTGTAGGCCTGCACACCGACCCAGTCGTCGCCGCGGGCGGCCTCGAGGAACCACGCGTCGCGCGGGTAGCCGTAGGCGCGGGTGAGCTCCTCACAGCCGGGCTCCGGCTGGAAGTCCTGCGTCGCGACGGTCCAGCCTGAGCGGAACGGGCCCGCGGCGGCGAGCACCTCGCGCGCGGACCGGTGGGCGGCGAGCAGCACGTCGGCGACGCGAGGGTTCGGCGCGGGCTGGCCGAATGCCTGCAGCGTCGCCGGCTCGGTGGGCGCGGAGTCGTCGCCCGCGAACATCGCGACCATGTTGGGCTCGTTGATCGTGCAGATCAGCTCGACGCCGTCGAGCACGGGCAGCACGGACTCGGTGAAGCGTGTGAACCTGTCGACCGCGTCGGGCGCGAACCAGCCACCCTCGGCATCGAACCAGCGCGGGATCGTGAAGTGGTGCAGCGTGACCATCGGCTCGATGCCGAGCTCACGCGCGGTGTCGACCATCCGCCGGTAGTGGTCGAGCTCGGCGCGGGACACGAAGCCCTTCTCGGGCTCGATCCGCGCCCACTCGAGTGAGAACCGGTACGTGCCGAGTCCGACGTCGGCCAGGATCTGCATGTCCTCACGGAAGCGGTGGTAGCTGTCGCACGCGTCGCCGCTCGGCTCCGCGATCGTCGTGCCGGGGGCGTGCTCACGCGCCCACCAGTCGGTGTTGACGTTGTTGCCCTCGATCTGGTGGGCCGCTGTCGCGGACCCCCACCGGAACCCCTCGGGGAAGTGCAGCATCATGCGGCACCTCCGGCCCGGGCCGGCTGCGGGATCGCGTCGAGCAGCTCGACCGTGTACGCGTCCTGCGGGAACCGCAGCACCTGCGCGGTCACGCCCGACTCCACGACGCGCCCGCGGTTGAGCACCATGATCTGGTCGGTCACGAGGCGCGCAGAGAGCAGGTCGTGCGTGATGTACAGCATCGAGACCCCGAACTGCAGGCGAAGGTCGTCGAGCAGCGCGAGCACCCCGGCCCGGAGCGAGACGTCGAGCATCGAGACGGGCTCGTCGGCGATGAGGACCTGCGGGTCGCACGCGAGCGCCCGGGCGATGACGACGCGCTGCCGCTGGCCCCCCGAGAGCTGGTGCGGGAGCTTCGCGGCGAACTGCTCGACGGGGGTCAGCCCGACGGTGTCGAGCAGCTCGAGCACCCGGCGCCGTGCGTCGACGCCGCGCAGCGCGGTGTAGTTCACCACGGGTCGCGTGAGCGTGTACTCGACGGTGTGCAGCGGGTTGAGCGCGGAGTACGGGTCCTGGAAGACCATCTGCATCTCGCGGCGCAGGTCACGCAGGCCGCGGCGACCGAGCGTCTCGACCCGCGCGTCGCCGAACTGCACGCTGCCCGACGTGGGCCGCTCGACCCCGGTGATGAGCTTCGCGATCGTGCTCTTGCCCGATCCGCTCGCCCCCACGAGCGCCATCGCCTGGCCGGGTTCGAGCGTGAACGACACGTGGTCGACCGCTGTCACCGGGTCCTGGCCGCGGCGCGGCGGCGGGTACACCTTGCTGACGTCGTCGACGACGATCGGCGAGTGGGCCAGTCGCGGGGCCGAGGTACCGCCGGACGGAGCCGCGACGGACCGGCCCGAGGTCTCGATCGTCCCTCCGCGAACCGCCAGGCCGGGCAGCTCGACGACCTCGGCGCGGGGGTCGGCGTAGTGACTGAGCAGCATGCGCGTGTACTCGTGCTGCGGTGCGTGCAGGATCTGCGCGGCGGGGGCGTCCTCGACGATCACGCCGTCGTGCATGACCATGACGCGCGACGTCGACTCGAGCACGACGCCGAGGTCGTGGCTCACGAGCAGCGCCGTGAAGTTCTCCGAGCGCTGCAGCTCGCGAATGGTGTTCATGACGGCGTGCTGGACGAGCACGTCGAGCGCGGTCGTCGGCTCGTCGAACACCATGAGCTGCGGTTCGAGCGAGAGCGCGAGCGCGATCGAGACGCGCTGGCGCATCCCGCCCGAGAGCTCCCCGGGGTAACGGTCCAGCACCGATGCGGGCAGCTCGACCTTGTCGACGAGCTCGCGAGCCCGGGCGAGCCGACTCTCACGTGGCACATGGCCGTGCGCCGCGAAGATGTCGCCGAAGTGGTGGCGGATCGAGCGCACCGGGTTGAGGGCGTTCATACCCGACTGCAGCACCATCGCGAACCCGCCTTGGCGCTGACGTCGGAGCTCCTCGTGCTCGAGGCCGGCGATGTCCCGGCCGTCGAACAGGATGCGCCCCGCCGAGATGCGGGCGGGGGGGCTTGGACAGGCGCGTGATCGCGAAGCCGAGGGTGGACTTCCCGGATCCCGACTCCCCCACCAGGCCGACGAACTCGCCCCGCTCGAGCGCGAACGTGGCGCCGGAGACGGCGTAGGTGGGCTCGGCTCCGCGCGGCTCGTACACGACCGACAGGTCGGTGACCTCCAGCAGGCTCATCGACCCGCTCCTTCCCGCAGTCGAGGGTTCGACAGTCCGTCGACCCCGAAGTTGATGAGGGTGAGTGAGGTCGCGAGCAGCGCGATGCACAGCCCGGGCGCGAAGAGCAGCACCCACTGACCGGTCAGGATCGCGTTGGAGTTCTGGGCCCAGAAGAGCATCGAGCCCCAGCTCACCATCGTGGTGTCCCCGATCCCGAGGAACGACAGCCCGGCCTCGGCGAGGATCGCGGCGGTCGCGGCACCGAAGAAGCTCCCGGCGATGAGGGAGGTCATGTTCGGCAGGATCTCGCGGAAGACGATCCGCCAGGAGCCCTCACCGGCGAACTGCGCGGCGGTCACGAAGTCACGTCCGCGCAGCGACTGGGTCTGCGAGCGCAGGACGCGCGCACCCCAGGCCCAGCCGGTGATGACGACGACGAAGATGATCATCGCCAACCCGCCGCCTTGCAGGTAGGCCGCGACGACGATCATGAGCGGCAGCCCCGGGATCACCAGGAAGAGGTTGACGACGAAGTTGATGACATCGGCGAGCGGCCCGCGGACGTAGCCCCACGAGAGCCCGACGAGCACCGCGACGAGGGTCGACAGCGCTCCCGCGAGGAAGCCGACGACCACCGAGATCCGCGCGCCGAAGATGACCTGGGACAGCACGTCCTCGCCCGCCGCGGTCGTCCCGAACCAGTGCGCAGCGCTGCCTGGCTCGTTGCGCCCGAAGCCGTTCTGGGACGCACCGTAGGGGGCGATGAGCGGCGCGAACACCGCGAGCAGGACGAAGACGCCGAGGACCACGACCCCGAGGCGAGCCTTCTTGTTGCTCCAGATGGTCGCGACGGCCCGGGTGAGGACGCGCCACGGGGACGCCGGGCCCTTCAGCGCAGGGACGTCGGTCGATCCGATGTCGCGTCGGGGGCCACCGGTCGGTTCGGGAAGCATCGCTTGCGTCGTCATCGCCGTGTCCTCGGGTCCAGGAAGCCGTACAGGATGTCGACGATGAAGTTCGCCATCAGGACGCTGATGGTGATCATCAGGAACAGGGCTTGCATCAAGGGGTAGTCCTGGTTGGTCACGGCGTTGTAGAGCAGGTAGCCCACCCCGGGGTAGTTGAAGACCCGCTCGACGAGCAGCGACCCGCCCACGACGCCACCGAGCGCGAGGCCGAAGCCGGTCAGGCTCGGCAGGATCGCGTTGCGCGCGGCGTACCGCAGGGCGACGGTGCGGCTTCGCAGGCCGTTGGCCTCCGCGAACGTCACGTAGTCGTCACCGAGCGTGTTGATCATGGTGTTGCGCATCCCGAGGATCCAGCCCCCGAGCGACGTGATGAGGATCGTCAGCGCCGGCAGGATCGCGTGGTAGGCCGCGTCGAGGAAGAACGAGCCGCTGAGGTTCGGCGAGGCCGACGCGCCGTAGGCGCCGGACGTCGGGAACCACCTCAGCACGTAGCCGAGGAAGAACACGAGCAGCAGCGCGGTCCAGAAGTACGGGAACGCCGAGGTGAACGTCCCACTGAGGGTGGGCAGCGCATCGAGCCACGTGCCGCGCTTCCAGGCGGCGAGCACCCCGACGAGCGTCCCGATGACGAACGCGAGGATCGTGACGAGGCCGACCATGACGAGCGTCCAGGGCAGCGCCGAGGTCACGAGTGACGAGACGCTCTGGGGGAAGAACGTGTAGGAGACCCCGAAGTCGAGGTGAACGACGTTGCCCAGGTACTGCATGTACTGGGACCAGATGTTGCCGGTCGGCACGCCGAGCTGGGCCTCGATCGCGGCCCTCGTCGCGGGGCTCACGGGCCCTGCCTGGGAGAGCTTCGCGAGGGCCGCGTCGGCCGGCGAACCCGGCATGAGTCGAGGGAGCAGGAAGTTCAGGGTGATCGCGGCCCACGCCGTGAGGACCAGCAGACCGAGCTTGCGCAGGATGTACCGCACGATCTGCTCGCCTTCGTCGGAGGTGGGGTACGGGGACCGGGGTGGCGGCCCGGGCAGGAGGGCGACCGACTCGCGGGTGGGACCGCACGTGCGGTCCCACCCGCGAACGGGCCAGGAGATCAGCTACCGGCGCGCTTGATGTTCGTCAGGACGAGCAGCGGGTTGTTGCCCCAGGTCGCCGGCGTTGCGTAGGGGTTGTCCTTGCTCGGCCAGTTGGTGAAGCTCTTGTCGGAGAACAGGCCCCACAAGCCGCCGTAGAACATGGAGATCACGGGCACCTGGTCGTACATCGTCTGCTCGAGCTGGTGTGCGATGTCCTTCTGCTTGGCAGGGTCGATCGTCACCTTGAGCTCGGCGAGCAGAGCGTCGACCTTCGGGTCGGAGAACCGCTGGAAGTTCGCGGTCGTGCTCGTGCCGACGGGCTTGAGGAACTCGCTGCTCAGCAGGTTGTTGAAGTCCTGGTAGACCGAGCCGGTCCCACCGAACGACCCCATGGCGAGGTCGAAGTCACCGTTCTGGATCGCCTGCTGGTAGGCCGCGGGTTGCGGCTGGTTGATCGTCACCGCGATGCCGACAGCCTGGAGCTCCTTCTGCACCTCCTGGACGCCGCGCAGCCAGTCGGTCCACCCGTTGGCCGTCGTGATCGTGACCGCGAGCTGCTTTCCGCTCGAGTCGACGAGCTTGTCACCCGACTTGGTGTACCCGGCCTTCGCGAAGAAGCTGACCGCGGTCGCGGTGTCCTGCGTGATCGCTCCGCCGTTCGGAAGGGCGGGGTTGAGCCAGGCCTTCTGGTTCGGCAGGAGCAGGCCCGACTGGCCGGCGGCCTGCACGTACCCCTCTTCGGCGACGTTGGCGATCGCGCTCCGGTCGAGCGCCGCTGACAGACCCTTGCGGAAGTTCACGTCGTTGTACGGCGCCTTGGTCAGGTTCGGCAGCAGGCTGATCGTGCCGCCCGGCGGGAACCAGTACGTGTTGCCCTTGCCGGCCTTGACCCACGTGTTCTGGACGTCCGACATGAAGGCGTACGCCCAGTCGTAGCCGTTGTTCACGACGTCGAGCTGCGTGTTCGACGCGGGCAGGACGAGCTCGGTCGCGGCGACCTTGTCGGCCTGCCAGTAGGTGGGGTTCTTCTCGAGCTTGTACTCGTTCGGTCCGAACGTGCCGAGCGTGTACGGGCCCGTGCCGACCGGCTTCTCGTCCGTCGCGGTGACCGGGTCGGCCACGTCCTTCCACAGGTGCTGGGAGACGATCGGGATCTCCAGGACGATGCCGGTGGCCGGGACGTCGTCGGCCGTGAGGTGCATCGTGACCTTCGAGCCGCTGGCCTCGATGCTCGCGAGGTGCTGCCACACACCGGTCGTGTCGAGCGCGGGGAACTTCTTGAGCAGCTCGTAGGTGAACACGACGTCGGCGGCACTGAAGGCCTGACCGTCGGACCACTTCACGCCCTGGCGGATGTCGACGACGATCGTCTTCGCGTCCGGCTGCGTGTAGCCGGTCCCCAAGAAGGGGACGAGCTTGCCGTCGAGCGAGTTCATCACGAACAGCGGTTCGTAGATGATGTTCGCCGTCGTGCGCTTGCTCGGTGAGAACGGGTTGAAGTTGCGCGTGAACGTGGGTGAGCCGTTGTCGGCGGCGAGCAGCAGCGACCCGGTACCGCTCGCGGCGGCGCCCGTCGGCTGGACGGAGGCCGAGCATCCACTGATCACGAGGGCGGCCGCAAGGCCTGCCCCGATGATCGTGGCCAGGCGCATTGGCGCCCGCCTGGAGCCATGTGTCATGGCGTCCTTCTCCTTTGTGTCGTCTTCGTCACGGGAGTCGCGCGAGGCGCCGCTCCGGCGCACGAGCTGCAGTGCTCCGCGCTTCGGCCCAATGTATGCGCATACATTCGAGATGCGCAACTTCGAGGGGGACGCGTGTGCCCGACGGACCGCCGGCGCACGAGCCTCAGGGGCCCGCTGACGTCGGCCTCAGGATGCGGCAGGAAGACACCCGCAGCTCTCGCGGAGCAGGATCTGCACCGGCAACGTGCGCGACTCGGGAGGCAGCCCGGGTTCGCCCAGCCGGCGCAGCAGGGTGTCCACCGCGGCGCGCCCCAGCTCGAGCATCGGCTGTCGCACCGTCGTCACGCGCGGGATGGAGAGCTGCGTCGCGTCGATCCCGTCGAAACCCGTGAGCACGACGTCCTCGGGAACCCGCACGCCCGCCTGGGAGAGCGCGTCGAGGACGCCCAGCGCCGTCTGGTCGTTCGCGCACACGAGCGCACGCGGCAGGCGCCCCTCGGCGAGCAGGGCGCGGCCGATCGCGCGGCCCTGCGACCGGGTGAAGTCACCCCGCATCTTCGGTGCCCGCGGTACGCGCAGACCGGCGGAGCGCAGCGCCTCGCGGTGCCCGTCGAAGCGGTCCTTGGCATCGGGCGAGTCCGACGGCCCACCGATGAAGGCCAGGTCGGTGATGCCGTGCACAGTGATCACGTGCTCGGTCATGGCCCGCATCCCGGCGCTTCCGTCGGTGCTGATGTGGTCGTACTCGTCGCCCGCGCGCGGCCCTGCGATCACGACGACCGGGATCCGCCGCGCGATCCGCGCGAGCAGGTCGTCGGGGATCGTGCGCGCGAGCGTCACGATCCCGTCAACCCGGCCCGCGAGGTTCTCGAAGATCGCCGGCCCACGCGAGCCGCGCGCGACTGCGATCGTCACGGCCACGCCATGTCGCCAGGCCTCGATCTCGGTACCGCGCATCACCTCGCTCGTGTACAGGTCGCCGGTCGGTTCGAAGTCGGCAGCGGGGTCGAGCGAAACGGAGACGGGCCCCGTCGAGAACTGCAGCGGGTCGAACTCGTCGATCCCGTCGAAGTCCGGGAAGCACAGCCCGATGGCCCCGGAACGGCGCGCCGCGAGTGCGCGCGCGCTCGCGCTCGGTACGTACCCGAGCTCGCGCACGGCGGACTGGACGACGTTCTTGGTCGCCTCGGTCACCTCGTCAGGTCGTCTGAAGACGCGCGACACCGTGGCGATCGAGACCCCCGCACGTGCAGCGACGTCGTAGACGGTGGGCAGCCCCTTGGTCATCAGCCCCGCTTCCGTGTCACGTCGGGATCCTATGCCCGGGCGACCGACGACCACCTGCAACACCCTCCGCCCCGCCGCGCCGAGGGACCACGGTCACCACTCCGCGATCGGGATCGGCGCCGACCGCCGGCGCCGTCGATTCGGCGGCGCCGGCGGTCGATCAACGAAGCGACATCGTCTCCGCGCCGAGGTAGACGCGAGCCGCCCACGAGGCGGGGTCGGCGGCGAAGTGCCTGCGGAGCGCGTTGTTCTCGAGTGCGTTGTCGAGCGACATCATGATCATCGACTGGTCGAGCACGAGCCGCCGGTGACCGACCGCGCCCGTCGTCGGGTTGACCGCGTCGTAGAACCCGCCGTCAGCGCTGTACACGTCCGGGTAGAGGGTGCGCAGCCTCTCGATGTTCGCGTACGCCTCGTGCGGGATCACGCCAAGGGCGAGGAAGGAGGCGTGCGGCGTCACCGTCGTCTCGGTTGCACTGTTCGCACAGCCTGCACCGCACTGCGACAGCGCGTTGCCCGGGCCGAAGGCCTGGCCGACGGCGCCGAAGATGCCGTAGTCGCCGGTGTCGTCCGCGGTGCTCGAGGGCGACATCCCCCACACCGGCAACTTGAGCTGCTCGGTCGCGTACCTCATCTGAACCTGAGCGAGCCGGACATCGGCCAGACCGAACCCGCGAGGTCCCCACGTGGTCTCGGGCACGATCTCATTCGCCATGAGGCCCTCGAACATGCCGCCACCCCAGGTCGGGATGAACCTGAGGGTCGTGCCCGGGTACGTGTAGTGCCCCTCCCAGACTCGGAACGGCTTGCCGGTCTGTGGATCGCTGATCGTCGTCCAGTACCCGGCGGGAATCTGGCCCTGCCAGGAGAAGTCCGGATCGGTGGCGCATTGTTTCGGCGGAAGCGTGCGCCAGGTGCGCCACCAGACGTCACCCGGCATCTGGTGCAGGCCCATGCCCACGTACATCGCGATGCGCGGATCGCTGTACAACGCACCATTGTGGTAACCGGCCGGGCCCTGGCCCGTGTAATAGCCTCCGTACATCTGGCCCGTCGGCTGGTTCCCCGGGACGTCCGGGTTGGTGTTGCAGCTCGTCTGCGCCCGGTCGTCATAGAAGATGGAGAAATCCATCGGTGCGATCAGCGCGTTCACCATGGGCCTCAGCTCCGGCAGCGCCGACCGAACGACCAGGAGGCCTGCGGCGTACCATCCGTTGTCCACGGCGGAGAGGAAGGAACAGTTGTCCTGAGCGGGAGTGGTCTGCGTCGAGCAGTCGACGTCGCCCGGGTTGAGAATCGCGTGCCCGGTGGCGGTGCTGTACCACTGGTGAAGGAACCCGTGATCCCGCTGCATCGTGCCGACCGTCGTGAGAGTCGCCGATATCAGCGAACGCGCCTCGGACCGACTGATGAGCTTGAGGTCGTTCGCCGCCACCACCGACTCGAGGTAGACGCCGATGTTGGCGGCGGAGGTGTAGGCACCCCGCGTCGGACCCGGCCCGATGTTGTCGAGCGGCAGGTGAGTGACCGGGTCGACGTCATTCTCGAAGAACGTCCACGTGTCCTTCGCGATGCCGAGCAGGGTCGCTCTCTGCTCATCAGTCAGCCGCGAGTGGGATGCGTCATTCACGTACCTCGCACTCGCGACGTTCGGCAGCGCCAGCCCCCCGACCACCATCGCTCCCGCGCCCACGACGGACGCTATTGTCCTCCTGAATCGACGTCGCCGGCGTGGCTGAGAATGTTTGTCGATGACGCGCGGCTTCGCATGTCGCTGATTCTTCATGGTTCAGATGATCCTTCGTGTCGTCGTCGACAGTTCCGGACATGCCGGCGCGGTGATATCTGACGTCATCGTCGACCGAGTGTATGCGCATACAGTGTCGAACGCAATGCCCTGGGCAATCGTTGGTCGGCAATCGTGAAGCGGCAAGCGACGGTTCGATCCGCGCGATCTGCTCACTGCGTCGTCCGTAGCCGTCCAGCCCGGTTGACACCACGCCGTGGTGGATGCGGAGTCCCATCCGGACCTGGCCACGGTGGACCGTCGCGACATCACCTCCACGGGGTCACCCGACCGTCAGGAGACGACACCGATGGGAACTCCGCAGACGCTCAGCGAGGCCGATCCACGGCGCATCGCCGCGTCGTCGGCCGACTGCGCGGAGCGGGTTCTCGGAGCATTCGACGCCGCCCTGCGATCCCTGCCTCCCGTCGGCGAGAACGCGTCGGACCCGCTCGGCCCCGGCCTGCTCGCATCGGGTCCAGGGCTCACGATCATCCGGGAGCTGCACGCCCGCATGGCCCACGCCCCCTCGCAGCGGCACCCGCGGGCCCTGTAGATGGCCCGTTCCACTGACCGTCAATTTTTCTTGACGGTGATTGCTCGTCAAGCTAGCCTGCCGTCATGACGTCAGACGCTCTCGCGCACAGCGCCGCTAGCGGCGACCCTGCCATCGGACTCCGTGCCGTCGCCTCGCTGCGGCAGCTCGCCGAGCAGCTGGAATCGCTGCAGGTCGACCGCGCGCGGGACCAGGGGTGGTCGTGGGCGCAGATCGCCGCCGAGCTCGGCGTCTCCAAACAGGCCGTCCACCAGAAGCACGGCGTCCGCGCCGTCGTCGACACCTCGAAAGGCCACTGACCATGTTCGAGCACTTCACCGAACCGTCCCGCGCCGTCCTCGCCGAGGCCCAAGAGGTGGCCGTCGAGCTCGGCTCGCGACATCTCGACGTCGGTCACCTGCTGTATGGCTGCGCCGACGCGCGCGAGGAGACGGCCGGACGGCCGCTCCGCGATGCCGGCATCACCAGCACCTTCATCAGGCAGGCCCTGCCGCACGGCGAGGAACCGCACCCCGGGCAGATCGACCCTGCCGCGCTGCGCGCCCTCGGCATCGACTACGACGGAGTCCGCGAGGCCGTCGAGCAGACATTCGGGCCCGGCGCGCTCGAGTCCGCGCCGGATCGTCGTGCCTCGTCGGGCCGCGGACGCGGACCTCGGTTCACGCCGGACGCGAAGCGGTCGCTCGAGCAGGCGCTGCGCGTCGCCCGCGAGCTCCACCACAAACGCATCGAGCCAGGTCATCTGTTGCTCGGACTGCTACGCCTGGACGACGCATTCGTGTCCGCGACCGTCGAACGTTCCGGCACCACCGTTGCCGCGCTGTCCGCTGCGGTCCTCGCCCGCCTCTCGGCGGCCTAGGACCGCGGCGTGGAACCTGGACCTCCGTCGAGGGCCATCACCGACACCGTGATCCTGATGACCGTCGCCGTGGTGCTCACCCGCACCACCCGCACAGCGGTGCGCGTCCGCGGGCACCGTCGACCCGTCAGTCGTTCGCGAGGAGCCGCAGGATTCGCTCGACCTCAGCCGCAACCGCCTCGCGACCCGCTGCGACGTACCGCCGGGGGTCGACCGGTGGTCGCGGTGCCTCGAGCACCTCGCGCACCGCGTCGGTGAACAGCACGTTGAGGTGCGTCGAGATGTTGATCTTGGTCATGCCCGCGGTCACTGCGCGGCGCAGCTCGGCGTCCGAGAGTCCGGACGACCCGTGCAGGACCAGAGGAACGTCGAGCGCATCCGCGAGCGACGCGATGAGGTCCACGTCCACACGTGCGACGCGTTCGGTCATCGCATGCGAGGTGCCGACGGCGACCGCGAGGGAGTCCACGCCGGTGGCGGCGACGAACGCCGCCGCCTCGACGGGGTCCGTGCGGACGCCGGGAGCGTGCACGCCGTCCTTGCCTCCCACCTCGCCCAGCTCGGCCTCCACCACGACGCCGCGCTCGTGGCAGTGCTCGACGACGGCTCGCGTGACCGCGACGTTCTCGTCGTAGGGAAGGCGCGAGCCGTCGTACATGACGCTGTGCGCCCCCGCGGCCACGGCCTCGTGCACGAGGGCGACGTCCTCCGCATGATCGAGGTGGACCGCGACCGGGACGGTGGCGCGCCGCGCGATGCTCAACGTGGCCAGCCCGATCGGCTCGAACGCGCCGTGGTAGGCGACGCAGTTCTGACTGATCTGCAGGATCACCGGCCGACCGGCGCGTTCCGCACCGGCGACGATCGCCTCCGCGTGCTCGAGCAGCACCACGTTGAACGCGCCGATCCCCCGTCCGGCGTCGCGGGCCTGGCGCACGACGTCGACCGCCGCTCGGTTCATCACGTCTCCACTCTCCCAGGCCCGGCGGGCGGGGTACCGCCACGACCGTCCGACGGTCGGTAGAGCCACACCGGTCTCACGAGGCGACACCGGCCGATCCGCGTCGCCGAACGCCGCCGGTCGCCGTCGGCGCGTCGGAGCCGGTGGCCGCGAGCTGCTCCCGGAGACGTGCCAGTGCGGCCGGCGTGAGCGGCGCGCCAGAGAGCCTGGCCGCATACAGGGCCGCGCCCACGACGGGCGGGTAGAGGGGTTCACGGAACTCCCAGTCCACGCTGGCCCGCGCGAGGAGCCGGACGAACGTGTCCTTCACCACCGGTGCGGAGAACACCCCGCCCGAGGAGGAGACCGGAACCGGCTCCGACTCCGTGAAGCCGAGCCGACGCCTGGCGGTGTCGACGAGGGACACCAGCTCCGCTGCCGCCTCCTCGAGGATCGTGCGTGCCTGCTCGTCCCCGCGGTCCGCCGCCTCCGCGACCAGCGTGGACAGTGCGGCGACGCGACGGCGATCACGCCGCCACCGCAGGAGGGTCACCGCGACGAGGTCGAGGTCGGCGGCCAGCCCGAGGCGCTCACGCATGAGCTCGAGGAGCGGACCCGCGTCCAGGCGCCCGTCGCTCATCTGGGAGAACGCCTGGAGGCCCCGCATGCCGATCCAGTGCCCGGAGCCCTCGTCGCCGAACAGCTCGCCCCAACCCCCGACCCTCACCCGCTCCCCGGCGCGCTCTCCGTAGCAGATCGACCCGGTGCCGCTGACGACGTTGATGCCGTCGAGGGCCCCGAGCGACCCGGCCCACCCGGCCACCATGTCGTTGCCGCAATCGACGCGGTCGTGCCCGAGCGCGGCGCGCGCAGCGGCGTCGAGGGCGGGGAGGTCGGCGCTCACCTCGCCGTAGGCGGGAAGACCGAAGAAGCCGTGCGCGACCTCGGCGGGGGTGATCCCGGCGCGTTCGCACACCTCGGCCACGCCGTCGCGCAGCACCCGCGCGGTCAGCGCCAGTCCCTCGCGCTTGCCGAGGTAGTAGCAGCTCGGCGCCTCGATCCTCGCCGCGACGAGACCCTCCTCCGTCACGACGCACAGGGCGGTCTTGGTCCCCCCGCCGTCGACCCCGAGGAACACGGCTATCTCCCGTCGTAGGGGTGCACCGTCACGCCCTTGACCACGCGGTTGACCTGCCCCGACGGCGACGGGGTGTCCGGGGTGAGCCCGAGCGCCAGGGACGCGCCGAGCGCGAACAGCTGCGCCACCAGCACGAACGGCAGTGCCACGAGGACGTCCGGGGCGTCCTCGACCCCGGGGAGCGTCCACACGGAGTCGAGGCGCTCGCTCGGCCTCGACCCGAGGACGATCACGTTCTCCTTGCCCATCTGGTCGCCCAGCTCGACGGCGATGTCCTCGTCGTACTGACGGGTGTACGGATCGGTCGACAGGTAGACGATCGCGAGGCTCGCCCCGTCGACCACGGACTTCGGCCCGTGCCGGAACCCCAGCGAGGAGTCGAAGTAGCTGACGACGTCCCCGGCACTGAGCTCGAGGACCTTGAGCGCAGACTCGCGCGCCAGGCCGGTGAGTGATCCGCTCCCGAGGTAGACGACCCGCTTGTAGCCGCGCGACGCGAGCTCGGCCACGGTGTCGGCACGCTCCCGCAGCACCGTCGCGCCGGCCTCCGCCACGCGTTCGACCATCGCGACGTCCTGCTCGCCGGCGTTCAGCACCAGCCAGGTCGCCAGCACCATCGAGGTGAAGCTCGAGGTCATCGCGAAGCCTTCGTCGTTGGTCTCCGGGGGCATGAGAAGGACGAGCGAACGCTCGTCCGTCCCGTGGACCCGCGCGAGCTCGCCCTCAGGGTTGCACGTGACGATGAGGTGGTGGACCGAGTCCAGCGACCTGTCGGCGAGGACCGTCGCCGCGACGCTCTCCGGGCTGTCCCCCGAACGGGCGAACGAGACAAGCAGCGTCGGGAGGTTCTCCGCGAAGACCTCCTGGGGGTTGGAGACGATGTCGGTCGTCGGGACCGCGTCCACCCGGCGACGCAGCTGGCGGGTCAGCGCCGGCGCGAGGATCTCGCCGACGAAGGCGGACGTGCCTGCGCCCGTCAGCACGATGCGCAGGTCGTCGAGAGCGAGCAGCGGCCCGAGGAACCTCTGCACCTCGTCCTGCCGCGCGGTGACGTCGGCGGCGACCCGCCGCCACATCGTCGGCTGGTGGGCGATCTCGCGACCCGTCGCCCCGGCCCGGGGGTCGGTGAGGTGGGCCGACCGCTCGACGGCGACGCGGTCGCCCTCGGATGCGGTGGTGCGCGAGGTCGTGGTCATGACTGGCTCCTTGACGGTTCGGGTGTGCAGGCGGTCGAGTAGGCGCGAAGGACGTCACGGACGTGGTCCAGCGCCAGGGCGGTCGGCTCGGGGGCGAGGACGCCGGAGCGGACACGCTCGTACTGAGCGGGCAGGTGCGCGCTGATCAGCGGCAACGGCGGCGGGACAGCGCGCAGGTTGCTCATCAGCCGCTCGACGGCGGCCTCCACCCGGGGGTCCGGCCAGTAGTAGCGCAGCCGGTCGGAGTAGCTGTACCTCCGCGCGACGCGCTGAGCGGTCTCGTCGCCCTCGTAGTAGCCCTGCCACCACTCGGGCCGGTGCACCATGACGTCGTCGACGACCTCCGGGAGCCGCGAGCACTCACCCGCGGGCACGATCTCGGCCTCGATGGCCGCGAGCGCGAAGAGCGCCTCCCGCAGCGCGAACGTCAGGCCCGGGCCGACCTTGAGGATCGCCCAGTGGTCCTGGACGAGAGCCGCGAGGTTGGTCGTCGTCTGGTAGTCGGTGGAATGGGCCTCGAAGACCAGCGGCCGGCCCTCGATCGTCCGGCTCAGCGCCTGGGCGCGCGGGCGGTCGTAGTCGATCACCCGGAGCGCGTCGAACTCCACGCCGGGCTGGACGACCAGGGCGGCGATGCGGGACCACGCCTCGTCGATCCCCGCGGCGGCGAACGCGACGCGGTGCGCCTCGACGGTGGCCTGCGCGGCGTCCGGTGAGGTGGGTGTGAGCGCGGTGATCTCCTCGTGGGCGCCGCCGGGCACCGGTACCTCGGTGCCGATGACGTACTGCAGCGTGCTGCGGCCGAACGTGCGTACCGCCGCCTCCTCGGCTGCCCGTGCGAGGCGTGCGGCGCGCTGGGCGACCACCTCGTCGGTCAGGGGGAGCTGGTCGTCGACGCAGGCCATGCTGCAGTCCAGGTGGATCTTCGTGAAGCCGGCCTCGACGTACTCCCGGACGAGGTCCTCCGCGTGGCTCATCGCCTGGTCGGCGGGCATCGATCGCCACACGTTGGGGCCCAGGTGGTCCCCGCCGAGGACGACACGTTCCCGCGGCAGACCGGCGTCCGCGGCGATGCCGTGGACCAGGTCCCGGAAGTCCGCGGGACGCATCCCGGTGTACCCGCCGAACTGGTCGACCTGGTTGCTCGTCGCCTCGATGAGGACCGCGGCGTCGTCGGCGACGGCGTGGTCGCACGCGGCCCGGATCACGAGCGGGTTGGCGGAGCAGACCGAGGTGATTCCGACGCCCTGGCCCGCGCGGTGCCGGGCCAGGACGTCCTCGAGAGCGTCCCTCATGCTGCTTCTCCTTCCATGGCTGCCCCGGCGGGCTGTCGGTCGCCGGTGCGGTCGATCGAGCGGGTTCTGAGGCCTCGAAGGCCGAGGGCCGTCACTTGGTGCTCCCCGCCAGGAGCCCGTTCACGATGTACCGGTTGAAGCTCAGGGCGATCACGGCCGGCACCGCGATGGCCAGGAGCCCGGCTGCGCTCATGAGCGTCGAGGGAACGGTGTGCTTGCCCTGGAGCGCCGCGATGATGACCGTGAGCGGCTGGGTCGACAGGTCGGTCGAGAGCACCAGGGGGAAGAGGAACTGGGCCCACCCGAACAGGAACGTGATGAGGGCGACCGAGATGATCCCGGGGACGGCCAGCGGCAGCACCAGGTGCCAGAACACCTGCATGCGGCTGGCGCCGTCGATGCGACCGGCTTCTTCGATGCTCGTCGGGATGCTGGCGAAGTAGTTGTGGAGCACCCAGACGGCCAGGGGCAGGAAGCCCGAGACGTACACCAGGACGATGCCCGTGTAGGTGTTGACCAGGCTGAACGCGCTCATGATCCGGTACAGCGGGATGAGCGTCGTGTACGGCGGGAACGCCAGCGTGGCGAGGACGGCGTAGAAGAGGACGTTGCGCCCACGGAAGGTGAACCTCGCGAAGGCGTAGGCCGCGAGAGCAGCGAGCGTCACCGTGACGCCCGTCGCCGCGGCGCACTCGATGACGATGTTGATCATCGAGTGACGTATACCGACGGCCACGCCGCCGTCCCCGGAGAGCAGGGTCCGGAAGTTGTCGAGGGTGGGGTGCAGCGGGACGTACTCGACGGGGCGTGAACGTGCGGCGCTCTCGGTCTGGAGGGCCGACTTGGTCGCCCAGTAGATCGGCACGATCGACCAGAGGATGACGAGACCGAGTGCGACTGGTCGCAGCGGGTGACGGCGGGCGCTCACAGTTCGACCTTCCGGTAGACGAATCGGACGACGACGACGGAGAGGGCGACGGTCACCAGGGCCACGAGCAGCGAGAGGGCATACCCCTGGCCGAAGTTGAGGTTCTGGAAGCTGACGAAGTAGGTCTCCATCGTCACCGAGGCCCCGGTGGAGGCCGCGCCGTTCAGCACGTACGGCTGATCGAAGATGTTCACGGTCGCGATGACCGCCTCGACCATGGCCACGGCGATCCCCGGTCGAGCCAGGGGCAGCGTGATCGAGGTGAAGCTGCGCCACTGGTTCGCACCGTCGACCACGGCGGCCTCGTAGATCTCCCCCGGGATCAGCTGGAGCGACGCGAAGATCAGCACCGTCGACAGCGGCGTGATCTGCCAGACCTGGACGAGCTCGATGAGCGCAAGCGTCAGCAGCCGGTTCTGACCGAGCAGCACGCCGTTGCCGGCACCGAGGTGGAACGTGGCGACGAGGCCGTTGATGAGGCCGGAGTTCGGGTCGAAGATGCCCGACCACAGGATGCCCTCGACCACGCCGGGCAGTGCCCACGGCAGGATGAGGATCGCGATGACCACCCCGCGTCCGCGGAAGGGGTGCTGCAGGAGCACCGCCATCGCGATGCCGAGGATCGTCGAGAGCGTGACGCCGATGACGACGTAGAACGCCGTGTTGCCGAGGCTGTTCACCACCGCGTGGTTGTGGAAGAGCTCGACGAAGTTCCCGAACCCGGCGAAGCGGGTGGGCGGGTCGAGCGCGTCGACGGTGAAGAACGACTCGATGATCGTGAACGCGGCCGGGACGAGGGCAAGGCCCACGATGAAGATCGCCACCGGGGCGACGAGCACGTAGGGCAGCGCATCGAAGCGCCGCCGAGGCGGGCGTGGGGCCGAGGTCGTCACGCCGGAGCGATCGACCTCGACCACCACGCCACGCCTGGCGTCGTCCGCCCGCGGTGCCGGCCGTGCCGACCTCCGCGGGGCGGACATCAGCCGTTGCTCGCTTGCTGGTTCGCGACTGCAGCGATGGCGCTGATGGCGTCAGCGACACTCATCGACCCGGTCGCCGCGGCGTGCAGGTTGGTGTACACGGCGTTGGAGAAGGTCGGGTACCAGGTGGGTGCACCCTGCGGGAACACCGGCGAGGCGGTCTTGAGCATCGCGGCCAGGTGTTCGCCGTCGGCGAGGCTCCCCGCCTGGGCCAGCTTCTCGACGACGCTGACACGCGAGGGGATGAAGGACGAGCCCCACACCTTGTCCTGGCCGTTGAGTCCGGCGAAGTCCTCCTGCGTCGAGGCGGAGTTGAACCACTCGATGAACTTCGCGGCCGCCGCCGGGTACTTCGCCTGCGTCGGGATGCCCATCCCGTCCGGGTTGGACAGGTTGCCGGCCGGACCGTCGACGCCCGGTGTGGGCAGGTACTGGATCTTGCCGACGACCTTGGAGCTGTCCGTGACGTTGTAGAGGCTGTTGATCAGACCGGAGTAGTCGGACAGCGTGCTGGCGGCCATCCCCTGCGCCATGAGCGTCTGCTCGCCCTGACCGTCGTTGACGTTGATGTTCCCGGGCGGCACGAGGCCGTTCTTGATCGCGTCGACCATCCACTGGGCCGCCTTGTAGCCGGGCGAGCTGGGATCGGTGAACTGCGGCTTGCCCTTGGCGTCGAGCACCGTGCCGCCGAACGCGTTGGTCGTCTCGTACCAGTACGTCGACAGGCCCTCGGCCGCCGCGAACGGGATGTTGAGCGGGAACTCGACGACGCCCTTGGCCTTGATCTGCTTCAGGTCGTTCGTGTACTCGTCCATCGTGGTGGGCATCGTGGTGATGCCTGCCTTGGCGAACAGCTCGGTGTTGACCGTGGTGACCATGTAGGACGAGTCGTACGGCACGCCGATGAGGTGCCCGTCCAGGGTGAACGAGCCGAGCTGCGGCATGTCCGCCTTGAGCGCGTTGACGTCGAGGTACTTCTCGAGGGGCTGGAACCACTTGAGCTTGCCCAGCTGGCCCACCCGGGACCAGTCGACGTTCGTCACGTCGGCGAAGTACGTGTTCGCGGTCGCGGCGGCGGAGATCTTCGTCTGGAGGCTGTCCCAGTCCGAGATGACCCAGTCGACCTTGATGCCGGTCTGATCCGTGAACGCGGTCAGAGCGGCGGCCGGGGGCGCAGTGTCCGCCGGGAGCGCCACGGTGATCGTGACCCCTGACGTGGCGGTCGAGCCCCCGGATGGGGTGGTGCTTCCACCACCGGAGCTGCAGCCGGTGGCGAGAAGGGCGATGGCCGTGAGCCCGGCAAGTCCGGCGACCCCGTGCCGGGTCATGCGTGGTGGCGTTCTCTTCATGGTCCTTGGCCCTCCTATGGGCTGGTCCATACGCGCCAGGTCGGCGCGCATCTGATCACTTGCGCAGAAGCCGGTCATCGACGATGACAACCTGCGCACTTTCGGCAGACGCTAGAGCCAGTGCGGCTGAGCGTCAATGCTGAGGGCCAATCTGGCCGCGAAGTGATCAGAAAGGCGCGGCGCGCCGTTCATTTGCGCACTCCGGATGCGTGCCATACGATCACATCGTGCGCAGAGCAGACCGAATGGCAGCCATCCTCGAACGAGCGGCGGAGACGGGCAGTGTCGACGTCGCGCAGCTGGCGGCATCCCTGGGGGTGTCCGGCGCGACGATCCGCCGCGACCTGCAGTCCCTGAGCGCCAGTCACCTGCTGCTCCGGACGCACGGCGGTGCCGTCGTCGGGGACGTCGGCCAGGAGCTCTCGGTCGGGATCAAGGCGACGCGCAACCAGGCCGAGAAGCAGCGCATCGGCCGGGCGGCCGCGTCCCTCGTCGAGGACGGCGCCGTCGTCGGCCTGACCGGCGGGTCCACCGCCACGGAGGTCGCCCGTGCGCTGGCCGACCGGCGAGGCATCACGGTGGTCACCAACGCCATCAACATCGCTGCTGAACTGGCCACTCGCCCGCAGATCACGCTGGTCGTCATCGGCGGCGTCGCCCGGCCCTCCTACGAGATGGTCGGTCCTGCGGCGGAGATGATGCTCGACAACTACCACCTCGACATCGCGTTCATCGGTGTCGACGGCCTCTCGGCGCAGGAGGGGTGCACCACGTACCACGAGATGGAGGCCCAGACGGACCGGAACTTCCTCGAGCGGTCCCGCCGCAGCGTCGTCATCGCCGACAGCTCCAAGATCGGGAAGGTGACCTTCGCGCGCATCGTGGCGCTGTCGCAGATCAACGACATCGTCACCGACACGGGCGCCGACCCCGAGCACCTGCGCGAGCTGGGCGAGAGCGGGGTCCGGATCCACGTGGTGTAGCCGGCCCCCTCACCCAGGCAGAGTGAGCAGTTCTGCGCGACTCTTGCAGAACTGCGCACTCTCGGGCAGCATGAGCGCATGACCACGATCACGTTCCTCGGTGCCGGAAGTGTTGTCTTCACCCGCGACCTGCTCGCGGACCTCTTGGCCTTCGGCGACATCCCGGACCTGACGATCCGCCTGCACGACATCGACGCCGACCGGCTGGCCACGGCCGAGGGCATCGCCCGCAGCACCGCCGACCACCAGGGGGCGGCACCCGTGATCACGTCGCACCTCGACCGGCGGCAGGCCCTCGAGGGCGCCGACTTCGTCATCAACTCGATCCAGGTCGGCGGGTACCCCGCGACGGAGGTCGACTTCGAGGTCCCCGCCCGCTTCGGTCTCCGCCAGACCATCGGCGACACCGTGGGCATCGGCGGCATCTTCCGCGCGCTGCGCACCTTCCCCGTCCTGGCCGCGATCGCGCAGGACATGCTCGAGATCTGCCCCGACGCGTGGCTCCTCAACTACACGAACCCGATGGCGATGAACGTCGCCTACCTGCACGCCGTCGCGCCGCAGCTGAAGGTCGTCGGTCTGTGCCACTCGGTCTACTGGACCGTGCGCGGCCTGTGCGACATCGTCGGCGTGTCCTTCGACGAGGTCAGCTACCTGAGCGCCGGGGTCAACCACCAGGCGTGGATCCTCCGCTGGGAGCACGAGGGTGTCGACCTGTACCCGCGTCTGGACGAGCGCATCGCGGCGGACCCCGAGCTCCGCCGCCGGGTGCGCGTCGACATGTACCGCCGCCTCGGGTACTTCCCGACGGAGTCCAGCGAGCACTCCGCCGAGTACCTCCCCTGGTACATGCACTCCGACTCCGAGATCGAGCGGCTGCGGATCCCGGTCGGCGACTACCTCGGGATCTCCCGTGAGAACGTCGCGGAGTACGAGGAGACGCGACGCAAGGTGCAGGCAGGCGAGGACATCGGCGAGCGGGAGCACGACGCTCAGGAGTACGCGCCGCAGATCATCCACAGCATCGTCACCGGGACCCCTCGCACGATCGTCGCGAACGTGCCCAACGCCGGGCTGATCGACGGGCTGCCGGAGACGTTCACCGCTGAGGTCCCCGCCGTGGTGGACGCCGACGGCATCCACCCGCAGGCCGTCGGTGCGCTGCCCCTCCAGCTCTCCGCCCTCAACGCCGCGTACGTCGGCACGGGCATGCTGACGGTCGCCGCGGCCGTCCGCGGGGAGCCGCGCCTCCTGCGACAGGCGGCGATGATCGACGCGAACACGTCGGCGAGCCTCACCGTCGAGCAGATCTGGGACCTGTGCAACGCGATGGTCGAGGCGCACGGCGACCTGCTGCCCCCTGCCCTCCGGGTGCAGATCTCGGCATAGGGTGACGCCGTGGCGACGCTGCTGTGCATCGGCGAGATCCTCGTGGAGATGGTCGCCGAGCAGGTCGACCAGTCGAGACGCGAGCCGGGCCACTGGATCGGGCCATTCCCGTCAGGGGCGCCCGCGATCCTGGCCGATCAGGCGGCCCTGTGCGGGGCTGACGTGTCGATCGTCGGCACGGTCGGCGCCGACGAGTTCGGCGAGGCCTGCCTCGCGCGCCTGCGTGCGAGCGGGGTAGGCCTCGACCACGTGCGCGTCGACGAGGACGGGACGACCGGCGTCGCGTTCGTGCGGTACTCGAGCACCGGGTCCCGGTCGTTCATCTTCCACGTCGCCGAGACGGCGTCGGGCAGGTTCCGTCTGGACGACCTCGACGCCGGTCTCGACGGTGTGGACTGCGTCCACGTCATGGGCAGCAGCGCCTTCAGCGCGGCAGCCGTCGACGCCATCGCCGAGGTCGTCGACGGCGCCGCCGCCCGTGGCATCCGGGTCTCGTTCGACCCGAACCTCCGACGCGAGATGCTCACCCACGAGGAGTACGTCACGGCTCTGCGGCGGTTCCTCGGAGCCGCCCAGATCGTCCTGGCCAGCGAGGGCGAGCTGCAGGCCCTCCTCGGCGAGGAGAGCGACGCCGCGTGCGCGGCCCGGCTGACGGCCGGTGCGGCCGAGGTCGTCGTCCTCAAGCGCGGTGCGAACGGGGCGAGCCTCTTCCTCCCCGGCCACGGCGAGTCGAGCGTGCCGGGCCTCCTGGTCGACACGGTCGACCCGACCGGGGCCGGGGACTGCTTCGGCGGGACGTTCCTCGCCCTCTACCTCGGGGGGACGGACGCGTCCGAGGCGCTGCGCTACGCCAACGTCGCCGGCGCGCTGGCCGTGGGGCAGCGCGGTCCGATGTCGGGGAACCGGTCACTCGCAGAGCTCCGGGCCGCAGCGCCTCGGCTCAGGTCGAGAACCTGAGCCGACACTCCGGGAGTCAAGTCCCCCGCGGGGCGGGTGGGGCGCCACCGGTCGCCGTCGATCTCCGCTGGCCGGTGAGCCCTCCTCGGTGGACAGTGGCAGACACAGCACACCTGCACGGTGTTCGCCGAGGTCAACGCCGACAGCGGCCCCAGGTGCAGACGGTCTCGGGCAGACGCACGGAGAGGACGAGGTCATGACACGCACTGTTGTCGTCGGGGTCGAGGGAACGGACTCGAGCCGCGACGCTCTGGTCTGGGCAGCCGAGGCGGCCTCGGCCCGACGCGACGAGCTGGAGGTCGTCCACGCGACCGGGGTGCCGGACGACCAGTACGACGACGCGGTCAATCAGGACGCCGAGGCCCTTCTGCGGGGCGAGATCGACCGCGCGCTGGCGGTCGCGCCCGATCTCACCGTGCGCGGGACGCTGTCCCGACACACTCCGGGCAGAGCGGTGACCGAGGCGTCGGAGCACGCGGCGCTTGTCGTCGTGGGGTCCCATCCGCTCGGCACGATCGAGGAGGTCTTCGCCGGGTCGCTCAGCTACCAGATCGTCGCCGGGTCGCACTGCCCGGTTCTCGTGGTGCCTCAGGGTCACGGGCACCACGGAGCGGGTGTGGTCGTCGGAGCCGATGGCTCGCCCGACTCGGTCGCGGCCGTCGCCGAGGCAGCGGCCGAGGCCGACCGGCTCGGTCAGGAGCTCACCGTGGTGCACGCCTGGCACGTCCCGATGTCCTACCCGTCGTCGACCGCCCTCCCGGGCTCCTACGACGAGCGGATCGAGCAGGCCGAACGGGTCGTGCTGGCCGAGTCGCTCGCCGGGCTCGGCGACCGCTACCCGGATCTCGTCGTCAACCGGCACCTGGTCCAGGACCAGCCCGCGCGGGCGCTCCTCCACGCGGCGCAGGACGCCCGGCTCCTGGTCGTGGGAAGCCGCGGACTGCACGGGGTCGCCCGCATGCTGCTCGGGTCGGTCAGCCACACCGTCATCCTCCACGCGCCGTGCCCGGTGCTCGTCGTCCGCACCTGACGCACGCCGGCCCTCTCGGGTTGACCTGCGAGGCCGCGAGCGTGGGCGGCTGCCCGTCGCCCGTGGTGCCCAGCGTGAGCTGCCACCGGCGCGGGGGCGACAAACAGCGGACGCCCACCGCGCCCCTCACCGTCAGCCGCGCTGGACGGGGATCTTCACCGCCTCGGACGCCGGCGCCTGCGCCATCGGCACCCGGATCTCCAGGACACCGTCCCGATAGGTGGCCGTCACGTCCTTCTCGGACGAGCCCGCCGGGAGCGGGACGTCCCGGGAGAACGAGCCGTACCGGAACTCCGACCGGTAGGAGTCCTTCCCCTTGTGCTCGGACTTCTCCTCGCGTTCCGCCCGGATGTGCAGGACGCCGTCCACCACCGAGAGCTCGACATCCTTGTCCGGGTCGATGTCAGGCAGCTCGGCCCGCACGACCAGCGCCTCGTCCTCGACGAACTCCTCGACCCGGAGCCACGGCTTGTCCCAGTCGGTGTCGAAGAAGCGCCGGAACGCGTCCGGCAAATCGGTCCTCTCACGCCGCACGATCGACATGGTCAACCTCCCGTCCGATGCGGGGCGACGGTTGTTACCCCGCCAGTGACGACGCTAGCCCCGACTCCCCCGGCTGTCGCCGCGGGCACTGCTCCGTGAGGCTGCACCGCCGCATCTGCTCGGATGCGCGGGACGAATGCAGGCGCCCGCCCCGGCGTCGGCGCGACAGGACCAGCGAAACCCGGTTCACTGGGATCCTGCCGGAAGGAGGCCCCGGTGTCCTCACCGAGCCAAACCGCGCCGCTCCCCGTCGTCCCCGTCTCCGCCGACCGTGCTCGCGCGCTGCATCGGGCCAACCTGCTCGCCGCCCTGGTGCACGCGGCGAGCGCCGCAGCCGTGCTGGCGCTGGCCAACGGGTTCACGCTGCCCGTGACGGGGAGCTACCTGGTGGGGCCGCCCGGCTCAACCGGTGAGACGGTCACCGTGCTCGACCTGCCGGTAGCCGGTGCCGTGGCAGGGTTCCTGCTGCTCTCGGCCCTGTTCCACCTGCTGGTCAGCGCACCGGGCATGTTTGAGCGTTACCTCGATGGCTTGGCCCACCAGCGCAACGTCTTCCGGTGGGTCGAGTACTCGCTGTCGAGCTCGCTGATGATCGTCGTGATCGCCCAGCTGTGCGGGATCACGGACATCGCGGCCCTGCTGGCCATCGCCGGCGTGAACGCGTCGATGATCCTGTTCGGCTGGCTGCAGGAGACCTACCACCAGCCCGGGGACGGCGGGTGGCTGCCGTTCATCTTCGGGTGCATCGCCGGGGTGGTCCCGTGGGCGGCGATCGTCATCTACGTCGCCGCACCCGGGTCGACGTCCGCCGCGCAGCCACCGGGGTTCGTCTACGCCATCATCGTGTCGCTGTTCGTGTTCTTCAACGTCTTCGCGCTGGTGCAGTGGCTGCAGTACCGCCCGGTCCGACGGTTCGCGGACTACCTGGTCGGCGAGCGCGCCTACATCGTGCTGAGCTTCCTGGCCAAGTCCGCCCTGGCCTGGCAGGTCTTCGCCGGCACCCTGGCGGCGTGAGCCCGAGCGCCCCGGTGGACGCGCCGGCCGGGGTCGGATGCTCGCGCCCGGTGGCGACGACCGGGCGCGCGCGTCAGCTCTCCTTGTTCGCCTTGCGGACGAGCGTCTCGACGACCTTCTCGTCGGCCGATGAGGCTGTAGGTGCCGAGCCACTCTCAGATGCCAGCGAACGTGACCTCGGCACCAGGCCCCACGATCACGACGACCCCACCGATCGTGCGCTCAGCTCGCTCAGTTCCCCCAGATCACGACTGGTGCCGTCCCCCAGCACCAGGCGGACCCGGGCGTCCGGCAGGCCCCGCCCGGTGGACGGCCACCACGCCGACCAGTAGCCCTGGCTGACCGTCGCATGAACGACCGGTCCCGAGCTGAGGATCACGTCCACCGCTGCCACGTTCGCGCCCGCCCGCCCGTAGGCCAACGCCGCCGAGTTCCCTGCGTTGTCGCCCTCGTCAGACGCCCCCAAGAGATCGATCTGGTCATCGGCCGGGGCCGCCGGCTGCGACGACCTCTCGACCGTGTTCGCCTCGGTCAGCACCCCGGAGACAGTCGGGGCAGCCAGGCATCCGACCAGCCAGCTGGCGTTCGCGCTCAGGACGAAGGTGAAGGCCCCCCGCTGCTCGGACAGCACCGGGAATCTTCGCGCCAGCACCGCCATCGACGACGGCGCGTTCGGCTGGCGCACCCCCGACCAGCGCTGACTCTCGCCGATCTGCGCGGTGGAGCCCACCAGGGCCCCGTCGCACTGGGCCTGCGCTGCGTCGACCTGCGGTTGTGTCGCCGGCACCGGCGTCGGGACCCAGGATGCGAACGCATCCGGCGCACCGTTCGGCCAAGCCACCAGGACAACGGACGCCGCAGCGGCGACACCGGCCGTCGCGAGCCACCGTCGCCGGTGCACTTTCCGCACGGGGATGCCGATGCGCCTGTCGAGGTCGGCGCGAGCACGCCGAAGCTCCGGCGCGTCGATCCCCACCTCCGGGGCCATCGCCTCGAGGACAGCCCATCCATCGATGCCACTCATCGCACGCTCCTGATCCTCGGCTCACTGTCGTCGTCTTCGTCGCTCTGTACGCTCAACCGCGCCCGTGCCCGGGACAGTCGCTTCGCGAACGCGTCCACCGAGCAGCCCGCGACCTGGGCCCCCGCGGCGGCGTCCAGCCCGTCCCACGCGGTCAGGAACACCGCCTCGCGCTCGGTCGTCGTCAGCGTCCCCAGCGCGCGCAGCACCTCCGCGCGAGCCACCGCCGGGACATCCGCTCCATCTGCGGGGCGAGCCACACGCGCCAATCGGGCCATCTCCAGCTCGACGACCCGCGCCCGATACAACGACCGCCGGCGGTTGCTGATCGTGTTGCGGGCCACGACCAGCAACCACGGCAGCGGGTCACCCGGGACGTCGGCGAGTCGACGCCAGGCAACCAGGAACGTCTCGGAGACGACGTCCTGCACGCTGTCGGGATCGACGTGCCGCGACGCGTACGCCATCACCCGGTGGGCGTACAGGTCCCACAGCCCGGAGAAGCGCGCACCCTCTGCCGTCGTCATCTCTCATCCCTCACACCCCAGTAATGTCCGAGCGACCCCCGTCCTGACCGTTCCCCCTCGACTCTCTCCGCGGCGAGCGCGCGACCCCGACCTCACTTCGAGGCACACTCCGGCCGGACGTGACCACGACCCGTGCCCGACGTCAGGCCGGGCGCGCCCACCCGGGTCGAGGTCGACTCGGAGCCGACGCCCCTGCGACCGGAACTCATCGCCTCCGCGACCGCCCGCTCCATACCCCCGACCGCGACGACGTCCGCGGACTATGCTCCGGCCATGGACGAGGGTTGCTCGTACCTCTCGGAGCTCGTGCGGATCAATGACACGCTGAACTGGTCCGACGCACGCCGAGAGTCCTATCTCGCTGCGGTCGAGATCCTCCGCACGACGCTCGGCGCCCGGCTCGCGCCGACCTACCTGCTCGAGTCGACGGGGACGCGCCTCGAGCTCGTCGCGGACGACGACGACGAGGCGTTCCTGTCGGAGGAGTACGCGACGCTGTCGGCGGCGGGCCACGTGCGCTCGCCCTGGGTCAACCCGCAGGAGTGGCCCGTCTCAGCGGCCGACCACCTCGACGACGAGTCGTGGATCGCTCAGCCCGACAGCTTCAAGGAGTGGTTCGGCGAGTGGGGTGTCGTGGTGCCGCTGCACGCGGACGGACGTCACCTGGGCGCGGTCCTGCTGTGCTTCGACTCGGAGTTCGTGCTCCGGAGCCCGGAGGACGAGTTCCTGGCTGCGGCCGGCCGCATCCTCGGCAGTGCGCTGTACCGCTGGCAGGTGCTGGACCGCGAGCGCGAGCTGGGTGCTCTCGAGGAGCGACGGCGACTCAGTGACGAGCTGCACGACGACCTGTCGCAGCGCGCCGCGGGGATCGGCCTGAACGTGGCGGCGATCCGTCTGGATGCCGAGAAGGGTGTGGAGATCGGCGGAGCGTTGGCGCGTCTGGACGACGCGGTCACGGATCTCCGCCGCAGCCTGAGGCACGAGATGCTCGGTCTGCGGGCCGACGCCCAGCTGGTCGACGGCTCGTTCGCCGCGCAGGTCCGCACCCATCTGGAGCACTTCGAGCAGGAGCTGGGGATCCCGACGGCCTTCGAGTGCCCGGACCCGGACGGTGTGGACGCCGTCCCTCTCCCCCTGGCGGCCCAGCTCCTGCGGGTGCTCCAGGAGTCGTTGTCCAACGCCCACCTGCACGCTGCGGCGTCCCACGTCACGGTTCGGCTGCTGTCCGCCCGGACCAGGATCCGGCTGGAGGTCGAGGACGACGGCAACGGGTTCGACCCGGAGACCGTGCCCGACTCACGCCTCGGACTGAGCATCATGCGGGAGCGGATGGAGCAGGTCGACGGGTCGCTGCTGATCGGCCGCTCCGACGGCGGGGGCACCGTCGTCGTGGCCGATGCGCCCCTGACGGGCGAGTGGCTCGGCGCCTTCCCGGTCGGCAGGGGGGCGTGAGCATGTCCGACACCAGCATGCCCGACACCAGCATGCCCGGCACGGCGCCCACGTCGGTGCTCGTCGTCGACGACCACGCCCTGTTCCGGGAGGGGATGGGGGCCCTCATCGAGCGCTGGGACGAGTTCACGGTGGCGGGTCTCGCCTGCGACGGCGAGGACGCGGTCCGGCTCGCGCGGCGGTTGAGACCCGACCTCGTGCTCCTGGACGTACGGATGCCGGGCATCGGCGGGGTCGAGGCGGCCCGCCGCATCACCGCGGAGGACGCGGGCGTCCGCGTCGTGATGCTGACCATGTCGAACCTCGGCGAGGACGTGTTCCTCGCCCTGCGGTCCGGCGCCCACGGCTACCTGAGCAAGAACGAACCTCCTGAGCGGCTGCGCGACTACCTCGCCGGTGTCATGCGCGGCGAGACGGCTCTGTCGAGCGCCATCGCGGCGAAGGTCCTGGCCGAGTTCGGCATGGCACCGGTCGTCGGAGTGCCGTCTCGGGACGCCGACCATCTCTGCCCCCGCGAGCGCGACGTCCTGCGGCTCCTGGTCGAGGGGTTGTCGAACGACGAGATCGCCGCCGAGCTGGGCCTCAGCGAGGGGACGGTCAAGAAGCACCTCGGCCGAGTCATGACGAAGCTGCACATGAAGAACCGCGTCCAGGTCGCCGTCTACAGCGTCCGCTCGGGCATCGTCGACTGACGCGGACCGCGCACCGGCTCCACGGCCGGGGCGAGTCGGACCGGGCCGGAAAGCCACGCCGAGGTGGCCGTTCGGCCATCCCGATGTAGCCGCACGGTGCTACCGGACCGTTCGCGCACGTCGCAAGACTGGCGGTGACGGAGCGCGCGACGACGACGACGTCCCCGCTCTCGTCGAGGCTCTCGACGGGCGTGCGTCCCGTCACCACGAGACAGGAGTCAGTCATGTCCGACCTCACCGCTTCGCTCGTCCCCGACGCGCTCGATGCCAGCTACGACGTCGTGGTCGTCGGTGGGGGTGGCTCCGGGCTGTCGGCCGCCGTGCAGGCGGCGCGGAACGGCCTGAGCGTCGCGCTGATCGAGAAGATGCCCATTCTCGGCGGATGCTCGGCCTTCGCCGAGGGGCACGCGGCCTTCGGGTCCGACGAGCAGGCCAAGCGCGGCATCAACGTCACGAAGCAGGACGGCTTCGACGCCCTCGTCGACTACTCGCACTGGCGGGCCGACCCGGCCGTCGTCTCGCGGTACGTCGACAACGCCGACAAGACGGTCGAGATGCTCCGCGACATGGGAATCGTGTACGAGGCGGTCAAGGTGGTCGCCGTCGACGCACCGAACGAGATCTACACCTGGCACATCCCCGAGGGGCAGATCGCCCGCGTGATCGAGGTCCTCACCGCGCAAGCCCGCCAGCTCGGTGTCGACATCTTCCTCCAGACCGCCGTCGAGAGCATCGTCATGGCCGAAGGGCGCGTCGCGGGTGTCACTGCGAAGGACGCCGACGGTCAACCGGTCCGGCTCGGGGCCGGCGCGGTGGTCGTGGGGACCGGTGGGTTCGCGGGCAACCCGGAGATGTTCGCCCACTACACGGGATACGCCACGGCACGCACGATGGCGTGCATCGGGAGCCCCGGCAACACCGGCGACGGGCTCACGATGATGTTCGGCGTCGGCGCCCAGGCGTTCCGCTCGATCGGCACGTCGTTGATCATCCCGCTGATGCGAGGCAAGACGATCGTGTCCCACACGACGTGCGCCGGGGTGCAGCCCTACCTGTGGCTCGACTCCGCGGGGCGCCGCTTCACCGACGAGATCGTCGGCCTGAACTCCGGAGATGCCGGTGACGTGCTGGCCGGCCTGCCGGACGGCTACGCGTGGACGATCCTCGACTCGGCGCAGATCGATCACCTCGTCACCGACGGCTGCGAGGTCGGCCTCGGTGAGTTCATCGTCACGGGCACACCGCTGACGAACCTGCCCACCGAGCTGGCCGGCGACGTCGAGGCAGGCGAGCAGGTGTTCCGCGGCGACACGCTCGACGAGCTCGCGCGTGCGATGGGCGTCGACCCGGATGTGCTGACGGTCGAGGTGGCCGAGTACAACACGCTGTGCCACACCGGACGCGACACGAAGTTCTACAAGCCCAAGTTCCTCTTCCCCGTCGAGAAGGCCCCGTTCTACGCACTCAGGATGGAGCCCGCCGTCATCATCACGATGGGTGGCATCAGGATCAACGACAACATGCAGGTCATCGGCGCGGACGAGCAGCCGATCCCCGGCCTGTACTCGGTCGGTTGCGACGCCGGCGGACTGTTCGGCGAGTCGTACACCCTCACCGTTCCCGGCGCCGGCTGCGGCTTCGCGCTGACGTCGGGCTGGCTGGCCGCAGACCACATCGCCGAGACGCTGAAGGCCCCGGCTCCGCTCTGAGCGGGACGGTCCGGGGTCGCGACCAGTGACCGCGGACGTCGCGCGCAAGCTAGGCCGTTCGAGGGAGTTCGGCTGGAGTTGGCCTGTGCGTTGCCTGTGCGCGGTAGCGTCGGCGCAGTCGGCGACCGGCGGGGGCGAGAGTCGCTGACCGCCGGACCTGCTCGCCCCGGGTGTCAGGGGGCATTCCATGAGATTCAGGTCGATCGTTGGCGCGATTGGCGGCGCGGCGATGATGTTGCTCGGGGCTGCGGTCCCGGCGTCGGCGTTCTCGCCGTACGACAGTGTGACCGCGTCGAGCATGCGGAACCTGGTCACCGCGATGGAGTCCTACGCGGCCTTCGACGGTGACGGGCTGTACACGAACATCACCGCGAGCGCGTTGGCGGACTGGGGGTGGCAGCCGGGGTCGTCTACCGCGGTGCAGATCGTCATCGAGGGTGATGGTGAGGCGTGGTGGGCCGTGGGCCAGGACACTCACTCCGGGGCCCGTGAGTACACCTACACGTCTGGCGAGGCGATCGGCGGTGTGAGCCCGGGGTCGGTGGGTGTCTCAACGCCTCAACCACCGGTCGCCGCGAGTGCGGCGGGGGTGGTCATCAGGGATGTGGGCCAGCAGATCGACATCGAGGCACTGGCACAGGCGCTGGTCAGTGGTGGGGTGTTGACCCAGGACGTGTGTGCCGCGTCGGTCTTCATGCCGGGCAGCCACCAGGCGGAATCGACAGCGACTGACGAGACCTTGGCGTGCGACGCGGCGGCCTCGATGACGGGAGCCACGATGCGCACCGTGCTCGCAGCCATGCTGAAGGCCGGTGGTCAGGCCGTGGTGGCGATGATCGCCCTGGAGTTCGTCGGCGATGGTTCCCAGCCGGCGTCCACCCCGACGTGGGTGGGCACCCCGGAAGGCCCAACCACGCCGCGACCTGTGCCGCCAACGGTCCCCGACGAGGTCTGGAAGGTGGTCAGAGCATCGCAACGGATCATGGCCGAGAACCAGGTCGACGCCCAGACCGCAGCGATCGCCACCCGGCAGTGCCTGGAGGCTGTCGCGAATGCGATGAGCGGGGCGGACCCCTACCAGGAGTGCTCCACCAAGCCCGTGTTCCTGTCCGGTCAGGCCGACGTCAAGGAAGCCACCGATCACGACATCGAAGCACTCACCATCAACCCGGCGTGGGTTCAGCAGAACTACCGGGCACGTGCCAACAACCCGTCGACCCCAGGTTGGAAGGACACCGACGCGATCTGCCAGGCCAAGGTGACCGGACAGGCTTGTGACGAGTTCCCGCTCTACAGCACGCTCCAAGGTGGCGGGCTCGCGGTCCCTCGACCGTCGCTGAAGGCAATCGACTCAGTCCAGAACTCGGCACAGGGAACGAAATACAGCATGTTCCTCCAGGCTTGCCACATCACCGAGGGCAAGGCGTTCTTGTGGGTCCCGGTACCGAAGGAAGCACCATCGGTCTCGACGCTGGCGATCTGCAACGGGAACTGAGGAGGATGTCGGAATGACGGCGGTCGAGGTCACGCAGGCGCTGACGGGTTTCGAAGAGCGTCTGCGTGGCCTCGGCGTGCCGGTCGTCGACCGGCTGCGACCCGGGCTCACCCAGCAGCAGGTCGACCAGATCAGCGCCGAGTTCGGGGTCCGCCTCAGCCAGGACGCCGCCGCGCTGTGGATGTGGCACGACGGGGACCGGCTCAACTACGAGGACGACTGGCGCGTGCCCAGCCTGACGCCGTACAAGGCGTTCTGCGGGCTGCGGTCCTCGCTGCAACGCTCCGCCCACCAGCACGAGCTGACGTGGGACGAGGAGGCGTTCGACGACCCGGTCCTGGGCGGCGCGGACTCGATCTACCTCACCTCCATGTTCGACCGGCAGTACGTGATGCTGTTCCACAACGACTCACCGGTGGTCATGGACTGCAGGGACCCCGACGCCCCGAACTCACCGACCGGAAGCTATGGCGTCGTCGGAGGCCTCGGCGCCACCATCTCCCTGACCGAACGCATCGGCTGGTGGCACTGGGCCCTGGACAACGGCTACTGGATCCCCACCGCCGACGGAGCATGGGACGTCGACCACACCCGCGCCCCCGGCCAGCTCATCGGTCTGCACGTGCGCGACAACGCCGAGTGACGCGGCACGAACCCGCGGCGCCCGCTCGGCCCGACCGCCCCGTCGCTGGTACCCCGCTGTACGCCCCGCGGCGGGGTCACCGTCGCCCTGACCTAGCACCCGCAGGTTCCGGCCACCAGCTACCGAGCCGCAGTCATCCTCGCCGCCTTCCTCACCCGGACACGCAGATGAGAGACATGGCCTAGCTCAGCAGCCTGCTGAGGCCGGCGATGAGCGGTCCGGGCTCGAGCGTCGGATCGAGCGATCGCTGAAGGAGGTACCCGTCGATCGCGGCCGTCATCGTCACCGCGGTCGCCTCCGGGTCGGTCACCGCCCGGTCGGTCAGCCATGCGGCCAGCAGCTGCCGGAGCTCGGCGAGCGGGGCCGCGATCTCGGCGCGCAGCGCGTCATCGCGGCTGGCCGCGACGAGCGACTCGTAGAGCAGGAGGAGCCGGGAGTCGCGGGGTTCGGCAGGGGACAGCGCGTCGAGCAGTGCGGCGATCGCGACGCTGGGCTCGGCATGCCCCAGCGCCTCCTCGATCGGCCCCTGGAAGAACTCGCGGACCCCGCGGATCGCCGCCACCCGCCGGAGCTCGTCGATGCCGGCGAAGTGGTAGTGGACGAGTCCCGGGTTCAGCCCCGCCCGTTCGGCGACCCGACGGGTGCTGACACTCCCCCAGCCGATCTCGCCAATCAGCTCGCCGGCTGCGGCGATGAGCTTGTCGCGGGGCGCCGGGCGCTCGGGCCCGCCGGTCACAAGCGGGCGCCCGTGATCGCGACGACCACCAACACGCCTGCCGAGGCCAGCGAGATCGCCTCGAGCACGAGCAGCTGAACCGGGATCGGGTCGGGAACGACAGGGAAGACCTCCCCGAGGTCGGCGGCGAAGACGGCGACGTAGAGCAGACCCAGCACGATCGCCGCGACGAACGTCCACCGCGCCCCTGCCATCGCGAACCCGGCTGCCGCAAGGCTCACGAGCCCCAGGGAGGTCAGGAAGACGTTGAATCCGTTGTACTGCCACCGCGGGAGCGGGGCGAAGTCGCGCGTGTCGATCAGCTTGCCGGGAACCATCGGGATCAGGAGCAGCGTCTCCCAGACCAGCAGGGCAGCGGTCAGGGTGGTCAGGACAGGCAGGGTCATCGTGCGTCTCTTCTCGCGTCGGCGGTTCCGTACGAACCCCTTGGACGATAGCCCTGGGCGATCGCCCAAACAAGTCGGAGGACACGCTGACCTCGCTGGACGCCCCGGCACTGCGCGGTCAGCGTGGTGAGCGGCGCCGTCGGGATCGACCCGATGCGGCCGGAGGATCGCGTGCGCAGCGCCGTCGCCCGCACGCGCACAGTCCTGCACCACGCGCGAGAGGTCCGCGAGCACCCCCGTACGGTCGGCGCGCTGGTAGATCGCCGCAGGCCACCCGATGGGCGGCCCGAGTCGCGCCGCCAGGGCGTCACGCAGAGCGGCGCCGGCGGGGTCGCGTCCGTCGGCGGCTGCTGCCCCGACCTGCAGCCCACGCGCCCCGACCTGCAGCCCACGCGCCCCGATCCAGGCACCCGACCCGAGGTCCCCGATGAGGTGGCCCCAGCCGTCGACCCGGTGCCAGCGGGACGCAAGATCGGTGCCGAGGGCGATCGAGCCGGTCCCGGCGGCCAGCTCGTCGTGCGACGCCACGGACAAGTCGCAGCGGAAGGCGTTGGCGGCCACGGGAGATCGGATGACTCCGAAGCGCGATAGGACCTCTGACCTGCTGTCTTTCTAGTAGTGGGGGATCATCGAGGGTGGCGCTCGCCATCTTCGGCGTGGAGCATCTCCGCAACTCAGCGGCCCGTACCTGGGCATCTGCATACCCCGCGCGCTTGTCACTGGATGAACGGACCGCACCGGTCGGGCACGACGTGACCGGCGATCAGTCGATCCACGTCCCGCGGCCCGGACGTCCACCAGAACCAGGGGCAGCTCGCCGTCGTGTCTGGGGCGCGGTCGCATCCCAAACACGACGGCGACCCACGTCACCAGACGACTGATCCGGCGATGTCGGTGACTCCGTTGCCGGGGAGCCAACCGTTCGTGTCTGCACCGTTCCATCGGTGAATCTGGTGTCGGAAGCACTTGTTTGCGCTGTTGGAGTAGGTCTTGTAGGAGCCGCCGGCGGTGTGCCGCTGGTCGGCGCTGATCGTCGTGATGTTGGTGCAGCCGACGAGTGCGATGCCGACATCCCCAGGGGCGGTCGTCGCCTTCTCCTGGACGAGCTGGCTCGACGTGCGCTGGGTGTCGAAGACCTTCGTGGTCCCGCCACTGTCAACGGTGCCGGACCAGGAAGCCGTGGCCGCAAAGGCGGTCCCGCCTGCGAAGGTCGCTGTCGCAACGACAGCGGTGCCGACGATGGCAATCATGCGCTTCATCTCTCGTTCTCCTTCTGCTCGATCGTCTGTTGGTGACACGCGCGGCCGAGAGTGCCGGTCCGTACGCATCACCTTCGGCTCTGCGCCCCCGATGCTGCCGACTCTCGGTCGCGGCCCAAGGCAACCGCCGTGAGTGCCTGGGGTGTTCCTCCGTGGAACGCGCGTCACTGCTACGATCCCTGGCCGCCAGCGGTCCGACGATGGAGCGGGTTGACACGACAGCTGCGAGCGATGTCCTGCAAGACCTCAATCGAGAGCAGACTCAACCGCGCCGGCACCACGAGCCGCTGACCTGCGGTGGTGAGGTCCAGCGTCCGGCCACTACGCTCGAGGAGCCGGAGATCCAGATCTCTCTCAAGGGCTTGAACGTGCAGGATGATCGTCGACGGAGAGTAGTTGAGTACTGCTCCCGCCTCTGCGATCGTGCCGGTCTCGGCGACCGCGACGAATGACATCAGGTGCTGAACCGAGGAGATCATCCGGACCGCCGGGATCGCAGGTACTGCTCCGGGCCTGGGCAGGTCATAGTCGCAGCGCCTCAATGACGGGGAGCCGACGAGCCTTCCACGCGGGCAGCAGTCCCGCGCCGACGCCGACCAAGATGGAGGCAGCCTCGGCGATCGCGGCCGTGGAGAGGGACAGCGGCGCAATGGTGAACCCGCCCAGGCTCGGAGCCCACGGTGCGTTGGCGAGAGCGGCGAGCGCGGCAGCCGTGACAACACCGAAGACGCCGCCGAGCGTCAGCACAGCCATGTTCTCGGCAAGCACGAGTGCGAAGAGCATTCCCGGGCGGGCTCCTGTGGCCCGCCGCAGTGCCAGCTCCTTCGTACGTTCTCGAACAGACATCAGACTGACAGTGGTCACCCCGGTTGCTCCGACAATCAGACAGATCCCGCCGATCACAGTCAGGATCAGCGCAAGCGCTCGTGTCGCCCCAGTGAAGCTGTCGGCGGTGTCGATCCGTTCGGCCTCGACCGTGGGGCGGGGTGCCCCCATGGATTGAAGCCGAGTCGCGACGGTGGTCCTCGCAGATGACTGGGCAGCGTCGGGGTCGCTCGGCGCGGATAGGTACATCTGCACGTGTGTGGGAACACTCCGAGCGGCAATGTCCGACGCGATGCTCAGCGCAGCGCCGGGCTGGCTCGGTTGGAAGGGAACGAACACGGTGTTGGGGCTGGACTGGAATCGTTGTAGCGGGCAGTCATCGAGCACGCCGACGACGTGAACGATCACTGGCTGAGGTCCTTCGACGGTGATGTCGCGGCCGAGCAGTGCCGCTTCAGGCAGGTGGGCATGCGAGGACAGATCGCGAGCCGTCGTCGATGTCAGCACCGCGACCAGCGCGAGCAGCTGGCCGTCTTCTGGCGTAAGCCACCTCCCGTACTTCATCCGGATTGGCAGGACGTCACTCACGCCGGGGTCCGCGGCGGCGAGCCTCGCCGTTGTGGGAGCTCCGCCCACGCCAAGATCTGCGTCGAAGAGGCCCATGATCCGCCCCGACGACGGTCCACCAGGGATGGGCGATGTGGCAGCGAGGATGGCGTGGCCGGCCGCTCCCGAGGCGGTGACGCGGATCGTTCCGAGGCTCCCTTGGGTGCGCTCGACAGTATCCGCGACCCCTTCGCGCGCAGTCATGGACAGCTGGACCACCAACGTGAAGGTGGTCACCGCGATGGCGATGCAGGCGACCATGCCGGCGGTCCGGGTTCTGTTCGCTCGGATCTCGGCCCAGACGAGACCGAGCAGGCGCAGTGGAGGGATCACGGGCGTCGTTCCACACTCACGGGGCGCGGTCCGACGGCGCAGCCGTCCTCGATGCGCGCGACTCGGTCCATGCGAGAGGCGATCTGAGGGTCGTGCGTGACGACCAGGAGGGTCACTCCTTCGGTTCGAGCAGCCTGCAGGAGGGTCTGGATCACCACGTCGGCCGTGGCCGGGTCCAGTGAGCCGGTTGGCTCGTCGGCCAGGACGACGCGAGGACGGTGCGCGAGGGACCGGGCGATGGCGACGCGTTGTTGTTCCCCTCCGGAGAGCATGTTCGGCCGGACACCATCCAACCCGCCGAGTCCGACTTGCTCGAGGAGCTGATCGACCCGCGCCCGGCGGTCACGCCATAGGTCCGTGCCACGCGTCGTCAGTGGCAGTTCGATGTTGGTGCGAACACTGTGGCGAGCCATGAGCAGGAAGTCCTGGAAGATGAAGCCGAAAGTCTCAGATCGGAGGTTCGCGAGTGCCGCCTCGGAGAAGTCCCGGGTGTCCTCGCCGTCGACGAGGTACGAGCCTGCTTGGATCGGTCGGAGCAGCCCGAGGATGGTCAGAAGCGTGGACTTTCCCGAGCCGGACCGACCAATGATCGCGACGGACTCACCCGGGTCAACCTCGAGGGACATGTCTCGCAGCACTGTCTTGAACGTGCCGTCAGGTTGAGGGAACGCGTGGGCGCAATGGTCGAGGCAGAGAGCGGCACCGGTCATTTCTGCAGCTGCCCGCCGCTCGACGCCTGCACGCCGGTCTGATCCAGGACGCGGTCTCCGGCTGTGAGGCCGTCGAGCACCTGAACGACCAGTCCGTCAGTTGCTCCGAGAGCGACCGTGCGGCTGGTCTCCTGGCCGTTCGCGCCTTCGAGCATGACCACACCTCTGCCGTTGACGCTGGTCCTCACCGTGGTCACCGGGATGAGGAGCGCGTCCGTGAGGTCGACGACGGTCACGGCCATCGTCACGGGAGTCTGCGCATAGACCGTCGTGGTCGCGGGAACATCGCAGACCAGGGACATCGTGGGTCCCGCGTCGTTCGAACTACCGGCGGATGTCTGCGAGTGCAGTTGCGAGCATGCGAAGTCCAGACCGCGGCTGCTGATGGTGACCTGCGCTGACGGCGACCCGGCAGCGAGGACGCCAGCCAGGTCGTACATCAGCAGAGGATCGACCGTGGCGGCGACCTGGTAGCCCGGTGGCTGAACGGAAGCAGTCCCGTCCGGCGCGTTCGGCAGGATGAGAGTCCCGTCTGCGGGTGCCACGACGACGCCTTCCCCAGCTGCGGCCTGGTTCTGCAGGCGCGCCACCTGTGCTTCACCATCTCGGATGGTCCGCTCGGTCGTGATCTGCACCCGCTGATACGCGATCTGGAGTTGTGCGCGCTGCTCCGGTACCGCAGCGGCAAGCGCGTTCCTGGCTTCAGCGACATCCAGCGCGGCCAGCTCCTTGGCGGTCTTGAGATCGGCACGTGCTTGGGCGACCTGATCTGCAAGGTCTGATGCCGAGCCATTGCCTGCGCCACCGGGCGCGGCGCCGATGGCCTCTCCCTTGGTGACGGGCGCACCAGCCTCCTTCGACCAGACGGTGCCGACGGCAGCCTGCACCGTGACAGCTGGTCGGGTTCGTATGCTGCCGGCCAGGGTCACGACCTTGGTGAAGTGCCGAACCTCGGCCGTCGACACCGTGCGGGCTCCGGGCGCGGGCGTGGCGCCGGTGTGCGACCTGGCTGTGGCGATCGCGACGATCGCCGCAGCGAGAGCCACGGCCACCCCGACTCGCAGCAAGCCCGCACGCCGCATCACTTCACGTCCGCACAGTTGTTCGCCAGGTACTCCTGAAGGTTCGAGCTGTCGCCGAGGGTGAGCTCGTCAATCACCTGCTCGTAGTAGTCCGCCTGATCTGCCTGTCCCCGCGACCGGTTCCCGCTCACAAGGACTCGCAGAGATGTCGCTACCTCCGCGGGAGCGACCCCCTGGGCCAGAGAGGTGAGGCCCTTGCGAATGGTCCGGCAGTCATCGCGATTCCGCAGGGTGCTCAAGATGAGCTTGTCGTCGGCGGCAATCCCCGCGACCTTGGCCTGATCCCTGAGCATCTGTACCTCTGCCGGGTCGTAGTGGCTGATCTGGCTTGCCACGCCGTCGTCACCACAGGCGGTCAAGGTGAGGCACGCCCCCGCTATCAGCAGGGCGACCATCTTCTGGTTCATGTGCTCTCGCTCCCCAGGTACTCTGTCTGAGATAGATCGATGTGCTGGAGAGTACAGCATGTAAGATATGTGCATGGCAAGTGTCGAGCTGATGCGCGGAGCGTTGGAGCTCGCCGTCCTGGAGGTCGTCTCCCACGAGACGACCTACGGCTTCGAGCTGCTCGCCACACTTCGATCGTCGGGCTTCCCGGACGTCGCCGACCCGTCCGTGTACGGAGTTCTGCGGCGTCTCGAAGCGGGCGGAAAGCTCACATCGGAACTGATCGCGTCTCCCTCCGGTGCCGCACGGAGGTACTACCGACTCACCGACAGCGGCCGCACGGCGTTGGAGCACGCGACCGTCGAGTGGGACGCACTCGTTCGCGCCATGGCGGGGATCCGGATCGACAGGACGAAGGATGAGCAGCGATGATCGGGAATCTGCGCCCAAGCAGCACGGAGCGCTACCTCTCGGAGGTGGACACGCGCCTCCTTGACCTGCCGTGGCGGGAACGTCGCCAGATCCGACGGGACCTGCGAGAACACCTCGACGAGATCGGAATCGATCCCCCCAGCGTCGACCCCGCTGAGTACGCGCGCGAGATCCGCGCCTCGCGGCAGCCCGGGGTGCACGAGGGTCGACCGAGCGGGGTCCGACGCCTCTGGCCCACCCCGACCGAATGGCTGCTCAACGGAATCTCTGGGATCGCGTTCCTCTTCAGCGTCTTCATCGCCTGGCACGCGACAGGCACCATGGCGACATCGTCGGACGCGGTCGGACTCGTGGACGCCTACAGGTCAGCGCTCCAAGCGGACTTGCCAGCTCCGGAACTCATGGGACTGAACACTCTCGGTCTCGTGATCTACCCGGCCGGTTGGCTCCTCGGTCAGGCAGTCGCCTCGCGAGCCCTGCGCGACGCCAGTCCGAGGCGCCGCGCATGGACGATGGGTGTTGCAGTCCTCCTGACTCTCGGCCTGCTCATCCACCTGACGATCTGGTTCCGAGCGTGACCTGACCGGTCCGCGGAGCATTCCGGCTCGCACCGTGGGGAGCCGGTCGGCGCCGGATCGCGGCGCCGCCCGCGGGCCCAAGCACGTGGCACGTCGGAGTGTCACCTTCTCGCGAAGCTGACCCCGGCGCCACCGATCAGGGGTCACCTACCCGTGCAGCAGACCACGAGGCACTTCTTGAGGTTCGCCGTCTCGACCGCCGCGTGAAACGGGGTCCGTCCGCCTACGTTCCCCCGCCCGTCGCCGAAGCAGTGTCCGGGATCTCAAGGTCCGAGAGTGGCACCACGTCGGTGGGGAAGAGCTGCTTGAGCACGGACTCTCTACAAGTGATGTCGGCATAGTCCTCGAGCGCGCCCGCCCCCGAGTCGATCGTGACCTGCCAGCAGGTCACCAGCTGGACGCGGGCCTCGGTTACCCCCACCTTGGCCACTCCGCTGCCTTGTGAGACGACTCCCAGCGTGACGCGTTCGCCTGCGATCGTCCCGGACACGATGATGCTCCCGTCCCCGATGCCGAACTCGACCTGGTCGGACCAGATGAACGCGTCATCCTTGTTGAGGACGTCGACATCGCCGCAGGGCGCCAACACGTTCGGCAACACGTCCGGCCCGAGGGCCGGATCGACCTGAGGTGCCACCGACGTCAGGCAACCGACCGCCTCGGTGAGGTTCGTTTGCAGCCGATCGAGTGCACCTTCGCGCGCCACGGTCTCGACGCGGTCGGCACCGCACGCGGCCAGAGTCACGCACAGGACCGGGACACCGAGCGCTCGCCACCGGTGCCTATGGATGTCGCGCAAGGGACTGCTCCGCGGCACCGGCCCTCTCCTCTTCCCTGTGTGCGATCGACTCCACACGTCGATCCCAGGACATCGCGGCGGCGGCGGTGTGGACCGCCTCGCGGGATGCCCTCCAGCTCTGGATCCAGTCCTGAGTGTCGGCAGCGTGCCTGCGGCACTCGGAGACGGCGCCGAGGTACGCGTTGGCGGTGTCCAACGGCCGGAGTTGGAGGGCTTCCTGTCGCCGTCGCGCAGCCGCCACGCGACCGAGTCGCGTGCTGACGAGGTACGTGACTCCGCAACGGTAGAGGAGACTCCGGGTTCCTGGAGCGCCCTTCCCGTGAGCGCTGTCGACGTCGACTGACCTGCTGGTGTCGTGACGCCATGGGGTTCACTCTCGCCCGACGTTGACAGCGACCGACACCGTGCGCCAACCAGGCATCGACGCCGGCTGCGACACCAGCGTCGCCTCGGCGGTCCAGTCCGCGACCTCCGAGGAGAGCCCGGCACTCAGTCATCAACGTCAGCTGTCCGCGCTGAGGAGTGCCTCCTCGCTCCGGCGCAGGGTGGTGCGCCTGCGGGCCCTGACGCCCAAGAGCACGAGCTCGACGACGAGGGTCAGGAGCCCGAGGGCCACCGCAACGGCGAAGGCCAGCACCGAGTTGATCATGATCAACACGCCGAGGTCCATCACGGCGCCATCGTTGCCAACCCCCAGCTCCCTGCCGTTGGCGCACACACCACCGCCGTGGCACGGCACCGCAACACCGTTCCGTCCCCACGTGACCAACAGGCCGCCGAGGAAGAACGCGGCGACTGCCCCGAGCGGCGTGAGCCCGGCGCACCACAACCGGATCCGGCGGCTGCCCCGCCACCACAGCAGCGGCCACGCCACGACGAGCAGAACCGGCAGGAGATAGCACTCCCATGACCATCCGGTGATCAGGTCCATGACAACGACCTTCCGGGCACGGTGCGGCCCGACGAGTCCACCAGCGCCGATCCTGTCGCCGGCTTGACCAGTTCCCTGCTGAAGCCACGGACGACGATCATTCAGCCCCCCAGTCCATCGATGGCCATGAAGAGTCGTTCGAGCATCCGCCCAGATCCGGCCCCGTCCACCACCGTCGTCTGCCCATACTCCGCCCACAGTGACGAAAGAGACCCCCCCTCCCCGAAGGGAGAAGGGGCCTCTGACCTGCGGTCTTATCGACCAGCTGGTAGGGCTGTTGCTCGGTCACGTGCATGACGGAGCGCGAGCTCGGGCCGGTCTTCGGGACTGCTGTGGGTGTGCGCGGGTCCGTGGCGGCGCCCTGGTCGGTTGCCGACGGAGTCATTGGCTGCTGGCGACGCCCGGAGTCACGTCGGCCGGTGTGTCTCGGGGTTGCACGTGATCGTGTCGAGGTTGTACTCGAGGTAGGCGTACTGGCCTTGCGAGTCGGTGTTGTGCCAGCGGCCCTCCCCGCGGGTGGCCAGTCGTCGTGAACCCAGGATGCGGTAGTCGCGCACGGGCGTCGACCAGCGCTGCGCGGTGAAGGTGGAGCCGTCACGGGAAGCACTCAGCCGGTCGTCGGAGACGAAGTCGACGAGGTCGCCGTCTTCGAACGTCAGGTCGGCCGTCACCGTCTGCGGGCCGTTGGTGAACTCACCACGGACGCGGTTGTCATCCAGGGAGTGCCAGGCGATTGGTGCGTCGATCAGCGCCGCGGGGGCCAGGATGCAAAGGTCGTTGAACAAGGTCACAGTCTCGGCCCGATCCATGTCGGGTCCCATGGAGTTGACCATCGGTAGCAGCGAGCACAGCTTGACGCGCATGGTGGCCGACGGGCCGACGAAGACGTGCAGGACGTCGACCGGCAGACCGAACATCGTGGCATCCATGAAGAAGAACCGGCTGGGCGAGGGCCCGAAGGTATTGACCTGATCGCCGCGGTACGTCATCCACCGAGCCGTCGAACCTGAGCGGATCCGGCCATGGAACCGAGCGGCCACGGACCAGACCCGCGGCTGACCGATGGCACCGGATCGGCGAACGTACTCCGCGACGAGGCCCGGGAGGTGAGCCAGATCGGCCTCAGTCACCATCGAGGCCGCGCCCGGGGCGGCCTCGCGCAATGCGGTCGCGGTGCGATGCTGGTACTCGGCGCGGTAGCTCGCCGGGCCGCGCGAGGCGAAACCGTATCCCAGGGTGGCGAGCAGCAGGATGTTGGCCGCCGTGCCGATCTTGGCGTCGTTCCACGCCGTGAAGATCACGGCCTGGGAAACGACCACGCCGAAGATGCCGACGACCCACCACCTGCGGCTGCGAAACGCCAGCAGTACCCCTGTCGCCACGACCGCCAATGCGGCGGTCAACCAGGCGACGCCCATCGCAGGGCTGATCGGTTCGGGCAGTGTGGCCACCTTGGCCCAGCCCAGTCCCTTGGCTGCGCCAAGCAGGTGGATCAGGCCGTGCACGACGATGAGCACTGTGACGATCCACCGCAGGACCGTCCTCATCAGAGGACATCCTGGTGGCCGCGGGACCGGACAGCAGTTCGGGGCTCTGGGAAGGGCGTTCCCGTCCGGGACAGTTGGATCGATACGGCCGCGACGATCGCCCCGGTCACGAGAGATAGCCACTTCACCAGGCTGAAGCTCTCCACCGGCCGCATTTGCCCGAGGATCCCGCCGGCCACGACGAGGGCGCCCACGGGGAACAGGTAGAAGCGGCGAAGTGACACACCAACCACTGAGGCTCCTGCGACCGTCCGCGTGGCGGGCTCTCGAGCCGGCCGGACGTTCGTCGGCATCACGATCTCCCCGTCCAGTGGTTCAGATCCACGGCAGAACATATGAGTCACACGGGCAGATGTCGTGAGCCGAACGTCCTGAAGTAGCACACGCTGCCTCTGGGGGTAGCGCCCGTCGCGCCCGCCCGGAGTTGCAGCGCTGCGAACCCCGCGCGCTCGGAACGAGATGTCCGCCCCTGTGAGGTGTGTCATGCTCACGCGGAGGTGGCGCGGTCCGGCGATCAGCTCGAATCGATCCGTGAACCGTCGCCGTCACGGCCGCTCAGGACCGTCAGCGTCAGCGGTCGACCGCACGGTCCGGATGACCGCCATGACGTCCTCGTCCTGGTGGCCTGCGCGGGCTGCGGTGACGAAGTCCTCTTCGACCCCGGCGACTGCCCGCAGGTCGAGCCCGGTCGCAAGGCCGACGGCGCGGGCGAGGCGGACGTCCTTGAGAGCGTGCCGCAGCGGGAATCGAGGGGCGTAGTCCTCCGCGACGACCAGTGATCCTTTGCCTTTCCACAGCGGGGACGTGAAGTCGATCGCGTCCAGGACGTCGAGCATTACGCCCGGTTCGAGTCCTCCGATCTTCCCGAGCGTCAGGCTCTCCGCGAGCAGGGCGATCATCCCGGTGACGACGAGGTTCCCGGCGACCTTCATGAGGGATCCGGAACCGACTGGGCCCATCTCGAACACGGTTGCGCACATGGCGTCGAGCTGGGGACGCACTCGGGTGAGGTCGTCCGGGGATGCGCCGACCACGGCCCACAGGTCCCCGGAGAGTGCGGGTTCGGTCGAGCCGAAGACCGGCGAGTCGACGAGGTGGATGTCCGTGTCGGCGAGCCGGGACGCGACCCGGTGCATGCATGACGGGCTCGTCGTCGACATGTCGATGACCACGCTTCCCGGACTCATCGCCTGGGCGACGCCGCCCGCGCCGAAGAGGAGGTCCTCGAGTGCGTCGTCGTCGGAGACCATCGTGATGAGCACGGTGCTGACGGCGCCGACCTCCGCGGCGGAATCGGCGACGCGCGCCCCGAGGTCTCGTAGGGGTTCTGCCTTCGCCGGAGTCCGGTTCCAGACCGTGAGCGGGAAGCCTGCGCGGGCGAGGTTGGCGGCCATCGGGCCGCCCATGAGTCCGAGTCCGATGAAGCCGGTGGGTGCCGTGATGGTCATGATGCGCTCCGTCGTGCAAGGTCGAGGCCTTCGAGGAACCTGAGGAATGTGGTGGCGCCGGGGTCTTGGAGTCCCTTGCTCCTTTCGCCGAGCCACGATGCCCGTCCGCGCATCGACTGCAGGGAGCGCGTTCGCTCGACACCCTCGCGAGCGGCCTGGATGCCTGCAGCGAGGGGGGCGTCGGGGGTGGACTCCATGGCCGCGAGGGCTGGGACGATCGCGTCGAGGATGGTCTTCTCGCCGACGTGTGATCTGCCCCGGGTCGCGATGCTCTGCGCGGCGGCCGTGCCGATCGTCAACCCGGCCCGGAGGTCGATGTCCTGGACCTCGCCGATCGCCCGTGCCGCGGCGAGCAGCGCCCCGCCGACAAGTGCAGCCATCGTGGACGGGTTCGCGTCGGCGAAAGCCGCCGCCGCTGTCCTGAGAACCGCGGCCGGGGTCGCGTCCTCCGCCAGGTGCCCGCAGGCGGCGATCACGGCGGCGCTGCCCGTCGACACGGTGATGCCCAGATCGCCGTCACCCAGGGCTGCGTCGAGGTCGCGCAGCTCATCGGAGCACGTCGCGAGGTGCTTCAGGGCGACGTCGATGGTCCGGATGAGTTCGGGTGTCCGCATCGGGGCATCCTCTCAGCGCTGTTCGAAGAAGGGAGACCGGGCCGGTGCGGCCAGGAGCTCGGCGGTCGAGGCGTCGAGTCGCATGAGGCTGATCGACGCGCCCGCCATCTCCAGGCTCGTCGCGTACTCCCCGACGTAGCACCGTGCGCTCTGCACGCCGAGTGCTGTGAGTCGGGCGTGCACGTGCCGGTACATGACGTAGAGCTCTTCGAGTGGCGTCGCCCCCATGCCGTTGACCAGGACGGCGACCTGCTCACCTGCTCTCAGGTCGAGGTCAGCGATGATCGGGTCGAGCAGCCGGTCGACGATCGCGTCGGCGGTCTCGAGCGGACCACGGTGGACACCAGGTTCACCGTGGATGCCGATCCCGATCTCCATCTCGCCGTCGTCCAGCTCGAAGGTCGGTCTGCCCACGGTCGGCAGGATCGTCGGTGAGAGCCCGATCCCCATCGTGCGGGTGGAGTCGACGGCCGCCCGCGCGGCCGCAGCCACCGAGTCGAGGTCATCCCCGCGCTCGGCCGCGGCCCCGGCGCACTTGTATGCGAAGAACAGTCCGGCGACGCCGCGCCGGTCGGCCAGGCGCTCGACGGGTTGGCTCGCCACGTCGTCCGTGACCAGGACGGTCCTGGTCTCGATGCCCTCGAGCTCGGCCAGGTCCGCGGCGAGGTCGAAGTTCAGGACGTCGCCGCCGTAGTTGCCGTACAGGTACAGGACCCCGGCGCCGCCGTGACTGGCGCGCGTGGCATCCAGGCACTGCTGCGCCGACGGTGGGGAGAAGACGTTCCCGACGGCGACCCCGCTGCACAACCCCTCTCCGACGTACCCGAGGAAGGTGGGGAGGTGACCGGAGCCGCCACCGGTGACGATGCCCACGTGGCCCGTCTTCGGGGAGTCGGCGCGCACGATGGCCCGGCAGTCCGCGGACGCGGCACGCAGTTGGTCCGGGTGGGCGAGCAGCAGCCCGTCGAGCATCTCGTCGACGAACCGTTTCGGGTCGTTGATGATCTTCTTCACGGGCAGCCTCCGGTGGTGCGACGGGGTGATCGAGACGATGGGGGCATCGGCCCGTGCGGGGGCGTTGGCGCCCGACCGGCGGGAGATCTGCGAGCTCCCGCCGGTCGGGCGTCTCAGCGCGCGATGATCCCGAACCTGCGCTGCACGGCCGCGATCCGCCCGGGGCTCAGCTGGCGTTCGCCGTCGATCTGGCGCACCAGGTAGGTCATGTGCGCGGAGTACTCCAGACGCTCCATCGCCAGGTACGCGGTCATGAGGTCGCCGGCCCAGGTGATCGCCCCGTGGTGCTCGAGCAGACAGCCCGGATGGCTCCGGACGTACGGTTCGATCGAGTCCGGGACCTCGTCGGTGGACGGCGTCGCGTACGGCGCCAGCGGGATCTCCGGCATCGCGACGATGCTTTCCGGCATCAGCTTGCCCACGAGCACCTCGCCCTTGATCGCGAATGCGGTGGCGTAGGGCGGATGGGCATGCACGACGGCACCGACCTCGGCGGAAGTCTGGTAGGCCCGCAGGTGCATGAGAATCTCTGTCGACGGCTGCCTGGCGCCGGCCCCGAGCGCCACGACGGCGCCGTCGAGGTCGACGACCGGCAGCATCGCGGGGGTCAGGTACCCCTTGCTGACGCCGGTCGGGGTGCACACGATCGTGCCGTCGGGCAGCTGCGCGGAGATGTTGCCGTCGTTGGCGGCCACCATCCCCCGGGTCCAGAGGTTGCGCCCGATGTCGCAGATCTGGCGTCGGAGCTCCGCCTCGAGGTCCGCCGGTGACGGGTCCTGGCCGGTCTGGGTCGTCATGTCAGTCCTGCGCCCCGCCGGACAAGTCGCGGTACGTCTCGGTGGCCGCAGCTGGGGTCGCGCCCTCGTGGACCACGGCGCGAACGGCCTTGATCATCGCTTCGGGGTGCTGGCGCTGGAAGATGTTCCGGCCCATGTCCACGCCCGAGGCACCCTGGTCGACCGCCTGGTAGGCCATCGTCAGCGCGTCGGCCACCGGTAGCTTCTTGCCGCCGGCCATGATGATCGGTACCGGGCACGCCGCCGTGACGTGGGCGAAGTCCTGCTCGCAGTAGTAGGTCTTGACGACCTGGGCGCCGAGCTCGGCGATCATCCGTGTGGCCAGTCCGAGGTACCGGGCGTCGCGCACCATCTCGCGTCCGACCGCGGTGACCCCGACGACGGGGATGCCGTACTGCAGGCCGGCGTCGACCAGCTGGGTCATGTTGTGGACCGATTGCGTCTCCTGCTCGCCACCGATGAACACCTGGACGGCGACCGCGGCTGCGTCGATGCGGACGGCGTCCACCATGTCCATGGCGATGCGCTCGTCGGAGAGGTCCTTGAGGATCGACGGTCCCCCGGAGGCGCGCAGCACGAGGGCGTTGTCGCAGCCGGCAGGGATCACGGTGCGCATGATCCCGCGGGTCGCCATGAGCGCGTCGGCGTACGGCGCGAGCGGCACGATGGTCAGGTCGACCCGCTCCAGGCCGCTCGTCGGGCCCTGGAAGTAGCCGTGGTCGAACGCGAGCATCACGGTGCGCCCGTCGGACCGGAAGAAGCGGCCCAACCGGTGCCGCATCCCGAAGTCGAGCTGACCTGCGCCCTTGACGTTGGTGCCCTCGACGACCTGGGGGCGGTCCAGCCCGTAGTCCTTGGCGACGACGTTGCCCTCGAGATCAGCCACGGTGGTACTCCATTTCTTGCGCGGCCATCAGGCCGGCTCTTCGGTGTGGACAGGTACCGGCTCGCCCGGCGCCCAGGGGATCGTGACGGTGTCGCCCGGACTTGCAGGCGACTTGATGAACAGGCAACGGAACGGCGCGTTGCTCTCGTTGACCAGGTAGTGCATCTCTCCCGGGTTCGCCCGGAAGACCTCGTGGGCCGTCATGGTGTGGCGCACGGCGCCGTCCATCCACAGCGTGCAGGTGCCGTCGAGCACGACGAACGACTCGTCGCAGTGCCGGTGCAGGTGGTTGGGCATCGAGTCGCCCGGGTTGAGCAGCAGCACGCCCATGTCACTGCTGGGGCCTTGGATCAGGTAGGCGGGTCCCCACGTGCCGTTGCGGTAGGCGGGGTCGTCCAGAGATGCCTTCTGCATGTGCCTTCCTCCTGTCAGATGACGCGCTCGTTGCCGCCGTCGATGGGAACCTGGGCGCCGGTCGTGCACGCGAAGGTGTCGTCCGCCATCGCCAGGACCAGGCGCCCGACGGCGGCGCTGGTGACTTCGGTGCGCATGAGGTTGCGGCGCTTGTACTCCGCGACGGACATGCCGTACTTCTCGGCGCGTGCGGCGAGCAGCTCCGGGGTCCACAGACCGGTGTCGAAGACCGCGTCGGGGTGGACCATGTTCACGCGGATGCCCTCGGGCGCCCACTCGAGCGCGGCCACCCGGGAGAGCTGGGTGAGGGCCGCCTTGGAGGCCGAGTAGGCGGCCGCGCCCGGGCCCGGCGCCCGGACGTTCTTGGATGCCACGACGACGACGCGACCGTTCGTGGGAGCGAGCCGCAGCAGCGGGTACGCGTACCCGTACAGCGCGGCGACCGCGTCGAGGTTGACCGCCATCGTCCGGCGCCAGGTGGCCATCGGCATCTCGCCGAGCGGCTGGCTGGTCGGGAAGATCCCGGCGGCGACGACCAGGACGTCCAGACCGCCGAAGCGCTCGACCCCCGTGCGCAACGCGTGCTGCATCGCGTCGTCGTCGGTCACGTCGACCTGCAGCCCAAGCCACTCCGGGGAGTCGAACGCGTCCACGACGCTGGCGGCGAGGTCCCAGCCCACGACCGAGGCACCGGCCTCGAGCAGCGCATCCGCGCACGCCTTCCCGATGCCTGACGCGGCCCCGGTGACGAGGGCGACCTGGCCCGCGAGGGGGCGATGCGTGTCGCGTCGCGCGATCTTCTGCTGCTGCAGCGCCCAGTACTCGAGGTCGAAGACGTGTCCAGGCGACGCCGGCCGGTACCCGCCGAGGCGTTCGGCCGCCGCGATCGCAATCATCGTGTGGCGGTAGATGTCTTCGGCGATGAGCGCCTCGTGGGCGTTGCGACCGGCGGTCAGCATGCCCAGTCGCTCGTCCAGGACCACGCGTGGCGCAGGGTCGAGCATGGTGAGCGGGACGCTGCGGCGGTGCTCGTGCTGCGCGAAGTACGCGCGGTAGCCCTCCGCGTAGCGCGAGACCTCGGAGCCGACCAGCGGGACCCGCTTGGTCCAGATGACGTGGTCCGGGGTCAGGGGCCCGTGACCTGTTGCCTCGAGCAGCGCCCGGTCGCGGACGAACCGTGCGACGTCGGGGTCGGTGCTGCGCCGGACCACCATCGGTCTTCCGGCGAGGGCGCTCAGCTCCGCACGGAACGTGGCGAGCTCGACCGGGTCGATGTCCGGCAGCGGCGCCTGCGCCGGGGTGACGATTGCCGCCTCGTGCTCGTGGAGGTGGGCCTCGGCCGCGCCGATGAGGCGGTCGTGGTTCGCGAGTGCCTGGTGCGGGGAGTCGCCCAGTGCGAAGACGCCGTGCCGGAGCACGACGATCCCGATGGTCGTCTCGTGGCCCTGCTCGTCCCAAGCTGCCTGGCACGCCGCCGCAAGATCCGGGCCGGGCATGGCGTAGGGGACGACCACCACGTCGTTCCCGAACACGCGGCGTACCCGCGCCTCGCCGTCCTCGGTGTTGGTCAGCGCGAGGATCGCGTCGGCGTGCGAGTGCAGTACCGCGGTGCTCGGGAGCAGGGCGTGCACCAGGGTCTCCACCGACGGGTCGGGGGCGTCGGCGACAATCAGCGCGCAGCGCAGCTCGTTGAGAAGAGCGAGGTCTCCGATCCGCGTGGGTGGCAGCAGCTCGTGGAGCCGGTCGAGGCGGAGCGGGGCGAACCCTTCGGGGCCGATCGTGGCGAGGTCGTGGCCGCTGCCCTTGACGAGCAGGACCGCCACGTCCCGGCCGGTGACATCGCGTCGCACCGTCTTGACCGAGGTGTTGCCGCCGCCGTGCAGCACGAGCCACGGGTCCCGTCCCAGGATCCTGGAGACCTCGACGAGCTCGCCCATCGGATCGACCACAGCGTCGTCCTCGCGATCTTGCACGTCCACATCCTCACCTCGAACGGCTAGTTGTCGGACAACCTAGCAGCAGGTGGGAAGTTGTCAAGATGTGCACCGTCGGATGCGCCAGGCGTGTGCACGGTCCGCGGGGGCATGGCACACAGGCCTTCGCGGGCCCCGGCTGCGCCGGGGCCCGCGAAGGCAGCACGCGTCTGGTGGACCGCGCTCGAGACCTGCGGTCAGCTCTGCCGCATGATCGTGAAGGAGTACCGGCCTTCGATGAAGTACGTACGCGAGTACAGGACCAGGCGCCCGTCGGACGCGTAGTGGAGCTGGTTGAGCAGCACGAACAGGTTGTGGGTGGCGGCCTCGTTGCCCCAGCCGACGTGGTTGGACGCGACCGCGTGGACCTCCGCGATGCCGCGGTCCGGGATGATCCCCAGTCGCATCCGCAGGAACTCGAAGATCGACCCGTCGAGATCGGGCGGGTCGAAGTCGGGCGGCAGGATCGCTCGTGGCATCAGGTCGTAGGAGTACGCCATGACCTCGCCGTCCGCGAGGATCGTGCGCCGCAGCTCGAGAACCTCGGTATCGCCGGGAACGCCCATCCGTGCGGCTTCTTCGGGGAGTACGGGCCGGAACAGCCTGCTCGCGTAGACCATGCCGGGCTCGCGCCCGGTCGCCCGGATCGACTCGGTGATCGAGTCCATCCGCTCCAGGCCGGCCTGGATCGCGGGCTTGTCCACGACGAAGGTGCCCACACCGTGCTGGGTCCGCACCAGACCGAGCGCTTCGAGCTCGCGCAGCGCCGCGCGGATCGTCGGGCGGGACACCCCGAAGGCGCCGCCCAGAGCGCTCTCGGTGGGCAACCGCGCCCCGGGCAGGTACTGGCCCGCCGCCAGCTGGCTGCGCAGGTCTTCGGAGACCTGCGACACGAGTGTCCCGTTGCGCGCCATCTCCACCTCCCCGTCATGCCGTCGGCGCTTCCTGCCGCTCGGGGGCCGATCCTACCCAGCCGCCAGCCCCCGATGTAACAACTTGGGGACGGTTCGTTGACAATCCTCGTCTTCCGACCTAACGTTCCAGCCAAGTTGTCGGACAACGTGGTTCGAAGGGTTTGGCATGGTTCTCGCGATCGAATGGCGCGACGTCGATCAGCCGGTGATCCGGTTGATTGACCAGACGGCCCTCCCGCACCAGACGCGGTACCTGGACGTGGCGACGGTCGATGACCTGGTGCTGGCAATCGGCGATCTGGCCGTCCGTGGGGCCCCGGCCCTCGGCGCGGCGGGAGCGCTCGGCGTCGCCATGGCGATGAACCAGGCCCGGAGAGAAGGCTGGGACGACACCCGGCTCCAGTCGGAGATCCAGCGGATCCGGGACGCACGACCCACCGCGATCAACCTCGCGTGGGGAGTGGACCGGGTCCGCGGAGCGATGCCGCAGGGCGTGCACGAGGTCCTGCGTCAGGCTCAGGCGCTCGTGGCGGAGGACACGGCGGCCAACCGCACCCTGTCCCGGCTCGGCGCGGACTGGATCCTCGCACGGACCGGCCTCGACCAGGTACGCGTGGTCACCCACTGCAACACGGGTGCTCTCGCCACGACAGCCTGGGGCACGGCGTACGGCATCATCCACGAGCTGCACGACCGTGGCCGTCTGGGTCTCGTCTACGCCGATGAGACCAGACCGTTGCTGCAAGGGGCCCGGCTCACCAGCTGGGAGCTGCAGCAGGACGGGATCGCGCACGTCGTCCAGGCGGACGGCGCGGCGTCGAGCACCATCCTGCGGGGCCTGGTCGACGTCGCGATCATCGGCGCCGACCGGATCACCGCCAACGGCGACGCTGCGAACAAGATCGGTTCGGTTGCGCTCGCTCTGGCCTGTGCCCGTGCGGGCATCCCGTTCATCGTCGCGGCGCCGACGTCCACCGTGGACCTGTCCACCAAGCGTGGCGACGACATCGTCATCGAGGAGCGAGCGTCCGACGAGGTCGTCAGCTTCTACGGCCACCGCACCGCGCCGGAGGGCGTCATGGGGTTCAACCCCGCCTTCGACGTCACACCGCACGACCTCATCACCGCCATCGTCACCGAGCGTGGCGTTGTCGAACCCGCAACACACCCCGACCCCGAGCTGCTCGCGTCCATCGCGCGCTGACACGAGTCGCGCAGCCAACGACGGCTGCACTACCGAGAGGAACACCGTGAGGAACACAAAGACCCTCGTCGCAGGGATCGCTGGGGTGTCCATGCTGCTCCTGGCTGGATGCAGCCAGGGCGGCACCAGCGGCGCCTCCACCACCCCCGCCGCCGCGCCTGCCACCAGCACGACGCCAGTCGCGGCCGCCCCCGCGCCGTTCGACAAGCCCGGCGTGAAGATCGCCATCGTTCAGCAGAGCGGGCAGGGCGACTACTTCCAGCAGTACCTCAACGGCACCAAGAAGCAGGCCGCGGCACTCGGCGTCGACCTGTCCGTGTACGACGCCCAAGGTGACAACGCGACCCAGGCCACGCAGCTCGACCAGGCGATCGCCTCGGGCGTCTCCGGCATCATCGTCCGGCACGGCTTCCCCGACACCCTCTGCCCGGGGGTGAACAAGGCGCTCAAGGCGGGCATCAAGGTCGTCATCTACGACATCGAGATCCAGAAGTGCGCGCCCGATGCGGTGCAGACGCAGCAGTCCGACGCCAAGATGGCGAGCCTCGTGCTCGACCAGATGGTCTCCGACATCGGCACGGGGAAGAACGTCGGCTACGTCAACGTCGCCGGCATCGCTCCTCTGGACCGTCGCGACAAGGTCTGGCGCGACTACGTGCAGAAAGAGAACTGGAAGCAGCTCTTCTACACCGGGACGTTCACCAACTCCACGGCCACCGACACGGCGCCGATGGTCAGCAACGCGCTCCGGGCGAACCCCGACGTCGCCGCGATCTACGCACCGTACGACGAGCTCTCGAAGGCGACCCTCTCGGCCCTCGAGCAGAACCCCAACCTCAAGGGGAAGGTGAAGGTCTACGGTGCCGACATCTCCACGGCCGACATCGAGCTCATGACGGCAGCCGACAGCCCCTGGGTCGCGACCGGCGCGACCGACCCCAACGCGATCGGCGCGGCGGTCATGCGTACTCTCGCGCTCGACATGGCCGGCACGATCACCAAGGGCGCCACCGTCGACTTCCCACCGATCCTCATCACCCAGGACTTCCTGCGGAGCAAGAACATCCGCAACATGGTCGACCTGCGGGCAGCCGAGCCCTCGCTCAACATCTCGGACATCTCGTCCGCCGACTGGATCCCCGTCGTCACGTTCTGACAGCGCGGACCATAGGACCACGCCCCGGGGTGGTGGCGAGACGCTTGCCACCACCCCGGTCCTGGACCAACACGTGAGGAGTGAGCGCATTGCAGGACATCGACTCCCCCGAGGAGCAAGGGAACGTCGGCTCAGGTGCCGCAGAGCCCGACGCGGTGCTGGAGCTCGACGACATCACGATGTCGTTCGGCCCCAACCAGGTGCTCAAGGGAGTCACCCTGCAGCTGCGGCCCGGCCGGGTGACCGCACTGCTGGGGGCCAACGGCGCCGGGAAGTCCACCCTGATCAAGATCCTGTCCGGCGTGTACGCCGACCACGGCGGCCGCATCCGGATCAGCGGGCGCCCGGTCGTGATGGACACCCCGCTGGCGGCCGCCCGGCATGGGATCCAGACGGTGCACCAACGCATCGACGAGACGATCGTCCCCGGCCTGACGGTTGCGGAGAACCTCGTGTTCGAGGAGATCGTCCGCGGTGAGATCCCCCCGGTCCGTTCGCTCAGGCGCCTGCTGCCGCGCGCTCGCCAGATCGCCGCGACGCTCGAGCTCGGGTGGTCGGACGCGATCCTCACCAAGGACGTCTTCGAGCTGGGCAACGCAGACAGCCAGCTGCTCCTGCTGGCTCGCGCGCTGAGCCAGCGCCCCAAGGTGCTCGTGCTCGACGAACCGACCTCAACGCTGTCTGCGAGCGAGGTCGAGCGACTGTTCACGCTGATCCGCCGACTCTGCTCGGAGGGCGTGGCGATCCTCTACGTGACCCACCGGCTGAGCGAGGTCCACGAGATCGCCGACGACCTCGTGGTGCTCCGCGACGGACAGGTGAAGAGCCGGCAGCGGACGCCGTTCGACATGCCCGACGCCGTGCGCTCGATGCTCGGCGAGTCGACCCTGGTCCAGTCCAGCCAGCTGGTCGAGCAGCGCGGCACGCAGGTCGCCCTGCACCTGGAGCATGTCCAGCTCCTGCGGCGCTCGGACCCGATCGACCTCGACCTCCGCTACGGCGAGGTCACCGGGATCATCGGGCTCATCGGTGCCGGCAAGTCGGAGCTCGCCCGCGGTATCTTCGGTGCCGACCGCTGGCAGCAGGGCACCATGCGCCTCGACGGAGAGGCGTACGCCCCCCGCCACACGAAGGACGCCGTCCGCCAGCGGATCTACCTCGTCCCCGAGGACCGAACGGCCGAGGCCATGCTGCCCGGGTGGTCGGTCGCCTGGACCAAGTCCCTGCCGTTCCTCCGCGCCGTGAGCCGCACGGGGGTCCTGAACTTCGGGCGCGAGCGCGCCGACGGCGGCAGGCTCATCAGCGACTTCGGCGTCGTGTCCACCGGACCCGACCAGGCCATGGACGCGTTGTCCGGCGGCAACCAGCAGAAGGTCGTCGTCGGACGCTGGATGCAGGCTGAGCCGCGCGTGCTGCTGCTCGACGAACCGTTCCGTGGCGTCGACATCGGCGCTCGTGGGGACATCTCCCACCGGGCACGGGAGCAGGCGCACGCGGGAGCCTGCGTCGTCGTCCTCACGAGCGACGTCGACGAGATCCGCGCGATCGCCGACCGCATCATCGTCCTGGTCGAGGGACAGATCCGCCTCGACTCCTACACCACAGAGATCGACAACGACGCGATCGTCACAAGCATGTCGGAGGTGGCCTAAGTGCCCGAAACGCCCAGCACCACAGGTACGGTGGCCCGCATCCAGGACGCGGTGGTCAAGTACGGCTTCATCGCCATCACCGTGATCCTGTTCCTATACTTCTCCCTCACCGAACCGTCCTTCGCGTCGACGTCGTCGCTGTTCCTCCTGCTGAAGTTCGCCTCCGTGACCGCCATCCTCGGGCTCGGGGTGACGTTCACGATGGTGGTCGGCGGCCTCGACCTGTCGATCGGTGCCACGGCCGGTCTTGCCGTGCAGCTGGCCGCGATGGCGATGGTCTTCTACAACCTCACCGGGACGACGGCGGTGGTGGTCGTGCTGGTCGGAGGTGTTCTCGTCGGGCTCCTCAACGCCTTCCTCATCGTGATCTGCAAGATCCCCGACCTCCTGGCCACGCTGGGCATGATGTTCGTGATCCAGGGCGCCAAGCTGATCCCGGTCAGCGGCCAGTCGGTCTCCAGCGGCATGGTGCTGAGGGACGGCTCGGTGGCCCCGGGCAGCTTCACCCCGGGCTTCCTCAAGATCGACCGCGGGTTCGTCGGCCCGATCCCTCTTCCCGTGGTCATCATGATGATCCTGGTCGTGGCCTCCTGGTTCTTCCTGAGCCGCACCACCTGGGGCCGGGTCATGTATGCGATCGGCGCGAACCCCGAGGCTGCGCGACTCTCCGGCGTGCGCGTCGGTCTTTACCACGGCCTGGCCTACGTGGTCTCGGGTCTGTTCGCCTCGATCGGCGGACTCATCCTCGTCTCGCGCATCGGGCAGGGCGACGTCAACGCGGGTGCGTCGAGCCTGCTCGAGGCGGTCGCGGTCGCGCTGGTGGGAACCTCGGTGCTCGGACTGGCCAAGCCGAACGCGTGGGGGACGTTCCTCGGTGCGCTGCTGATCGGGATCGTCCTGACAGGCCTCACGATGAAGGGCCTGCAGTACTACCACCAGGACACCGCGAAGGGCCTTGTCCTGATCACCGCTCTGCTCTTCTCGTTCACGATCTCCCGCCGCAAGGTCCGCTACACCCCGGCCACCTGAGCCGGGCACGTGAGGAGTGCTCCCATGACGTCCGACTACGAGTTCCTGACCGTCGACACGGTCGCCGACCACGTGCGCTCCGTACCCGCGCTCGCGCAGCGGATCGACCCCGACCACCTGGTGTCCGTGCGTGAGATCGGTGACGGGAACCTCAACCTGGTGTTCCTGCTGCACGACGCCTCGGGTCGAGGTCTGATCCTCAAGCAGGCGCTCCCGTACGTGCGCATGACGGGCGAGGGCTGGCCGATGACACCGACCCGCGCGCGCTTCGAGGTCGACTCCCTGCGCGCGCACCACGCCCTGCTGCCCGAGCACGTCGTCGAGGTGTTCCACTACGACCCCGACCGGTTCATCATCGCGATGGAGGACCTGAGCGACCACTGGGTGTGGCGAGCGGCGCTCAACGAGGGCCTCACCCACGACGGTGCCGCCGCGGCGATGGGCCGGTACGTCGGTGCGGTCGCGTTCGGCACCTCGGCGCTGACGCTGGAGCGCACCGCCCTCGCGCAGGCGGTCGCTGCGGCCGTGAACCCGGAGCTGTGCCTCATCACCGAGGACCTCGTCTTCTCCGAGCCGAGCGTGGACGCCGGACGCAACAGCGTGCTCGAGCAGAACAAGCCCGACGCCGACGACCTCGCAGCTGACGAGGAGTTCGTCACCGCGATGGGCCGCGCCAAGTGGCTGTTCATGACCAAGAGCGAGGCGCTCATCCACGGGGATCTGCACACCGGCTCAGTCATGGTGCACGCACCCGAGGGCAGCACCACGTGCGACAGCGTCAAGGCGTTCGACTCCGAGTTCGCGTTCTACGGACCGGTGGCGTTCGACCTCGGCGCCCTGTGGGCCAACTACGTGATCGCCGCCGCCCGCGCCTACGCACTCGGCAACGCGGCCCGCGCCATCTGGGCGCTAGGGATGATCCAGCAGACCTGGGACGGGTTCGAGTCCGAGTTCCGCACCCGCTGGGCCGATCGACGCGACCCCCGGGTGTGGCGCGAGCCGTTCCTGGAGCAGCTGCTCGCCACCTGGAGCGAGGAGAGCCGTCTGTTCGCGGCGGCAGAGATGTCCCGGCGCATCGTGGGCGCAGCCAAGACGAAGGACATCGAGACGCTGCCCGAGAACGTGCGTGAGGGGGCCGCACGCGGCGTCCTGCTCGCCGCCCGCAGATTCGTCCGGATCCAGGGTGCTGACGGCACCCCGCCGTACCTTGCCGGCCTCGCCGCGGACACGCTGCGCGAGTCGCGGACATCCTGACGGCCCGGACCGACGATGCTCAAGACCATCGACCCACTTCTGGTCCCGGCGCTGCTCACCGCGCTCGCCGAGATGGGCCACGGTGACCTGCTCGCGGTCGTCGACCGCAACTTCCCCGCCCACTCCTGCAGCCGCCGGGTGGTCGAGCTGCCCGGAGCAGACGCCACCCAGGTCCTGCATGCCGTGCTGACGCTCCTGCCGGTCGACGCGTACCAAGACCCTGCGGCGTGGCACATGCAGCAGGACGACGGCAACGACGGACCGGCCGCCTCCGGAGTGCGCACCGTCCTCGACGACGCGGAACGCCGGCCCGTGGGGTTCGCCGGTATCACCCGCCCGAACTTCTATGACGAGGCTCGGACCGCCTACTGCACGGTCCGTACGGGCGACGACCGACCGTACGCGTGCTTCCTGGTCGCCAAGGGCGTCGTGTCATAAGCACGCCGCGTCCATCAAAGCGTGGGAGCTTCATGCTGCGCCACCTACCGGGATTGGCCACGCGTAGGGAGGTCAACCACTTCGCCGAACTGGCCGCTTGGCGCCGCTGAGTCCGCCCAGAACCACGCAGGTTCGCCCCGGCCCACCACCGACGTCTGCCCACATTGACAAGAGAGACCCTCCCTCCCCGAAGGGAGAAAGGGCCTCTGACCTGCTGTCCTACTAGTAGCGGGGGGATCATCCAGCTCTGCGACTGCGATCTTCGGTGTCGAGCATCACCGCAGGTCAGCGGCCCGTGCATAGGCATCTGCACACCCCTCGCGTTCGTCACCAGATGATCGAAGCACACGGCTCGGACACGGTGCGATCGTCGATCGCTTGGTCCGCGTCCCCATGCTCCACCAGACACCGGGCGGACCGGACTATGGGGCGGGGGACCAAGCTCACCGTTCCGTCACCTGCAGGCTCGGCCTGTGGGACACGTGGATTCGTAGTCCCGCGGGCGTGCGCGGTGAACCCGCCAGCCTCTGCTGGGTCCACTGGCACAGCATCCAGCGCCCGCACGGCCACCTCGGCGACGTCCACCACCGAGTACGAAGAGACGTTCTACGCCACCCGCGGCCCCCGACCAGACCCTGGCCGCACTCCCACAGCCTGAGCCGCCCATCAGACCCTTGGCGATTCACCCGTGAGGCCCTGACTCCAGGCCGCTCCACCCCGCGCTTCGCCCGATCACCATACGCGGGCCACTGTCAAAGGGCGCGGCGTGGGATGAACGGGATCACGGTGTAAGCGTCGGGTTCGTCGGTTGCGGCATGGTGGTCGGTCAGCCAGGCCAGGAGCTCGGCGGCCGGTTGCGGGGACAGGTACAAGAACCCCTGGGCTTCGTGCACGCCGATCGACATGAGCAGGTCGCGTTGCTCGGGGCGCTCGACGCCTTCGGCGATCGCGCGTAGTCCCATGCGCGTCACCATGGTGGAGATGCCCTCGGTGACGGCGCGATCCTCGACGTTCGTCGTGGACCCGGAAATGAACGACTTGTCGATCTTGACGATCTGCACAGGCAAGGAACGCAACGTCGTCAACGACGCGTACCCCGTCCCGAAGTCATCGATCGCGATCTGCACCCCGCTCGCCGACAACCCCCTCAACCGGCCGATCGCCGCCGGTGAGCTGATCACCACGGTCTCGGTGAACTCCAGCACGAGCCGGTCCGCCGGCCAGTCGAACTCCCGCAAACACTCCGCGACCGCGATTGTGAACGCATCGTCGTCGAGCTGCAGCGCCGAGACGTTCACATGCACCGACAACCCCGGCCCCGGGAGAGAGTCCCGCCACCGGGCAACATCCGCCACCGCCTGACGCAGAACCGCCGCACCGATCGACCCGATCGCACCGATCCGCTCAGCAACCCCGATGAACTCATCCGGCGCCAATAGCCCCCGCTCGGGATGCTGCCAGCGCACCAACGCCTCCACCGCCGCACACCGCCCGTCGTCGAGCGTCACCACCGGCTGGTAGTGCACGACGAGCTGACCGTTGGCGGCCGCCGTCGCCAGGTCGCGCTCGAACGCCACCCGAGTCGGGTCCCCGCGGAGCAGCCCAGCCTCGAACACCTGCACCCGGGCCTTGCCCTGCGCCTTGGCCGAGTACATCGCCACATCCGCCCGGTGCACCAACGTTTCCGCGTCATCACCCCCCACCACCGACGCGACCCCCACGCTCGCCCCCACGTGCACCACCGCATCCTCCAGGGCCGCCGGCGCGGACACCGCCTCCACGACGCGCTGGGCAATTTCCGCGGAAGCGGCCTCGCCGGTGCGGCGCAGCAGCACCGCGAACTCATCACCACCGATCCGCGCACACAGGTCACTCGGACGCGTCACCTCACGCAACCGCGCCGCGACGACTTGCAGCAGCTCATCACCCGCGTGGTGCCCGTACGCGTCGTTGACATACTTGAAGTCGTCCAGGTCCACGAACAGGACCGTCGTCTCACGATCGGCCACTCCTTCCAGGTCCCGAGACAACGCCGCGTTGAACGCCGCCCGGTTCGCCAACCCCGTCAGGTTGTCCACCTCGGCAAGAACCGTCAGATCTCGATGCACCGCACTGTTCCGCAACGCCAACGTCACCTGATTCGCCAGGTTCTCCAACGCGGCCATGGCCTCGGGGGGGGACCCGCACCGGCGCCCCCACCAGCAACCACACCCGTCCAACCTGGTCGTGAACTTCCGGCAGCGGCACACAAGCCCACGCGCACACCAACCCAGCCGCCGCATCCAGCGCCGCGCGCCCGTCGATCGCGCCCTGGCACACTCCGTCCTCGTCCACCAGCGCCGACAGCATCTCCGCGGGCAGCACCTGCGGTGCGCGGGTGAACGCCTCCGTCACCCGTGCCACCCTGAGCTCCTCATGCTGGGCGACCGCCCTCATCACCCGCAGGCCGGGCGTGACCTCACAGATCCGGGTGATCGCGACCCACGCGATCTCCCTGATCTCCCCGGAGTCCGTCGTGCCCAGCAGCTGGGACCCCACTGACCCGTGCACCTGCTCCAGTAGCGCGATGTACTCACGTCCACGCACTGCCCCCGCCAGGTGCTGTCCCACGACGACCGTCAACACCATCGTCGGGAGCGACACGATCAACGGCGCGAGTGGCATGACCCCGAGGTGACCAGGCACCACCATCCACAATGACATGGTCGTTGCCAACCCGGAGACGAACAACCCCACCCGCACCAGGCTGCGGCGCATCGACCCGTACTGGGACCGGAACCACAACGCCGCAAACACCAACGGGAGCACCGCTCCCATCTCCGCGCTGGTCAAGGACAGGCCCACGATCCCCAACGTGTCGACCACGTCCATCACCACCGTCGCGCGCCGGGTCCGGTACCCCGACGTCCAGGACACCCCGAGCACCACGCTGCTCACCGCTGCGATGACCCACAGCACCCCGCGACTGCTGCCAAGAGACAGGGGCGCTGTCAGGACGAGGGACACCACGACCAAGACCGCGAACAACCATCGCGTCCTGTCGACGATGCCGACCGGCGGGCGAGCCCACCCTGGCAGCCGGGCCGCCAACCTCGACCTGCGGGTCCGTATGGGGCCCGCATGCTCACCCAGCACGGTGCCCCGCACACCGGTCGTACGACTCCCCGACACGACGACCACGACAACTCTCCTTGTTCGGCGACCCGGCTGACCTCATGGGCCCCGTGGCTTTGCGTCCCCACCTCGCGGCGGGTTTGCTCTTTCGTCACTCAGATAGCCCATCGACACAGCCCGGTCTCATGGTGAGCAGCGAAGCCCCACGACCCGTTCCGTACACCCTTTCGGCCCAACTGGGACAGCTGACGCTCCGGCTGCAAGGCCGGTGTGGCGGGAGGCCCCAGCAGACAGGGGGCGCCTGTGTGGCGCGCGATACGCAGTGCATCGCGCACACGACCTGACCGGGTTCGGATCACGCATGACTCCACGTGAACGTCAGCGTCCGCCCGTAGGCTCCGGTAGGAATAGGGGGCGGGGAGGCGGGCTGTGGACTACGAGAGCATCGAGCGGCTACGGGACAAGCACCCGTCGTGGCGCCTGCTGCGCGCGGTCAACGCGCCGCTCGCGCTCGCATTTCTCGGTCGGTTCTTCGTCGAGGACAACCGCGGCGCCGCCTCCGCGGCGGCCCTCGCGTCCGCGCTCGATGACGAGTTGTACGCGCTCAACGCGACTGATCCCGACCTGCCTCGCTACCCGCGCTCGGCGCCGGAGTACCTCAGCGACTGGTCGGCCAACGATTCCGGCTGGTTGCGGCGCTTCTACCCGCTGGGTTCCGACGAGGTCCACTATGACGCGACGCCGGCCTTCGAGCGCGCCTACGCGTGGGTGAGCGGGCTGGCGATCAGGCCTTTCATTGGGACCGAGTCGCGCCTGCACACGGTCGTGGACTTGCTTCGCCAGATCGTCCACGGGGTGGAGACGGATCCCGATACCCGTCTCGCCGAGCTCCATCGTCGCCGGCAGGAGATCGACCGGCAGATCGCTGAGGTTGAGGCGGGGACAGTCACGGTGCTCGACCCGACAGCTGTCCGTGAGCGCTACCAGCAGCTGGCTGGCACTGCGCGCGAGCTGCTGTCGGACTTCCGTGAGGTGGAGGAGAACTTTCGTTCCCTCGACCGGGCGGCGCGCGAGCGGATCGCGTCCTGGGAAGGGAGCAAGGGTGAGCTTCTCGCTGAGCTCGTCGGGAGTCGTTCGGACATCAACGGCTCCGACCAGGGGCGCAGTTTCCAGGCGTTCTATGACTTCCTGCTCTCGCAGGCCCGTCAGGATGAGCTGACCGAGTTGCTGGCCCGGGTGCTGGCCCTCGAGGAGGTGGACGGCGATCGTCGTCTTCGCACGATTCACCATGACTGGTCTGCGGCGGCGGAGCGGACCCAGCAGACGGTGCGACAGATCTCCGAGCAGCTCCGACGCTTTCTCGACGATCAAGCGTGGCTGGAGAACCGCCGTGTGCTGGACCTGATCAAGTCGGTGGAGGCCGCGGCGCTGACGTGCCGGCAGGCGCCGCCATCGGTCGGTCTGGAGGTGGACGAGCCCGGGATCGCCATTGCGTTGCCGTTCGAACGTCCGCTGTACGACACCAGTCCCGCCTCGCGGGTGGACAGCTTGCTCGCCCCGGGCGCCGGTGAGTCTGTGAACGTCGCGGCGCTGCTCGACCAGCGGTTCGTCGACCAGGTCAGGTTGGCCGCGCAGGTCCGATCGGTGCTGCCCGCGCGCGGCCATGCGTTGCTGAGCGACATCGTCGCCCTGTTCCCGGTCGAGCAGGGTGTGGCTGAGGTCCTCGGCTACCTCACTCTCGCCGATGAGGACATCGCCGTCACGATGGACGAGGGCGAGGAGACTCTCATCGACTACACCGTTGAGGATGAGCGGCGACGGGTCCGGCTGCCCCAGGTGATCGTGACACGGCGATGAGGACACCTGAGGAGCACGCTGTGGCGGCGACCATCATCGCGTTGATGCGCGGGGTCGTGTATCGCGAGAGCGATGAGGAGATCTGGTCGACCCTCGGGCGACACGGTGCGCCTGTGCGCGATCACTTCTCCACTCTCGGCGTCGACGTGGTCGTCGATGAGACCGAGGGCTACGCGTTCTTGCGAAGCCACGAGGAGGACCCTGACGACGAGCCGCTGCCTCGGCTCGTCCGGCGTCGGAGCCTGACGTACAACGTGAGCCTGCTTCTGGTCCTGCTTCGCAAGCGTCTCCTGGAGTTCGAGACCAGCGCGGCTGAGGGCAAGCTTGTGCTCAGCCGGGATCAGCTCGTCGACATGCTCCAGCTGTTCCTCGCAGAGTCCACCAACGAAGCTCGGGTCATCGACCAGGTGGACTCAACGATCAAGAAGGCTGCCGAGCTTGGTTTCCTGCGTCAACTGCGCGGTCAACCCGACCTGTGGGAGGTGCGTCGCATCCTCAAGGCCTACGTGGATGCCCAGACCCTGTCGGGTTTCTCGGGCAAGCTGGCCGAGTACGCGCGGACGTCGTCTGGAGACAGTAATGAGTGACGGCCTGTTCTCCCCCGCTGTGCTCGGCACGGGCCGTTCGGCTGGGTACCGGTTGCACAACCTGGAGGTCTTCAACTGGGGGACGTTTGACAAGCGGGTTTGGCGGCTGACGACAGCCGGCCAGACTTCCCTGCTCACAGGGGACATCGGCAGCGGCAAGTCCACGCTGGTCGACGCGTTGACGACGTTGCTGCTGCCTGCCAACAAGATCTCCTACAACAAGGCCGCCGGAGCTGAGGCCAAGGAGCGAACCCTGCGTTCCTACGTTGAGGGCCACTACAAGTCGGAGCGGATCGAGGCCTCCGGCATGATGCGTCCGATCGGGCTGCGCGACCACCGGTCGTACTCGGTTGTCCTCGGCGTGTTCACCAACGAGGGCTTCGACGAGACGGTCTCACTCGCCCAGGTGTTTCACCAGAAGGACAAGGCCGGTCAGCCGGACCGGTTCTTCGTCACGTCCACCAAGATGTTGTCGATCGAGGCCGATTTCACCGCCTTCGGTGAGGATCTGAAGGACCTCAAGCGCCGGCTTCGCGCCTCCGGCGCTGAGCTTCACGACGTGTTCCCCGACTACTCGCGTCAGGCGAGACGGCTGTTGGGGATCCGTTCCGAGCAGGCCATGGAACTGTTCCACCAGACCGTCTCGATGAAGTCGGTGGGCAATCTCAACGAGTTCGTCCGCCAGCACATGCTCGAACCGGTCGACGCCTCGGCGAAGGTGCAGGGCATCGTCGCCCACTTCGAGGACCTGACCAAGGCGCACGAGGCGGTCCGCCGGGCCCGCGACCAGCTCGCAGCCCTGGCACCGCTGGTCGCGACGAGCGAACGGTACGACGACGCATACGCGCGCCGCGCCGACGCTGAGCGCCAACGGGACGCGGTTCGGTTGTTCTTCGCCGAGCTGCGATCGGAGTTGCTCGACGCCGAGATCCAGGCCACCAGCACTGAGCGCGACGCCCGGTCGGACGAAGCCGAACAGACCGAGCTGGACCGAGCCGCCGCGGCCGTGGTCCGTGAAGGGTTGGTGGCCGAGCGCGCCGGGGTCGGCGGTGACCGCGTCGCAGCCCTCGAGCGCAAGGCGGCGATGGACCGAGAGGTCGCCCAGAAGCGACGCGAGCGGCGTGCGAGGTTCGATGATCGCCTCGTCGCGGCCCGGATCGAGCCTGTGGCGGACGAGGTCGGGTTCGCCCGCCTTCCCGCCCTGGTCCAGTCACATACTCAGGTGCTGACCGGTGAGCTCGCGACCGTGGGCGGCACGATCACTGAGTTTGCCGCTCGCCACGGCGAGCTGTTCCGACTGGGTACGGAGACGCTCATCGAGCTGGACAGCCACAAGAGCCGGACGAGCAACGTGCCGGCGAGTCAGCTCGACGTGCGCGCCCAGCTCTGCCAGGACCTCGGGTTGGACGAGGCGGAGCTTCCGTTCGCCGGGGAGCTGTTGGACCTCGCAGAGGCGCACACGGAGTGGCGTGGGGCGGCCGAGCGGGTGCTCCGCGGCTTCGCGCTCTCGCTCCTGGTTCCGCCCGAGCTCTACGCCGAGGTGGCGCGCTGGGTCGATGGGCGCCGGCTGACCCATCGCCGCCACGATGGCACCCGCGCCGGTAGCAGGTTGGTGTATGAGCGAGTGAGCGCGCGACGGGTGCCGCTGCGTCACCAGTCGGACGGCGGCGGTCTCCAGCTTGTCGACTGCATGCAGATCAAGGAGGGGCGCTTCGCCGACTACCTGCGCGACGAGCTGCTCCGCAGAGCAGACCACCGGTGCGTCGACTCGGTCGAGCAGTTCGCTAACGAGCAGCGGGCGGTGACCCGTCAGGGCCAGGTGAAGGCCGGGGACCGGCATGAGAAGGACGACCGGTCTCGGGTCGACGACCCTCGCAACTGGACGCTCGGCTGGGTCAACGAACGCAAGGTGGCTGCTCTCACCGTTGAGTTGGCCAGCCAGCAGCGTGAACTCGACGCCGTGGCTAAGCAGCTCGCCGATGCACAGGAGCTCCAGCGGGACCTGAACGACCGCAAGGTGGCGCTGGCGCAGCTCGCCGAGTACACCTCGTGGGAGGAGGTGGACTGGCAGGAGGCCGAGGCTCAGGCGTCACTCGCCGACGCCGAACGCGAGCGACTGGTCGCGGGGTCGTCCGCGCTGCGGGAGCTGGAGCGGCGGCTGGCGGAGAATGCCCAGCAGGCCAAGGACCTCGACGGTCGTCTGAAGCACCTGACTCTGGACATCGGCAACCTCGACGGGACGATCAGGCGCGCCAAGGCCGAGAATGACGAGGTTCGGCGCCTCATCGCGTCCCACTCAGGGCAAGCCCTGTCTGTCGCGCGCGCCTCCTACCCGGACCTGGAGGTCCGACTCAAGGACAGGCTGCCCAGGACTGCGGCGACTTGTGCGCCTGCGTCGGACGGGCTGACCGACGAGCTCCAGAGCGGCATCGACAGGACCAGTCGGGAGCTGGGTGGCTACAGCCAGAGCCTGCTGCAGTACATGAACGACGTGCGTCGCCGTTGGCCGGAGGCGACGACGGAGATGGACGCCAGCGTCGAGGCGCGGGGCGAGTTTCGTGCGTTCCACGACCGCGTGGCGACCGACGACCTGCCTCGGTTCGAGTCGGAGTTCAAGCGTCAGCTGAACACGAACGCGATCCGCGAGCTGGCTGCGTTCACGAACTGGCTCAGCCGCCAGTCGCAGGAGATCGGGGCCCGCGTCGGCAAGATCAACGACGCTCTTGGCGCGATCGACTACAGCCCCGGCCGGTACATCACGCTGCTGGCCGAACGCACGCCGAACCGTGAGGTTCAGGACTTCCGCTCGGAGCTGCGCGCCGTTACCGACGACGCGCTCACCCCCGACGACGACCAGTACTCCGAGCAGCGGTTCGCCGACGTCCAGCGGATCATCGAGCGCTTCCGCGGCCGCGACGGCCACGCCGAGACCGACAAGGCGTGGACCCGTCGGGTCACTGACGTCCGCAACTGGTTCATCTTCTCCGCGTCCGAGCGTGATCGGGCCACCGACGCCGAGTGGGAGCACTACCGCGACTCCGACGGCAAGTCCGGTGGGCAGAAGGAGAAGCTCGCCTACACGATCCTTGCGGCTTCGTTGGCCTACCAGTTCGGGCTTGAGTGGGGGGTGGAGCGTTCCCGGGACTTCCGCTTCGCCGTCATCGACGAGGCCTTCGGGCGCGGGTCGGACGCCTCGACCCGGTACGCGCTTGAGCTGTTCGCCAAGCTTGGTCTTCAGCTCTTGATCGTCACCCCGCTGCAGAAGGTGCATGTCATCGAGCCCTTCGTGCACGCGATCGGCTTCGTCGACAACCCTGACGGCATGAGCTCGAGGCTGCAGACCCTCACGATCGAGGAGTACCAGCAACGCCGTCAGGGGTTGTCCGGGTGAGCGGTGCTTGGACGACGGTTGCCGACATCCGTTCGCGTGCGCGCAGGTGCTGGGACGACGGGACCCTGTTGCGCTCTTTCGTCACCGGCGCACCGTTCCCGGTCATCGACACTCCGCTGCGGGGTCCGCGCCCGTCCGAGATCGGCGATGACCTTGCCGCCGCCCAGGGATGGGTCGCAGCGCTCGACGCCGGTCGACACGGCGACACGCACTTCACGCTGGATTACGTCCCGGTCGGCGGGCGCTCCATCGGTCGCAACAGCCTGCCGAGTCGAGCGCTGGTGACGCGCTACGAGCAGGCCTGGGCACTGCTCGGCGTGACCCGGGAGGTACGCGCCTTCCGTGAGATCGTCGACCTGACGAGCACCGAACCGGCAGTCCATGCCTGGGTCGTCGACCATCCGGTTCAAGCCCTCCAGCTCGGATCGTCCTGGCGATCGCTGCTCAGTGCTTACCGCTGGCTCGCCGCTGAGCGGGGCTCGGACCAGTACCTGCGACAGATCAGCGCGCCCGGGGTCGACACCAAGTTCGTTGAGCGCCATCGCGCCGTCCTCGCCCAGATCCTCGCCGTGCCGAGCACGTCGAGTGGCTTTGTCAGCGCTCTCGGCCTGAGGTCCAAGCCCGAGATGGCGCGGCTCCGCGCGGCACCGGAGGTGGTGCTCTTCCAGCCGTTCTCCGAAGCAACGCTCAGGCTCGACGAGCTCGCGGCCGCGGACGTCTCCGTCCGCACGGCGGTGATCGTAGAGAACGAGATCACTTACCTTTCGATCCCCGTCCCGGCAGGCGGAGTGGTGCTGTGGGGCAAGGGCTTCGACGTGAGCCGCTCCGGCTCGCTGCCGTGGTTGCGCGACGTTGAGGTGCAGTACTGGGGCGACCTTGATACCCACGGATTTGCGATCTTGCACCGGTTGCGAGCGTGGCTTCCGCAGACTGAATCGTTCCTGATGGATCGCGACACACTGCTCGCCCATCGCGACCGCTGGGGCCGTGAGCCGACTCCGACGGCTGCGCGATTGGACCTGCTCACCTTCGAAGAAGCGGGGCTGTACGGGGAGCTGGTGGAGGACCGGCACGGCGAGAGCGTCCGCCTCGAGCAGGAACGTCTCGACTGGCGCTGGGTGCTCGAGCGACTGCCATACGAAAGCACCGGGAGTCACGCACCCGATCAGGGGCCAACGGACGTGGGGCAGCGTTCGTCGCGGCCGTCGTGAGTGCCGGACCGGGTGCGCGGTACCCCTCCCACGTCATCGAGGGCGGCATCGAGGCGAGTCTGGCGGTTCAGCAACTGGTCGAGATGCCGATCCCACTCCCCCTCCACTAGGACTTCGGCGCCGCTGAGGTCGCCTCAACCAGGTACGGCAACCAGGTCGAGGGCGTGTAGATCAAGCGCCTCGCCACGACGGGACTGCTGAGGGTTTGGTTGACACCTGACTTGTGGGGGCGGGTGCCCTCGCTGGAAGGATGTCGATCGTGTCCAGAGTTCATCCCAAGGAGTTCCGCGCGGACGTGGTGGCTGTGGCCCGTCGCGGTGATGCTCCGATCTCCCAGATCGCCAAGGACTTCGGGGTCTCCGACTCGTGCCTGCGTAACTGGCTGCATGCCGCGGACGTCGAGGACGGTCACCGTCCCGGCCTGAGCGCGGCGGAGTCTGCTGAGCTGCGTGAGCTGAAGCGGCGTAACCGGTTGCTCGAGCAGGAGAACGAGGTCCTGCGCCGGGCGGCTGCCTACTTGTCGCAGGCGTCGCTCCCAAAATGATCTTCCCGCTGGTCCGTGAGCTGGCCGCGACCGGTGCCCTGGTGAGGGTGCCGGTCGCGGTGACCTGCCGGGTGCTGGGGTTCTCCCGGCAGGCCTACTACTCCTAGCTCGCCGACCCGGTCAGCGAACGGGACCCGGTCGACGCCTATGCGACCAACGCCGCGATCGACGCCCACCACGACGACCCGGAGTTCGGCTACCGGTTCATCGCCGACGAGCTGGCCGAGGCCGGCCACCACCTGTCCGAGCGGCGGGTCTGGCGGCTGTGCTCGGCCCAGGGCCTGTTCTCGGTGCACTCGGTCAAGCGCGGCAAGGGCCGCCGGCCCGGCCCGCCCGTCCATGACGACCTCGTCGAACGCAACTTCACCGCCACGGCCCCGAACCAGTTATGGCTCACCGACATCACCGAGCACGCCACCAGTGAAGGCAAGGTCTACTGCTGTGCGGTCAAGGACGTGTTCTCCAACCGGATCGTCGGCTGCTCGATCGCCGACCGGATGAAGTCCCAGCTGGCCGTGGACGCCCTGAACTCCGCGGTGGCCCGCCGCGGCGGTCGAGCAGCGGTCGCCGGATGCGTGGTCCATTCCGACCGAGGATCGCAATTTCGATCACGGAAGTTCGTGCGGGCCCTGGCCGTCAACCACCTGGTCGGATCGATGGGCCGCGTCGGGGCCGCCGGAGACAACGCCGCCATGGAGTCCTTCTTCGCCCTACTGCAGAAGAACGTCCTGAACCGGCACCGCTGGGAGACCCGCGAGGACCTACGCCTGGCGATCATCACCTGGATCGAACGGACCTACCACCGCCACCGACGCCAACGCGTCCTCGGCAGACTCACCCCGACCGAGTACGAGATGATCTACAACACCACCGCACACGCGGCCTGAGAATCACTCACCGAAAGTGTCAACCAGACCGACAGCAGTCCCGGCCGGTTCACCCTCGCCGCCGCAACAGCGCCTTCGAGCATGCTTCGAAAGCCTGCCGCGCCGCCCCGGTCGTCATCGCGCAGTCCCGGGATCAGACGGCTCTCGGTGCGCACGGTTCCGTCCGGGTCGGTGTGGAAGATCTTCACGACCAGCACCAGCAGTTCGGCCAGCACGGTGGGCACACGAATCGTTCGCGGCTCCCCGTTCTTCGTCCCTGGCTTCTCGTCCTTGCGGTGGAACGTGCCGTCGCGCTTGGAACGCACGACGACCGAGGACCCGCCCTGCTTGTTGATCGCCAAGGACCACGCACCGTCCGCCCTCTGCACGAAGTCGGCGACCAGCAGGCCGTACGCCTCGCCGATTCGCATGCCCGTCAGCCGCAGCATCCACAGCACGATCTGGTGAACGACGCTCAGGTGAGCTGCGATGGCCCGCACGGTGTGCAGGTCGACGTAGCCGGCGTCTTCGCGCGGTTCTCGCAGGCGATCGTCGAGCAGCGGTTCGATCGAGAACAGCCGCCGGTAGTCGCCCCGCACATCGGCGCCGTGGTCGTGGGCGCGCAGCATGGCCTGCTTGAGGGGGGACAAGATGTTGTCTGCCGTGCCCTTGGCTACGCCGTGGCTCCCCTGCGGTTCGATGAGCAGGCCCAGACGGCGCAGCTCGGCCGCCCGGACCAGTACGTGATTGGACCTGTCACGGGACGTGGTCAGTTCTCGGGCCGAGACCTTGTCCTGGACCGCGGCCAGGCCGCCGCGGCTGACCGCGCCCGCGTCGGGCAGCGTCAGCCAGACGCAGGCCGCCGCGCGCCGATCGAGCAGGTCACCAGCAACTGTCGCGGCGGGCAGTGGCTGCTGGCCGGCAAGGACCTCCGCCAGGTAGGTCCCCCGCCCGAAGGTGAAGTCGCCGACCGTGCTGGAGCCTGGCCCGCGGTCCAGCGCCCACTCCACGAGGTAGGGCAGCACGTAACGGGTCAGTGCACCGGCGAGGTGCACGGCCCTGGCTCCGTCGGTCTTGCCGTACTTGCCGACGTACTCGGCGAACCAGTCCAGGCTCAGCTGGGCGGGGCTCGCGTCGCGAGGGTCAGCGTCGGGACCCAGGACGGTCGGGCGGGCGTTGACCCAGTCAATCAGGTCAGTGTCCGCGTGGGTGAGGTACACCGGACGGCAGGAGACCAGGTCGACCAGCAGGTCACCGGTGGGCGCGGCGGGCCCGGTGCGGCGGCCTTCCGGCTCGACGACCAAGGCCAGGTGCGAGGCGCTCGTGGTCATCTCAGGCCGCCTGTCCGGTGCGAACGGCCCGAAGGTCGGCGATGAAGGCGCTCTGTGTCGCCAGATGGGCGCGCAGCAGGTCGACGGTCTCCTGATGTGCGCCCAGCTTGCCGAGCAGCATCGCATGCTCGCGGCGTAGCTCTTCCAGCTCCTTGCGCAGCGCGATCGCGTCGGCGACGTCTCTCGCGGCGATCTCGGGATCCAGGACCGAGGCTGGGATGCGGCCCAGATCGATCAGGTCGCCCAGGCGCAGCAGCGTCGTGTTGTTCGGGCCGGTGTGGGTCGGCAGGTCGTTTTCGCGCTGAACGCGACGGACGGTGGCCTCGTCGCGATGCATGAGCGTGGCGACGGTCTTGCGGTCGATCCACTGGTCGCGGTCAAGTCGGCCGACGGGTGCGGTAGCCATGGTGGTGCTCCTTGCGTCTGCAGCCTGGTTGGCCGCGTTCGCAGAGCGACCGTCAGCCGTGGGCCGCCCGGCGCAATCCCCGCACGGGATTCCGCGAACTGCCTGACCGGTGACGCCGGGACGGCCGGCGGTGCGCCCTTTCGCCGTAGCAGCGACGTGGCGCACCGGAGGCGGCGGGACAGGGAGACGAGTCGTGCGCGTGCACACTCCGCGCCCACCCCGGCTACCAGCGCACAGGGACATTTGCGCAGGCCAGCGCAGGGGTGGCACCAGGTGTGCACCGTTCGGCTGGGTGTGCATCTGGTGGGCACCAGGCACGCGGTCAGGCAGTCCACCTGACGCCAGAGCACGTCCTCGACGGCCGGGAAATAGCAGCCACAGGTTCGTCAAAGACCGCAAATACGACAAAAACCCCCGGAATGATCCGGGGGCTTTCGCGGAAACCTACTTTCGCAGGTTCCAATCGTAGCGGGGGTAGGATTTGAACCTACGACCTCTGGGTTATGAGCCGGGAACACGTTGCGATTCGCCACGCTCCTGCTAGCGTAGATGCATGCATTTGCGCAGGTCAAGCGACATATCGGGTCCATGGGCATCCGCCCCGATCCACCTCGTTCCAGGCCTGTCTGCGTACATTCTGCGTACACGGTTCGGAGCTGTAGGGAGGTGACGCGATGGGGTGGGTGATCCAGCGGACGGCCCATGACGGCAAGATTCGCCACACCGCCATGTTCCGTGACCCGTACGGGCGGACCCGTTCGGCGGGCACCTTCGCGACGAGCCGCGAGGCGGAGCGCGCTGCCGGCCGCCAGGACGACTCGGTTGCCAACGGCACCTGGATCGACCCGGCCGCCGGCCGGATCACGTTCCAGGAGTACGCCGAAGAGATCTGGCTACCGTCCCGACACCTGGAAGTCACCACCCGCGCGGGCTACCAGTCCTACCTGCGCAACCACTTCGTGCCCTACTTCGGGCACATGCGCCTGGCCCGGATCATGCCCTCGACCGTTCAGGCCTGGGTCACCCAGGCGGTCGGTCTCGGCCTGTCTCCGCGGTCGATCGCGAAGTACCACGTGATGCTGCACTCGGTATTCGCCCGCGCCGTCCGTGACCGGATGATCGCGTTCAACCCGTGCGAGAACACCGAATTACCCAAGGTGGTGCTGGCCAAGACCCGGATCCTGACCCCCGCTGAGTTTGAGTCGGTCCTGGCCGCCATACCCGCGCGGTTCCAGGCGCTCCTGCTCACCGACATCGAGACCGGGTTGCGCTGGGGCGAGCTGGTCGCGCTGCGCCCGCGGCATGTGGACTTCCTACGCCGCACCATCACGGTTCAAGAGACGATCGTCGAGGTCTCCAAGAAGGACTCCCCCACCGGGCAGCGCATGATCGTCAAGCCCTACCCCAAGAACGACCAGCCCCGCACCCTGCACGTCTCCCAGGCGCTGATCGACATCCTGGCCGCTCGGATCGCCGAGCTCGGGCTCGGCCGTGACGACCTCCTCTTCCCCTCCCGTGAGATCGCCGACGGCGACCCGCTGTCCAGGGGCACGTTCAACACCCGCTTCTGGAGACCCGCGATCACCAAGGCCGGCATCGACTTCCCCCTGCGCATGCACGATCTCCGCCACGCACATGCCTCCTGGCTCCTCGCCGGCGGCGCCGACCTGAAGTCCGTCATGGAACGCATGGGCCACGCCCAGATCATGACCACCCAGAAATACCTGCACGCCCTGCCCGACGCAGACCAGAAAGCACTCGCCGCATTCGAATCCGTGCGGCGACGGGGCGGCTCGTAGCCATCTCCCGAGTCGGGGAGCCCGCGAGGCTTCACTCACTTGCCCGACACACCGAGGAGAATGCTTCTGATGACTCGTGAGCGGAACCGCGTCTCACTAAAGCGGATGCCGGTCACTGCCATCGCGATCAAGTCGCCCAGACGTGGGTCGAACATATCTCCCCGGCGGGCTCCTCGACGTCGGTGGCCCGACCGTCGAACTCATGACCAGTGAGGCCGCCCTGACCCCACGACTGGCCCCACCTCGCCGCCGACTGGATCAGCCGGTAGGCCCTCGCGGACATCGGCAGGCTCCACCACGTCGACCTGGATCGACAAGCCAGATGCAGCATCTGCACCTGTCAACGACTGTTGCCTGCGCACCTGTGGTTGACCGCCACGACGTCGTCGCGGAACTCCTTGTGCCGGCGGAGATCGCCTCCAGCGCCGCCGATCCGGGGCCTCGGTCGGGGTCGGCGCCGGCGCCACCCGAGAGCGAACCGGCGGTTCACGTCACGCACGCCGTCCGCGATCGCCCTCGCCCAGCAGGTTGCCGGGCAGTCGCGGGCCGACCCAGCGCCACGCGATGGCCGCCGCTGCGACGGCGAGTGCGGCGAGGAGCACACCCGCAGCGATGTCCTGGGTGTGGTGGACGTGCGCGATCACGCGTGCGGCTCCCCCGATGATGCTCGCGGCCAGCAGGACCGTACCGACGCGTGTGCGGTACCGCATCACGAGGAACGCGACCGTGGCGGCCAGTGCGGTGTGGTCCGACGGGAAGCCGTTGTCGGCTGGGTGGGCGAAGTACGGCGTGAGCGCCGGGTCGACGGCGAACGGTCGCGGGTCGCTTTGCAGCCCGGCGGCGACCTGGATCAGGGCGAGCACGACGACCAGCGCGATGACGGCCTGGACTGCGAGTGCGACCTTGGACGCCCGCGGCATGGTGAGCCACGCAAGTGCTGCGACCGCCGGGACGAGCAGCGGCAGGACCTGGGCTAAAAGCACGACGAGCGTCTTCATGAGCACACGCGGCGTCTGGGACGCTGACGCGGTCCACGGGCGACGATCACGGACATAGGAACTCCTCGAGTGGTGCGGTGACATCGCCAGGGCCGGCGGGATGCGCTCCGTCCTGTTCGGTGCCCAGGAGCTCGATCCGGCAGTGCGGACAGTGCGGGCGCGCCGGGCGTGGGTGTGGCACTCTGGTCCCCACGATCAACTATCACGACTGTCGTACTACAGGTGATCGTAGTACATGCGAAGGGGTGTGTGGATGTCGACCACGGGGCCTCGCCCGCGCGGCGCGCTCGAGCGTCAGGTGCTCGCCTGCCTCGCGGTCGCCGACCACCCGCTCACCGTCGCCGAGGTCCTCACCGATCTCGGCGGCGACCTGGCCTACACCACGGTCATGACGACCCTGACCCGGTTGCACAGCAAGGGAGCACTCGTCCGCGAGCAGGTCGGGCGCGCGTACACCTACGCGGTGGCAGGAGACGCCCAGGCCATGGGGTCCTCGGTGACCGCGCAACGTATGCGCCGGCTGCTGGAGGCCGGAGACGACCGCACCGGGGTCCTCACCCGGTTTGTCGCAGGGCTGCGACCGGAGGACGAGCAGCTCCTGGCGGAGCTGCTCGCCGCGACCGAGCACCCGGAGCCGCAATGAGCCTCAACGCTCTGCTGGCGTGGCCGTTGATTGCCGGCGCGGCGTTGGGACTGGCCGGTCCACGCCTAGGACGCGCGCTCCCTCCGGCGGTCGCGGTGCGGCTGCTGACGACCGCCGCCCTGGTCAGCGCCCTGGCAACCGGCTTCGCCCTTGCGGTCGCAGCGTTCGCCGCGCTCGCCCAGGTCCCGTTCGTCAGCGCCCTGGGTCACTGGTCGGTCACCGTCCTGGACACCGGGCCGCACGTCCCCGCGACCGCTGGCGTGCTCGCGGGAGCGACGGTGACCGCCCTGGCCCTCGCGGCCGCGATGCGCGCCCTACGCGGCGGGCGCGAGCTCGTCACCGCCGCACTCATCTGCCGAGACCTGGACGACGCGGGAGGCGGGCTCGTGGTCCTCGACGACGAGCACCCCGACGCCTACGCCCTTCCCGGCGTCCGCGGACGCATCGTGGTCTCCACCGCCATGCTGCACGCCCTTTCGGCCGACGAGCGACGGGTCCTGCTCGCCCACGAAGCCGCTCACCTGGCCCACGGCCACCACCTCTACATCCAGGTCGCCGAGCTCGCGGCAGCCGCGAACCCCCTGCTGCGACCCGTCGCCCGCGCGATCGCCGCCGCGGTCGAACGCGACGCGGACGAGATTGCCGCTACCGAGGTCGCCGACCGCCGACTGGCAGCACGCGCCCTGGCGCGCGCTGGCATGGCGCGCGCATCGGTCCCCACCCACCCCCGCACCCTGGCCGGAGCACTTGGCGCCACCGACGCGGACGTCGTCACCCGCGCCCGAGCCCTGCTCGCACCACCTCCCCCACACCGGCGCATCCTCGCGGCGCTCGTGACCGCCATGATCCTGGCCACCAGCGCAGTCTCCCTGGCCACCGCCAAGCAGACCGAACGACGATTCGAAACCGCCCAGGCCAGCTACACCCGGCACACCTGACACCCACCGCACACCCCCGCAGGCGAGAACCGTGATGCCTCGTTGACGCACGACACATCACGGGCGCGGTCTGCCGGGCATCGCGAGGGGGCGGCGGGACTCATACGGCGCGCGCGAGCCTGCGCAGTGAAGTCGACAGGTCCCTACGCGCCTCGAGCGGTCCAAACCGTTGCCAACAGCCTCGAGACCATGAAGATTCCCTGAAGTTCTCCGCCGCTCGTCGCTCTTCGCTCGATCGGTGCCGCGCCGGGGCCTAACGTCGTGCGAGTCGCGGCGCCGAGGGGACACGAGGTCGCCGAGGTGTCAGGATCCACGATCGTCGACCTGGGAGACTCGCCTTGAACACCACCACCTATGACGTCGCCGGGATGACCTGTGGCCACTGCATCCACGCGGTGACCGGCGAGCTCACCGCACTGGGGGGTGTGCGCGACGTGAGGGTTGACGTCCCCGCGGGCAAGGTAACCGTGCGATCCGATCGTCCACTGGACCTGGGCGTGCTGCGGACAGCGATCGACGCGGCGGGCTATGAGCTGACGGGCGTGAGCGCATGACACGCGGCGCAGTTGGCCGCCTCACCGCGTACGTCGCCGCTCTGGCCGTCCTGTTCGCCGCCGTCTACGCGCTCGCACGTGCGCTCCACGCCTGAAGGACCACCCCCGATGACCAGTACCGACGCGACCGATGGCACTCCCTTCTCCGTGATCGAGCTCGTCATCGGCGGGATGACCTGCGCGTCGTGCGCGGCGCGCATCGAGAAGTCGCTCAACAGGATCGACGGCGTCAGCGCGAGCGTGAACTACGCACTGGAGTCGGCGACGGTGCGCTACTCCGAACCGGTGAGCGTCGAGAAGCTCATCACCACGATCCAGGACGCTGGCTACACCGCCACGCGTCCGGCACTCTCCGGTGAGGCTGCCGAACCGGTCTCGGCAGCCTCACCGGGCGCGGAGGACGCCACCGACGCCCTGCGACGGCGTCTGGTGATCTCGGCTGTCCTGACCGCTCCGGTGCTGCTGCTGGCGATGGTGCCGATCGCCCAGTTCGACAACTGGCAGTGGCTGTCCTTGACCTTGGCCGCACCCGTGGTCGTGTGGGGTGCACTGCCGTTCCATCTGACGACGTGGAAGAACCTTCGCCATGCCACCGCGACCATGGACACCCTGATCTCGATGGGTGTGCTCGCAGCGTTCGGGTGGTCACTGTGGGCGCTGTTCCTCGGTGACGCCGGCGGGCCGAGCATGCGGATGGGCTTCACGTTCTTCCCCGAGCCCGGTGCAGGACGTGGTCAGATCTACCTGGAGATCGCCTCTGCGCTGACGGTGTTCATTCTGCTGGGTCGGTACTTCGAGGCCCACGCCAAGCGTCGCTCGGGGGCGGCACTGCACGCCCTTCTCGAGCTGGGCGCCAAGGACGTCGGGGTCCTGCGCCCGGGCCCGACCGGGGAGGTGGAGTCCCGGATACCGATCGACCAGCTCGGCGTCGGGATGAGGTTCGTGGTTCGCCCCGGGGAGAAGATCGCCACCGACGGCGTTGTCGTGGAGGGCACGTCGGCGATCGACTCAGCGCTGCTGACCGGAGAGTCCATTCCGGTCGAGGTCGGACCCGGTGACCTGGTCACCGGCGCCACCATCAATGCCGGCGGTCGCCTCGTGGTCAGGGCCACCCGCATCGGGGCCGACACCAAGCTCGCCCAGATCGCCAGGCTGGTGGTCGAGGCCCAATCCGGCAAGGCCGCCGTCCAGCGCCTCGCGGACCGGGTCTCAGGAATCTTCGTGCCCGTCGTCATCGCCCTGTCCGTCGCGACGCTCGCATTCTGGCTCGGCCACTCCGGCGACAGCGTCGCAGCGTTCACAGCCGCGGTTGCCGTGCTGATCGTCGCGTGCCCGTGCGCACTGGGACTCGCCACGCCCACGGCGCTGCTGGTCGGGACCGGACGGGGCGCACAGCTCGGTGTCCTGATCAAGGGTCCAGAAGTGCTGGAGTCCACGCGCAAGGTCGACACGATCGTGCTCGACAAGACGGGCACGGTGACCACCGGGCGCATGTCCCTCGTCGGCGTGGTCGCCGCCGCTGGCGTCGATCCGACGCAGGCACTCGGTCTTGCCGCCACGCTCGAGAACGCCTCCGAGCACCCGATTGCCGCAGCGATCGCCGCTGGGGCCAGGGACCGGGGGATCCACCTTGCGGCGGTCGATGGCTTCCAGAACGTGCCTGGCCGGGGCGTGCGCGGCACGGTGGGAAATCTCGACGTCTGCGCGGGACGCGCCGGCTGGCTCGACGACCAGGGCATGGTTCTTCCCGCCGAGCTCACTGCCGCGCTGAACGACGCAGAAGCTGCAGGCAGGACCGCGGTCGCTGTCGGCTGGGACGGCGCCGCTCGGGCGCTTCTCGTCGTGGCCGACACGATCAAGGCGACGTCCGTAGAGGCCATCACTCAGCTGCGCAGCCTCGGGCTGACCCCGATCCTGCTCACCGGAGACAACTCCCGGGCTGCCGCGGCCGTCGCCGCCCAGGTCGGCATCACCGACGTCATCGCCGAGGTCCTTCCCGAGGAGAAGGTCGCGACCATCACCCGTCTCCAGCGTGAAGGTCACGTCGTGGCCATGGTCGGTGACGGTGTGAACGACGCTGCAGCCCTCGCACAGGCCGACCTCGGACTCTCCATGGGCACCGGGACCGACGCCGCGATCGAGGCCTCGGACCTGACGCTCGTGCGCGGCGACCTTCGGGCAGCGGCTGACGCCATCCGCCTGGCGCGGCGCACTCTGGCCACCATCAAAGGGAACCTCTTCTGGGCGTTCGCCTACAACGTCGCAGCCCTCCCGTTGGCCGCCTCGGGCCGCCTCAACCCCTTGCTTGCGGGTGCCGCCATGGCGTTCTCGAGCATCTTCGTCGTGTCCAACTCGTTGCGGCTACGCCGCTTCACAGCGTGGTCCCAGCCCGCCATCGCAGCCCTCGAGGGATCGTCGCCCGCAGCGGTAGGACGTGACGTCCTGCTTCCTGCCCGCAGCTGAGGGCCCACCCCGCACTCGTACCGGAGAGGCACAACGTGACCGTCAGCACCACAGGGGCCCGCCATCGTGCGGCGCGCCGTCCCATCACCCCCTGACCGACTTCGCGAACGCGGCCACGGGAAACATGGCGACGGTCGGACGTCGAACCGCCGTGGTCGCCGCCTCGTCGGGACTCGTGGTCTCGATGTTCGCATCGCCCGCCGCCGCAGCCCCGTCGGGCGAGGCCGCATCGGCCTCGGTCCCGTCGGTCGACACCGCCGCACTGACCGGCGCCGCGCGAGCGGTCCTGGAGACGTCCCCGGTCGTCTCGGTCGCCGACTCGACCCAGTGGTCGTTCGACGTCCCCGAGGTCACGGCCGTCGCGCCCCCCGTCAAGCAGCGCACGGTGCGGACCGTCTCGCGGTCGAGCGTGCGCACCGTCAACGCCCCGATCCCGCAGTCGGCGTCGGGCAACGCGGTGCTCGAGATCGCGGCCCGCTACGTCGGCGTCCCCTACCGCTGGGGTGGCACCACGCCGGCCGGCTTCGACTGCTCCGGCTTCACCCAGTACGTCTACGCGCAGCTCGGGATCCACCTCCCGCGCACATCCGAATCGCAAAAGTATGCCGGCATCGTCGTCGCGCGCGCCGACGCACGACCGGGCGACCTGATCTGGACGCCGGACCACGTGGCGATCTACGCCGGCGGGAACCTGCAGATCGACGAACCTCGAACCGGCGGCAGTGCCCAGTTCCGGAGCATCTGGCAGAGCAACCCGGTCTTCATCCGGGTGATCTGATCTTCTACGACTCTCCTGAAGTCACGCGAGACGGCTGCAGTGGTGTCGGTCGGGGTGGTTCACGGTGGCCCAGCAGGCGCCGCCTCGCCGGTGGCTCAGCCCTCGACGGTGGCCCGCACCTGGTGATGTTCCTGCACGACGAGGTGATGGTGCATGCCCCGGCGGAGGTCGCCGACGAGGTCGCGTCAGCCATACGCGAATCGGCGATCGAAGCGGGACGGCTGCTGTTCGGCGACATGGGTGTCGAGCTCGCGTTGGACGTGTCGATCGTGGACAGCTACGCCGACGCGGCGTGAGGGCGACCCGGCCCGGCGACAGCCGCGGGGCCCTGACGTCGCTCCCCGTCGCGCCGTCGCAGCGAAGCCGGCGCCGCGTTCGGCTGCCGTCCGTTCGGTTGAGGCGGCCCGGTCGGTGGCCCTGGCTCAGTCGGGCGAACTCGCTCGGACCCGGTCGAGCAGCAGTGTGGCGACGTCCACGACCTGCGGGAGGCGGGCGGGTGACTCCCCGGCGGGCGAGGCGTCGCCGGCGTGCGCGGCGACACCGTCCGAGAGCATGACCGAGCAGAACGGGCACGCGGTCGCGATCACGTCGGCGCCGGTCGCGATCGCCTCCCCGGCGCGGTCCGTGCTGATGCGCGTGCCGATGGACTCCTCCATCCAGACGCGCGCGCCGCCCGCGCCGCAGCAGAACGAGCGGTCGCGGTTTCGCGGCATCTCCGCGAGCGCGACGCCGGGCAGTGCGCCGAGCAGCTCCCGCGGCGGCGTGTAGATCTCGTTGTGGCGGCCCAGGTAGCACGGGTCGTGGTACGTCACCGAGGACACCGATGCCTCCGGGCCGGGATCCGCCACCGGCACGAGCCGTCCTGCCGTGACCAGCTCGTCGAGAAGCTCGGTGTGGTGGACGACGTCGTACCGGCCACCGAGCTGCGGGTACTCCCGCGCGATCGTGTTGAAGCAGTGCGCGCACGTGACGACGATCTTGCGGGCGCCGACCTCGTTGAGCGTCTCGACGTTGGCCGAGGCGAGCATCTGGAACAGCAGCTCGTTGCCGGCCCGCCGCGCCGGGTCGCCGGTGCACGACTCCCCGTCGCCGAGCACCGCGAACGAGACCCCGGCGGTGTGCAGCAGCTCGGCGACGGCCCGGGTCGTCTTCTTCGCGCGATCCTCGTAGGCACCTGCGCAGCCGACCCAGAACAGGTAGTCGACCTCGGCCGCCGAGTCCACGTCGGCCCCGACGACGGGTACGTCGAACTCCAGGCCCTTGGCCCAGTCAAGCCGGGCGCGCGATGCCATGCCCCACGGGTTGCCCTGACGCTCGAGCTTGGTGAACATGCCGCCGAGCTCCTTCGGGAACGCCGACTCCATCAGCACCTGGTAGCGGCGCAGGTCCATGATCGTGTCCACGTGCTCGATGTCGACAGGGCACTGCTGGACGCAGGCGCCGCACGTCGTGCAGGCCCACAGCGCGTCGGCGTCGATCACGCCGCTCGCGAGGAGGTCGACGCCCGCGTAGGGGTTCGGCTCCGCCGCGGCCGGACGGGTTCCATCCGCGCCGACCGTCGTGGCGGCGCCGGCGGCAGCCGTGCGCGCGGCCTGCAGGTACGGTGCGGTGGCCGCGGCGTGGTCGCGCAGCGCCAGCGTCAGGAGCTTCGGGGAGAGCGGCTTGCCGGTCGCCCACGCCGGGCACTGGTCCTGGCAGCGGCCGCACTCGGTGCAGGTCGAGAAGTCCAGCAGGCCCTTCCAGGTGAACTCCTCGATCGCCCCGACCCCGAGGCGGGCGTCGTCCGGCAGGTCCTCGAGCGTCGCGACGTCGACGTCCGAGCCACCGACCCGGAGCGGCTGCAGGGGGCCGAGCGCCGGGCGGCCGCTGAGCTCGCGCCGTGCGTAGACGTTGACGACCGCGAGGAACCGGTGCCAGGCGACGCCCATCGTCGGCTGGCGCCCGACCACGACGAACCAGCTCATCGACACCAGGATCTTGACGGTGGCGGTCACGACCGTCGCCGCGTCCAGGACCGACGCGGACGCACCCGCCCATGCCGATCCGTACCAGGAGGTCAGCGGGAAGTGCCACGCCGACGCGAGGTGGACGGTCGCGACCGACTGGGCCGCGAGCGCGTACTCCAGCCCGCGCAGCACGAGCACCGCGAGGACGACGACCAGCACCGTCACCTCGACGAAGTACGCGGCCGCGGCGTCGGACCCGAAGAACCGCGACGTGCGCCCCGGCGACCGGCGCGACGTGCGCACCCGGATCGCGATGAGCGCCAGGATGCCGAGCAGCCCCGCCCACGCGAACGCCTCGATCACCCACTCGACGGGCGGAAGGTGCCCGATCACCGGCAGCGAGTACGTCGGGTCGACGACCTGCCCGTACCCGCTCACGAGCGTGAGGAACAGCACCGGGAAGGACACCATCACGACCCAGTGCGACGCCCGCACCACGGGCCTGTGCTGGAACCGCCCGTGCCCCACCATCTCCCGGACAACGAGCCATGCCCGGCGCGCGACCGGCCGCGTGCGATCAGGCGCGGGTCGACCGATCCGCACGGTCCGGACGATCGCCGCCGCACCGCGCGCGAACACCGCGACCCCGACGAGGGTCGCGACCACGACGACGGCCAGGCAGACCAGCTGGAGGGTGTCCACCGGAGCACGGTAGTCCGCCGCCGACGCCACTGACCACGAACGGGCTGGGCCAACCAGACTGCGTCAGCTCGCTGGCGCGCCATGGCTTCGACCTGTCGTAGCGCTCAGGCGAGGTAGGACAGCACGCTCATCATGCCGAGCTCGGCGTGGTAGGTGTTGTGGCAGTGGACGGCCCACTGGCCCGGGTTGTCCGCCTGGAGGTCCACGGCGACGGTTTGCATCGGGAGCACGTTGACCGTGTCCTTGCGTATCCCGGGTCCAGTCGCGCCGATGAGGGCGAAGGTGTGGCCGTGGATGTGCATGGGGTGGAACATCATCGACTCGTTGCGCATGAGGAGTCTGACCCGCTCGCCGGCGCGGATGTCCAGGGGGCGGTGGTTGCCGTATCCGGCGCCGTTGATGAACCACTTGCGGCCGCCATCGACCATCTGCAGGGCGAGCTCGAGGGTTCGGTCAGGCGTTCGTGGCGCCATCGCCGATGCGTCGGTGGGGGCGAGATCGGAGTAGGCAAGGAGGCGACCGCTCAGCTCGGTCGGGCGCGCGTCCGCGGGCGGGACCGCCCCAGAGGCGGTTCGCAGGACCGCTGACCCGGCGGCTGTCGCTTTCCCCTCAGCGACCGCCACGACGGGGAAGGCGCCGTCTCCTGCGGTGACGACGACGTCGTAGCGCTCACCCATCCCAACGATGAGCGTGTCGACTTGGATCGGGACCACCGAATACCCGTCCGCGTGGGTCACCGTCAGGCGGTGGCCCCCGATGGCGAACCGGTAGGCGGTGTCGCTGCCGGCGTTGATGAGCCGCAGCCGGATCCGCCGGCCGGGAGCGGTGCTGATGACGAAGGGGTCCTGCGGTGGTCGCCCGTTGATCAGATGCGCGGGGTAGACGACGTCGCCGGTGTCCGTGCCGAGGGGATGGTCACCCGAGGGCATGGTCTGGGCCATGGACATCCCCCCGCCATCTGTGCTGCCCATCGACATTCCTGCCATCGGGGCCCCACCGGTCATGCCATCACGCGTCATGCGCGCAAGGATCGCGTCCGGGGAGTCGCCCCAGCCGTCGGTCCAGTCGTCCAGCACGAGGACGACCTCCTCGTCGTAGGTGCCTGCCTCGGCGGGGTCTTCGACGATGAGAGCTCCCTGCAGACCCGTGTCGAGCTGGACGCCGACATGGGGGTGGAACCAGTAGGTGCCCGGGTGGGAAGCGATGAACGCGTACTCGAAGGATCCTGCGGGTGCGACCGCGGCTTGGGTCAGGCCAGGGACACCGTCCATGTCGTTGCGCAGGGCGATGCCGTGCCAGTGGACGCTCGTCGGCGCGGGCAGGTCGTTGACCAGGCGGACCCGCAGCTCGTCGCCGGCCTGCACACGGATCTCAGGTCCCGGCACGGTGTCGTTGTACGCCCACGTGTGCACGGTCCTTCCCGCGAGGTCGATGGTCGCGGGTGCGGCACGCAGCTCTCGGCGAACGACGTTTCCCGTCGTGCGCCGGGCTGCTTCGGCGGCAATGACCGCACCTGAGCGTGAGCCGATCAGGTCGGGTGGGGCGAAGATCCTGCTGCCGGCGAAGGCACCGGCACCCACCACGACGATGCCGGCTGCGCCGAGCTGTAGGAAGCGGCGACGACCGAGGGTCGCCGCCGGTCGGAGATCGGACGGGCGCGGGGACAAGGGCATGTATGGGCTCCAAGGGAAAGGTGAAGACTTGTGTCAGGCGAGCGCGCGCACATGGACCGGGCGCGGGGTCGGGCGAGACGAGCCTGACCCGCTAGGACGAAGGTCCTACGTGCAATTGATGAAGGTTCTCTGAAGAGGCGCCCCGGACCGGAGCACCGCGGTCATTGGCGCGGGCGTGGGGCCTGGATCTTCGTCGGATCTTCGTCGTTCCTCGCTGTGAACCTCGCACAGGTGGGCGAGCGTTGAGCGTGATGGCAGCGCACCTTCACGGACAGGGACGAACACACGCATGAACAGCGGAACCGGTGCACCCGGCCTCACGGCGGTCTTGCTCGTCGTGGTCGCCGTCATCGCGGTCACCCTGGCCTGGACCGGTCTGCGCGCGGCCGCTCGGCGTCGTAGCCCTGATCGCGAAGGTGCCCGTGGGGTGCCTCCCGACGAGTTCGCGGGAGAAACGACGGCCGCACTGAACACCCGAGCAAGCGCGTCTTTGGTCGCGATCGATGACGCGATCACGACCTCGGGTCAGGAGCTGGGGTTCGCCCAGGCACAGTTCGGGGCAGAGGCGACGGCCACGTTCGAGGTTGCGCTCACGGCCGCCAGGACATCGGTCGCGCGCGCGTTCGCGCTGCGCCAGCAGCTCGACGACGCCTTCCCCGAGACCGAGCAGCAGGCTCGTGCGATGGCCTCCGAGATCATCCGGATCTGTTCGCAGGTCAGTGCCGATCTGGACTCCCACACCCACGAGTTCGAGGCGCTGCGGGACCTGCAGGCACACGCCCCTGACCTCCTGGACGACGTCGCGCGACAGGCGACCGAGGCCGGTGCACGGGTGTCTGCGGCGCGCGTGACCCTGGCGGGGCTGTCCGCGTCGTACCCCGCGACGGCGTTGGCGTCCATCAGCGCCAACCCGGACCAGGTCGAGCGACTCGTCGCGGGGATCACGTCGACCGTGACCGCCGGGCGGGCGGCGCTGGCCACCGGGGACCGCGCCGCGGCGGTGGCCGCTGCACGCTCCGGGCAGGCGGCTCTCGCGCAGGCGATGAGCCTGCTCGACGCGGTCGGCCAGGCCGGGGCGAACCTGGCCGCGGCCGGTCGCAGGCTCACGAGCAGTATCGCCGTGTTGAACCAGGACGTGATCGACGCCGCGCGGCTGGCGCCGTCGGACCCCGAGGTCGTGGCGCAGGTCGCCGTGGCCACGGCCGCGATCGCCGAGGCCCAACGGGCAGCGGCCGGCGCCGACCCGCTGGAGGCCCTGCGCGCGGTGACCCGCACACAGGGCGAGCTGGGTGCGCGCCTGGCGCCCTACCGTGAGCAGGCCGAGCATGCGGAGGCAGCCCGCAAGCAGCTCACCGATCTGCTCGGACACGCCACCGCCCAGATCGGCGCGGTCAGCGACTACATCGACACCCGGCGCGGCGCCGTGGGCCCCGAGGCGCGCACCCGACTGGCCGAGGCCGCCCGCCATGCTCGCCAGGCCCAGGACCTGGCGGGCACCGACCCTGTCCAGGCCCTGTCCGAGGCGACCCAGGCCAACCAGCTCGTCAACTCGGCCCAGACCCTGGCCCAGCAGGACGTCGCCGACTTCGAAGCCCAGCAGCGTCGCGATGCGGGTGGCCCCACGGGTGGGTCGATGGGCGGTCCGGGCGGGATGGTGCTCGGCGGCATCCTGATCGACCAGCTTCTGCGCGGCGGCGGTCGCGGCTTCGGCGGCGGCTTCGGCGGCGGGTGCTGACCTGACCGCATCGGCCCTCCCCCACCATCTGCACCATCAGTGTCCGACAGCTCGACCGATGAGAGGAACCACCGTGGCAGACAAGCAGACCGTCCTTGGCCGCATCACCCAGCTCGCGAAAGCCAACATCAACTCCCTCCTGGACCACGCCGAGGACCCAGGCAAGATGATCGACCAGCTCATCCGCGACTACACGAACAACATCGCCCAGGCCGAGGACGCCGTCGCCCAGACCATCGGCAACCTGCGCCTGGCCGAACAGGACCACGCCGCTGACCTCGCCGCGGCCACGGACTGGGGCCAGAAGGCCGCCGCGGCCTCCACCCGCGCCGACCAGATGCGCGCAGCGGGCAACACGGCCGATGCCCAGAAGTTCGACAACCTCGCCAAACTCGCGCTCGGCAAGCAGATCACCGCCGAACACAACGCCACCGAGGCCGAGCCGCTGATCGCCTCGCAGTCCGTGGTCGTCGAGAAGCTCAAGGCCGGGCTGATCGCGATGAAGGACAAGCTCGCCGACCTCAAGACCCGGCGCGACTCCCTGGTGGCCCGGCAGAAGACCGCGGAGGCCCAGTCCCGCGTCCAGGGGGCCATGTCCTCCATCAATGTGCTCGACCCGACGAGTGAGATCTCACGGTTCGAGGAGACGGTGCGCCGCGAGGAGGCCCACGCCGCCGGGCAAGCCGAGATCGCGGGATCCTCCCTGGACGCGCAGTTCGCCGAGCTCGACGCGTCGAGCGAGAACATCGAGATCGAAGCCCGACTGGCGGCGCTCAAGGCAGGGTCCAACTGAACCTGAACCACTCACCTGGCGCGGGCGGTGCGAACGGGTCCCTCGCCCACGCGCCAGGTGGGCCGAACGCCGCACGCCGGCCCGTCTCCGCCGTGGACACCGCCCAGACTCGGGCGACGACCGCACCACGGGCACGAGTGCTCGTGGTCGACAATGAGCCCACCAGCCGCGCCCTGCTCGCGGCTGCGCTGCCGCTCGCCGGATTCGAGGTGCACACCGTCACCGACGGCGCAGGCGCCCTGCGGGTCATGCGCCAGCTCGACCCGGACCTGGTGATCATGGACGTCGTGCTCCCGGGCATGGACGGCTTTGCTGTGACCAGGCAGTGGCGCCGGATGGGACAGGTCGTCCCTGTGGTCTTCCTCACCGCCCGCGACACGACCGAAGACAAGGTCACGGGCCTGTCGGCCGGGGGCGACGACTACCTCACCAAGCCGTTCAGTCTCGAAGAACTGGTCGCGCGCATGCGTGCGATCCTGCGCCGGACGTGCGATGCGGGGAGTGCGGACGCGGGCGTACTCGCCTACGCCGATCTCGAGCTCGACCAGGATAGTCGTGAGGCCACCCGCGCGGGGCACCGGGTTGACCTGTCCTGCACCGAGTTCACACTCCTGCAGTACCTCATGCACAACCAGGGTCGGGTGGTGTCCAAGTCGCAGATCCTCGAGGACGTCTGGCAGGGTGAATGGGACCGCAGCCCCAACGTCGTGGAGACCTACATCTCCTACCTGAGGCGCAAGGTCGACGGCATCACGGCTGAGGACGGGTCCACCGTCGCACCGTTGATCCACACGCGGCGCGGTGTCGGATACCTGCTCCGGCAGGCGTCGCCGTGACCGCCGCCGATCACCCGACCGGCGACCGGTTCACCCCCGCACTGACGCAGCGACGGGCAGCATGATCGTGAACGCCGCACCCCGGCCCGGTCCGTCGCTGTGGACCGTGATCGTCCCACCGTGTGCCTCGGTGATCGCCCTGGCGATCGACAGACCCACCCCAGAACCGCCGTGAGCCCGGTCACGGGCACTGTCGACCCGGTAGAACCGGTCGAACACGTGGGCCAGATGCTCCGAGGGGATGCCCTGGCCATCGTCGGCCACCACGATCCGCACGCGGGCCCCGACACGGTCGACCATCACGCGAACCGCGCCCCCAGACAGGGTGTGGCGAACGGCGTTGTCCAGCAGATTCGTCAGGACCTGCCCGAGCCGGTCGGCGTCCGCGTCGACCATCACGCCCGAGGTGATCGGCGCCATGCGAACGTCGAGGTCGATGCCACGCTCCGCGCACCGGGTCGCGGCCTGAGCGGCCGCGTCGGTGACGATCTTCGTGATCGCGGTGGGAGTGCGCCTCATCGTCAGGCGGCCTTCGTCGACGGTGGTGACCAGAGCGACGTCCTCGCTCAGACGCAGCAAGCGCCCGACCTGGTCGCGGAGCATGCCCAGGGTGGGCGGGTCGGCATGCTCGACTCCCTCGGCGATCGCCTGGAGGTAGGCGCCCAGGGTGGCGATCGGGGTGCGCATCTCGTGGGCAAGGTCACCGAGCATCTGCGTTCGGGTCGCTTCGATCCGGCCGAGGTCGGTGGCCATGGAGTTGAAGGCGTCCGCGAGCTCGTCGAACTCGGCGCCCATCCCGACCGGCGGGACCCGCGCGGTGTAGTCGCGCCTTGCCACCCTCCGGGCCGCGGCGATCACCGGGCTCAGCGAGAGGGTGATGCGCCGGGTCAAGAAGATGCTGACCACCACAGACGTGAGCGTGGCAGCGGCCAGAGCGAGCGCCAGGGACAGAGCGGAGGCGGTGCGGAATGCGCGCTCGGCGTGCACGGTGACCTCCGGGCTCACCGCACCGGCGCGAGCCATGTGGGCGTGGAAGATCGCCGGCCCGACACCGGCGGCCACGACCCAGGCAGTCGCAGCCCCGACGAACACCACGACGACGATCGCCACGAGCAGGCGGGTCCCTAGGTCGCGTCGCCTGGAGGGGCGTGGCGAACCGTCGGTCACTGCCCCGGGCCCATCCGGTACCCCACACCCCGCACGGTGCGGATGAACGTCGGCGCCGTTGAGTCGTCACCCAGCTTGCGGCGCACGTGAGCGATGTGGACGTCCACCAGGTGCTCGTCACCGACCCACGTGGCTCCCCACACCGCCTCGATGAGCTGGACCCGGGAGAAGACCATGCGCGGATGGGTCGCCAACACCGCCAGGACGTCGAACTCGGTGCGGGTCAGATCGACCAGCTCCCCGGCGAGGCGCACCTCCCGGGCGAGCAGGTCGATCGTCAACGATCCGACGGTCATGTCGGCTGTCTCGGCGCCGGTGTCGTCCTGGCGGGGCCGGCGCAGCATGGCCTTGACCCGGGCGACGAGCTCGCGCGGGCTGAACGGCTTGGTGAGATAGTCGTCCGCACCCACGGACAGGCCGATGAGCTTGTCTATCTCCTCCACGCGCGCCGTGAGCATGATGATGTAGCAGTCGGAGAAGGTCCGCACGACCCGGCACACCTCGATGCCGTCGACCCCCGGCAGCCCCAGGTCCAGCACGATCACGCCAGGGTCCCATTCGCGCGCTTGCGCGATCGCCTCATGGCCGTCCGTCGCGGTGGCGACGTCGAACCCGTCTCGCTCCAGGTAGCCGGAGACCAGTCGGGCCAGGGGCACCTCGTCATCCACCACGAGCACCCGGGTCCTGAGGGCTGGAGCAGACGTCGACGCAGTACCCGGATTGGCCATGCCCCCATCGTGATGCCTCCGGCAGGCCCGCAGGTCAACACCAGCGGCGCCGGGCGGGGACTTCATCGAATCTTCATCAAGACTCCGGAGGCCGTGCCGGACTGTCATCCGAGGCTGGATACCGGCGGCGCACCTGGCGCCACGCCCAACACACACTCGGAGGACCCATGACCGGCGCGTCGCCTCAACCTGCGAGCGAACCACCGCTCGCGGCGACACGTGTGGACATCACCGTCGTGAGCACACCCGCGTGCCACTACTGCGCCGATGCCGAGCTCGCGCTCACGGTGATCGCCGACCGGTACCCGATCCGCGTGCGCATCGTGGAGCTGGAGTCGCCCGAAGGCCTGCGTCTGACGGCCCGGCACCGCCCGGCGATGAGCCCGCTGGTCTTGGTGAACGGCCAGTTCTTCAGCGCCGGGCGACTGCCGCGCAAGAAGCTCCTCGCCGTTCTCAGCACTGCTGCCGCCGAGGACGCCTCCTCCGGCGACGGTTCGTGGGTCGCGAGCTGACGATGGGAAGCCTGTTGACCACCGGTAGCGTGCTGGCTGCCTTCTTCGCCGGGGGCGTGGCGTTGTTCGCGCCCTGTTGCATCGTGTTCCTCGCCCCGAGCTACCTGGCGGTGGCGGTCAAGAACCGCCGCTGGCGGCTCTTGCCGTTCACGTTCGTGTTCGCGGCGGGCCTGGCCCTGGTCCTGGTGCCGATCACCCTGGGCGTGGGACTGCTCGCCGGGGCGATCGCGCACTACCACGGCGCACTGTACTTCGCCGGTGGGGTCCTGATGATCGTCCTGGCGATCCTGTCGCTGTCGGGTCGGATGTGGTCGCTGCCCTCGTTCATCGCCGCCCCCGACACCGCCCGCGGTGACACCGGGAGCTTCTTCGCGCTCGGTGTCTTCTCGGGGATCGCCTCGAGCTGCTGCGCGCCGGTCCTCGCCGGAGTCATGACGCTCTCAGCGCTGTCGGGCTCGGCCGCCGGCGGCCTGCTGCTGGGTTTGGCGTTCGTGTTCGGGATGGTGTTCCCCCTGTTCGTGATGGCGCTGGTCTGGGACAAGGCGCACCTGGCCGAGCGGCGGTGGATGCGCCCGCGCCCGGTTCGGCTGCGGGCCGCCGGGCGCGTGCTGGTGACCAACACGCTGAACCTCGGAGTCGCCGCGGCGTTCACCGTCATGGGCGTGGTCGTGTTCTACCTGGCCGCAACCGGTGGAATGTCCGGTGGGTCGGGTGTGCAGGGTGCCATTGGTCGCGGGCTCGCTGGGGGGTTCGAACGCATCCAGGTGTGGTTGGCGCCCGTCCCCGAGGCGGTCCTCGGTCTGGGGCTGCTCGCGCTCGCCGCGGTCTTCGTCGTGGCGACCCTGCGGCGCCGCCCACCGGCCGGTCGCGACGACCCCGACCCCGATGACCCGGCGGACCACCACACCGATTCGCTCCCCGACCGGTCCTCGCCGGCGCAGACCCCAGCCGCATCCAAGGAGAACCGGTCATGACCTCGCGCAGCGCGCAGCGCCGCAACCTCACCGACCGCGCCTCGATCGTGCATGCACAGGCGCTCGCCCGGGCCAAGGCCGAACGCGGCCGGCGCCGGCGCCGGCTCCTGTCGTGGACCGGGGCGCTGGTCGTCATCGCCGCCCTGGTGACCTTCGGCATGCTGACCTCACGTTCGGCGGCGTCCGACGCGCAACGGGTGGCGCCCGACTTCACCCTGCCCACCACCACGGGCACCACCGTGAGCCTGAGCAGCTTCCGTGGGCGCCCGGTGATCTTGTACTTCAGCGAGGGTGCCGGCTGCGCTCCCTGCAGCGCCCAGATCGCCGCGATCGAGAAGGACAAGGCCGCGTTCGACGCGGCACACCTGACCGTGCTGCCGATCGTCATGAACACCCGGGCCGAGATTCAGCCCGATCTGGACGCCGCCGGGGTCACCACCCCCGTCCTGCTCGACAACGGGACCGTCTCCCAGGAGTACGACGCCCTCGGCAAGGGCATGCACCCAGGCCTGCCCGGGCACTCGTTCGTCCTCATCGGCCCCACCGGCACCCAGCTGTGGAGCGCGGAGTACCCCTCGATGTGGCTCGACCCCCCAACAGCTCCTCAGCGAGGCGACCTCGCGACTGAAGGCATGAGCCGCCTCCCGCGCCACCGGCACGCGTCCCCCCAGACCAGGCGGCGCGGTGATCCCACCGCCGCGCCGCCTGCCCCATGCCCGCCACGCCCCCGGCGGCGCCCACGCGCCAAGAGACACCGGATCGCCCTCACGCTCGTGCGGACCGCGCTGGCAGGGACGCTCGTGGCTTCGATCACGGCCTTCGCGGTCGGCTCGACCGGACGCGCCGAAGCGGGCTCACCGACACCGTCCTGGCCGACAACCCTCGAAGCCCTGACCGCGTCGACGCCCGCTCCGCCTGTCCCCACCGCCATGGTCGAGCGCCCCTTGTCGAATCTGGAGCGCGCGTCGCGTTCCGAGGCCCGTAACGCCGTTCCCGGGTGCAGTGGCATCGTGATCGGAGGAGATCGCAACGGGCAGCTGCCGCCGTCCGAGCTGTGCGACCTGTGGCAGCGCCCCTACCAGGACCGCGCAGACGCGGTCGTGACCCTCTACGCCCTCGACGACGCCTACCGGGCCCGGTTCGGGACCGACATGTGCCTGACCTCGGGATACCGGGACCTGGAGAAGCAGGCCGCCCTGCGCGCCAGCCTGGGGTCGAAGGCGGCCCCCCGGGCCTGAGCAACCACGGATGGGGCCTGGCGATCGACTTCTGCGCCGCGACCTACACCGGGACGTCCGGTGCGTGGCTCGACGAGAACGGTCCCGCCTTCGGCTGGGCGAACCCGCCCTGGGCCCACCGCGGCGGGGCCGGACCCTACGAACCCTGGCACTGGGAGTACACCTCCGCAGTGGCACGAATGACCGCCAGCGCGCCCACACGGTGACCCCGCCGGGTCCTCGCGCCGTGCAGGCTCTCCGCCCATGCACGGGCAGCCGTCGAGCCCGATTCGAGGTCCATGGTTGCGCGACGCCCGCACCGCCGACGGGTGCTCACCGCCCATGTCGAGCGCCCCGATGTGGACGCCACAGATCCGTACCGGCGCCCGCGTGAGACCGGGCGGGTCACTTCGAGGATGTCGTGGTGGGCGCGGTCTGCGCGCGGGACGGATGAAACTTCGCGTCGCGACCAGCAGCGCCCCGCCCGCGCCCCCTGCCTGCCGTCGCCAGCCCACCACCCGGGGGTTGGCGCCGGTCGCCCTCGACCGGTGGCCGCGGCCATCACCGTCCCCCCTGGCGTCGTCCGCGATGCCGTGCGGTCGCTCCGTCCATCACCGCGCAGTGGTGCAACAGGTGGACGCGTCTGCGCGGTCTCGTCCGCGCAGTTGCGTGGCCCCTGGGCAACGACGGCGCGAAGCTCTCGGACCTGCTCGCTTGGCACGGGGATCTCCTCGTGTGCGAACCGTCCGACGGTGCCGAGCGTCTGCGCCCAGGACGTTGCCGTCGAAGTCACGAGCTGCGACACGGGCGAACAGCGCGGTCGGCTTGCGGCGCGCGCTCTCCGGGTGCGAACGTCGGGCCGGCGAACGTGAGTGGGCCGGGGTGGCGGGCAGCGTCGGCCGGTCAGGAATGGCGGTTCGTGTGGCCCTCGCGACAACTGCTCGCGGTCAGAACGAAATCGGTGCGCGACCCCGGCGGGCGCGGGAACGACGTCGCCGGACTTCAGGGCTTCTTCGTCAATTCTGCACCCATTTGCACGGGTCTGACGATCATCCTCGAGGTGAGAGCAACCGAACCTACAGGCGCCCGACGAGCAAGCGGTGCTCCTTGCCGATGATGTCAGCGTCAACACCACGATCAGACCGTTCGCGATATTGCGGGCTTTCCCGAAGGTCGCGACTTCGCACCGCAGGCAAGAGTCACGACAGGGAGGCAGGCCATGGGCAGGGCCAGTCATGGTCACCGGGTCGATGACGAAAGCACGCCCGCGCGATGGTGTTCTGCGCATCCGGGCCAGGATTCCACCCGACCACCGGCTCGTCCATTGGATGCGCGCTGTTCCCGGGCCACGCGGCGCGCCCCGACGTTGCGGGCGATGCGCGCACTGGCCGCCTGGTGCCCATCGTGACGGGCATCGATCGTCCGCGTCGAGCACGCCCGCCGACGTCGCGCTCCGCGCTCGGCGCAGACCACAGGCAGCACACCTCCGCCGGAAGGACCGGCGGGGAAAATCGAAATGGATCGAGGGTGATCGACATGAAGGGTTCGTCGGCTCTACCACCGCGTACGCACTTGCCCAAGATCGGGCTACGGGTCGGGTTTGGTCTCATCTGGCTCGTGGATGCCGTCCTGAAGTGGCTTCCGGGTTTCAGGGGTGACTACATGGACACGATCATGGGAGAGGCCAACGGGCAGCCGGGTTGGACGAAGCCGTGGTTCGACTTCTGGACCAACGTGCAACATCCGTACACAACATTCTTCGCCTATCTCGTCGCCGTCCTGGAGACCCTCATCGCGGTGGCGCTGATCATCGGGTTCGCCCGCAAGATCACCTACGTCGGTGCGATTGTCCTGAGCATGCTGATCTGGGGAACCGCCGAAGGTTTCGGTGGTCCGTACACGTCAGGTTCCAGTGACATCGGCACCGCGATCATCTACGTCCTGGTGTTCGTCGCCCTGCTCAGCTTCAGCTACGACGAGGGACCGAGCCGGTACGCCGTCGACACGTGGCTGGAGCGACGGATCAGCTGGTGGCACTGGCTCGCCGAGGTCGGCGCCCACAACCACCACCCCGACTCTGCGGCGCGCCCTGACACCGCCGCACACACCGACACCGCCGCGCACCCCGGGCCCGTCCCCGCAGGCCCGGTGCCGGACACCTCGCGATCCGACTCGCTCGCCACCTCCCACCATTCCCACTGACACCCGCGCCCGTCGACGTCTCACGGAGGCCGTCATGCTCACCTTTCTGGCAACGAACTGGCTGTGGGTCGTGCTGATCGGCGCCATGGCCGTGATGCACCTGGGCCACCGCACGCACGGCGCGGGCGGCCACGGCGGTGGCTGCGGTCACGCGGGAGCCGGGCAGCACCATGGCGGCGAACACGGCGACCACGAGCTGCCCTCGCCGGGTGACCAGGGGCCGGACACGAACCGGACCGCGGGTCCGCGGTGAGCAGCGGATACGGCCTGTGGCCGCTCGTGCTGATCAGCACCGCGATCTTCGTGGTGTTCGCGGCCAGCTTCTTTCACCCGCGCAGCGGGCGCGACTGGCGCGCGATGGGCGCCTACACGGGGTTCCTGGTGGCGCTGTTCACCGAGATGTACGGCTTCCCGCTGACCGTCTACGTGCTGGCCGGCCCGTTGGGGACCCGGTTCCCGCTGCTACGCGCCGACCACGCCGGCGGGCACCTGTGGAACGACCTGATCGGGTGGACTGGCGACCCGCACGCAAGCCCCTTCCACCTGGCGTCCTACGCGATGATCGGTGGCGGGTTCTGGTTGATCGCCGTCGCGTGGCGCCACCTGTTCGCCGCCGCCCGCGACCACCAGCTCGCCACGGCCGGACCCTACGGTTGGCTCCGCCATCCTCAGTACGCAGGCTTTCTGCTCGTCATGCTCGGCCTACTCGTCCAATGGCCGACCATCCCGACCCTGGTCATGTTCCCGGTCCTCGCCGTGGTTTACCGGCGCTTGGCGCGCAACGAAGAACGTGAGGTCGCCGCAGCCTTCGGCCAGGCCTGGACCGCGTACGCGGCCACGGTCAACCCGTTCATCCCCAGGCGCCCCCGCCCTATCGCACCCGCAAAATCCGCACGACCCGTGGCTGTCTCAGCCGCTCCCCCAGCGACGAGACCGAACTGACGCCACACGGTGCCGCATCGCGATCAGAGCGAGGTCCACCGCCAGGACGTGCAGGCCGCGAACTCACTGCACCGACCCGGCTCAGTCTGACGACGACCGTGTGCGCCATGCCAACCACGGCCTGGCGCATCTCCGGTTCGAGCCCGGCCAGCAGCTCCGTGGCCCACGATTGCCGCCGGCAGCGGACCTACCGCGGTTTGTGACGATGCCGGGGTCGGTCGACCGGTGATTCAGATCCTGCCCCGGCGCGGCGGCGATTCTCCGTGGTCGCCGATGCGGCTACGCCGGCCACGAGCCGGCCAGCGCCGATCTTGACCAGATTTTCGTGGTTTCGAGGTCGGGACGACATGATCGCCGCCCTACTCTGCATATACCCCGGTGGGGTACCTGCCGGGTATCGAGCCGCACCTTGCCCCGGACACGCGGTGCGTGCGCCAGCGCCTGGCGTCGAAAGGTTACGCGATGACGACAACCCGCTTCGCGGTCACTGGAGTGACCGCTTCGAAGGCCGGCGGCGAATCACCGTCTGAGCTGCTCGTCGCAACTGGGATTGAGAAGGCGTACGGGCGCGGTATGTGGCCGCTGCGGCACCGTCAGGAGGTGTTGCGCGGGGCCAGTCTCAGCCTGCTTGCCGGCGAGGTAGTGGGCCTGGTCGGGGAGAACGGGTCCGGCAAGAGCACCTTGATGAGAATCCTCGTCGGTGCGCAGGCCTCCGACGCCGGGACGGTGGTCCGCACCGGCACGCTGGGGTACTGCCCGCAACAGCCCCTTGTCTACCCCCGCCTCACGCCAGATGAGCATTTCGAGCTCTTCGCGCGCGCCTATCAGATGACCGACGAACAGGCCCGCGTGTCCCGCCAGGGCATCTACGACCGGCTCGGCTTCGCCCGCTACGCCCATACCCGAGTCGAGCGTCTGTCGGGCGGAACCTTGGCCAAGGTCAACCTCGGGCTCGCGCTGCTCGCGGACCCTGATCTGCTGTTGCTCGACGAGCCGTACGCCGGGTTCGACTGGGACACATACCAGAAGTTCTGGGGCTTGGTCGCCGACCGCCGTCAGGCCGGTCGCGCAGTTCTCGTCGTCAGCCACTTCGTGGTCGACGAAGACCGGTTCGACCGCATCGTCGACCTCAAGGACGGACGGGCCGTGGCGCGATGACCGTGCTGGTGTTTGTCCGGCGCTTCCTCACCGACTACGCCCGCAACCCGGTCAACGTGTTGCTGCTCGTCGTGGTCCCCGTCGTGTTCGTCGTGGTCGTGGCCGCAAGCCTGGCCGACTTCGCGAAGCTGCTTGGCGGCAGCGGATCGGCTGTGCAGACCGTCACGGCCGCCTGGGCGGCCGCGTTCCTGGCCGGCATCGCGATGTACTTCCAGATCGCCGCCACCCGGGACACCGACCGGCGCGTGGTCATCGCCGGGTTCCCGGCCTCCCGCCTGGTGCTCGCTCGGCTCCTGACAGGCCTGGCCCTGGCAGTACTCGCCAGCGCAACCGCCCTGGTCGCGCTGGCCGCCCGTACCGGCATCGAGGACCCGGTCCCGGTCATCGCCGGCACCGTGATGTCCGCGATCATCTACCTCGCGATTGGCGCCACCGTCGGCACTGTGGTCCGCAACCCGGTCAACGGCACCGTCATCGTGCTGTTCGTCTGGATACTGGACGTGTTCTTCGGACCCGCCATCGGTGCGACTGACCGGGTCGCCACGCGCGGCCTACCGACTCACTTCGTCACGCTGTGGATGGTGGGCCTCCCGTCCGGACACAGCAGCCATGGAGGAGATCTCGCCTGGGCCCTGGCGTGGACGCTCACCGCCGTGCTTGCCTCGTGGGCGATCGTCTCGGCGCGTACCGGTCGCGCCCGCGGACACGCCCGACGCCAGTCCCGGGCACGAACCGGGCAGCTCGTAGCCGCGTCCCAGATGGCCCGGCGCGACGCGCGACGCAACCCGGCCCAGTGGGCGCTGTTCGTCCTCGTGCCGGTCGTGTTCATCCTCGGCTCCGTGGCGGTCACCCCACACAAGCCCATCACCGTGACGCTCGAGGAGCACGGCCGTCGAATCGCGCACTCCTTGCCGATGCCCGATGTGCACGCAGCCACCATGGCCCCCCTCGCGATCGCCTCACTGGCAGCGCTGATCGGGTTGTTCTTCCTGTTCGACAGCCGCGAAAGTGATCGACGCGTCGCCCTCGCCGGGCTGAGGCCGAACGCGCTGCTGGGAGCCCGCCTGGGCGTGCTCACCCTGACGGTGCTGGCCGCGACCGCCGTGTCCGTCGCGACCGTTGCACAGGTCTTCAACGCCACCCGGTGGCTCACCTACGTCGCAGCGAGCGTTCTCATCGCAATGACCTACGCCCTCGTCGGCGCCCTGCTCGCCCGGGTCTTCGGGCGAGTCGGCGGCGTCTTCATGGCGTTCGTGCTCCCCTTCCTCGACGTTGGCATCGTGCAGAGCCCGATGCTCCACCCCACCCCCACGACGCTGGCCACCTGGCTACCCGGCTACGGCGCGTCGCGGGTCCTGCTCGACGGAGCGTTCACCAGCGGCTTCGAGGAGACTGTGCCCCTGCTCATCGGTCTGGGTTGGCTCCTCGTCCTTGGCGTCGGGGTCGCGCTGGCCTACCGCCACGCGATAGCACCCGCCGCGCCGGCGGCCTGTGCGGGTAGCCGACGCGCCCGTCGTTGACCACAAGCGGGCCGATCTGGTCCCGTCGGGACCCGGACCGGACCCTCGCGGGCGGGCACCTGATCGCCGCAACCTGCCGCGCTCCCCGCCACCGCGGTCGGGTTCTCGCCGGCCGCGCGTGGTGCTGCCCGCCTGCGGACCGTACCGCGCGGGTTCGGTCAGCCGACCAGCCCGACGGTCAGCGCGGCGAGGAACGTGATCCCGGCGAGCACCAGGGTGATCTGGCGTCCGTGGGTCGTCTTGCGCGGTAGGCCGCGCAGCGGGAACAGGAGCTGGCGTCCCACCACGTACAGTGCGAAGCCGGCGAGGAAGACCGCGCCGTCCACGTGCGGGCGCCCCACCAGGACGGCCACGAGCGTTGCCGAGGCCAGCACGGCGGCCAGGGTGGACTCCATCAGCTGGACCGGGATGCGGCGCACACCGATCTGACGGTCCGAGGACCACAGCCCCCATCGCGAGGCGGTCGGCAGGCCGGCGCAGCAGCCGCCGAAGAAGCACCCGAGGCGTCCGATCGCCTGACCGAGCAGAAGACTCGGAACAGTCAGATCCAGCAGCACGCCAACGGGGATCCCACTCAGCGCGGCCCCGAGAGCAAAGGTCCCGATCGCCGCCAGGACGAACCCCTGGATGCTCATCCCGACACTCAGAAGCCGGCGCTTCTCCTCCAGGTGGGTAACCCGGTAGTAGACCTTCGCCCCGAGGAACCCCATCAGGCAGGCGACCAGCGCGACCAGCAGGACCCGGGTGACGGGCAGTCCGCGCCCGGCCGCGAGCACCGACTCCATGATCAGCGCGGCGAGCACCCCGGTACCTACCAGGGCCGGCCACGCACCCAAGACAACCCCGGGCGCACGCAGCTGTGTCATGGGGGCGTAGGACGAAACCCCGACGTTCGTCGCGCTCGCCAGGGGTACCGGCTGCGTCCGGGCCGCGCCACCGTCCTGCGGGGCGCCGGCAATCGCGTGCGCGGTGACCTGCCACCGGCCGGGCGTCTTGTCGAGCACGCGGTGGGTCAGTGCGACCCGTCCGCTGCCCGGTTGCACGTGGAGCATCGTGGCGAGCTCCTGGAACGTGTCCTTCGGTCCCCGGTTGCCCTTCACGTCCAGGCGGACCCCGATGAACCGCACGGTCACTGGATAGGGGTCCCCGCTCGGGGCCGCGTCGAACCAGTACGTCAGGCCGATCGCCTGGGGCTCTTGCGAGGACAGGGACTCGAAGCCCGGCGTGATGAACTGTAGGGGCCAACCCGCACCGGACCCGCCGGCGATGGCTGCCAACCGCGGAACAGCCACGTCGAGCGCGGTGCGCTCGATCGCGGTGGCAGTCTCCGCCGAGTCGGGGCCGCTGGGCCGCGGGCTGGACTCCCCGGGCCTGAGCGCGTGGCGTCTGAGCGGAATAGGGGTGTCAACGCGCGTGCCCTGTGGTCGCGCGCCCGTTCGCAGGCGGGCGGTCCCGGTCGGGTGCGAAGCTGCCTCAGCCGGGATGTTCCCCGTCAGGAGGGAGCCACCGCGGCGCTCGGCGACAGGTTCGGGCCCGAGCAGGCCGGCGCCGGGTCGGGCGATCTTCGGTGAGGGACGAGGTGACGTCGCGGGCATCGGAACCCTCCAGGGGTCGTGGTGGACCGGGCCACGCGGTGCGGACGGCCGACCGCTGCGGCGAGTTCCAGGTTCGTCCGCGCACGCAGCACATCCGACCGAGGCGCGGTCAAGATTCCCTGAAGGTTCGCCCAGGGCCACCCCTGCGGTTGCACGATCACACGACTATCGCCAGTCCACCGGCGCACTCTCGATCAGGCGCGTGCACCAGCGCCGCTCACGGCGTCGGACCCGGTGCGGGTCGGTGCCGGCCGGGCGCGAGCACGATCCCCATCGCGACGAGCACTGCGACCAGGCCGACCCCGGTCCACCCCGACGTCCGCTCGCTCAGCACGACAGCGCCCAGCACGATCCCCACGACCGGGGTCAGGAACGTCCATGCGCTCAGGGCGTCCAGCCGTGCACGCCTGGTCTCGGTGAACCATGCGACGAACGCCGCGGCGCTTCCCACCAGAGACAAGAACGCGAGCACGGCGATGAACCGCGGCGTCCAGGCGATCACGGGCGCCCCCTCGACGGCTTCGGCGACCACTGCCAGGACAGCTCCGCCGATCACGAAGTGCCATCCGCTGGCCCCGATCACGTCGAGGGACCCCAGCCGGCGCGACAGCAGGGTGCCGGCGGTGATGGCTGAGGCGGCCAGCAACGACAGTGCCGCCCCGCGTCCGCCTCCCCCAGGCACGGCGACCAGCACCAGGCCGGTGAACCCGACGACGAGCGCCCCGGCCGTGCGGCGCGAGACGGCCTCGCCGTAAAGCCACCACGCCGGCAACAGGATCAGCAACGGCTGGGCGTTGGCAAGGACCGCGGCCGTCCCGGTGGCCAGACCGCCCGCCGCGGCGAACATGGCCCCGAAGCCAACGGTGACATTGACCAGACCCAGCACCGCGATCAGGCCCCACGCGCGTACACCCACCGGTCCCGGGCGGTGCTGGCTTCTGCCGACAGCCAGCAGGGCCGCCCCGGCCACCAGCGCGCGCAGGGCCGCGAACCACAGGACCGGGGCATCGCGCAGTCCCCACTGGATGGCCACGAAACACGCCCCCCAGACGGCCGTGACCCACAGCATCCGTAGCGGGCGGGGGCGCCCGAGTGCCGGAGCCGGGCTCGCAGCATCAGTGCCAGGTGTCACGGTGGTCGCGGTCACGGCACGGTGTCCGTTACCGGAGCCCGGCCGGCGCGGGCACGGCCGTGGTGGCCGATGTCGGGCCCGTGGGTGTTGCTGGTGTGGGCAGGCGTAGACGCTTGAGCAGCAGGGCGTTGACGGCAACGATCAGTGAGGAACCGGACATCGACAACGCGGCGATCTCCGGTCGCAGGACGAGCCCGAATGCGGGTTCGAAGACCCCGGCGGCAATCGGCAGGGCGATCGCGTTGTACCCCACGGCCCAGCCGAGGTTCTGGTGCATCTTGCGCACCGTGGCACGCCCGACGCGCAACGCGACGGACACGTCCAGCGGGTCCGAGCGCATCAGCACGATGTCCGCGGTCTCGATGGCGACGTCCGTCCCGGCGCCGATGGCGATGCCCACGTCTGCCGTGGCCAGGGCCGGGGCGTCGTTGACGCCGTCGCCGACCATTGCCACCCGTTTGCCGGACCGCTGCAGCTCGGCGATCTTGGCGGCCTTGTCCCCGGGCAGGACCTCGGCGATCACGGTGTCGATACCGAGCTGGTCGGCGATGCGCGTGGCGGTCGCCTCGTTGTCCCCGGTGAGCATGACCACGTCGATCCCGGACTCGTGAAGGGCAGCCACCGCGGCGGAAGCGGTGTCCCGCGGCGCATCGGCCAGCGCGATGGCTCCCGTGGCACGGCCGTCCACAGCGACCAGGACCGCAGTGCGCCCAGAGGCTGCCAGCTCGTCACGACGCTGCGCCAGGTCGCCCAGGTCGACATCGTCGGCCGCCATGAGCCGGGCGTTGCCGACCAGCACGCGACGTCCGTCCACCTGTGCGCTGGCACCCTGGCCGGGAACGTTGCGGAAATCGGTCATCGTCAATGTCTCAAGGCCTCGGCTGGCGGCCAGGTCGGCAAAGGCCCGGGCCAACGGATGCTCGGACTCGCGTTCAACCGCCGCTACCAGGGCCAGCATCTCGTCCTGGCTCATGTCCTGGGCGATCACGTCGGTGACCTCGGGTGCACCCTTGGTCAGGGTGCCGGTCTTGTCCATCACGACGGTGTCGATCCGGGCCGAGGTCTCCAGGGCTGTGGCGTCCTTGAACAGCACCCCGCGCCTCGCACCCAGACCGGTACCCACCATGATCGCCGTCGGGGTCGCCAGACCCAGTGCGTCGGGGCATGTGATCACCACGACGGTGATCGCGAACAGCATCGCTGTCTGCACGCTCGCACCGGCAGCCAGCCAGACCCCGAACGTCGCCCCGCCACCGATCAGCGCCACCAGGACGAGCCAGAATGCGGCCCGGTCGGCCAGTCGTTGCCCGGGGGCCTTGGAGTTCTGCGCCTGCTGGACCATGGCCACGATCTGCGCCAGTGCGGTGTCCGCGCCGACCTTCGTGGCCCGAACCCGCAACGTCCCGGTGGTGTTGATCGAGGCGCCGATCACCGGCAGCCCGGGTGTCTTGGCGACCGGCATGGACTCCCCAGTGACCATCGACTCGTCGACCTCAGACTCACCGTCTTCGACCACCCCGTCCACGGGGATCTTCGCCCCGGGCCGGATCAGCAGCAGGTCACCGACCTGAACCTCCGCGGTGGGCACCTCGACGAACTGCCCGCCGCGGACGACGACGGCCTTCGCCGGGGCGAGCTCGAGCAGGGTTCGCACCGCGTCGCTCGCCCCTCCCCGGGCGCGCATCTCGAACCAGTGCCCCAGCAGCACGAACGACGTCAGCACGGTGGCGGCCTCGTAGAAGACGTCACCGCCACCGGTCAGGGTCACCACCAGGGAGTAAAGCCAACCGGCACCCACCCCCACCGCCACCAGGACCATCATGTCCAGCGTCTTGGCGCGCAAGGCCCGGAACGCGCCGTCGAAGAAGATCCACGCCGAGTAGAAGACCACCGGCACCGACAGGCCCAAGGAGAACACGTCGTCGCGCAGACCGAACGGCGCGGCGACGCTGAAACCCAGAACCTGGCGCCCGATCGGAGACCACAGCACGATCACCACCGAGAGCACGGCCGCGACCACCAACCGGTTGCGCATGTCGCGGACCATGTCCGCCATCGTCATCGCGCCGTGCCCGCCGCCATGCCCCATCGCCTCATGCACAGAACCGACCGGGGCGTCGTGCCCGCCGTGGGCGTCGTGCGCGTCGTGGCCCGCGTGGCTGGCTGGCGTGGGCGGCTCGGCCATCGGGTCGCACGAGTGCTCGGGCACCGACTGCCCGGCGCAGTGCAGTCCGCAGTCTCGGACCCAACCGGACAGCTCGGCGACATCGGTGCGGTCAGGGTCGTAGGTGACGTTCGCCGTCTGCGATACGGCGTTCGCCTCCACGGCGAGGACCCCGGGGCGACGGCGCAAGGTGCGCTCCACCACGGCGGCGGAGGTGGCCCCGTGCAATCCGCCCACCTGCAAGACGACGGTGCGTGCTGACATGTCCAGCGTCCCTTCAGGACTTCGGTTCCGGCCAACGTGCCGGGACGGTCGTGGTGCCTGGCGGCCGCTGGTCGATGTGCACGGTTCAGCTGCGCACGAGCCGGGCGATCGCGGCCGAGGCCTCTTTGAGCTTGGCGTCCTGCTCGGGCCCCCCGGTCCGGGCGGCGTCCACCAGACAGTGACTCATGTGGTCCTCCAGCAGCACCAGGGCCACCGACTGCAGTGCTCGGGAGGCTGCCGAGACCTGCGTCAAGACCTCGATGCAGTAGGTGTCCTTCTCGACCATGCGGGCGATCCCGCGCACCTGACCCTCGATGCGACTCAGCCGGTTCAGCAGGTCGCTCGTCGGGCATCGGTCCACCGTCATCACGGTCCTCCTTCCCTAGCTAGCTGAGGCGTCCTGGCGTGGCGGGCACCCGCCGGGGGTGGATGTCTCCTCCCCCGGCGGGTCGGGGTTCAGGATGTCGCGGCGCCGGCGTACGTGTGCGGATCCGAGTTGAAGGTCGCGGCGCAGGCCGTGGAGCAGAAGTAGTAGGTGGTGCCGTGGTGCTCGGCGCTGGCGGCGGCCGTGGCCGGGTCCACGCCCATGCCGCAGACCGGATCGGTGGTCTTGCTCGACTTTCCGAACATGGTGTCCTCCTGGTGTTCATCGCGCCCGATCTCCACCACCGGGTCGGTGGTGGGCACCCGGACGTCGTCATCGATGGCCCGCGGCGTGAACCTGCGGAGCCGGTTGGCGTTGGCCACCACGGACAGTGACGACAACGCCATCGCACCTGCGGCGATCATCGGGCTCAACCGAAGGCCGAAGGCGGGGTAGAGCGCGCCGGCGGCGATCGGGATGCCGATCCCGTTGTAGACGAACGCGAACACCAGGTTCTGGCGGATGTTGCGCATCGTGGCCCGTGACAGGTCGATCGCGGTGACCAACCCGGACAGGGCCCCGGAGATCAACGTGATGTCCGAGGCCTCGATGGCCACGTCGGTGCCGGTGCCGATCGCCGAGCCCACGTCGGCCTGCGCCAGCGCCGGGGCGTCGTTCACGCCGTCGCCGACCATGCCCACCACGCGCCCCTCGCCCTGCAGTCGGCGCACCTCGGCAGCCTTGTGCTCCGGCATCACCTCGGCCAGGACCCGGCGGATGCCGACCTGGCGGGCGATGGCGGCGGCGGTGGCCCGGTTGTCACCGGTCATCATCACGACCTCGATCCCCAGGGCGTGCAACGCCGCCACGGCTGCGGCCGAGCCGGTCTTGATGGTGTCGGCCACCGCGACGACGGCGGCGGGGCGCCCGTCGACGGCCACGAGCATGGGGCTCTTGCCGTCGGCGGCCAGGCGCGCGGACTCCGACTCGAGGACGCCGGCGTCGATGCCGGCTCCGGATAGCAGGCGCCGGTTGCCCACCAGCACCTCCCTGCCTGCGACGAGGGCCCGCACGCCCTGGCCGGTGATCGAGTCGAATGCCGTCGCCGGTGTCAGGGCCAGGCCACGTTCCTTGGCGCCGGCGACGATTGCGGTGGCCAACGGGTGTTCGGAGGAGACCTCGACGGCCGCGACCAGCGCCAGAACCTCCTCGGAGGTGAAACCGGGTGCGGGCAGGACATCGGTCAGGACCGGGGTGCCGTTGGTGATCGTGCCGGTCTTGTCCAACACGATGGTGTCGAGCTTGTGCGCGGTCTCCAGGGCCTCGGCCGACCGGATGAGGATCCCGGCGGTGGCGCCCTTGCCGGTGCCGACCGTGATCGACAAGGGTGTCGCCAGACCAAGCGCGCACGGGCAGGCGATGACCAGCACCGAGACCCCCGCCACCAGGGCGAAGACGAATGCGGGCGGCGGACCCACCAGCGCCCAGACGACGAAGGTCCAGATCGCCAACGCGATCACCGCCGGCACGAAGTAGCCGGAGACCTTGTCCGCCAGTCGCTGGATCGGGGCCTTGGAACCCTGAGCCTGGCGGACCAGCTTGATGATTTGCGCGAGCATGGTGTCCGCGCCGATCTTCATCGCCTGGTAGGTGAAGGTCCCGGTCTGGTTGATCGTGGCGCCGATGACGGTGTCACCTGCCGCTTTGACGACCGGGATCGGTTCACCGGTGACCATCGACTCGTCCACGGGCGACCGACCCTCGACGACCACTCCATCCACGGGAAGCTTCTCTCCTGGGCGCACCACGACGACGTCACCCAGCACCACCGCGTCGATGTCGATCTCGGTCTCGACCCCGCCGCGGACGACGCGGGCGGTGCGTGGCTGCAGCCCGATCAAGGTCCGGATCGCCTCGCCGGTGCCCGCCTTGGCTCGCGTCTCGAACAGTCGCCCGAGGAGGATCAGGGTGACGATCACCCCGACAGCCTCGTAGTAGACCGACCGGACGTCGGCGGGCAGCACGCCGGGGACGATCGTGACGACGAGGCTGTAGCTGTAGGCCGCGATCGTGCCCAGGGTGATCAGGGAGTTCATGTCCGCGGTGCGGTGAGACAGCGCAAGCCACCCGGTGCGGTGGATCGGCCACCCGGTCCACACCATCACCGGGGTGATGAGCGCGAGCTGGAACCACCTGTTCATCAACAGCATAGGGACCCAGGTGACTCCGGCCAGGTCGGTGAGCATCACCGCGAACAGCACGGGCGCGGTGAGCACCGCGCCGAGGATCACCCGCCGCTTGAGGTCGGCAATTTCTGCGTCTCGCTCCCGCTCCTCGGCATCGGCAGCCTCCGCCGCTGCCGCTGCACCCAACGGGTCACCTCCACCGCCCACGACGGAGGCGGTGACCGGATCGATCGCACCGTCCAGGGCCTGGACCCGTGACCCGCCCATCACCTCGTCCGGGCTGTCGTCGTGCAGCTCGCCCAGTGCCGCGATGAGTGCCTCCACACCACCGGGCGCCGCGACCTCCGGCGACGGGGCGTCGCCGACCACCCGCAGGGTGCCGTGCAGCATGCTCATCCCGCACGCGAACCCGTACTCACCGGGAACCTCGGGGGTGAACTCGACCGCCGTGGTCTCGAACGCGGGAAGGGTCTGGTTGACCTTGAAGTCCGCGAAGACCACCCGCGAGGAGCAGTCGCCGGACTCCTGGCGGTCGAACAACAACCTGACGGGCACCCCGGGGACCACCTGGATGACGTCCGGGCTGTACCCGCCCTTGACCGTCACCGTGACGACCTGCACCCCGTTGTCGAGCTGCGCCCGGCGCGAGGTCTTGGGTCCGAAGAAGTACCAGGCCATCAGCCCCGTGAGGGCCGCGGCCACGACGATGATCACCACGTCGCCGATGTTCATGACCGTGCACCTCCACCTTCGCTGTGACCAGACGAACCGTGCCTGACCTCGTGATCGCCGACGGGCGGCGCCGGGGTGCGCTCCCGGATTCGGGTCCTGGCCCCGGTGAGGGCGAACCCCGCCTCACCGACCGCGTCGCGGACCTGCCCGAGGCCGACATGCGGCCTGGAGGTGACTGTCACTGAGGACGACCCGTCACGAACGAGGTCGACCTTGACCTGGGTCACCCCCGCCACGTCGTGCACGTGCTCCAACACCTGCGCGAGGCAGTCCCCGCAGGTCAGCCCTTCGACGTCATACCGCGTGGTCGTCACGATCGATCCCCCGTCCATCTCTCGCAGGTTTGCGCTCGGCGTCGTCCCGGTCGCCCCTGGATACCCCGTTGGGGTATCTGGTGCCAGTCAAGACCGGGCAGGTGTCCGTTGGACGCCGGATCCCTGAAGATTCGATGAAGACACCGGCGGCCTGGCGCGGACGGGCCGCGGCGGGCCGCCGACGCGTGAAGGCCCGGGGATCACCCCGAAAGGTTGTGCGCACGCACGTGCTGGTGCGCGGGCAGGTGGATCCGGAACCTTGCCCCCGTGCGGGGTCCCTCGCTTGCCGCGGTCAGCGTGCCCCCGTGGGCCTGGACGATTGCCCGGGCGATGGTCAGACCGATCCCGCTGCCTGCCGAGGACCGGGTGCGGGAGGCATCGGCCCGGTAGAAGCGCTCGAAGAGCCGCTCGGCGTCGACCGGATCGAACCCGGACCCGGTGTCGACGACTTCCAGGACGGCGCCACGCGGATCGGTGGCGACAACCACGTGGACCGCGCCCCCTGCGGGGGTGTGTCGCAGTGCGTTGTCGAGCAGGTTGGCGACGGCTTCGGTGATCCGGTGCGGGTCCACCCGTACGACAGCTGCCCGATCAGTGATCCGCAGGTCCAGCTGCACCCCTGCCGCGACGTAGCGGGCTCGGGCCGCGGCGACCGCGTCGGTCGCCAGTCCGCCCAGCTCGACCGGTTCGGCGTGCAGGTCCAGCTGTCGCTCCTCGGCCCGCGAGACGGCAGACATGTCGGCCACGAGATGGCGAAGGCGATCGGCCTGGTCGATCAAGGTCGCCCGCGTGACCGCATCCAGTGGCAGGACACCGTCGACCACGGCCTCCACCGTGGCCTCCAGCGACGCGATCGGGGTGCGCATCTCGTGGGCCAGGTCTCCGATCAAGCGCCGGCGAATGGTCTCGGTGTCTGCCAACCGGGCCGCCATGGCGTTGAACGCGTCGGCGAGCTGGGTGAACTCCGGGCCGATGGCCGGGGCCTGGACGCGCACGCGCAGGTTGCCCCGGGCGATGCGATCGGCCGCGTCGGCCACAACGGCGACCGAGCGCCCCAGACGCCTGGCCACGATCCACGTCACGGCGAACGCGGTGATCATCGCCACCGGTACGGCCACCCCCAAAGAGGTGAGGATCGTGTTCGCGAACGCGTCCTGCACCTGCATCAGCAGGGTCGGGTCGAGAGGTCCGCCCACCGCCATCCGCAGGTGGTACCGGAACGCTGTGGGCGCGACGCCCAGGGCGACACCGAGCACGGTCACTCCGCCGGCGAGCACCACGAGCCCGAGCGAGACCATCAACCGCCACACGAACCCCAACGGGGTGCGGCCCCTGCCCCGACGACGCGTTCTCACCGATACCCACCCGGCCGACCCACGGGCCCCACGTTCACCCCAGGCGCCGCGGCGAGTCGGACCGCGGCCAGTGACGTCATCCGGCGCCCATCCGGTAACCGACTCCCCGCACCGTGCGGATGTAGCGCGGGGCGCCCGGGTCGTCGCGGAGCTTGCGCCGCACGTGCCCCAGGTGGATGTCCACGATCCTCTCGTCGCCGAACCATGCGGGTCCCCACACCTGCTGGACAAGCCGGGTGCGGCTGAACGCGGTCCCCGGACGCGAGGAGAGCGTGCTCAGCAGGTCGAACTCGATGGGGGTCAGGACGACCATCTGCTCGCCCAACCACACCTCGCGCGCCTCCGGGTCGATGCTCAGCTCACCGAACCGGCGCACGGGGGCGGCCTCCGGGGATCCCGCGCCGTCAGATTGCGCGGCGTCCGCGCGTGGGCGGCGCATCATGGTGCGGATACGAGCGACCAGGACCCGCGAGGAGAACGGCTTGGTCATGTAGTCGTCGGCACCCACCGACAGGCCGACCAGGGTGTCGATCTCCTCGGCCCGCGCGGTGAGCATGATCACGTAGGCGTCGCTGAACGTCCGCAACTGACGGCAGACTTCAGTCCCGTCGATCCCGGGCATCATCACGTCCAGCACGACGACGTCCGGGTGGACCTGACGAGCCACACGCAACGCCTCGTGCCCATCACCGGCGGTCGTGACGTCGAACCCCTCACGCCGGAGATAGGCCGCAACGACCCGCACCAACGACGGCTCGTCGTCGACCACCAGTGCCCGGATGCGGGGCACACCCGAAGGGCCCGCATCCGTCGTCGGCCCCTCGGGTGCCATCATTCCCAGTCCCTCTCCGTGCATGTGTGAGCCATTCCTCGTGGTCGCGCACGGTCAGCTCGCACCGAACCGCGGCGCCTGCGCACGAACGCGGGGCTAGGAGACGGTGAGTTCGGTGTACATCCCGGCGCCGTAGTGCCCGGGCAGGTTGCAGACCAGCTCGTAGTGCCCCGGCGTGAGGGTGAGGGTGACCCACCCCGAGGCGCCTGGGCGGATCCCCTGACCGGCGCCTTGGCCCCCGGTGTTGGACGCTTCCCCGAGGCTGCCGGCCTCGTCGACCTTCCCGTCCGGACCGATCGGGCGCGCACCGACCTGCTGGTTGTCCGCCAGGGGCAAGATGACCAGCTCGTGATCGATGCTGCCGACGTTGGTCACCGCGAACGACACGGTGCCCGCCGGGGCGCTCGCGCGGTCAGCACTCAACCGCATGGACCCGCCCATCATCGTGCGCTGACCCATCATGGATCCGCCCATGTTCACCAGGGACACGTTCACGACAGTCCCCGGGAGGGCCGGAACCCCGCGCGACGAACCGCTGGACAGTCCCGCAGGACCTGACCCGATCCCCCACCTGGCCGCGGTGCCCGACCCGAAGGCCCCAGCCCACGCCGAGGCCACCAGCACCGAGCCGAGCAGCGCCGCGACTGCGGCGGCGAGGGCCGCGATCAGCCATCCCCGCCCTCCCCTGGCCGTGGCAGTGCGTGCCATTACCGGCCGCCTCGGGCCGCGATCAGGGCTGCGCGCTGCTGCTGGTAGGTCTCCAGGTCCACCTCGCCCGACGCGAGCCTGCGGTCCAGGATGTCCACGGGCGACTCCTGACCCGGGACCGGTTGCGACACCTCGCCCGCGTGGCCGGGGTGCGCGTTCGACGGGAGCAGGCGAACCACCAACCAGATGATCGCCGCGATCAGAACCACCCAGAACAGCCCCATGAAGATCCACGCGCTGCCACCGGCACCCCCGCCATACCAACCCATCATGTCCGTCTGCCTCTCTCGTATGTTCGTCTTCGGTAGGACTTCAGCCTCCCGCTCCGATGCGACGAACCCACCGAGGAACGACAAAGATCCGACGAAGGTGCTCAACGTGTCGTCTCTGTCGAATCTCTGTCGTTTCCTCACCATGATCCACGGGTCGGCGCGAAAGGCTGGAGTCGTGCCGGAATCGGGGCGCGAACAATCGAGGGGGGTGCTCCGCATGGCCGAGATCGGCCACATTTCCACCGCGACCCAGGTCGACCACACCGTGCGGGCAGTCGCTGCCAGCGCCACACGTCCGTTCCGGACGCCCGCGACAGCCGTTGATGGCGGGGCGGGCACGCGCTCGTCTTCGCTCAGCCGGGCGGTCCGATACGGACCGCCCGCCTGAGCCGCACACCCATCGCCCAACCGATCGAGAGGATCACGTCATGAGCTATGCCATCACCACCACCTTGGACCAGGCGTTTGAGACGACCTTGGCGGCGGTGCGCGCCGCGTTGACCGCGCAAGGTTTCGGGATCCTGACCGAGATCGACATGGCGGGCACGATGAAGGCGAAGCTCGACGTCGACATCGACCCCCAGGTCATCCTCGGCGCGTGCAATCCACCGCTGGCTCACCGCGCGTTGCAGGTCGAGGAGTCGATCGGACTGCTCCTACCGTGCAACGTGGTCGTGCGCGCTGCAGGCGCGGGCCGCACCACGGTCGAGGCCCTGGACCCGACTGTCATGGTCACCGTGACCGGCAACGACGACCTTCGACCAGTCGCCGCCGACGCCGCCTCACGGCTGGTCGCCGCCCTTCGCAGTCTCGCTCCGTCGCCAACTTCGTGAACGCTCGGGCATCCCAACCCAGTGGTCGCACCGATACCCAAGTCTGAGAACCCGAGACGGAGACAGTGGTCATGGAGATGGACCCGGAAGAAATGGCCAGAGTCGTCAACCGGCTCAGGCGGACCCAGGGGCAGGTGGGGGGCGTCGTGCGGATGCTCGAGGAGGGTCGGACCTGCGAGGACATCATCACCCAGCTCGCCGCAGTCAGCCGGGCCCTGGACCGGACGGGATTCGCCCTCACCGCATCGGGACTCAGGCAGTGCCTGGCCGACTCCGGCGGCACGGAGACGACGGACACGCTCAAGCTGGAGAAGGTGTTCCTCTCACTCGCCTGAGCGGTAGCCGCAACGACCGGGGTACCGGCAGCCTTACGCTCTTCACCGCCGACAGACTCGAACCATCGCGAACTTAGCCGCCCCGGGCTTGGCGCATGGCGTCAACGACTACCGCACCAACTCCAGGGCCGTCGAGCGACGCCCGGTGCGGCACGACCGGTGCGCATCACGGACATCGTTCGAACCAGGGCGATCGTCCCGATGGCCCGGCCAGGCGCCTCGGCTGCCCACGGAACCCCCGTCAGCACACCGAGACCAAGGTCAAGCCCGTCTGTCGCCCGCGGCCGGCAGCTCGCGCCAAGCCCAGTTCGCCCCGCGCCAACACGATCGGCGCAACGCGATGGGCGAGTGGATCTCGCCAGTCGCGACTGCGTCCGACGCGCCGCCACGGCCGGCGTTGTGCGCCCGGATCCCCTGCCACGTCGTCGTCGCTAAGGAATGCGGCGACAGATGTCAACGACGGGCTGGGATTGACCCCCTTACACTCGGGCGGATTCTGGGGGGAGGGTCAGTCTCAGGGCGTCGACAACAGAACGTACGCGCCATGCCCCACTCGTTGACGAGGTCCGGCACAGGGACCCTTCCCTACGGTTCAGATGCGCCCAGGACTGCCAGCACGGTCGGTGCCAGGGCATCCGCGATCCGCCCATAGCCGGTCGCTGACGGATGAAAAGCGTCCGCGCTCATCGTGCTCGGGTCGTGAACGAACTGGCGACCGACGTCCCGGCTCACGTCGACCAGGCGCACCGACGCGCGCTGGGAGGCAGCATGCCGCTGCGCGACCCCCATCAACCTGCCGTAGCCGTGCACCGCACCCCGCAGGGGGTAAGGCACGGCCCGCATCGCACGGAACTCCGGCAGGCCCGACATCACCACAGGGGCACCCAGGCCCACGAGGGCGTCAAGGAGTTCACCCGAGTGACGGGCAAGGCGGGCGGGCGGGGTCCGGTTGGTGACGTCATTGGTGCCCACCAAGAGCACCGAGACGTCCGTGTCACCCAAGGCCAGCGGCAGCTGGAGGTTGAGGACGTCGCGCGTCAGAGCACCCGAGCGCGCGTAACCCACGACATGCACCGCACGACCCGCACCGTCAGCCACCCGTTGCGCGAGCTGCACGGGCAAGGAATCGCTCACATTACAGACCCCGACCCCCGCCATCGCGGAGTCACCGAACGCCGTCATCTCCACCGGTGGCAGACCCCGCAGGACTCCCCGGGTCGGCACGACGGTCACGTCGATGTCGCCCACGCATTGCGGTGAACTCCCTTGGCGCTTGCGCATGCCCGCAGCCTGGCCGCGGGTGATCACGGCAAGAGCGACCAAAAATGCCATCAGCACTCCCTGCGACCGATGTCGTCGCGTCATCCGTGTTGCCCTTCCGCGCGGCGGTCTCCGACGAGCGCTCGTACCACTTATCTGCCACCAAGGAGAACGGCGAACCCTGCCACGGTGCACGGGCCCGGCGCAGGCTCGGGCAGCCCGCTCGTCGCCGCTACCCGCTGAGCCTGTGGCCTATCTGCTACCTCGCCTGGCGCTCGGGGCCGACTGCCAGCGACGTCTGCGGACCGGCCCCGAGCACCTCACGCGCCCAGCGGGCTGTCACCTCGGTCGATGCCGACTGCACTGGGCGCGAGCGCTGCCGCCCTGTGCGCGGCGCGTCAATGGTCGTGCCGGCCCGGCATCGCGAACATCATCGCTGCCATCACTGCGAGACAGATCACCGCGAACACGATCGCCCCCGTACCCGCCACACCCGTGGCGACGAGGATCCCCACGATGACCAGCATCGGGATGCAGCATGCGATCATCATCAACCGGTGTCCGCCATGCCCGCGGTGACCGGTCGCGGCGTCCTCGTCGGGATGCTGGTGGCCATCGTGGTGGTGCACCGGCTCGCCACTCGCATGGTTCGACGACGATGGCTGTGGTCGACCCGTCGGACCGCTGTCCGACGGCCCGTTGCGCATCACTTCGCCGACCTCAGCGAAGCGGGCACATGCCCCAGTCTCTGGTAAAGCGGGCAGTGACCTGTGGCCCCGGTCACGATCAGATCGAGCCCGACCAGAATCAGGAGCACCTCCAGGACCCTCGCGATCACCGACTCGGCCCCGACCAGCAGGAGCACGCCGCCGGTGACAGCGAGCACCCCCACAACGATCCGGGCATCGCGTTCGATCGAGGTGAGATTGACAGACAGCTTCGTACGCATCGCATCTCCTCAGTGGACTCCCGAGCCGTTGAGCTACGAGAGGGCCTCACCTGTCAGCGTGGCCGGCGTAGGTGAAGGCTCGCGTGTCCTTCGATGAAGATGCCCTGAAGAACCCGGACGGTTCGGCCCCTCCCCGCCGTGACCCGTGGCTGCGTGCCGGTGTGCCCGCTACGCGCGGCCGGGCGGCAGACCAGGGGCGGGCGACCGGGGACCGACGCGACCGGGCGGCGGCGGCCGCCCAGGACCAACAGCCACCAGCACCCCCTGAGCCGTGTGATTGAATGCCGCCATGGCCGGACCCCATGTGACCCTCGCGACTGCGGTTGACCCCGCGGTGCGGGAGTGTTGTCCGCCCACCTGCGCCAGCTGTTGAGCTGAGCGCGCAGCGACGCCCCGCGGGCGTCGACGACCAGGCGTCGCCGTCCTGGCGGCCCCTGGCCCATGAGCCGGCTCGGCTCACCCGTTTGTGCGCAGCATTCTCTGCGCCCCTGGTCGTCGGCACGCCCGCCGATCGATACTCCCACGCGCCGCCATGGGCTCCGGGCCGGTCGACACCCCATCTGAAAGGACTGTCATGAAGCACATCGCGAGCACACTTCGAGGGATCGCTCTCATCACGGCAATCGGGTTCGCGTTGGCGGGGTGCTCGAGCGCTGCGGGGTCCTCGGGGGGCACGGCGAGCGGGCACGCCGCTGCGGACACCTCTCTGGCGGCGGTGCAGAAGGCGGGGGTCATCACGGTCGGCACGGAGGGCACCTACCGGCCGTTCTCCTACCACGCGGGTGGATCTGGCGCCCTGACCGGGTACGACATCGAGGTGATCAAGGCCGTCGCGTCCCAGCTGGGCGTGACCGCGAAGTTCGAAGAGACCCAGTGGGACGCGATCTTCGCCGGTCTGCAGGCCGGCCGGTTCAACGTCATCGCGAACCAGGTGTCGATCACCCCCGAGCGTGCCTCCACATACCTGTTCTCCACGCCGTACACCTACTCGACCGGGGTGATCGTCGTGCGCTCGTCGAACACCTCGATCACCTCCTTCGCGTCCCTCGCTGGCAAGACCACCGCGCAGTCGTTGACGAGCAACTGGTACGCCCTCGCCCAGCAGAACGGTGCCACCATCCAGGGCGTCGAGGGTTGGGCCCAGTCCGTGGCACTGGTCCAGCAGGGGCGGGTGGACGCCACGATCAACGACAAGCTGACGTATCTGGACTACCAGAAGCAGAACGCTGACACCGGGCTGAAGATCGCGGCCGAGACCGCCGAGAAGTCCACGAGCGCCTTCGCGTTCACCAAGGGCAGCACAACCCTCGCCCATGCGGTCGACGACGCACTCAAGAAGCTCACCGACGACGGGACACTCGCTGCCATCTCGAGGAAGTACTTCGGGCAAGATGTCTCGCGGTAGGACGCCGCACGGCCGGCATGGCGCAGGCGGCAGGCGATGACCGCGGACCCTTCGCGCTGGGCTCTGTTTGTCTCAGCGCTGTGGCCCATCGTGCACGGGGCGATCGCGAGCACGATCCCCCTGGCTGTGGTGTCGTTCGCGATCGGGCTACTGCTCGCACTTGCCCTGGCCCTGATGCGCCTGTCGGGTAACCGACTCGCGTCGGGCACCGCTCGCGTGTACATCTCGCTCGTGCGCGGCACACCGCTGCTGGTCCAGCTGTTCGTGATCTTCTACGGACTGCCCTCCATCGGCATCGTCCTGCAACCGTGGCCCAGTGCCGTCGCCGCATTCTCCCTGAACGTGGGCGGGTACGGGGCCGAGGTCATCAGGGCCGCGATCCTCTCGGTCCCCCACGGGCAGTGGGAAGCGGCCTACATGATCGGCATGTCCCACCGGCGCACCTTGAGCCGCATCATCTTGCCGCAGGCCGCACGGGTCTCGGTGCCGCCGTTGTCCAACACCTTCATCGCCCTGGTCAAGGACACCTCGCTGGCCTCACTGATCCTGGTCACCGAGCTGTTCAGACAGGCCCAGAAGGTCGCGGCCTTCAGCCAGCAGTTCATGCTGCTGTACCTGGAGGCCGCCCTCGTGTACTGGGTTGTGTGCCTGGTCCTGTCGAGCGCCCAGGGATCTCTCGAGAACCGATTGGATCGTCATGTCGCCCGCTGAAGAGCCGCCGCCCATGGGCGAGGTTCTGCTGAGCGTGCACGGGCTGAGCAAGAGCTTCGGGGCGAACCCCGTCCTGCGGTCAATCGACCTCACCATCGAGCGCGGGCGCGTGCTCGCCCTCATCGGCCCCTCCGGGTCCGGCAAGACAACTCTCCTGCGGTGCCTGAACGGTCTGGAGCTCGCCGACGGCGGGACGATCAACACCCCCGGTGAGCTGACGCTCGACTTCACGACACCGCCCACCAGGAGCCAGCTCAGCGCACTCCGGGACCGTTCGGGGATGGTGTTCCAGCACTACAACCTGTTCCCGCACAAGACAGTGCTGCAGAACGTGCTCGAAGGCCCCCTGGTCGTCCAACGCCGACCACGGGCCGAGGCGACGGCCAGCGCCCTCGAGCTGCTCGCTCGGGTCGGCCTGAGCGAGAAGACGCACACCTACCCCTTCCAGCTCTCCGGCGGCCAACAGCAACGCGTCGGCATCGTGCGAGCGCTCGCACTGCAACCCCAGCTCCTGCTCTTCGACGAACCGACCTCGGCACTGGACCCCGAACTGGTCGGGGACGTCCTGCGCCTGATCAAAGAGCTCGCAGCCGACGGCTGGACAATGGTCATCGCCACCCATGAGCTGGAGTTCGCCCGCGAAGTCGCCCACGAGATCGCCTTCCTGGACGCCGGCACGATCCTCGAGCGCGGCCACCCCTCGCAGCTCCTGCGCGACCCCCAGCACGAGCGAACACGCCAGTTCCTGCACCGCGTCCTGCACCCGTTCTGACCAGCCAACATCTGCGCATCCGGCGGGCGCCCGAGCAGGATCTCGTTCACCCGCGCGGGCAGATCGCGGCGGTGCGGACCCGACGCCGCTCCCATACCGCCGTGGGCGATGGAGCCCTGTCGAGGCCGCGCGGTCCGGGCTCCTTGATCAAGCCTTCATCGTTTCTGCACCGCGAACCCTGCAATGAATCGACACGGTAGAGGGATGGACGCGACAAGCACCCGAGCGCAACCGACACAGGTCAGCGCACACGCCGCTGGGGCGCCGAAGACCGGGCGCCCCCGGCGCACGGTCTGGACCGCCCTGAACGGCGCCCTGGGCGCAATCGTCGGGGTGGCCCCGCACGTGCTGCACCACATCGGACCCCTCGTGGGGACCGCACTGGTGGCAGGTGCGGGAGGGACTGCGCTGTTCGGCGGCCTGGGTCTGGTCGCCTCCGTGCCGATGCTCGTCAAGCTGCATCGCAGGTTCTCGAGCTGGTGGGCACCGGCCATCGCGTTGGCCGCCTTCACCGCGATGTTCCTCGTCTCCTCGCTCGTCATCGGGCCTCTGATCAGCGGCACCACCCAGCCCGCGACACCGGGTACGACCGCCATCGACCACGCCGCCCACCACTCCTGAGCCGGCCGGGTCACCGTGCCCGCGACGGGCCTCGTGCGGTACCGGAAGGTTGGCGTGGCAACCCCGGACCGGTGATGCCCGGGCCCGTCCTCGATGGCGCCGTCAGCCCTCACCCGTTTGTTTCACGCCGATGAGCCCGCCAGCTCGCAGCCCGCCGCAGTGAGCGCCGCGCGAACGGACTCCTCACTGAGGATCGCCGAGCTGGTGACCGTGACCCACGACCGCCCACCGGTGATCCGCTCGATCTGCACGCCCGTGACACCGGCGATGGTCGTGACCTTGACCGCGACCGATGACACGCACTGGTCGCACATCATCCCGTCAACGACATAGGTGGCGGTACTCATGGGTCCCCCCTTCACAACGACGGTGCGGTACGCGCGGAGCAGTCGCCGTGGCCTGGTGTCACCTCGTCCCACGGGATGTTGGGCACGCGACGGCACGGAGGCGGTGTCACACTCCCTCGACGGCGTCCGGCTCAGACGGTCGCATCAGCGCGTACCCCGGCACCGCCATGGTGGTGACCTCCGTGCCCACCGCAGCACGACCGGGACTCAGCGGCGTCCACGACGACCTCGTACGCCGTGTGCCGGGGCCTCTCGTGAAGAATCTCCTCTAAGCGGGCATGAACCTCCGCAGCCACCGCGGTGCCCTGCATCGCGGCGAACGCCTCCGCGCTGGTGTGCTCGACCAGCGCAACGTACGTGCCGTCCGCGGCTAGCATCAGGCGCCGACCGCTCAGCCCCTCGACCTGGCCCAGCCGGTTGTTTGACCACGCGAACCAGGCCCGGAACTCCCCGTCCCGATCGGTGGGTACCTCAGGGAAGGTGGCGATCACGACGAACATGGGTTCCTCCAACAGGTGAGGTCAAGGGTCGGTAGCACCACGCCCCCGGGCCATCCGAGCCGCGCCCGGGCGGGTGCTGTGCCCAGGCTCCTGCACCCGGGCGCATCAACGCCCGATATTCGATGAAGATGCGATGAAGACCGACGAGACCGGGCTCACGCCCGAGCTGCCGCAGGGGATCTTCATCGAACGTTGACCGATCCGCCGGGACAACCTTCGTCGCACCCCCACATGGTGGGGTCCGGCGCCGAGCTGCCGGGATGAGCCCACAACCCACCTCCGCGTCCGTGAACGACGGAGTGACGCGTGCGCCCGATCCTCTTTTCAGTCTTTGGCTACAACGTCCAGTCCTACGGGCTCAGCAAGGCGTTGGCGGCACTGGTGGCTGCGTTCCTGCTCGCTCGCGCGTTCGACCGGGTGGGCCTCAAACGCGACTCCGCCTACTCCTTGGTGATCTGGGCGACCGTCTGGGGCTTCGTCGGAGCCAAGATCTACTACCTTTTCGAGCACGCCCCGAACCTGACACTGCACAGCTTCGGCGGCATGGGCTTCACCTGGTACGGCGGCCTCATCGGCGGCGCGGCCGCGACGCTGGTCATCGTGCGCCGCCACCGTCTGCCTCTCGGCGTCGTCGCCGGCGCGATGGCGATCCCGCTCACCGTGGCCTACGGCATCGGTCGCCTCGGGTGCCTTCTCGCAGGCGACGGCACCTACGGGAAACCCACCTCCCTTCCGTGGGGCATGACGTTCCCTCACGGGGTAGTGCCCACCGACGTACCCGTGCACCCCACCCCGCTGTACGAGGCACTCGCCGCAATCGTGATCACCGCGATCCTGTGGGGGATCGCCAAGACCTGGAACCCGCCAGGGGTCTTTGGCGCCTACCTCGTGCTGAGCGGGATCTCCCGGTTCCTCGTGGAGTTCCTTCGCATCAACTCCCCAGCACTGCTCGGGCTGACCCAGCCGCAACTGTGGGCCCTCGCCAGCGTGGGCGCCGGTCTGGTGCTGATCGGGTGCACCCGGCACCGGACCGCACCGCAACCGGTCCCAACCGACACCACGGATCAGCGCGCGCCGACACAGTCCTCGCCGAGAGCCTGAACCGGCGCACATCTTCATCGGTTCTTCGTCAACCGTGCTCCACGACGAACAGGTTCACCCCCGACGCTGAACATGACACGGACCGGGCAGGAGGAACGCGATGGCGATCAGCGGATGGCTCATCCTCGCCGGAGTCCTCCTTCTCTACGTCGCCCTGGGCCTGTGGGCGGTCTCCCAGATCTTTCCCACCAACAACCCGAACCCGCACAGCTCACGACGCGTTCGCGAACCAGACCGACAACAGGAGGACTCCCAGCCATGAACAGCCCGATGCAAGGACACAACCACGGCGGCAAGAACCACCTGCTCGCGATGCTCGGCATCTTCGCCGTCATCCTGGTCGTCCTGCTCGCCGCCGGACGATCCTTTGGCGAGGCCCTACCACTGGCCGCGGTGCTCGCCTGCCCGGTCATGATGATCGGGATGATGTTCATGATGCGCGGCGACAACGGCCACCAGCACGGCGACGACTCCACAACCGGCCACGATCACGACCACGGGACGCGAGCTGCCTCCGAAGGGAGCGTCTCTGACCCCGCGACCACGAGCGCGAATCACGCGAACGCCCCCACCCAGCGACAGCACCCCTGAAGGTCGTTCTCGCCCCTGGTTCGGCTCGTGGAGACCGGAGCCAACCGACCGACAGGCGCACCTGGTCGAGCCGGAAGTGCCCACATGATGTCGGACCGCACGTGCGTCGTCTTCATCCCCGCGACCGCCGGGATCCGAGGTCTGGGCCTGACCGGGGTCACGAGCACCGTGATCGTCCACGAGCGTCGGAAGAACGCGAGCATCCAGGTCGCAGCGAGACCACCCACCGCAGTTGTCAAGGCCGGCACCGGCCAGTCGCGGAACCGGGGTGCAAGCAGGGCCCGAGCCAATGGGGGCGATCAGTTGCCCGCGAGCAGCACGACTCCGAGAACCGGGACATCGTCCCGCGTGTGCTCGAAGGTGGTGCTGACTGACCCGGGGTGGACGGTGGTGATCCACCATTCACGGCGGCGGTCTGGTCGGCATGGTGGCAGAGAATGCGACCTGGGGAGTCGATGGTGCGCGGGGTCGGACATCCGGGACCTGCCGCGACGCACATCGAATCTTCATCGAATCTGCAGGATGGGTGCAAGGTTCACCAGAACCATGGAGCCCGACCGCTGGGACTGCCCCCGGTCTGGTTGACACTCGGGGTTGATGGTTCTCAGGCCGCGTCTGCGGCTGCGTAGATCATCTCAAACTCGACGGGGGTGAGCTTGCCCAGGGCGCGCTGTCGGCGGCGACGGTTGTACTTGGTCTCGATCCAGGTCACCATCGCCAGCCGGAGCTCCTGGCGGGTGTCCCAGCGGCGGGTGTCCAGGACGTTCTTCTGGAGCAGGGAGAAGAAGCTCTCCATGCTGGCGTTGTCGCCGGCTCCGTATGAGCGGCCCATCGAACCGACCAGGCCGTTGTTCGCGAGCAGGCGCTGGGTCTTCTTGGCGCGAAATTGACCGCCCCTGTCCGAGTGACAGATCGTTCTCACCGGTGAGCGCAGGGCGATCGCGTTCCGCATCGCTGAGACCGCCAGCGACGCCTTCATCCGCGAGTCGATGGAGTAGCCCACGATCTTGTTGGAGTACAGGTCCTTGATCGCGCAGATGTAGAGCTTGCCCTCGCGCGTGGGGTGCTCGGAGATATCCCACAACCAGACCTTGTTGGGAGCCTCGGCGACGAACTCGTGACGGACCACGCCGTGCTCGTCAACCACCGCGAGGAGGTCGTCATGCGGAGCGGGGCCGGTGGCACCTGGCTTGCTGGTCTTCTTCTTCGCATGAGAGGCGTAGATGCCGGCGATGCCACACAGCCGGTGCACGCGGTTCTCGCCCACGACGATGCCGTGCTCGTCGGCCAGCTCGTCGGTGAGGAACCTGTAGCCCAGCGTCGCATCGTCCTGATGGATCTCGTAAAGGACGTCGATGAGGTGGGCGTCGTCCCAGTCCCGTTGGGACACGGGGTTCTTGAGCCACTTGTAGTACCCCTGCGTCGTCAGACCCAGGACCCTGCACGCCACCGCGACCGGCACCCTGATGCGGGCGCCGGCCGCGGCCATCTCACGGACGAGAGGGAAGACTATTTTCCCGGCAAGTTGGCCTGCGACAGGTAGGCAGCAGCGCGCCGTAGGACCTCGTTCTCCTGCTCGAGCAGGCGGATCCTCTTGTTCGCCTCACGCAACTGCTTGCGCTCGTCTTCGCTCAGACCGGGACGCTTGCCGTCCTCGACATCGGCCTGCTTCATCCAGTTCGCCAGCGAGCCTTCGGAGACGCCGAAGTCCTTCGCGATCTGAGACAGCGGTGCCTGGCCCTTGCGGGCCACGGCCACGACGTCGTTGCGGAACTCCTGAGGATAGGGCTTTGCCACGGGGACATCCTTCCAGCGAGGACCAGATCCTCACAGATCAGGTGTCAACCAGACCCGGGGCAGTCCCGCTGCACCCTGGTGCTGTCCCGACGCATCCTGAACCTTCTCTCCTACCGACTCCCCATCGTGTGCGACGAACTGGGCATCTCGCTGCTCGACCACCACCACGCCGCCACTGATGCGAACGCTGCCGCCCTCATCGCGCTCGAGCTAGCACGCCGCCAGCAGGCCAGCAGCTTGGAGGAACTCGCGTCCGGCGTTCAGGTGCGACTGGGCCACGTCTACGGCGGCAACTGGCATGGGTGCGTAGGCACAAGCTTTGGGGAGACCCCTGGAACGAACCCCGACGCTGACCCCCAACACCCGTTCTACGGGCAGGTCATGGTGTTCACTGGCGGACTGACAATGCGCCGGGAGGACGCGTGGGCTGCTGTCGCATCACTCGGCGCCACGCCCGAGAAGGGCGTGAACAAGCGCACCACCATCCTCGTCGTCGGCGATGGGTTCACGGGCAACTCCGTGGAGGAGTTCCACACTGGCAAGGCCGTCAAAGCCGTTCACTGGCAAGCCAAGGGCCACACTATTGAAGTCCTGACCGAAGGTGACTTCCTCGAGATGCTGGAAGAGAAGGCATCATCTGGCGCACGCAGTTGACGTGTCGCCCCTGCGGGACGGTTCGACACCAAGCCCTGTCCGAGGAAATGCCCCCGCCGCCCCGAGGTCGTACCGACAGCCTCGGGTACAGCACCGAGCGAGCACCTGTGACCGCCGCGCGCACGCCGCCGCGCACTCCCACGCGCGCTAGTCTGCGGCCGCTGCCCCGTCGAACGGCGAGTCAAGGAAGGCGAGGAACGCGAGGCCCCGCGGGTCAACGCCGTGATAGATCGTGGGCTTGACGACCGACTGCTTCTTGGGCGACGAACCCACCCATTCGTCGGTGACTCGCCCGTCATTGATCTCCCAAACCAGGCCATCGCCAACTAAGTCGCGAAGCAGAGGCCAAACCGCGTTCTCAGCGAGTGAGCCCGATAGTGCCCGAGCTATGAGCATCTGGGCGTTATCCACGCGCTCCGTGCGACCCGCCTCGATCGTCATTAGTGTTCGAAGAACGACTACATGCGACGGCTCGTAGGCGCCGATCAGGGCAAGGAATCGATCTCGCTGATCCACTTCCCCGGCCACGTATCCGTTGACCAGGCCGTTTCGTAGGTACTGGCGCTTGGTTTCGTCCGCTGTCTCCAGCGACTCCCGAACGACCCTCATGGTCGCAGCATTGAACTCCTCAGATTCCAGGACGCCGAGCTGGAGCCCGTCGAGCTCTTCAAAAGCGCGCGTTACGTCGCACCGGAGTTCCTCGAGAATGCGTGCGACTCGCTGCTGAGCGGGGATGCTTCCGAAGTATTGAGCCACAACTGCGGCCGGTCCGCCGAAGATGGGGATTGCTGAGACTGCTGTGGCCACGGTCAAGCCCGCGAGCTCAGCGCCTTTGGCGTTAGCCGCATCTCTGTCCACTCGCCAAGACTAGCCATGGCCTACCCGAGTGCACAGGCCTGCATGGAGTTGCCGGCCTGGGTCGAGCCGGCGACCAGGATGTCGAAACCTGCGGCGACGGCTGTGCCCAGGAACCTGGCCCCGTGGTGATCACGGCGGCGGTTCCCTTCGGTGGTGGGTTCGGAGCGCCGGGAGGCTCTGGGAACACAAAGGGACGCTGCGCCACAGTCGGTTCGGGTACTACCGCCCCGCGCCCGCGAGGTACTTCACGAGTTCTTCGGCGAACATGCAGGCGTCGCCCTTCAAGTCCTGGCGCTCTTCTCGGTCCGCGTCGGACCACTCGTCCACGAGCTGGTCCAGGAGTTCCGACACGATCTGCACCTCGTCGATGAGGTTCGAGATCGCACTCGATGTCGCGACGGTCGGTGAGGCGAACGTGATGCCAAACTCGGCGCACCTGGCGGTGAGGAGTCGGCCTGCGGCTTCGTCGCCGATGATCGGGACGTCGGAACGAAGGTTCTCGAGCCGGGAGACGAGCTCATCGAGGCAGGCCCCGAGGGACCGGGCGCTGGCAACGGTCAACTTTCCAGCTGCGACGATAACCAGCCGATCGCCAGTCTTCGCGATCGTCGAGCGTCCAGGCGCTGTCGGTGTCCGGATTCTGGCGGGCTTTGTCTGCCAGTACCTCCCCGGACGCCAGCCACGCGCGTACCTGGTCTCCCTCGACCTCGATCAACGTCGCGTACGCGAACCCTTCGGCGAGAGAGGTGTCGACCGCCTTGCACATCTCGGTTCCGTCCTCGTTCCACACGCTTCCGACGTACCCGGTAGGCCCAATGACAGCGAGCGGTCGGACATCGCCATTGCCCTCGCTCGGGTCAGGCATGAGGATGCCTGGGTAGCCGCGCCGCCCGATGATCTCTGGCGCGATCAAGGGCATTTGCGCGAGCGCGCCGATCCGGCGCCGGTTCTCGTCGTAGTTGGTTCCGTAGAGAACCGCACTCGTGATCGGCCTCGCGGCCGAAGCACCGGGTGGGCGGACCCGCCCTACGGGGGTATTGGTCATGAGTGTCTGCGCCGCCGCGGCGATGTCCTCACTGGTGAGCGCATACGGAAGAGCACTGACCATCCACGGCGCAGGCCCCGAGCCCAGTGCGGCTCGCCCCTGGGGCGTTGAGGGACCGAAGAGCTTTCGTCTGAGGCTCACCTGGTCCGCCCTTCCGGAGGCGATGACGAACGGTCCGCTGCCGCCCACTTCGGAGAGTCTGATGCGATCCCCAACACTCTGCACCCGGGCGCTTCGCCCAGGGGTGCTCCCCCGGTCGTCCCGGCCTACTGAACGTACCTGACCTGGTCAAAGGACAGCAGCGACTGGCATGATCCTGCGCCTCCCCGCCTACGCTCCACCGGTCAGATGCCTGGTCCTGCGTCGGTGGCGTCCCGTGAGGTGGTGTAGTTCCCGTCCTGCTTCGTCGTGGTGATCGCGACGTGGAAGGCCATCGTGCGATGGTCGGTGAGACCGGACTAGGGAACTCACGGAAGGACATCGCACGATGGCTATGGACCAGTCTGCCCTGCTCGACCTGCTGACCGCATTGAAGGACACCGACGTCAGCGACCGGATCAGGGTCGCGACCGAGCACCTGTATCAAGAGCTGATCGACGCCGAGGTGACCGCGGTGATCGGCGCGGGCCCCTGGCAGCGCACCACCGAGCGCACGACCCAGCGCAACGGGTCGCGGGACCGCGTGTTGACGACCACGGCCGGGGATCTGGAGCTGCGGATCCCCAAGCTGCGCACCGGGTCGTTCTTCCCGAGCTTGTTGGAGCGGCGCCGCCGGGTTGACCAGGCGCTGTTCGCGGTGGTCATGGAGGCCTACCTGCACGGGGTCAGCACCCGTAAGGTCGACGACCTGGTCAAGGCGTTGGGTGCGGACACCGGGATCTCCAAGAGTGAGGTCTCCCGGATCTGCGCCGGTCTGGACGAGGAGGTCTCGGCGTTCCGCGACCGTTCCTTGGACCAGACCGCGTTCCCCTACGTCTACCTGGACGCGACCTACTGCAAGGCCAGGGTCGGACGCCGGGTGGTGTCCCAGGCCGTGGTCATCGCCACCGGGGTGCGGGCCGACGGTCACCGTGAGGTCCTCGGGTTCGACGTCGGAGACTCCGAGAACGGTGCGTTCTGGACCGCGTTCCTGCGATCGCTCAAGGCCCGCGGCCTGACGGGGGTGCAACTGGTGATCTCCGACGCCCACGAGGGGCTGAAGACCGCGATCAGCTCGGTCCTGCTCGGATCCTCCTGGCAACGGTGCCGGGTCCACTTCACCCGCAACGTGCTGGACGCGGTGTCCAAGACCAACGCCGAGATGGTCGCCGCGGCGATCCGCACGATCTTCGCCCAACCCGACGCCGACCACGTGGTCGAGCAGTTCGAGGTCATCGCCACGATGCTGGGCCGGTCCCACCCCAAGGTCGCGGGCATGCTCACAGGCGCCCGCGAGGACCTGCTCGCGTTCACCGGGTTCCCCGCCAGCCACTGGAAGAAGATCTGGTCGACCAACCCCCTATCTGTTAACCGGTTCTCGGGCGACACGTTGGCGCTGGCGGCGTGAGGCTGCCCGGGCTCGGGTCGGGGCGGGCGGATCCTGCGGGGAGCTGGCGAGGGGAGGGGTCATGGAATTGCGGGTGCGACGTACTGACGGCGGGCACGAGTTGAGCGGTGGCTGGGTTGGCGTCGGGGAGGTGAACGCGTTCCTGGGGCACCTGGCCGGCAGGGGCTTCTCGCCTGCGACGGTGCGGGCCTACGCCTACGACCTGTTGAACTTCGCTCGGTTCATCGGTGGGCGGGACCTGTTGGTGGCGGACGTGGGCCCGACGGACATCTTCGAGTGGATCGACGTCCAAGGGGTGCGCCGACCGGGCCAGGCCGGCGGCGTCGTGGCGTTGCGGCGCCCGGGCGCGGCGCCGTCCTCGGTGAACCGGCGTGTCGCAGCGGTCCGCGCGTTCTTCGAGTATCAGGTGATGACGGGGGCCCGGGCGCAGAACCCGGTCCCGACGCCGCGGCGGGGCGCCGGAGCCAGGCCAGCACCTGGGGGTTTGCTCGGCCATCTCGGGTCTGGACGTGCCCGTGGTGGTGGTCGCTTGGTGCGTCAACCGCGCCAGTTGCCTGAGTCCCTGCCGATGGATCAGGTCCAGGAGTTCCTGGGGAGCTTGCGCACTCACCGGGACCGGGCGATGGTGCTCGCGATGCTGCTCGGCGGACTGCGTTCGGCCGAGGTCCGCGGGCTGCTCCTGGAAAGCATCGATACTGGCCGACGGCGCCTGCGGGTGGTCGGCAAGGGCGCCAAGGAACGCGTCGTCCCTATCGATGCGGCTTTCTTCACCGAGTTCGGCGCCTATCTTCGCCTGGAGCGGCCCCTCGGTCTGGCCACCCCGGAAGCCTTCGTCGTCCTGCGGGGCCCGGGCGCCGGGCGCCCGATGGGTGAGGCGGCGCTGCGAAGTCTGTTCCGCCGCCACCGGGCGTCCTCCGGTGCGATCCGGGTTCGCCCCCACAGGTTGCGGCACACCTACGGCACCGAGCTCGCCGCAGCGGGGATCGACCTGCTCGCGCTGCGGGACCTGATGGGCCACGTCAGCCCGCAGACCACCGCCGCCTACGTGCACCTGTCGATCGAGCACCTGGCGGCCGAGTACGCCGCCGCCCGGGCCGTGATGAGCGGGGCACGGTCATGAGCGCCGCCGTCGCGCGCATCGCGACCGCTGGCGACCACGATCTTCTCGGGGACTACGTCGATCACCTGGATACCCTCGAGCTGTCCGACCGGGCCCGACGCGACCGGCTGCGCGCCGCCCGCACGTTCCTGACCACCGCGGGCGACCTGACCGCCTGGATGGATCTGCCTACCGGCGTCCGGGTGCAGGACCTGCGCCGGACCGGGGCATGGCCTTTCCTCGTCCACGCCATCGGCGCTGGGCTCGTGCGCCTGGACCTGGACCTGGCCGGGGCGAAGAACCTCACCGGCCTCGCTGCCACGATCGAAGCCCGAGACCCGGGCGGCTTCACCGCCGCCCGGACGGGCGGCGCGACACTGGGCTGGACCCAGACATGGGTCCAGACCGTGCTGGGTGAGTGCCTCGCGGTGATCCTCGCCTGGCACGGGGGCGCCGTCAGCCAGGTCACGAGCGCGGTGATCGACGACTTCGACGCTGCACTCCACTCGAGCGTGACGATCCCAGCCTCGACGAAGAAGGCCTACCGGTGCCGACTGGCCAGCCTGCGTCAGATCCTGTTCCAGGCCCACATCGTGAACGACCCACCCAGACGACGGCCCTGGGCCCGCAGCCTCGAGCAGCGTCTGGACGCCGTCGCCATGGCCGAACCGATCCGCGAGGTGATCGGGCGCTACGTGCGCACGCGCGCCACCGTGCTACGCCCGAAGTCAGTCGAGTCCCTGGTCAACGACCTCCTGCCGGTCGCGGAATACCTCACCACCCACCACCGCGACCTGCGAACCTTCGCCGACCTGCGCCGTGAGCACGTCGAGGGTTTCCTGGCCTGGAACCAGACCCGAGGCTGGCGAGGGCAACGAGCCGCCGCCGGCACCGGACGCACCATCTCCCGGTCCGTGGCCGCCTCCACCGTCCTGACCCTACGCAACCTCCTGGACGACATCACCGCCTGGGGCTGGGACCAGGCACCGGCCCGCCGACTCGTCTTCGCCGCCGACATCCCCAAGCTCGACCGTCCCCTGCCCCGCGCCCTCGCACCCGACATCGACGCCGCACTGATGAGCGCCGTTGCCCAACTGGACGACCCGTTCGCCCGCACCGGGCTGACCGTGCTGCGCGGCGCGGGCCTGCGCATCGGGGAACTGCTCGACCTCGAGCTCGACGCCGTCGTCGACTACGCCGCTGCCGGGACCTGGCTGCGTGTCCCGCTCGGCAAGCTCGCCACCGAACGCATGGTCCCCCTGGACCACGACACGCTCACCGCTCTGGACCAATGGGCCGCGACCCGCGGGCAGCACCGACCCGTGCCCCATCCGCGGACCGGCGCACCGACCGACTTCTTCTTCACCGAGCACGGCCACCGGCTCGGCGCCACGAGGCTGCGCAACGGGCTGCTGACCGCCGCCCGCGACGCCCAGTTGCACGGCCCCGGCGCACAGGTGCTGGTCGTGACCCCCCCACCAGCTGCGCCACACCTACGCGACTGCCCTTGCCAACGCCGGCATGTCGCTGCAAGCCCTCATGGCGCTGCTCGGGCACGTGACCCCCGAGATGACGATCCGCTACGCCACCCTGGCCTCCCCGACCCTGCGCGCCGCCTACGACGAGTCGATCGGCAAGCTCCGACGCCAGCTCACCTTGACCCCCGTCGGACGCCCGATCGTGCCCGACAAGATCGCCTGGCTCGGCACCGAGATGCTCAAGACCCGGCTCGGGAACGGGTACTGCTCGCGCCACCAGGCCCAGGGCGCCTGCCCCTACGCCAACATCTGCGAGACCTGCGACCACTTCACCCCAGCCGCCGAGTTCACCGCAGCGTTGACCGACCAGGTCGCCGACATCCGCGCCCTGCAGACCGACGCCGAAGCCCGAGGATGGGCCTCCGAAGCAGCCCGCCACGACCGCGCCGCGACCGCCATCGAGCACCACCTCGACCGGCTCCGCCCACGCACCGAGAACCCCCCAGCCCTTGCCCCGCCCACGAGAGCCGGTTAATGGAACGACTGAACAAGGAGGTCAAGCGCCGCACCGATGTCGTGGGCGTCTTCCCCAACCCCGCCGCGCTGCTGCGACTGGCCGGCGCCGTCCTGGTCGAAGCCCACGACGAATGGGCCGCCACCGACCGCCGCTACCTCTCCGAACACTCCATGGCCCAGCTCGCCGCCATGACCACCCTCGCCACCCTCGCCGAACAGGAGGTGGACGCCCCCGAACTCCTCACGGCATGATCTGAGCACTGACCCGCACGGTGTCGAGAAACTCCACCACTCAGCGGGACGTCACCCCTGCGTCTGGCGTGTGCGAGAGTTTCAGTACCGAACGGGTACCGACTTGCTATGACGGCTGAGTGTCAGTGCAGGTCAGAACGGTGAAGTGCGCAGTCTTCCAAATTGGCTACGGGAGCCCGCTCCGCGTTGCGCGCACCGGGCGACTCTTCCAGGGGCCCCGGGTATGCAGACCGTCCACCGCAGGAGCACCGCTCCAGGCGATCAGCGGTTGCCCCGCAGAGATGATCGGCTACCCAGGACATTTCGAGTTCGGCGCCGCAGGCCGGCGTACGAGAATTCATCGCAGCTGCACTCATCTCGTCAGTGCGACGGCATCAGAGTCCGCGGGAGCGCCGGGGATCGGCTCCGACTTGATGGGGCCGCTGTGCGGCTGGTCGAGCGTGTAATCTCCTTGCTCCGCGCCCGACTCGATGATCCGGCCCGCAGCGGCGATCGCGCGGGAGGCTGCTTCGCGCAGTCGGCTGGCGTCGCCGTCTGCCCATCCGGTGACGTACGGCACGGAGTACGCGGCGCTCTCCAGGCTTGCGGAGGCGGTGACGAGGTAGGCGATGGATTCGGCCTCAACCTCGGCTTGCCCGCGGCACTGGTGGTTGATGGCGTAGTCGGGGAAGCGGTGTTCGTGGTCGGCGCGGATGTGCCCGAGTTCGTGGGCGAGGGTCTTGACGGCCTGCGCGGGGTCGACGTCGTCGCGGACCCGCACGACGCGTTGACCGTAGGAGGTGTAGCCGTTCGCGCCGCCGCACGGTCCACGTTCGAGGCGGAACCCGTCGGCGTCGACGAGCCTGGAGAGGTGGTCCCACAGGTGCTCCGGCGCGGGGCCGCGCAAGAGTTCGGGGGCGACGTCGGGTAGGGGGTGGCCGTCGGTCTGGGTGAGGTCTTCTCTCGAGATTTCGTGGTCTTGGTCTGAGGTTCCCGTGGACGCGGGGTTGTTCGTAGCGTCCGGCGTCGAGTAGGAACGGTCATGACCATCGAGTTCGGTGTACCGGCACAGGTTGTCGAGGAGTTCTTGGAGCATCTGGCCCGCCGGGGCCGCGGGTCGTACACGACCCGCGCGTACCGACTGGGCGTGCAGGACTTCGGTTGCTGGCTCGCTGAGCGTGAGCAGTCGCTGGAGGGTGTCTCCCGTGCAGATGTGGAGGTCTACGTCGATGCGTTCGCCCGCGGCTACCGCACCGGCGGGCGACCGCCACGCGAGCAGCGCACGTCGGTCGTCGAGCTGACGTCCAAGCAGCCCAGGGGTTCCGATGGACGGCGCGCGCCCCGCACGGTGAACCATCGGCTGAGCGTGTTGGGGTCGTTCTTCGGCTACCTGATCGACCGCGACACCGAGGCGGGTGAGGGCACCTGGGCTGACAGGGTCAGCCCGGTGCCGCAGGCCCCGGCTGTCGGTCCACGGCACGGGCGCCCGGGTGGCGGCGATGCACCGGTACGTGGTCGCGCTGAGCTGCGTCGGCGCGAGCCCCGCAAGTTGCCACGCGATCTGGACCCGGCGGACGTGCAACGACTGATCGACGCGGCGCCATCCGCGCGTGACCGGGCGTTGTTGATCCTGTTGTCGCGCACCGGTCAGCGGATCGGTGACTGGAGCCCCGAGCACGGCCGGCACGGCGTGCTCGGGATGACCCTGGCCGATCTGGACCGGCGCACCTCGACCGTGACCGTGCTGTTGAAGGGTGCGCGCGATGAGCATCGCGTTCCGGTCACCGCACCGTTCTGGGTCGCGTTCGACCGTTACCTGAGCGACGAGCGCGGCGATCCGCCCACTCAGGCGGTGTGGGTCGGTGCGCGACGTGGCCGTGGCCGGCCGTTGTCGTATGGGGCGTTCGAGGCCGGGCTGCGGCACCTGGCCGGCAAGGTCGGGATCCCGGTGACAGCGCACATGTTCCGTCACACCGTCGCGACTGCTCTGGTGGAGCATTCCGGTGTCGCGGTCGCCCAAGCCGTCCTGGGACATCGTCACGTCGGGACCACTGTCGATGTCTATGCCCACGTCGACCGCCACAGTCTCGTCGAGGCCGTGTCGGCGTTCGAGCAGCGGCCGGTGATCGATCGCGCGAGAACCCACGCAGGCCGCGAGAAGTACGCGTTCCATTACGACCTCCGCACGATTGAGGAACTCGACGCACTCGCCCATCCGCGACTGGTCAACAAGGAGCAGCGATGACCGGGCGCGCCGCGCAGCTGGCCGCCGCCCGGCAACTCGCGGTGGCTCCCTACGACCGCGCTGGCGTGCTCGCGCACCTGGGTGCGGAGGTCGCCGGCTACCGGTTTCGTCATCGGTCTCAGGGGCAGCGGATGCTGCGCGCGACCGGGTTCACCCTGGACGCGCTCGACCGGCTGCCCGGCGAGCGGCTGGCCGATCGCTGGGAGGCGTTCGAGGCGCAGGTTTGGCCGCGGTGGCTCACCGGTGACGGGAGGCCACCGGTGCACGACACCTGGACGTGGGGGATGTGGGCGTTGGTGACCTCGCGGCTGGTCCGACCGTCGTGGCCGTTCCTCACCTGGACCCGCACCACGCAGTGGGTCGCACGTCTTCCTTTCGACGACCCCATGACCAGCGCGCATGCGCAACTGGGTGACCGCAACGGCGGCGTTGCCGTTCGGGACACCGATGTTCGCGATGAACGCGGTCAATCGCGGACTGCGGGCGCTGCTCCACTGCGGTGTTGATGAGCTGTCGGGGCTGAGCGAGGCGGATCTGCGCGCCGCCGGTCGGGGCAAAGGCGCCGACGTCCTGGACGCTGCGCTCTGCCAGCTCGGGGTGTTCACCCGGACCCCGCAGCGCGGCACCTTGCGCTGGAGAAGCGTTGGACGGCGCGAGCCAGCAGACCTTGCTGGTGTCGCGGGCGTCCCGGAGATGTTCCGGCAGGTCGCTGGTCTGTACTTGGAGCACTACTCCCGGCGACTGTCGGACAACTACGCGACGTTGCAGCACAAGGCCCGGGCCTTGGCGCACTTCTTCACATACCTGCAGGCCACCCATCCGCAGGTGACGTCGTGCGCGCAGATCACCCCGGCACACGCGCGTGGCTTCGTCGGCCATGCGGTGGAGCAGGCCAGGACCGTGCAACGCGGACGGCACAAGGGCAGCGGGGACACCACCAGCGCCCACGCCTGGCTGGTGGATGTCCGGTGCTTCTTCGCCGACCTGTGCACCTGGGCAACTGAAGCTGACTCGCCGTTCGCCGCGCACTGCCCGAGCGTGGTCCCGCTGACCCGCCACGACCTGCTCGACAGCGGCTTCACCGACGCCCGCAAGCGCACCGAAGCCCGCCTGACCAGGACCGTGCTGGACCTGGAACGGGAGATCCCGAACATCCGGGCGTTCGCACTGCGTCGCTGGCATGAGACCCAGCAGGCCCTGAGGATCGACGAGAGCGGCGAGGGGTTGCAGCGTGCGGAACGGATCGCGTTCTGGGACTGGGCGCTGCTGGAGTTGCTGCTGACCAGCGGGCTGCGGATCGAGGAGGCCTGCGAGCTGACCACCTTCGACATCCTCAAGCGGGCGTTGCCCGACGGCAGGTTGTACTACCTGCTGCACGTCAAACCCTCGAAGTTCGACCGGGCCCGGGTGATCCCGATCGGAGACCAGCTCGGCCGGGTGATCGCCGAGATCATCCGGCACGTGCGTGGCTTCTACGGCAGCGACCACGTCCCGGCCTGCGACCGCAGGGATGAGCACGAGAAGCGGGCACTGCCGTGCGCGCCCTACCTGCTGCAGGGCCGAACCCACCCGAGCACGCTGAACAGCCAGACCATCCGGGGCCGGTTGAGCGCCCTGTCGCTGGCCGCCGGCGCCACCCACAGCGACGGTCGGCCGCTGGCCCTGACCCCACACGACTGCCGGCGGGTGTTCGCCTCCGAACACCTCAATAGCAACACCCCGGTACACGTCATCCAGGCGCTGCTCGGACACGCCACGGTGAACACCGTGATGATCTACGCCAAGCTCTACCCGACCCAGCTCGTCGAGGAGTACCGCCGCGCGATGCGGGGCCTGTACGGCGATGTCTACGGACCTGCGGCCAACCGTGCGCCGACAGACCAGGAGTGGGCGGTGTTCACTGCGAACTGCTCGATGCGTGACATGGGCACCCACATGTGTGCGCTGCCGACCGGTGAGCACTGCCCCCGCGGGCTGGTCTGCCTAGGTTGCGGGCACGCCCAGCCCAAAAAGAGCGCCACCCCGATCTTCCGGCGGATGCTCCTGTCCCACACGCGCGCGCTCGAGCGGGCCCGCGAGGCCGGTGAACCCGCCGGACAGCTCGCTGCCCGCGAACTGGAGGTCGAGCGGATCAGCAGTGCGCTCCAGCGCGCCCAGGAGCTCACCGCAGACGCGGCTGCGGCGTTGGAAGCCGCCGCGGTCTGACACGATCAGAGCGTGAGCAGCACCTGGTTGTCGATCCGCGTCGACCTCGTATCCGGTCGCGCCGATGAGTTGTGGCCCCGACCGGGACGGATCTTCGCTGCCGCCCGCAGCCACACGTTCAACCAGCTCGCCACGGCGATCGATGACGCGTTCGCCCGCTGGGACCGCTCGCATCTGCACCAGTTCTACCTCGCCGACGGTCCCCGGATTGGTGACCCGGAGTGGGCTGACGACGTCGACGACGAGGTCCTCGACGGGGCACGGCTGACCCTCGGTCGGCTCAAGGCGGGCGATCAGTTCGTCTACGAGTTCGACCTCGGTGACAGCTGGCTGCACCTGTGCACCGTCGCCCCGCGGCGCATCGACCCGGCCGAGCAGCTCGGCATCGTCCCGACCCGGCCGTTGCCCTACTGGGGCTGGGGATCCATCCCCGACCAGTACGGCCGAGCCTGGGACGGGGACGACGGCGAAGACCCCACGCCCAAGAACACCAAGGGTGTCGACCTACCCAGCATCGGACCATGGCAGCGGTGAGAATTGAGCGGGGGTTACCTCCACGCACGCGGTGTGCTTCTTGTCGGCATCGCAGACGGCCAAATCGCTGCCGAGAGTGCCCTAGTCGCGCGTCAGACCTTGTGGGACCCAACCGGACCTCGGTAACACCTATCGTCCCAAGTCAGGAGGGCATTCACGACCGGCCGATGGTCACGACGGCATAAGCGGCCCAGGGGGTCATCGACGTGATCACGACGTCTTCACGGTGAGCCCGAAGACGCTATCAACGGTTCGCGCAGGCATGTACCAGCCACGCGAAGCATCGGACGTGAGCCTCGCCTCGACCATCCCAACAGCGATGGTCGATGAACTGCCGCTCGTTGCTTCCACAGGCCCTCCGCTGTCGCCAGCGCTGAATGCCGCCTGTGACCACGTCTGAAACGCGGACACGAGGCCAGTAATCGTCTGCCCGTCGTATGACACGCTCTGCCCGGTCGCCGAGATCCTGACACTACAGACCTCACGGTCAGTTGCGCCATCGGTACACAAGAGTGTTCCAACGGTGTCGGTGGAGGACACACCGGTCACGTGCCGCTGGGTTGAAGTCGGGTCGGACCACACGTAGCCCGAGGACGACGCGAAGATGAGTTCGCCGTCCATGTTCCCGCTGAACTGACGCACACCCACGCTTCCGACGGAGTTGCCGCCGTTTGTCCATGCGCCCGCTCCGCAGTGGCCGGCAGTCGGAACCACCGACGATCCCGCTCGGCTTGCGGAAAACCATGAAGTACAAGAACCAGACCCTTGATCAATCTTGTCGCCACCGAACCATGGGGCGGAGTCATTTGTGCGGCCAGCGCTTCCAGACGCATTTTGACTGCTCGCGTCCACCGTCACTGCGTCTCCGTAGCGAGCCGTGATAAGTGCGGCGTTGGCTGGGGAGTAGTTCGACAAGTGGACGACAACGGTGTTTGACGTGATGTCCGGCCCCCAACTTGACAGCACGATTCCTTCGGTCTTGAGTCGTGATTGATCCGTGTCAATCTGTCCCGTGATGCTGGCCATTTGGGCGAGGGTTCGCTTCACGAGGCGAACAACCACTGGAACTCGTCCGTCTGCTGGAGCGCCAGGAGCGGAAGTGAGCAGATTCGCCGCGACACCAGCCGATGCTGCTATGGCCTCGCTTACCTGTGTCGTCGGCGGGCCCACATGGTCAAGCTCGACACCGGTGTTTGTGATCTGAATTCCGGCAAACCCGGCCTCGCCCTGAACCTTCTCTGTGAGCGCCTCCGCGACGGCGCGCGCAGCGAAATTCAAGGAGTCACTTGTTGAGTAGTCCGGGCTGATCGACATGGCGTCCGCTGGCGCAACCCAAAGTCCGGAGCCAACGACCACGCCGAGCGCGGCGATCGATCCCCAAGAGCCCATCCACCTGCGCGTCATCCTTGGTCGCAACACTGTGCCCCCCTCAATGTGGCGGCGCCAGTCCACGAAGCAGGCGTCACCGTGGCGCGCCACCACGCGAGGTTGTCGATCGGCGGCTTCCCACGCTGGACCGCTGGTGGTGCTTGTCGTCAACGCTAGCGCCAGGTAACGTCGACCCGCAAGAGCCAATTCGGGACTCGACGTTGTCGCCATCTCGCGCGATGGGCGGCTGGGTATTGACGGCGAGGCCGGGCGTTCGCTCGCAGCCGTTCAGCTGTTTCGTAGACGGGCGGGGGTACATGGGGCGCTCATGGGGCCGAACGGCCATAGTCTTCTCAGTTGTGTTGGTCTTCCTCGCCGCGGGGATTGCGATCTATCGTCAGGTGAGCGAGAACAGCACGATCGCACGTTTCCCGCAAGGCGCGGTGATCGACCCGCAGAAAGCGGGCGATGTCCCAGAATGGGCATCGAGGCTCCCCGCGCCCACCGCTGTGCGGATCATAAGTCCCGGAAAGCGATCCGACCTGATAAGCATGCCATGGCGATTTGTTTCTATCGACAGTGGCGCAACGTCTCTGAATGTTCTGTACGTCGCCGGAGATGGAAGCTGCATTACACCGGTGGGATTTGAAGTCGAGGAGACCGCGTCGTACGTCGAGGTTTGGGCATGGAGTAGGTCAAATGGGGCACTCGCGTGCGGCGGCGGCGCGGTGCGTGCGGCGGGTATCGTGAATTTGCCGGAGCCAATTGGCACTCGAGCCCTGATTCATGCGCAAGTAGATCCAGCATGGAGAAGCCCCGGTTTTCTCGCAGACTAGTCTGGCGCACCCGAGATGACCTGCGGTGTTCGGCCTAAAGCGTGGCGAACACAGAATGATGAGGCTCGCCTGGCGGAACGACCGCGCCCTGACAGCACTGGGCAAGGCCCTCCGCGAACTGGAAGGAAGTGTCTCACCAACTCCGTGCGGCAGCGTCGCCGATAGTCGCTGTTATCGTCACAGCGCCGGGGATTCTTGGGGGAGACTTGTCGGGCGCCGCGCTTACGTCGCCCGGGCACGTACCGGCAGACGCACTCCGGCTGCGTCCATGAGATGAACCGCGTTCCGTAAGCCGTTGGGTTGCCCGGGAGGACGGGGTATGGCTGAGTGCTGATCGCCCCTGGCGGATTGGCCGCCCGGTCTTGCGGGGCGCCTCGGCGGCTGATTGAGATGCGCGGTTCGGTCGCTGTTGACAGATCTGTCGGCGGCGAGCCCTTCGGGCCACGAAGTTGATACCAGGGCGGATGAGCAGGAGATGCACCAGCGGCAAGGCCCGCGCGGGAGGGCGGGTGTCGATGTCGGAAGGGGGCACAGCTGAGTGTGCCTGATCAACGAGGCGGGCACGAAAGTGTGGTCGTCCAGGGTCGTCCAGGGTCGTCCAGGGTCGTCAGCGACGAGAGCGCCATTCTCGAACTGATCGGTGGGGTGCTCGCCCGCGCCCAACTTCGCCCGGCCGAGGCGCCCTGGTGCTGCTGGCCGGGTAGTAGACCCCGGCACGTACCGGAAACCCGTGCCCGCAAACTCGGCCACGCCTATCTGGACCTGGACATAGGCCACCGCGAGACAGCGCCTCTGGCCCTCGACCGGGTCGAAGGCAGGCGCCGGACTGGAACCGGCGAACCCGCCGGCCTGCCAATCCCGTTCTTCCGCAAGCCCCGTGCTCCTGAGACAATCGAGAGCACACTCGCCGATCCGATGGACGACAGACCTGGTCGGGCAATCTCGGGATAACGGGTCGAACACGTGGACAACCTTGAAGCCGCGCAATTCGCGCCGTGTGACGGACTCCTGGTCGCCTGTCGGTGACGGCTCGAGCCGTTGCGACTCGGTCGCCGGTGGAGGTGGAGTCTGACTGTCGGCGGTGTTGCCGGGTGCGGGGCGGTAGACGCAGGGGGCGAGGATGGCGATGCCGTGCTCGCCCTTCAGGACGCGCCGCCCGAGAGCATTCCAGGTGCGGATTCCTGCGACGCGGGTGGCGTCAGGTCGCTGGACGGCGATGAGCAGGACGTTCGACGGTGAGTAGTCCGGGAACCGTGCGGCGACCTGAAGCATTCGCATCCACGCCTCGGAGGATGCGAGGTCCTCCACCGCGCTGACGAGCTTGTCGTGCAGGGCAGCGAGCCGTTCCTCCGGTGTGGGCCAGTCTGTGCGTGTGGTGGTCATGGTCGTTCACCGGCCGTTCGTGGTGGGTGGGGTGACGGCGGAGGCTTGGAGGGTGCCGCGGCAGATGGGGTCGGACCAGCCGAGGTACCCGGCGCCGCGCACGAATCCGGCGTTGATCTGGGCGAGGGAGATCAGGTAGACCCCGCCGTGGTTGCCGGTGGCGGAGTCGAAGACCTCGTTGGAGGTGACCAGGGTCTTGGCCGGGTCACAGCCCGGATCGGCCTGCACGACGACTGAGGTGTGCCCGAAGGGGCGCCCGGTGGCCCAGAACACGAACGACCCCAGGGGCGGGCAGGTGTCGCCGGGGTGGGCGTGGCCGGTCAGGAGCATGGCGTCCCAGTGCGCCGCGGCGGAGGTGTACCCGGAGTTGGTGTACCCGTAGGCGCGGCAGGCGAGCTTGTCGCACAACCCGGCCCACCCGGAGGTGACTCCAACGTAAGACAGCGCGGTCTGCACCGCGGTGGCCGTCTCGGCGGGTGTGCCGGGTGGGATGACGATGTCCCCGCTGGTGCCCAGGCCCGGCAGGCACCCTGGTCCCGCGGCTGATGGCGATGGGCCCGGGTCGGCCGCGGGGCTCGCGGCAGGCCAGCTCGTCGCGACCGGGCCCAGGGGTTCGCTCTGGGCGCCGGTCTGGTCGGGGGCCGACCACGCGGCCACGCGCTGATCGACGGCGGTGATGAACCGGGCGGTGACGTCGGGGATCGCCGGGTAGGTGGCCAGCCGGGATTCCCCGGCGTTGTGGGCGATGATCAGCGCGTCCAGGACCGGAAGCCGGGAGGACGCCCAGTCGGGGTGGGTGGTACGGATCGCCCTGACGGTGTTCAGCCGGTTGCACAGGTACTGTCCGGCGACGTGGGCGTGGATGTCGGGGTCTTTGACGTCCCAGATGCCGTTGTTGTTCAGGTCCGCCGACCACGGGTGAGCGTAGGTGGCGGCCCAGATGCTGGCGTTGAGCTGGAACAGCCCCCAGGTGCCACCGTTGGTGTCGTTGGCATATGCGTCGGGGCGGAATCCGGACTCTTGGGCCATGACGGCGGCGATCCACGTCTCGGGCAGGTCCGGGCACGCGGCCTTCGTCTCGCCCACCCACACCCGTGCGGCCGCGGGCACCGGTGCGGCCTGGGACAGGGCCCCGCCTGCGGAGGACTCGATGCAGGCCACCGCGGGGCCGCCCACGTTCAGGGCCGCCAGGACCGCGATGACCGGCACCGCCAGGAACCCGAGCCCGCTCGCGGCCAGGAGTGCCTTCATCATCGAAGCCCACCGCCGGTCGCCATATCGCTTGGCGCGGCACCCCTGGCGGCGGCTGCGGTGGCCGCCTCGACGGCCGCCTGCCCGGCGATCAGGGCTTGGGCGTCGGGTCGGTCGGGCCAGGGGCGCAGGTCGATGACCACGGGTCGGGTCTGGCGCAGCAGCAGGACCGCGGTACCGAACGGAAGGGTCCGCAGCACCGAGGGCGGCATGACCGGGACCATGCGTATCGAGGTGGACGTGGACTTCTCGCCGCCGCGCCCGCGGTTGCGGGTTTCGGTGAGCTCGTCGATCTCCCCGAGCAGTCGGGCGACGTCGTCCAGGTCCCGGTACTTCGCCAGACCACCCAGGATGATCTTGACGGTGGCGGCGTCCCAGATGGCGTCGGCGGCGTGCTCTCCCCACCGGTTGCGGGCCTGTGCCAGAGACTGCAGCACCGCCAGGGTGGTGATCCCGGTGCCCCCTCCTTCGGCCATCAGCTGCGGCAGGGACGGTAGCGGGGTGAGGTTGGCGATCTCGTCGAGCGCCAGCAGCAACGGCGGGTCCAACCGGGCGCCGGGGGAGCGGGCGGCCAGGGCCCGGGCGGTCTCGGTGATGTCCTCGACGAACGCGGCCACCAGCGGGGCACACGACCCGGACGTGACGGCCGCGGCGAGCAGGTACAGGGTCCCGGACTCACGCAAGAACCGTGCCGGGTCGAACGTGTCGCGCGGTCCGGGGTCCACGGAGTCCAGGACGTCGGGGTCGGCAAGGGCCGCCAGGGACTGGCGGACCCCTAGCCACACGGAGTCCCGGGTCCGCGGGTCGGCGTGGACCGCAGCCTCCAACGCATCCGCCCACCCCGACGCGGCACGCGAGTCCCGGTTCAGGATGGTCACGGCGTCTTCGGCGAGCACCGGGTTCAACGACCACCGGTACAGGTCCACCGCACCTCGCCCGTCCAGGGCGGCGGCGTGCAGCAGGCACCGCAGGGCAGTCTCGGTCTGCCCGGCCCAGAAGTCCGAGTCCGACACGGTCCGCCCGAACCCGACCCCCGCGGCCAGGCCCCTGGCCCGGACCAGGGCGGTGCGCGGGGTCTCACACCCGCGCACCGGGGACCAGCGCAACCCGCCGGGCAGCCCGGCCAGTCGTTGGGGGTCGAAGATCGCCACCGGGCCGTGAACCTGCCGGGCGGCCATGGTCACCGCGAGGGTGTCGGGGCGCGTGGAGGTGGCCACGACGGGGCCGGGGGCGTCCAGGACCCAGGGGATCACCACGTGCAGGCCCTTGCCCATCCGGGGCGGGCCAACCAGCAGGACGGAGTCCTCCACCGAGCACCACAACTCGCGGCCACCGGCACGCCCGAGCAAGAACCCAACATCACCCGCCGCAGCGCCACCACCAGCGGAGGGCCGCACGACGTCGGCGCGGTGTAGCAGTGCCTTGCGTCCGGCGGCTTTCTGCGCCTCCGCCGGGGACGCCAGGCCCGGCAGGGACCGCAGCCGGCTGCTCGTGGATGTCCCATCCCCGGTGAGCGTGGACTTCAGGTGAAGCGCGAGGACGACGACACCGACCACCGCGGCGATCACCACCACCGTCGCGGCCCAGTAGGCGACGGGTCCCGGGAGCTGGCTGGGTACGGGCCACGCCGCCGCGGGGTCGGAGACCGCGCCGAGTGCCCGCAGTGCGGCCAGCGGCCCGCCGTCGGGCACACCCCGGCCGGTGACCAGGCACGCGAGTGCGGCACCGCACCACAGCACGATCCCGAACCCGATCACGGCGCCGCCGGCGATCAGTGCCCAATCGGTCAGATCGGGTGCTGGCGAGGATCCCGGGCCGGGGCCCTGGCGGGAGGGTCGCCGTGGTGCGGGGCTCATTCGGCCACCGGCCCGTCGCGCCGGCCGCCCTGCGGGGTGGAGGGGTCGATGGCGGGGTTGCGCATGATTGACAGGTTCGAGCGGGGTGGTTGGCCGATCTGGTCGGGCAGTGCGGTGGCAGTTTGGGACATCGACTGGATGAGGGCTGTGGCGGTGTCGAGCAACTCGAGGACGTGGGTGGCCGGGTTCGCTGCTCCGGTTCGCAGCACCTGGGCGCCGTTGTGGGCGAGCAGGCGTAGGTGGTCGGCTGCGACGACCTGTCGCAGGTGCCCGGGGACGGAGCAGACCTCCGCTTCGATCGCTGTGCGCATGGCGTCCAGGGAGGGTGCGGTGTGGGTCCGGGCGGCGACCAGCAGTACCGAGGTGGCCAGCGAGACGTCGTCGATGGCGCCCCCGCGGCCTGCGATCTCGCCCAGGGCGGTGTAGACGGTGGCCCAGGCCCGGTTGGTCAGCTGGCCGGGTCTGAGCCACCCCAGGGTGGGGGCGATGGCGGTGGGGTGGGAGGCCAGGCACGCGACCAGGCGGGCCTCGTTGGCTCGGGCGCCCTCGGTGTCAGGCGCGGGTGCGTGGGCCAGGGACTTGTCTGCGGCGCGGCGTAGTTCCAGGTCGCAGGCGCCGGCCTTGAGCTGGGTGGGCAGGTGGTCGGTCAGGTGAGCGTTGGGGTGACCGTTGGCGTCGGCCCACCGCTCGCCGGCGATCAGGAACCCTGCACCGGCGATGCGCAGAAGTGCCCGAAGGGGGCGGGCCTCCAGGTGGGTGGCGGCGCCCACTGCGGCGGCTTCGATCAGGACGCCTTGTCCGGCGATCTCGCGGCGGATGCCGAACTCGGCGACGGTGCGTGCGTGGGGTCGGGGGTCGGGGTCCTTCGGGACGGCCTGGAGCAGGTCGTGGATGCGGGGGATGTCGGCCAGGCGTGGTTCGTAGCGGCGCAGCATGTGGTCGGCAAGCTCGATCGGGCCCAGGACGACGCCGTGGGTGTGGGCCTCGCGCAGGGTGACCCAGACCTGGCGGTGCCAGGGGTCGGCGAAGTCGGGTCCGCGGACCCAGGCGTTGACGTCGGGGAAGTGGGCGGGTTCCAGCAGCAGTCCGCCGAGGGTGGCTTGCTCGGCCAGGTGTGCGACGTCATCGGTGCGGATCATGACTGGACCTCCCCAGGGTGTCCGGTGGTGGGATTGGTGCGCATGGCGGTGTCGGTGTCGAAGACGTCGGCCTCGTCGGGGTGAAGGCGGTGGTGCACGACGTGGGATCGTCCCGGCAGTTTCCACAGGCCGGTGCCGCGTGGCAGGGCGGTCAGCAGGCTGCGTTCGGTGGAGGTCAGACCCAGGGCGGTGGCGGTGGCAGTGAGCTGGTCGGGTTCTTGGCGGTAGATGACCCGGGTGGAGCAGTCGGCCAGCAGTCCTTGGGCCAGGGCGCGCGCCTCAGAGCCGGTGGCGCCGACGGCGTCCAGGTCACTCAAGCGGTGCAGGATCAGGAGGTTCGCGGTGCCGTAGGCGCGGGAGAGCTTCCACTGGGCTTGCATGCGCCGCACCAGTGGCGCCGAGCGCAGCACCCGCCATGCCTCGTCGTAGATGATCCAGCGCGGCCCTGCCTCGGGCGTGGACTCGGTCGCGGCGGTCTCGAGCCACGCCGACGCGCAGGTCATCGCCAGGGTCAGGGCATCGTCGCTGGCACCCAACCGGGACAGGTCCAGGACCACCATGGGTGCGCCCGGGTCCAGGTGCTGGGTGGAGGGGCCGTCGAACATCCCGGCCAGGTCACCGCGGATCAGCCGGCGCAGCCCGTGGATCAGGTCGCCACCATCTGCGGCCCGGGCGCTCGCCGTGGCACCGTCACGCATCGACAATCCCGGATCGGGTGCCAGCAGTGCGTCGACGACGGCGGGGATGGTCGGTAGGGCGCCGCGGGTGCCGGTCTCGGCGGTGGTCAGGGCCGCGTCCAGGGCGCTGTGCTCGGCGGGCCGCAGTCCGCGCCCCAGGGTGGTCTCGGCCAGGGACGTCAGCAGTCGCAGCCGGTCGCCGTGGGCCACGGCCGGGTTCGTGCCGGTCGAATCGAGCGGGTTGATCCGGGCTGGAAGGCCGGGGCCAAGGCGCACGACGACCCCGCCGACCGCGTCGGCGACCGGGGCCCACTCCCCCTTGGGGTCTCCCGGGACGTACACGCGGCGCCCGGCGGCGATGGACCGCACGGCCAGTGACTTGGCCAGGGCGGACTTGCCCTGGCCGATGACCCCGGCCAGGACCATGTTCGGGTTCGTCACGATGCCCGCGGCGTACAGGGCCCATGGGTCGAAGCTGAACGGCTCCCCGGTCAGGGCATCGGTCCCGACGTAGGTGCCGACCTCGAGTGCGGGTGGGGTCAAGAACGGGTACGCACCGGCCAAGGTGGCCGACGATGCCTGATGCGCTGGCAGGCGCAGCGGCGCCCACGAAGTGAACCGGCCCGGCGTGCCGCGAAACCGCGTTCGCGGGCCGCCGCCGGGCACTCCCGGGTCGTGGGGCCGGTTCACAGCAGTCCCCGCGCGAGTGGCAGCGCCCCGGTGGCGTGGGCCAGGCCCTGTTGACCGACCAGGCGCCGGATCTCGCACATGGCCTGCGCGGCAGCGGCCTCGGTGGCGGCGCACGCCGCGGCGAGGTCGTCGGTGTTGGTTGCGGTGACAGTCACCAGCCCCGTGAAGCGCAGGTCCCCGTGCCCGGCGATGAGGTCCTGCTCGCGGCGGGCCAGCTCGGCGTCCTCGGCGCGAGCGGCCTCGTCCTGGACCTGGCCGATGCGGGCACGTTGTGCGGCATCGGCGGCGTGCTCGGCCTTGGTACGGCGGATCTCGAGCAGCGCCTTCGCCGTGGGCAGGGGCTCGGCGATCAGGGTGAAGGTGCGCCGGGTCCCAGGCGCCAGGAGCAGGGGTTGCAGGAACGCGGGGTGCACGTCGCTGCGCGGCCACTGGGTGATCCAGTACACGGCGTGCACGGCGCTATCGGTGCGCACATGGTCCCAGTGCTCGCTCACACCCATCGGCCCCAGAAGCGAACCGGTCCCGCCCAGGTCGCCGGCCCGGGCGGCGCCGCCCGGGTCATAGCTGGCGCGCAGCACCGAACCCAAACGGTCCGGAGTGACCCAGCCGTCGACGTGCAGCTCAGCGGCTTTGAGCCCATCGACCAGGGCGCCCAGGTGCTGCTCGATCGCCGCGCCCCCCGCCGGGCCCAGTGCTCGGCCGCGCCCGTGTGGGGGGCGAAGGGCGACCGCGAGCAGGGTTTGCTGGTGGTCGCCGGTCGATTCGGCGTCGGCGACGAGGTCGGCCAGGACCCGGGCCGCCCACGGGGCACCGGCCATCGCGTTGTTCGCCCACCAGCCCCGGACCGAGCCTCCACCGGGCAGCGACCGGTGCACCACTTGCAGGCGCACGATGGCCGATTGTTGGCACAGCGACCCCAGGACCCTGCCCCAGGATGCGACCTGGCCGTTCTGCGCGGCGGCGTCCTGCAGCACGAACCCCGCACCGGACACCCGCAGCACGGCGCACACGACCCCAGTTCGCCGATCGTGGATCAGGGCTGCACCCAAGGACGGGGCTTCGGTCACGGTCAGTTGTCCCGCGATCCCCGGTATTCGCAGGACTCCGGGGTCTGGCAGGGCCCGGGTGCTGGTCACGGCCGTGGTCTGCCCGAGCAGGCGGCGCGCCCGCCACTGTCCGACCAGCGGCAGCCACTGGATGACCGGTCTTCCTCGGACGCTGGCTGTGGCCGCAACGGCCAGGGGCACCCACAGGCCGGCGCCGGCGACCAGGCCGCCCATCCCGGCCGAGTAGACGCCTGCGACAGCAATCACCATGGCGATGGTCAACACCGCGAGCTGGGCGGCGCCCAGGCCCAGCAGGATCCCGCGGCGCTCCAGTTGCCCGAACCGGGCGGTCGCGGTCTCCACGGTCGGGGTGGTCATGACCGGCCACCCGCACCAGGGCGCGGCGCTGTCACGCGAGCCGGAGCCGGGCGCAGCGCCGGTGCACCGGCGCCGGAACCAGTGGCCTTGGTGCCTGCCGTAGTTGCGGTCTTGCCCGCAGCGGCGGCCGCACCGGCCCCGCCCAGGATCGTGGAGGTGACGGCCTGCTGGGCGGCGTAGCGGGTCTGGGTCCCGGCACCGCGGGCCCCGCGCAGGATCGGGTTGGCGGCAACCGCGGAGTTCATCACCGTGGCGGCTTCCATCCCGGACCAGTGCACGAAACGCCACGTCAACCACGGGGCGAACACCGCGATGGTCAACAGCAGCAACCCGACCAGGGCGTTGGACAAGGTTTCGGTGATCCCCGGAGTGGAACCTGCGGTGGGCTGGGCGGTGACGGGTCCGGTCCCGGTGAACGCGGAGGCGCCCACGACGAACACCACCACGATGACGACCTTGCAGAACACCAACGCGGCCACGATCTCCAGCCACCGCCGGGTCCACACGCGGGTCTGGTCCCACGCCGACCCGGCGAACGCGACCGGTGCGAACACCGCGATCAGCACCAGGGCGGCCTTGCGGAACAGCAGCACCCCCCACAGCAGCAAGAACCCCGCCGTCAGGGCCAGACCGATCAGGATCTGCAACGCCGGGGACAGCCCGGACAACAGGGCGGCGAACGCGAAGAACTCCCCGGCCGCCACGACGACCGGGACCCCGGCGGCCGCGGCGATGTAGGCGCAGACCTCGTCCACCGCGGTCAACGCCAGCTGGGTCAGGGCCAGAGCCACCCCCGCACCCAGCAGGGCCTTGGCGACCCCGACCACCGCGCGCACCAGGCCGCCCGGCTCGCGGCGCAGCACCGAGCCGATCACCTGCACCACGAACAACCCGACCAGCACCGGCAGGGTGATCGCGGCAATCACCGCGACGTTCGCCCGAAACCACGACGCCGTCAGGTCGATCGACGTCGTGGAGTCCAGGGCGCCCACGGCCATCTGCCCAACCTGGGCGGCGGCCCTGATGAACGCCGCACCGAGGCCGCCCAGCACGTAGTCCGAGGCCGTGGCCGACGCGGACCCGGCGGCGTTGCTCGTCAGGTCACAGACGAACGAAACCGGCCCCGGGCACGCTGCGAGCACGAGGGTGCCCATGTCAGATCCCCGCACCCAGACCGGAGAAGAACGCCACGATCGCGTTCGCCCCACCGATCAACAGCGCCCCACCGGCCGCCACCATGACGCCCGTCTTGCCCGACGCCGCGTACTGGTAGTTCCCCTGGTGATGGCCCAGCGCCCACACGATGACCGAGACCACCAGGCCCGCCACGCACGCAACCAGGCCCCACGTCAGCAACGCCCCCACGATCGACCTCACGACCGGCAGACCCGGCAGACCGGTCTGGTTCGGACTGATCCCCGGATCGGCCGCTGGAATCACTGTCCATATCCGTGAGACGAACATGTGCCGCACCTCCCCACTGGTAGGTGGGAGGTCGCCCTCTTAGCGACTTCCTCTACCAGCAGGTGTGCAGCGCACGGGCAGAACATCGGGTTCGATGGCGAACAGATTTTGGGATCCGTCGCCGCGGCAGGACCACACGACCGGCCGCTCCCGGGCAACGCCCGGCACGCGCACAGGAGCTGAGGCATCGGCGCAGTCGACGTCGGGCACCGTCACCGCACCGGATCCCGCCGGCTGTGCCAGTTCAGGTGCGTTGGAGGGTCTCGAGCAGCTCGACGGTGTCGTCTTCGAGGTCGCAGCCGGGGTCGATGGCGTCGATGCGGGCTTGCAGCTTGTCGATGAGTCGCTCGACCTCGTCGTGGTCTCCGGCATTGTGGGCGGCGGTGATGGCGTCGCGGAAGAGCTGCTCGTTGCAGGGGTCGACGGCCAGGCCGACGGCGGTGGCGTGTCGCGCACTGCGGAAGTTGCGGGCGTCGATCTCGACCAGCGCCAGGGCGTGGGCGACATCGGTGATGGTGTCGATCATCTCGTGGGTCAGGACGTCAGCCCATTCGTAGGCGCCGCGAGCAGCGCCGGTGAAAGGTCGCCCGCGCACCAGCGCCAGTGCGGCGCGCAGGTCCGTCGCGCCGTCCGGTCCGCGGCCCAGGCCTCGTGTGGACAGGTCCAGGAACTCCTCCCAGTCGGTGTGGACGGCCGGGTCCAGCCGGTAGTGGTCGTGGTTGGCGACCTTCAGCAGGTACGGATGGCCGTCGGTGGAGGTTCCGAGCCACGTACGCGCCCGGGAGATGTGGGCGTTACGGTTCGGGGGCTCGATCCGCTTGCCGTGTCCGAGGACTTCGTCCACCTGTTCCGCCGACGCCCCGGGCTGCAAAGCGAGAAACGCGATCAGCTCGACGTTTCGCCGGCTCCGGTCAGACGTCGTGGAGGTGTCAAGACCGGTGACCGTCACCGGCCCCAGGACCAGGACGCGCGGATGCTCGCGCCCGCCGGTCGCTCGCTGGGGCGGATCCCCGTCCATGTCACCGGGGTCCTGCGCGGGCGGGCCGGGTTGGGGTAGGGCGGTGAGAACCTCGACGAGCTGGGACTCCACGGTCGCCGGTGGCGCGAATGGCGTACGGGCCGGTTCCTCGGCGGCCTCCCCGAGGGCCCGGATGAGCTGGTGGTAGTGGTCCTCGGGGAGCCGCTGGGCCCGAAACGCGCATCCGAGAGCGTCGAGCCGCGCCTCGCCGTCGATGTCGACCTCCAGCTGCCACGGTGAGCTGCGGTTGGTCGTCAGGACCGCATGACCAGACCACGGGGTCGTCGTTGCTGCCTGATTCGCGCCGAGAGAGATCGTGGGCGCCCAGGTGTCGGCGCCGGTGAGCGCAGCTCGTGCCGCCAGGGCATCGGCCACCCGGGCATGGTCCAGGACGCCACGGTTGTCCTCATCGGCCGCCACGCTGCGCTTCTCCAGGTCGCGTGTGCTTTCGACGCTCCGGGTTCGCGCCGGGTCGCTGACGGCGGCCAGGTCCGCGAACTCCGGTCCCAGGACGAGGTGTGCTCCGGCGCTCAGCGGGGATGTTGCCAGCTCGCAGGCCAGGGCACGCATGGCGGCCGTGACGGCCTCAGGTGGTCCGTTGACAGACAGGACACCGGCGGCCTCGAGGTTGATCACCATGATCGCCCCCTCCCTCGTGATCCCGACTGTCACGAGCGCCGGGAACGGGTGCGGGAACAGTTCGACGCCCGCAGCGCCCTCCTGATCGGCGAAGTCCGCATGGGTTGCCCGCCAGGTGCGCGCGTCAACACGTGCGAACGGGGCCACAGGATCCTCGTCGTCCTCGACGAGGACCAGGTCGATGGTCTCTTCGGTGAGGAGGATGCCCCCGACGCGCGGCAGGCTTCGTCCCGCTGCCCTGCACGCTGGACCGAGCAGGTGCAGTCCCCGGCGCAGCGAGTCCAGGGTCAAGCCCACCTCGGCCCGGCGAAGGGATCGCTCGGCCGTTTCGGCCGGCGAGCCCAGTTCGGGCAGCGGGATCCGCTCCCCCGCCCGGCGCAGGCGATGCTGACGGCGACGGCGACGCGCCAGCTCGGCGGCCACACCGCTCGCCGCCAACGCTGTCAGACCCAAGACCAGGGTCCGGGTGAACGGGGCGCTGCCGGTGGCGTCGCCCGGTTGGGTCGCGGCGTCGGACGGCGCCGAGACGGTCAGCGCCGGAACCGGCAGCTGAACGCCAGGCCCGACCGCGCCGCCGTCGCCGCCTGGATTCGCAACCACGACGGGGGCCGGGCTCCCGCGCCCGCTGACCGAGGGCCCCTGGGCCGAAGTGGCGTCCAAGGTCGGCGCAGCGCTCGGCGTCGCGGATGGGACCGCGGGTGGGGCCGGCAAGGGGATCGTCAGGTGCCAGCCGGGGCGGATGAGGTCGGGGTCAGTCAGGGTTTGTCCGTCGGGTTGGGGTGTGTGGGTGCTCAGGTCGTAGATCTCTCGGTAGCGGGCACCGTCGCCGAGTTGCTGAGCGGCGATGTCCCACAGGGACTCACCCGCGGTCACGTCGTAGCTTCTGGTTTCCGTCGGTGCGGGGGTCGCCGTGCTGTTGGCGGCGGCTACGGGTGCGGGTAGCGCGGTTGCATCGACGGGCAGTCGCAGCTGCCAGCCGGGATAGACCCAGTGGTCGTCGGTCAGGGTGCGCCCGTCGGGTTGGGGTTGACCGAGGTTGAGGTCACGGATCTCGGTGTAGCGGGCGCCGTCGCCGAGGTGTCGTTCGGCCAGAGACCACAGGGTGTCACCGCGCGCGACGGTGATAACCGGATGGCGGTCGACCGGCCCGGTCGTCGAGGACCTCGCCGCCGCCGACGTCCCCGCCGGGGCCGTCGCCGCACCTCTCGCTGTAGCCGTCGTTGACTTCCTGGCATCAGTGAGGGGGTGTTGGGGTGCGGTGTCGACCAGGACCGCGGCGTGGGCGGTCGGGGCTCCAAGAAGCGGGGTGGAGGTGACGACAAGGAGCCCCGCGGCGGTGACAAGGATGGCGGCGGCGCGTTGGGTCACCCCGAGCAGCGGGATCGAGGGGACGGTGATGTGCCGGGCGGCGGCGGCCAGCTCGGTCAGGACGCTGAGGGTGAAGGCGGCCCAGGCGCCCCAGGCGACCAAGGTGACGGCGCCCAGGAACAGGGTGCCGTCGTCGGGTCGACTCAGCGTGGTGAGAACGGTGTCCCACGTGGGCCAGGTGCGCGACCACCCCAGGGGCGCCACCACCACCAGGGCTGCGGGCACACCCAGGACGAAGCCGACCAGCGCGAGGATGGCCGCCAGGGCGCGGGCGACATCGCCCGTGGTGCGGGTGCGCCGGGTGATTGTGGGTGCGTGGGTGGGGTTCATGTGCCGCCTCCGGTGACGCCGTGAACGAGAGTGACCCGGGCGTGGCCGGTCACGGTCAACGTGGTGATGCCGATCAGGCCCAGGAACACCGTCGGTGCGCTTGTGGTCACGGCGACCTGCAGGCTTTGCCCGTTCGGGGTGATGGTCACGGTCCCGGTCGCACCCGCGGCGGTGAGGTACGCGTTGGCCGCGGCCACGGCGGCTTGCCGGTCGACGCGGATGTCGCTGGAGGAGACGGCGGTGGGCAGGTCGATCACTTGACCGGCGGTGCGGGCGGCTTCAGCGGCGATGGCATCGGCGCGTTGGACCGCGCGCAGCTTCGCCCCGCCGTCGGCGACCAACCCGACCAGGACCAGCAGGCCGACCATCGTGATCGCCACGAACACCGTGACCGACCCGGTTTCCCGGTCGTTTGCGGCGGTCAGGCGCAGACGTGCGCGCAGGGTGGTCATCGGGTGCGCCACGAATCGAGGGGCGAGGTGGCGTGGGCGGTGAGGGTGCGTGCTCCTGGCAGACCGGGTAGGGCCAGGTCCGCGAAGGACACCGTGCAGGCGATCGTCGCGGTGACGGTGGCGGGTTGCCCGACCGGGGCGGCGAACCCTGAGGTGTCGATGACGACGGTGACCGGTGCACAGCGCAGGTTCTGGGCGGTCAGCTCCCGATCAACGGCGACGGTGCCGGTGGCCTGGGCGGCAGCTGGGGTGCGGGCCAGGGACGCGTCGCGGGCCGCGACGGCCGCGGCGTGCTCCACGGCCCCGGCGGCGACCTGCACACGCCCGGCCAGGACCACCAGCCCGAGAAGGAGCAGCAGGGCCGGGGCCAGGATCGCCAACTCCAGGGTCGCTGAGCCCCGCTGGCGGTCGGTGGTCAGGCGCACGAGGTGGTTCATGGTGCACCTGGCGTGGTGAAGCGTTCTCGGGGTCCGGAGGCGGACTGGGTGACGACCAGCCCGGGAACGCCGGGCACGATTGACAGGGACCGACCGGTGACCTGCACCCCGACCTGCCCGGCGCCGGGTGTGGTGGCCGCCACGGTCACGTCGGTCAGGGTGCCCGCGCCGTGGGCGGCGAGGAACTCCCGGGCTCGGGCGGGTCCAGAACCGGGGTCGGTCGAATACGCACGGGCGGCGCTGACGCCTTCTTGGGCGGCGGTCAGGGCCAGGGAGCGGGCGTGGAACCACAGCCCGTACTGCACGATCGCGACGATCAGGGCCAGCAGCACCGGGAACAGGATTGCGATCTCCACGCTGACCGAGCCCGCGTCCCGCCGCGCCGACCGCGCGCGCCGGCGGGCCCGGGCGCTAAGGGTTCGGGAACGGGCTGTCGTCGTTGTCATGGGTGGCGCGTCGGGTTAGTTGATCTGGTTGACGCGGCGGGTGACGGCGGCGGTGATCGCCACGACCAGCAAGGTGGCGACCGCGATCAGGCCCAGGACGATGATGACCAGCTCCAACGTGTTGGACCCCGCGTCGCCGGCACCGGTGTGGATGCGGCGCGCGCGGTCGCCGATGAGGCGGCGGGTGGTGGCCAGGTACCCGGTCAGCAGGATCCAGGCGGTGGTGGGCATGGCGTGCTCCGATCTGGTGGGGTTAGCCGAACAGGATGCGGGTGAAGGCGGGGTAGGCGATCAGGGCCATGAACGCGACCCCGAGCAGGGCGACGGGCACGACCATGTGCTCAGAGGCGGCGTTGGCCTTGGCGGTGGTGGCGGTCAACAGCTGGGTGCGCAGCGACGTGGCGCGGGCCCGCAGGGTCGCATAGACCGCGGCGCCGTCCTGGCCGGACAGGGCCATGATGTCCGCCAGGTCGCCGAGCTCGGGAACCCCGGTGGCCTCGGCGAGGTCGCTCAGGCCTTGCCAGGGTGGGAGCCCGGCGAGTTCGGCGCGCAGCAGGGCGTCGCGGATGCGGTCGAACTCCCGCGACCCGCCGATGGCCGCGGCGCGGTCCAGGGCCTCGGTGGTGCCCGCGTCGGCCGCGCGTTCCAGGGCGACGAGCTCGAGGAACACGCACGCGGCCCGGCGCATGGACTCCCGGGCGAGGCCGGCCCGTCGTCGCAGGTCGACGTCGGGCACCACGAACCCCGCCCCGGCCAGTACGATGGCGCCCGCGGCCGGGATCGCGACTGGCGTGCCCACACCCGCCGCAGCCGCAACCAAGGCGAGCAGGGTGGGGGCGGCCAGGCCGAGCAGGGCGAACGTGGTCTTGCGGGCGGCAAGGTCTTCTGGGACCTGGTCGACCATGTGCAGGTCGGCTGTGTACCGGGCCAGGCCCAGGGACTCCACGAGCTGTGGGAGCACCCGGCGCCGGACACTCGCCCACAGCTGTGGTCCAGGCGCCGTGGTGGGCGGGTCGGTGCGCAGACCTGGGTCGCCGGCGTGGGGGTCCAGGCGTGTCAGGGCGGCGTGCAGGTTCGGGCGGGTCGGCACCAGGCCGGCCACCAGGATGCTCAGGCCGGCGCCGACCAGGGCGCCGGCGAGCAGGATCTGCCAGGTGATCACCGCTCCCACCCTCTCGAGTTCGCGACCCCATCGCCTTCGGTATTGGTGAACCGATGGGAAACGGTGAGGAAGCGGGGTTCGGGTGGGGACAGGGTCAGGGCCCGCATCCACGCCAGGCAGCCGATGAACCCGCCCGCAATCAGGGCTAGGACGAGCTGGCCGATCGGGTCGCCGTACGGGGCGAGGTAGGTGCCGTTCAGGGCACCGGCGCCTACGACGCCCAGGGTGATCAGGGTGACGGCGCGGGCTGTGGTGCGGGGTTTGGCGCGTTCGGCCTCGACCTTGCGGCGTACGGCGACGTCGTCGGCGACCGAGTCCGCGACCGCGGTCAGCACCCGGGCCAGGCCCGGTCCGCGGCGCCGGGAAGCCAGCACCAGTGCGGCAACGACCAGGTCGGCTGCGGCGTCGTTCAGGTCGTCGGCGAAGGCCCGCAACGCCTGTTCGGTAGTCCACCTGGCCGAAAGCCGGGCGACCAGGGCGGTGACCTCGGGCGCGATTGGGGGTGGGCAGGTGCGCAGGCTGGTGGTGATCCCTTGTTCCAGGCCGACCCCGGCCAGCAGGATGTCCGCCAGTCGCCTCGTCCATTCCTCGATGGCCTCGATCCGGTCGATGCCCCGGGCTGCGACCTGGGTGGTGCTCAGCAGGACCGGCAGCCCTATCAGCGTCGCGGACACGATCGCCCCGGCGACCGGCCACCGTGAGAGCAGCCACACCAGTGCGCCCGCACCCAGTGCGACCGGCCAACGCCAGCGCGCCCACCCCGTGCGCAGTGCGACCGGTGTCGGCCTGGCGGGCCGCCGCCTCCGACGCCGCCTCAGGGGCGAAGCCGTGGTGCGCCGCGCGCCGACCAGGATCGCCAGGCCGCCGGCAGTGAGGAGTGCGCCGGCAACTCCGGCCAGCAGCGCGCTCACCGGAAGCCGCCCGTGTTCCGGTGGGCGGGGGCGGTGCGGGGAGCGGGTGGGTTCAGTCGGGTGGTCCAGGTTCCGCCCGGGTGGTCCAGGAATGCGGCGTCGAACCCGGCGCGCACCAGGTCGGGCAGGCACTGCGGGCGGTGCAGGGGGACACCTCGACCGTCTGGTCCCGGGCCGAAGACGGTTGTGGTGGTGGGGCGGGAGCCTTCACCGAGGCCGTTGATCTCCACGACCTGGGACACGAACCGGTGCTTGGGTCCACCGGTGGCGGACTCGTCCACCAACGTCAGGTGCACCAGCAGGTCCACCGATCCGGCCAGGAGCCGGTAGGCGAACGTGTCGGTCATCCCCAGCCCGGTCGACAGGCACAAGGTCACGATGCGGTCGATCGCGTGCTGGGCGGTGCGGGCGTGGATCGTGCACAAGGATCCGTCCCCGGTGGACATCGCCTCGAGCATCGGTAGGACCTCACCGCCGCGGACCTCCCCGACGATGATCCGGCGCAGGTTCATCCGCAGCGCGTCGGTGACCAGGTCGGTCAGGGTGATCTCCCCGGCGCGGTGCCCGCCGGGACCGGTCTCCGCGGAGCCCTCGCGGGCTTCCATGGCCACCACTCGCGGGTGGCGTTCGGGCAGGTCGTGCAGGTGCAGCTCGTACTCCTTCTCGATCGTGGCGAAGCGCTCCAGGGGGGCGAACTCATTGGCCAGGGCGCGGATCAGGGTGGTTTTGCCGGCGTTCTGCAGACCGGTGACCACGATGTTCTTGCCCGCGCCGATCGCCGCCCGCAGAAACCCGGCCAACGCCGTGTCCAGGGTGCCCAGATTCACCAGGTCGTTCAGGTCCACGTCGCGGACCCGGTGGCGGCGGATCACGACGTGGGGTTTGGGGGTGGTCCAGGCCATCGCGGCCAGGCGCGAGCCGTCGTCCAGGCGCAGGTGCAACGCCGGGTGGGCGGAGGAGAACATTCGCTCCGATGTCCCGGTGCGCGCGGCCAACAGCTGCAGGATCTCGATGAGCTCCTCGTCGGAGTCCGCGACCGGTGGGCCCTGGCGGTCGTGGCCGTCGGCGTAGGAGATCCACACCCGGTCGTGCCCGTCGACCTCGATGTTCTCCACACCCGGGTCATCGACCAACGGCTGCAACCGGCCCAACCCGAACAGGGCCGCCATCACCGCCCCGGCGAGGGCCATCTCGTGCTCGACCGGCCACGGGTCCAACCCGGCCCGCACCCGCGCACCGGAACGGTCCGCGAGCTCTTGTGCCACCAGGGCCCGGGCCAGCTCCCGGCGGGCCGCCGAGCCGGTGACTTGGGCGCCCTGCAGCCGGGTCGCTAAGTGCGCGGCCACCACCTTGCGCACCTCGCGCACCAGCGACGGGTCCACCACCGCCGGACCAGGCAAGACCTCCACGCCAGGCGAGGCCGCAGTCAGTGTCTCGGGCACTTCAGCCGGGAAGCGGCCGCCGGAACGGTCGAGGTGCACGGCCGGAGCCGGCGCCAGAAAGGTCTGCCCGTTTGCCGTGTGCCCGTCGGAGAGGTGCAGCGATGCGAGGGTCGGGTCGGCGGCGTTCATGAACCCGCCCCCGGGACCAGGACGTCCACACCTGCCATGAGGCCGGTCGCCAGCGCGCGGGCGCTGCGCAGCAGCGCGGAGCGTTCGAACCGCCACCCCAGACCCCCACCGGTGGACAGCACACCGGCCGCCCAGGTGTCATGCGCCACGACCGGCAGATGCTGAAGACTTAGCTCGCGGGCGATCTCACCCGGGGTGTACGGGTCGGATCGGCCCACCACGACCGCGCCTGTCGAGGGACCGGGCCCGCGGGTGTCCCTCAACGCCCGCAACCCCGAGACTGCCCCGGAGACCGACGCCAAGGTTGAGCCCAGCACGACGGCGACCACGTCGGCCTGCTCCACCAGCAGGGTGGGCTCGTGGCGGTGACCCAGGCGTCCAAGGTCGACCAGCACATCCACACCGGACGCCCCCAGGTCGCGGGCGGCCTCCACAAGACCGGACCACACCGGCCACAACGCCCGCGCCTGCGCAGGGTCCGTGATCCCCGTTAGAACCAGCCGGTCCTCGCTGGGGTCCAGGGCGACACAGTGCTCGAGCACGGCGTCGGGGGTGATCGGGGCCCGCTCGGCCGCCAACCCCAGCACGCCCATACCCGCGGGCACACCCGCCTGCAGATACCCGGGCAGGATGCCCGACCCGGCGACGTCGGCGTCCACCACCAGCACCCGCCGGTCCGGAAAGACCAACGGCCACACCCACCCCAGCGCCAGGGTTGTCGTCGTGACCCCGGGGGCGCCGGTCGCTGAGCACAACACGATCAGGCTCACGACGTCCCCCCGTGCCCCTGGACGACCAGGGCGAAGCGCCCGGTCGCCGCCCGCGCCGCCACGCCCGGCCCATCACCCTCCCGGGCGATGACGTCGATGACGACGACCCCGTTCAGGTCCGGTGCGCCCACGCGCGCCACCGTCACACCGATCGTGTGTAAGGCACCCGTGGACGGATCCGCATCCGCGGGTGGGGTGTCCACGATCAACAACCGGTCACCGGCCACCAACCCACCGGCGGGGACCTTCTTGGCAGCCACCGCAAGGGGGACGAGCACCTCGCCGGGACCGGGCGGCCCCGCGGTCGTCACCTGGCCGGGCGCGAGCAGCGACCCGGCCACCAGGTCGGTGGCCGCGACCTTCCCCACCAGACCCGCCGCGTCCCCGGCCGGCACCGTGGCCACCGACGAGTCAACCGACACGTCCGCCCGGGTCAGATCCGCGGCCGTGATGACCGTCCCATAGGGGACGTCATGGGCCACGGCCACCACGGGGGTCCGGTTGCCCGCGGCGGTCACCAGCCACACCGCGACCAGCGCCCCGAGCATCACCAACCCGACACCCGCGGTGATCAGACCCGGACGGCGCCGGCCCCGCGGCGCCACGAGCGGCGGCGCCGTCAGCGCCCCGCGGGCGCGGTCACTCTCGGCGGAGGTGCGGGTGATGTTGTGCGTCGTCGTCATGGCGGTTCTCCACCCACGCTCGAGGTCGATCAGCCGGTCACGAGCACCTGCAGCTCGCCGATGCGCACGGTCGTCGACGAGGACCTGGTGACCGTCAACGTCCCCGAGGTCCCACCCCCGGTCCAGGTCACCTCCCACGTCGCCGTCGCCGTCACGCGGTACGCGTCATTCGGCTGACCCGCCGAGGACGCCACATAGACGTGCTCACAGGTAGGCGAATGGACCCCGCCCGTGAAATACGCAGTCCCAGGTCCCTTGCAGACCTTGACGGTCCCATCGCCCATGTCCCACGCGATCTGCGTGGCCCGCGCGGTCGCCGTCACAGACAACCCCGGGACCGACGCCGTCGCCGTGTTCGGGCCCCACGTCGTCGGGCTCACCGCCGTCCACAACCACACCGGCACACCCACCAGACCCGTCTTGCCCGGGGTGACCGTGATCCCAATCGCCGGACCAACCAGCGCCATCTGATCCACCGCCCGCGCCGCCACCTCACCCGGCGTCGTCGCCGCCGCCCCAAAACCCTCCGGCGGGGACGGTAACCACGTCCAGCCGCCGCTCGTGCCTGGACCCGCCGAGGGATCTGCACACGTCACGTCGTAGACCGTGCCGCTCGGGTAGTGGCCGTTCCACACGGAATCGGTGGCCGACGGCTGGGGGTCTCGGATCCGGTAGTAGCACCCATCGAGGTTGTTGAACCATCCGAAGGCCGCACTGAAGCAGTCAACAACTTGGTGGTAACCCGGTGTGATGCACACGCGGCTCCCTCCGCTGGCAGGCGTCGCGCCTTGGGGGGCTTGAACCGCTGGATCGGCTGGTCTCGCGACCGTGACGGTGCAGGTCGTCACGGTCGGTGGGCACGTCAGCGTCGGGTCAACCGCTGTGTCGAGCGCGCCTGGGGGGATCACTGCGAGTCCGGCGGCGATCGCGAGGTCGAAGAACCGACGGGCTAGCACGGCTGGTCCCGGTGAATGAGCGTCTCGCGGATGACCCAATGGGCGTCGTAGATGATCGCCCACGACTCCACGACGAGTCGCGGTGACTGGCCCGGGGCTGCGGCCGGCTTCCGAGAGTCACGGAAGATCGGCACCCAGTTGCTGGAGTCGACGCAGTCTGTGATGTGGGCGCTGGCGTTCCCGCCGAGCGTGACGTTGTCAACGGTGGGGTCGAGAACAGGCTCGCCAGTCACGATGATGCCTTGCCGCTGGTAGGTGAGCAGCGCCTCTCCGACGCCCGCGAAGGCCTTGTCAACGGCGAACTCGCTGAGCTCGGCCGGAGGGGCAACGCTAGGGTCGACGAGCGCGCGGACCTGCGCGGCCCAAAAGCCGCGATACGCCTCCAGGATCGCCACCTTGGCCAGCGCGACCTCCGGGTCGACGCTCGGTGTTGGGGCTGGCGTGGAAGTCGTAGGGAGCGACGTCGAGGTGGGTCTCGGTGATGGCGGCGAGGTGTAGTTGGACGGCGTGCAGGCAGAAAGGCCCGTTCCGAGTGCGACACAGAACGCGAGCGCCATCACTCGGGCGGAGAAGTATCGAGTTCTCATCGGCGATCACCCGTCCCCCAACGGTTCTCGCGCCACCCCTGACCACCGCCGCAAGACGGCAAGTGGACCCATTGGACACCAAAGGGGCGAATCGCGACAACAGCTGGAAGGCGCGGATTCCCGCGCTCGCGAAGTTGCCTGTCGGGCTCCGGGACGCAAATTGGGCTCATGTCGACAGGTATGGGCACCCGAGGCGCCACACGCCAGAGACCACCAGTGCCGCTGTGGACAGTGCGGCGATTCTCCGGGTTGTGGACGACGGCGAACCCCTCCGTGCCTGATGGTGTGCAGACGGCGGCCAAGGGGCCGAGTCGGGAGCAAACGTTCACCGCCGTGTCCTCTTCACGCCGCCCGCTGACTGCGGCGATGGTCGGACCTTGCCTCAGCGGTTCGCGCCGCACCGCGCGGTGGACGCATCCACTGGGTCAGAGTCGACATTGCGGCGGCCCTGGCCCCGGCGTCATTCAGCACCGCGCATCCGCCGTCCATGACGCGCTCGATGAGCCCGGGCCAACCCGGTTCGCCGAGCAGTGCCACCATGAGCCGGCGCACCCGCCAGGCTTCAATCCCGAGCTCCTCGGCGATCGGTCGCCACCCGGCCTTCGCCACTGTCTGCGTCGCTCCTGGCTCTGCGGTGGCGGCGATCCGCTCGACGAGTTCGGCGACGACTGCGGGTTCCCATCCCGCCTGGACCAGGGCGTCGAGAACCGGAGCCAGAACGACACCGAACTCCGGGCTCATCGACTCGGCGCCCCACGCCGAGTCGATACTGCCGGCGTTCAGCCCGTCGATCTCGACGAGCTGCGGCGCTGACTCGGCGGGCACCTCCCCGGACCAGATCCGCCAAGCCTTGCGGGCGCTCGTGCAGTACCGGGCCGCGACGATCTCCCCGAGCACCGCCCGACGAACCGCTGTCCAGACCACACCCCACGGGGAGACTGCAGACCGCAGACCCGGTTCACACAGCACCTCCCAAGCCACGCCCCATCCCGTGGCTTCTGCCTGTGATGCCGCTGCACCCCGCAGCCCAAGGTCGATGACCAAGGGGCGAACCAGGTCCACGCGGACGAACGAAAGCAACGCGGTCGCGGAGCTGCCCGACCAGCCCTCATGGTCGACGCCGGCCAACGCCTCACGCAGCCGCTGATGGTCCCGCAGCGTGACGTGGGCTCGGATCGTACGGAGTTCTTCGGTCGTGTCCATGAGGATTCTCCCGGTGTCGAAATGAACACCGGTCACGCTGCCCGCAACCCATTGCCGAAACCCTGACCGCCCGCATATGCGCAGTTCAGCGGCCACAGGCCCCGCGTCTCGCGCTGTCCCTGTCAGGGTTCTGGCAATCGGATGCGAAGACGACTGCCGCAGCCGCGCGCACGACTGTCAGGGTTTCGGCAACGCCTCGGTGCGACCGTGGGCCTCTCATGACCGAAGGAGGCTTCCGATGAGCACCACCGCCCCGACCTTGCGGCTAGTGACCACTGCGTCAGCCCGCCGAGGACGCCGCGAGCCCGCACCGCAAGAGCACGTTGTCGCCGTCACTCTCCAGCCGGACGAAAAGCTGCTCCTGTCCGTGCCTGAAGCCGCGCGCCGACTCGGGATCTCCCGAAGCCTCTTCTACGAGTTCATCGCAGCCGACAAAATCCAGACAGTCCACGTCGGGCGCCTGCGCAAAGTTTCCCCCGCTGCACTCGACCAGTTCGTTGATTCACTGCCAACCCCCCACGCGGTGACGGGGCGACAGGAACGCCCTAATCACACACTCCACGTGCTCGAGAGGAGCTGGTAGCTGTGAATCTCAATGCCCCGTATGCGCGACGTACCAGCAACCCCCGGAGCCGGGCACCGCAACCTGGCACGCGGCCGGGTCGATGCGCTCAGCGCACGCCGGCGATGTGGTCGCGGTCGAGCGGCACGTCCAAGCCCGGGCGAGCAATTCATGTAGCACAAGTGCTACACTGAGGCTGTGACGAGGAGTGTGGGACTGCGCGAACTGCGCCAGAGCGCGTCCGAGGTGATGCACGCGGTCGAGGCAGGCGAGCATGTCATGGTGACGGTCGCCGGTCGGGTGGTCGCCGAGATCGCTCCGCCGGCCACCCGCGTGTGGCAGCACAGCCCGGCCCTAGCCGGCGTCTGGGTTGGCGGCCCCTATGGCCAGCTCGAGCGTGATGTGTTCGACGACACGCTGCGGGACCCGTTCGCGCGAACGCAGGTGTGAGCATGCGCGTCATCCTCGACACGTCCGTGCTCATCGCGGACACGTTCGACGCCGCCAGCGACGACGAGTACGCGATCAGCGCCGTCAGCCTCGCCGAACTCCACTACGGCGTACTCGTCGCCAACGAGGAGCACCGGCCCGAGCGGCTACGGCGGCTGACCGCCATCGAGCGGGCGTTCAACGCACTGCCGGTCGACGCCGCGGTGGCCGCCAGCTACGGAACCCTGGCGACCGCGGTCCGGGCATCAGGTCGCCAGCCCCGAGCCCGGCAGATGGACCTGCTCATCGCAGCGACCGCCCACGCGCACCGCGCGCGGCTGCTCACACACAACCTCGCCGACTTCGCCGGCATCGCCGCACTCCTGGACGTGCGCGAACCCTGAGGAGGACAACCTCCAACCGCGCGCCGGCGCCCCGGTCGAGGTCGAGCAGCACGTCCAAGCCCGGGTGCTTCACAGGCGCCGACGGTGCCACGCCGGTGAACCGCTCCTCGCTCGGTGCACCGGTAGCGCCCAGGTGCCGGTAGGCGGTCGCGCGCGAGATCCCCAGGGCCTTGGCGATCTGGGTATGGCTCTGGCAGGCGGCCCGCCGTGCTCTTGCGGCGGCGACCTCGTCGTCCATCACGCTCGGGCGACCACCGATCCGTCCCTGGCGGCGCGAAGCAGCCAGGCCGGCCATAGTGCGTTCATGGATCATGTCTCGCTCCAGCTCGCCGAACGCGGCCACCATCGTGAAGCTATCTCCTGGGCGGCAAGCGCCGGTGACGCCGCGGGGTCGCGCACCCACCATCCGGCCAGGCGGTTCAGGGTCTTCGCGGCCGAGTAGTCCATGGCAATCCCAGGGACCTCAAGGGCGGCCCGGGCGACAGTGGTCCGGTGTTCACTCCCCCTCCCGACACCTGTCGTGCACACCACCTTCTCGGCTGCGACTTGTGGAGCAGGACGGCGCCGGGCGCCGGGCTGTGACTGTCAGCGGACTGGCACGGTCGGGCTAGCGACCTGCGAAGACATCGCCTCCCACGGTTAGCCAACCTCGGCGTTCGCGAGCACGGGGCTCGCTAGGGTAGCCGCAGGCCGGACAAGTGCTGGAGGCGTGGATGACCGACAAGGCTGTCGAAAAGGACCCCGTCGTGTGGCCGGCGGCCCCCCACACCTTGGCCAAGCACAGCGTGTACCGGCAGTACCTCAGCAAGTGGATGCCGATCATGATCCACAGCTGGAAGGGCGACGTCACCTACGCGGAGGGATTCGCCGGTCCCGGGATCTACACGGGCGGAGAGCCCGGCTCACCTGTCATCGCCCTCGAGACCTTGATCCACGACCCGTTCCTGCGACTGAAAGCCCGCGACCTGCGCTTCTTGTTTGTCGAGCAGGACGAGCGTCGAGTCGCGCACCTGCGCGAGCAGCTCGCGATCGCGGCTCGCCCGGTGGCACTGGAGGACCTAGACCGCTACGGGATCGACCTGGCCGTGGAGGCCGGCGACTACGACCCGACGCTGATCGAGGTGCTCTCGAAGCACGACGCGTGGGGTCGCCCCATGCTCGTGGTCCTCGACACGTTCGGCGGTGGCGTCAAGCTCGACATCGTCCGGCGCATCGCGAACAACCCATCGAGCGAGGTGATCATTACCTTCGAGCCGCACCACTTCGCCCGGTTCCCGACAAGCCACCACGGCGACGCCGTGTTCGGCGACCCAGAGTGGCGGCGAGTCGCCGACCTGCCTAGCGAGGCCAAGGCCGAGTGGGTCGTGAACAAGTACCGCGACGTCCTGCACGAAGCAGGCTTCCCGTTCGTCCTGACCTTCGAACTCGTCGGCGGCAACGGGCACTCCCTGTTCCTCGCGTTCGGAACCACCCACGTGCGGGGCCTGCAGAAGATGAAGGAAGCGATGTGGGAGGTCGACCCCATCCAGGGTGTCCGGTACCGCGACCCCGCCGACCCCGACCAGCAGCTCCTCGACATCCAGATCGAACCCCACACCGAGCCGTTGCGACGCGAGCTCCTGCAGTACCTGCGCGACGCTCCCGGGCACACCGCGAGCGTCGGCGACCTGCGTCGGTTCGCGCTCTACCAGACGGTCTACAAGGAGAGCCAGGTCATGCCGGTTCTCGACAAGCTCGTCGAGAAGGGCTCGGCCGTCGGCGACGGCGGCGACGGACATGTGCGACTCGGCGGCAACGTGCGGCTCACCGCCGCCGCTCTCAACAACGGGGGATGAGCATGGACATCGACTGGGACGCCGTCTCGAGCGGCACCGACCTGGGCACGATCCACGAACCGGCCGCGTTGTTTGATGCCCTGCCGAGCAAGCAGACCGGCCTGGGGTACCTGCGCCAAGTCCAGGCCACCGTCCTAGAACGTTGGTCCCCGCGGCGCGACGAGCCCGACCTCGTCATCAAGATGAACACGGGCACCGGCAAGACCATCGTCGGGCTGCTCATCTTGCAGACAGGCCTCCACGACGGGGCGGGGCCCGCACTCTTCCTGGCCCCGACTCCTCACCTCGCCGACAGGGCCGCCGAAGAAGGACGACGTCTCGGGCTGGCCATCGTCACCGACCCGACCAGCGCGAAGTTCGGCTCCGGCCAGGCCATCTGCGTCACGACGCTGCAGAAGATGTTCAACGGCAGGACGAAGTTCGGGCTCGCCGAGCACGGTGCGGCGATTCAGGTTGGCACGATCATCATCGACGATGCGCACTCGGCGATCACCCGCCTCGAGGAGTACAGCCGCGCCCTGATCCCCAAGGAGGACCCCGCCTACGCTGCGTTGCTCGCCTTGTTCGAGACCGACCTGAACGCGCAGGGCGCCGCGAAGCTCCTCGATATCAAGGACGGCGACCGCGGTGCCGTGATGCGGATTCCGTTCTGGGCCTGGCAGGACAAGGCCGCCGACGTCCTCAAGATCCTGCACCCGCAGCGCAACACCCCGATGCTGGAGTGGGAGTGGCCCCTAATCAAGGACCACCTGCCCTTCTGCGAGGCGACGTTGACCAGCAGCGGCCTCGAGATCGCCCCGCCGCTGCCCCCCGTGCAGAAGTTCCCGAGCTTCGCCGACGCGAAGCGCCGCGTCTACATGACAGCCACGCTCGCGAGTGACTCCGCTCTCGTAACGCACTTCGCGGCGGACGCGACGACGGTGGCCGAGGCGATCGTCCCCGACTCCGCGGCGGACCTTGGCGACCGCCTGGTGCTCGTCCCGCAAGACCTCGTGCCGGACCTGTCGGACGCAGAGCTACGCACGGCCGTCGCATCGATTGCGGTCACGGACAACGTCGTCGTACTCGTTCCGAGCTGGCTGCGTGCGCAGGAGTGGTCCGAAGTCGCGAACGAGATGGTCGCAGACTCCAAGCAGATCGCCGCCGTCGTTGCCCGGCTGCAGGCCGGTCCGGTCGGCCTCGTCGTCATCGTGAACCAGTACGACGGCATCGACCTGCCCGACAACGCGTGCCGCGTGCTCGTCATCGACGGGCTACCGCAAGCCGCCTCCGGATCCGAACGGAGAGAGTCGACGGCCCTGCGCGACAGCAACACCATCACGACCCGGCAGGTGCAGCGTTTCGAGCAAGGCATGGGGCGCGGCGTTCGGTCGCGTGAAGACCGGTGCGCTGTCCTCGTGATGGACCGCCGGCTTGTCGAGCTGATCTCCCGCCCGGACACCGCGGCTCGGCTCTCCCCCGGCACACGCGCCCAGCTCGAACTGTCACGGCGGGTCGCACGTAGCATCGATGGCCGCAAGGACGTCACGATGGACGGCGTGGTCGACTTGATCCGCAAGGTCATCGACGGTGCCGAGGACTTCCGCTCGGCCGCCCGCAAGGCACTCGTTGACGTCGTCTACGAGACCGTCCCGCCCGTGCCGACGGCGCTGCCGATGCGCCAGGCGTACGACGCGGCCGTGCGTGGAGACCACGAAGCCGCGGCCAAGGCTGCGGACAACGCGGTGAACGCTGCACGGCAGGAGATGAAGGACGAGCGGCTGGCCGGCTGGTTGAGCGAGAAGGGGGCGGCCTACCGGCACGCCACCGACCCCGCCCGTGCGCAGGCGCAGCTGGCGGGAGCCTCGGCGTCGAACGCTTCGATCTTGCGGCCGATGTCGGGCTTGACGTTCCAGCCGTCTCGGCCGACCCGCCGGCAGGCCGAAGCGGCGGTTGCCTACCTCACCGACCGGTACACCGATGGCGGTCGCCTACGCGTCGAGGTGGAAGCTCTCATCGCCGACCTGGCCTGGGACCCCGACCGGACCGAGCAAGCTGAGCAGGCATGGGCTGACCTCGCCAACCACCTCGGCTTTTCGGGCCAGCGGCCCGAGAAGGACATCGGTGCGGGCCCAGACGTGCTGTGGTCGGACTCCGAGGGCAACCACGTGGTCATCGAGGTTAAGAGCGGAGCCGAGGCCGCTCTCATCTCCAAGCGCGACATCAACCAGCTCGGCGGCTCCGTACGCTGGGCCGCGCAGACCCTGACCGGCACATCGAGCATCGCGCCGGTGATCGCACACCCGAGCCACATCGCGGAGCACACCGGTACCCCACCGACCGACGCACGCAGCATCGACACCGACGCGCACGCCAAGTTGATGGCGGCGATCCGCCAGTACGCCACCGCGCTGGCCATCGACAACCGCTACCGCGACGTGGCGGCGATCCAGCAGCAGCTCGTCAGCCTGCACTTCAACGGGCGGCAGTTCGTCGCCTTCTACGGAGCAGTTGTGCGGGTAGAGGCGTCGTGAGGAAGACTCCGGCCGTGACCACTCAACTACTTGCGACCCTGCGATGAGCGACCGATCGCGGATCGAGTGGACCGAAGCGACGTGGAACCCCGTCACCGGTTGCGACCGCGTCTCGGCCGGGTGCGACAACTGCTACGCACTCACGCTGGCGAAACGGCTCAAAGCCATGGGCGCCGAGAAGTACCAGCAGGACGGTGACCCCCGCACCTCCGGACCCGGCTTCGCCGTCACGACCCACCCAGCGTCGCTGACACAGCCGCGCAAGTGGCGCACGCCCAGGACGGTCTTCGTCAACTCGATGAGCGACCTATTCCACGCGAAGGTGCCCGCAAGCTTCGTCCGCGACGTTTTCGACGTCATGGTCGACACCCCGCAGCACACCTACCAGGTGCTCACCAAGCGCCCCCTACGCGCCGCGCGCATGGCCGATCGGCTGCCCTGGCCACCGAACGTGTGGCTCGGCGTCTCCATTGAGGACATGGCCGTCGCGCACCGCGTGGACCACCTGCGGCGTGTGCCTGCGGCAGTCCGGTTCCTGTCGTGCGAACCGCTGCTCGGTCCTCTCGACGGGCTGAACCTCGAAGGAATCGACTGGGTCATCGCTGGCGGAGAGTCAGGCAACAACTACCGCCCAATGGACATCCGCTGGGCACGCGGCATCCGCGACACCTGTCTGGAGGCTGACGTCCCCTTCTTCTTCAAGCAGTGGGGCGGACGCACCCCCAAGACCCTGGGCCGAGACCTCGACGGGCAGACCTGGGACCAGATGCCCTCAACCTCTGACTCTCACGTCGTTCGACGTCTCGCCACCTGAGGTAGGTCGCAGCGACCCCGTCGGCTCTCCTCCCACGTCCACCGACGCGTCCTGCCGAGCGCGACGTGGGCGGGACGTGCGGTTTCGCCAGCCCCGGCGCCGGGCAAACAAGTGAACCTCGGGCGTCACCGACACGCTCCCCGAGGCGACAACCGCCCCAATCCACCGAAGTCCGCGACCATCCGGCGAGGTCGCCTGCGTACGAATTGCGTACAAGAACGCAAGAGGCCCTCCCTCCCCGAAGGGAGAAAGGGCCTCTGACCTGCTGTCTTACTAGTAGCGGGGGTAGGATTTGAACCTACGACCTCTGGGTTATGAGCCCAGCGAGCTACCGAGCTGCTCCACCCCGCGTCGGTGTCTCCACTGTACGTGACAGTCTGGGACCAGCCAAATCGCTGGTCCCAGACCGCCCGAGGTCACCCCGTGGTGCTGAGGTTGGCCTCCGCAGCGATGGCGGCCTCGATGGCCTTCTGCAGCGCCGTCTGCGCCGCACCGTACGCCGCGAAGTCTCCGGCGGCGAGCGCCTTCTGACCGTCGGCAATCGCGGTGTTCGCCTCGGCGAGCGCCTTCGCGAGCGCGGCCCGCGCCGTGTCGTTCACGGCGCCGCCGGTGGTGCCACCCGTGGTGTCGCCACTCGGGGTGGGCGTCGGCGTCACGGTCGTGCCGTCCGTCGTGGTCGCCCCGGAGTCGCCGCCGAACACCTGGTCGAGGGCCCCGGACAACGTGTTGGCGAAGCCGACCTGGTCACCGAAGGACACCAGGACCTTCTGCAGCAGCGGGAACTTGGTGCCGGTCGAGGACTGCACGTAGACGGGCTGCACGTAGAGCAGTCCCCCACCGACGGGCAATGTCAGGAGGTTCCCGCGGATCACCGTGGAGCTGTCGGTGTTGAGCAGGTTGAGGGTCGTCGACGCCGTCGGGTCGGACGTGAACTTGTTCGCGACCTGGCCGGGGCCGGGCACGGTCGAGTTCCGTGGGAGCTCGATGAGTCTGAGCTTCCCGTACTCGGGACTCTTCACACCCGCGACGTCACCGGCCTCGGCGTCGGCCGCGAGGAACCCGGTGAGGATGCTGCGTTCGACGCTCCCGGTGTTCTGCGGGATGAACGTCGAGGTGAGCGAGAACGCCGGTGTGCTCTGGCTCGGCATCTGCAGCGTCAGGTAGTACGGCGGCTGCGGCTCCTTGGCGGCCGTCCCGGTCTGGGTCGGGTCGTTCGGGACCGCCCAGAAGTCCTGCCCGGTGAAGAAGTCCGACGCGGACGTCACGTGGTACTCGGCGAGCAGGGTCCGCTGGACCTTGAACAGGTCCTCCGGGTACCGCATGTGGCTCATGAGCTGCCCGGAGATCGCCGAGATCGGCTTGAGGGAGGACGGGAACACCTTGTTCCAGGCCTGCAGGACGGGGTCCGTCGGGTCCCACGCGTAGAGCGTGACCTCACCGCTGTACGCGTCGACCGTGGCCTTCACCGAGTTGCGGATGTAGTTGACCTTGGCCGGCAGCAGCGCCTGCACGGTCGACGACGTCGCGGTCAGCGAGTCCGTCGTCGCGTCCTGCAGCGACATCGACGCCGAGTACGGGTAGGCGTCGCTGGTCGTGTAGCCGTCCACGATCCACTTCACGCGGCCGTCGACCACGGCCGGGTACACGCGCCCGTCGAGGGTCAGGTACGGGGCGACCTTGGCGACGCGCTGGCTCGGGTCGCGGTCGTACAGGATCTGCGAGTCGGCCGTCACCCGGTCGGAGAACATGATCTGCTCCGACCCGAACTTGAGCGAGTACAGCAGCTTGTTCCAGAAGCTCCCGATGCTCGGCCCGGCCTTGACGGTCGCGGTCGGGAAGGTGTTGTTGACCTGGCCGCCGGCCTTGTCGTCCGGGTAGTCGAGCTCCCACGGCTTGGTGCCGGAAGGAGCACCGACGATCGAGTAGTCGGGCGAGTCCTGGCCGAAGTAGATCCGCGGCTCGTACGTGCCGAGCCCGCCGTTGGAGGGGATGTCGCCCTCGTAGAACGCCGGCCGACCGTCCGCGCCGGTCGTGTTGCCGTACGCGGCGACGACACCGTAGCCGTGCGTGAAGACGGTGTGGTCGTTGACCCAGTTCTGCTGGTTGGCGCCGAGCCCGGCGAGGTTGAGCTCACGCACCGCGATCACGGTGTCGCGACTCTGTCCATCGATCTTGTAGCGGTCGACGGAGAGCGTGTTGGCGAACTTGTAGTACTGCTTGTTCTGCTGGAGCTGGCTGAACGACGGGCTCACGATCTGCGGGTCCAGCAACCGGATCGACGCCGTCGTCTCGGCGTCGGCGCGCAGCGCCCCCGGCGTGGCCTTCGTGGTCGCGTCGTACGAGCTGACCTGGACGTCGTTCAGTCCGTAGGCGGTCTTCGTCGCGTCGATGTTGCGCTGGATGTACGGCGCCTCGAACTGCTGCTCGTTCGGGGCGACCTGGAAGCGCTGCACGAGTGCCGGGTAGACGCCACCGACCGCGATCGCCGAGACCACCATGACGCCGAGACCGATCGCGGGCAGCCGCCAGTCGCCGCGGAAGGCCGTCACGACGAACACGATCGCCACGAGGATCGCGATCCCCGTGAGGATCTGCTTCGCCGGGATCACGGCGCTGACGTCCGCGTAGGACGCCCCGTCGAACCTGTCCCCCGCACGCGTGAGCAGCGAGTAGCGGTCGAGCCAGTAGTTGCCGGCGATCAGAAGCATCAGCACGGCACCCGTCACGGCGAGCTGGACCCGGGCGGCCTTCGTGGTGCGCGGCGGCTCCCCACCGATCCGGATCCCGCCGTACAGGTACTGCGTCGCGATCCCGGCGATCCCGGCGAGCACGGCCGTCGTCATCAGGAACGACACGATGAAGCGCAACCCGGGCAGCTCGAAGATGTAGAACGACAGGTCGAGACCGAACTGCGGGTCCTTCTGGTGGAACGGCACCCGGTTCGCCCACAGCTGGATCGTCGACCACTGCTGCGACGCCGCGATCCCGGCGAAGATCCCGAGCAGCGCCGGCCCGGCGATGCTCACGAGCCGACGCAGCGGCTCGATCGCCTCGCGGTACTGGTCCAGGCTGACCTGCTCCTGGTTCGACGGCGCGTAGATCGGGCGCGACCTGTACGCGACGGTCAGGCTGACCGCCACGGCGCCACCCATGACGATGAGGCCGGCGAGGAACAGCAGCCCGCGCGTCACCCACTCGACCTGGAGCACCTGCAGGTAGCCGATCTGGCTGAACCACAGCACCTCGGTCCACAGCTGCGCCGTGATGAACAGGGCGATGACCAGGCCCACGAGGATCGCGATCGTCGGTCCGAGAGCACCGCGGCGACCTCGGGCCGACGGTGGGCGCGGCGCTCGGGGCGGGCGCGGGGTGCGGGGCGTGCTGGCAGACGTCACGTCGGGTGTACTTCCTGATCGAGTGCTCGCGGCTGTGCAGCCGTCATGGGTTGAACGCGACGGCAGGTCCCCAGGTTCCCACACGGGTGACACCATGAGGGCATGACCGAGGCCCCGGACCCCGCTGACTCCACCGCCCCTCGTCTGGTGCTTCCCCCCGAGGAGCAGGCGCTCGCGGACGCCGTCCGGGAGATCGAACGCCACGTCGCGACCGGCGGCTGGGACGGTCCGGTGCGCGTCTTCGCCCTCGTGGAGACCGCGCGGGCGCTCGAGACCGACCCGTCGCTCGCGTCACAGCTGCCCGCCGAGGTCGTCGCCGCGGCACGCCGCGACCCCCGGCACCTGACGTCCGTCGAGCAGGAGGACCTGCCGCCCGCGGACGACATCGAGTCCCTGCTCGGCGCCCTGACCTGGCCGCCGACCGTCGACGGCGCGGCGATCGTGCTCGAGCGGGTCGTGCTGCCGCCCGCCGCCGAGGCCACCATGCCCGCGGACCCGGACGCCGCGCTCGCCTACCTGCTCGGCCACCCCGACCGTCAGGACGTCCGCATGGCCGTCGCCGCGATGCGCGACGGCCGCGCGTGGTGCGCGGTCCGCACCCGTGCGAACGACGCGGACGACGCCGTCGGGCAGGGGCGCGACGTCGTCCCCGGCCTGATCGATGCGGTGCGCGCGACGCTCAGCTGACGTCGGCCGCCGTGCACGTCGGCAGCGTGGCGCCCTTGCCTGCGGCGATGGTCTGAACCGCGTTCTCCGCCTCGCGCAGGGTCGAGACCTTCACGACGTGCAGGCCGGCCGGCACGGCCCCGATGACGTCGGCGCAGTTCGACGCCGGCGCGAGGAACCACGTGGCCCCGTCACGCAGCGCACCGTGGAACTTCTGCCGGATGTCGCCGATCGGGCCGACCGTGCCGTCGATGTCGATCGTCCCTGTGCCGGCGATCACGTCACCCTTCGCATCGTCCGCCGGGGTGAGCTTGTCGATGATCCCGAGGGCGAACATCATCCCGGCGCTGGGCCCGCCGATGTCGTTGATCTTGATCTTCACGTCCACCGGCAGGGTGAACGTCGGGTCGATCAGCACGCCGAGCTGGGCTCCGCCGGACTTCTTCGTCCCGGTCACGACCGACAGGTCGAGCGGTGAACCGTTCCGCTTCACCCCGAGGGTGACCGTGTCACCGGGGGTGGTCGCCTTGAGGTCGTCCACGAGGTCCTGGTAGGACACGACCGCCTTGCCGTCGAACGACGTGATCACGTCACCCTTCTCGACGACGCCGCTCGCCCCTGTCCCGGCCGCGTCGCCCGCGATCGTCAACGTCGCCGGCACGGTGTAGCCCAGCTGGGTGAGCGCGGCGACGGTGGCGTTCTCCTGCGAGGACGCCATCTGCTGCTCGCCGGCCTTCGCGACCTCCGCCGAGGTGGCCCCCGTCGGGTACACGGTCTCGACCGGCTGCACCGTGCTGCCGCTCGAGAACCACCCCTCGATCACGTGGAAGACGTCGACCGGGTAGCCGGGGCCGCCCTGCACCGACGCCGTCGTGAGCAGCAGCTTGCCCGTCGTCGGGTACGTCGTGGCGCCCGAGATCGAGATCAGCGGCGAGCCGTCCAGCTCACCGAGGGTGTTGCGGGTCGGCCCGGGAGAGTTGACCACGTACGGCACCGGCAGGAACGCGAGGACCGCGACCAGCACCGCGGTCGCCAGCATCCCGAGACTGAGGGTCACCGACCGGGGTGACGGTGGCGCGACGACGGCAGTCGGTCGCTCGTCGACCGTCTGCTGGGGCTCGGACGGGCCCGGCTGACCGGGCGCGGGGGGCTGAGTCACCGGTCGATCATCCCTCACGTCCCTGGCAGCGACCTCCACACCCCCGCGGGCCGGCCGACGGGACGCCGCTCAGCGGTGCCGGCGGCTGCGCGCCTGCCGCCAGACGGCCGCCGTCCCGATCAGGGCGACCGCCGCACCCGCCGCACCGAGCGCCGTCGCGTCCCGCGCCCCGACGCGACGACCCGCGAGCGCATGACGGCCACGGACCGTCTCCAGCAGGACCAGCAGGCACTCCTCGTTCGACCGCTCCGCCTGCCAACCGGCGGCGGTCAGTCGCGTCGAGGCGACCGTCCACGAGTAGACCGCGTAGGCGAGCTCGGAGGCGGGCGCCGGGAGCACCCCGACGCGGTGCAGCCGCTCCGCCGTGCCGAACGCCGTCACCGGCGGCAGCTCGACGCGCTCCATCCCGGCGGCGAGAGCGACCTGTGCGGACGTCAGCGCACCCGGCGCCCCCACGGTCACCGCCCCGGCAAGACCGTGGACGACGCACGCGACGACCGCGGAGGCGACGTCGTCGACGTGCACGAACTGCCACTCGCGCGCGCTCCCCCGCACCGTCAGCAGGCGCGGCGCCTCGAAGTGCCGGGTGATCAACGTGTCGATGCGCGGCCCGACGACCGCCGCCGGGCGCAGCACGGTGACCAGCGGGCGTCGGCGCCCGACGGCCCGGGCCACCACGGACTCCACCGCGAGCAGGTCGCCGACGATCCCGTCCGTCTCGCCCTGCCCGCCGGGTGCGAGGTCGTCGTCGTCCTCGATCGGGTCGCGGTCCGGCACCGCTCCGTGCACCATCGCCGACGTCACGACGACGACGTGCTGCACCCCTGCTGCGGCCGCCGCCGCGAGGCACCGCTGGGTGTGCGCGACGGCCTCGGACCGCCGGTGCTCCGCGGTGTCCGACCACGAGACCGCCAGGTCACCGGTGTCGGCGACGAGCACCACCACGTCGGTGCCGGTGAGCGCCGTCTGCGGGTCCTCCGGCGGCACCTGCTCGAGCGTCCGCACGTCGGCGGGCGTCGCGGGGCCCAGACCGTGCCGGGAGATCCACGTGGCGACCCCGCCGGCGACGGGACCGACCCCGACGACCACGACCGCAGCCGTCCCGTCCGAGCCACCTCGAGGTGGCTCGCCGGTCCCCTGAGCACTGCGCCCAGAGCGAAAGACACCTCCCGCCATGCGTCCGATGCCTTCCTTCGTGACCGATCCTCGTTACCGTGGTTGCCTGTCGCGTGTGCGGGTCCCCGCCACGCACATCGACAGCGTGCTGACGCATGACGACGCAGTGTCGACCCCCACCGCCTGGTGGTTGCAGTCCTATCGTCCCAGGAGGCGACCCGCGATGAGCACACCCGGTCCGAGCGACGACGCCGAGGTCCCCCAGGAGTGGGAGCAGATGCTCCGCGCGATGTTCGGCGCGGACACCGAGGAGGCCCTGCGGGAGCTCCGCGCCCGGGGGATGGACCCGGCGGCGATGGCCGCGGCCTCCGGCCTCCCGAACGACCCGGCGCTGCTGGGGCAGGTCCTGGCGCAGGTGCGCCGGCTGCTCGCGGCGACCGGCGAGGGCCCGGTGAACTGGGACGTCGCCCACGACGTCGCACGGCAGGTCGCGTCGGCGGAGGGCGACCCGTCCCTCACGACGTCCCAGATCCGGGCGGCCACCGAGGCGATGTCCGTGGCCGAGCTGTGGCTGGACGCCGTCACGGACCTCCCGCCGGCCGGCGGACCGGCACGCGTGTGGAGCCGCTCCGAGTGGGTCGAGCAGACGCTCCCGAGCTGGCGCACCCTGACCGAGCCCGTCGCGTCCTCGCTGTCCGTCGCGTTGTCGTCGGTGCTGGTCGACCACCTCCCGCCCGAGCTGTCCGCCGGCCCTGTCATCCCCGGGACGGCCTCGGACCCGAACCACCTCATGCGCCAGCTCGGGTCGGTCGTGTTCGGGATGCAGGTGGGTCAGGCCGCCGGGACCCTCTCACGAGAGGTGTTCGGCGCCACCGACATCGGGATCCCCCTCGTGCGCGAGCCGTCCACGGTGCTCGTGCCGTCGAACATCGCGACGTTCGCCGACGGGCTCGACGCCCCCGCCGACGAGGTCACGCTGTACCTCGCCCTGCGCGAAGCCGCCCATGCGCGGCTGTTCACGCACGTCACGTGGCTGCGGACGCACCTGCTGGAGATCGTGGCGACCTACGCGCGCGGCATCACGATCGACGCGTCGACGCTCGAGGAGGCCGTCGCCGAGATCGACCCGACGAACCCCGAAGCATTGCAGCAGGCGCTGTCGCGCGGGATCTTCTCGCCGAGCACCACCCCCGAGCAGGACGCCGCGCTCGCACGCCTCGAGACGGCCCTCGCGCTCGTCGAGGGCTGGGTCGACGAGGTGAGCGCTGCCGCGGCGCTCCCGCACCTTCCGCACGCGGTGGCGCTGCGCGAGATGCTGCGGCGTCGCCGCGCCGCGGGCGGGCCGGCCGAGGAGACGTTCGCGACCCTCGTCGGCCTCGAGCTCCGGCCACGGCGGTCCCGTGACGCCGCCGCGCTGTGGGCGCACATCGCCACGAGCGGAGGCACCACCGCGCGGGATGCCGTCTGGGACCACCCGGACCTGATGCCGACGGCCGAGGACCTCGACGACCCGACGGGCTTCGAGCGGCGGCGCGACGAGTCGGCGGAGGCGCACGCCGACCTCGACCGTGCGCTCGCGGAGATCTTCGGGGAGGAGCCCCCGGACCCCACCGAGTAGGGGCCCGTCCCGCCCGACGGCGCGTACTCACGACCGGTGGGGCGTACTCACGACCGGTGAGTGCGTCTACCGGTTCACGCGAGGATCGTCGTCGAGGTCGTCGACGTCCTCCTCCTCGACCTCGGAGCTCTCACCCTGCTCGTCGGCGGCCCGCTGCAGGGCTTCCTGGGCGAACGTCACCCCGTCGAGGAACCCCCGCGCACGCTCGGTCCGCGGATAGGCCCGGACCAGGGCCCAGAAGTCGGGCCCGTGCCCGGCGTGCAGCAGGTGCGTGAGCTCGTGCAGCAGCACGTAGTCCAGCACCCATCGCGGCATGCCCTGGACGCGGTCGGAGATCCGGATGCTCCCGTCCGTCGGCGTGCACGACCCCCACCGGCGGCCCTGGTTCCCGGACCAGGCGACGCTCGTCGGCACCGCGCGACCGCCGAGGTACCGGGCGCTCAGCTCGGTCGCGCGCTGCGAGAGCTGCTCGTCGGACGGGCGTCGACGCCGTTCCTGGTCCCCGAGCCGCCGCAGCATCCGCTGCACCCACTCCCGCTCCTGGGCGCGCGTGAACCTCGCGGGGATCGCGACCACGGTGTGGTCGCCCTCGCGGTAGGCCGTCACGGTCCGCAGGCGACGCCGGCTCCGGCGCACCTCGACAGGACCGTGCTCGCTGTTCGCGTGCACGCCTGCACCGTAGCGGGTCATACCGCGTGATGACCTGTTGTTCACCTTCTGGTCATCTTTTCCCCAGTTTCCGGGGACTTGTCCACACCCCGATCCACATCCCGTGGACGACGCGTCGCACAACGACGGGCTTCACGCACCGCTGCCTGTGGACAACTCTCGGAGCGCCATGCCCCCGTGCCAGAGTGGGCCCGGCCCGCCGAGACCCCGGCACCGGACCTCCGGCACCTGCGAGCCGGCACGAGAGAGGAGGCCACGATGCGACTTCGACCCGGGCTCGACCTGCTCTGGCGCTCCCCCGGCGAGGTGCAGATCGGGACCGACCCCCGGTGGGCCGTGCGGCTCTCCGGGCTCACCGATCCCGAGGTCGATCTCCTGACCGGCGCCGAACCCGGCTCGACGGTCGAGGCGCTCCGCACGTCCGCCACGCGCCACGGGATCCCGGCGGACCGCGTCGGGGCCCTCCTGCAGGCGCTCGACCAGGCACGTGTCCTGTGCCCGATCCCCGCCCGCCCACCGGCGACCGGCACCGCGACACTGCTCTCCGGCGCCGCAGCCGACGCGAGCGCCTGGTCCACCGTGCTGGAGGACGGCGACGGCGCCGCGCACGTGCGAGACCGCTCGGCACGCACGGTGGGGATCGTCGGCCTGGGGCGGCTCGGGCTCCAGACCGCGGTGGTCCTCGCAGCGGCCGGGATCGGCACGGTCCTCCTCCAGGACGACGGCCTCGTCACGAGCGCCGACCTCGGCGTCGGCGGCTACCTGCCACGCGACGTCGGCTCACCCCGCGTCGAGGCAGCGCACCGCATCGTGCACGACGCGAACGCCGCCGTCCGCACGCAGGCACCCGCCCGCACGGAGCCCGACCTGCTGGTCCTGATCGAGCACGGCGCCGCCGACCCGGCCCGGTCCCGCCTGTCGATGTCCGCCGGCGTCGCCCACCTGTCGGTCGTCGTCCAGGAGGCCGGCGTCCTCGTCGGGCCCCTGGTCGTCCCGGGTGTGACGCCGTGCCTGCGGTGCGTCGACCTGTGGCGCGCGGACGTGGACGACCGGTGGGGCGTCGTCGTCGCCCAGCTCGCGGCGGCCGCGCGACCGCACGGCCCCGAGGAGAGTGCGCTCGCGGCGGTGGCAGGTTCGCTCGCCGCCGCTCAGGCCCTCGCGCACCTGGACGGCAGGACGCCGACGGTACGCGGGGCCGGTCTCGAGGTGTCGCTCCCCGAGGCCGTGCCCCGCGTGCGGTCGTGGGCGGTGCACCCGGACTGCGGGTGCGGGGCGATCCCCGTCACGCCGCCGGTGACTGCGTCTTGCGCGGGCGACCGCGTCCTCGCTTGACCGGGACGACCACACCGTCGACGAAGACCTCGCCGCCCCAGACGCCCCAGGGCTCGGCGCGATCGATCGCGCCGGCGAGGCACCCTTCCATGAGCGGGCACTGGCGGCACAGCGCCTTGGCCCGCTCGACCTGGTCGGTCTGCTCCGCGAACCAGAGCTCGGGGTCGCCGGCCCGGCACGGGATGAGGTCCGCGATCACGCGGTCGAACTGCCGTCGTTCCTCGTCGGCAGTGGTGGTCGGCGACGTGTCGGGGGGCCAGGGTCCTGATCCGCCGTTGTTCACCGTGTCGAGCAGCGTCGTGAGCCGCACGATGTCCTCCTGATGTCCTTGCGATGATCTGCTGTGAGGTGGGGACACCAGGCCGGCGGTCCACCGCTCACGGACGGAGCAGGAAAGACGAAGGCCGTGGATCCCGAGAGGGACTCCACGGCCTGGGAGATCAGGGTCCGGTCAGACCGTCATGATCCCGAGGGGTGGAGTCGCGGAGAGGGGAAAGCGCCGCGGAGCGCCGCGAGGAACGCAGCATCGCGAAGGCGGTTGAGCGTCATCCGACGCTCCCGGCGACGGGCGCAGCGATCCCCTGGAACCGCGTCGAGGTGGGCGCGAGGGAACGCGGGACGACGATCGCAGCGCAGTACGCCACGCCGATCTCCGCAATCCTGGTTGTCTTCAATGCACCCACCTCCTTCTCTTTCGGGCATCGCAGGCGACGCCGCACGTTCGAGGACGTTGCTCACCCTAGGCTCGCCCGTCCGGACGGCACAACTGATTAATCGACCCAACTTCCGGAAGGTGCCGCGGAGCGCTCCGGTACCCCGGCGGTCCCGGCAGTCCCGGCGACGATCGCGAGGATCGTCGCCCCGTACTGCGCGAGCTTGGCCGGTCCCATCCCCTTGATCGCGGCGAGCTCGGGCAACGTCGCCGGGCGGAGCTCGGCGATGGCCTCGAGGGTGCGGTCGACCAGGACGGTGAATGCCGGGAGCCCCGCATCGACGGCGACACCGGACCGCCAGCTCGCCAGTCGGTCGTACAGCCCGGCGTCGAACTCACCGGTCAACGGACCGCCCCGCGCCACCCGACCGCGACCGCGCGAGGACGCCGCCGCGGGCTCGGGCCACAGCCCGTCGAGGAACCGGCTGCGACGCCGGGTCGCCCGGCCACCCGGGGTGCGCGACCGCGCGAACGAGAGCTCCAGGTGCTCGCGCGCACGCGTGATGCCCACGTACAGCAACCGCCGTTCCTCGGCGACAGCCGCGTCGGTCTCCGCGAGCGAGATCGGCATCAGCCCCTCGCTCAGGCCGGCGAGGAACACCGCATCCCACTCAAGTCCCTTGGCGGCGTGCAACGACGCGAGCGTGACGCCCTCGACGGTCGGGGCGTGCTGCGCCGACGCGCGCTCGTCGAGCTCGGTGAGGAAGTCCGCGTACGACGCCTGGAACCGGGCCGCGAGATCGTCGGCAAGACCCACCAGCGCCTGCATCGACTCCCACCGCTCACGGACCGCACCACGGGCCGCCGGCGGCTCGGGCGACCACCCGGCGGAGAGCAGGACGTCGCGGACCGTCTCGACCATCGGCGTCTCCGCATCGGCGGACCGGCCGGCGCCACGCAGGAGCACCATCGCGTCCCGGACCTCGCGGCGGGCGAAGAACCGCTCGCCACCGCGTACGAGGTAGCCGATGCCGGCCGCTGCGAGCGCCTGCTCGAAGGGTTCGGACTGTGCGTTCGTGCGGTACAGCACCGCGATCTCGCTCGGACGCGTGCCCGCAGCCACGAGCCGCGCGACCCGTTGCGCCACCCCGGTGGCCTCGACGTCGTCGTCGTCGTAGACGGTGAAACCGATCGGAGGACCGTCGGGCCGCTGCGCGACCAGCTCGAGGGGAGCCGCTCCCCTGCCTCGCGCGTCGCGTCGCGCCAGCAGCCGGTTGGCGAGCGACACGACCTGCGGCGTCGAGCGGTAGTCCCGGACCAGCCGGATCACCTGCGCGGTGGGGTGCTGCGACCGGAAGGTCAGGAGGTGGTGCGGGGTCGCACCCGTGAACGAGTAGATCGTCTGGCTCGGGTCTCCCACCACGCACAGCTCCTGGCGACCCCCGAGCCACTGGTCGAGCAGGAACTGCTGCAGCGGGGAGACGTCCTGGTACTCGTCCACCACGAAGTGCCGGTACTGCGCGCGCACCTCCTCGGCGACGTCGCGACGTGAGTGGAGCATGTCCCCGAGCATGAGCAGGACGTCCTCGAAGTCGATCACGCCACGTTCGGTCTTGACGTCCTCGTAGGCCGTGATCAGCCGCGCGACCGCCTGGTGGTCGTAACCGGAGGGCGCCGGCCGGTCGATCGCCGCGGTCGCCCGGACGTAGTCGTCCGCCGTGACGAGGCTGACCTTCGACCACTCGACCTCCGACGCGAGGTCCCGCACCGCCAACCGGTCCACGTCCAGCCCGAGCCGACTCGCGGCCTCCGCGATCGCGGTGGCCTTGTGCTCGAGGATCCGGGGCGGGGCGCCACCGATGACCTTCGGCCAGAAGAAGCCGAGCTGCCGCAGCGCCGCGGCGTGGAAGGTCCGCGCCTGCACCCCTCCGACGCCGAGCTCCCGCAGGCGGGTCCGCATCTCACCGGCGGCCCGCGCGGTGAACGTGACCGCCAGCACCGCGGACGGACGATAGACCCCCGTCCGCACCCCGTAGGCGATCCGGTGCGTGATCGCCCGCGTCTTCCCGGTCCCGGCCCCCGCGAGCACGCACACCGGTCCCGCCAGGGCGAGGGCGACCTCACGCTGGTCGGGGTCGAGGGCGTCGAGAAGGTCGTCGGCTGACATCGGGTCGATCCTCCCAGGTCCGACCGACATCAGCGGCGCCGAGGGTCCGGCGGACGGATCTGCGGCACACGGGAAGGACAACCGCCACGGCGGTGTTCAGTACCGTGACGAACCACCGACGCGCGACGAGGAACCATGACGACGCAGACCCTCCCCGAAGACGGCACCATCACGATGTACTCGACCGCATGGTGCGGTTACTGCCGACGCCTGAAGTCGCAGCTCGACACCGCCGGGATCGGCTACGTCGAGGTCAACATCGAGGAGGTCCCCGGCGCCGCGGCGTTCGTCGAGCAGGTCAACGGCGGCAACCAGACCGTGCCGACCATCCTCTTCCCGGACGGCAGCGCAGCCACCAACCCGTCCCTCGCCGAGGTCCGCGCCCGGCTCTCCTGAGCAGGCGACCCGGCGTCCGGACTGGGCCGATCCGGTCCGATCAGACGCCCGGGCTGGGCCGGGACCCGTCCGGTGCCCGACAATGGGCCCGGCGGGAGGAGGCCGATGACGGTAGCAGCGCTGTACCTGGCGGCCGCGTTCGCGGGCGGGCTCGTCGCGGTGCTGCTGCGCCTGCCGCCGCTGGTCGGGTTCCTCGTCGCCGGGTTCGCCCTCGGAGCGGCCGGCGCACCCGACCTGCCCTACCTGTCCACGATCTCCAACCTCGGCGTCGTGCTCCTGCTGTTCGCGATCGGGCTCAAGCTCGACGCGCGCTTCCTGCTGCGCCGTGAGGTCTGGCTGACGACCACCGTGCACCTCGTGCTCAGCGTCGCTCTTGGGGTGGGATTCCTCGGCCTCCTGTCGGTGCTCGGCGCCACCCTCGTCGCGGACGAGTCCGTCGGCGCGCTGGCGCTGATCGGCTTCGCGCTGTCGTTCTCGTCGACCGTCTTCGTCGTCAAGATGCTCGAGGAGCGCTCGGACGCGCGGAGCCTGTACGGACGGATCGCCGTCGGGGTGCTCGTCGTGCAGGACATCGCGGCCGTGGCCTTCATGAGCGTCGCCGGTGGCTCCGCACCGAGCCCGTGGGCGTTCGCGCTGGTGCTGCTGATCCCGGGCACCTGGGTGCTGCACCGGATCTGGAACCTGGTCGGGCACGGCGAGCTGCAGGCCCTGTTCGGCGTGATGGTCGGCGTGGGCCTGGGCTACGCGCTGTTCGAGGCCGTGGGCATCTCCGGCGACGTCGGCGCGCTGGTCGTCGGCATCCTGCTGGCCCGCCACCCGCACGCCGGCGACCTGTCCCGATCCCTGATGACCTTCAAGGACCTCATGCTCGTGGGGTTCTTCCTCGAGATCGGCCTGCACGGCGGCCCCACCGCGTCCGAGCTGGTGATCGCCGTGCTGCTGCTGATCCTGCTCCCGCTGCAGGTCGCCGCCTATGCGGTGCTGCTGTGGATGATGCGGATGCGGCGCCGCACGGCGTTCCTGGCCGGGCTCGCGCTCGCCAACTACTCCGAGTTCGGCATCATCGTCGTGGTCGTGGGCGCGAGCAACGGCCTGCTCCGTGAGGAGTGGGTCGTGGTGATCGCGCTCGCCGTGGCGCTCAGCTTCGTGCTGGCCGCGATCGTCAACCGGCGCGGGGTCGAGCTCGCGACCAGGCTCGTGCCGCTGCTCCCGCACCACGGCAACGCCGTCCTGCACCCGGACGACCGGCTCGTCGACATCGGGGAGGCCGACGCGGTGGTGCTCGGGCTGGGCCGGATCGGCGCGGCCACGTACACGCGGCTCCGTGACGACTACGGCCTCCGGGTCGTCGGGGTCGAGCACGACGAGGTGCGGATCGCCGAGCTGCACGACCTCGGCTTCGACCTGTTCCGCGCCGACGCGACCGACCTGGAGTTCTGGAACCGGGTCGAGCGCGCTGGGAGCGTCCGGGTCGCGGTCCTCGCGATGCCGTTCCACAAGGCGAACCTCATCGCCCTGGCCCGGCTGAAGACCGCAGGCTTCACCGGTCGCGTCGCCGCGGTGGCGCGCTACGACGACGACGTCGCCGAGCTGCGGCGGCACGGCGCCCACGCCGTCTTCCACCTCTACGGCTCCGCCGGTGCGGCGCTCGCGGACCACGCCGCCGAGTTCCTGGTGGACGAGCTGCCGTCACCCGGACCAGATCCCGCGCCACGCTAGGTTCGCACGGTCGTCAGGTCGGTGACAGCCCGGTCATGGGGGCGACGTGGACGCCGCGTCACGGAGGCGACATGGACGCCGGGTCCCGGGGGCAGGTGGACGCCGCGCAGCGACGCTAGCGACCCTCGGACCAGCCCGGTCCTTCGACAGGTCCCGTGAGCGGCCCGCCGAACCAGTCCTCGATCAGCGCACGGGCGATCGACGTGCGCGACGGCAGCACCACCTCCGCCGCCCGCACGGCGTCGTCGAGCTCGCGCCGCGTGAACCACCTCGCTTGCGTGACCTCGACCCCGTCGACCGTCACCTCGGTCGTGAGCGCCCGCCCTCGGAAGCCGAGCATCAACGACGCCGGGAACGGCCACGGCTGGCTGGACACGTACTCGACGTCGCCGACCAGGACACCGACCTCCTCGCGCACCTCCCGTCGGACCGCCTGCTCGAGCGGCTCCCCCGGCTCGACGTAGCCCGCCAGCGTGGAGAACCGGCCCGGCGACCACGTCGCCGCATGGCCGAGGAGCAGCCGGTCGTCCACGTCGGTCACCGCCATGATCACCGCCGGGTCGGTCCGCGGGTAGTGCAGGCTGCCGTCCTGGGTGCAGCGGCGGACCCAGCCGGACTCCTCCACCACGGTCGCCGACCCGCACCGGGGACACCGCGGATGGCTGGCGTGCCAGGCGGCGAGAGCGACGGCTGTGGTCGCGAGCCCGACGTCCTGCGGCGAGAGATCCGTCCCGATCTCACGCAACGGCGACCACCTCAGGTGCGGTGCCACGACGGCGAACGGTTCCTCGTCCGGGATGCCCTCGAGGTCGGCGTGCGCCTCTGGCTCCGGCACGTGCAGCCCGAGGTAGGCCGTGCCGTCGTCCGCCACCCCGAGGAGGAGCCACTCGGCGGCAGGTCCGACGACAGGGACGACCTTCGCCGGAGGCAGCACGGCGAGCATCACCTGATCGGCGACGGGGCCGGGAACGGTGGCGACGAGACCACGCCGGACCAGCACCACCCGGGCCTGGGGGTCGTCGACGAGACGGTCCAGGAGACCTGGCTCGGTGCGGCGCACCCCGGCGCGGTCGATCGCGGACCGGGACAGCGGGAGATCTGACCACTCCATCTGCCCACGGTACGTCGCACCGGCGGCACACCCGAACCCCGTCCACGGGATCCACCGCGGACGCGCGGCGCGTGGGGCGAGGTCGGGTCCACCCGGGTGGGGACACGCCTGCGCGGTACCGGGGCTACCGGCGCCCGCCGACCTACGCTGGATGACGTGCCACGCTCACCCCTCGCTCTCGCCGCACTCGCGACCGTCGCCATCCCCGGTCTCGACGCGTTCGACGTGCGTCGGCCTCGCGACTCGGGGGGTGAGGTCGACACGGCCGTCGTGATCGACGCGACGCGCCAACGCTGGGTGGTCCGTGCGCCGATCGGCCCGGCGGCCGGTGCCGCGCTCGAGGCCGAGGTCGGACTCCTCGAGCTGCTCGTCGAGCAGGTCGACGCGGACCGGTTGCCGTTCGCCGTGCCGCGGATCGCCGGCTTCGCCCACCTGCCCGAGGGCGGACGCGCCGTCGTCCACGCGGAGCTGCCCGGGCGACCGCTGCGGCTCGAGACGCTCCAGCCGGGGCCCGGGCTCGCCGCATCGCTCGGCCGGGCCCTCGCGGCGCTGCACGAGCTCCCGACGTCGGTCGTCGAGAACGCCGGCCTGCCCGCGTACGACGCCGAGGCCTACCGGCAGCGACGGATGGCCGAGGTCGACGAGGCGGCACGCACCGGCAAGGTCCCCGTGCGCCTGCTTCGCCGCTGGGAGGCGGCACTGGAGAACGTGGCGGTCTGGCGCTTCCAGCCGACCGTCGTCCACGGGGACCTCACGGTCGAGAACGTCCTGGTCGCGGAGGGCGACGTCAGCGCGATCCTCGGCTGGGGCGAGACCAAGGTCGCGGACCCCGCCGACGACCTCGCCTGGCTCATGGTCGCCGCGCCGCACGACGCTGCGGAGTCGGTCATGGAGGCCTACCAGCTCCGGCGCACCGAGCTCCTCGACCCGCACCTGTCCGAACGCGCGTACCTCGCGGGTGAGCTCGCCCTGGCGCGGTGGCTCCTGTACGGCGTGCGGTCGAACGACGCGGAGATCGTCGCGGATGCCGTGCAGATGCTCGAGGACCTCGATGCCTCGACGGCCCCGGAGGACCTGCTCGAGGATGACGGCCTCGACCTGGTGCCGGCGAGTGCACCGGCGCAGGAGGACGGCGGGGACGTCGCCCGCTTCTCGTTCCGCGACACGTTCTGACCGCGCGGCCGCACCGCCGGCACATCGGCGCGGACCTGCCTGCCGCTGTGAGGTCGGCGAGCACGGCCCGGACGCCGCTACCGCGGTACCGGTAGCCCGGGCGCCGTCACGTCGGTGAGGAACGCCTCGATCTCCTGCTCACCGAGCAGCCGTTCCGGGTAGACGGTCTCGCCGGTGGTGACGTAGAAGAAGGCGGCCCGCACGTCGTCGAGGGGCGTCCCCGTCCAGCGCGACCACGCCAGTCGGTACACCGCGAGCTGGAGCTCGCGCGAGCGCGCGGAGTCGGCGTCCGTGGGCGGGCGACCCGTCTTCCAGTCGACGACGACGACCGGGCGGGTCGTCCGGTCGGTCCCTGACGCCGACCCGGACCTGTCGGGGTCGGGGAAGACCGCGTCGATCCGCGAGCGCAGCACGTAGCCCGCCACGGGGGTCTCGATGTCGACCTCCACGGCGACCGGCACCCGGTCGGCCCATGGGCTCCGCAGGAAGCTCTCCCGCAGCACGTGCTCGTCCGGGGTCGTCCGGTCGGCGTCGTCGTCGGGTCCGGGGAGGTCCTCGAGGTCGACCAGGGCGGGTGCGGCGTAGTGGGACTCGACCCACGCGTGGAATCGCGTGCCGCGGCGCGCCTGGGGCGACGGTTCGAGCGGGACGGGCCGACGCAGCGCCCCGGCGAACGCTTCCGGGTCGGCGGACAGCCGGACGACAGCGGACGCCGAGAGGTGCGCCGGCAGCTCGACGCCCGGGTCGGGCGCCGTCTGCCGGTGCCGCTCGGCGAGCAGCAGCTCGACGTCGCGGGTGCGTTGGTTCGTGCCGGTCGCGACTGGCGTGACCGGCGTGACTGTCACACCGCTCGTGCCGGTCGTGGCTGGTGTCCCGGGCGTGCCGGTCGTGCCCGTCGTGTCCTTGGGTTCCGACGGGTCCACGAGGTGGCGGCGCACGGCGTCCGCCGCCCGTTCGAGTGCCGCGCGGCGGCCGTCGGGAGCGTCCGGCCGTGGCCAGACAGGCAGGTCGGCACCGCTCGGCGGCTCGGGTCGCGCCTCGGTGGGACCCTCCAGGCTGCCGTCGACGGTGAGGAGGCCGGCCTCGACGAGCTCGGACAGGAACACCGCAGGCGGGTGTGCCGTCGTCGCCTCCCGCCAGTACGACCCCGTCAGGAGCAGGTGGCGCCGCGCGCGGGTCACCGCGACGTACGCGAGCCGCCGCTCCTCCCGCAACTGGTGCGCGCCCGAGTCGACGACGAACTGCTCACGGCGGAGATCGAGCTCCTTGGGGCTGCCGGCCCCCTGGTAGGCGAAGGCCGGCAGGTCACCGGCGTCGCCGCGCAACGGGTAGGGCAGCGTGCCGAGCCCGGTCAACCACCCGGAGTCACGCGGACCGTTCGGTCCGAGGACACGGATCGCGGGGAAGACGCCGTCGCTCAGGCCGGCGACGGCGACCACGTCCCATTCGAGCCCCTTGGCCCCGTGCACGGTGATGAGCTGCACCGCGTCCGGGTCGGGGTCGGCGACGGGGCGGTCCAGACCTCGCTCCTCGCGCTCGGCGGCCTCGAGCCAGGCGAGGAAGGCCCCGAGCGTCGGCAGCGGCGAGTCGCCGGCGAAGTCCGCCGCGACCCCGCGGAACGCGTCCAGGTTCGAGCGTCCTCGCCCGGCACCGAGCCCCGGCCGTGCACTCACCTCGATGTCGAGGCGCAGGAGGCGTTCGGCCTCGGCCACGAGCTCGGGCAACGAGAGGTAGGTGTGCTCGCGCAGCAGCCGCAGGGCCGTGGCGAGGTCGGCGAGACGGTCCTGGGCGGCCGTGCTGAACACCCGTCCATGGCGGCTCGTCCATCCGGCTCGTGGGAGCTCCTCGAGGGCGTCGACGATGCTGCGGTCGTCGACCACATCGCCCTCGAGCTCGACCTGGGTCGGTCGCGCGCCGACGAGCTCGGACGACCAGTCGGCGAGGGCGTGCAGGTCGGCGGCCCCGAGCCTCAGTCGGGGACCCGTCAGCAGCCGCATCAGGGCGTCCCCACGTGACGGGTCGTGGGCCGCCTGCAGCGCCGCGACCAGGTCGGTCACCTCGGGTGAGGTCAGCAGCCCGCCGAGCCCGACGACCTCGACCGGGATGCCCCGGTTGCGCAGCGCCTCGCGGATCGCGGGGAACTGGGCCCGCTTGCGGCACAGCACCGCCGCGGTGACCGGTGGCGCGACCCGGCCGCCGCGACGTGACGTCGGTCGCCAGCGTCCGGCGACGAACTCGGCGATCGCGGCGGACTCGGCGGCCTCGTTCTCGGCGTAGTGCGCGCGGACCTCGCCCGGCCCCGCGCCGGGGCGGGCGCGCAGCGGCGGGTCGCTCACGTCACGTCCGGCGGTACGGAGCTCGGCGGACACCGCGTTCGCGACGTCGAGGACGGCCTGGTCGTTGCGCCACGAGACGCTCAGGCTCAGCCGCTGCGCACGCTCACGTGCCCCGTCCGGGGTGGTGCGGGAGAACTGGTCCCGGAACCGCTCGAGCCCACCGGCGCTCGCCCCGCGCCATCCGTAGATGGACTGCTGCGGGTCCCCGACGGCCATGACGGGGTGCCCGTCGCCGAACAGCTGGTGCAGGAGCCGAGCCTGCACCACCGAGGTGTCCTGGTACTCGTCGAGCAGCACCGCTCGGAACCGCGCGCGTTCGCCCTCGCGAACCGCCGGGACGTCGCGGGCGAGCTGTTCGGCCAACGCCACCTGGTCCCCGAAGTCGAGGGCCTCGTCCGCGCGCTTGCGGCGGCGATAGGCGTCCACGACGTCCAGCACCCGCAGCCGCTCCTCGAGGGACGCCACGAGAGCGAGCACCTTGGCGTACGGCGCACGGGGGCGGTCGCCTGCGGGCGTCGCGACGATCGTGTCGATGAGGTCGCGGATCCGTCTGCGTGCCTCGTCGGGCGTCAGGACGTGCTCGTTGAGCGCACCGTCGAGGGACCGGACCGCGGCCACGACCGTCGAGACGGCGGCGTCCGTCGCGAGGTCCTCGCCCCAGTGCTCGACGACGTCGCTCGCGAGCTGCCACTGCGCCGCCTCACCGAGCACCCGGGCTCCGGGTTCGATCCCGATCCGGAGCACGTGGTCGCCCACGAGGGAGGCGGCGTACGAGTTGTAGGTCGAGATCGTCGGGCGGACGAGGTCGAGCGCACCCTGTGCCGTGACCGAGCCGGGGAGAGCGCGGTCGAGGTGCCGCAGCCGCACCGTCACCCGCTCGCGCAGCTCCCCCGCGGCCTTGCGCGTGAACGTCAGCCCAAGGACCTGGTCCGGCTCGACCAGCCCGTTGGCAACCAGGTAGACGACCCGCGCAGCCATGGTCTCGGTCTTCCCGGACCCGGCACCGGCGACCACGAGCACCGGCTCGAGCGGCGCCTCGATGATCGCCTGCTGCTCCTCGGTGGGCTGGTGCGGCTGCCGCAGCAGCCGCGAGATCTCGATGGCACTGAACCGGGTCATCCGCCGACCTGCTCGCCGTCGTCCTGCGCGGGACAGCTGCGCCGCACCGGGCACATCGGGCACAGGTCGTTGACGGTCGCCGTGAAGCACGACGCCGCCATCGCGTCGACGGCCTCGGCGATCGCTCGGTGCCCATGGGTGAGGCCCGTCTCGTCGGGCTCGAGCGCGGGCTGACTGCGCTCGGCGTACCCCTTGTTGACGTCCCCGACGAACACGAGCCGGGCGCCTGCGCTACGGGTCCCCTCCGGAAGGCCCTCGAACGCTCCCGAGTCGACGGCGAGCTGGTAGCTGCCGAGCTGGGGGTTCTCCTCGCTCTCCTCCTGCTTCGGGGCTCGCCGGCCCGTCTTCAGATCGACCACCTCGACCTCGCCGTCGCCGTGGCGTTCGAGCCGGTCGGCCGTGCCGCGCACCCGCGCCCGGCCGACGTCGAGCGTGAACGGGGCCTCCAGCAGCACCGGCTCCCCCGCCTGCGCGAGGTAGTCGGCGAGCCGGTGGATCATCCGGTCGGCCCGTCGCCTCTCGGCGGTCGCGGTCCAGCCGTCGCCGAGGCCGAGCTCGCCCCACCGCCGGTCGAGCTCGGTCGACAGCTCGGCGTACGTCCCGCGCGGAAGGTCGTGCGCGAGCGCGTGCACGAGGGTCCCGAGCGACTGGCTCGTGGCTCCCGGCGCCGTGCCGCCCGCGCTCTCGAGCGCCCATCGCAGGGCGCACGTCCGGACGAGCTCCACCTTCGAGGGCGACACCGGGACGATCGCGTCCGCGTCCCACAACGGCTCCTCGCTGGACAGAGGCGCGAGCCCGTACCACTGCCTCGGGTCAGCGCCGTCGACCCCCTCGCGCGCGAGCACCGCCAGCAGCCGCGCCGCCTCGTCGTCCGGCACGGCGTCCGTCGCCGCCCCCGTCCCGACACTCTCCTCGAGGTCTGCTCGCAGGCCGGCCACGATCCCGCTGAGATCGAGAGGGCGACCGGCGACCGTCCGACGAGGGTCCCGGCCGTCCTCCTGCTCGTCCTCCCCCACCTGCACGAGGTCGACGAACGAGGACGGGACGAGATCCTCCCCGTCGACCGCCGTGACCAGGAGCGACACCCTGGCGCGCGACGTCGCGACGAGGAACGACCGCAGCTCGTCGGCGAGGACCGCCCGACGCGCCTGGGCCGTCGACTCCCCGGGTCCGGCGTCGCGCCCGTCGCAGATCTCGACGAGCCGACCGGCCCCGAGCAACGAGTCCCGGAGCCGGAGATCGGGCCAGACCCCGTCCTGCACCCCGGCGACCACGACGTGGTCCCACTCGCGCCCGGCCGCCCCGGCGGGGTCAGGACGGCCACCGCCCCACGCGCGCTGGCCCGCGCCGCGAGGGTGTCGGCCGGGAGGTCCTGGGACTGGAGGTACTCGAGGAACGCACGGGGCGGGGCCTGCGGGAGGCGGTCGACGAACGTCTCGGCCGCGCGGAACAGCGCGAGGACCGCGTCCAGGTCGCGGTCCGCCCGGGCGCCCATCGCCCCGCCCGCGAGCGCCGTACGACGCCAGCTCTCGGCCACGTCCGCACCGGCCCACAACGCCCACAGCACGGTCTGCACGTCCGCTCCGGGTCGTTCCACCGCGGCGCGTCCGGCGGCGAGCGACCTCGCCACCCGCCCGGCTCCGCGTCGGACGGTGACCGGGAGCGACTCGACGCGCGCCGGGTCGGCCAGCACCTCGACGATCAGGGCATCGCTCGCGCGCCCGCCGCCGCCGGCGATCTCCTCGGCGCGCAGGGCCCGTCGCAGCCGTCGCAGCCCGATGCTGTCGAGCCCACCGAGCGGAGAGGCGAGCAGGGTGACCGCAGCCTCCGCGGCGAGCTCCGTCGCCTCGCCCTCGAGCACGCACTCCAACGCCACGAGCAGCGGACGGACCGCCGGCTCCTGGCGCAGGGCGAGGTCGCTCCCGATCACGGCGACCGGGACCGATGCCGCCGCGAGCGCACGACGGAGCGCGGCGACCTGCCCACCGGTGCGCGCGACGACCGCCATCGACTCCCACGGAGCGTCATGGTGCAGGTGGGCACGCCGCAGGTGCTGCGCGATGAAGGCCGCCTCCTGGGCGGTGCTCGGCAGCAGGGCGACCCGCACCGGGTCACCTGGCGGCCGCGGCTCCGCGGCACGACCTGCCTCGACGGACCGGTGTGCAGCGACGCCGCTCGTGGGGAGAGCCTCCGTCACCCGCCGCACCGCGTCACGCACCTCGCTGCCGTGCCGCCACACCGTCGGGAGCACGACCCGCGCCGCCCCGAACCGACCCGAGCCGGTGCCGACCGCCTCGGCCGCGGCGACCTGCTGCGGACTGGCACCCCGGAAGGTCTGCACGGCCGCGTCGGGGTCGGCGAGCAGCAGCAGCCGTGCCCCGTCAGCGGCGAGCACGGTCAGCAGGCGACTCATCGCTGCGGTGCTCTCCTGGTGGTCGTCGACCACCACGAGCCGCCACCGGGGCCGAGGGGCTCCCGGGACCTCGTCCTCCCAGGCCTGGAGGGCTTCTGCGGCCTCGTCGACGACGGTGGCCGCGTCGAACCGCTCACCGGCGTCCGGCGTCTGCTGCCGGAGCCGGGTGACTGCCAGGTACTCGCGGTAGAACGCTGCGGCGGCCACCCATTCCGGGCGCCCGTGCTCGGCGCCGAGGCGCGCGAGGTCGACGTCGCCGAGCCCGCGCTCGGCCGCACGCATGAGCAGGTCGCGCAGCTCGTCGCGGAAGCCGCGCAGCCCGAGCACCTCGACCGGCACCGACGTCGGCCAGCCCAGCGGCACCCCCTCGCCGGCGGCGTGGCCCGCGAGGAGGTCGCCGATCACGAGGTCCTGCTCGGGACCGGTGATGAGGGTCGGGAGAGGCTCCCGCAGCAGCGCCGAGCGGGACCTGAGCACCGCGAAGGCCGCCGACGCCGCGGTCCGCACGACGGGGCTCGTCGTGGTGCGCCGCAGCCGCGCCGAGAGTCGGTCCCGCAGGTCCGCCGCACCTCGTCGGGTCGCCGCGAGGACGAGCACGTCCTGCGGGGCGACACCGTGGTCGACGGCAGCCAGCACGGCCTCGACCGCCACCGCCGTCTTGCCCGTCCCCGGGGCACCGAGCACGAGCAGGGCCCCGGCGGCACGCGCGTCGTCCCTGTCGGGTCCGGCAGCACGCCGGGGACCTCCGGCGTCCAGCGCCCCCCACCCCTGCGAGCACCAGGACACGACGGCGCTCTGACCGGCGTCGAGGACCAGGGCGGGCGCGCCCTCGTCGGCGAGCGCGGGGCGCCGGAGCCGCACCGTGGAGACCGCGGACGCCGGACGGGGTGGACCCGCAGCGCGGAGGCGCGACGACGCGCGGGGAGGATGGGCGCCGGTCGTCACGGGACCGATCCCATCACAGGCCACCGACAGGCGTTGCCCCGGCACGGTCGGGCTTCGGCCAGAGGTTCGGCCAGGAGTCCAGCCAGGGCGTCGGTCAGGGGTTCGGCCAGGAGTTCGGCAGGCAGGGTGCCGCCGCGTAGGTCTGCTGCTGCATGACCGGTGCGAGCTCGCCCGCCGCGGGACACGTCACGTGCCCGTGGCCGAGCAGGTGACCGACCTCGTGGTTGACGACGTACTGGCGGTACGTCCGGACGATCCCGCTGAACTCGGGGGTCGCCGTCACCCACCGCGCGTAGTTGATGGTCGCGTGGCCGTTGGTCGCGCACGAGACCTGACTGTTCGTCCGCAGCGGTGCGCACAGCTGGTCGACGGTGGTCGGGGACGCGAGCACCACCCGGTAGTCCGCGTCGTCGTCCGTGCGCGCGAACGAGAACGCGCCACCGGCACCCCAGCCCCGCGGGTCGTTCAGCGTCTCCATCACGTAGGCGGCGAACAACGCTCCGTCGACGTCGAGCCCGTCCTCGACCTCGACCCGCACGGACTTCACCGCACCCGGTCGCGGCGCCGGATCGCTCCCCGGCACGACGACGAGCCGCCCGCTCGCGCTCGTCGGGACGTCCAGCGAGAGCAGCCCCGCGGCGACGTCGTCCGCGGTGCGCGGGTCGGGCGGCACCTGCGTCGTGGGAGCCGCCTGCGTCGACGTGGGGACGGAGGAGGGCGTGGCCGAGGTCACCGGGGTGCTCGGGGCGGTCGACCCGGGGGTCTCGCCGTCGCTCGAGGTGGTCGCGGCGACGTCACTGGTCTGCCCGCGTCCGACGGCGCTCGACCACAGCGCTGCACCGCCGGCACCCACGCTCAGCCCGACGAGGACCACCAGGACAGCCAGGGCGGGGACGGCCGCGCCTCGCGGACCACGGGCCCTCGTACGATGCCGAGGCCTGGACTCCATCCCCCCATGCTCGCACCACCGCGAGGTGGCCACGCATAGTCTTCCCCCATGACCGCCCCCGGTGACAGCGCCGCACGCGGACCACGGATGCCCCGGGACGAGCGTCGGACCCAGATCCTCGCCCTGGCACGCGACCTGTTCGCGACCGAGGGGTACCACCACGTCTCGATGGACGACATCGCCCTGCAGGCCGAGGTCACGAAGCCGGTCCTCTACCGTCACTTCCCGTCCAAGCTCGACCTCTACATGGCCGTGATCGACCAGCGCGGCGAAGACCTCGTGACCGCGGTCGAGGCCGCTCTCGCCCCGGTCGACCGTGACGCCGGTCAGCAGGAGTCCGGGCGGGCCGTCGTCAAGGCCGTCGTCCGTGCGTACTTCGACTTCGTCGCCGGCGCCGGGGAGGCGTCGTCGCTGCTGTTCGAGTCGGACCTCCTGAAGGACCCGGCGATGCGCGAGCAGATCGACGTCGCCTCGTCCTCCGGCTCCGCGCACATCAGCCGGGTGCTCCAGGAGGTCTCCGGCCTGCCCGCCGCGCAGACGGAGCTCCTGGTCACCGGGCTCACCGCGATGGCGCGCACGGCGGCGACGCACCACTTCCGCAGCGCCGAGCCGGGCGACCTCGAGGCGGCCGCGGATCTCGTCGGTCAGCTGGCGTGGGGCGGCATCGCCGCGCTCGTGCGGGCGAACCGACCGGACGACGGCGGTGCGCGGCACGACGGTCCGGCAGCGCCGCCGCCGTCGACCGGCACGCCGTCGGCAACGGCCTAGGATGGTGCAGCGGTGGCCCGGACAAGGGCTGCCGGACACCAGATCGAGGGAGAGTACCCATGGCCGTGGAGATCACGATCGGCGTGCAGAACCAGGCACGTGAGCTCGTGGTGGAGAGCGACCAGGCGCCCGACGAGATCGCTGCCGCCGTCGCCGCCGCCCTCGACGGCGGACCGACACTCACGCTGGTCGACGTCCGTGGTCGTCGGGTCATCGTCCCGACCGCCGTGCTCGGCTACGTGGAGATCGGCACCGACGTCCAGCGCAAGGTCGGCTTCAGCAGCCTCTGAGATACAGCGTCAGCGGCCCCTCAGGCGCAGCGTCAGCAGCCTCTGGGGTGCACCGGGTCGACGCCGCCGTCAGGCGGTGAGGCCCAGCCGCGCCATCCGTCGGGTGTGCTCCGCCGTGAGCTGACCGAACAGCTTCGGCGAGCGGTCGCCGTCGCCGGACGCGTCCACGAGCTCGAGCGTCGCGAGGCGCAGCAGCTCGGGGTGCGTCGCGAGGAGCGTCTGCACCACGCCCAGGGCCTCGCCGACCAGCCGTCGCCCCCACAGGGCGAGCCGCGACACGAGGACGTCGTCGGCGCTTCCCGCCGCGACGAGCTCCGACGCGGCGATGTCCGCGTACGCGACGTCGTCGAGCACCGACAGCACGACCGACCGGGTCTGCTCGTCCAGCCCGCGGGCGAGGTGCCGGCAGAAGTCGTCCGCGACCCCGTAGCCCACGACGGCCTTCAGCAGCCGCTCCCACCACGTGCTGGGGGGGTCCGCGCGTCGAAGTCGTCCAGGACACCGGCGAACGGTGCGACGGCCGTGAGCGGGTCCGCACCCAGCGCGGTCAGCCGGGCGAACAGCCTGCCCTGGCGGGTCATCGCCGCGGCGGACGCCCGAGCCAGCTGGATCTTGTCCTCCAGGGTCGGCGCCTGCGCCGCGTCGGCCGCGAGCCGCTCGAAGGTCGCCAGCTCGAGGGCCGCGACGAGCCCGAGCACGGTCACCTCGTCGGCGACGCTCGCGAGGGAGGGGGTGGACGCCTCAGGGGACGGGGTGGACGAGGTCATCCCTGCAGCCTAGTCCGGACCACCCGACGCGCGGGCTGCCCATCGGGACCTGCCCGCGGCGCCATCCGATAGCATGGCCGTCGTACATCGGTTGCCCGGTCGTCTCGACCTTCTCGCTCCGTCACGTCCACGTCTGTTGACCACCCTGCCGGTCCTGGCAACCCGGTCGGTCCGGACGCGCACGTCACGCGGGCGGCGTACTTCCACGATCGGCTGCCGGCCAACCTCTGGCGGCGACGGACCTCACGGCCCGCGCGCCGAGTCACGCGAGCACGTCACGCGCGGCGCTCCGCCAGCCGAATGCTGTGAGGCATCCGCATGACCTATGACACCGAGACCGAGACACCCGCTCCTGGCGACCTGAGCACGTCCACCGACGCGGCGAGCCAGCCGCACAGCTCCATCCACGTCGCCGACAAGTCGTTCGCCGACTTCGACATCCGCCGCGAGATCGTCGACGCGCTCGCCGACGTCGGCATCGTGTCCCCCTTCGCGATCCAGGCGATGACGCTCCCGGTGGCTCTCGCCGGCGGCGACATCATCGGCCAGGCGAAGACGGGCACCGGCAAGACCCTGGGGTTCGGCATCCCGCTGCTGAACCGTGCCGTGGCGCCGGGCGAGGAGGGCTACGACGCACTCCCGGCCCCCGGGAAGCCCCAGGCCCTCGTGGTCGTCCCGACCCGTGAGCTCGCGGTGCAGGTCGCCGGCGACCTCAGCACGGCGTCCGCGCGCCGGTCGGTCCGCGTCGTCCAGCTCTACGGAGGCCGCGCCTACGAGCCCCAGGTCGCATCGCTGTCCGCCGGCGTCGAGGTCGTGGTCGGGACGCCCGGCCGCATGATCGACCTGATGAACCAGGGCTACCTGGACCTGTCGCACGTGCGCACCGTCGTGCTCGACGAGGCCGACGAGATGCTCGACCTCGGGTTCCTCCCGGACGTCGAGAAGCTGCTGTCCCGCACGCCCGCCACCCGGCACACGATGCTCTTCTCGGCGACCATGCCGGGTGCGGTCGTCGCCATGGCCCGCCGCTACATGACGCAGCCCACCCACATCCGCGCGAGCGAGCCGGACGACCCGGGCGTCACGCTCAAGACCATCAAGCAGGTCGTCTACCGCGCGCACGCCCTCGACAAGGTCGAGGTCCTCGCCCGGATCCTGCAGGCCCAGGGCCGCGGTCTGACGATCGTGTTCGCGCGCACCAAGCGCACCGCGGCGAAGGTCTCCGACGAGCTCGTCGAGCGCGGCTTCGCCGCCGGTGCGATCCACGGCGACCTCGGCCAGGGGGCACGCGAGCAGGCGCTGCGGGCGTTCCGTCACGGCAAGGTCGACGTGCTCGTCGCGACGGACGTCGCCGCGCGGGGCATCGACGTCGACGACGTCACGCACGTCGTGAACTATCAGTGCCCCGAGGACGAGAAGACCTACCTGCACCGCACCGGTCGCACGGGCCGGGCGGGGAAGACCGGGACGGCCGTCACGTTCGTCGACTGGGACGACGTCCCGCGCTGGGGCCTGATCGACAAGGCTCTCGGCCTCGGCATCCCGGAGCCGGTCGAGACCTACTCGAGCTCACCCCACCTGTACACCGAGCTCGACATCCCGGCCGGCACCAAGGGTCGGCTGCCCAAGTCGGCGCAGGTGCGTGCCGGTCTCGACGCCGAGGTGCTCGAGGACCTCGGGGAGACGGGCAAGCGTCACACCTCGGCGGCGCCGCGCTCCGGCGGGCGCGACTCCGGCCCGCGTGGCGGTCGCGACTCCGGCCCGCGTGGCGGTCGGGGCTCGGGCCCGCGCGAGAACCGTGAGGGCGGCCGCGGGCACAACGACGCCGCAGCGAAGCCGACGACCGACTCCTCCACCCAGCCTGCTGCTCGTGCGGGCGAGGAGGGCACCGGTCGTCCGAAGCGCAACCGCAACCGCCGCCGTACACGCGGTGGCCGCCCCTCCGAGCAGGCCGGCGGCGACGCCCAGGCCTGACCGCTCGACCTCATGGAACGCCGCCGGGCAGGGCTGCCCGGCGGCGTTCCTCTGCCGTTCCCGTGGCTGCCGCGGCCGTCCGGCGGCCGTCCCGTGCGGCGCGGAGTGCGGTCCAGCATGCGGTCCGGCGTGCGGTCCGGCCCCTGCCCGGGCTACCCCGCGGCGATGAAGGCCTTGACCGCGTCCGCGACGAGCTGCACGGCGATCGCCGCGAGCAGCAGACCGGCGATGCGGCTCACGAGCGTCGTCCCGCTGTCCTTGAGGATGCGGTGCACGACGTTGGCGAACCGCATCGCGAGGAAGAGGCAGATGTGCACCGCCACGACGCCGAGCGCGATTGCGACGACGTCCTGCACGGACCCGGTGCTGCGCTGGACGAACACCATCGTCGCGACGATCGCCCCGGGGCCGGCGAGCAGCGGCGTGCCCAGCGGCACCATCGCGACGTTCACCCCGGCGTTCCCGGACGGTGTGGGCTCCTCCATCTTGCCGGTCAGGAGCTCCATCGCGACGAACAGCAGGAGCAGCCCGCCCGAGGCCTGGAGCGCCGGGAGCGAGATGTGCATGTAGGTCAGGAGCTGCTGACCGAACACCGCGAACGAGACGATCACCCCGAACGCCACGACGATCGCCTGCCGTGCGGCGTGCTTCCGTTGCCGCGACGTCATCGCCCCGGTCAGGCTCAGGAAGATCGGCACGGTCCCGGGCGGGTCCATGATGACGAACAACGTGATGAAGACCTCGGTGAACAGCCGGAGGTCGATGACCGCACTCATGCGCGCACCACCGCGGCCGCGGCACGGCCCTCGATGCGGGCCAGCGTCGTGGGGTCGGTGAGGTTCTCCCCGAGGACGTTCGGCTTGCCGGCCCCGTGGTAGTCGCTCGCACCCGTGACGAGCAGACCGAGCCGGGCCGCGAGCGCGGTGAGCCGCTCGACCTGCGCCGGCGGGTTGTCCCGGTGGTGCACCTCCAGGCCCACGAGCCCGGCCACCGTCAGCTCCTCGATCGCCGCGTCGTCGATCACCCGTCCGCGCTGCTCGGCACCCGGGTGCGCGAGGACCGGGACCCCGCCGGCGGTCAGCACGAGCTCGATCACCTCGAGGGCCGTCGGCGCGTGGTGGCGCACGTAGTAGCGCGAGCTGGGGAGCAGCATCGCGGTGAACGCAGCGCTCCTGTCCGTGACGATGCCCTTCGCGACGAGGGCGTCGGCGATGTGGGGCCGCCCGACCGTCGCGCCGATCGCGGTCTGCGCGACGACGTCCTCCCAGGTCAGGTCGTAGTCCTCGGAGAGCCGGTCGACCATGGTCCGTGCCCGGGTGACCCGCGCGGTCTTCGTCGCCCGCATCGCGTCGGCGAGCGGCGCGGACGTCGGGTCCTGGAGGTAGCTGAGGACGTGCACGCTGACGCCGGCCGCCGTCGCCGTCACCTCGCTCCCGAGGACGAGCGCGATGCCCTGCTCCCGGGCCGCTGCGGTGGCCTCGGCCCAGCCGTCCGTGGTGTCGTGGTCGGTGAGCGCGACGACGTCGAGACCGGCGGTCACCGCCTGGGCGATCACCTGCGACGGGGAGTCGGTCCCGTCGGACGCGGTGGAGTGGGTATGCAGGTCGATGCGCACCCCGCCAGCCTAGGGGGCCACAGACCCGGTGTCGGACCCTCCGCGGCGGGGTGGGACGATGGGTGCCATGAGTGCGGACCAGACCTCCCAGCAGCCCGACGGTACCCACCAGCCCCTCGACAGCCGCGGCAGCAACCGGTCCCAGCGACCGACGTCCGCGGCGTTCCTCGAGTTCGTGACCTCCGGGTGGGGTGACCGGCCGACATCCACCGCACGTCCGGGACCCGCGGCGGACTTCACGGCCGCCCGCCGCGCGCGGCTGTCCGCGATGTTCCCGGGCGAGCGGCTCGTCGTCCCGGCCGGCACGTTCCGGGTTCGTTCCAACGACACCGACTACCGGTTCCGCCCGCACTCGGCGTTCGCCCACCTGACCGGGCTCGGCGCCGAGCACGAGCCCGACGCGGTCCTCGTGCTCCACCCGCGCCCCGAGCAGGACGGCGACGACGGCGCGGACACCGGGCACGACGCGGTCCTGTACCTGCGTCCGCTCGCGGGACGCGACACCGAGGAGTTCTTCGCCGACTCGCGCTACGGCGAGTTCTGGGTCGGGGCGCGTCCGACGCTCGAGGACGTCGGCGTCGAGACCGGCATCACGACGGCCCACCTGGACGACCTGCGCGACGCGATCTCGAAGGACGCCGGTCCCGACGGGGTCCAGGTGCTCGTCGTGCCCGGAGCCGACGAGGCCGTCGAGGCGCTGGTCGAGGAGATCCGCGCTGGGCACCAGGTCGGTGAGCGCGACGAGAAGCTCGCCGAGGCGCTCTCCGAGCTGCGACTGCTGAAGGACGCCTACGAGGTCGAGCAGCTGCGGGCGGCCGTGGCCGCGACCGCCGAGGGCTTCGACAAGGTGCTGCGCAACCTCCCGCGCGCGGTCGCGCACCGCCGCGGCGAGCGCGTGATCGAGGGGACGTTCGACGCCCACGCCCGCGAGGAGGGCAACGCCGTCGGGTACGACACGATCGCCGCCGCGGGCGAGCACGCGACCACCCTGCACTGGACCGACAACGACGGCGTCGTGCGACCCGGTGAGCTCGTGCTGATCGACGCCGGTGTCGAGGTCGACTCGCTGTACACCGCGGACGTCACCCGCACGATCCCGGTCGACGGGACCTTCACCGAGGTCCAGCGCCGCATCTACCAGGCCGTGCTCGACGCCGCCGACGCCGCCTTCGCGGTCGCGGTCCCGGGCGCCAAGTTCCGGGACGTGCACGCTGCGGCGATGGAGGTCATCGCCGCCCGCCTCGCCGAGTGGGGCCTGCTCCCGGTGACCGCCGAGGAGTCGCTCTCCCCAGACGGCCAGCAGCACCGCCGCTGGATGGTGCACGGCACGAGCCACCACCTGGGGCTGGACGTGCACGACTGCGCGCAGGCCCGCCGTGAGATGTACCTGGACGCCACGATCGAGCCCGGCATGGTGTTCACGATCGAGCCCGGGCTGTACTTCAAGTCCGACGACCTGCGGGTCCCGCCGGAGTACCGCGGGATCGGTGTGCGGATCGAGGACGACGTGCTCGTGACCGCGGACGGGAACGAGAACCTCTCGGCGGCGCTGCCGCGTCGACCGGACGACGTCGAGGCGTGGATGGCGCGTCTGGCGGCTTCGCCGGCGGAGTGACCGACGCCGCGCGGGCACGACTCCGGTGCCCGCGCGGACCACGTCGGCGCGTCAGGTCGGGACTGGGCCGTGGTTCAGGACTGCGCGCGGGTCAGGACGAGGCGCGGGCGAAGGCGAGGCGCGGGTCAGGACGACGCAGCGCCGTCACCCGTGTGTGACGAGTCAGCCGGCGGCTGGGTCACAGGTGGCGGCGTCACGGGCGGCTGCGTCGAGGGTGACGGCGTCGAAGGCGGCTGGGTGCCGACCGGCTGCTCGGCACCGGACGGTGGGACCACGGGCTGCCCGACGGGCGCGCCGGCCTGGCCCACCGGAGTCTGGGCCATCCAGCCGCTGCGCACACCGCCGATCTTCTGCAGGAGGTTGCGGGCCTTGTTCGCCTCGGACGCGGCGCAGAGCACCGCGTAGCTGCTCGCGACGATCTGGCTGGCGGACGTGAAGTCCCGCTTGCCGCCCGTGAACGAGAAGCTGATCACCGAGAACAGCATCCCGAACGCGGCACCGATGAAGATGGCCGCCATCAGGGTCGAGCTCGATCCCCCGCTCGAGGACGTGAACCACAGCAGGAGCAGGCCCACGAACGTGCCGAACCAGGCACCCGAGGCAGCGCCCGCCATGGCGACCCGCGGGTAGGAGAGCCGACCGGTCACCCGCTCGACCATCCGCAGGTCCGTCCCGACGATCGTCACGAGCTGCACCGGGAACTGCGAGTCGGAGAGGTGGTCGACGGCGCGCTGCGCCTCGAGATACGTGCCGTAGGACGCCACGAGCTCGCCCTGCGGCAGGGTGGGGGTGGACGGGACACGCGTCGGACGGGTGAAAGACATGCCGCCATCATCCCGCAGGCCCCGGACGGTCGCCATGCCCGCGCCACATCCTGGTGGCATCCCGGCTGCCGTGGCGCCGGTCGCCCGTCACTCTGCGGCGCTAGGCTGACCGCCGTGAGCAGCACGGGAACTCGGGTGTTCGTCGCGCGTCTCGCCGGTACCTCCGTCTTCGACCCCGTCGGCGACCTGGTCGGGCGGGTCCGCGACGTCGTCGTGCTGCTCCGACCGAAGCTCGCACCGCGTGCGGTCGGCCTGGTCGTCGAGGTGCCGGGACGCCGTCGCGTGTTCCTCCCGTTGACCCGGGTGACCAGCATCGACGTCGGTCAGGTGATCTCCACCGGGCTGGTGAACATGCGCCGGTTCGAGCAGCGCGCGGCCGAGACCCTGGCCGTCGGCGAGCTCTTCGACCGGACGGTCGAGTTCGTCGACGGGACGGGAAGCGCCTCGGTCGAGGACCTCGCGATCGAGAAGCAGCGCAACGGTGACTGGCTGCTCACCCAGATCTTCGTGCGCCGCCACGTGCCGTCCGGCAAGGGCGGGCTGCTGCGCCGCCGGGGCGAGACCCTCGTCGTCGACTGGAACGCCGTCGCGAGCCTCGCCGGCGGGACGGAGGGGCAGGGCGCCGCGCTGCTGCTGGCCGCCTACGAGGACCTGAAGCCGGCCGACCTGGCCGACGTGCTGCACGACCTCGGCGCGACCCGCCAGCTCGAGGTCGCGAACGCGCTCGACAACGAGCGCCTGGCCGACGTCCTCGAGGAGCTGCCGGAGGACGACCAGGTCGCGATCCTGTCGGGGCTCGACCGCGACCGCGCGGCCGACGTCCTCGAGGCCATGCAGCCCGATGACGCCGCCGACCTCCTCGGTGACCTCCCGCAGGACGAGGCCGCCGAGCTCCTCGAGCTGATGGAGCCCTAGGAGGCGCGCGACGTCCGGCGTCTGCTCGCGTACGAGGACCGCACCGCCGGTGGTCTCATGACCACGGAACCGGTCGTGCTCGGCCCCGAGACCCCGATCGCCGCGGCGCTCGCTCACGTCCGCCGCCAGGACCTCACCCCTGCCCTCGCGTCGATGGTGTTCGTCGTGCGGCCGCCGCTCGAGACGCCGACAGGAAGGTTCCTCGGCGTCGTGCACCTGCAGCGGATGCTCCGCGAGGCACCGCACGAGCCGCTCGGTGCGATCCTCGACTCGGACATCGAGGCCGTCGCCCCGCACGCCCCTCTGCTCAAGGTGACGCGACTGCTCGCGACCTACAACCTGCTCGCGCTCCCGGTGCTCGACAAGGAGAAGCGGCTGCTCGGCGTCGTGAGCGTGGACGACGTCCTCGACCACCTGCTGCCCGAGGACTGGCGCGAGGGCGAGGAGGCCGACGAGGCGCTTCCGACCGCCGACGGTTCCGGCACGTCGACCCCGACGGAGGTGACCCGCCATGGCTGAGCGCCTGGACACGCCCAAGGAGATCCGCCGGTCGTTCCTGCCCCGGGTCCAGCGGAACCCGGACACCGTCGGTCGGATCGCCGAGCGGTTCGCCCGCTTCATGGGGACCGGCAGGTTCCTGCTCTACATGTCCGGCTTCGTGGTGCTGTGGGTCACGCTCAACGTCGTCGGCGCCAAGAGCGCGCACTGGGACGCCTACCCGTTCATCCTGCTCAACCTGTTCTTCTCGGTCCAGGCGTCCTACGCGGCGCCGCTGATCCTGCTCGCGCAGAACCGTCAGGACGACCGCGACCGGGTCGCGATCGAGCAGGACCGGCTCCGTGCCGACCGCGCGCTGGCGGACACCGAGTACCTGGCCCGCGAGATGGCGGCGCTCCGCATCGCCCTGAGCGAGGTCGCGACGCGCGACTTCGTGCGGTCCGAGCTGCGCAACCTGCTCGAGGACATCGGTGACGAGCGCGACACCGCCGCGGAGGCCGCGACGCGTGACCCGTCCGGACGCTGACGCGTCGGGGCGAGCCGCTCGGCGACCTACGATGGACCCCATGCCGGAGACCTCCACCCTCGAAGACGCCGTTCGTGCCGCCATGGCCACCGTGATCGACCCGGAGATCCGGCGTCCGATCACCGAGCTCGGGATGCTGCGATCGGTCACCGTGCAGGACGGACCGGCGGGCGCGAACGTGGTCGTCGGCGTCGACCTCACCGTGGCCGGGTGCCCGATGAAGGACACCTTGACCAAGGACATCCGGTCGGTCGGGATGTCCGTCGAGGGTGTCGCGTCGGTCCGGGTCGACCTGGGGGTCATGAGCGCCGAGCAGCGCGCCGAGCTCCGGTCGCAGCTGCGCGGCGGTGTCGCGGAGCCCGAGATCCCGTTCTCGAAGCCGGGATCGCTCACACGCGTCTACGCGATCGCCTCCGGGAAGGGCGGGGTCGGCAAGTCGTCGGTCACCGCGAACCTCGCGGTCGCGATGGCGGCGGACGGGCTGCGGGTCGGCGTGGTCGACGCGGACATCTACGGCTTCTCGATCCCCCGCATGCTCGGCGTGAGCCAGCCGCCGACCCGGGTCGACGACATGCTGCTCCCCCCGGTCGCGCACAACGTCAAGGTCATCTCGATCGGGATGTTCGTCACCGCGGGCCAGCCGGTCGTGTGGCGCGGCCCGATGCTGCACCGCGCGCTCCAGCAGTTCCTCGCCGACGTGTTCTGGGGCGACCTCGACGTCCTCCTGCTCGACCTCCCGCCCGGAACCGGTGACATCGCGATCTCGGTCGCCCAGCTCCTGCCGAGCTCCGAGCTCGTGGTGGTGACCACCCCGCAGCTCGCCGCGGCCGAGGTCGCCGAGCGCGCCGGTTCGATCGCGACCCAGACGCGGCAGAACATCGTCGGCGTGGTGGAGAACATGTCGTGGCTCGAGCAGCCCGACGGCACGCGCCTCGAGGTGTTCGGCACCGGTGGCGGCGCACGGGTCGCGGAGAACCTCGCGAGCCTCACGGGTGCATCCGTCCCGCTCCTCGGCCAGGTCCCGCTCGACCTCCGGCTGCGTGAGGCGGGCGACGACGGCGTCCCCGTCGTGCTGACGTCCCCCGAGTCTCCCGCGGCCATCGCCCTGCGCGAGGTCGCCCGGACGCTCGCGACCCGGTCCCGCGGTCTCGCGGGTCGGCCGCTCGGGCTCACCCCGACGACGCCCTGACCCGTCAGGACGTCGTCGACCGCCCGGCGCCGGTCCGTACGGGCTCCCAGCGGGAGCCCCAGCGCCGGGTGACCCGCGGGTCCCGGACCTCGGCGAGCCGGGCGACGGTCGCGCGCACCCGCGCACCGACACCGAGCGCCTCGGCGTCGTCCGCTGCGGTGAAGCGCACGGTGACGCGCGCCTGACCGTGCACGATGCCCACGTCGTAGGCCTCGACGGTCACGACGTCGCGTGCGGCCTGCGCAGCCGCGGGCAGCACGTCCTGCGGTGCCACGCCCGGCGCGAGCACACCCACGCCGAGCGTGACCCGGAACGACGGCACGGGACGCTCAGCCGGTGTTCTGCAGCCCGGCGGCCACACCGTTGACGCTGAGCAGCAGCAGCTGACGCAGCCCCTCGACCTCGTCGGGCTCGACCCCGGACCGCAGCCGCTTGAGCGCGCGGAGCTGGAGCAGAGACAGGGCGTCGACGTACGGGCTGCGCAGCTGGACGGCCCGGCCGAGCACCCGGCGCCGCGACAGGACCTCGTCGCTGCCGGTGATCGCCAGGACCCAGCGCCGGGTCAGCGCCATCTCCTCGAGCACGAGGTCCGCGAGGTCCTGACGCTCGCCGAGGGCCAGGTACCGGCTCGCGATGCGCCGGTCGGTCTTCGCGAGGGACATCTCCACGTTGTCGATGACGGTCGTGAACAACGGCCAGCCCGCGTACGCGGCACGCAGCTCGTCGAGGTCGCCGACGGCGTCGAGCGCGGTGCCGAGCCCGAACCAGCCGGCGAGGTTCGTCCGGGCCTGGGACCACGAGAACACCCACGGGATCGCGCGCAGGTCGTCGAGGGACTCGACCGAGAGCCCACGGCGGGCCGGGCGCGACCCGAGCGGGAGCAGCCCGATCTCCTCGAGCGGAGTGACCTCGGCGAACCACTGCGGGAAGCCCTCGGCCCGCACCAACGAGTAGAACCGGTCACGCGACGTCCGGTCGAGGAGCTCCGCGAGCGGGGCGAAACGCGCGGTCGAGGCGGCATTGCGCTGCTCGACGGACGGTGCACCGGCGAGGAGCGTGGCAGCGGCCACCTGCTCGATGTGGCGTGAGGCGATGACCGGGTCGCCGTAGCGCGCGAAGATGACCTCACCCTGCTCGGTGAGCTTGAAACGGCCGTCGACCGACCCGGGCGGCTGCGCGAGCAACGCCCGGTTGGCGGGGCCGCCCCCACGGCCGAGCGCGCCACCACGGCCGTGGAACAACGTCAACGTGATGTGGTGGCGGTGCGCCCAGTCGGCGATCCGGCTCTGCGCGACATCCAGGGCGAGGGTCGCCGAGACGGGTCCGACGTCCTTCGAGGAGTCCGAGTAGCCGAGCATGACCTCGACCCGCCGGCCGTTGGCAGCGAGCCGCTGCTGCACGATCGGCAGCTCGAGCATCGCATCGAGGATGTCGACGCTCGCCTGGAGGTCCGCGAAGGTCTCGAACAGCGGGACGGCGTCGATCACCGGCGCCTGGCTCGGGTCGGGGAAGACGAGCGACGCGAGCTCGTAGACCGCGGCCAGGTGCTCCGGGCGCTGCGTGAACGAGACGATGTAGCGGCGCGCGGCCTCGACGCCGTGACGCCGCTGTACCGCACTGATCGCCCGGAACGTGTCGAGGACCTCCTGCGTGCGCGGCTGCAGCGGGCCGTCGATGCCGTGCTCGGCGATGTCGGCGAGCGCGGCCTCGTGCACCTGGGAGTGCTGACGGATCTCGAGCTCGGCGAGGTGGAAGCCGAAGGTCTGCACCTGCCAGATGAGGCGCTGCAGGTCGCCGTACGCCGCGCGCGCGGCACCGGCCTCGACCAGCGACCGCTGGACGACCGCGAGGTCCGCCTCGAGCTGGTCGGCCCCGGTGTAGGCGAGGTCGGCGTCGCGGAGGCGGGTCGCCGCGATCCGCTCGGCGATCACGATCAGCGCCCGCCGGTGCGGCTGGCCCGGTGCGCCCTCGGTCGCCCGCGCGGTGACGACCTCGGAGAACTCGCGCTGGCGCTGCCAGAGCGCGAGCAGCTCGGCCGAGGGCGGGGTGCCGACGCCGTCGAGCGTGAGGACGTGCGCCGTGCGGCGCGCGGCCGACTCCAGCGCGGTGAGGATGTGCTCGGACGCGATGACGGCGGCCGCACGCGTGACCTCGGAGGTGACGTTCGGGTTGCCGTCGCGGTCGCCACCGATCCACGAGCCGAGGCGGACGAACGGCCGCACGATCGGCTCCCGCGCACCGGCGTGCTCACCCTGGAGCCAGTCGTCGAGGCGCCGGTAGACGGACGGGAACACGTCGAAGAACGTCGAGTCGAACACGGCCATGACGCTGTGGATCTCGTCCAGCACGGTCGGCTTCGACGCGCGCAACGGCGAGGTCCGCCACAGCACGTCGATCTCGGCCAGCAGCCGGCGCTCGTTCTCGGCGAGCGAGATGCCGCCGGCGGTCATCCCGTCCCGCTCGGCGACGAGGTCGGAGATCCGCCGGATCGAGTTGGCGACCGAACGGCGCCGCGCCTCGGTCGGGTGCGCGGTGACGACCGGACGGAACTCGAGGTTGCGCAGCCGCTCGAGGGCTGCGTCCTGACCGATCTCCTTGGCGAGCTCGACGACGGCCGACGGGAGCGAGTCGTCCGGGGCGAGCTCGTGCGGTGCGAGGACGGACTCCCGCTCACGGAGCATGCGGATGCGGTGGTACTCCTCGGCGAGGTTCGCCAGGTGGAAGTAGCACGTGAAGGCCCGTGCGACCTGCTCGGCGCGGTGCTCGGAGAAGCTCTCGACGAGGTCCTCCGCGAGCTCGAGCGCATCGGTCTCGGACTCGTCGTGCGCGCGGATCGTCAGCTCGCGCAGGCGCTCGACGTCGGCGAGGAGGTCGTCGCCGCCGGCCTCGCGGAGCACGGTGCCGAGCAGCCCGCCGAGCAGGCGGACGTCGTTGCGCAGCGGGTCAGGGACCTCATGGCGCGCAAGACCTCGGCGGACGTCCTGGGGAGAGATGTCGGCTGCCACAGGTCGAAGAGTAGGTCACGGATGTGTCAACGCAAGGTCGCGCCCAGTGGATGGGCGCTCGCCGGAGAGCGCGGCGCCAGGCGACGACGGGCGCGGCCGAGCACTGCCGGGTGGTGTCGGCCGAGGGCGCGAGGCGGCAACGGCAGGCGGTCGACCGCGCCCGCGTCGTCAAGCATGTGCGAATTTGTTGGTTCATGGGCAATACTGTTCGCATGCTTGCGGAGCAGCGCCAGGACCAGATCGTCGCGATGGTGCGCGCGCACGGCGCGGTCCGGGTCGCGGACCTGGTCGAGCGCTTCGGCGTCTCGGACATGACGGTCCGCCGGGACATCGGCGAGCTGGCCCAGGCCGGGCTGCTGCGGCGTGTGCACGGTGGCGCGGTGAGCCCGACCGAGAACGCGCGGGCGAGCGACGAGCCCGGCTTCGAGGCCAAGCGCGCCTGGGCCGCCACGGAGAAACAGGCGATCGCGCGCGCCGCCCTCGCCCTCGTCGAGCCGCACGAGGCGATCGCGCTCTCTGCCGGGACCACCACCCACCTGCTCGCTGCACTGATCGCAGAGACCCCGACGCTGCGCCCGCTCACCGTCGTGACGAACTCGCTGCCCGTCGCGGAGACGCTGCACCGCGCGCCGGGCGTCGGCCTCGACGTCGTGCTGACGGGCGGTACCCGCACACCGTCCGACGCCCTCGTCGGCCCGCTCGCGGTCGCGGCGCTCGGCTCTCTGCGCGTCGACCGCCTGTTCCTCGGCGTCCACGGCCTCGACGCCTCGGGCCTGACCACACCGAACCTCCTGGAGTCGGAGACCGACCGCGCGCTCATCGCGAGCGCCGCGGAGGTCGTCGTCCTCGCCGACCACGGCAAGTGGGGCGTCGTCGGTCTCAGCCGCATCGCCCCGCTCGACACCGTCGACGTCCTCGTCACCGACGACGCACTACCCGAGGACGCCCGCGGCGTCCTGCGCAACGACGTCGGCCGCATCGTCCTCGCCCACCCCGAAGGAGCAGCATCGTGACCAGCACCGCCCCACGGGTTCGGCGCACATCGACCACCTTGGCCGACGGGCGTGAGCTCCTGTACTTCGACGACTCCGAGCCGTACGTCTCCGGGGCCGCGACCCGTCGGCTGGACGACCCGCGACCGCTGCCGGACCGGTTCGCGCCGGTCACGGGCCCGGACGGGATCGAACGGCCCGTCAGCGGGCCCGAGATGCGCTACGACGTCCTCACCGGCGAGTGGGTACCGATGGCCGCGCACCGGATGAACCGGACGTTCCTGCCGCCCGCCGACGCGAACCCGCTCGCACCGGCCAAGCCCGGTGCGGCGTACTCCGACGGCGAGATCCCGGCTGAGGACTACGACGTCGTCGTCTTCGAGAACCGCTTCCCGTCGCTGCTGACCGTGCCCGGGGTGACCGACCAGGTCAGCCCGCTGGACGGCGAGGAGCTCTACCCGGTGCGCCCCGCCGTCGGTCGCTGCGAGGTCATCTGCTTCTCGAGCGACTCGACGGCGAGCCTGGCCTCGGTGACGCCGGGCCGCATGCGCACCGTGATCGAGGCCTGGGCCGACCGCACCACTGCGCTCGGTGCCCTCGACGGCGTCGAGCAGGTGTTCTGCTTCGAGAACCGGGGCAAGGAGATCGGTGTCACGTTGCACCACCCGCACGGGCAGATCTACGCCTACCCGTACCTGACGCCGCGCACCGCCACGATGCTGCGCCAGGCCCGGGCGCACCGCGAGCGCACCGGACGCAACCTGCTGCGGGACGTCCTCGACGCCGAGCTTCGCGCCGGGGTGCGGATCGTCCTGGAGTCCGCGCACTGGGTCGCGTACGTGCCGGCGGCCGCACGGTGGCCCGTCGAGGTGCACCTCGCGCCGCGCCGCGACGTCCCGGACCTCCCCGCCCTGACCGACGACGAGCGGGCCGACCTCGCGACCACCTACCTGACGCTGCTGCAGCGGCTCGACCGGTTCTTCGTCGACCCCGACGGCGCCCCGGTGCCCCTCCCCTACATCGCCGCGTGGCACCAGGCACCTGTGCGTGACGGCCGCGACGACCTGCGCCTGCACCTCCAGCTGTTCTCCGTGCTCCGCGCCCCCGGCAAGCTCAAGTACCTCGCAGGATCGGAGTCGGCGATGGGCGCCTGGATCAGCGACACCACCCCGGAACGGATCGCCGCGCGGCTTCAGGAGCTCGCCCGATGACCGGCGAGTGGCTCACCGCGTGGGACCGCTCCGCGGGTGCGCACAGCGCCGCCGAGCTGTTCCGGTCCCGCTTCGGAGCCGAGCCCGACGGTGTGTGGTCGGCACCGGGTCGCGTCAACCTCATCGGTGAGCACACCGACTACAACGGCGGCCTGTGCCTGCCGATCGACCTGCCGCACCGCACCTACGTCGCACTGCGCCGCCGCGACGACGACGTCCTGCGGCTCGTCTCCGAGCGCGAGCACGCCATGTGGACCGGCACGACGGACCAGGTGCACCCCGGCGCCCATCTCGGCTGGGCGGCCTATGCGGCCGGGGTCGCCTGGGCCGTGAACGAGTCCGCGGACCCGGCACCGGCGACCGGTGCGGACGCGACCGGGGACGTCCGCGCGACATCCGACACGCATCCGGCACCCGGCACCCGTCCGACGCCCGGCACCCGCGTCGCAGGCTTCGACGCGGCGGTCGCGTCGTGCGTGCCGTACGGCGCGGGGCTATCGTCGTCGGCCGCCCTGGAGTCTGCGGTCGCGGTCGCGCTCGACGACGTGTGCGACCTCGGTCTCGGCGACTCCGACGCCGGCCGGGCGGTGCTGGCGGCCGCATGTGTGCGGGCGGAGAACGAGATCGCCGGCGCACCCACGGGCGGCATGGACCAGTCCTCGTCGCTCCGGGCGCAGCCCGGTCACGCCCTGCTCCTCGACACGCGCGACGGCACGGTCCGGCACGTGCCGTTCGACCTGTCAGCCCACGGTCTCGCGCTCCTCGTGATCGACACCCGCGCCGAGCACCAGCTCGCCGACGGCCAGTACGCGAACCGACGCGCGACGTGCGAGGCCGCGGCCGCCCGCCTCGGGCACGCGACGCTCCGGGAGGTGGGCGCCGGAGCGGAGCTCGAGGCGGCACTCGCCCTCCTGGCGGAGCCGGGTGACGCCGACGCGGAGACCACCATCAGACGCGTCCGGCACGTCGCCACCGAGATCGCACGGGTGGAGGACTTCGTCGCGCTGCTCGACGCCGGTCGGGTCGCGGAGGTCGGCCCGCTCATGGACGCGTCGCACGCCTCGCTCCGGGACGACTACGAGGTGAGCTGCGCCGAGCTCGACCTCGCCGTCTCCGTCGCACGGGCGAACGGGGCGCTGGGCGCTCGGATGACCGGCGGCGGGTTCGGCGGGTCGGCCATCGCGCTGGTCGAGGCCGACGGCGTCGAGCGCATCGCATCCGCGATCGCCGACGCTTTCGGTGCGGCCGGCTTCACGTCACCGGTGTTCCTCGTGGCGGATGCCTCCGCGCCCGCGGACCGCGACACCGCCTGATCGCGACACCGACCCACCACGTCGCACCAGCGACGGTTCGACGACCCGGCGGCGACCGCCGCCGACCGGGCGTCGGACCAGGTGCGGATGCACGGTCCGGCTCCTGACGCGGCCTGTGCGTCCGCGGCCGAGCGGCGCCCGCGCCTCAGAGGTCGTAGGTCGCGACGAGCGGCGCGTGGTCGCTCCACCGCTCGTCCCACGCCGCGGCGCGGTCGACCTCGATCGACACCGCTGCGTCGGTGAGGTCGGGGGTCGTGAGCTGGTAGTCGATCCGCCAGCCGGCGTCGTTGTCGAAGGCCTGGCCGCGCCACGACCACCAGGTGTACGGACCGGGACCGTCGCCGCCGAGCCGCCGGCCGAGGTCGGTCCAGCCGAGGTCGTCGAACCACCGGTCGAGGTAGGCGCGCTCCTCCGGCAGGAACCCGGCGGACTTCAGGTTGCCCTTCCAGTTCTTGATGTCCACGTTCCGGTGCGCGATGTTCAGGTCACCGGCCACGACGGTCAGCCCGCCGGCCTCCGCGAGCTCACCGAGCCGCGCCGTGACGTGGTCGAGGAACGCGTACTTCTCGTCCATCTTCGGTGTGCCGGCCTGGCCCGAGTGGATGTACGCCGACACGACGGTCAGCGTGCGCGGTGCACCGCCGTCGACCGCCGGGAGCTCGAGATCGGCCTCGACCCATCGACCGGTGTCGACCGGGACACCGGTCGCCAGGCCGATGCGGATCGCCGACATCGGCAGCCGCGACGCGATCGCGACCCCCGCCCGGCCCTTGATCTCGCAGGCTTCGTGCGCGAGGTCCCACTCGCCGGGCGGGAGGAACTCACCGACCATCTCGTCCGGAGCCCGGACCTCCTGGAGCAGCAGGACATCGGGCCTGCGGGACTCGACCCAGGCGCCCATGCCCTTCTTGTACGCGGCCCTGATCCCGTTCACGTTGGCGGTGGCGATCGTCAGCATGGGCCCATCCAACCCCATGCCACCCACGCTCCTCACGAACGCCGCTGCTACCCCTATCTGGGCGGACGCCGGCCCCACCAGCCGTACTCGCGGGACGCCACCCAGCTCATCGTGCTGAGCATCGTCGCGAAGTACAGCGTGCGCGGGACGATGCCCTGAATCCTCAGCAGGTCAAGCACGAAACCAACGGCGATGAACGCGAGCGCCACGGCGATGATCTTCTTCATTCCCCTGTCACCTCAGCCCGTGCAGGTGCCGCCCTTGAAGAGCCGGACGTCGCCCACGCTAGCCAACTCCGACAGCGACGGCGGTGGCGATCGCCATCGCGATCGCCACCGCCGTCGTCCGTACGCGAACGGTGGGTACGTCACCGGTCGCCGGGTACCCCTCTCACCGGCACCCGGCCGACCGACCCGTCACCTGCCGATCACCAGTGCCAGATCGACCACCAGCCGCCATGCCCGTGGCGGGGCCACGCCTTGACGGTCAAGGTCTCCGAGTCCGAGGACGGCGCGAACGTCGCGCTGCCCAGGTACTCGACCGTGACCGTGTGCGTGCCCGTCGCGAGGTTCCTCGGCAGCAGGACCCCGGTGACTCCCCAGCTGAGCGTCCGGGTCGCCACGACGGTGCCGTCGACGCTGATCTGCACCTGGCCGGCCGGCCGCGCGTGGTGCGCGGAGACCTGCACCAGGACGACGGACGGCATCCCCTCGAACGTCGTGCGCGGCACCAGGGTCGCGCGCGTCGTGGTCGCGATCCGCGCGGCCTCGACCGTCACCGGGACACGAACCGTGGTGCCCGACGGGGTCGCCACCAGGACCAGCGTCGCCGCACCGACCACATCTGTCGGGACCGTGACGTCGACCTGCGCCGCGCCGTCCGTCACCGGCACGTCCACCGCTGCGGCAGAGCTGCCCTCCCACGTCGCCCGCAGGCTCGTGTTGGCCGGGCTGCCGAGCGACGTGAGGTCGAGCTTCGAGACGCCGAAGCTCACCGCATCGCCCTGCGTCACGGTGCCGGGAAGGCCCGACGCCGCCACCGCGTGCCGTGCGAAGTCCGGGCTGACCGGACGGTTCGCGGACAGGTAGGCGATCCACGCGTCCCGGTCGATCAGACCGGAGTCACGCACGTCCGTCGCCTCGGTGAAGACGCGGAAGTTGTCGCCGCCCGTGGCGAGGAACGAGAACGTCCCCACCCGGTACGACGCCGCCGGGTCGAGCGGCACGCCGTCCACCGAGACCGACGTGATCCGGCTGCCGGCCGGCAACGTCGCGTCGTACGTGTACGAGACGTTGTCGGAGAGCCCGAGCTGCAGGTACGGCCGCGACGGCACGGTGCCGTCCGGGAGGGTCTGCCACTGCTGCTCGAGCATCGTGCGGACCTGCTCGCCCGTCATGGACATGGTCCACAGGTTGTTGACGAACGGCAGCACCGCGTTGGCCTGCGCGTACGTGATCTCGCCGTCGGCCGCAGGCCCGGGCGGGCTGTAGGACGACTGCGACGCGAACAGGTCGGACCGGAGCCCACCGGGGTTCACCACCCCGATCTGCGCCCCGCCGCGGTCGGCGCTCGCGAGCGAGTCGCGCAGCGCGTCGGCCACCAGGTTGCCCAGGGTGGACTCGGACGCCCGGTCGTCACGCACCGGGCCGATGTAGGCGGTCGTGATGTCCGCCGTGAGCGAGCCGATCACGACGTCGCCCTGGGTCTTCGCGTTCGCGAGGGCGGCGTCGACGACCTCCTTGACCGCGGCGACCCGCGGGTACGTCGCGACCAGGTCGGCCGCCGGCGTCGTCGTGCGCGGCACGTTGGTCGCGGTGTAGGCCGTGACGGTGTCGGTCGCGTCGTCGATCGTCAGGGTGACCTCGCCGATGTACGCCCCGTAGGAGCCGGTCTGCACGATCGGCCGCGTCGTCCCGGGCTCGCCCGGTACCGGTGCGTCCCACGCGTACAGCTTGTGGGTGTGACCGGTGAAGATCGCGTCGACCGACGCAGCGGTCTGGTTCACGATCTCGGCGAACGCACCGCCCGCGGCGACCTCCTGCTCGAGGGTCGCGCCCTCGGCCAGGCCGGCGCCGGCACCTTCGTGGTACTCGGCGACGAGCACGTCGGCCTCACCGTTCGACGGGTCGCCGTCGCTCAGCTGGGCTGCGACCCGGTTGACTGCGGCGACCGGGTCGCCGAAGTCGAGCGTCGCGATCCCCGCCGGGCTGACCAGTGACGGCGTCTCCTGCGTGATGGCCCCGATGATGCCGACCTTCTTGCCCGCGACGTCGAGGATCGCGTACTCGGGCAGGGCGGGCGTCTGGGTGCCCTTGAGGTACACGTTCGCCCCGAGGTAGTCCCACCGGGCATTCGTGCCACCCGCGACGACACGGTCCGTGAGGTCCGTGAAGCCCTGGTCGAGCTCGTGGTTGCCGACCGCCGACGCCTTCAGGTCCAAGGCGTTCAGCACGTCGATCGTCGGCTGGTCCTGGGCGATCGAGGACGCGAACAGCGACGCCCCGATGTTGTCGCCCGCCGAGAGCAGCACGGTGTTGCCCTCACCCTTGGCGGCGCGCTGCTGCTCGATCGTCCCGGCGAACGCGACGGTGTTGCCGTCGATCCGACCGTGGAAGTCGTTGATGTTGAGGAACGTCAGGTCCGTCGTCGAGGCCGGTGCGGTCGCGCTGAAGCCCAGCAGCACCGGGTCGTGGTCGGAGGACCGGTACGGGTCGGCCGCGTAGAACAGGGTGCCGTGGTAGTTGTACCGGCTGTACTCGAGGGCGATCGACTCCTCGGCGTTGATCCCCCAGATGTCCGCCCCGGTCGCCCGCGCGAGGAGCGCGTCGTTCACCAGGACGTGGTCGAGGGAGCCGGAGAGCCCGCTGTAGCTGTACGACTGCTTGCCCGTCGCGAAGCCCGTGTTCACATCGGTGTACCCGGCTGCGTAGAGCACCTGCAGCGGGTCCTCCTGGGTGTAGGAGTTGAAGTCGCCGACCAGCGCGACCGCCTCGACCGGTGTGGTCGTGTAGGTCGCGAGGACCGTCGGGATCCAGTCCTTCAGCGCGGTGGCCTGGGCGACCCGGGACGCGTTCGACGCGCCCTGGCCGTCACCGGAGTCGACGTCGCCCGGCAGCGGTCCCGCCGAGCCCTTCGACTTGAAGTGGTTCACCGCGACGAAGAACGGCGCGCCCCCGGCGACCGGCGTGAACGCCTGGCCGATGGGCTCGCGGGCGTTGTCGAACGCCTGATCGGTCCCGCTCAGCGTCCCCAGGGCGTGCGAGACGCCCAGCGGGCTGACCGCGCCGGTCCGGTAGATGAGCGCGTTCGAGATGACGTCCATCTCGGCCGGGTCGGGGAGCTCCGTCGACGACGGCACGTACGCCCAGTGCGCACCGGGGTCGGCGGCGTTGAGCGCGTCGACCAGGGTGCTGACGGCGGTGTCGGGCGCGTCACCGAGGACCACGGAGTTCTCGATCTCCATGAGCCCGACGACGTCCGCGTCCAGCGCGTTGATCGCCGCCACGATCTTGTCCTGCTGACGCTGCAGGTTCGCGGCGTCCCACGCCCCGCGCGGACCGGTTCCCGGGCAGCTCTTGACCGTGATCGGGTTGCCGTCACGGTCGTTGTACGACGTGCAGCCGGCGACGTCGGCGCCGAGCGTCGTGAAGTAGTTGAGCACGTTGAACGAGGCGACCCGCAGTGCTCCGGACCCGAGCGCCGTGGCGTCCGGTGCCGAGGTCCGCGTGTTGCTGAACTGCGTCCGCTCCGCGAGCGGGGTCGCGGCGGTGACCTGGGAGGTCGGGTTGAGCTTCCAGGTGCTGTTGCGGTAGTCGACGATCAGCGGCGTCACGAAGTCGACCTGCGCGCCGACCCGGACGGGGTTCGTCAGTGAGACGTACGGCGGCGTGAGGCCGGAGTTCGCCGCGGACAGGAAGTTGGTGGTCGCGCCGTCGTCCAGCACGACACCACGGGCGGCGTCGTCCGCCACGACCGCGGCGGCCTCGGCCGAGCCCGGCAGGGCGACGTCCGTGGGCTGCAGCAGCGGGGTGGTCCCGGCAGCCAGCCCGACCTCGCCGTACTGGTTGGTCGAGTAGGTGTTGGTGACCGTGAAGTCACCCGCCGGTGCGACGAGCATGGACTCGAGCCGCTCACGCTCGTCTGCCGTCGTGGGCCACGCCGTGACAGACGCGGTGACCGGCGCTGCCGGGTCGGCGTCCACCGCGTAGCCCGCGGCGCTGGAGATCGTGAGCTCGGTGAGCCCGTTGTACTCCGAGACGGAACCGGTCACCGTGAGGTGCTGGCCGATCGTCGGGAGCGTCCCGGACTGCTGGTACACGAAGATCGCGTCCGACGCGGTGCGGGTCGCCGGGTCCGTCGGACCGCCCGTCCCGGGCGTCTGGATCACGAACCCGGAGAAGCCACCCGTCGGGTAGGCCGCGGTGACGATGCCGGTGGTGGTGACCTGCTGGCCGACGTACGGGCTGCTCGCGCCGGTGCCCTGCACCTCGGCGATCGTCAGCGTTCCGGCCGGCGGCGGAGGCGGCGTGGTGCCGGACGCGGCCGGCGTCGGCGCGGCGACCGTGAAGTCCGCGCCGTTGTCCGCGGTGTTCACCCCGCCCGTGCGGTTGACGGAGGTGGTGTTGCTCGGGGCCGGGGCGGCGGCCGTCCCGGCGAACGCCTGACCGGTGCCGTAGCCCACGAGGTCGACGACGGCGGGGTCGGTCGCGCACGCCGACGTCACGCACGTCAGTGCGCTCGCAGCGGAGACGAGGGCCACGTTGCCGTTCGTCGCTGAGAGGTTGACGGTGCCGCTCGCGTCGGCTGGCGGCAGGTTCGAGACCGTGCCCGTCCCGAGCTGCGAGGCGCCCTGCACCAGGTAGGTGGCCCCTGCGGCGATCGACCCGGTCAGCGGGATGACCCCGCTCCAGGTCGTGCCGGCGGACGAGGCGTACTGGACGGACCACCCGGAGAGGTCCACCGGTGCGGAGCCCGGGTTGTAGAGCTCGACGAAGTCGTGGGTCAGCGGCGCGCCGGAGTTGCCGCCACCCCCGTAGACCTCGTTGATGACGACAGGGGCCGTGACGGACACCGCACCCTGCGCAGGTGCGAGACCGACGACGATCATGGCGAGGGTGGCGAGGACTGCCGAGACGATCTGTCTGGGCCTACGCCTGCCGCCCTGTACGGGGACTTGTGACATGAGGGGTTCTCCTCCGGAGGGGTGTCGAGACCGACACGCCAGGTCTACCGGGGAGCGGGTGAAAGCGCGCGCTGAAACTGTGAACTGACAATGTCCAGCCCATGAATGTCCTGTTGCAGCGTCGCGCCACCCGTCGCGGGGCGGGACGACGACGCCCGCGCCTCCGGACCGGGGCGCGGGCGTCGGGACGTGCGGTCAGACCCGCTCGGCCGCTTCCACCACGTTGGCGAGCAGCATCGCCCGGGTCATCGGCCCCACCCCGCCGGGGTTCGGGGACAGCCAGCCCGCGACCTCGGCCACGCCCGGATCGACGTCCCCGGCGAGCCGGGTCTTGCCGGTCACCGGGTCGACGACGCGCGTGACGCCGACGTCGAGCACGACCGCACCCGGCTTGACCAGGTCCGCCGTGACGATCCCCGGCACGCCCGCCGCCGCCACGATGATGTCGGCGTAGCGCGCGTGCTCGGCGAGGTCGGCCGTGCCGGTGTGGGTGAGCGTCACCGTGGCGTTGTGCTCACGGCGGGTCAGCAGGAGCCCGATGGACCGACCGACCGTGGTCCCCCGGCCGATCACCAGGACGTCCGCGCCCGCGAGCGCCACACCGTGCCGCGTCAGCAGCTCGATGATCCCGCGGGGGGTGCACGGCAACGGCGAGTCGATCGGGCCGTTCACGCGGAGCACGAGCCGCCCGAGGTTGGTCGGGTGCAGGCCGTCGGCGTCCTTCGCCGGGTCGATCAGCTCGAGGACGCGCTGGGTGTCGATCCCGCCCGGCAGCGGCAGCTGCACGATGTACCCCGTGCACGCGGGGTCCGCGTTGAGCTGCTCCACGGCCGCCTCGACGTCCGCCTGGCTCGCATCGGCCGGCAGGTCGACGCGGATCGAGGCGATGCCGACCTCGGCGCAGTCCCGGTGCTTGCCCGCGACGTACGCGCGGCTCCCGGGGTCGTCGCCGACGAGGATCGTCCCGAGGCCCGGCACGACGCCGCGGGCGGCCAGGGCCGTCACCCGCTCGGTGAGCTCCGCCTTGATCGCGGCGGCGGTCGCCGTCCCGTCGAGGACCCGAGCCGTCACTGCTGCAGCCCGGCGTAGAGCGGGAAGTCCGCGGCGAGCTTCGCCACCCGCACGCGGAGCGCGTCGACGTCGGCGCCGCCCTTGAGGGCGGTGGCGATGACGTCGGCGACCTCGGTGAACTCCGCGTCGCCGAACCCGCGCGTCGCGAGCGCCGGGGTGCCGATCCGCAGACCGGACGTCACGCGCGGCGGGCGCGGGTCGAACGGCACCGCGTTGCGGTTCACGGTGATGCCGACGGAGTGCAGGAGGTCCTCGGCCTGCTGACCGTCGAGGTCGCTGTTCCGAAGGTCCACGAGCACGAGGTGCACGTCGGTGCCACCGGTCAGCACGGAGACACCGGCACCTGCGACGTCCGGGGCGCTCAGACGCTCGGCGATCAGGCGCGCGCCGTCGATCGTGCGCTGCTGGCGCTCACGGAACTCCTGCGTCGCGGCGACCTTGAAGGACACGGCCTTGGCGGCGATGACGTGCATGAGCGGCCCGCCCTGCTGGCCCGGGAACACCGCCGAGTCGATCTTCTTGGCGAGCTCCTCGCGGGAGAGGATGAAGCCCGACCGCGGGCCGCCGATGGTCTTGTGGACGGTCGAGGACACCACGTCGGCATGCGGCACGGGGCTCGGGTGCAGGCCCGCGGCCACCAGGCCCGCGAAGTGCGCCATGTCCACCCACAGCTTCGCGCCGACCTCGTCGGCGATCGAGCGGAACGCCGCGAAGTCCAGGTGACGGCTGTACGCGGACCAGCCGCCGATGATCACGTCGGGGCGCTGCTCGAGCGCCTTCTCGCGGACCTTGTCCATGTCCACCAGGAACGTGTCCGGGTCGACGCCGTACGCGGCGACCTCGTACAGCTTCCCGGAGAAGTTGATCTTCATGCCGTGGGTCAGGTGCCCGCCGTGCGCGAGCTCGAGGCCGAGGATCTTGTCGCCCGCGTTGATGAGCGCGTGCAGCACCGCCGCGTTCGCCGTCGCGCCGGAGTGCGGCTGGACGTTGGCGTGCTCGGCACCGAAGAGGGACTTCGCGCGGCTGATCGCGAGGTTCTCGGCGATGTCGACCTGCTCGCAGCCGCCGTAGTACCGCTTGCCGGGGTAGCCCTCGGCGTACTTGTTGGTCAGCACCGAGCCCTGCGCCTGCAGGACGGCTCGCGGCACGAAGTTCTCGCTCGCGATCATCTCGAGGGTGCTCTGCTGACGCAGCAGCTCGCCGTCGAGGACCGCCTGGATCTCGGGATCGAGCTCGGCGAGGGTCTGGTCGAGGATCGGGGTGGAGTCGGAGCTCATGGTTCTCCTTGCAGACAGCGGTGGTCGGTTGACGTCCACGAGGGACTGGCGGGCGACCCGGCGGATGACCGGGTTCGCGCACCACGAGGTGCGGTGACCCGGGGCCCAGGCGTACGACCCGTCGTCGGCTGCTGCTCGTCGCTCCCCGGTGGTGACCCACCCTTTCGCCAGTCGCGACGCGCACAGCCTACCAAGGGGACAGGTCGGGGCAAGGGGCGACGAGGCCCCGGGCGCACGGGAGCCCGAGGGGCCGCACGGGGCGTGCGGGGTCAGGCGTCGCCGAGGATCTTGCGCAGGTAGGCGTACGTCAGGTCGCCGGCCGTCTGGTCGTACTCGTGGGCGTAGCCGTGCTTGGCGTACAGCGCGAGGTTCTGGACCGAGTCACGCCCCGTGAAGACCCACACCTCTTCGATCCCCTCGGACAGGTGCGGCACGACGGCGAGCAGGAGCTCGGTGCCGATCCCCATGCCCTGCAGGTCCGGCGCCACGGCGAGCCGCCCCAGGGTGGCCTTCTTGCCCTCGAGCAGCACCCGGATCGACCCGACGAGCCGGTGACCGAGCCACGCCCCGAGGGTGATCACGTTCTCGTCGGCGAGGTCCTCGACGAGCTCGTCGAGGGTCTGGGTCAGGGGTGGGATGTGCGGGTCGTCGTAGAGCTGCGCCTCGCTCACGAACGCGGCACGTCGCAGCGTCAGCAGCTCTCCGGCAGCGTCGCGACTGACGACGTCGATCCTCACCTCGGGCGCACTCATGCGGCCATCGTCTCAGAGGACCGCGCGTGGAGCACGCACGTGACCATTCCCGGCGCGGGCCGGCGGTCAGGACTACCCTCAGCACTCGTGTCCCCCGCCATCGAGGTCCCGCAGCGCACCGACTCCCCCGACGCGACCGCGACGCACTGGGTGCTGACCCTCTCGTGCCCCGACCGGCCCGGGATCGTGCATGCCGTCGCCGGTCTCCTGGCCGAGAACGGCGGGAACATCACCGAGTCCCAGCAGTTCGGCGACCCGCTCACCGGGCTGTTCTTCATGCGGGTGCAGGTGACCGCGACGGCGTCGCGCGCCACCCTCGAGGCGGCACTGGCGGACCTCGCCGCCACCTTCCAGATGACGTGGGGCCTCGACGTCGCCGGCCGGCCGGTCCGGACGCTCGTGCTCGGCTCGACCGCGGCGCACTGCCTCAACGACCTGGCGTTCCGGCAGCGGTCCGAGAACCTGCCGATCGACATCGTCGCAGTGGTCTCGAACCACACCGTGCTGCAGGAGCTCGCGGAATTCTACGGCATCGCGTTCCACCACGTCCCGGTCACGGCGGCAACCAAGCCTCAGGCGGAGGCCCGGCTCCTCGAGCTCGTGCACGACCTCGACGTCGAGCTCGTCGTGCTCGCGCGGTACATGCAGATCCTGTCCCCGGAGCTGTGCCGTGAGCTCGCCGGGCGGGCGATCAACATCCACCACTCGTTCCTGCCGTCGTTCAAGGGCGCACGGCCGTACGCCCAGGCCCACGACCGCGGCGTCAAGCTGATCGGCGCGACCGCCCACTACGTGACCGGCGACCTCGACGAGGGGCCGATCATCGAGCAGGACGTCGAGCGGGTGGACCACACGCGGAGCGTCGAGGACCTCGTGGCCCTCGGCCAGGACGTCGAGCGTCGGGCCCTCGCCCGCGCGGTGCGCTGGCACGCCGAGCACCGCGTCCTCCTCGACGGGCACCGGACGATCGTCTTCCGCTGAGCGGGCGCTGTCGGCCCGCACGTCCTGCACGGCGCGCACGGTCGATCGGACGGTCGATCGGACGGTCGGAGCAGGCGTCCGGACGGCAGCCCTCAGATCAGCACAGACTGGTCAGCACAGGCTGGTCAGCGCGGGCGTGCGACCGCTCGCGGACGACGTGCGACGGCGTCGTCGGTCGCCCCGGTCACGGCCGCGATGATCGCCTCGTAGCTGGCGTCCGCCGAGTGGAAGCTCCCGTTGTTGCGGCCGAGTCGCAGCACCACGATCCGATCGGCGACGGCCTGGACGTCGGCCATGTTGTGGCTGATGAACACGACGCCGTGGCCACGATCACGCAGGTTCTCAACGAGGTTGAGGACCTCGGCGACCTGCGCGACCCCGAGGGCGGCGGTCGGCTCGTCGAGCACGACCACGCGCGGGTCGCCCAGGAGCGCCCGTGCGATCGCGACCGACTGCCGCTGGCCACCGGACAGCTGCGCGACCGGGACCCGGGTCGCCGGGATCCGCACCGAGAGCTGACGCATGAGCTCCCACGCACGCTGCTCCATCTCGACGTCGTCGAAGATGCCGTAGCGGTTGATCTCGTGACCGAGGAACAGGTTCGCGACCACATCGAGGTTCTCGCACAGCGCGAGCTCCTGGTACACCGTGGCGATCCCGAGGTTGCGCGCCACGGCGGGGGTGCCGAGCACGGCCTGCCGTCCGTCGACCCAGATCTGCCCCGAGTCCGGCTGGAGCACGCCCGCCATGATGTCGACGAGCGTGGACTTGCCGGCGCCGTTGTCGCCGACTACGGCGACGACCTCACGGCTGTGCACGTCGAGGTCGACGTCGACGAGCGCCTGCACCGCACCGAAGCGCTTGTGGATGCCGCGCAGCGAGAGCAGTGGGACACGTGCCGACGCTGCCGGTGCGCGCGCAGGCTCCGGCACCGCAGCACGACCGTCGACCTCCGTGTGGGTCCAGGTCATGACGTCCTCCTCGTGTTCTGCCGCCGGTCTGCGTCCTTGCAGGCCTGCCCGTAGGACCGTCCGTGCGACGCGCGTCGGGTCGCACCAGCCCGGTCCACGCGCCCCCACCTGACACTCTTCACGCTCAGTGGTGCGCGTGTCATCAGCCACACGCGAACTTCTTTCGCGAGCGGTGCCGGGGATGTCGTGTGGGCGGGTCGCTGCCACGCGGCGCAGGACCCGCTCCCGACGCGGACCCCGCTAGCCATGGAGCACCGCCAGGGACATGGTGTCGATCTTGACGGAGTCGAGGGCGAGGGCGACCGCTCCCCTGACCTCGACGTCCTGACCGAGTGCCGCGGGCAGCACCGGGATCAGCTGCTCGCTGTTCGGGATCACGCTGCGACCGAGGACCTCCCGCAACGGGTCGAGCACGAGGTCGCCGGCCGCCGCGAGCTCTCCGCCGACCACCACGACCTCAGGGTTGAGGAGGTGGCACATGTTCGTCACGGCGACCCCGACGCGCCGGCCGGCCTCCTCGATCACCTCGACGCACGCCGGGTCGCCGTTCCGTGCGTCCACGATGATGTCGCCGAGGGTGAGGTGGCCGTGGCTCGCCTCGAGCCGGCTGACCAGCGCCGACGCGCCGACGAAGGACTCGAGGCAGCCGCGGTTGCCGCACCGGCACAGCGGGCCGGTGTCGTCGACGATCGTGTGGCCGAGCTCCCCCGCCGTGCCGAACGCGCCGTGGAACACGGACCCGCCCAGGACCAGCCCGGCGCCGACGCCGTGCGACAGGTGGATGTAGGCGGCCGTCTGGTACCCCTGGATCGCCCCGTACCGCAGCTCCGCGAGAGCGCTGAGGTTCCCGCTGTTGTCCACCCGCACCGGCACCCCGAGCCGGGTGCCGAGGCTGCCGGCGACATCCACCCCGTCCCACCCTCGCAGGATGCCCAGCGCAGGGACCCGACCGGAGCGGGGATCGACGGGCGCTGCCACCCCGACCCCCACGGCCAGGAGCTCGTCGAGCGAGGAGCCGACCGACTCGATGAGCTCGGTGACGAGCAGCGCGACCCGGTCCAGGCCGCTGTCCGCCCGGTGGTCCGGCGCGAGCGGCAGCCGCCGCTCGGCGATGAGCTGGTGCGCGACGTCCACGACCTGCAGCCGGAGGTTGCGGACCCCGAAGCTCGCGCCCACCACGAGCCCGAGCTTGCGGGCCAACGTGACCTCTTGCGCCCGTCGTCCGCTGCGGGACGTCGGGGACGTGTGCAGGAGCCCCGCGATCGAGAGCTCCTTGACGATGTTGGACACCGTCGCCGGGGACAGCCCGGTGACGCCGGCGAGCTCCACCTGGGTCAGCGACCCGCGCTGCGTGACCGCGCTCACGATCCGCGCTCTGTTGGCCTCTCGCAGCGAAGTCTGGGACCCGGGGGTGACCCGGCCGACGCTCACGGGGGCATCATAGAGGTCACGCCGCACGCGCTCCAAGGTTCCCCGTCGTCGCTGCCGCACGTCACGGCCGCGGTCGGAGCCGCACATCGCTGCCGCACGAGACCGACGCGTCCGGCTCTCAGCGTTCCGTGGCGGGTGTCAGGAGCCGGCTCAGCTCCCGTGCGACCTCCTGTCGGCGGACCTCGTCGGCGCAGGCGATCTCGACGACCTTGTCCCGGCTCGTGACGCCGGACGCCAGCCGCACGTCGCGCCGTCGCGCACCGAACGCGTCCGCCACCGCCGCGAGCGCGGCCTCGGTCGCCTTGCCGTCCACGGCCCGCGCGGACACCGCCACCACGAGCCGGTCCCCGTGCGCACCGCCGACCCGCACCCGCGACGCACCCGGCTTCACCCGGATCGGGACCCTGGCCCACTCCTCCGCGCTCACCGCTGCACCTCCTGGTCGTCGTGCCGGTCGCTGCGAACCGTCAGGGACGAGCATGACGCAGGGCCCGGCGGTACCGACCACCGGGCCCTGCGTCGAGTCGTCGTGCGGTTCAGACCAGCCCGAGCTCCTGCACGGCAGCGCGCTCCTCGACGAGCTCGGCGACGGACGCGTCGATCCGCCCCCGCGAGAACTCGTCGATCTCCAGGCCCTGGACGATCTCCCACGCCCCACCGCGCGAGACCACGGGGAACGACGAGAACAACCCCTCGGGGACCCCGTAGGACCCGTCCGAGACGACCGCTGCCGAGGTCCAGTCCCCCTCCGGCGTGCCGTTGACCCAGTCGAAGACGTGGTCGATGGCCGCGTTGGCCGCCGAGGCCGCCGAGGACGCGCCCCGGGCCTCGATGATCGCCGCGCCACGCTTCGCGACCGTCGGGATGAAGTCGCCCTCGAGCCAGGTCTGGTCGTCGACGACCTCCGCGGCGGAGCGCCCCCGATCCGGGCCCGGAAGATGTCCGGGTACTGGGTGGCGGAGTGGTTGCCCCAGATCGTCAGGTTCGTGATCTCCGCGAGCGAGACCCCGGCCTTCTTCGCGAGCTGGGTCAGGGCACGGTTGTGGTCCAGGCGGGTCATCGCCGTGAAGCGGTCCGCGGGGACGTCCGGTGCGTGCGCGGACGCGATCAGGGCGTTCGTGTTGGCCGGGTTCCCGACGACGAGCACGCGGATGTCGTCCGCCGCGCCGGCGTTGATCGCCTCGCCCTGCGGCTTGAAGATCCCACCGTTCGCCGAGAGCAGGTCCCCGCGCTCCATGCCGGCCGTCCGCGGCCGCGCACCGACCAGCAGCGCGACGTTCGCCCCGTCGAAACCGGCGCGCGCGTCGTCGAAGATGTCCGTGCCCGCGAGCAGCGGGAACGCGCAGTCCTCGAGCTCGAGCGCGACGCCCTCGGCGGCCTTGACCCCCCTGCGGGATCTCGAGCAGCCGGAGCCGGACCGGCGTGTCCGGCCCGAGGAGCTGACCGGAGGCGATGCGGAAGAGCAGCGCGTAGCCGATCTGCCCCGCAGCGCCCGTCACGGTGACGGTGACGGGGCTCGTGGTGCTGGCAGTCATGATGAACTCCTTCGTCCAGGTCCTGCGGTGCGCCCGGTCGTGCCGTGCGTCCGGTCGTGCGGTGGGTCGGTCGTCGGTGAAGGTCGGGCGGCGACCCGTCGGCAGCAGGCCGTCGACGGGTCGCCGTGCGCGACGGGTCAGCGCAGGCGCGCCGCGAGGTTCTCGTCGAGCGTCGCGAGGAACTCCTCCGTCGTCTGCCACGCCTGGTCGGGCCCGACGAGCAGGGCCAGGTCCTTGGTCATCGCCCCGCCCTCGACGCTCGTGATGACGACGTCCTCGAGGGTCTGCGCGAACGCGGTGACCTCCGGCGTGGAGTCGAGCTTCCCCCGGTGCTTGAGGCCGCCGGTCCACGCGAAGATCGACGCGATCGGGTTCGTCGAGGTCGGCTTGCCGGCCTGGTGCTGGCGGTAGTGCCGGGTGACCGTGCCGTGCGCGGCCTCGGCCTCGACGGTCTGGCCGTCCGGGGTCATGAGGATCGACGTCATCAGGCCGAGCGAGCCGAACCCCTGAGCCACCGTGTCCGACTGCACGTCGCCGTCGTAGTTCTTGCAGGCCCAGACGTAGCCGCCCTCCCACTTCATCGCGGAGGCGACCATGTCGTCGATCAGCCGGTGCTCGTAGGTCAGCCCGCGCGCGGCGTAGTCGGCGGCGTAGTGGGCCTCGAACACCTCCTGGAAGATGTCCTTGAACGCGCCGTCGTAGGCCTTGAGGATCGTGTTCTTGGTCGAGAGGTACACCGGGTAGCCGCGCTGGAGGCCGTAGGCGAACGACGCGTGGGCGAAGTCCTCGATCGACTTGTTGAAGTTGTACATGCCCATCGCGACGCCGCCGTCGGCACCGTAGTTCGCGACCACGTGCTGGATCGGCTCGGAGCCGTCCTCGGGCGTGAAGGTGATCGTGAGCTGGCCCGCACCGGGGACCTTGAAGTTCGTCGCCTTGTACTGGTCGCCGTGCGCGTGACGACCGATCACGATCGGCTTGGTCCAGCCCGGGACGAGCCGCGGGATGTTCGAGATGATGATCGGCTCGCGGAAGACGACGCCGCCGAGGATGTTGCGGATCGTCCCGTTCGGCGACACCCACATCTTCTTCAGGCCGAACTCCTGCACCCGCGCCTCGTCCGGCGTGATCGTCGCGCACTTGACGCCGACGTGGTGCTCCTTGATCGCGTTGGCCGCGTCGATCGTGACCTGGTCGTCCGTCGCGTCCCGGTTCTCGATCGACAGGTCGTAGTACCGCAGGTCGACGTCGAGGTACGGGTGGATCAGGCGGTCCTTGATGAACTGCCAGATGATCCTGGTCATCTCGTCGCCGTCCATCTCGACGACGGGCCCGTCCACCTTGATCTTGGCCATGGGAGACCTTCCTGTGCGCGTGTGGGTGCTCCGACAGATTACTCGACATCGAGAGATCTCGGTGCGGGGCCGCTCGGCGAACCGACTGTGACGCGGCGGCGAGGCCTGACATGCTGGTGTCGCCCAGCGGGCGCACAGGCGCCGCTGACATCATGCGCCGGGGGCCCGGACGGGTCCCCCGACATCGTTGCAACGACAGGATGATCATGGCCAACGACCACCCCGAGAACCTCCCCGGAGACGACGCGGACCTCGTCGAGGTGACCGCGACCCCGGAGACCCCCTCCGACGCCCTTCCCGACGAGCTCGCGGACCTGCCCGAGGACGCGGACGACGACTACGACGACCTGGACGACGAGCCCACCGGCCCGTCCCTGGCCGCCCGGGCCGGCGCAGAGGCGCTGGGCGCGTTCGTGCTGGTCCTCGCGAGCGTCGGGATCGCCGTGTACACGGTCCTCACCACCGCGGCCGACCTCGGCATCGCCCTCGGCTCCGGGATCGCCGTGCTCGGCGCGATGCTGGCGTTCGGGAACGTCTCGGGCGGGCACTTCAACCCGGCCATCACTCTCGGCTCGGCGATTGCCGGTCGCCTCCGCTGGGCCGACGTCCTGCCGTACTGGCTCGCCCAGATCGTCGGTGCCGTCGCTGCTGCCGCGGTGATCCTCGTGACGATCCCGAGCGCACTCCCCGCACTCGTCGCCTCCGGGGCGGCCAGCTCGCGGCAGACCTTCTTCGGCGGGGTGGCCAACGGGTTCGACACCCACTCGCCGCTGCACACGCTGTCCCAAGGACGCGCCACGTTCAGCCTGATGTCCGCGCTCCTCATCGAGGCCGTGCTGGCCGCGGTGCTCGTCGCGGTCTACCTCGGCGCGACCCGGCGGCGCACCGACCGCACCGTCGCACCGGTCGCCGTGGGTCTGACGTTCGGCATCCTGATCCTCATCAGCCTCCCGATCACGAACGGCGCGCTGAACCCCGCCCGGGCCACCGCGGTCGCGCTCTTCTCGGGCTCCGCAGCACTCGGCCAGCTCTGGCTGTTCTGGGTCGCCCCGCTCGTCGGAGCGGGCGTCGCGGCGCTGCTCTACCGGGTGTTCTCCGGCTCCCCGACCGAGCAGGACGAGTACGACCAGGACGACGACGCCGTCGAGGAGCTCGACGTCACGTTCGTCTCCCAGCGCTGAGCGGCATCAGCCAGCGCTGATCGCCGTCCGGACCCGACCGACACGTGCGGCCCGGCACCCCTCGAGGTGCCGGGCCGCACGCGCGTCCGGGCACTGCTCCGGTCAGGCCTCGGGGATGAGCTGCGCGAGGATGCCGACACCCACCGCGAGCAGCACGAGGACGACGACGTCGACCGGTCGCGACCGGACCGTGAGCGCGACGGGTCCCGGAGCCGGAGCTACCACCCGTGCCACCGCCGCGGCCCCCAGCAGCAGCGCCATCGTCGTCGCCCCGGCCCAGGCCGACACGACGACCGCGAGCAGCACGACGACCACCACACCGGCGCAGACCCACCACAGCGAGAGGGTTGCGCCCGGCGATCAGGGACGCACGCGCGATCTCACGTGGGTCCGGCAGCAGCTCGGGCGGGACGTCGTCGAGCAGACCGGGACCGACCACGACCTCCGGGTCGTCGTCGTGGTCGGGACCGTCGACGCGAACCCGGTCGTCGTCTCGGTCGGGATCACCGACGTGACCCGGGTCGTCGTCGTGGTCGGAACCGTCGTCGCGACCCTCGCCATCCGGTGCCGGGCTCGACGCGACGTGCCGGCCGGCCGGTGCACCGGCGTCCGTGGGCTCGTCCGCGCCGTCGAGCAGCTCCCGCCCGGGTTCCTCAGTCATCGATCCCGCCTCTCCGCGGCGCACACTACCGTGGCCGGGTGAGCATCACGGGGGTCCCCGCACCGGACGCAGCCACGCGGCACCGCGAGCAGGAGCGACCCGCGTCGATCGTGGTGGTCGGTGCCGGTCTCGCTGGGGCGCAGACCGTGGCGGCGCTCCGCCGGCACGGTTTCGACGGGAGGGTGACGCTCGTCGGCGCCGAGAAGACCCTGCCGTACGACCGCCCACCGCTGTCCAAGGAACTCGTCACCCGTGCCGAGCCGGCCTGGCTCTCCGACGAGCTCGACGTCGACGTCCTGACCCTGGCGGACGACGTCCGGCTCGCCGAGAGCGCCGTCGGCCTGGAGCTGCTGGAGGATGGCGTCGTCGTGAGGACCCGCCGCACCGCGAGCGCCCACGACACCGACGACACGATCAGTGCCGACGCCGTGGTGCTCGCGTGCGGGGCCCGGGCGGTGCGGCCGACGGCCTGGCCGGACGCCCTCGTGCTGTACACCGCCTCCGACGCCGCTGCACTGCGGCAGCGACTCGCCTCGGCCCACCGGCTCGTCGTGGTGGGCGCGGGCTGGATCGGTGCGGAGGTGGCCGGTGTGGTCGCCGCCTCCGGGACGGCGGTCACCGTCGTCGAGGCGGCGCCGGAACCGCTCGCCGGGCAGCTGGGAGCCGACGTCGGCGCCTTGACCCGGCAGTGGTACGCCGACGCCGGGATCACCCTCCTGACCGGCGTGACCGTCGGCGGAGTCGACGCCACCGGCGTCGTGCTCGCCGACGGGACGCGACTGCCGGCGGACGTCGTGCTCGCCGCCGTCGGGGCGGTCCCCGCCACCGCCTGGCTGCGCGGCACGCTGCCGCTCACCGCCCGAGGCGCCGTCCCGGTGGGCCCCACCGGGAGCCTCGAGGTCGGCGGGGCTGTCGGCGGCCCGACGCTCAGCGAGCGTGCCGCCACCCGGATGTGGGCCGTCGGTGACTGCGCGGACCGCCGCACGGATCGCTTCGGCGTGGTCGCCGGGGCGCACTGGACCGGCGCCCTCACGCACCCCGAGGCGGTCGCGTGCGCGATCACCGGCCACCCGGCGCCGCCCGAGTCCGCGCCGTACGTGTTCTCCGACCAGCTCGGACATCACCTGACGGTGGTCGGGACACCGGAGCCGGACGCCGAGGTCGTCCACCGAGGTTCTCCCGGGGGCCCCGACGGCTGGACGACCCTGTGGGTGCGCCGCCCCACCGACGGGGCCGCGGCAGATGTCCGCGAGCTCCTCGCGGTCCTCACCGTGGACCGCCCGCGGGACGTCGGACCCGCGCGACGGCTCCTCGCCGGGAGCCGACCGCCCATGATCGACGTGCTCCGCGCATGCGACCCGGCCGTCCCGCTGAAGGCGAGCGTCGTCGGCCCGGCTCCGTCGGTCTGACGGAGCCGGGTCCGGACGGCGTCGTCGGGGATCTGGGGTTGTCGGGGAGCTGGGGTCGGCGGCGACCTCAGTGGGCGAAGTGGCGCGTCCCGGTGAGGTACATCGTCACGCCGGCGGCCTCGGCCGCCGCGATCGCGTCGGCGTCCCGGATCGATCCGCCGGGCTGCACGACGGCGCGCACCCCGGCGTCGATCAGCACCTGCAGCCCGTCCGCGAACGGGAAGAACGCGTCCGACGCCGCCACCGAGCCGACCACCCGGTCGCCGGCACGCTGCACCGCGAGCCGACACGAGTCGACACGGTTGACCTGACCCATGCCGACGCCGACGGACGCGCCGCCGGAGGCGAGGAGGATCGCGTTGGACTTCACGGCCCGCACCGCACGCCACGCGAACGCGAGGTCCGCGAGGGTCGCCTCGTCGGCCGCCGGACCCGCAGCGAGGGTCCACCGTGACGGGTCGTCGCCACCGGTCTCCGTGACGGCGTCGACCCGGTCCGCCTGCTGCATGAGCAGGCCGCCCGAGATGTTCCTGACCTCGACCGGCGCCGAGTTCGGCACGCCGGCGACGGTCAGCAGGCGGATGTTCTTCTTCTTCATGAGCAGCTCGAGCGCGGCAGGCTCGTAGGCCGGGGCGAGGACGACCTCGGTGAAGATCGGGGCGATCTGCTCGGCGGCGGCGAGCGTCACCGTGCCATTCGTCGCGATGACCCCGCCGTAGGCCGAGACCGGGTCGCACGCGTGGGCCTTGGCGTGCGCGTCGGCGATGTCGGTGCCGACGGCGATCCCGCACGGGTTCGCGTGCTTGATGACGGCGACCGTGGGGCCGCTGTGGTCGTGGGCGGCACGCCAGGCGGCGTCGGCGTCGACGTAGTTGTTGTAGCTCATCTCCTTGCCGTGCAGCTGGGTCGCCCCGGCGAGCCCCTCACCGGCGAGACCCTCCGGGGCGAGGTACAGCGCGGCGCCCTGGTGCGGGTTCTCGCCGTAGCGGAGCACCGCGCCACGTTCCCAGGTCGCGCCGACGACGGCGGGGAAGCCCGACTCAACAGCGACGTCGTCGGCCGCGTAGCCGGAGGCGAACCAGGACGCGACGGCGACGTCGTACGCGGCTGTGTGCGCGAACGCGTCGGCCGCCAGCCGACGACGCTCGGCGAGCGTGAAGCCTGCGGACGCTGCCGCGGCGACCTCGCCGTAGCGGACCGGGTCGACGACCACGGCAACGCTCGGGTGGTTCTTCGCGGCGGCCCGCACCATGGACGGACCCCCGATGTCGATCAGCTCGACGCACTCGTCGGGACCGGCGCCGGAGGCCACCGTGGCGGAGAACGGGTACAGGTTCACGACGACGAGGTCGAACGGCGCGATGTCGAGCTCGGCCAGCTGCGCGAGGTGCTCGGGCCGACGGGTGTCCGCGAGGATCCCGGCGTGCACCCGGGGGTGCAGCGTCTTGACCCGGCCGTCGAGGCACTCGGGGAAGCCGGTGAGCTCCTCGACACGGGTCACCGGGATCCCGGCGGCAGCGATCGTGGCGGCGGTGGACCCGGTCGAGACCAGCTCGACCCCGGCCGCGTGGAGCGCCGCGGCGAGCTCGGCGAGGCCGGTCTTGTCGTAGACGCTGACCAGCGCGCGGCGCAGCGGGCGGCGGGTCTCGGGTGCGCTCGCGTCGGCGACGGAGGCGAGCGGTGGCAGTTCGTGGGACATGCGGGTGACCTCCCGGGTCGTTGCGGTCTCGTGAGACTTCATGGACCCGAGCACCCAGGCGAACGGTGCACCGGCGGGGACTTCCGGCCGCTCCCCGGTGGTTCGGTCCACCTCAGGTACGCCAGTCACGGCCAGGGGTAGTTTAGCGGGGCGCCGGGACTCCCGGCACCCCCCGACGAGCACCGAGGACTGACATGACGGCATGGATCGACCAGCCCAGCCACCACGCCTGGCTCGAGGCCGAGTCGCAACGCCTGCTCGCGTTCGGGCGCCGCTTCCCCGCACCCGACGGCGGGTCCCGCTGGCTCGACGACGACGGCGTGCCCGACCCCGACCGGCCGGTGTTCACCTGGATCTCGGCCCGGATGGCGCACGTCTACGGCCTCGCGCACCTTCGCGGCACCCCGGGCGCGGGGATCCTCGCAGGCCGCGCGCTTGCCGGGCTCACCGGCCCGCTGCACGACGACGTGCACGGTGGCTGGTTCGCCTCGGTCGGACCGGACGGTCAGGTGGCGGCCGAGAAGTCCGCATACGCGCACGCGTTCGTGATCCTCGCGGCCTCCACCGGCACCGTCGCACACCTGCCCGGCGCGCGCGACCTGCTCGACGACGCCCTGGCGGTCTACCTCGACCGCTTCTGGGACGAGGCCGACGGCCTGGCGCGCGACGGCTGGGACCGCTCGTGGACGACGCTCGACGAGTACCGGGGGGTCAACGCGAACATGCACTCGGTCGAGGCGATGCTCGCCGCCGGGGACGCGACGGGCGACCCGTCCTGGCACGCGCGCGCCCTGCGGATCGTCTCCCGGGTCGTCGACGGGTGGGCGCGTGACAACGACTGGCGGATCCCGGAGCACTTCGACTCGTCGTGGAGCCCGCTGCTCGAGTACAACGCCGACCGGCCGGACGACCAGTTCAAGCCGTACGGCGCGACGATCGGGCACGGCCTGGAGTGGGCGCGGCTGACGCTGCACCTGCGCGCTGCCCTGGGTGACGCGGCCCCGACGTGGATGCTCGACGCGGCGGTCGCCCTGTACCGGCGCGCCGTCGCGGACGGCTGGGCGGTCGACGGTGCACCGGGTTTCGTCTACACGACGGACTGGTCCGGCACGCCGGTGGTCCGTACCCGCCTGCACTGGGTGCCGGCCGAGGCGATCGGGGCCGCCGCGGCCCTCTACCTCGCGACCGGCGACGAGGCGTTCGACGCCGACTACCGGCGGTGGTGGGACTACGTCGCCACCGACGTGATCGACCTCGATCGCGGGTCCTGGCACCACGAGCTCGACACCGACAACCGCCCCGCGGCCACGGTCTGGCCCGGGAAGGCGGACATCTACCACGCCTACCAGGCGACGCTCGTGCCGCGCTCACCGCTCGCCCCCGGGCTGGCGCTGGCGCAGCGCGCCGGGGTCGTCTGACACGTCGGCCCGGTCGATCGGGCCCCGACGAGGCAAGGAGGCGCCAGGTGGTGGCTCACACCTCGGCGTGCAGCCCGACTCCGGCCGCGGCGGTGGCGATCGTGACGTCGAACAGGAGCGCAGGGTCTCCGGCGATCCCGTGCAGGTGGCCGAAGAGCTCGGCCGTGAGTGCCCCGATCAGGCTCGTGAAGAGCGTCACCGACCGGGCGACGGCCTGGGCGACGGGGCGCGGTGGCACCGCGCCCGGTGCGGCGAGACCGGAGAACGCATAGACGGACGGGTCGAGGGTCGGTCCGGGGGTGAAGTCGGGACCCGCGGGTCGCAGGGTGTGGTCCTCCAGCCCGGCCCGGAGGATCCCGGCGATCACGTCCCAGATCCGGACCGCCGCAGGCACGGTGTCCTGTGGCGCCCGATACCCGGGGACCGGGGTCCCGTAGATCAGCTCGAAGGAGTGCGGGTTCTCGAGTGCCCAGGCGCGGACGGCTCGCGCGACCGCGAGCCAGGTGGACGCGGGGTCGGCGCCGTCTGCTCTCGCGGCGGCGGCGGCATCCTCGGCGACCTGGCCGACCGCGTCGTACGCGTCGATGATGAGCAGCGTGAGGAGGGCGTCCCGGGACGCCACGTACCGGTACACCGCCGACGAGGCCACCCCGAGGTCGCGCGCCACCGCACGCAGGGACAGGTTCGCCGGCCCGTCGGCGATCAACCGGGAGCGCGCGCTCGCCAGGAGCTCCGTCATGACCTCGACCCGGGCTCGGTCGCGCGCGGACTGGGGAACGCTCCGCTCCGTCGGCACCGCCCGATCATCGCGCGCCGAGAGCGGCGATCGCAAACGAGAGCAGCGCTCTTGACTCCGGACCCTCCCGCTGAGAGCATCGCTCTCAGAAGAGAGCGGTGCTCTCACAACGGATCGATCGGAGCAGACCATGTCTCGCCACCTCGTCCTCGGCAAGGGGCCCATCGGGACGACCCTCGCCGGCCATCTCGCCGCGCAGGGCCACGACGTCGTCGTCGTCAGCCGCACAGGTGCACCGACGGCAGGTCACCGCGCCGCCCCGGTGACGACACCGCACGTCTCGGCGACGACCTCGACCGCCGTCTCGACATCCGCGGCCACCCGGCCCGGGCGCTTCGCGCACGCGGCGGCCGAGGCCACCGATGTCGCGCGCCTCACCGACCTTGCCGCCGGGGCCGAGGCGATCTACAACTGCGTCAACCCGCCGTACCACCGGTGGCCGGCCGACTGGCCCCCGGTCATGTCGGCACTGCTCGACGTCGCGGAGGCGACCGGAGCCGTTCTCGTCACGGCGGGCAACCTCTACGGCTACGGCGCGGGGACACGACTCATGCGCGAGGACTCACCGCTCGCGAGCGCCGAGAGCAAGGGTCTGACCCGCGCCACGCTCTGGCACGACGCCGAGCAGAGGCACCGCGCCGGGCGCGTCCGCGCGACCGAGGTGCGTGGAAGCGACTACCTCGGTCCCGGCGCGGGCTCGACCGCCCATGCCGGAGACCGGCTGATGCGTCCCCTTCTCGCCGGCGCGACCATCCGTCCTGTCGGGTCCGCGGACCAGCCGCACACCTGGACCTACCTCCCGGACTTCGCCCGCGCTCTGGCCGCCGCCGCGGTGGTCGAGGCCGCGTGGGGCTCGGCCTGGCATGTCCCCTCACCCGAGCCGCTGACGTTCCGGGAGCTTGCCGGGCGGTTCGCCTCCGCCGCCGGAGCCCCCGAGCCACGGATCCGTCCCCTCCCGATCGGGATGGTGCGCGCGCTCGGTGTCGTCTCCCCGCTGATGCGCGAGGTGGCCGCGGTGGGCTACCAGTTCACCGAGCCGTTCGTGATGGACTCCGCATCGTCTGCGCAGGTCCTGGGTCTCACCCCGACTCCCTGGCCGACGATCGTCGACGCCACGCTCGCCGCCTGGCCGTCCGCAGCCCACCACTGATCGTCGCCGGCCGGACCGCGCCGGCACCGCTCCCGGCACCGGCGGCGGAACCCACGGTCAGCCGACGCGGACCTGTCGACCGTCGATCTCGAGACCGCCGCGCGCGATCCGGCCGACCCAGTCGACCAGCAGCTGCCGTTCGGCGATCTTGATCCGCGCGTGCAGCGACGCCTCGTCGTCGTCCGGGAGGACCTCGACGGCCGTCTGCGCGACGATCGGCCCGGTGTCCGTCCCCGCGTCGATCACGTGCAGGGTGCACCCGGTCACGCGGACACCGTAGGCGAGCGCGTCACGCACGCCGTGCGCGCCGGGGAACGCCGGCAGGAGGGCGGGGTGCGTGTTGAGGATCCGCTCGGGGAACCGGTCGAGGACGGCAGCGCCGAGGATCCGCATGAACCCCGCGCTCACGACGAGATCCGGCCGGAACACGGCGATCGCCTCCGCGAGCGCGGCGTCCCAGCGGCTGCGGTCGGTGAAGTCCCCCGGGGTGACGACCACGGTCGGGACGCCGGCCTCGCGCGCGAGGTCGAGGGCGGCGATGCCGGTCTTGTCCGCCACGACCCCGACGACGCGGGCGCCGTACGCCGGGTCGCCGTGCGCGGCCAGCAGGGCGCCGAGGTTGGTGCCGGTGCCCGACACGAGCACGACCACACGACGCGCCGACGTCGTGGCGACGGGTTCCCCGGAGGGCGTGCGGACCGGCGGACGCGGGCCTGGACGACCTGCGGTGTCGGCAGGGACGTGCGGGGACCTGTCGGCTGGGCTCACGTCCTGGACTCTATCCGCGTGCGCGACAATGGACCGTCGGCGGACCACAGCCGACCCCAGCAGAGCAGGGAAGGACGCGGTGAGCAACCCGTACGCGCCACCGTCCGGAGACGGACGACCGGGCCCCGTCGGCCGACCTCCTCACGGACCGACCGGATCCCCGCCGGCACCCCCGCCCGCCCGTCCACCGATGCCGCCCCGGCAGCCGGACCCGGAGGCGATGCGGCGGACGAGTCGCCACGTCATGCACTTCGGGGTCCTCATGCTCGCGACCCTCCTGGTCAGCTCGCTCCCGTTGCCGTGGCAGGCGGCGGCCCTGCTCTTCGCGATCGCCGCGCTCGTCGAGGGGATCCGTGGCCTGCGATCGGCGTGGACGGCCGGGGTGCGTGGCGCTCTGGTCCCGATGCTCGTGATGGGCATCGCGGCCTCGTCGTTGCTGACCGTCGGCACCGCCGGGATGATCGCCCTCTGGCCCATCCAGATGGAACGTCAGACGTGCCTGCGTGACGCCCTGACCATCTCGTCGCAGGAGCAGTGCGAGAACGCGTATCAGGCCTCGCTCGACTCGCTCCGCTCCCGGCTCTCCGGAACCACGCCCTGAGCTGACCCGAACGCACGGCGGGCCGTCCGGACCACCGCGGCCCGGACGGACGCGTCGGCGGGAAGCATGACGAGCAGCGCGCCGAGCAGCACCTCCCCGGCGACCGCCGGTCCGACCGCCCACGCCTGGGCACCGACGTCGAGCATGCGCCCGGGGCCCACCGCACCGCCGGCGAGCACCACGAGGGCGGCCGCCCCGAGCCCGGCGGTCCCGGCGAGAACCGCTGCGGCCGTCAGGGCCTGCCACCACGGTCCGCCCGGACGTCGCCGGAGCGTCCACAACCCGCACACCGCCCCGACCGCCACGAGGACGACCGGCGCCCAGCGGAGCAGCCCACCGGCACCGTCCGGCTGCGGCAGGGCACCGAGCAGCGGGAGCGCCGGGAGCGGCCCGGCGACGACATGGCCCGGTGAGAACAGCGACCCTGCCCCGACGGCGAAGCCCGGACCCGCCAGCCAGGACAGGCCCCACACGACCAGGTTGGGCACGAGCACGGCCTCGGCGAGGCCGAGCACGACTCCCCCGACGGGATCCAGCCCGAGACCGGCGAGGAGGTCCGAGATCGTCGCGCGACCGCCCAGCACCCAGGCGACGACGAGAGCGCTCGAGGCGAGCACCAGCAGGGCGAGGGCCAGCACACCACCGGCCGCCCCGACCCGCACCGGGGCCGGGATTCGCACCCAGCCGACGCGGGTGACCTCGCGCAGGGACGGTGCGCCCGGCCGCGCCAGCAACCCGGCGCCGAGCCCGATCCCGCCGACGACCGCCGCACCCAGGAGGGTCAGCACGATCCCCTGCGCCGTCCGGTCCACGACCACGGCGACGACGACGGCGACGGTCACGTAGGCGCCGACCGCCCCGAGGAACCCCGACCGCGTCGCACGCCCGGAACGCCGCGCGGACGCGTAGCAGGAGAACAGCGCCAGACCGGTGATCCCGAGCGGGACGATCGTGACGGTCGCGCTGGAGGTGACGATCGGGACGCCGTGGGCGAGCAACCACAACGACGACGCGAGTGCGGCCGAGCCCTGCCACCCGACGTCGGCGTTCGTCGGGTCGGCCGAGGTGGCGACGTACGTGGCGAGCGCCGGGGCGACGACCACGAGCAACGAGAGCAGCGCCGCCTGGACCCCGGCGAGGACGCCGGCCGCCCACCGGGGCGCCCCGTCGATCGCGCTGCCGGTCCAGCCACCGGCGACCGAGCCCCGCAGCGACTCCCAGCCACCGTGGACCCGCGCGCCCATCGTCCCGACCAGCCCGGGCTCGGCCTTCCGGGACGACGGCGCCCCGGTGCGGGTCGGGCGACGGGTCGGGAGGCGGAGCGAGGGGGACTTCACGCCTCCATGGTCACCCGGGCAGGGACGAGAGGCGGCGAAGGGGGCCGCCACGCCGGTGCGTGTCGGCCCCCTCGCATCCGAGTTGTCGGGCGTGCTCAGGCGAGCAGGGCCCGCATGAGCTCGGCGGTCTCGCTCGGCGTCTTGCCGACGCGCACGCCGGCGGCCTCGAGGGCCTCCTTCTTCGCCTGCGCCGTGCCGGACGAGCCGGAGACGATCGCACCGGCGTGCCCCATGGTCTTGCCCTCGGGGGCGGTGAAGCCCGCGACGTACCCGACGACGGGCTTGGTGACGTGCTCGGCGATGAACGCCGCGGCACGCTCCTCGGCGTCCCCGCCGATCTCGCCGATCATGACGATCGCGACGGTCTCCGGGTCGGCCTCGAACGCGGCGAGGGCGTCGATGTGCGTGGTCCCGATGATCGGGTCTCCGCCGATGCCGATCGCCGTCGAGAACCCGATGTCACGGAGCTCGAACATCATCTGGTAGGTCAGCGTGCCGGACTTCGACACGAGACCGATCGGGCCGGGGCCGGTGATGTCCGCCGGGATGATCCCGACGTTCGACTTTCCGGGGCTGATCAGGCCGGGGCAGTTGGGGCCGATCAGCCGCACGCCCTTGGCCTGGGCGTAGGCGAAGAACTCGGCCGTGTCGGCGACCGGGATGCCCTCGGTGATGATGACCACGAGCGGCACACCGGCGTCCGCCGCCTCGATCACGGCGGCCTTGGTGTGGGCCGGCGGCACGAAGATCACCGAGACGTCCGCACCGGTCGCGGCGACCGCGTCGGCCACCGTGCCGAACACGGGGACCGCGACGGTGCTGTCGCCGACGGTGAAGTCGACCGATGTGCCGGCCTTGCGCGGGTTGACGCCGCCGACGACCGTCGTGCCCGAGGCGAGCATGCGGGCCGTGTGCTTCTGGCCCTCGGAGCCGGTCATGCCCTGGACGATGACCTTGGAGGACTCAGTCAGGAAGATTGCCATCTGTCAGTTCTCTCGTCTCTGCGTCAGCGGTCTCAGGCGGCGTCGCGGCGGGCGGCGGCGAGGGCGGCGGCCGCGTTGGCGCCACCGTCCATGGTGTCGGCGAGGGTCACGAGCGGGTGCGCCGCCGCCGAGAGGATCGCGCGGCCCTCGGCCACGTTGTTGCCGTCGAGGCGGACGACGAGCGGCTTCGTCGCGTGGTCACCGAGGATCTCGAGAGCGGCCACGATGCCGTTGGCGACGGCGTCGCACGCGGTGATCCCGCCGAAGACGTTGACGAACACCGCCTTGACCTGCGGGTCCGAGAGGATGATGTCGAGGCCGTTCGCCATGACCTCGGCCGAGGCGCCGCCACCGATGTCGAGGAAGTTCGCGGGCCGGACCCCGTCGTGGGACTCGCCGGCGTAGGCGACGACGTCGAGGGTGCTCATGACGAGCCCGGCGCCGTTGCCGATGATGCCGACCTCGCCGTCGAGCTTGACGTAGTTGAGGCCCTTCTCCTTGGCCCGGGCCTCGAGCGGGTCGGCCGCGGCGACGTCCTCGAGCTCGGCGTGGTCGGCGTGCCGGAAGCTCGCGTTCTCGTCGAGGGTGACCTTGCCGTCGAGGGCGACGATCGCGCCGTCCTCGGTGCGCACGAGCGGGTTCACCTCGACGAGCGTGGCGTCCTCGGCCTGGTAGACGGTCCAGAGCTTCTGGAAGACCTCGGCGACCAGAGGCGCGACCTCGGCGTCGAAGCCGGCCGTCGCGGCGATCTCCGCGGCCTTGGCGGCGTCGATCCCGACGAGCGGGTCCACGGCGACGCGGGCGAGGGCCTCGGGGCGCTCGACGGCGAGCTGCTCGATCTCCACGCCGCCCTCGACCGATGCCATCGCGAGGTACCGGCGCTCGGCGCGGTCGAGCAGCACCGAGAAGTAGTACTCCTCGGCGATCTGGGCTCCGGCGGCGATCATGACCCGGTGGACCGTGTGGCCCTTGATGTCCATGCCGAGGATCTCGGCGGCCTTCTCGGCGGCCTCGTCGGCCGACCGCGCGAGCTTGACTCCGCCGGCCTTGCCGCGTCCGCCCGTCTTGACCTGCGCCTTGACGACGACCACACCGGGCTTGCCGCCGAGCAGCTGCTCCGCTCCGGCGCGGGCCTGCTCGGGTGTCGTGGCGACCACGCCGCCGAGCACGGGAACCCCGTGCTTCTCGAAGATGTCACGTGCCTGGTACTCGAACAGGTCCACCTGGCTTGGTCCTTCCGTCGACCCGCGTGCGACCTCGGTGGCCGCAGCGCCCCGACCGATCGTAGCCGCGCCGCGCAAGTATCTTCACATCGAGAGATGTTGGCTCGGCCACATCGACGGCCGGGCGGACGCGTCAGAGCTTGGTGACCGGTGAGTACCGCAGCAGCAGCCGCTTGGTGCCCTCGGTGCCGAAGTCGACCTTTGCGACCGCGTTCGGGCCGCCGCCCTCGACACCGACCACGGTGCCGAGGCCGTACGCGTCGTGCGTCACGCGGTCGCCGACCGCGAGGCTCGGGACCTCGGCGTCCGGACGCGGCGTCGCGGAGCCGAAGCGCGGACCGTCGGCCGCGGGCACCCCCGTCTTCCGCGCGGTGTCGCTGCGCCCACCGGCGCCACGGGTGGTGTACCCGCCCGAGCCGTGCGCGCCAGAGCCGTACCCGCCGGAACCGAAGCCGCCCGCCCCGAACCCGCCGGGCCCGCGAAGCGCTGACATGGACGACTCGCGTCGACGCCAGTCCAGCAGGTGCTCCGGGAGGTCGTCGAGGAACCGGCTCGGCGGGAACTCGTTGGGCACCCCCCACGCCGTGCGCACGGCGGCGCGCGAGATGTACAGCCGCTCCCGGGCACGGGTGAGCCCGACGTAGGCCAGGCGCCGCTCCTCGGCGAGCTGGTCGGTGTCGGCGAGGGACCTCATGTGCGGGAAGGTCCCGTCCTCCATCCCGGTGAGGAAGACGACCGGGAACTCGAGGCCCTTGGCGGTGTGCAGGGTCATGAGCGTCACGACGCCCTGGTCCACGGTCGAGGTCTGCGCCGCGTCGTCGCCGCCCGCGTCGGGGCTGGGGATCTGGTCCGAGTCCGCCACCAGGGACACCCGCTCGAGGAAGTCCGCGAGGTCACCCTCCGGCTCGCTCTGCTCGAACTCGCTCGCCACCGCGTGGAGCTCCGCAAGGTTCTCGACCCGGGACGCGTCCTGCGGGTCGTCGCTCCCGCGCAGCTCCGCGAGGTAACCGGTCCGGTCGAGGACCGCACCGAGCACCTCCGCCGGCCCGGCACCGCTCGAGGCGAGCGCGCGGAGGTCCGTCATCAGGTCCGCGAAGGTGCGCAGCGCGTTCAGGGACCTGGTCGCGACGCCGGGGACCTCGTCGACACGGTCGAGCGCGGCACCGAACGAGATCCGCTCGCGCTCCGCGTAGGCCGCCACCATCGCCTCGGCCCGGTCGCCCAGACCACGCTTGGGGACGTTGAGGATCCGCCGGAGGTTGACGTCGTCGTCGGGGTTCGCGATCGCGCGCAGGTACGCGACCGCGTCCTTGATCTCGCGACGCTCGTAGAAGCGGGTGCCACCGACGACCTTGTACGGCAGGCCGACGCGGATCAGCACCTCCTCCATGGCGCGGGACTGGGCGTTCGCGCGGTAGAAGATCGCGACGTCGCCCGGCCGGACCCCGTCGGAGTCGGCCAGTCGGTCGATCTCCTCGGCGATGAACCGGGCTTCCTCGTGCTCGTTGTCCGCGACGTACACGACGATCGCGGCGCCGTCGCCGGAGTCGGTCCACAACCGCTTGGGCTGACGCCCGGGATTCCGGGAGATCACCGCGTTGGCGGCCGAGAGGATCGTCTGCGTCGAGCGGTAGTTCTGCTCGAGCAGGATCGTCGTGGCGTTCGGGTAGTCGTGCTCGAACTCGAGGATGTTGCGGATCGTCGCACCGCGGAACGCGTAGATCGACTGGTCGGAGTCCCCGACGACGGTCAGCTCGCCGGTCTCACCGGCCAGCTCGCGCACGAGCGTGTACTGCGCGTGGTTCGTGTCCTGGTACTCGTCGACCAGCACGTGCCGGAACCGTCGGCGGTAGTGCTCGGCGACCGCCGGGAACGCCTGCAGCAGGTTGACGGTGGACATGATGAGGTCGTCGAAGTCGAGCGCGTGCGCCTGCCGCAGCCGGGTCTGGTACCGCTGGTAGACCTCGGCGAGCGTCGCGTCGAAGTCGTTCCCGGACCCCGCGGCGGATCCCGACACCCGTGCGTACGTCTCGGGGTCGACGAGCTCGTCCTTGAGGGCCGAGATCTTCGAGGCGAGCGCCTTCGCCGGGAACTTCTTCGGGTCGAGGTCGAGCTCGCGGGAGACCATCGTCAGCAGGCGCTGCGCGTCGGCGGAGTCGTAGATCGAGAAGCCGGAGCGAAGTCCGAGCGTCGCGGCCTCCTTGCGCAGGATCCGCACGCAGGCCGAGTGGAACGTCGAGACCCACATCGACCTCGCGGCCGGGCCGACCAGTGCCTCCACGCGGTCGCGCATCTCCGCCGCGGCCTTGTTCGTGAACGTGATCGCGAGGATCTCGCCGGGCCGGGCCCGCCCGGTCGCGAGCAGGTGACCGATCCGGTGGGTCAGGACGCGCGTCTTGCCGGAGCCCGCGCCGGCGACGATGAGCAGCGGACCGCCGGCGTGCAGGACGGCGGCACGCTGCTCGGGGTTCAGCCCGACGAGCAGGCGCGCGGCCTCCTCGGCGTCGGGCCGGCCCGTGGCCCCGGTCGTGGAGCGACCGGACGGCCGGTCGCCGAGCGACTCGTCGCGTCCCTCTCCGCCGACGGACGTGGTGCTGCGCGCGGAGGACTCAGGGACGTCGTCGGCGTCACGCAGCTCGTCGTCGTCACGCGGCGCGACCACGGGCAGGCGGGCTGCTGCGGTGGGGCCGAGTCCGGGCAGGGGGAGGTTCTCGAAGAGCGACGTCATGGCACCTCTAGCCTAGGCAACGTCACCGACACCCACCGACACCCACCGACAGCCGCAGCCACCCCGAGGCCCGGCTTCCCCCGGGCGCCGGACCGCCCACCGGAGCGGCCCGGATCCCGCCCGACGCTCCGCTTCCGGCGGCGCAAGGTCTCAGGCAGCCTCAGGCTCGGTACACCGTCACCGCGGACTTCAGCCCGGCCGAGGTCCCGACGAGCTCGCGGGCCTCGGAACGGATCGTCTCGAGCTCACGGGTGGTCTCCGCGGTGCCGTGACCGACCTCCTCGAGGTTCGTGACCATCGTCCGGCTGTGGTCGGCGACGCTCGACACGCTCTCGGCCATCGCCGACGTCGTCGCCGTCTGCTCCTCGACCGCACCCGCGATCGTCACCTGGTAGTCGTTGATGCGCCCGATGATCTCGGCGATCTCGGCGATCTCGGCGGCGGCCTCCTGGACGGCGGTCTGGATGGACTCCACGCGGTCGGAGATGTCACCGGTGGCCCGGGCGGTCTCCTGGGCGAGCTCCTTGACCTCGCCGGCGACGACCGCGAAGCCCTTGCCGGCGTCCCCGGCCCGCGCGGCCTCGATCGTCGCGTTGAGCGCCAGCAGGTTCGTCTGCTCGGCGATCGCCGTGATGACCTTGACGACGCTGCCGATCTCGGCGGACGAGGCGCCGAGGGCGGCGACGGTCTGGTTGGTCGTCTCGGCGACCCGCACCGCGTCCGCAGCGATCCGCGCGGCAGCGTTCGCGTTCTGGGAGATCTCGCCGATCGACGCCCCCATCT